>JAYZEQ010000006.1:0-430583 GCA_036337175.1 Pseudomonadota bacterium
GCGCCCGGACGGGGGGGGGCGTACAGCGGGGGGTGTACCGCCCCCGCCCCGCCCCGGTTGACCTCGCCTGTTGGGGCCGGCCCGGCGAACGGAAACGCCGTCCGCCGGGCCGCGCGTTTTCAGGCGAAGCCTAGCTGCGGATGAACGCCAGAAGGTCGGCGTTGATGGTTTCCGCCTCGGTGGTCGGCATGCCGTGCGGGAATCCCTTGTAGGTCTTCAGCACGCCGTTCTTCAGCAGCTTCGTCGAAAGCGGCGCAGAATCAGCATACGGAACGATCTGATCGTCGTCGCCGTGCATCACCAGCACCGGCACGCTGATTTCTTTCAGATCTCTGGTGAAGTCGGTCTGGGAGAAAGCGACGACGCCGTCGTAATGCGCCTTGGCGCCGCCCATCATGCCCTGGCGCCACCAGTTCCAGACCGTCGCTTCGGAAGGCTTCGCGCCGGGCCGGTTGTATCCGTAGAAGGGCCCTGAAGCGATCTCGTAGTAGAACCGGGACCGGTTGGCGGCGAGCTGCGCCTGGAGGCCGTCGAAAACTTCCTTGGGGAGCCCGCCCGGATTGGCTTCGGTCTTCACCATCAGCGGCGGCACCGCGCTGATGATCGCCGCTTTCGCGACGCGGCGTTCGCCGTGGCGGGCGATGTAGTGAACCACCTCGCCGCCGCCGGTGGAATGACCGACATGGACGGCGTCCTTGAGATCGAGATGGGCCGTCAGCGCCGCGAGATCGTCAGCGTAGTGATCCATGTCGTGGCCGCTGTCGACCTGGCTCGAACGTCCGTGGCCGCGCCGGTCGTGGGCGATGACGCGGAAGCCCTGGTTCACAAAGAACAGCATCTGCGCGTCCCAGTCGTCCGCCGAGAGCGGCCAGCCGTGGCTGAACACGATGGGCTGGCCGGACCCCCAATCCTTGTAGAAAATTTCCACGCCGTCCTTGGTTGTAATGGTGCTCATGCGCTGGACTCCTTTTGGGGATGCTGAATTGGGTTTTGCGTTAGCGGGGGCGGAAGCGGCGAGGCTCGCCCCGACCGCGAGGCTTGCGGCGCCGATCATGACGTCGCGGCGCGAGGGAACGGCGTTCGGCGGGCTGTTTTTCAAGATTCCTGCTCCATGAGCGCTGCGCCGGCATCAAAGACGGAAATCGCCCGCCCGAACATTCTACGAGCGTCGCCCTGACGTATACTTTTGTATGGTCCGTCTTTTGCGGCGTGCGAAACTGCCGTTCCAATTCGTGCGGACGCCCGGCTTCTCCAAGTCACAAACGCACGAGGTCCGGAATAAACCTGGCTCGCCGAGGTCGAGAGCGATGGCGACGGTGAGCCGGATAGAGAAACTTCGAACCGCAGGGTTCGAAAGCACGACTGCGCGCCGGCCGATCAGGCGGCCCTATCGGAAGCGCGCGAAGCGCACAGCCGCGACAGATATAATGGTGGAGGGGGGTGGATTCGAACCACCGTACGCCGAAGCGGGCAGATTTACAGTCTGCTGGATTTAGCCACTCTCCCACCCCTCCACGGGACCGCGCCGGTTCGCCGGGCGGCAAATCGCCAGTCCATTCGCGGGAGCGCCTGACCTGACGGGGAGAGCGGGCTCTATAATCGACGCCGGGCGGGTCCGCAACCGCAGAACGGAGCCGTTCCCTTCGTCCCGAAAAGGCGCTAACCCCTGCCGCCATATGAAAAACCGGAAACCGGGCAAGCACGGGGGACGGCCGGACCGCCGCGGCGAACGGCCTCAACGCAAACAGGACGACAGGGCGCGCGGCGAAACGCGCGCCGGCAAACCCTTTCGCCGGCGCGACGACGATATCGCGCGGAAAGGCGGCGACGCTCCTTCCCGTCCCGGCCGGCCCGGCACGCAGGCCGGCGACCGCGCCGAGGCGAAGCGCGAGCAGCCGCGCGGCCGCCGTCAGGCGCGGACCGACGCGCGCGAGCGAACCGGCGCTGCGGACAAGGGCGCCCGGCCCGAAACGCGCGGCGCGCATGAGAGCGGCCGGCCGGATAGCCGCGAAAGACCGCAAGGCAAGCGCCCCGACAAGCGTCCGACCTCGCGCGCAGAAATCCGCGCCGGCGGCGCGCCGCAGCTGTGGATCTACGGACGCCACGCCGTGGTCGCGGCGCTGAAGAACCCCGAGCGCCAGATCAAGCGGCTGCTCGCCACGACCAGCGGCGCCGAGTGGTTGCGCAGCCAGCGCGTCCCGCAGGCGCGCCTCGCGACCGCGACGGGCTCGTCGCTCGAGGCCATCGACGCCGTGCTGCACGAAGGCGCCGTGCATCAGGGCCTCGCCGCGATGGTCGCCGACCTGCCGCGGTCCCGCCTGAAGGAAACCTGCGCGCCGGACGGAAGCAACAGGCCCGTCGTGGTGCTCGACCAGATCACCGACCCGCAGAATATCGGCGCCATCTTCCGCTCGGCGGCGGCGTTCGGCGCGCGCGCGATCATCGTGCAGGACCGGCGCACGCCGCCGCTCGCCGGCGCGCTCGCCAAGGCGGCGGCGGGCGCGGTCGAAATCGTGCCGTGCGTCGACGTCGTCAATGTGGCGCGCGCCCTCGAGGCGCTGAAAGGGCTCGGCTATTTCTGCGCCGGGCTTTCCGGCGAAGCGGACAAAGATCTCGCCGCCATGCCGGCCGACCGGCCGGTGGCGCTGGTGCTCGGAGCCGAGGGCGCGGGGCTTCGCCAGCTCGTCGCCTCCACCTGCGACGGACTGTTTCGCATTCCCATCGCGCGGGCTATTGAAAGCCTCAACGTTTCGACGGCCGCCGCCGTATCTCTCTACGCGGTGACGCAGCGCCGGGGATAAGCCATGGCGAACAGCAAGAAGGAAATCAGGACCGGCGGCTGTCGCTGCGGGGCCGTGCGGTTCACTGCGCGCGGCGCGCCGCTGCTCGTCGTCAACTGCCACTGCAACGACTGCCGCAAGGCGACCGGCGCCGCCTTCGCAACCTTTGTCGACTATCCGCGCGAGGCCGTGACGTTCGAGCGGCAGGCGGAATCCTACGCCTCCTCGCCCGGCGCCGAGCGGCTTTTCTGCATGCGCTGCGGCAGCCCTATAGGCTTTCGCGGCGACTCGTCGCCGGACGAGATCAATCTCCATCTCGGCGCGTTCGACATGCCCTCCGCTTTCAAACCGACCGGCGAGGTTCATGAGGAGAGCGCCCTATGGCGGTGAACGATCAGGCGAGACGCGGCGGCTGTCAGTGCGGCGCGGCGCGGTTCGAGGCGCGCGGCGCGCCGAAATTCGTCGGCAACTGCCACTGCAACGACTGCCGCAAGGCGACCGGCGCGCCTTTCTCGACATTCGTCGGTTTCCTTGACGGTCAGGTGACGTGGTCGGGCGCGGCGCGCCGAACGCGCGAAAGTTCGACCGGCGTCACGCGAAGCTTCTGCTCCGTATGCGGATCGCCCCTTTCCTATCAGGGAGCGAAATGGCCGGGCGAAACGCACCTTTATATCGGCGGCTTCGACGACCCCTCCGGCCTCGTTCCGACCGGCGACGTTTTCACTGATGAGGCGCTCGCCTGGGCGCCGAGAGCGGGCGCGGCGTAGATGGGCGCGATCAAAGCGGTCATTTTCGATTTCGGCGGCGTGTTCACGACGTCTCCGGTCGAACATTTCGCCGTGTTCGAGCGCGAGAACGGCCTCCCCGAACGGTTTCTCGGCGGCGTCATCAAGGAGAACCATCACGCGAACGCCTGGGCGCGCTACGAACGCGCCGAAATCGGGCTCGAGGAGTTCGACGCGCTGTTCGCGGCGGAAACGAAAGCCGCCGGTTTCGAGGTGCGCGGCGCGACGCTCGTCTCCCTTCTCGCCATGACGCTGCGCCCCGAGATGATCGAGGCGCTGGTCCGGGTGAAGCGGGCCGGATTCAGGACAGGCTGCATCACCAACAACCTGCCGAAGCTCGACACCAAGGCGATGCTGGCCGCCGCCGAGAAGAAAGACGAGGTCGACCGCGTGCTGGCGCATTTCGATCATGTCATCGAATCGTCGAAGGCTGGCGTCAGGAAGCCGGAGCCGCGCATCTATGAAATGATGTGCGCGGCGCTCGCCGTTTCCCCTTCGGCCTGCGTGTTCCTCGACGATCTCGGCATCAACCTGAAACCGGCGCGGGACATGGGCATGGCGACCATCAAGGTTCCGTTCGGGGACGTCGGGCCGGCGATCGCCGAGCTTGAAGCCATGCTCGGCGTTTCTCTCAGGAATTGACGCCGCACGCGCCGCGTTTCGCGCGGAACATGCTTTCGCGCCCGTCGGCTCCGGCAGGCCCTGCGCGGCCCGCAGCCGACTTTCGCGCGATCCGGCCGCGAAGGCGGCGTTCGCAGAAGGTCCTCGGTCCTTTCCCGCCGCCGACATCGTCCGTTGAATTCTCATCGCCGGTTTCCTTCCACCGGGCGCAGCCGCCCGCGACAGAAGAATAAGCGCGCCGGACGATCCGGGGATAAGCGGCGGAAACTTATCCCCGCTTTTCGGCGAAATTCGTTTGTTTACAGAGGATTACGCCGGTCGCCCGCTTGGGGAATCGCGACGGACAGAAGAAGAACGCGCCTCGCTAGCCTCCAGGCGCGGCAAATATAGTTGACTAGGAAACTATATTGGCGTATCCCGCATCCAAGATCGAGGTCCTCATGCCCGGCTCATCCGTTTCTCAGCTCACGGCGCATCTCGGCTTCTGGCTGAGAATGGTGTCGAACCATGTCTCCTATTCATTCGCGGGCAAGCTCGCCGGCAAGGGCGTGACGGTCGCCGAATGGTGCCTGTTGCGGGCGCTCTACAACAAGGAGCCGACGCCGCCCAGCCGCCTCGCCGAAGAGATGGGCATGACGCGGGGCGCCATCACCAAGCTCGCCGACAGGCTGATCGCCAAGTCGCTGGTTGAGCGCCGGGCGAGCGCCGAGGACGGCCGCGCGCAAACGCTCGCCCTCACGCGGCAAGGCGTAAGCCTGACGCCGAAACTCGCCGACCTCGCCGACCGCAACGATGCGGAGTTCTTCGGCTGTCTGACCCCGACCGAACGCACGACTCTGGAAAGGCTCCTCAAACGCATGGCCGAGCGCAACCGCATGACCGCAATTCCGCTCAAGTAACCCAGCACAGCGCATCACGGAGAAGGCAGATGAACGACCGCCAGAAAACAGCCGCCCGCACCTGTCTCGACGGCGCCGAAACCGGCGCGATGAGCTTTCCCCAAATCGTCAGAACGCTGATGGAGGAAGGCTTTGAAAGTTACGCCGTGGATTTTCGGCGTGAGACGGCGACTTACTACCTTCCGGACGGCCAGAGCGTCGAATTATCGACCCACAGAGCGGAAACGCCGGTCGCCCCGGCGTTCGACGCCGCGCTCATGCAGGCGGCCATCAGGGAAGCGCAGCAGCAGGCTCCCGGCTACACGTACAAGGGCTTCTGCAAGAAGGCGGCGGACGCCGGCTGCGCGGGCTACATTGTGTCGTTCGCCGGCCGCAGGGCGTTATACTTCGGCCGCACGGCGGAAACGCATGTGGAGCGTTTTCCAGACTAGCCCGCCCGAAGACGGAACCCGGACGCGGCGCCTAGTTCTTCCGCCTGAAGACGAAATCGGCCGCTCCTTTCAGCGGTTCGGCTCGCGGGCCGAAGCGGTCGAGATGCGCCTTGGCGCTGGCGACCAGCTCTTTCGCCTTATCGCGGGCGCCTTCGGCGCCGAGCAGTTTGACGAACGTCGCCTTGTCCATGTCGGCGTCCTGCCCCACCGGCTTGCCGAGCGCCTCGGCGTCGCCGAACGCGTCGAGAAGGTCGTCGACAATCTGGAAGGCGAGCCCGAGATCCTCGGCGTAGTCGGCGAGCGCCGCGACTTCCGCCGCGCTCGCCTCGCCGACAACGCCGCCGCCTACCGCCGAGAAGCGGATCAGCGCGCCGGTCTTGAGCCGCTGCAGCTCCTCGATGCCGGCGAGATCGAACGTCTTCTGCTCGGCGTAGATGTCGATCATTTGGCCGCCCACCATGCCGACCTTGCCGGAGGCGCGGGCGAGCTCCAGCGCCAGCGCGCAGCGCACCTCGGCGTTTGGATGCGTCTCTTTCTCGGCGAGGATTTCGAACGCCTGGGTCAGCAGCGCGTCGCCGGCGAGGATCGCCGTCGCGTCGTCATACGCCTTGTGTACAGAAGGGCGCCCGCGACGCAGATCGGAATCGTCCATCGCCGGCAGATCGTCATGGATCAGCGAATAGCAGTGGATCATCTCCACCGCGCAGCCCGCCCGCACCGAACGGGCGCGCGGACAGTCGAACATGTCGGCGGCGGCGACCAGCAGGAACGGGCGCAGCCGCTTGCCGCCGTCGAGGGCGCCGTGGCGCATGGCGTCGACGACGCGCCCGAGCGGCCCGTCGCGGCGGGGCAGAAATCCGTCGAGCGCGCTTTCCACGAGTCCGGCGGTCTCCCGGATGAGGCTGTCGAAAGCCTGGTCGGAACTGGTCATGAGCGATCCGTGGTGACTTGCGGCGGTCCTTAAACGGCCCGGCGCGAAGGCTCAATGGCCGAACCGCTACCGGCCCGCGCGGCTCGGCCGCTGCGTGACGAAGCCCGACCCCGAACAGTCCTCGCAGGTCCGGGCGACGAAGCCGCGCTTGCCGCGCCCGCCGCACTCCTCGCACATGGCGAGCGACGGGCCGGAACCGAGATAGGCCTTGAGCAGATCCGGCGCCTTTACAGGTTCGCCCTCATAGGCTTCCGGGGCGGCGTTGGTCGCGAATTGCCGCGCCCGTTCGAGCCGGGCGGCCGGGAACGCATGCAAAATCGACGGCTCGCCGCTGAGGGCGTGCAGCACGATCATCAGGTCGCGCCGCCAGGCTTCGAGAAGCAGAAGAAACGTGTCTTCCCTGAACACGCCCGCCGCCTGGACGCCGGCGAGCAGGTAAAGGTCGCCCTCCTCCATGCCCGCGACGCTGAGATGCAGGTTGCGGTTGATCGAGGCGACCATGCCGTCGTCCACCGGAAAACCAGAAAAGCGGGCGAGAAAGGCGAGCTCGGCGACCCGTCCTTCAACCGGCGCGATCAGGGCGACGATGAAATTCACCCCCCGATCGCTGACGCCGTAGACGCTGAACCCGTCGTCCTCGCCGAGATGATCGACGGACTCGAACTGCTTTTTCAGCGCCGCCTCGATGCCAGCGACCGGCCACTGGCCTTCCGCCGCCAGATCTTTGTCTTCCGGCGCAAATTTCCTGAAAATCGACCCGAACATTACCGCCCCTTTACCCGACGACGCCCCGCCGGGACGCTACACGAGGGTCAAAGCCGCGCCAACCCTACCCTTGCCCGGCCCCGGCCGGCTGTAACCGTTCTGACCAATCCGTGTTTTGCAGTGCAGCGCAGAGCAGGCTATAGAGCGGGGAATCCCGGAAACGGACGGCGCGGTTGCCGCCCCTTTCCCGCCGTGAAATAAAAGCCGCTCGCCCGGATACGCGGGGTTTCGGGCGCAGCAGCTATCGAGGGGTCGAGTGAATGGCTGAACCGAAGCAGTCGCTGAGGGTTATTCTGGCTCAGCCGCGCGGTTTTTGCGCTGGCGTCGAGCGGGCTATCGACATCGTCGAGCGCGCCCTCGAGAAATACGGCGCGCCGGTCTATGTCCGCCACGAGATCGTCCACAACAAGCGGGTGGTCGATACGCTCAGGGCGCGCGGCGCGATCTTCGTCGAGGAAGTGGACGAGATTCCCACCGGCGCGGTGACCATCTTTTCCGCGCACGGCGTTTCCAAGAAGGTCGAGGACGGCGCCCAGTTCAGGACGCTCGACGTCATCGACGCGACCTGCCCGCTCGTCACCAAGGTGCACAAGGAAGGCCGCCGCTACGCCGAGCGCGGCTATGACATCGTCCTGATCGGCCATATCGGCCACCCGGAAGTCGAAGGCACGCTCGGACAGATTCCCGGCACGGTGCATGTTCTTTCCGAAGTCCACGAGGTCGATGCGCTGGAAGTCGCCGACCCCGACCGCGTCGCGTTCGTGACGCAAACGACCCTGTCCGTGAACGACACCAAGGACGTGATCGCGGCGCTGAGGAAGCGCTTCCCGAACATCGTCGGGCCGGACACGCGCGACATCTGCTACGCGACGCAGAACCGCCAGACGGCGGTGATCCAGATGGCGAAGCAGGTCGACCTTCTCATCGTGGTCGGCGCGCACAACTCCTCGAATTCCAACCGCCTGCGCGAAATTGGCGAGAATTTCGGCGTGCCGAGCTACCTCATCGAGGACGCGACCATGCTGAAGCCGGAATGGTTCGACGGCGTCGAGAAAGTCGGCGTCACCGCCGGCGCCTCGGCGCCCGAAACGCTGGTGCAGGAAGCGATCGCCCGCATCCGCGAGTGGCGCTCGGTGAGCGTCGAGACGCTCGACGGCGTCGAGGAGAACGTCCACTTCAAACTGCCGCGCGAACTCGCGGACGTGCCGCGTCCGAAGGACGCCATGGACGCCTGGGCCGTGGAAACCGCCTGAACAGCCGAGTCTAGATTATAACGGCGGCCAAAGCCGTCACTGTACGGAGATAAAAATGGGTGTTTCGCTGCATCAACAGGCTCGTGTCGGCGCCTACGTCATGAAGCAGACGCTGATGGGCAACAAGCGTTACCCGCTCGTGCTGTTCCTCGAACCCCTGTTCCGCTGCAATCTCGCCTGCCCCGGCTGCGGCAAGATCGATTACCCCGCGCCGATCCTCAACAAGCGGCTCACCGTGCAAGAATGCCTCGACGCGGTCGACGAATGCGGCGCGCCCGTCGTCGCCATTCCGGGCGGCGAACCGCTGATCCACAAGGAGATCGGCGAGATCGTCGAGGGCATCGTGGCGCGCAAGAAGTTCGTGTCGCTGTGCACCAACGCGCTGCTGCTGGAAAAGAAGCTCGACCTGTTCAAGCCGTCGCCGTTCCTGTTCTTCTCAGTGCATCTCGACGGGCTCGAAGAAGAGCACGACCGCGCCGTCGACCAGAAGGGCACCTTCCAGATCGCCGTCAAGGCCATCAAGGCGGCGCAGGCGAAGGGCTTCCAGGTCAACGTCAACGCGACGATCTTCAACAACATGACGCCGGTGCAGGTCGCCGACTATCTCGACTTCGCCACCGACCTCGGCGTCAACATCTCGATCTCGCCGGGCTACGCCTATGAGCGCGCCGAGGACCAGGAGCACTTCCTGTCGCGCGAGCGCACCAAGAACATGTTCCGCGACGTGTTCCGCATCGGCAAGGAGCGCGGGCGCCAGTGGAACCTGTCGCACTCGACCCTGTTCCTCGACTTCCTCGCCGGCAACCAGGAATATCACTGCACGCCGTGGGGCTCGCCGACCCGCAACGTGTTCGGCTGGCAGAAACCCTGCTACCTGCTCGGCGAGGGCTACGTCTCGTCGTTCAAGGAGCTGATGGAGACCACCGACTGGGACAGCTACGGCACCGGCAAGTACGAGAAGTGCTCGAACTGCATGGCGCACTGCGGCTACGAGCCGACGGCGGCGATGGACGCGGTGAAGAACCCGATGAAGATGTTCCGGCTCTCGTCGATGTTCAAAATCAAGACCGAAGGCCCGATGGCGCCGGAGATCGACCTCTCGAACGCGCGCAAGGCGGTCAACGTCCACGAGAAGATCGTCGAAGAGCAGATGTCAAAGATCGAGGCTGAAAAGAAGGCGGCGAAGCAGCCCGCCGAGGCCGCCGCGTAGGCTTTTCAGCGCCGCTTCCGAATCCGATCCCAACTGCAAAATCGCCGGGAACTGTCCCGGCGATTTCGCGCAGGCCCATAAGACGGACATCACCTTCGTTCCGCCGTCCGGCGTGACGGCGTGCAGCGCCGCTTCGGGAAGCGCGCGCGAGGCGGGGTCGGCTATGGCGCGCACCGCCGCGAAGGGTATCCCCGCCATGCGCGCCGCCCGCGCCGCGCCGTGGCTTTCCATGTCCACCGCCGCCGCGTCGTACCGGTCGTACAGCCGGCGCTTGGCGGCGGCGGTCGCGACGATCTCGTCGGCGCCGAACAGGACGGCGCGCTGCATCGTCGTCGCCACGGATTCGAGGGCGATAGCGGCGAGCAGGTTCGGGTTCGCGGAAAACTCCTCGCCCGTCCTTGTGCGGACCGTTTCGCCGATCAGAAGGTCCCCCGGCTGGAGCGAAGGCGCGAGTCCGCCGGAGACTCCGACCGACAGGACCGCTTTCGCCCCGTCCCGGCAGAAGTCCTTCGCCAGCGCCTCGGCCCGCTGCGCCGACGCGCCCGAAACGCCGATGCGCAGCGCCCCCGACGACGACGCGGCGCGCACGGCGGCGGCCTCGGACTTGAGGCCGCAGATGACGGCGATGAAGCGGCCGGAGGTCATGTCGCTATAGGCTCTTGCGCGTTCTTCCCAATCCTTCGAGACGCCCTGACTTCGTCAGGGCTCCTCAGGATGAAGAAGAGTATGTTGCAGCCCGTCCAAGAACAAAAGTCTTCATCCCGAGGAGCCGTCGCCGACAGGCTATGGCTCCACGAAGAATCGATGGCTCAACCGTCCAGCATCATCGCGCCAGCGATTACCCAATGAGAAATAATGAATGTATAGTGGCACCGACTTAGCGTGCTTCCCAAGAGTACATTATGAAAAAGCTGAGTTTTTATACCGGCGTCCAATTCGCACTCCTGATGTTCCTCGTAAATGTCCTCATGGCCGTGGGCAGTTACGTTTTCGCCTGCTTCTTGACGGCATCGCCTGATTGCAATGTCACTCGCGGGCTGGAGTGGATATACCGGCATCCTGTTTTTCCGAAGATGATCCCAGCCATGACGATCTTAGGATTTGTATTCGGAACCCTTTGTAACCTTGTTCCCGAAAGCCCGATGACCTTGCTTTTGCGACAAATGCCATGGGCGATTATCGCGCTTCTCATCGCGGCCTTCTTGCTATGGGGCTTGCCTGACATTGGGTTCTTGTTCGAACAATGCCGAGCTGCTCGCCCCTAGAGCATTCTTCCCGCCACAACACCCGCCGCCTTGTCCCCCGACCGTATTGACCCCTCGATCGTCGCCGGCACGCCCGTATCCGTGTGATCCCCGGCGAGGGTCAGGTTCGCGACCTTCGTCTCCGCTTTCAGGCGCTTCGCCGCGCCGGCCGGCGACTGGTCGGGCGTCGCCCTCCGTTCACGGATGACGCGCACCGCCTCATAGGGCGTGTCGCCGAGCCCCAGGCCGATCTGCGTTTCGCGCCAGAGATCGTCGACGACTTTCGCGTTCGGGACCTCGTCCATGCCGATGGCGTGCGAAGCTGACACAGTCAGCGAAACCACATCGTCGCGCACGAACACCCATTGCGCGTCCGACGAGACCATGCCGATGAAGGGCGAGCCGCCGAGCTTTTCCGGCGGCACCGGCGCCGGCGTGCGGTAATGCACGTTGAGGATCGAGGCGTTGTCGTCGGGCGGATCGAGTTCCGGCATCAACTGTTTGAGGCGCGACGGCGGCACGGCGAGAATCACCTCGTCGCCGTCGTTCACGTCGACCTTGCCTTCGGGGAAGTCGAGGCTCGTCACGCACCCGTTGTCGATCCACAGGGCGCGGAGCCGCCTGTTGAGCAGAACCGCCGCCCCCCTGGAGGCGAGATAGGCGACGGCGGGGTCGATGAAGGACGGGCCGAGCCCTTCGCGCGCCACCAGCGGGCGCGACGCCTCGCCGCCAAGCAGGAACGTCTCGCGGATCACCGACCAGAGCAGTTTCCCCTGCCCGATCTGCGGCGTGGTGTTGAGCGCGGCGAGCGTCAGCGGCTCCCAGAACCGCGCATAGAGAAGACTTTTGGCGTCGACCACGTCCGCGACCGTCTGGTGTGGCTTCGCGAGCGCGATCCCCGCCGCCTTGACGTAATCGAGAAGATTCGTACCCGGCACGCGCGCCTTTTTGTCGAACGCCCAGAAGGGAATCGGCCCGTCATTGATCCGCACGGTCCAGCGCTCGCCGGTTTTGATGTCCACGAACGGATAGGAAGCGTCTTCCGGCCCGATCAGCGGGTCCTTGGCCCCGACGCGTTTCAGGTAGTCGAGCGCATGACGGTTGCCCGACATGATGAGGTGGTTGCCGTTGTCGATCGTGCGGTCGAGCGTCCTGTCGTAGAACGACCGGCAGCGTCCGCCCGCATGTCCCGCCGCGTCGTATACGACCGACTTTATCCCGCGCTCGGCGAGCGCGGCGGCGGCGGCGAGGCCGGAAAGTCCGGCGCCGATGATGTGAACGGTCGGCATCGCCTTCAGAGCCTTATCAGATTGTTGGGCGGCGGCTTGTCGACGCGCGGACTATCCTTGGCGGCGGCGAAGGAAACAATGGTGTGCTTGACCCCACGCTTCACCGGCAGCGCCGCATGGGCGTAGCGCCAGTCGGACGGAAACGCGACAAGAAGACCTTCCTTCGGCGCAATCCGGTAGTTGAGATATTTGAACTCCAGCTCGCCGCCTTCGAAATCCTCATTGAGGTAAATGAGCAGGCTGAAATCCCGATTGGTGACACGCCGCCAGCGCTTTTCTTCCGGCTGCCAGTTATAGGCGTCGGCATGGGCGTAATACTCGCCGCCTTCGCGATAACGTAAAATTTTTGGCTTCTCGAACCATTCGATCGCTCTTGCGAAATGACGGGCGACGAACAGGGTGAAAGCTGCAAGCGTCAGCCGGTCGACATCGACGCTGAGCGCGTCCGCCGCAAGATCATCCACTGTCCTGCTTTCGACTTCGCGAGACAATACGCCCCCACCCGCCTCCGAAGTCAGAACTCGTCCGCTTTGCCCCTTACGTTGCGCGCACTCGCTGATGATGGTTCGGCATTGTTCTGGAGGCAGAAAGCTCTGAACGATCAACAGTCCCGGCGGCGCCGCATTGTGAGCTATGACCGCCCCCGGCATTTCCTTCTGGAATTCATCCCGCAGCGCTTCGGGGGAGAGCGCCGCCCCTGAAAAATATGCCCGCTCGCCGATGCTCACGCCCGCTACCCTTTCAGCCGCGGCGCGAAGAACCAGCGCGCGGAGATCGCCAGCTTGGCGGGTTTCGAAAGCGACAGCGGCGTCCCGACTTTCTCCCATCCGCGCTTTTCAAGCTTCTTCAGATAAGCCTCGTAGACGCCCATCATCAGCAGCGCCGGGCGCACGGCGCGCCAGTCGAGCCCGTTCAGCGCCTCGCGCGCTTCCGCGAATTTCTTCTTGGCGATTTCGCCGACATCTCGGGCGACGAGGCGCACGCCCTCAGCGCCGACGATCCAGCCGGGCGAACGCGGCGCGTCGTATTTTTCGAGCAGCTCCAGCGGCAGGTAGAGCCGCCCAATGGCGGCGTCCTCGCCGACGTCGCGCAGAATGTTCGTGAGCTGAAAGGCGTCGCCGAGCGCCAGCGCGAAACGCTCCGACGCCTCGCTCCTGGGAGCGCCGAAGATCGGCATGGAGAGCATCCCGACCGATCCGGCGACGCGGCGCGTATAGGCGAATAGCGTCTCCATCGTCGGGGCGACGATGGGGCCCTCGGCGTCCATCTCCATGCCCTCGATCATCAGGATGAATTCGTTTTTTTCGAGCCCGAAGGCGCGCACCGGTTCGAGCAGCGCGACGCCGGTCGGGAATTGCGGCCGGCCCTGATAGAGCCGGTCGATTTCCGAACGCCAGCCGGCGAGCTGCACGCGCTTTTCGGCCACGTCCGCGTCGGAGTCGGCGATGTCGTCGACCTCGCGGCAGAAAGCGTAGACCGCGTGCATGGCGTCGCGGCGCGGCTTGGAAAGAATCCGCATGCCGGCGGCGAACGACGTGCCGGAACGCTTCACCGTCGCTTCGGCGTGGGCGCGCGCCTCTTCGATCGACAGGGACGCCGCCGTCATCGCGCCGGTCCCGCCTTGGTTCCGGCGGCGAAGAAGCCGGTCGCCGCGCCGCCCACTCCCGCCGCCGCGAAGTCGAGCTTCGACAACGCGACGCGCGAGGCGAGCGGATCGCCCTTGCGCAAGAGCGCGATCAGCCGCACGGCGAGGTTGACGATCACCGCCGATTCCATCGCGAGGCTTTTGCTCCTGAGCGCCGCCGGGAGTTTCCTCGCATCGACCATCAGCGCCTCGCAGCCGTCCAGCATCCGGTCCATGACCCGGCGCAGCGCCGGGCTCGTCGCCGGCCTGTCGAGATCCTCGACGGCGCCGCCCTCCTCGGCGAGCCAGCCGCCGATGATGTAGACGCGGTCGAGCGCCTTGCGGTCGTCGCCGCAGTCCTGCAGGTGATTGACGATCTGCAGCACCGTGCACAGCGCGTCCGAATATCCGTAGCCGGATTTGTCTTCGCCGTGCAGGTCGAGCAGGTAGCGGCCGACCGGATTGGCGGACAGCGCGCAATAGCCGAGAAGTTCGTCCCAGGTGGCGTAGCGCAGCTTAACCGCGTCCTGCACGAAGGCGGCGATGAGGTCGGACCCGTGCTGCGTCGGCACGCCCGTCTCTTTCATGCTCTCGCGAAGGGCGTGCGCTTTTTCGTATTCCGCGCCATAGCCGGGCTCGCCCTTCAGCGCCGCGTCGAACGCCTTGAGGCGCGCGATCTTCTCGTCCGGTGAAAGCGCGCCGTTGTCGGCGATATCGTCGATGGCGCGGGCGAAGGCGTAAAATTTCGCCACATGCGGCCGCAGCCGCTTCGGCAGCAGGAACGAGCCGACCGGAAAATTCTCGTCGGCCGCGCCCTTCCCCGAGGGGGTCTCGGGGCTCGCCTCGGGCCGTTCCTGAATGTCCGCCAGCGCTGTCATGGGGCGAGCTTTAAGGGTTTTCCATGACGCCCGCAAACTCCCCGGGCGCGGCCTTCGGCCCCGCTTGGCGAAGCCTCGGCGCGGGCCTAGGCTCCGGCCCCATCATGCTGACATTCCTCGCCTTCCTCGCCCTCGCCTCATGGATTTATCTCGCTTTCTGGCGGGCCGATTACTGGCGCGCGGCCGAACGGCTCGGCGACTCCCCTGCGCCGGCGGCGTGGCCGGCGGTCGTCGCCGTCATTCCCGCCCGCGACGAGGCGGCTTCCATCGCCGAAGCCGTCGCCGCGCATATGGCGAGCGACTATCCGGGCGCGTTCACGCTCGTCATTGTCGACGACGCCTCGACCGACGGCACCGCCGACATCGCCCGCCGGGCGGGCGAAGGCGGGGCGAGACGGCTCGACATTATCGCCGCGCCGCCGCTGGAGCCGGGTTGGACCGGGAAGCTCGCCGCGCAGCGCGCCGGCGTCGACCATGCGCGCGCAACGGCGCCGGACGCCCGCTATCTGCTTCTGTGCGACGCCGACATCGTTTTCGCGCCGGATGCGCTGCGCCGGCTCGTCGCAAAGGCCGAAGCCGAAGGGCTCGCCCTCGTCTCGCTGATGGCGCGGCTCGACGCGCGGGGGTTCTGGGGCGGGCTGCTCGCCCCCGCCTTCGTCTATTTCTTCCAGAAGCTGTACCCGTTCCCGCGCGTCAACGACCCGGAAAGCAGCGTCGCCGCGGCGGCGGGCGGCTGCATGCTGGCGCGGCGCGATGCGCTGGAGGCGGCGGGAGGGATCGATTCCATCCGTACCCGGTTGATCGACGACTGCGCGCTGGCGCAACGCATGAAGCGCGAGGGCGCCGGCGCCCCCCGGCCCATCTGGCTCGGCCTCGCCGAGGACGAGACGCGCAGCCTGCGCGACAACCGCGAGCTTTCCTCCTTCTGGTCGATGGTGGCGCGCACCGCCTTCGCGCAGCTCGGCCATTCCTGGCCGCTGCTCGCCGGAACGGTCGCCGGGATGACCATTATCTATCTCGTACCCGCCTGCGCGGTCCTCGCCTTTCCCTTTCATCATGACGGGCCGGCGGCCGGTTTCGGGCTGGCGGCGTGGGCGATCATGGCGGCGACCTATCGTCC
This sequence comes from Pseudomonadota bacterium, assembly GCA_036337175.1. Taxonomy (GTDB): domain Bacteria; phylum Pseudomonadota; class Alphaproteobacteria; order Caulobacterales; family Parvularculaceae; genus Amphiplicatus. Next base: position 15,831 of record JAYZEQ010000006.1, read on the forward strand.
GACCGCGGCGTTATATGGTCAGGCGGGCTGGCGCGCCGCGCTGCTGCCTCTGGCGGCGTTTTTCTACGTGCTTATGACCATCTTTTCGGCGGTGCAGCACGAGCGCGGCGAAGGCGGAAGCTGGAAGGGCCGCACCTACCCCTGATTGTCGCGCCCCGCCGTTCCGCTCTCCTATCCCGCGAACCGGCTCTGTTTAGGACACCCGTCTAAGGCGCACTCCTTGCAGATTTCCGGCGCAGTGATAGCGTTCCGCCCGGGGGCGACCGGGTGGAGTTGCGGAAGGGGGCTTCATGTTTCTGTTCGGCTTTCAGCGGTTCATCGCGCCGACGGTGATCAAGTTTTTCTATTATATCAGCCTTGTACTGACGATCTTCGGGGCGCTCGGCATGATCGTCTATGCGCTGGTTGAAGTCGGCAATATCGGCGGCCAGCAGTCGGCGGCGATGATTCTCGGAGCGGCGGTCGGGGCGCCCGTCGCCATTCTGCTGATGCGTTTCACGACGGAGATGTGGCTGGTGATTTTCGAGATCAACAGCCGTCTCGGCCAGATCCGGGACAAGATGTAATCAGCGCGCAAGACCCTGCTGCTTCAGCCAGCGGACGGTCTCCTCCAGCGCCGGCTCGAACGGCCCGGCGCGCCAGCCGAGGTCGCGCGCCGCCTTCTCGCTCGAGAACGCCACGCGCCGTCCGGCGAGACGGACGCCCGTTAGCGGCGCTTTCGGCGGCTTGCGCGTTAGCGCCGCCACGAGTCCGGTATCGACCGCGCCTGCGGCGAGCGCCACCCAGTAAGGCAACCTCGTCGACGGCATCGGGCGGGCGGAGATTTTCTCCAGCGCGTCCAGCAGGCGGCGCATCGGAACGTTCTCGCCGCCGAGCAGGTAACGCTCGCCCTTGCGGCCGCGGTCGCGCGCCGCGATCAGCCCGTCCGCGAGACTGCCGGCGGGAACGAAGTTGAGCGTACAGTCGATATAGGCCGGCGTCGCGCCATTGAGGAAATCGACGATCATTCGCGTCGGCGGCGTCAGTCCGGCGTCGCCCGGCCCGAGCGGCTCGGTCGGTATGGCGATCACCGCATCCATTCCGTCCGCGACCGCGGCGTCCACGGCCCGCTCCGCGTCGAATTTCGAGCGCGGATAGGCGCCGAGCATTTCCGCGCGCGCCGGGCGGCGCGTTTCATCCGCCTGCGACGCTCCGATCGGCGTCTGCTCGCCCACCAGCGTCGTCAGGCTCGAACAGTGCACGAAGCGTCGCACGCCGGCGCGCTTCGCCGCCTGAAGCATGATTTGCGTCCCGCCGCGATTGACCCGGTCGAAGACGGAACTGTCTTTCGACCAGAGCTGCGCGTCGCCCGCGAGATGAAACACCGTATCGACGCCTTCCACGGCGCGCGCGGCAGCGTCGGGATCGGTCACCGAACCTTCGAGGTCTCCGGCGCTTTCGGCGGGGGCGAGGTCGAGCACCCGGACCCGCTCGCCGCGCGCCTTCAGCGTCCGCACGAGATGACGGCCCACGAATCCGGCGCCGCCTGTCACAAGCGAAAGAGTCACGCGCCCGCCTTGCAGACGAGCAGGCCCGCGTCGGTGACCGATCCGGCGATGAGATGGCCGCCCGTCTCCACCGCCGCCGTCGCCGCGCTGAACAGCTTGCCGCTTTCGTCGTCGAACAGCACCGCCACTTCGCCGCCGTCGGGGTCGGCCTTGACGATTCGCGACGGCGCATGCCCGAAACCGAACCGCCGGTTGAGGAAGATGCGCAGCATCGACGGATGCACCGCCGCGACCACGCCGCCGTCGTCGGCGATCTTGAGATTATCCGGCCCGCCGGGAACGGCGATGCGCGCCGCTTCGACCAGACCGTCCGGAGAATTGCGGATGACGAGGAGCGCGTTTTCGCGCGTCGCCGCCAGAACCAGATCGCCGCCGAGCGTGCGCGCCAGCCCGTTGGCGTAGGCGGCCTCGTCGAAAAGAACATCTCCCTTCGCCGAGACCAGCCCGGACCGTTTCAGACTGAAGGCGTCCTCGATCCCGGCGCCGAACCCGCAGTCGGCGTGATCGAAACTGACGATGGCCTTGCCGTTCTCCTCAAGGATGCTGTTCGCGGAGCACGGGGCCGGTTCTTCGGCTCCGACGAACGCCGCGCCGTCCGCGCCGACGCGCTCCACCCGCGGCGTCATCCGCCAGCCGCCATTGATGCGCTGATAGGCGCGATTGATGAAAGCGATCTCGCCCGTCGCTGCATCATAGGAAACGCCCTGCGGCCGCACGCCGCCGGCGATGTCGTCGCCCCGCGCCAGTGGCGCGGCGGATATTTCATCCGTTAGCGGATCGAAAAGCGCGGAGAGAGAGACTGCATAAACGCCGCCCTGCGGCACGAGGATGGCCTTCTTCCGCGCCGCGCGCTCGGCGGCGCGACGGTCGTAGGCGGCGACGTAAAGCCGGCCGCGGGCCTTGTCGACCGCGAAATCCTCGGCCCCGCGTATCGTCTCGCCGCTGACCTGGTCCGTCAGCGCGACGCGGCGGCACATCTCGGCGGAATACTTCGCCGGACCGACCTCCTCGCGGGCGCACCCGACGAAGGCGACGGCGAGCGCCGCCGCCGCGCAGTTAAGCAGCGCCCTCGATCCGCGCGTCATGGCCGTTCCCCTCGCCTTCGGCGCGCGCCTCGCGCGCCGCCCCTGACTCTTTACTCGGCCGCACATACGCCCATTTCGCCAGAAACGGCGCCAGACGGGATTCCACCTTGGCCGCCGCCTCGTCGGAATAGGCGAACTTATTCTTCTCGAAGCTTTGGACGGACGCAAGATAGGCTTCGAATTTGGGGCGCGCGGCCTCGAATCCGGGCAGGTTTAGGGCCTTGTAGACCGTTTCGACGCTCTCCATCGGCCGCGCGTCGAGATCGGCGTAACGCAGCTCGATATAACGGTCGGCCGGAACCTCGGCCGCGTCTTTCTCCAGCGCCGTCATCATCCGCTCATAGACGGAGAGAATGGTCTCGTCGATGTCGACATGACCGTAGCCCTGCAGCGCGAATTCCGCGAACAGTTTCTTGTAGAAGTTCCGCATAGAGACGAAAACATCGTACGGGTTGCGGTGAATGTGCACGAACTTCGCGTCCGGGAACATGTCGCGCAGCATGGCGAGACGCCCCGTGTAGACCGGGTTCTTGATAAGCAGCGGCCTCTCGCCCTGATGCAGGTAGAGCTTGCGCATCAGATAGACGAAACGCTCGCGCCACGCCTCGACCTCTTCCGGCTTGCAGCCGTCGAAGAACAGGCCGCGACGGACGAGTTCCGAGAAGGCGCGAGGGAAATAGATGCCGTGATAGAAGGAAAGGTCCGACATGTTGGCGACGGCGATCTCGTCTTCCTGCGGACTGTCCGGGGTCACCGGAATGTTGTCGATGTAGCGGTGCTCCGGCAGCGCCCGTTCGAGCAGCGGATTGAAGACCCTGGCGAGGCCGAAAAGGTCCCACGGCAGGCCGGTCGCCACCGGCGGCACGAAGCCGAAATCGCCGCTCTTCGACATGATGTTGTAGAGATGCGTGGTGCCGGAGCGCCAGTGGCCGAGAATGAACACCGGCGGCGCCATGTCGCCGGCTTTCGGCAGGCGGCTCTCCATGAGAAGCCGTTCGGCGGTCGAAAACGGCCAGCGGGCGGCGACCGACAGGGCGATCATCGCCGCCGGACCGGCCTTTTCCGGCAGGCCGGCGCGCTGCGTCACCGAGAATAATGTCGCCGGATTGGCGCCGCAGAGCGGGTGGGCCATGAGCAGTCCTTAACGCATCTTAACGGTTGCAGGGTCACGGCGCTTTAGCGCATGGGGGCGGCCGTGGCCAGTATGGGCGGTCATCAAGTCACCGCAATTCAGCGTATGGTTACCAGCCTCGTGCCAATGCTTTCCAGATCAGGCGAACCGCGCCGTAATTTCAACCGTATAAGCGGCGGCGAAGGGTAAAGAGTTGACCGGAAAGCGGCGGCGAATTCTCGGCATGGCGGCGGCGGCCTGGGCGATCCCCGGCCTCGCCTGCGCGCAATCCTATCGCGTCGAATTCGCCGGCGCGCCGAACGGCCTCGGCGACGCCCTGAAGCTCGTCTCCACTCTCGCCGGAGCGAAACGCGATTATCCGACCACGGCGGCGCTGCGCCGCGCCGCGCGCGCTGACATCGAGCCGCTCGAAAACGCCCTCCAGGCCGCCGGCTACTACGCCGGCAAGGTGAGTTTCGACGTCGAGCGCGGAGAGGACGGCGCCAAGCCGAAAGTCGTCTTTCACATCGACCCCGGCCCGAAGTTCCATATATCCGACTACCGCATCGCCTACACGGACGAGGGCGACGGCCGGCCGCAGACGCTCGCCGATCTCGACGTCAAGGCGGACGGCGCGGCGGACGGCGCCTCGTTGCAAGCGGTGCAGCAGAAATTTCTCTCCGGCCTGTGGGACAAGGGCTATCCGGCGGCGCGCATAATCGACAGACGCGCCGAGGCGCATCTCGGCGACGGCGTCGCCACCGCGGTGATGACCTTCGAGAGCGGTCCTCACGCGACGTTCGGCGACATCCGCATCGACGGCGCCGACGAGACTCGCGACGACTACATCAACGCGCTCAGGACCTGGACGCCGGGCGAACCGTTCGAACGGTCGAAACTCGTCACCTATCGCGACCGGCTGGCGGGAACGGGCCTGTTCGGCTCCATCGACGTCGCGCCCGGCGCGCCGGAAGACGACGGCGCCGCGCCCGTGCTGGTGACGCTCGAAGAAAGAAAGCGCCGCACCATCGGCGTGGGCCTTTCCTATTCGACCTCGGAAGGGCCCGGGGCGCGGCTGTTCTTCGAATACCGCAATCTCTTCCACCGCGGCGAACGGCTGAACGTCGAGATGGAAGGCTCGGAGGTGCGGCAGTCGCTGGAAGCGGATCTCACCAAGCCGCTGCCAAGGTTTCCGGGCGCCGCGTTCGGCGAACTCAACTTCATCAACGAGACCACCGACGCCTACGACGCGCGCACCGTCGAAATCGCCGGCGGCCTGTCGCGCAAATGGCTCGACGACCGGCTGGAGACGCGGGCCGGGGTCGGCTTCGAAACATCAAGCATCAAGGTGTCGGAGCTGCGCACCGACGCGAGCGACGAGCGCACCTATTTCCTGTCGCTGCCGATCTCGGCGACATGGGACACCGAGGACAGCCTGCTCAATCCCACCAAGGGCGTGCGCGCCGCCTTTTCGGTGACGCCCTATACGGGGAGCGACAGCTTCACTCAGATCGAATCGACGGTTCGCACAAGGATAAATTTTGGTCCCGACGACATTTTCACCGCCGCCTTTCGCGGACGGCTCGGCGGCACCATCGGTTCGACCCTGTTCGGCCTTCCCGCCAACAAACGCTTTTACGCCGGCGGCGGCGCCTCGGTGCGGGGCTACGACTATCAGGCCATCGGCGATCTCGATCCCGAAGGCTCGCCCCTCGGCGGCCGCTCGGTGATCGAGGGCGCGTTCGAAGGCCGGGTGAAAGTCACCGGGAAAATCCAGCTGGCGGCGTTTCTCGACGCCGGCGCGGTCTCCGCCAGTTCGTTTCCCGATTTCACAGGGGATTACATGATGGGCGCGGGCGGCGGCGTGCGCTACTTCACGCCGGTCGGCCCTATCCGCGTCGATGTCGCCGTCCCGCTTGACAAGCGCGAGACCGACCGGGGTTTCCAGCTGTATATTTCGCTGGGGCAGTCTTTCTGATGCGCCGTGTGCTGATCATATCCGCCTTGCTTCTCGCCGCGCTCGCCGTCGCGGCGGCGATCGCCGGCGGCGTCCTGTTCGGCACGCCCGCCGGCCGCGGCGTTCTGCGCGAGGCGATCGAACCGCGGCTCGGCGCGGCGCTTGGCGGCGACGCCTCCATCGGCGCGCTCGAAGGCGCGCCGCCCGGCCGGATCGTTCTCAGGGACGTGACCCTTTCCGGCCCCGACGGCGCATGGCTGACCGTCAGGCGCATCGACCTCGACTGGCGCCCGTTCGCGGCGCTCGGCGGGGACATCGCCATCGACAGGCTTGTCGTCGACGGCGCGCGCCTCATCGCCATGCCGCCGCCGAAGGAGAAAGACGATGACGCGGCGCCGTCCGCTTTCACGTTCCCCGAAAGCCTGCCCAGAGTTTCAATCGGCGATTTCAGCTTGACCGACGCGGTCGTCGGCGAAGCCGTCGCCGGCCGTTCCGTCGCGCTCGGCGCCAGCGGCAGGCTCGCCATGGGCGGCGGCGCGTTCGACGTCGTTCTCGCCGGCGCCACCGCCGACCAACGCGACCGCTTCGATCTGGCGGTCCAGAAACTCGTCTCGCCCAATCGGCTGCATGTGGACGTCGCCGCCGCCTCGGAAGCCGACGGCGTCATCGCCGTTATCGCCGGGCTGGACGGCGCCTTGAACATCGAGGCGAAGGGCGACGCGCCGCTTGAAAGTTTCCGCACGACAATCAGGGGCGAACTCGGCGCCTACGGCGACGTCGAGGGCGCGCTCTCGGGCAATCTCGACGACGCCCGCTCGGTGAGCCTTGAGACCGGAGCGACGCTCGGTCCGAAGCTCGCCGCGCTGGCGGAGGAAATCGGCGCCGATATCTCTCTCGCCGCGACGCTGTCCGGCGAAGGCGAAAAGGGAAAGCTGTCGATCGAACGGTTCGACAGCGCCGCCGGAACCGTCGAAGGCGAAGTCGCCTGGAACAACCGGCGCGGCGCGCTGGCGAGCGCCAGCGCCTCGCTCTCGGCGCGCTTCGCCGCCGGCTACCGCGCCGACCTCCAACGCTATGTCGGCGACATCGTCACGGCGAGAGCCGACCTGTCGCCGCGACGCGGCGGCTACGCGATTTCGGGCGCCGTCGAAGGCGGCGCGCTTTCGGCGACGCTCGAAGACGGCGCCACCGACCTTCACGACCGCCTCTCCGGAAACATCGTCGCCCTCCTTGCGCCGACCGAAACGCTCGGCCCCGCGTTCGCGAAGGGGGCGCGCGTCGAAGCGAGGCTCGCCCTCGACGGCGACGAAGCCGCGCTCGACAATCTGTCGGCGACGGCCGGCGACGCTTCCGCTTTCGGCGGCTCGGCGAAGTACGATCGCGCCGCGCGCACGTTCGCCGTCGAAGGCGCCGGCGAAATCGCTCCTTCCCTCGCCGCCGTTTTCACCGATGCGGCGAAGCTGTCGGCGCCGCTCACGTTCGACATCGACGCGAAGGGCGCGCTCGACCGTTTCGAGGCGGCGCTCGACGCCGACGTCCCCGCCCTGACCGCCGGCGACAACGCCGTTCCGGCGATGACCGTCGAGGCGGCGCTTTCCGGACTGCCTTCGCTCCCCTCCGGCGACATAAAGGCCATCGCCCGCGACGGCTCCGGCCGGCTGCTGGCGCAGATCCGTTCGTCTGCGGACGGAAAGATCAGCGTGCCGCGCCTCGACGCAGCCGGGGCCGGCTTCACGCTGAAAGGATCGGGCGCTTTCGATCCCGCCGCAGAGACCGTTCGCATCGATCTCGTCTATGAGGGATCGGACAAGGCGGAGCCGTGGCCGGGCCTGCCGCTCGCCGGAACCGCCTCGATCAACGGAACGCTCGGCCGCAGCGGCGCGCGCCACGACCTGCGCATCATGGCGCCGTCGCTCGTCTCCGAGGATTTCATGGTCGCCGGACTCGACGCGAGCGCTTCCGGCTCTCCTTCAGCCCTGAACGTCTCTGCAAAGGCGCAGGCGGTCGAGGCGCCGGGCGCCGGGCGCATCGCCGACCTGTCTCTGGCCGGCGTCGCCGACATCCGCGACGACATCGCACTGACCCTCAGCGCCTTCGAAGCGCGCTTCGCCGACCTGCCCGCGAAACTGACAGCCCCGGCGCATTTCCGGTTCTCCGACGGCGTCGCAATAGAAAACCTTCAGGCTTCCGTTGGCAGGCAAGGCAAGATCGCCCTCGACGCGCATTTCGCGTCCGACCGCTGGCGGGCCGTTCTCGACGCCGAAACGGTTCCGGTGCGCGCCGCCTCCGGCGACGCCAGCGTGCGGCTCGACCTCGACACGAACAGGCGAACGCCGGCGCAAGGGTCATTCGACCTGCGCACCCGTCTCGTTGAAAACGCCACGACGCTGATCGCCGGCGACCTTTCGTGGAACGGCGAGCAGCTTCGCCTCACCAACACCAGGACCGACGACGCCGTCGACATGAATGTCAGCCTGCCGCTGAAGCTGACGCGCAACCCCGCGCTGTCTGTCGCCGTCGATGGACCGATCAGCGGTTCGGCCAGTTACGCCGGCCCGGTCGAAGCGATCGCCGCTTACCTGCCGGCGACCCTGCAAAGCATTGAAGGCAGGCTTGAAGCGCGCGCGACGCTCGCGGGCGACATTGATCGCCCGCAGATCAGCGGCGAAGCGACGCTTTCCGAAGGCGCCTATACGGAATTTGTCTCGGGTCTCAGCCTCGACGGCATCGAAGCGCGCGCGACGGCGACGCCCGAAGGCGACGGCTCCGTCATCAAGGTCGCGGCGAGCGCACGCGGGCCGGGACAAAAGGAGCAGACGCTCGCTTTCGACGGCGTCATCGACGTCAAGGAAACGATCGCCATGGAAGGGGCCCTGCGCCTCACCGGGGCGCGGCTTTCCGCCGGTCCCGTCACCGAGGCGCTCGCCAGCGGCGACATCCGCTTCGAGGGTCCGGTCGACGCCATCGAGATGAGCGGCGACATCGAGGTGCGGCAGCTCGACGTCGAAATCGTCACGCCCCAGATGTCCGGCCTCGTCGATATCGAAGTGACGCCGATCAACGGCGAAACCGGCGAGCCGGCGCAGCTTGAGCCGAACGGCCCGAAACCGCCCCTGCTCTCCTTCGACGTGCGCGTCAGCGCCGACGACCGCGTCTTCATTCGCGGCCGCGGTCTCGACAGCGAATGGAAGGCCAACGTGCACGCCAGCGGCACGACGAACGATCCGTTGATCCTCGGCTCGCTCAATCTGCGCCGCGGCTTCATCGACTTTTCGGGCCGGCGTTTCGACCTGACGCGCGGACAGATCACTTTCGACCGGCTGACCCGCAACGACCCGACGCTCGACCTGCGCGCCGAATACGAAACCAGTGAAGGCGTAGTGGCGGCGATAGAGATCAAGGGCCGCGCGTCGCAGCCGCAAGTGTCGCTGGTGTCGACGCCGTCGTTGCCGCAGGAAGACATCATGGCCCTCGTTCTCTTCGGCAAACCGGCCACGGAGCTTTCCGCCATCGAGTCGCTGCAAATGGCGCAGGCGCTGGCGCAGCTCGGCGGCATCGGATTCGGCGGCGGCGGCGGGTTCGCGCGGCGCGCCCTCGGCCTCGACATGCTCAATGCGGACTTCGATTCGGAAACCGGCGCCGCGTCGCTCGAAGTCGGAAAATACGTCGCCGACGGCCTGTTCGTCTCGGCGACCCAGGACGCGCGGGGCGAGAACGGCGCGGTGCGCCTCCAGTACGAGATTTCAAATTCGATCACCGTCGAGACGGAAATCAAGCAGACCGGCGACCAGACGGTTTCCGCCAACTGGAAACACGATTTCTAGGCGACGGCGCGGACCGCGCCGCTACTTGGCCGGCCGCAGGAATTCCCCGAGCGCCTCGACGCGCCCGTTGTTCTTCTCGTCGTAATAGCCGTCGCACCACGGCGACTCGACGACCGTATCCGTCGCCTCCGGCTGCACGTCGCCCTCGCAGATCGAGACGAAATTGGCGATGACCGCACCCGGATTCTGAGCGCGCAGGCGCTCGACCCACGCTTCGGTCACGCGCTTGCCTTGCGGTCCGTAGCGGTAGCGCTCGACGAAATTCACATAAGCCGGCGTGGTGCGCAGTGCGTCCATGGCGCCGTCATGGTCGTGACCTTCATAATCGCCCAGAAAGAACGCGCCGAAACTTTCGGCGATCTTCTGATGCTCGGCGCGCTTCGCCGCCACCCAAGCGAGAGAGCCCTGCACGCTCGCCGGACTGTCGATCAGGAAGTCGGCGACCTTTTCAGCGAGGCCGTCAGGATCTTCGGTCGCCGCGCGCAGCCAGGTCTGCTGGATGGTTTCGCCGGGCGCCGCCGTCAGCGGACCCTTTTTCCCAGACAGGCCGTTGAAGAAATAGCTCGCGGTCGACACGCCGGCGATCTTCAGCCACGGGGCCGGATCGACGCCGCGGTCCGAAAAATAGGCGGAATAGCCTTTGAGCGCGCCAAGCGTCGTTCTGGGATTGGCGTTCTGGCCGGCGAGCACCGGAACCCACGCCTGCGCGCGGCCGCGGTCGGCGAGCGCCTTGTCGAAGGCGACCGCCATGCGCGCCGTCGCATAACCGTATCCGAAGCGCTCGCCCGCCTTGCCGCTCGGCGAGACGGCGTTGCCGATCCCCTTGAAGTAAAACGTCGTGCGCCAGAAAGGATGCGCGTTGTTCCAGGCCTCGTTGTCGAGCTCCAGATAGAAGCGGCGGTCGTGCGGATAGCCCGAGGCGATCAGCGCGTCAGCGATGCGCCCGGCGATCTTGTCCCACTCGTCTGAAGCGATGATGTCTTTGGCCTGGGCTTTCGCCGTCGCTTCAAGGTCGGTCCCCGAGAAGACGGCGTCGGTATCGAAGTCTTCGCCGGCGCCCGCCTGGCCGGGGAAATGCATCCAAAGCGCCGTTTCGGACTCCACCGCCATCTTGAACAGCGGCTCCGGGGGGAAGCCGCGCGGTCCGAGCTTGCGCTTTTTGAAATCGCCGGGCTTCCAGCCGAGGCTGTCCACGGCGGCGAACTGGTCGGCGGTGCGCTGCCAGTTGATCTCGACGGCCTGCATGTCGAGCGTGCGCAGCACCTTGTAGCCGTGCGCGAGCGCCGCGAAGCGCGGCGCGAGAAGCCTGCCGGCGTTCAGCGCCGCCTCGTTCTCGGCGCGGTAGATGCGCAGATCCGAAAAGCCGCCCTTGCCGATCGACTGCACCTCGACGATGGCCTGATTGACGCCGGACGCCGGCACGTCGACCTCGATGCGGTTCGACCCGGCTTTTTTCCAGAAGGCGGGTCCAAGATTGTAGATGCGGACGTCGGCCGACCCTTTCCAGTCGACGATCCACTTGCCGGCGTAGCGGGCCTTCACTGCATCAGCGTCGCGGCGCTTGGTCAGGAAGCTCGGTCCGTAGAGGGCGGGATACCCCTTCGGTATCGCCGTCGGATAGTTTGTGTGCGGATCGACAAAACCGCCCTCCACCAGATCGGCGTATTTGAGTTTTTTCGGCACGCCGCGGTCGGTCGTGTACCAGTTGGGGTCGCGGGCGAAGACTTCGTTGATGAAAGGGTCTTCCGGTCCGCCGACGCCGAGCTGCATGAGCGGCAAGCCGTCCGCCGTCGTCGGGAAGGCGACGGGCGGCTGCGGATGCGGCGCCGCCAGCGCGGCGTCCGCTCCCGCCGGCTCGGCCGACGCCCCGGCGAAAAGCCCGAAAGCCGCAAGCACAAAGGCAAGTCTCGTCAATAAACCCCTGAAATCCTTCACTGCGCGCTCCGCCGTCGACGCCCGCGCCGCAGCGGGCCTTGTCCCTTCCTGCAAGGATGCAGCCGGCTCCCCCCGGATACAAGCAAGGGCGGAAACCGGTGATAATACAGCGGATTATGCTGTTCTCGTTCGCCCGGACCCGACTCTAGGGCGTGTCGGGCGCCGGCGCGTTGGCGTAACCGACGGTTCCGTCGCGCCGGGGATCGGCGCCGCCGCGCCAGCCGAGCGCCTCATGCGCGAGGGCGTGGACGCCACCGAAATAGGCGTTGAGCCCGTCGATGACGAGATCCTGATCGGGGGACTCCAGGGTGAACCCGTATTTCGCGAGCGCCGCCAGCAGGGCGGGCGAAAGCTTGCGCGCTTCAACATAAGCGACGTCGTTCGGAAGGGCGTGCACGCGCGGCGCCGCCACCGCCGCCTCGATCCCGGCGCCGACATCGATGAAATGGCTGACGACCTGCGCGACCGCGGAAATGATGCGCGCGCTGCCCGGACTGCCGACGACGAGCGCCGGCTCCCCGTCCCTGACGACGATCGACGCGCTCATCGAGGAGAGCGGCGCGGCGCCCGGTTTCAACGCGAACGGATGATCCGGCGCGCCGGTCTCGAACTCGGCCATATAGTTATTGTAGAGGAAACCAAGCTCCGGGCTCGCCGCCCAGGCGCCGAAATAGCGGTTGATGCTGGTGGTGACGGCGACGACCATGCCGTCCCGGTCGACGACGGAGAAATGCGTCGTCTCGCCGCCGGATTTTTTCCAGAGGCTTTCAGCGGCCTTTTTCGAAATCTGCGCGTCGACGGCCTCTTCATAGCCGGCGGCGGCGCCGATGGGCGAAGCGCGCCGCGAACCGTGCGCGAGCCGCAGGGCGCGCAGCAGCGTTATGGCCCTCACGTCGTCTTCCTTGGCCAGACGCGACGCCGGCTGCCGTTCGAGAATGTTCAGCGCCTGCAGCACCACCCAGCCGCCCGCCGGCGGCGCCAGCGTGAACACGTCATAGCCGCGATACGTCGTCGAAAGCGCCGGCGCGACGGCGGGCTCGGGGACATTGGCCAGGTCTTCCGATGTGATCCATCCCTCGTGCTTCGCCATGTCGGCGGCGATGTCGCGCGCGATCCCGCCCGTGTAGAAGTCCATGCCGCCATGCTCGGCGAGACGTCGCAGCGTCCTGGCGAGAACCGGCATTTTCACCAGTTCGCCTTCGCGCGGCGCATACTTGCCGTCGAGCAGGAAAAGTTTCGCGACCGTCGCATCGCCGCGAAGGTCTTCTTCATGGCGACGGTAGACGCGGGCGCGGAACGGACCGACGACCCAGCCCTGTTCGGCGTAGCGGATCGACGGCGCCAGCAACGCGCTCCATTGCAGGCGCCCGGAACCGAACTCGCGATAGGCGAAATCGAAAACCCGCACCGTCGAGGGAATTGTCGTCGAGGTATAGCCCGTCTGCACCTGTTTCGGCGCGATATCATCCGGAAGATGGCGCGGCGCGAACGTCGTGCCGTTGATCACGAGCGGCGCCTCGCCCGGTTTTTTCAGGATGATCTGCGTGCCGCCGCCGAGGCCCGACATCGCCGGCTCGGTCACGGCGAGCGCGAACTGGATCGCTATCGCCGCGTCTATGGCGTTGCCGCCGGCCTCCAGTATTTCCACGCCGGCGGCCGTCGCCTCCGGCGACGCCGAAACGACGACGCCGCCGAAACTCGTCTCCGCCCGCGCGTTGGCGCCGAAAGTCAGAGCAACAGCCAGGACAAGCAGCGTGCGCATCATTGTTCCCCTTCAGGCGCGGGCGGACCCTCAAGCAACAGCAGCATCATCGACTCGGCGGCGGCGCGCGCCAGACTTTCGATATTCTCTTTCGGCGTTTCGTCGCCGATCTCGAAGGTGATGGCGGGAATTCTGTAGGTCTCGTGCGCCCAGCTCTTGGCCGTCGGCAGGGCGGGATTGTGTGAGGCGTCGCGCCTCGGCGCCGAGCCGAGCGCCTCCGCAATGCCGGCGCGCCACGCCGAGGCGAACCAGGCGCGCGCGCCCTCCGCCCCGTCCGGCTGGGTGTAGAGCACGTCGTTCCATGTCGAATGGAAATCCAGAAACAGGGCCAGCCTTCCGGGCTTGTCTCCGGCGAAGTCCGCAATCGCGTCCCGGGCGGCGCGCGTTTCCTGCTGCGTGAACGGCCCCCAATCCCGGTTGATGTCGAGGCCGCGCGAATTGTTGCGCCACTGGCCGTGGAACACGCCGTCGGGATTGAGCATCGGGATGGCGAGCACGCCGAACCGCTTGCGAAACCGTTCGGCGAGCGGATCGTCTTCGAGAATCCGCGCGACGAAGGCGAAGAAGGCGACGGCCCCGGTGGTTTCCGGCGGATGCTGGCGCCCGACGAGCGCCACCGCCTCGCGGCCGCGTTTTTTCGACCGCAACGCCTTGATCGGCCGCCCTTCCCCCGACCGTCCGATCTCGACAAGCTCGACGCCCGCATCGCGAGCGAGCATGTCGGTCAGCCATCTGTCGTAATCGCCGGCGGCGATGAGCGGCTGCGCCGAGATGAAGCTGCGCCCCTGCGGAACGTCGAGCGCGAAAACGGCGCGGTTGCGCGTGTTGGCGACGCTGACCCCGCCGACCTCGCTCCAGTCCTCGCCGTTTCGGCTGAACTTGGGCGCGTAACGGTGACGGCCGTGCGCATAGACAAGCGTGATATCGATCCTGCCAGCCGCCTGAGCATCGACCGCGAACGCATACCATCCGCTCGGATTGATGGGCGCGTCCTCGGGAGCGACGCCGATCTCGAAAGCCCTCTCGCCTGTCTGGCGGCACCCCGAAAGCCTGCCGCCGTCGAACCGGTCCGAAAATGTCACGCCATCGAACGCGCACTCCGTCGAGCCGGCGCCGGCGCACAGGAGAAAACTAGTCAGCAAGCAGATAATCGACCGCATAAGGCGCCATTCTCGCGTTATCGTGGTCCACGCCGGGCGCGGTCGCCAGCGACCAGTTGAAGCGCGCGCCCATACTCTCCGCCAATGCTTTTCCGGCGGCGAAGAAAGCCTGCCCGCGCGCGAAACGGCTCAGGCCCTGCGCGTCCGCTTCAGACGTGCGGCGGAGCGAGGGATGGTCCGGATCGGTGTCGGCGTCGCCGAGCAGGACCACGACGGGTTTTTCGAGATAAGCCAGCGCATGCGCCTCCTCGACCGCCGCGCCCTTGAGCCCGTACGGATAGGCGGCGGCGAAATCAGGCATTTCGTACCATCCGGCGTTGGCGGAGACCACCGCCGAGGTTCGCGCCCCCGGTTTGTAAAGCGCGAAGCGGTGCACGAACTGCGCGCCGGCGGAATGTCCGTAGATCGCATAGCGCGCCGCCTTCAGGCCGTAGCGCGCGCGAACCTCGTCGAACAGCGGCTCGATATAGCTGTAGGACCAGCTTTCTTCGAGCGCGACGGCGCCGTCTGCGTCGAATACGCCGCCGAGATTGTAACGCTCGGCGCCCGGAAAGTCGTCGCGGGAGAATTCAGGGACGATGAGGAGAAAGCCGCGTTCCTCGGCGAGCGCCGCCCACTGGTCGCGGTAGTCCTCGCCGTTGCGCCTGACGCCGTGCATGACGAACACCACCCTTGTTTCCGGCGATATGGCTTCGGGCGCGTACGTCCATACTTTGATCGCCGGGCCGTGCGCATAATCGAAGACGAACGACCCGGTTCCCGCTGCGGCGGCGCCGGCCGCGCCAAGGGCTATGGCGCCAAACAGAACCGCCGCAGCGGAAATGCGAATAAGGAATGATTTCATGAAGATATCAAGGTCTGCGGGCGGCCCGGAGGCCGCCCGCGCTGAACCCTAGAACTCTTTCGAGATCTGCCCGTAAACGACGCGCCCTTCCACGTTGTGCAGGCCGGAGAAATAGCCGGGGCTCTCGTCGGCGTAGGAAGGAAGGTTGTTGCCGACGTTCCGCACGCCGAACTTCAGCTCGACGCCGTTGAGGATCGAGCCGCTGCTCTCGCCGAACTCGACGCCCGCCAGAAGGTTGACGGTCGTCCACGGCTCGACCAGCCACAGCTCGTCGCCGGCGTTCGCCGAGGTGTCCTCCACCGAGCCGACGCGGCGCATCTGCGCGGCGAAGCTGAAGCCCCCGAGGCGCCAGCTCGCGCTGGCGTTGAGGCGCCATTCCGGATTGGCGTTGCGGCGGATCTGGTCGATGATGACGCCCTGCGACGTTTCCTCGAATTTCAGGAGGTAAGTCGCGTCGGCGCCGACCGTGACCTGTCCGAAGCCGAATTCCGGAATGCGGTACTGGCCGGAGAAGTCGAGGCCCGACACTTTCTTGTTCTCAAGGTTGATGTAGCCGTCGTTGACCAGCAGCACCTCGCCCGCCGCCTGCCGCGTCATCGTCGGGTTGAGCAGGTTGTAGGCGTCGAACGCCGCCTGGTCAGCCGGCGTCACGTCGGCGCGGATGACGTCGGGGTTGAACGAGCCCATCGTCCGCAGTTCGAAATCGAGCTCAAGCTGCGTGTCGACGCCGATGACGGTGATCGCGTCCTCGGTGTCGATATGCCAGTAGTCCGCTGACAGACGAAGTCCTTCGAGCGCGCCGCCCTCCGGCTTGTAGATGATGCCGCCCGTGTAGCTCTGGCTCTGCTCCGGATCGAGGTCGGGATTGCCGAAGCGCAGCGACGGCCGGTAGGTGTCGCCGAGATCGTTGGCGGTCATGGTCACGTCCTCGCGCCACGGGTCGGCGTCGCCCTGGTTGCGGCGGGTGATCGTTCCCTGGTTGATCTGCACGAGATTGGGCGCACGGAAGCCGCGGGCGTAGGAGCCGCGCAGCGACAGGTCGGGCGTCAGGAACCAGTGCAGCGCCGCTTTCGGCTTGATGGCGTCGCCGAAGTCCGAGAAGTGCTCGAAACGGCCGGCGATCTGAAGATCGACCGAATGAACCAGCGGAATGTTGTTGTCCGCGGCGACCAGCGGCACCGCCAGTTCGCCGTAGACGGAGATCACGTCGCGCTCGCCGCCGAAATCGTTGGTGGCGCTGACGCCGACGAGATCGCTCTCGTCGGGAATGGCGCCGTTGGTGAACTGGATCGTACCGTCGAGCCGCGGATCGGAATCCTCGAATATCGTTTCGCGGCGATATTCGAGTCCCCACGCCATGCCGATGTCGCCGGCCCAGTTGCGCATGAGGTCGGACCGCGAGGCGTTCAGGTCCCAGGTCAGCAGCGTCGACTTGCCGGCGCGGATGCTGGAGACGCGGATCGATTCGAGAACGGCCTCCGAATTGACGAACGGTCCGCCGAACGGATTGAACGCGTCCGGCGTCGTCAGCGAAACGCTGTTCTGCAGCAACGTCTTCGAGATGCGGTTGAACTCCTCGTCGGCGACTGTCGCTTTCGAATAGCCGAGGGCGTACTCCCAGTCCCAGCCCTTGAGCTCGCCCCGCAGGCCGCCGAGAACGCGCCACAGCGTCTGGTCCACCTCGATGAGGCGCGGCCCCATTTCGAGCGGCCGGTAGCCCTCGATGACGATATCGAGCCCTTCCGCCGGCGCGTCGATGTTCGCCAGCCGGTTGGGGCTGCCGACCGGACCGAACGGATTCCAATAGCTCGCGGCGGGAACGATGATGAGCGCCAGCGAAGCGTCGAACGGACCGGCGGCGCGCTGGGTCTTCAGGAAGGAGTCGTAATAGAGACCCTCCACGAAGAATTCGAGATTGTCGCCGAACTCGTGCTTGAAGTTCGCAGCGAGGGAGGTGCGGCGCGTTTCAGGGATCGCCGTCTCGTCGGCGATGAAGTCATAGCGCAGATCGCGCTCCTGCGATCCGTCGTCGAGTTCGAGTCCCTGCGTCGTCGGCACGCCGCCCGAGAACTCGTTGGGCTGCATGTGGAACAGGCCGGCGGTGTTGGTGATGTTGACGCCGTTCTGCCGGACGCGAACGCCGGTGAACGTGCCGTCCGGGTTGAGAACGCCGGAGGTGAACCGGCCGTAGGGACCGATGGTGGAGCGGTTGTCCCAGTCTGTGTCGCCCTCGAAGGGCGGCGGCACCATCTCGCGGCGGTCGAGCGTGCCGAACCACGGATCGCCGAGCTCCGTGTACTGAACCGGCGAACGGTCGAAATGCGAGCCGCCGATCGAGAAGTAGGTGCGGCCGTCGTCGGAGCGCCAGCCGGCCCGCCCGGCGACCGTCCATTCCTCCATGCTGTGCTCGGTGGCGGCGCCGTACTTGCCGCTGAGATACAGCCCCTCATAGTCGTCATAGAGCGAGAAGTTGACGACGCCGGCGATGGCGTCGGTGCCGTAAAGCGCCGAGGCGCCGTCGCGAAGCACCTCGACGCGGTTGATCATCGTCGCCGGGATGGCGTTGACGTTGAAGAACGTCACCGGCACCGAGCCGACCGCCTCGTTGGCCGGGTGGGCGGCGACGCGCCGGCCGTTGAGCAGCACCAGCGTACTGCCGGAGCCGACGCCGCGCAGGTTGATGCCCGACACGTCGCCGCGCGCGCCGTTGGTGCCCGTATTGTTGTCGCGGAATTCGAAGTCGCCGACCGCCGGAATGTTGGCGAGGAGATCGCCCGTGCTGTCGGCGCCGAACACGTCGAGCGCGTCGCGATCGACGACCGTCACAGGCAGCGCGCCGCTGTCCGCGACGCCCTGAATTCGCGAGCCGACGACGATGACTTCATCCGCCGGATTGGCGGGGGCCGGCGCGTCCTGGGCGATGGCGTTCGCCGCGGCGGTGACGGAAGACAAGGCTGTCGCTAGAAAAAATCGCGAGGCTTTCATGGGTTTATCCCCTCCTGACGCTTCAGCAATGGGACGCAGCGATACGGTGATCACTCCGCCCTCGGTCAGGCCGCCCAGCAAATCCGTGCCCTCGAACATTACGGCGAGGGCGCGCTCTATCGAATATCGTCCTTTGACGGCGTTCGATGAAACCGACGCGACGTCTTCGGCTTGAAACAACACCGGTCGCCCGAACGCCCGGGCGAGGGACTTAACTGCGTCCTCGGCGTTTTGCCCCGGGATGTCGATCTGCGTCTGTGCGGCGGGCGCATCCGGCGCGCTGGCGCGCGCGGACGACAAACACACTGACAATGCCAACCACAGCGCTGCGCATTGGATTACCAACCGCATCCCGTTCAAACCTATCGTCGTGACGGTCGTCGTCGCTTCGCAAGACGGCCATGTTAACCCGGTTGGTCCTGAGGGGAAAATCCGCCAGTCGCAGAACGGCGTTTCGGAAGCGACGGCGGCGGAGTGTTGCAAAAAAGCGCCAATCGGGTCCGCAGAATCGCGAAAATCCGCGAGCGCGTCAGCGTTTCTCGGCGGCGCGCAGGAGAATGCGGTCGTCGCCGACACGCTCGACGCGAACGCCGAGTTTTTCCAGCGCCTCGAGCAGCGCGTTGAGGTCGCCGGTTTCGAAGATGCCGCCGAACTTCATGGCTTTCAGATCGGGATCGACGATCTGCACGCGGACGCGGTTATAGCGATTGATCTCGTCGACGACTTCCTGCAGCGGCGCGTCGGAAAAATCGAACAGCCCGTCGGTCCATGACAGTTTTCTCTCAAGCTCGCGCGGCGCGATCGTCACCACGTCGACGGCGGGCTGCTGCGCGTTCGCCGGCGGTATCTGGATGGAGGTCAGCGCCTCGCCGGCCTTGAGAAACACGGCGGGCGTCTTTTCGATGCGGGCGAGCGGCGCCGGTTCGGACTGGGGCCTCGATTTCGCCGGTTTCGCCCGCGCCGCCTCCAGCACTCTCGAAAAGCCGACGACGCCCTCGATGACCGACAACTCCGTCACCTTGTCGCGCAGGCGCACGAGAAACGACGTGCCGATCGCCTCCGCCGCCGTCTCGCCAGCATAGACGACGAACGGCCGCGACGGATCGTGCGCGACATCGAACACCGCCTCGCCTTTCAGAAGCCGCACCCCGCGCGCCGCCGGCTCATAGTCGACTTCGATGCTGGTGTCGGTGTTGAGCTTCATCGACGTTCCGTCGGAAAGACGCACGACGCGATACTCGCCGACAGCGGTTTCATAGACAAGCGGCTCCCCCGGCGAGACGTCCGCGACTCTCCCGTTTAAAAACAGCGCGGCGGCGAGCGCGCACGCGGCGAAAGCGGAAGCGAATATTGCAGTCCGCGTCACCCATGCGCGGCGCGATTTGCGAAGCCCGCTGTCCAGCGCGGCCGCCTGCGCGAGAGGCTCAGCCATCTCGGTCAAGACGGCGAGCTTTCCCGAAAGCATCGCCACGTCGCGGATTTCACGCGTGTGAGCGGGACTGCGCGCCATCCATTCGCGCAGAGCGGCGAGATCGGCGCCCGACAGGTCGCCGGATTCGAGTTGCGCGACCCACGCGCAGGCCTCAGCCGTAATTTCCCGGTTTGCGCCGATATTTGAACGCTCGGACATGCTTGCGTTACTCGTTCACGCCTTCTTGGTTTCCCGGACGCGCGCGGCCTCGCCCGGATCTGTTTCCTCCGCTTCCCCCGACAACATCCGCTCCCGGCACCGTCTCAGGCCAAGCGCCACATGCTTCTCGACCGTGCTCACGGCGATATCAAGCTTGCGGGCGATCTCCTTGTGCGAAGCGCCGTACACATGCTTCATCACAAACACCTTCTGGCACTGGGGCGGCAGCGTCTGCACCGCCTCCCAGAACAAACGCATTTCCGCCCGCGCCGAGACGATATCGTCCACAGCCGGCTCGTCGGATACGTACGACTGCGGGTCGAAATCATCTAGTAGCTCAAGGGTCATTTTTGAGCGGCGCTCAAGCTCCGCCCGGGCGATATTCTTGGCGATGCCCACCAGAAAGCGGCGCGGCTCCTTGATATGAACCCTTTTTTCAGCCTCCAGCGCCCGTAAGATCGTCTCCTGGGTGAAATCCGAAATGTCGAGCTGCCGGATCGAATAGCGGCGCAGGATGTTGGCGATCATTCCCTTGTTCGCCTGAAAAACCCCGAGAATGCGGGAAGTCTCGCCTGCGCCTGTCCTGGGTTTCTTCGCCATCGCCCCTCTGTTCCGCCAGCCGTTTTCATTCGGGAGCGCCGGCGGGGAGAGTCAGTTTAACGCAAACCGGCCGTCGCGGTAACATGATTTTAACGCTCCGTAGCCGGACAGCGTTCACGGCGAGCCCGCTCTAAAATTTTCGCCCGACGACTGGCGGATCAAAGAATTTGACCTTGTGTTTATTCGCGCCATGCTCGCCGCGCCTCAAGGAGCATGCCATGACTTCCGTATTCCATCGCACGCCGGGGATCGATCTGCCCAGGGCGGCGCGCGGCGACGGCGTTTATCTCTTCGACGACCAGGGCAAGCGCTATCTCGACGGATCGGGCGGCGCGGCGGTCTCCTGTCTCGGGCATGGCCATCGCCGGGTCATCGACGCGATCAAGGAGCAGCTCGACAGCCTCGCCTACGCCCACACCGCCTTCTTCACCAGCCAGCCCGCCGAAGAACTCGCCGCGCTGCTGGTCGGCAAGGCGCCGCCCTCATTCGGCAAGGCGTATTTTCTTTCCGGCGGCTCCGAAGCGGTGGAAACCGCCCTGAAGCTGGCGCGCGCCTATCACCTGGCGAAGGGCGAGCCGGAGCGCAGCGTGTTCATCTCGCGGCGCCAGAGCTATCACGGCAACACGCTCGGCGCGCTCGCCGTCAGCGGCAATCCGGGCAGGCGCAAGCCCTACGAGCCGCTGCTGAAAGAGCATCACAGGATTGCTCCGTGCTACGCCTATCGCGAGCGGCGCCCGGACGAATCGATCGAAGCCTACGCTCTCCGGGCGGCGAACGAGCTTGAAGCCGCCATCGTCGACATCGGCCCGAAGCGCGTCGCGGCGTTCATCGCCGAGACCGTCGTCGGCGCGACGCTGGGCGCGTGCCCGGCCGAAACAGGATACCTCAAGCGCGTGCGCGAAATCTGCGACGCCTACGGCGTTCTCTATATCGCCGACGAGATCATGTGCGGCATGGGCAGAACCGGACGCACCTTCGCGTTCGACCATGACGGCGCCGCGCCGGACCTCGTCACCGTCGCCAAGGGTCTGGCCGGCGGTTATCAGGCGATGGGCGCGGTGCTTGTCTCTTCGCCTGTCTATGACGCGCTCGCCACGGGCGGCTTCGAACACGGTCACACCTATGTCGGCCATCCGACAGGCTGCGCCGCGGCCCTGGCCGTGCAGCGGGTCATCGACGAGGACGGATTGCTCGCCAACGTCGCGGCGCAGGGGGCCAGACTGCGGGCCGCTCTCGCCGAACGCCTCGAAGCGTTCGGGGTCGCCGGCGACATTCGCGGGCGCGGGCTGATGATCGGCGTCGAGTTCGTCGCCGACAGGGATTCGAAAAAGCCGTTCGACCCGTCGCAAAAATTCGCGGCGCGCCTGAAGAAGGCCGCCATGAAGCGCGGACTCGTCTGCTATCCGGGGAGCGGATGCGTCGACGGCGTGCGCGGCGACCATGTGCTGATCGCACCGCCTTACATTATCAACGACGCGGAAACGGACGAGCTGACGGAGCTGCTGGCCGCCGCCGTCGGAGACGCGCTCGGCTCCAAGGCATGAGCGAGGCCGCGCCCATATTCATCACCGTCGCGCCGAACGGCGCGCGACGCACGAAAGCCGATCACCCTCTTCTGCCGACGACCGCCGACGAGATCGCCCGTTGCGCCGCCGATTGCGCCCGCGCCGGCGCCGCGATGATCCACATGCATGTGCGCGACGAGGCGCAGCGCCATTCGCTCGACGCCGATCTTTACAAGCGCGCGATCGACGCGACGCGGCGCGCCGCCGGCGACGATCTGATCATCCAGATCACCACGGAGGCCGCCGGAGCCTACCAGCCTCCGGCGCAAATGCAGACGGTGCGAGAGGTTCGGCCGGAGGCCGTCTCCCTCGCCCTGCGGGAACTCTGCCCGGCGCCCGCCGGAGAAGCAGCGTACGCGGATTTTCTCGCCGAGTGCGCCGACATGGGCGTATGGACTCAGCACATTCTTTATTCGCCGGATGAGGTGCGGCGCTTCGCCGATCTGCGCGCCCGCGGCGTCATTCCGGAAACAACATCAAACGCCCTCGCCGTCATCGGCGCCTATCGCGGCGGCCCGCCGTCGGCGCCGGCGCTGGTCGACGCCTTCACCGACGCGGCGCGCGAGGCCGGCGACTGCCTCTGGTCGGTTTGCGCGTTCGGGCGCAGCGAACTGAGCGTGCTGCTGCATGCGGCGGCGCTGGGCTGGAGCGTCCGCACCGGCTTCGAAAACAATCTCGAAACGCCGGATGGAACGCTTGCGCGCGACAATGCGGACCTTGTCGGAATCCTGGCCGCGGCTCTCGAAGACCGGCGAACGCCCCCGCTTTCGGCGGCCGAAGTCCGCCGGCGCCATGCGCGGCGCCCGTAAAATGCGCGATCGGAGGTCGGAGAATTGGAGCGGGTAGCGGGAATCGAACCCGCATCTTTAGCTTGGAAGGCTACGACTCTACCATTGAGCTATACCCGCCCTCTCCCTGCTAAATAACTGAAATAGCGGTGCGTTCAAGACCAGCGCGCGGGCTTCAGGTTCCGGGCGCGCGGGGGCGGCCGAATTTCGGCGACGGGATGTTGAAGACGATGGCGGCGGCCCGGATGGCGAAGGTCGCCGCTGCGGCGAGGATCGCCGAAAGCCCCGTTTCGACCCCCACCGCCAGAAGGCCGACATAGATGCCCGCCCCGATCAGCGCCGCCGTGGCATATATCTCCTGCCGCAGGACCAGGGGCACTTCGTTGCAAAGGACGTCGCGGACGACGCCGCCGAAGGTCGCCGTCACGGCGCCCATGAAGACCGCGATGACTTCGGACGCGCCGACCGCGAGCGCCGCCTGAGCCCCCAGTATGGCGAAGACGGCGAGCCCCGCCGCGTCCGCCCAGATCAGCGCCTTGAGGCGCGAGGCGATGGCGGGCTGGGCGACGGTCGCTGCCAGCGCGCCGGCGACGCAGATGGCGATCGCCTGCGGCTCCTTCACCCACCAGACCGGGAAAGAGCCCAGGAGAACGTCGCGAATCGTGCCGCCGCCGACCCCGGTCACGAAGGCGATCATGGCGACCCCGAATATGTCGAGATCGTTCCGGAGCGCGGTCAGGGCCCCGGAAATAGCGAAGACGAACAGCCCGATAGCGCTCAGGGCCTGAAAAATAGCCGCCTGCTCCATGCCGCTTGATGCGCCGATTCAGCGCGCCTGCGCCATCCCGCCCTTCACGGTCGACGGTCCGGGCTTGCAGGCCCGCGCGCCATCCTTCAAGTATCCCGCCAGACGGCGATATTTCTTCGCTCGCGGGGGCGCGGGCTACGGCCAGAAACATACAGAGGGCTCTTCATGAAATCGTTGAGTTTATTCGCATCCGCCATCGCGCTTGCCGCGGCTGGAGCCGCAAACGCGAGCGAGGCCGCGCGGGACGTCCTGCCGGCGACCGCCGCGCCTGTTTCCTATGACATCGTCCTTACGCCGGACATGGCCGCGAAGACCTTCGCCGGCGAAGCGCGGCTCACCTTCAATGTGAAAAAGAAAACCGACCGCATCGTCGTCAACGGCGCCGATCTCACGATCGCCTCGGCGACGCTCGAAACCGGCGAGGCGGCGACCGTCGAGGTCGACAAGGAAGGCGAGAAGATCGCTTTCGTGTTCGCCAAGCCGCTGAAGAAAGGCGAGCATCGCATCGACGTCGTCTACGCCGGCAAGATCTACGATCAGGCGGCGGGCCTTTTCATCTCCACCTATCCGACGGCGTCCGGCCAGAAGTCGATGCTGGCGACGCAGTTCGAGCCCGGCGACGCGCGCAAGCTCGCGCCGATGTGGGACGAACCCGCGCACAAGGCGGTGTTCAACGTTTCGGCCATCGCGCCCGAAGGCATGGACGTCGTCTCCAACATGCCGGTCGAGAAGCAGACGCCGCAGGAAGACGGCGCCGTGCGGTACGACTTCGCCGCCTCGCCGAAAATGTCTTCCTACCTTCTTTATTTCGGCATGGGCGATCTCGACCGGATCGCCGCCGACCATGACGGCATCGAACTCGGCATCGTCACCCAGGCGGGCGACGGAGAAAAAGGCCGCTACGCGCTGGAAGAGACTGGCGACATCCTCGACTACTATCATGACTATTTCGGCGTGAAGTATCCGCTGCCGAAGCTCGACCAGATCGCCGTGCCGGGCGCGGGCGGTTTCGGGGCGATGGAGAACTGGGGCGCCATCCTGTATTTCGAGCCGGTGCTGCTGCTCGATCCGAAGCTGTCGACCGCCGCCGACAAGCAGCGCATTTTCAGCGTCGTCGCCCATGAGGTCGCGCACCAGTGGTTCGGCGATCTCGTCACCATGCAATGGTGGGACGATCTGTGGCTCAACGAGGGTTACGCCTCCTGGATGGAAACCAAGGTGGCGGACGTTCTGCATCCTGAATGGAACCCTTGGCTGCAGTCGCTCGGCGGCAAGGAATACGCCTTCAGTCTCGACAGCGTGGCCTCGACCCATCCAGTCGTGCAAACCGTGCGCAATATCGGCGAGGCGACGCTCGCTTTCGACGCCATCACCTATCAGAAGGGCGAAGCGGTCATCCGCATGATCGAGGCCTATGTCGGCGAAGAGGCCTTCCGCAACGGCGTGCGCAGCTATATGGCGAAGCACGCCTACGGCAACACCGTGTCCGGCGACCTGTGGCGCGAAGTGCAGGCGGCGTCTGACGCGCCTGTGACCGACATCGCCCGGGACTTCACCACGCAGCCCGGCGTGCCGATGATCTATGTCGACTCCGTCGCCTGCGACGAGGCGAAGAACGTCTCCACCGTCACGCTGCGGCAGGGCCGCTACGGCACCGATGCGGCGTCGAAAGAGAAAACGCTCGCCTGGCGCACGCCGGTGACGGCCGCCGCCATCGGCGGTGAAGCCGTGGCCCGCGCGACGATTTCCGGCGGCGCTCCGCAAACGATGACCGTCGAAGGCTGCGGCGGGGTCAATATCAACGTCGACGAGACCGGCTATTTCCGCACGCTGTATGCGGACGAACCGTTCGAGGCGATGAAGAACGGCTTCGCCTCGCTCAGCGGCAACGATCAGCTCGGCCTCATCTACGACTCCTATGCGCTCGGAGCCTCCAACGACGCGCCGTTCGCGCGCTTCCTTGCGCTCGTCGATGAAACGCCTGCCGACGGCGACGCCTATATCGTGGGCGCGGTCGCCAGCTCTCTTGCGCGACTGAACGAAACCTTCAAGGGCGAACCGGGCGCCGATCTCTACGCCGCTTTCGCCCGCGACTGGCTGAAGCCCGCCTTCGCCAGGGTCGGCTGGGACGCCAAGCCCGGCGAAAGCGAGAACGAGGCGGTGACGCGCACCAAACTGATCGGCGCGCTCGCCAGCATGGACGACAAGGCGGTCGTCGCCGAGGCGCGCAAGCGGTTCGCGAGCTACGTCAAAAACCAGAATTCGGTGAGCCCCGCTCTGGCGCGCACCGTTCTCTCCATCGCCGGAGCGAAAGCCGACCGGAAAACCTTCGACCAGCTTCTGACGCTGGCCAAGAACGCCAAGACGCCGCGTGAGCAGCGCACCTATCTCAGCGCCCTCGCCGACGTCGAAGACGAAGCGCTGGCCCAACGCGCCATCGACGTCTTCTTCGACAAGGAGATCACGCCGGTGCAACTCGCCCCGCGTCTCTTCGGCCAGCTCGCGGGAGAGCATCCCCGCATGGTGTGGGACTACTACCGCGCCAACCGGGAAAAGATCGACGCGCTGCTCGATCCGCTGGAAAATCTGCGTTTCGGCCCCGGCATCGCATCGGCGTCCTCCGATCCGGCGGTCGCTGACGAACTCGAAGCCTTTGCGGCGGAGTACCTGCCCGA
This sequence comes from Pseudomonadota bacterium, assembly GCA_036337175.1. GTDB lineage: Bacteria > Pseudomonadota > Alphaproteobacteria > Caulobacterales > Parvularculaceae > Amphiplicatus. Next base: position 42,107 of record JAYZEQ010000006.1, read on the forward strand.
GTCGGCGAAGCCCACCGTCGCAACCGCCGCGACGCGCATCCGTTTCGCCGCCGCCGTGAAGGAAAAGCAGCTGCCGCAACTCGTCGAATGGCTTGAAGCGCGCAACTAGACGAGACGTTCACTAAGCCTGAGAGCGCGGCGTCGCTTGTCGACGCCGCGCGCTTTTTATTTCGGCCGGCGCGTTGCAGCGCGCTCCGTGCGCATTTTGGCCCCGCGTTTGGTTCAGACGCCGTTTGCAGCGGCGCATCCTGGTGGCTTTGCTTTGCAACATCAAATCCGGAAGCGGTATAGAATAGAAAAAAGATGGAGGACCGCCGGTTGCTGGCAGGAACAAAAAGCAACAGGTCGATATTCGCGTCGGGCCGCGACTGGCTATACTGGCGCGCGCGGAATCTGTTCCTGAAGCTGCGCCACCTGCAGCCCGACGCCCTCTATGTGAAGCGCCGGTTCAAGGAGCGCTTCGGGTACGAACCGGATCTCCGGTCGCCGAAAACCCTGAACGAAAAGATCCAGTGGCTGAAGCTGTACGACCGGCGTCCGATCCACCGCGTCTGCGCCGACAAGCTCGCCGTCCGCGGCCATGTCGCCGATAGGATCGGCGAACGATACGTCGTCGAACTGCTGACGGTTCTTTCAAGCGCCGACGATCTGACCCCGGAAAAACTGCCGGCGGCGCCGTTCGTCATCAAGGGCAACCTCGATTCCGGCTCGACCATCATCGTTTTCGACAAGGCCGCGGTGGACTGGCCGGCGGTCCGGACTCAATTCAGGAGGTCCCTGCGCCAGAACTATTACTGGCGCGAGCGCGAATGGCAGTACGGCGGATCGAAGCGCCGCATCCTGATCGAAAAGGCGCTCGTCGACAAGCAGGGAAACCCCGCAATCGATTTCAAGCTGCACTGCCTCAACGGCAAGGCGGCGTTCGTTCAGGTCGATCAGGACAGGTTCGTAGGCCACAAGCGCGTTCTCTACGATCTCGACTGGAACGTCATCGAAGGCGAGTGGTCGCATCCGATGGGCCGGCGTATCGACAGGCCGGCGCAACTTCCCGAGTTGATAAGCCTTGCAGAACGGCTGGCGTGCGATTTCGACTATGCGCGCATCGATTTCTATCTGTTCGAGGGCCGCATCTATTTCGGCGAAATCACCTTTCACCCGCAGGCGGGGCTGGGGCCTTTCAGGCCGGCCTCGCTCGATCTCGCCTTCGGCGAGCGCATCGTTCTCACCGGGCTGAAGCCCTCTACAGCGTCCGCGCGATCAGCAGCTTCATGATTTCATTGGTGCCGCCGTAGATGCGCTGCACGCGCGCATCGGCGTACATGCGGCTTATCGGGTATTCATCCATGTAGCCGTAGCCGCCGAAAAGCTGCAGACATTCGTCGATAGTCTCGTTCTCAAGATCGGACAGCAGCATTTTCGACATCGAGGCGGTCGCCGCGTCGAGCCGGCCGGCGATCAGCTCCCCGGTGCAGTAGTCGACGAAGACGCGCGCCATCGTCGCCTTCGCCTTGTATTCGGCGAGTTTGAACTGGGTGTTCTGGAACGACATGATCGGCCGCCCGAAGGCCTGGCGCTCCTTCACATAGGCGATGGTCAGCTCCAGCGCCCGCTCGATCATGGCGATCGACTGCACGCCGATCTGGTGCCGCTCCTGCGGAAGCTGCTGCATGAGCTGGATGAAGCCCTGACCTTCTTCCGTACCGAGAAGGTTCTCGGTCGGGACTTTCACGTCGGAGAAAAACAGCTCCGACGTGTCCTGCGCCTTGTTGCCCAGCTTCTTGAGATTGCGCCCGCGCTCGAAGCCGTCGGCGCCGTCGGTCTCGACCACCATCAACGATACGCCTTTCGCCCCTTCCTTCGGGTCGGTTTTGGCGACGACGATGATGAGATTGGCGGTCTGGCCGTTGGTGATGAACGTCTTCTGGCCATTGATGACGTACTGGTTGCCCTCCTTGATCGCGGTCGTCTTCACCGCCTGAAGATCGGAGCCGGTGCCGGGTTCGGTCATGGCGATGGCGCCGATCAGCTCTCCCGAAGCCATCTTCGGCAGCCAGCGCTTCTTCTGCTCTTCGGTGCCGTAATGCAGGATGTAGGGCGCGACGATGCAGTTATGGAGCCCGGCGCCGAACCCCTCGACGCCGGCGCGGATCTGCTGCTCGATGAACACCTGCTCGTGCGCGAAGGTGCCGCCGGCGCCGCCATATTCCTCCGGCATCGACATGCAGAGCAGCCCTGCCTCGCCCGCTTTCTCCCAAGCCCAGCGATCGACCTTGCCCTGCTCGCGCCACTTCTCCACATGCGGATAAAGCTCGCGCGAGAAGAACTTGTAGACCTCCTCCTCGAACAGGACGAGGTCGTCGGTCTTCCAGGCGGGTCTGGCGGTTTGCACGGCGGACATGCGAGCGGCTCCCTAACGAACAGGGCGCGATTGTCCTCGCTTGCAACCAGTGCGGCAACCGCCATGCGCAGCGTGAGGCGGCCCGGACGCTCTATCCGAGCTGAAATCCCGGCGTCGAAGCGGCGATGGCGCGTTCTTCGTCGCTCATCTCAGGCAGGATGTCAGCGAACAGCGGCGTCGACAGATAGCGCTCGCCCGTATCCGGCAGCATGCAGAGAATGACGGAGCCTTTCGGCGCCTCGGCGGCGACGCGGCGCGCCACGGCGAACGTCGCGCCCCCTGAAATGCCGACAAAAATTCCTTCCTGCCGCGCGAGCTGACGGCTCGCCTCCATGGCTTCCGCGCCCGAAACCTTTTCCACCTGGTCGACAGCCTTGTTGCGGACCGCGTCGCCGGTGATCTTCGGAATGAAGTCAGGACTCCAGCCCTGGATCGGATGCGGCGTCCAGGCCGGATGGCTCGCCGCCGCCGATCCGTCCTCCTTGCGCGCCTGCTCGCGACCGTCGGCCAGCATCGACGCGACGTCGGGCTCGCAGACGACGATCTTCGTCTTGGGCCGTTTCTTCCTGAGCACGCGCGCGACGCCGTTCAGCGTGCCGCCGGTGCCGAAACCCGTCACCCAGTAATCAAGCCGCTCGCCGTCGAAATCGCGGATGATCTCTTTCGCCGTCGTGCGTTCGTGAACGGCGGGGTTCGCCTCGTTCTCGAATTGCCGGGTCAGGAACCAGCCGTGCTTCTCCGCGAGTTCCACCGCCTTCTGCACCATGCCGGTGCCTTTCGCCGGGGCCGGCGTCAGGATCACTTTGGCGCCGAGGAAGCGCATCAGCCGGCGGCGCTCGACGCTGAAGCTCTCCGCCATGGTGACCACCAGCGGATAGCCCTTCTGGGCGCAGACCATGGCGAGGCCGATGCCGGTGTTACCGCTCGTCGCCTCGATCACCGTCTGGCCGGGTTTCAGGTCGCCCGACTTCTCGGCCGCCTCGATGACGCCGAGCGCGAGGCGGTCCTTCACCGACCCGAGCGGGTTGAACGCCTCGATCTTCACGTAAAGCTCGATCCCTTTCGGGGCGAGCTTGTTGATCCGGACGACAGGCGTATCGCCGATCGTTTCGAGGATGTTGCCGAATTTGCGTTTCATGGGACTCCTGGGGCGGGCCTGCGTTGGTTAACAGCTAGATGACGCTGGCGACGGGCCGGGCGCAAGATGGCTTGACGCATTGCGTTCGCTACTGCGCTGATGGTAAAGTTAACGAACTGTTAATGGACATCGCCCCCGGAAGCCTCAGAAGCGAACGATGACCGCCATCACCGCCGACAGCCAGCAGTTCGTGGAAGAACGTCTCGACCGCTTTCCGGCGAGCGTGAAGCCCGTCTCGGCGGCGATCGCCCTGGCCAGGTTCCTCCACGACAAGGAGGATACGGCGCAGGTCTTCCGCATTTTCGATTACCTCGACGGTCCGCAGTCGGAGAAAAACTTCCAGCGCTTCGCGGCGACCGAAGGCGGCCAGCGGATGATGCGGGAGAACGCCGATCTCGCGCCGCTTCTGGCCAAAAAGGAATGGTTGCGCGCCCTGCCCGCGGAAACGCTGGGCGGCCAATACATCCGTTTCATGGACGCGGAGAACATCGGGGCCGAAGGCCTCATCGAATATGAGAGAAAAGCCAACGCCCGGTCTCTGCAGCTTGAGCCTGGCCGGCGGATTTTCATCTCAACCGGCTACCAGCTGCACGACGTCTGGCATGTGCTTGTCGGCTACGGGCGCGATCTTGTCGGCGAGGCGTCGGTTCTCGCCTTCACCTACGGCCAGCTCCACATCAAGGGCATCAACCTTCTGTGCCGCACGCTCGGCGTGAAGGAGACGCTGCTCAATCCCGGCGTTCCTGTGTGGTCGATCCTCAACGAAGCCGAAAAGATCGGCCGCGAGGCGGACTGGCTGCTGCCGCAGGACTGGAAGAAGCTTCTCGAAACGCCGCTCGACGAGGTGCGCGCCAATCTCAATGTGGCGGCCCCGGCGCTTTACGACAAGCACAAGAATCATCTGCAGAAGGACGATCTGCGCCGCCGTCAGAAGATGGGCTACGCGCCGATGATGTGAGGCCCCGCCTCAATCCGCGTCGGTGACCGTCAATCTCCGGATCAGGCTCGACGTATCCCATCGCCCGCCGCCGATCGCCTGCACGTCCGCGTAGAACTGGTCGACCAGCGCCGTCACCGGCAGCCGCGCGCCATTGTCGCGCGCCTCGGCGAGGGCGATCCTGAGATCCTTCCTCATCCAGTCGACGGCGAAGCCGAAATCGAACTCGTCCGACGCCATGGTCCGCGCCCGGTTCTCCAGCTGCCACGACTGCGCCGCGCCGCCGGAGATCGCCTCCAGCACGCGCTCGATGTCGAGGCCGGCGTGGGCGGCGAAGTGCACGCCTTCGGACAGCGCCTGCAACAGACCGGCGATGCAGATCTGGTTGACGGCCTTGCAAAGCTGGCCGTGCCCGGACGGCCCGACATGCACGATGCGGGCGGCGTAGCTTTGCATCGCCGGACGGGCCTTCTCGATGTCGGCCGCCTCGCCGCCGCACATCACCGAGAGCTTGCCGTTCTCCGCCCCCGCCTGCCCGCCCGAGACGGGCGCGTCGACGAACCCCTTGCCGGCTGAGGCGGCGGTTTCGGAAAGAAGCCGCGCCAGCGACGGCGAAGCGGTGGTGTGATCGACCAGCACCGCGCCGTCGGCGAGCGCCGGAATGGCGTCGTTGGCGACCGCTTCAACGTCGGGATCGTCGCCGAGGCACATGAAGGCGACGTCCGCGCCGTCGACCGCCTCGGCCGGCCTCGCGGCGATCCGGCCGGGATGTTTCTCCGCCCAGCCGCGCGCCTTCGCCGCCGTGCGATTGTAGACGGTCACCTCATAGCCCTTGCGCGCCAGATGGCCGGCCATCGGGGCGCCCATCACGCCGAGACCGAGGAATGCGATTTTCATCGATCAGCCTCCGGACCAGTTGCGTAGCCGCTGGCGAAATAGAGAAGCGGCTTTCCTCCCGACGACGCGAACCGCGCGACTTCGGCGACGAGGATCACATGATCGCCCGCCGCGTGCCGGCTGGCGATGCGGCAGTCGAACGAGGCGAGACAGTTTTTCAGCACCGGCGCGCCGGTGACCCATGTTTCATATTCGTCCGGCTGCAACGGCGCCGGATCGTGACCGGCGAAGCGTTCCGACAGCGCCTGTTGCTCCGTCCTGAGAACATTGATCGAATAGGCGTCGGCGGACATGAACGCCGGAAACGTTCTCGCCTTGCGTTCGATGCACCACAGAACCAGCGCCGGCGCGAGCGACACCGACGTAAAGGAATTCACCGTGAGCATCACAGGCTTGCCGTCAGGGCCGATGCAGCCCGCGAGCGTCACCCCGGTTGCAAAGCGACCGAAAGCGTCCTTCAGAGGTCTGTAGGGATCGTTCATCGACGCAGAAGCCCGCCGCCTTGTTCCTTTTCCGCGCCGAAAGAGCAACGCGTTGAATATCTTAGGTCTTGTGCGGTTAGCACCAATCACCGAAAATAAAAAGCGCCCCGGCCCCATGACGCTCATGGGCTGGCGGCCTCGCCGCCACGGAGAAAGGCCCACAGACCCGACATGGACCTGGCAGCCGCCGCGCCCTGGCAGACCTGGGCGACCTTCGCGATCATCTTCGTCACCATCGTCCTCTACGCCGTCGATCGCTTTCCGATCGAACTGGTGGCGGCCGGCTCGCTTTCGGCGTTCCTCATCCTGTTCCACATCGCCCCCCTCTATGATCCGGGCGGAGGCCGCCTGCTCGCGCCGCAGGATCTGTTCGCGGGGTTCGCCAACCCGGCGCTGATCGCCATTCTGTGCCTGCTCATCATCGGACAGGGCATCTTCCAGTCCGGGGCCATGGAGACGCCGACAAGGCTGCTCGTCGCCGCGTTCGAAAAGCGCGCCATCGTCATCACGCTCGGCGTTTATATTCTGGCTTTCATGATCAGCGGATTCCTGAACGACACGCCCGTCGTCGTGATGTTCATTCCGCTCGTCGCGGCCATCGCCGCGCAGGGAAAGATTCCTCCTTCCCGGTTGATGATGCCGTTGTCGTTCATCGCGCTGCTCGGCGGCATGACGACGGTGATCGGCTCCTCGACCAACATTCTCGCCGCCGACGCGTTCTTCCGGGAGACCGGCGAGAAGATCGCATTTTTCGATCTGACGCCGCTGGCGCTTGTGCTGGGCGGCGTCGGCCTGTTTTACCTCGCGACGGCGGGCCGCTTCCTGTTGCCGCGGCGCGACGATCCGGAGGCCATGCGGGGCGAACGCGAGAGCAAGCAGTTTCTCGCGCAGATCGACGTCACGCCGGGCCATCCTCTCGTCGGCAAGAGCGCCATATCGGGCCTCTTCCCCGACCTGCCGGACATCACCGTCCGCATGGTGCAGCGGCGCGGACAGGCGATCCTTCCGCCCTATGACGATTTTTCCTTCCGGCCGCACGATGTTCTCATTCTTTCCGCCACCCACGCGGCGCTGGCCAAGCTGTTGCGCTCGAATCCGGACATGCTGCAGGGGCTGATGTCGGAAACGACGCTCGAGCTTGAATCGGGCGCGCAGCGCTCGACCCAGCTTTCCATGGTCGAGGCCGTGGTCGCGCCGGGTTCGCGGATGATCGGCCGCTCGGTCGCCCAGATCGGGCTGCACTATCAGCGCAATTGCGTGGTTCTCGGGATCGAGCGCCGCAGCCGGATGATCCGGACGCAGATGAACACGATTCGTCTCGAAGCTGGGGACGTCCTGCTGATCGTCGGCTCCACCGCCGACGTGCAGGCGCTGCGCGCCGACCGCGATCTTCTTATCCTTGAATGGTCGATGACCGGCCTTCCCGCCGCCCGCCACGCGCGAGCCGCCGCGCTGATTTTCATCGGCGTGGTCGTCGCCGCGGCGACCGAAATCGTACCCATCGCTGTCGCCGCTTTTGTCGGCGCCATGACCATGGTGGCGACGGGCTGCCTCAACATCCGGCAGGCGGCGCGCGCCATCGACCGGCGCATCTATCTGCTGATCGGATCGTCGATCGCCATGGGCGCGGCGCTGACCGACACCGGAGGTTCCGACCTCATCGGCTCCAGCGTCGCCATGATCGCCGACAATTTCGGGCCGGCCGCGCTGGTGTCGGCGATGTTCATCCTTTCGGCGGCCACCACGAACGTTCTTTCCAACAACGCCACGGTGGTTCTGTTCACGCCCATCGCCGTCAGCGCCGCCAGCCTCGCCGGCGTCGATCCCAAAGTCGCCGCGCTGACGGTCATCTACGGCGCCAACTGCCCCTTCGCGACGCCGATAGGCTACCAGACCAATCTCCTCGTCATGACGCCGGGCCACTACAAATTCAGCGACTATATCCGCGTCGGCGGCCCGCTCATTCTCGTCCTGTGGATCGTCTATTCCATCGTCGCCCCGATCTACTTTTCAGCGGCGGGGATGATGTGAAAGGCGGCGAATCCCTCGGCTTTCTTGCCCCTTCGATAATGGGCCGCTAAGATTCCTGCGTTAGGAATGCGCAATGCGTAATGAAGACGTAACCCGCCGGTTCGGCCTTGAGGGCGGCGATTTCTATATAACCGCGCCGTCCCCCTGCCCCTATCTGGCGGGCAAGACGGAGCGCAAGGTGTTCTCCTATCTCGGGGGGCCGTCCGCGCCTTCCATGAACGCCATGCTGACCCGGCGCGGGTTTCGTCGTTCACAGAACATTATCTATGTTCCCGCCTGCGAGAGCTGCCAGGCCTGCGTGCCGGTTCGGATCGTCGCGGGAGACTTCGAGGTGTCGCGGTCGCGCCGCCGGGTGCTGACCCGCAACGCCGACCTGGTGCGGCGCATCCGCTCCCCTCGCGCCACCGGCGAGCAGTTCTCCGTACTGCGCGGCTATCTCGACGCTCGCCATTTCGACGGCGGCATGGCCGACATGACCGTTCTCGACTATGCGGCCATGGTCGAGGAGACGGCGGTCGACACGATGATCGTCGAGTACCTGACCCGAGGAGAAGACGGCGAGGAACGTCTCATCGCCTGCGCCCTCACCGACCGGCTCACCGACGGTCTCTCCATGGTCTACTCGTTCTTCGAGCCGGAGGAAGCCCGCCGCAGTCTAGGCCAGTTCATGATTCTCGATCATGTAGCGCTCGCCCGCGAATTCTCGCTGCCCTACATCTATCTCGGCTATTGGGTCGAGGGGTCGGGCAAGATGGACTACAAGCGCTCGTTCCAGCCTCTCGAACGGCTCACCGCCTCGGGCTGGGTGCGGATGGACCGGACAAGCTGATTCCGTGCCGTCGTCCGCGCCGTCTTTCCCGAAACTGATCGAGGAGCGCCTCTCGCCGATCATGGCGGAGCGGAGCTACGCCAAGGACGGGACGCTGTGGCGAAGCGCGAATGACGAGACGATCCTCGTCGTCGGACTGCGCCGCAGCAGGGACGGTCGAGATTGCGCCGTTCTGCTCGGCGTCTGCGTCCGCCAGCTTTGCAACAAGCCGCGCCCGCGCCTCTCCGATTGCCAGCTGGTCTTCAGGTTCGACCGCGCCGTTCCCTCCGTGTGGCGTTCGAAAGCCCTTCAGCACGCCGCGCATGTCGGCGATGTCGCCGCTGATCCTGTCCGGCTCCAGCATAAGCTCGACCGCAAGTGGGAGATGTTGCGCGCCGCCTTGCTCGGCCATGCGCTTCCGTATCTCGAAAAACTCGCTTCGATCGAGGAGTGCCGCGCCGAGGCGGCGCGCGAGCGCATCGTCAAGTTCTTCGACCCGGCCGTACGCCAGCGCGTACTGAGCCTTCGTTCCGCAGAGAAAAGGACCGCCGCGCGCTGAAAGCGGCTCCGCCGCCTTTGCAGTCCCCCCGCCGCCGCGCTAGCCTCTCGCGCGGGCGGCAGGGCTTAGCCAAAAGGATTGGATCTTGCTCTTTTTCCGTGTTCGAAAACCGGCGCTGGCCGCCGCCCTCCTGCTCGTTTCCGCCTGCGTCAACGGCGAGATCGGCGCGCCATTCGGCTACGCCGAAGACCGCTGCGCCGGCTCCCAGAACCAGTGCCAGACGGAATGCGCCAGCCTCGACGGCGACGGCCCCGCCCGCTCGGCCTGCATGCAGCGCTGCTTCACGCTTGAGGACCGCTGCTACGCCACAGGCGACGACAGCGCCACGTCGATGGCCGTCGACAGGAGCGTCGGCGAAGCAAGAAGCCGGCGCGAAATGGAAGAGGACTTCCAGCGCTGGAAGCGCGAGAAGGCGAAAGAAAAAGAATCGGCGGAAAAGCAGGAAGCCGGCACGGAAGAATAAGATAGCCGCGAAACGGGAGGCAGAATGATCGGACGTCGCAAGCTGCTGACGGGCGGCGCCCTCGGCGCGGCCTCGCTCGTGTCGGGCTGCGACTGCGGCGCGCCCGCCGCCGGCGAGATCGGCGCGCTTCCCGGCCGGCGCCAGCGCGAGCTGAAGATGGTGACGACCTGGCCGAAGGACTTTCCCGGCCTCGGAACCATGGCGGAGCGCACGGCGCAGTTCATCACCGAAATGTCCGGCGGCGCGATGCGCGTCCGCATCTTCGCCGCCGGCGAGCTGGTCGGCGCCTTCGAGGCGTTCGACGCCGTGTCGAACGGCGCCGCCGATCTTTATCATGGCGCGGAGTATTACTGGATCGGCAAGTCGCAGGGCTTCCCCTTCTTCACCGCCGTTCCTTTCGGCATGACCGCCAGCGAAATCATGGCGTGGACGGAATTCGGCGGCGGCCAGCAGCTTTGGGACGAACTTGCTGCGCGCTTCCGGATAAAGCCGTTCGCCGCCGGCAACACCGGCAACCAGGCCGGCGGCTGGTTCAAGCGCGACATCCGTTCGCTGGAAGACATGCGCGGGCTGAAAGTCAGGATGCCCGGTGTCGGCGGCGAAGTGCTGCGCCGCATCGGCGCTTCCGCCGTGGCGCTGGCGGGCGGCGAGATCTATCAGGCGCTGCAATCCGGCGCCATCGACGGCGCCGAATGGGTCGGCCCGTGGAACGATCTCGCCTTCGGTTTCTATCGCGAGGCGAAGTTCTATTACGTTCCGGGCATCCACGAACCGGGCGCGCAGCTTTCGGTCGGCGTCAATCTCGACGTCTGGAACGATTTCACGGCGCAGGAAAAATCCATCGTTCAGGGCGCCTGCCAGCGCGCCAACCACCTCGCCATCGCCGAGTACGGCCACTACAACGCCGTGGCGCTCGAGCAGCTCGTGAAGGATCACGGCGTGCAGCTTCGCCAGTTTCCTGACGACGTCCTGCGCGCCCTCGCCGGGGCGTCGAAGGCCGTGCTCGCCGAGATGGCGGCGGGCGACGACATCACCCGGCGCATCTTCGAGAGCTACCGCGCCTCGTTCCGCCGCGCCGAAGAGTGGAGCCGCCTCGCCGACGAAACGTATCTGGCGATCCGCCGTTCCGTTTTTTCGCTCTGACAGATGCTCACCCTTCTCGGCGACATACTGAACTGGCTCACGGCGGGAATCGCCTTCCCGCTGATGCTGCTGCCGCTCGCCGCGCTGGCGACGCACAGGCGCGTCGCCGGCTCCATTCTCTGGCTTGTCCTGGTCGCCGGCTTGACCGCCGCCGGGCTCGTCTTCGTCGCGCTCGCGCCGCGCTTCGTCGGCAATGTCCGCTCGTTCGACCTGGCGCTTTTCGCGGGGTGCGCGACCGCGCTCGCCATTCTGGCGGCCGTCGCAGGCGGGCCGCGAAGCGTCGCGGAAAAACTCGCGCCGAAACTGGAAGCCGTCGCCCGCGGCGTCGGACGCACGGTGATGTGGCTGGTCTTCGTAATGGCCTTCGTGCAGTTCGCGGTGGTCATCCTGCGCTACGTGTTCGGCGTCAGTTTTCTCGCCATGCAGGAATCGATCACCTACATGCATGGCGCGGTGTTCCTCCTCGCCGCAGGCTATGCGCTGCTCACCAACGACCAGGTGCGCGTCGACGTTTTCTATCGCGACGCATCGCCGAAACGCAAAGCGCTGATCGACTTCCTCGGCGCCTACCTTTTCCTGTTTCCTGTCTGCCTTCTCATTCTTTGGACGGCTTCGCCCTATGTCGGCCAGTCCTGGGCGGTGAGGGAAGGCTCGGCCGAAGCGTCGGGCGTGCCGGCCCTCTTCCTGCTCAAATCCTGCATCCCGGCCTTCGCCGTTCTGCTCTCGATGGCTGGGTTTTCCATCGCCGTCAAAGCCGGCGAAACGTTGCGCGGGAGGCCCTGAACGATGGAGTGGCTCGACGCGCACGGAATATGTCTTTGCGCCGCGGCGGGCTGGCTCGACATCGCCATGGTCGCCGCCCTCTGCCTTTGCCTGATGGCCGGCTATCCGGTCGCCTTCAGCCTCGCCGGCGTGGCGATCGTCTTCGCCCTCATCGGCCTTTCGATGGGCGTCTTCGACATCTCCTACGTGCTGCCGATGCCGCAGCGGATTTTCGGCGCCGTCTCCAACACCACGCTGATCGCCGTGCCGATGTTCATCCTGATGGGCGTCATCCTGGAAAAGTCGAAGATCGCCGAAGAGCTTCTCGACGAGATGGCGAAACTGTTCGGCGCGCTGCGGGGCGGGCTCGGGATTTCGGTGACGCTCGTCGGCGCGCTGCTCGCCGCCTCGACCGGCATCGTCGGCGCCACCGTGGTGACGATGGGGTTGCTCAGCCTGCCGACCATGCTGCGCCGGGGCTACGATCCTGCCTTCGCCTCAGGCTCTATCGCCGCGGCGGGAACGTTGGGCCAGATTATTCCGCCGTCGATCGTGCTGATCCTGCTCGGCGACGTGATCTCCAACGCCTATCAGAAATCGCAGCTCGAACGCGGCGTGTTCGCGCCGGAGACCGTATCGGTCGGCGACCTGTTCGCGGGCGCCCTCATCCCCGGCCTGTTGCTCGTCGCCTTTTACATTCTCTATCAGGCTTTCGTGGCGTTCACCGCGCCGAACAAGGCGCCGGCCATTCCCGCCGCCGAGCTGAGCGGGCGCGGCGAAGTTTTCGCCGCCGCCATGAAGACCCTGCCCGCGCCCCTGCTGCTCTTCATCGCGGTGCTCGGCTCGATTCTCGGCGGCGCCGCGACGCCCACCGAAGCGGCGAGCGTCGGCGCGCTCGGCGCCATGCTGATCGCCGGCGCGCGTCTGACGCAGCGGGATTCTTTCGCGCGATACGCCGTATACGCCGGCGCGATCGCCATTCTCGGTCTGATCGCGCTGACGACTTTCGTCGATCTGCGGCTCGGACGAGCGGCGATAAACGCAGGCGACAGGGCCGGCGTCGTCCTCGCCCTCGCGCTCTGCCTCGTCGTTCCGCTCGGTCTTTTCGCCGCGCTCCACCGTCTCGCCCGCGAACGCGCGCTCGCCGCCATCGCCGACCAGACGGCGCGCGTCACGACGATGGTGTTCACCATTTTCATCGGCGCGGCGCTGTTCAGCCTCGTGTTTCGCGGCCTCGGCGGCGATGAGACGGTGCGCGCCGCTCTGCATGCGACGCCCGGCGGAGTCGTCGGCGCGATGATCACCGTCATGGCGGTGATGTTCGTGCTCGGATTTTTCCTCGATTTCATCGAGATCACCCTCGTCGTCGTGCCGCTGGTGGCGCCGGCGCTGCTCGCCATGGGCGTCTCGCCGGTGTGGCTCGGGGTGATGATGGCGGTGAACCTTCAGACCTCGTTCCTGACGCCGCCCTTCGGCTTCGCTCTCTTCTACCTCAGGGGCGTCGCGCCGCCGGAAGTGACGACCGGCGCGATCTATCGCGGCGCCATGCCGTTCATTCTCATCCAGATCGCCATGCTGGCGATTCTCGCGCTATTCCCGCAGCTCGCGACCTGGCTGCCGGGCGTGCTCTATCAGTAAGTGAGTGAAATCGTATGTTTGGACTGTTCAAAAGCAAGAAGAACCTGACGGAAATGCTCGCGATTCTCGACGAGCACGGCATCCGGCTGTCGAGCGAGCGCTCCATCGGCGTCCTGAAATCCGAATGGGGCGAAGCGCTTGACAATTTCGAGGCGCTTCTCGCCGCCATGGGCGATGAAATGCTCGACGAGGAGACTTTCGAAACGAAGGGCCATCATTCCAACGGCGTATGGCATTTCGATACGGAAACGATCGAGGACGCCGGCTCCTATGTAAGAATCGCCGAAAATATCGCGCGTCTCGCGGCGCCCGCGCTCGATACGCTCGGATTCTCCGATAGTGTCGATCTTGAGGAAGGCAAGGCCTGGATCGAAGTGCGAGACGCCGACAAGGTCCGGCGCCATGACTTGCGGGTCGACGACGACTGGGTCGATCCCGCCGTCTTCACCGTTCTGGGCGACTATCTCAAACAGGCAGGGTCCGAGAAAATTATCGCCACGCATGGACTGGGGCAGGATTGCCTCATTGTCTGCAAGACGCCCGGCGAAATACGCGCCCTCAACAAGGCGACAGGACTTAAGTTTCGTTGAACCGGCCTAGCGGCCGCCCGCGAATTCCCTCAGCGCCCTGATGCGCTTTTCGATCGGCGGATGCGTGGCGAAAACGCCGGCGAAACGCGCGGTGTTCTCGACCATCATCTGCCGCACGTCGGGGGGCGCGTCGACGTCGCTCTTGCCGGAAATCTTTTCCAGCGCCGAGATCATCGCATCGGGATTGCGCGTCAGCTCCACCGAGCCCGCATCCGCGAGATATTCGCGCTTCTGCGACAGCGAGAAACGGATGACCATCGCCAGCACATAGGCGAGAACGATCACCGCCACGGCGACCAGAATGAGCAACCCGCCGCCGCGGCTGTCGCCGTTCCTCGACCTCGTGTGTCCGCCCACCCGCACGCCCGACCGGAAGAAACCGCGGAAGATGAGCTCGCCGACGAACGAAAAGATGCCGACGAAAATCACCGCGACGATGAGCAGCCGCACGTCGCGGTTCATGATGTGCGTGAGTTCGTGCGCCATCACCGCTTCGAGCTCGTCTCGGTCGAGACGCTCGATCAGCCCCCGCGTCAGCGTCACCGTGTAGGTGCGCTCGTCGATCCCGCTGGCGAAGGCGTTCAGCGCGCCGGTTTCGATGACGCAGAGCTTCGGCGTCTTCAGGCCGCGCGAAATGCAGAGATTTTCAAGCATGTTGTAGAGGTCGGGCGCCTCCTTGCGCGTCAGGCCGCGCGCGCCGGTCGACGCCTCGATCATTTTCTGGTGAAACGCCCAGGCGATCAGGAACCAGACGCCCGCCCCGATCAGCGCGAACGGCCACGACCGCGCCGTATAATCGAGCGCCAGCCGAAGCCCTTCCTCGAACGACCGCGCCTCGCCGACAAGACCGACATAACCCACATTGAGGCCGTAGAGCAGCAGCACCAGCAGCACCGGAAAGCCGAGCAGCAGCGCGACGGACTTCAGGTTGTTGTTCCAGATGTGAGTCTGCAGACCAAACGCGCCCATCAGGCTTCACCCCGCCGCAGGTTCGCGGAGCATGGCGAGCAGCGGCGGCGCGCCGGCCGGAAGCGGCAGGAGCGCCGTCGCCGCAAAGCCGAGCCGCTGATAAAGCGGCGTATTCCTCGGGTTGGAATTTTCCAGATAGGCGCCGACGCCTTCCGTATCGGCGCGCGCCAGCCCTTCGCGGATAAGACGCCCGCCAAGCCCTTCGCCCTGACGGCCGTCGCGCACCCCGACCGCGAAGAGATAATAATGCGGTCGCGGCGGATGATGCTTCGCCATGATGTCGCCGATCGTCTTTCCCCGCATCAGAGCCTTCAGGCCGCCGGCGCGCAACACGGCTCCGGCGACGCCGAGTTCGTCGAACAACCGAGGCGCCGCAGTTTCTCCCGGCGGCAGCCACAGCGTCGCTGCGTCGTCGCCGACGATGTGGCCGAAGCCGCGCGCGAGATAAATGCGCCGGGCGAGTTCCAGAAACAAGCGATAGGCCCGGCCCCCGCCCCCTAGCGTCCAGCTCATCACGGGATCCGTGGCGAAAGCGTCGGCGAGGACGGCGGCGACCGCCTCCGCGTCCCCGGCCTCCAGAAGACGTACCGCCGGCTCCGGGACGGCGCCGCTCATCGCATTCAGAACTTTACGCTCGGCGCGGCTTCCATCGTCTCGCGACTGCCCTCAGGCACCTCGAAGAATTCGCGTTTCTTGAATCCGCCGAGCGGCGCGATGAAGTTGCCGGGAATCTGCTGGATCGCCGTGTTGAACTCCTGGATGGCGCTGTTGAAGAAGCGGCGCGCTGCGGCGATCTTGTTCTCGACGTCGGAAAGCTCGCGCTGCAATTCGAGGAAGTTGGTGTTGGCCTTGAGGTCCGGATAGGCTTCGGCGAGCGCGAAGAGTTTGCCGAGCGCCGCGCCCAGCGCGCCTTCCGCCGCGCCTTGCGCCGCCGGTCCGTGCACGCTTGCGGCGGCGTTGCGGGCGTTGATGACGGCGTCGAGCGTCGACTTTTCATGCGACGCGTACCCCTTCACCGTTTCGACCAGATTGGGAATGAGGTCATGGCGCTGTTTCAGCTGCACGTCGACGTCGGCGAAAGCCTGATCGGCGCGCTGGTTGAGGCCGACGATGCGGTTGTAGATGGCGACGACGAAGAAGACGAGAACGACGACGATCCCGAGAAATATCAGCCAGCCTGGCATGCGAGTCTCCCCTTGTGAGGCCGAACTGCGCGATGAGGCGACTCAGCGCGCCCGAAATGGCAATGTATGAAGTGTCGGCCCCAGCCGCAATGTTAAGAAAAGCCGAAAAAGGGGAGAAATTTCATGGAGATCGTCGCCGAAGGGTTGGAGTTCCCCGAAGGGCCCGTGGCGATGCCGGATGGTTCGGTGATCCTCGTCGAGATCAAGCGCCAGACGCTGACCAGGATCTCTTCTTCCGGAAAAGCCGAAATCGTCGCCGAAATGCCGGGCGGTCCCAACGGCGCGGCGCTCGGACCCGACGGCAAGGTCTACGTCTGCAACAATGGCGGCTTCGAATGGCGCACGGTGATGGGGCAGACCATCTCCGGCGACGCGCCGCCCGGCTATGAAGGCGGCTCGATCCAGCGCGTCGATCTTTCAACCGGCGCGGTCGAAACGCTGTATACGGAGGTCGCCGGCCATCGCCTCAGCGGCCCCAACGATCTGGTCTTCGACCGGGCGGGCGGTTTCTGGTTCACCGATCACGGCAAAAGCCATCCGCACGCACGCGACCATGGCGGCCTCTATTATGCGCTGCCGGACGGATCGAGGATCGTCGAGGCGTTCTATCCGATGGCGACGCCGAACGGCGTCGGCCTGTCGCCGGATGAAAAGACGCTTTACGTCGCCGACACCATGTCCGGCCGCCTGCTGGCGTTCGACGTGGCGGCGCCCGGCGAGCTCGCGCCCTCGCCGATACCGCTTCCCGGCCGCGTCGTCGCGTCGCTTCCCGGCTATCAGTTTCTCGACTCGCTCGCCGTCGAGGCGAACGGGAATATCTGCGTGGCGACGCTGCTCAACGGCGGGATCACCACGTTCGCGCTGGACGGCGCCTTCGAGCATCTCGCCCTGCCCGACCTGTTCCCCACCAATATCTGTTTCGGCGGCGCCGACATGATGGACGCCTGGGTGACCTTGTCCGGCGGCGGAAAGCTCGCGAAACTGCGCTGGCCGCGGCCGGGGCTGAAACTGAACTTCGCTCCATATCCCTGACCGGAAAAACAAGCCTGAAATGAGCTTTATATAGAGGGGGAAATCCGATGCGCCGAACGATCATCGCCGCCGCTCTGCTCGCCGCCGCGGGCTGCGCTACGGCCGTTTCGGACTCGCTCGAAAGGCGCGGCGTCTCGACCCGCGACGTCGCCATGCAGCGGCTCGACGCCGTCGCGGACGCCGCAGAGAATTCGGCATCTTCCCTGCGGCGCGCCGACTCCGAACTAATTGCGGTCGCCGGGCTCGACGGTTCGGCGCTCGCGAACCAGATCGGCAAGGCCGGCGCAGCCTGCGACGGCGCGGCGCATGCGGCGCAAAATCTCCGTATAGAGATGAGAACGGCGCGCGACGCCGGAGCCCGCTGGTTCACGAGCTGGAACGCCGATCTCGCCTACCAGTCAACGGAAGCCCGACGGCGCGAGGAAGCCGCGCTCGACGCGGCGAAAGCCAGGCATCTGCGCCTCATGGCCGATTTCGATCTCGCCGCGGCGGCGACAGACGGCGCCGTCGCCAAGTGCGCCGATGAAACGGATTTCCTCAAGAAGAACCCGAGCAAGCTCGCGGCTTCGGCGCATCGGGGCGCGCGAGAGGCGTTTTCAGCGGCCGCCGCCGACGCCATCCGCCGCCTCAACGCGGCTCGCGCCGAGGCCACCCTGTTCTCGCGCTGGGCCGCCGGCTAGAAACTCGCCGACAGCGAGAAGAAATGCCGCCACTTTTCGTCGGCGAAATCGCCTGTCAGACCGTCGACGGGACGCGCCGCTTCGTAAGTCGCGCGCACCTTGTCGGTGAGGTTGAGGCGAAGCCCCGCGCCGGCCGAGGAGATGGTGACGTTGTCGCGCTCGAACGGCAGCGGATTGTTGTTCCACACTTTCCCGACGTCGTAGAAGGCGAAAACCTGATAGCCTTTCAGCACCGGCAGATCCGTCTTGTTGATGAAACGGAATTCCGCCGCCGCAGCGACCCCGTCGTCGCCGGCGATCGCCGCATAATCATAGGCGCGCCCGTAACGGGAGCCGCCGAAAGCGAACTCCTCGGAGGAAAGCAGCGCGCCGTCCGCCGTCTGGCCCGTGCCCGCTACATAGAGCTGGAATTTCTCGCCGAAATTCTGCGTGCGGGTCGCCTCGATGCGGCCGCGGGTGAACAGCCGGCCGGCGTTGGCGCGCGACAACGGAGCGGATGCGTCGTCCGAGGCGTCCAGCACGCCGAGACCCCGCACGAATTCTCCATAGAAGGTCGTGACGCCGCCCCAGCGACGCCATGTGGCGTTCACAGAAGCGATCAACGTGCGGACCTTGTCTTCATAAACGAGCGTCGCCGGCAGGGTTTCCTGAACGCGCCGCATGGAGAAAGCCACGTTGCCCCATAGCGAGAAAGCCCGCGTGCGCACCAGCGGGTAGGAAAGCCGCGCCAGCGCCTGCACGCTCTCGCCTTCAACGTCGAACGCCGCCAGATCGCCGCCCGAACGGATGCGGGATCCCGCGCCGTAGAAGGTCGCATACAAACCGCTCGATCCAATGGGCGCCGTATAATAAAGCTGGCCGAACAGAAGTTCGTTCGGATCGATCGGCGTGAAGAACAGGCCGCCGCCGATCTGGTCTCCCGACAGCAGCGCCGAATTGGCGGCTCCCTGTACGAAGGTCTGCGTGCGGCCGACTTCCTCGGTGCCGCGGTTGTCCGAATAAATGCTCGCCGCAATCCTGTCGACTTTCAGAGTCAACGCCAGCGTATAGCGGCGAAGGTCGTTGACATCTGGGGCCATGGCGCTGCGTACGATCCTGACGCCCCTGAGGTCGCTGATCAGCAGCATCGCATGCTCGATGTCGGAAAGCCGTGTCGGTTGCGTCTCGACGATTCCGTCGATGATCGACTGCGCCGCGGGACTTTCGTCTCCGAGAAGCTGCACGTCGCTGACATAGCCCTCGAGAACGTCGATGACCACGTATCCGCCCTCGATATCCTGGGGCGGAATAACGGCGCGCGAGAGAAAGTAGCCTTCCTTGCGGTAGAGGTCGGTGATCGCCTGCGCGATCGCCGCGATATCGGCGAGCGTCACGCGGCGCGCCAGATATGAATCGTAAAGCGGCGCGAAACGCTCGGGTTTGAATACGGTGGCTCCGCGCACCGAAATCGCGGTGAGCGTAAAGCTTTTCGTCTGGTCGATTGCGGTTTCGGCCTCGAGAGGACGTTGCAAGGCCGGCAGCTCCTTCTCGGGCGCCGGGCGGGTCTCCTCTAGCGTTCTGAGACGATGCTCGGTCTGGTCGACGACCTGGGCGGCGGCGGAAAAACCGGCTCCGGCCATGAAACAGAACGTAAGATGCGCCGCTAAGATTTTAGCGAATAAGGACGCAATCCCCTTCCGGTTGTTATCATTTTTTTTAGACACCAAATAATCCTCACAACCGCCCTGCACGGAGAATAGAGAGCCGCCATGCTTAATAAGCGCGGTAAGGATAATAATTGGTTTGTATAAACCGTAGTTTTATCTGGTCTTCGAGACATGTTGTTAAGAAGTTGGTGACAATTTTTTACGCGGAGGGCGCGTCATGTCAGGTCGCGCAAAGTCCAGTTTCTGTTGAAGCGCCGGCGATCGGCGCGGGAGTTCGACATGCAGGCGGCGCGAATCGTATTTCTGTCTTTAGCCTTGGCGTTTGCAGCAATCGGCGGCGCCGCCGCCCAGAGCGGCGCCTGGGTGGTTGCTCAGTCCGACGGCGCTGTTCGCGTCGTCTCGGCGGGCGAAGGCGTCCAGCCTGCATCGCTCAACGCCTCTCTGCGGCCCGGAGACATCATCACCACCGGCGGCGACGGATACGCGGTGCTTCGCCGCGGCGCTCAGCAGATCGTCGTCAGCGCCAACAGCCGCATGTCGCTTCCCGCTGAACAGCAGGGCGGATTCACGCATGTCGTGCAGGAACTCGGCACCTTGATGTTCAAGGTGGACAAGCGCGCCGTTCAGCATTTCGAAGTCGACACGCCGATCGTCGCCGCCGTCGTCAAGGGCACGACGTTCACGGTGACCTCGGGCCCGCTGGGCGACTCGGTGCACGTCGCCGAAGGCCTTGTCGAGGTGAGAACCCATGTCGGCGGCGCGGTCGCCAACGTTCCCGGCGGCTCGACGGTGTTCGTGTCGAAAGACCGTCCGGACGTCATTACTTTCGAGCGCAGCGACAACGCCCCAGTCAAAGGCGACGGCGAGAGCAAGTCGCTCCAGAAGGCCGACAATGCGCCGAATGGCGCCCAGCATGCGTCGCTTGCGGACGAACGCCTGATCGTCGCCGCGGCGATCGGCGCCGAACCGCTCGATCTTTCCGGCCTCACCGACGGGCTGGTTTCGACGGGCGTGCAAGCGCGGCCCGCATCCCCGACCGGGGCCGTGCAGACGGTTCTTGCGGGCGTCAGTTCGACTCTCAGCGGCGCGACAGGCGGCGCGCTAAACGTCACCACTTCGATCGATACGAGCGGCGGGCTCAGCGCCGGCGTCGGCGCCGATCTCGGCGGCGGCGCGGTGACTGCCAGCGCTGATGTTGGACTTGGCGGCGGCGGCCTCACGGCCGGACTCGATGTGGGCGTCGGCGGAAGCACGAGCGGCGTCAATCTCGGCGCCGGCGCGACAGCAGGCGCGGGCGGCGTCGGAGTCGATCTTAGCGCGGGCGTCGGCGGAACGACTGTCGACCTCGGCGCGGGCGTCGGCGGCGGAAGCGGCGTCACCGCCGGTCTCGGCGTCGGCGGCGCCGGCGGCGGCGGGCTCAGCGTCGATCTCGGCCTTGGCGGCGGCGGCGGACTGGATGTCGGTCTCGGCCTCGGCGGCGCCGGCGTCGACCTCGGTCTCGGCGGTTCGGGTTCAGGCGGAACCTCCGGCTCATCAGGTTCAGGCTCGGGCGGCGGCGGCCTGCTCGGCGGTCTCGGCGGCCTGCTCGGACGCTAACGGCGATGCGGGGGGGGAGAACGGCGCTGACGTTTGCGCTCGCTGCGGCGACGATCGGCGCGTTCTCCTTTCTCGGACTTTTCAAGCCGCTGAACGCGGCCCTGATGGAAATGCGGTTCCGACTCATCGACCGCGCTCCGTCCGGCGAGATCGTCGTCGTCGGCATTGATCCTTATACGCTTGAACGCGAAGAACGCTGGCCGTGGTCGCGCCGCCTCTACGCTAACGCCATCAACAATCTCTTCGACGCCGGGGCGGAGCTCGTCGCTTTCGACGTGGATTTTTCCTCCCGCAGCGATGAGGCGGGCGATGCGGCGCTGAAAGCCGCCATCGACGCTCATCCGGGGCAAGTCGTTCTCCCGGAATTCTATCAGTCTCGCGCCGGCGCGCGCAGCGCCATGAAGCGCACCGCGCCCAATCCCTATTTTCTCGACAACGCCGTCGTCGCCGGCGTCAACCTTCTCGTCGAACGAAACGGAACGGTGCGGCGAGGCTGGCGCGGCTCCGCCTCGGACGGCGCCTACAGGGGATCGATCGCCTCGGTGCTGGCGAACGCGCCGCCCGGCAGGGCCGGCTCTTTCTTCATCGACTATTCGATCGACCCGCACAGCATCGAACGCCTCTCTTTCGCCGATATCGAAAGAGGCGACTTCGACAGGCAAGCCGTTGCGGGCAAGCAGGTGCTGATCGGCGCGACGGCGCTAGAACTCGGCGACGAATTCGCGACCCCTGTCTACGGTCTGATCCCCGGCGTGCTGCTGCACGCTCTCGGTTTCGAAAGCCTCGTGCAAGGGCGCGCGATCGCGCGCGTCAACGACACGGCGATGGTTCTCCTCGGGGCGCTGCTGTTCGTCGTTCTTCTGCGTCACGGCGACGTCTGGTCATGGCGGCTGCTGCGCCTTCAACTGCTGGTCGCGGCGCTGATCGTCACGGTTCCCGTCGCCGTGCAATGGGCCGCGCCGGTCAGCATCGACGTCGCGCCGCTGATCGCCGCTCAAGCCGGGGCGGTGCTGTGGCTGCTGTTCGCAGAGCTTCGGCGGCGCGCCCGGGATCTGATCAGACAGAAGTTCGAAACGATCAAGCAGCAGGCGCTGATCGCGCTCGTCATGCGCGACAGTTCGGACGGGGTCATCATCACCGACGCCGAGGGCCGCATCGCCGTGTGCAACGAGCGCGCGTCCTTTCTTCTGGGCGCGCCGGAGGAAAAACTCACCGGCGCCATGCTCGGCGACGCCGCGCCGGGTTTCCCGTCTCTGCGCGCCGTCGCGGAAAGCGCGGCGGAAGCGCCGGCGCTGGTCGATTACAAGGTGGCGATCGACGGCGAAACCCGCGTCCTCGAAGTCGCCGGCTCCAGCACGTTCGGCCGCATCAAAGGCGGGCCGGCGGGCGGCGATGCGCCCGACCTGCACTTCTCCTACACGCTGCGCGACGTCACGGCGCGGAAAAATCTCGAAGAAGCCGAACGCGCCGCCAAGGAATCAGCCATCGCCGCGGCGAATTTCAAGAACCGGTTGATCTCGACCATGAGCCACGAGCTCAGAACGCCGCTGAATTCGATCGTCGGATTTGCGGGCGTTCTGGTGAACACCGATGACGCCGATCGGCGCAAGCAAGCTGAATTCATCCGCGACAGTGGCGGGCGGCTACTCGGCCTCGTCAATGACATCCTCCAGATCTCACGGTTCGACAGCGGCGACTTCACGCTCAACCCGGACGATTATTCGCTGCGCGAACTGTGGGAAGACTGCTCGGCGAAATACGAGGCGCAGGCGGCGGCGGAAAATAAAACCCTCGATCTCATCGTCGAGAAAGGCTTCCCCGCGCTCGTCATCGATTACGACACGATGTCGAAAGCCCTCAGCCATCTTCTGTCGAACGCCGTCAAGTTCACGCAGCCGGGCGGCGCCATCGCGCTGCGCGCCCGTTACGACGCCGCCGAAGGCGTCCTCCTTTGCGTGGAGGACGACGGCGTCGGGCTCGCGGCGGAACACATGCCGCGACTCGGCGAGGCGTTCTACCAGGGCAATTCCTCGCTCGACCGGGCGCATGAAGGCTCCGGCCTCGGACTGCACATCGCGCGGCGCTGCGTCGAACTGCACAAGGGCACTTTGAGCTTCGAGAGCGCGCCGGGCGAAGGCTTCAAGGCGATCATCCGCCTGCCGCTCTCGGCGGCGCGCGCGGCGCGCTCCGCCGCCTGAGGCGCGGGACTCAGCAGGGCCGGCCCGGTAGTTGCGCGCCCTCCCGACGGGCGGTTGGGGTGCAAGGGCGTCGAAAGGGCGCGCGGTCTTCCGCCTCTGCGCAGGCGGAAATCAGAAAACCAGCCGGAAGGCGGCGCCGACCCGGTGGGTCATCACCGAATCCTCGAACTCGCCGTCGTAACTGAAGGTAAGAGTGAAGCCGTCGCCGACGGCGCCGATGGACAGACCGAACAGCGCCGCGTCGCCATAGCCTTTAAGGTCGGAGATTTCGAAGACGTCGCCGTCGGCCGCCGCAAAGGCGACCTCGACATTATACAGCTCTTCGTCGATGGCCTTCCGGTAGCCGGCGTAAAAGTCCTGGAAAAATCTGAGCTCGCTCGTCGTCGCGTAGTAGTACTGACTGAACGCCTGCGGTCGCTGGTAACGCGCCCCGCCCTCGCCGTTATGACCGAAACGGACAAGCGCTGTTCCCGACGTCCTGCTCGTCGTCGCCTCGCCGACGCGCAGCGCCAGCGGCGCATCCGAAGCAGTCGCGGTTTCCGTATATTCCTTCTGATGCAGGCGGAAATAGTCGATCGCCGCCGCCGGCATCAGGTAATACGATCCGAAAGCGAACTTGTAGGAAAGGCGCGCCGATCCTGAATAGAACGATCCGTCGGCCTTTCCTTCATAGACGTCGAGCATGTCTCCGAACGAAATGATCCGCTTCGAGTCGACTGTCGCGACGCCGGCTGCGCCCGTCGCGTCGATCATCAGCCCGCCGACTTTGCCTGAGCCGTAGAGACCGATCTGGTAGGCGGAAATTCCGGTCTCCCCGCTGACATCGTCCGGCGTCGAATATTTGCCGATACGGGCCGCGATATTGGCGCCGAGCGCGAGGTTGTCCGAGATGCGCCGGTCATAACCGCCTTCGAACGAAGCGCCGAAACCGTCGAAGCCGACCGCCTCGCTGTCGCCCTTCTCGCGCATATAGGCGGTCTGCTCCATCAACCAGAAACCCTGCGTGCGGTCGGGATCGGCGTGCATCTGGTCGAAACGGCGCGCCAGCGCGCCGTTGACGATGGAGGCTTCGGAAGACAGGAACCGCGTCGCCGAATCCGAGTAGTCAGGCAGCAACTGCTTATAGGCGACGACAAGTTCGTCTTCGGCCATATAGCTGGTCAAAGCCCCGCCCACGACGGCTTTCGCTTCCGCCAGATTGAGAAAGGCGCTGTAGGCGGCCGACTGGTTTACGTTCAGGCCGAGATCCGCACTGGTCTTCGGCGTCAGATCGACCCGCAGCTCGGTATCGCTGATGTCGATGGCGGTCTTGAAGATCGCCGGCGCATTCACCGCCAGATCGACATCGACGGAGTCGCCGCCGACAATCGTCAGATCGGCGGACTGGATCAGCAGGAACGACCGCTGGCGATTTTTGAACTCGGTCACATTGACGCTGATGGTCGTGTCGCTGGCGATCACGGCCGAAGACGTCGCCCGTATCAGAGGGATCAGCTCGTCGACGTCGCCGGACAGGAAGCTGAGTTCGGATCCGCCGCTCACATTAAGCGTCGAGAGGGTCAGCGAACCGGAATCGACGAACTCCACGGCGGAGGCGCTGACGGCGAGAGAGCCCGTTCCATCCGCATCGACGATCGAGCCGCGGAAAAACGCGCCGTTCGAAAAGCTGATCGTATCGACGCCGGCGCCCAGGTTGATCGTTCCGGCCATCGCGGCGTTGGAAAGCGTCAGCGCATCGTTCCCGGCGCCGAAAGACACCAGCCCTTCCACGGTCCCGCCGGATATGTTGAAGACGTCGTCGCCGGCGCCGAACAGCACGTCGCCGACGATGGACGGCGTCAGGACGTCGCCGTTGTTGATCGTCCCGTCGCCGTTCACGTCATCGACGGGCGTGCGCCAGGACTGGGTGATCACCACCCCGTCGCCGGCGCCGTGGCTGGAGAGATCGATGGCGACCGTGGCGCCGAGCCCTTCATTCGTTTCGCCGTCGTCGGAAAATTTCGCGGAGATGACTCCCTGGTTGAGAATGGTTTCGATTCCGCCCGACTGATCCGCGATCGCCGTCGCCTTGCCGGCATAGCCGCGAGACACGGCGGCGATCGATCCGGTGTTGACGATGGCTTTCACGTCCGCGTTGGCTTCGATCAGGAGCGCCTGCGCCTTGTTGCTTCCTTCGGTGGCGACGCCGGCTTCGATCTTGCCGCTGTTGATGATTTGCGGCGTTTGCGTATAGCGGCCGATGGACAGCGCCACCGCGTCCGCTTCGAACGCCTTCGCCGATATCGCCCCGCTGTTGCGGAGGCCGCCCTCGATGATCGTCTTTCGCGATCCGTCGGCCGCGCCCTCGATGCGCACGGCCGTCGCATTGAAGCCCACGTTCAGGCCGTTGGCGGAGATGCTTCCCCGGTTGATGAAACCTTCGTCATAGGAAAACGTCGCGATGATCTCCGCCCGGTCGCCGTCCTTGTCATCGTCGAGCGAATCCCGAACGGATTCGACGACCTTGCCGAAAACGATATCGCCGGAGCCGGCAAGCTCGGTTGAAACGAGCACGGCGGGACCGGAGCCGAAGCTTCTGATCGTCCCTGTCGAACGGTTCTCGTCGAAATCCTCGACCGTATCCTTCGTCGTGTCGTCCTTGTCCGCCTGGCTGACGAAATCGTCGACCGCGCCGTTGTTGAGGAAGCCCTTCGCGACGTTTCCGCCGATGGCGATCGCGGGGCCGCCGGCGAGCAGATCCTCTGCATCGATGCGTTCGGAGATCGGCTTGTCGCCTTCCTTCAGCGTGTCGGGGTCGACATAGTTCGTCAGGGTCGTGCTTGCGAAGCCTGTCGCCTGAACTATTCCCTCGTTGACGAACGCGCCGCCGACGCCGCCCAGGACTTTGATTGCGGAGGCGTTTTCGCCCATCGCCGTTACATTGCCCGATTGCAGGAAGCCGCCAGTCACTCCCGCGCGCATGTCTACGCCGATGGAATTGGAGCCGACGATGGAAATCGATCCGTCGTTGGTGAAGGCGCCGTTCAGAAGGCTGTCGAGACGGACGCCAGCGGAATCGTTTCCTTCGACTGTAATGACGCCGGCGGCTTCAATGATAATATTGCCCGTCAGGCCGCCCGCTCCCTTGAGCCAGATCCCGTTCTGGCGCAGGGCGACGGCGTAGGGCCCGTCGAGATCGCCGTCTTTATCAACGTCCGTGCGCGCGTAGTCTTCGAGCAGTTCGATCTTGCCGGAGACGCGAACGCTGCCCGTCACGCCGCCGTCAATCTGCACGCCGGTCGCGTCATTGGCGTTCTTGATGCTGATCGTTCCCGCATTGTGGACGGCGTTATTGCTGTCGAGGCGCACGGCGATGATTCCGGCCGTGTCCTTCAGCTCGATGGAGCCGTTCTTGGTGATCGAGACGTCGCCAGGGTTGTTGTTGTTGATGGTCGACGAGCGAACCGGCGTCGTCGTTTTGCCGGTGATCTCGGCTTGCGCGCCTGTCGCCAGCACGATGCAGGCGATGCTGCACCCAAGCAGAAGTCCACGCTTCATTGAAAACGTCCCGGCCGTCCGGCCTCTAACTGAAACAGACCGAGGCGGAACGCCCGACCATGCGCGGACAACGGCGGGATGCGACGGCTATTCCGTCGATGCGGAGAAAACTTTCGGGGCGGCGGACGGCGCTAGTTCGTTTCGCCGCCGCTGGCGGTCCGGTAGCGGTCGGGCGACAGCAGTCCCGCGCCGTAGATCGTATCGAAGCCCGGTTCGCCCAGATCCACGGCGACTGATCTTATCAGCGCCATGCTGCTTTCGATTTCGATCGCCTCGTGCGGCGGCATGCGCCGGGCGAGATAAGCCGACACCAGCGGAGTCGCGTAGGAGGTTCCGGAGAGCGGCCTGTCGACGTTCGCGCCGGGCGGCGTGACGCCGACGCCGAGCGCCGCGACGTCGACCCCCTCTCCCCGGTTGGCGCGTTCGTAAATCCTGTTGTCCGCGTCAACGGCGGTGACGCCGATGACTGAGGGATAGGCGGCGGGAAACTGCGGCGAGGCGTCAGGTCCCTCGTTGCCGACAGCGGCGACGATGACATGGCCGCCGTCAGCCATCCGCTTGACGGCGAGTTCGAGCAGGCCGTTGGGGGGACCGGCGAGGCTCATGTTGATGACTTCGATCCGCTCGGCCGCCATCCAGTCGAGCGAGCGCGCCAGCGCTTCAGCGTCGGCGAAGGCGACGTCCCCTGAAAAGGCGTCCGCGATGACAAGCTGGTCGGCGCCGTAGTAACGGGCGAGCGCCGCCACCGCCGTGCCGTGCGCTCTCGGCGTAATTTCATCGCCGCGGCCGAAATTTTCCTGCGCGACGACGGCGCCCGACAGCGCATCGATGGTCAGGTCGGCGCCCGTATCGATGATGCCGACGCGGCGCGGGGCGCCGCCGTCGATCATCGCCGGGCGGGAAGCTACGAGGCTCAGGTCGGCAGCCTCGTCGGCGCCGGAGGGTTCGAAGAGCGAATTCGGTTCATAGGCGCCGGAGGGGTCCGCCTCGCGGAGACGGCGCAGGGCGCGTTTCACAGATTCGCCGCGCGGAACCTGAAGCACATCGACCCGTATGCCCAGCGTCTCCAGACGGAACGACCGCAGCACTTCGAACCCGAGCGCCCGGGCGGCCTCCAGCGAAGCGGGACTGAGTTCGACGCCGAGCACTTCCTTGCGGCGCACGTTGAACTCGCGGGCCCCGAAGCTCATGCGCTCGGCGACGGTTCCGAGCCGGCGGGATACTTCAAGGTTCGCCCCCCGGGGCGTCTGGAACGCCCTCGCGCCGTACTCCGGATACTGGCCGGCGATGCGCGATATCCGTTCTATCCGGTCAGCCGTTTCGGCCGCCGCGCGGGGCTGGGTCTGCGCCCGGACTGACGCCGAAAGCCCAGCCGCCAGAACCATCGCCGCAACTGCAAGATTGAACAAACGCATCAGCGCCTATATCACTCCTCGGTTTCGGGCGACAAGATACAACAGGACGCCCGGCCCCCGTCACAAGAATCGATCAGCGCCGGAATAAAATGACACTGCCGCCGTTGTATCGCAGATGCGAATAATCGCCGGTTTCGGACGTTGCAAGCGAAGCGGAAAGAGCTCGTTGACTGTATTCCGCGCCTGCGGCGGTTCGCCCTTGCGCTCGCCGGCAATCAGGCCGACGCCGACGATCTCGTACAATCTGCGATAGAAAAGGCGCTGCGCAACCTCGGAAGCTTTCAGAACGGCACGCGCATGGACAGCTGGCTCTTCAAGATCACCCAGAATTTATGGATCGACTCACGCCGCGCAAGCAAACGCCGGGGCGGCCATACCGAACTTAGCGACGCCATGCATCTCGCCGGCGAGGACGGCCGCAAGCTGGTCGAGGACCGCGCCATGATCGAGGATACGCGCGCCGCCATCGCCGCGCTGCCGGAAGAACAGCGGCTGGCGGTCGCCTACGTTCTCGTCGAGGGCCTCTCCTACAAGGACGCGGCCCACAATCTCGGCGTTCCCATCGGCACGGTGATGAGCCGGCTCTCGAGAGCCCGCAAGACGCTCGCCGCCCAGGTTCTCGGTTAGGAGTAAAGCATGACCGCAATCACCGACGATATGCTGACGGCCTACGCGGACGGCGAAGCGGACGCGGACGAGCGCCACGCCGTCGAACGCGCCCTTGAAATCGACCCGGCGCTGCGCGACGCGCTCGCCCAGTATCGCGCCCTGAAAGTCGAAATCGACCGCAGCTACGCCGACGTCGCCGCGGCGCCGATCCCGCTTCGCTTGCTCCACACGGTCATCGACTCTGGCCGCGCCGTCGGTCCGGCGCCGCTGGCGCGGCGTTTTTCCGGGTGGATGACGCCCGCCGCCATGGCCGCCTCGCTGGCGGTCGGGGCCGTCGCCGGCACGACATTCATGCAGGCCTCCGCGCCCCAGGAAACCATACTGATGGCGAGCGCCGCCGTCGCTGACGCCCTGTCGCATGAAAAGGACGGCGCCGCTCGCGGCGAGGTTCGCGTCGTCGCCACCTACCAAGCTTCCGGAGGCGAGGTCTGCCGTTCGTTCAGGGTCGCCGGCGCCGAAACATCCGCGAACGGCCTCGCCTGCCTTGACGCCCGCCGCGGCTGGAGCCTCGCGGCGCTTGAACCGGCCGCGCCGGAAGACGCTTACCTCCCGGCGGGCGAAGACGGGCCGGATTCCCTGATCGCCTCCCTCACCGCGACAATGCGCGCCATGACGCCGGAAGAATCCGACGCGCTGCTCGTCTCGTTGCAGTCGAAGCGCTGACGCCGCCCGGAACGCAAAAGATTTTCAGTTGAAGCCTCTGGGAAAACCGACGTCGAAGTCGACGGCGAGCCGCAGTCCCGCGCCGATGTCGGGACTGGCCTCCGACAATCCGGTGACGGAATAGGCGAGAACGCTGAAACGGTCGCTGACCTGCATCGACAGATAGGACGTTATCTCGCTGATTTCGCCTGAGTTGACGACCAGCGGTTCGCGCCAGTCGTAAATGACGCCAAGCGTGAAGCGGGGGCCGATCGGCTTGTAGACGCCGGCCGAAAACTGCCAGCGGTCCATGAGGTCGAAGCGTTCCGACTTCCCGGTATGCGAATAGCCGCCGCCGGCGAAGACGCCGAAACCGGGCGCCTCGTAAACCAGATCGGACCGCAGCGTCAGATCCGTTTCGCCGGTGCCGATCAGCTTGTCGGCGTCGCCGGTCGGCAGTTTGAGGATCGCTGTCGCGTCCAGATACAGGCGATTCCGCTTCAGCTCGAACGAGCGCGAGGCGCTCGCCGTGACGTCGCCGAGACCTTCCGATTTCAGCCGCAACTGCGGGTAGAAAAAGCTTTCGTCCTGCGGCAGCGACAGCAACGGCACGAACGACTGTTCGACGCCGACCGGGAGCACGAGCGCATAAACAGAAACCGCATAGGGATCGAACGGCGCCCCCGGCCCGGTGACGCTCACATAGGGAATGACGAGACCGAACGCCCAGTTGTCGAACGTATAGCGCGCCGAAGCCGTGGCGATGAGGCTTTCCGTAGAGAGCCGGGCGCCGGACAGCCCGCGCGTATATTCGAACCCGCTGGCGAGCCGAAGCGTCTGCGCGGACGCCGAAGCGCCGCCGCAGACGGCGGCCGCCAGCAGCGCCAAGACGATTTTCAGGCGTAGAAGTCTTCGCAACGGCGACCCACCACTCGACTGTTCCCGCCGGCTTTCGAGGCGTCCGTTTCGCCCGGACGGCCGCCGGTCCGACAGGCGGGCGAATAATCGAAACGAGACGGCCCGATGGCCGCCGGCCCAGATACCACACCAGAATCCGGCGCGCATAGCCTTGTTGCGACGCCTTCGCCGACCGTCAACAGACTGGCGCGGGTTCGCCGGAAAATTTTTTGCGGGCGGGAATAAGCCGCCTTTCGGGACGTTTTATACGCCCGCCGGACGGCTTCGCTTTTCGAGAGATCGGCTGCGGCGCCCTTCCGCGGGCGCATGCCCGGCGCCTTCTCTCCGCCAGACGCCGCAACCGCATCGGACGCGGCGCCATTCAGTCCGTACACAATCAAATAACGCAGATCGGTCCGCCCCGAAAGCGCAAAAGAGCCCACGCGGCGCCGCTATTCAAAACAGTCCTTCGTTGCGATAGGCTAGCGCGCAAGGCTTTCGCCTATTTTTCAACCGAATAGGCTCATCATAGAGAGGAATTTATGAGCGCTTCCGAGACTTTTGACGTCGTCATCGTCGGCGGCGGTCATAACGGGCTCGTCTGCGCTTTCTATCTCGCCAAGGCCGGACGGCGCGTCTGCGTTCTGGAGCGGCGCGAGATCGTCGGCGGCGCGGCGATCACCGAAGAGTTTCATCCCGGCTTCCGCAATTCGGTGGCGAGCTATTCCGTCAGCCTGCTCAACCCGAAGATCATCAGCGACATGGAGCTGACGCGGCACAGGCTGCAGGTCGTTATGCGGCCGATGGCGTATTTCGCGCCCGACGATAAGGGCGGCTATCTCCTGCTCAGCCGGGATGAAGCCGAGAACGACGCCGCATTGCGCAGGCTGTCGGCGAAAGACGCGGACGCCTACCACGCCTATCATGCGCGGCTCGACACTCTGGTCGATCTGTTGCGCGACACCCTGCTCAAGGCGCCGCCGAACGTCGGCGGCGGACTCGCCGATATTCTCGAAGCGGCGTCGCTCGGCAACCAGCTGCGCAAGGCCGGCGTCACCGTCCAGCGGGACCTGCTCGACCTTTTCGGCAAGAGCGCCGGCGAGATTCTCGACAACTGGTTCGAAAGCGACATCCTCAAGGGCGTGCTCGGATTCGACGCCATCGTCGGCAATTACGGCAGCCCCTATACGCCGGGCTCGGCCTATGTGCTGCTGCATCACGTTTTCGGCGAGACCGACGGCGTCAAGGGCGCATGGGGACACGCCATCGGCGGCATGGGCGCAATCACCCAGGCGATGGCCTCCGCCTGCCGCGAGGCCGGTGTCGACATCCGCGTGTCCAGCCCGGTGCGAGAGGTGATCGTCAACGGCGACCGCGCCGAAGGCGTGGTTCTGGAAAACGGATCGGCCATACGCGCCCGCGCCGTCGCCTCGAACATCCATCCCAAGCTGCTGTACGGGAAACTCATCGCCGAGGAGGCGCTTCCCGCCGATTTCGCCGAGCGCATGCGCAACTGGCATTCGGCGTCCGGCGTGTTCCGGATGAACGTCGCGCTGTCGGAGCTGCCGGACTTCGCCTGCCTCCCGTCCAAGGGCTATGCGCGCCATCACGGAGCCAGCATTCTCATCGCGCCCAGTCTCGACTATCTCGATACGGCGTACACGGACGCCCGCCGGCTCGGCTGGTCGCGTCGACCCGCCATCGAAATGCACATTCCGAGCGTCATAGACGACAGCCTGGCGCCGAACGGCGCGCATGTGGCGAGCCTCTTCTGCCAGTATTTCGCGCCGACGCTTCCGAACGGCGCGAGCTGGGACGGCAGCCGCGAGGAAGCGGCGGACCTCATTATCGACACGATCGACCATTACGCGCCGAACTTCCGCGCCTCCGTCGTCGGACGAATGATTCTTTCGCCGCTCGATCTCGAACGCAAGCTGGCGCTCGTCGGCGGCGACATCTTTCACGGGCAACTGCGCCTCGATCAGCTTTTCAGCGCTCGCCCTGCGCTCGGCCACGCCGATTATCGCGGGCCGCTCAAAGGGCTCTACATGTGCGGTTCCTCCACCCATCCCGGGGGCGGCGTCACCGGCCTTCCCGGCCATAACGCGGCCCGCGAAATACTGCGCGACATCAAGCGCCTGAAAGCCCCGGCGGCGCCCATGCCGAGGGCGGCGGAATAACGCCGTGCGTTTTGGCGCTTGCCCGCCCCGGCGGCGGGTTCGATAATCGAAACGGCAATGGTCCGTACAGGACAGGCAGGAGCGACATGAGCAACACGGCCCTCAACCGCCAGCCCGCGCCCACCCTCGTTTCCTCGCAGGAATCGTGGAGCCTGCCGGCCTGGACCTATTCGGACCCGGCCTTCATGGCGCTGGAGAAGGAGAAAGTGTTTCTCCCCTCCTGGCATCTCGTCTGTCATGTCAACGACATCCCGAACGTCGGCGACTATCAGAGCTTCTCGATGTTCGGCGAACTCGCCGTCGTGGTGCGCGGCAAGGACGGCGACATCCGCGCCTTTCACAATGTCTGCCGCCACCGCGCGGCGCGGCTGCTCGACGGCGGGCATGGCAATTGCGGACGGTCCATCGTCTGCCCCTATCACGCCTGGACCTATCAGCTCGACGGACGGCTGTCCGGCGTTCCCTATCTCGACCAGTACGAGAATTTCGACCGCGCCGACCACGGGCTGACGCCGATCGAACTCGATATGTTCGCCGGGTTCGTCTTCATCCGGTTCCGCGCCGGCGGGCCTTCGCTCGCAACCTATATGACGCCGGTGGCCGACGAGATGGCGCTTTATCGCGTCGCGGAGATGAAACCGCTGCGCCATGTGGGCGAGCGCATCCGCGAGGTGAACTGGAAGAACGCCACCGACAATTATGTCGACGCGCTGCATATCCGCGTCGCCCATGACGGGCTGCACGGCCTGCTCGGCGACAGCTACCGACTGACCATCGACCGCGGCGTCCACAAGATTTTCAGCGAGCTGGAAACGGCGCGCATGCCGTCCCTGTCGAACCGGGCCTATTGCAAATACGTGCCCGAGGTCGATCATCTTCCCAAAGAACGCCAGCGCATGTGGACCTACTGGAAGCTCTGGCCGAACCTGATGTTCGACGTCTATCCGGACCAGGTCGACTTCATGCAGTTCATCCCGCTGTCGCCGACCGTCTGCATTCTGCGCGAGAGCGCGTATGCGCTCGACGACGGCCGCCGCGAGATGAAGGCGGCGCGCTA
Organism: Pseudomonadota bacterium; assembly: GCA_036337175.1. Taxonomy (GTDB): domain Bacteria; phylum Pseudomonadota; class Alphaproteobacteria; order Caulobacterales; family Parvularculaceae; genus Amphiplicatus. The sequence continues at coordinate 75,655 of JAYZEQ010000006.1, forward strand.
TCTCAACGTGCGCATCAACCGCATGGTCAACCGCGAGGACAAGGATCTGATCGAACGGGTGCAGGCGGGCATGGGATCGTCGAGCTTCGCCTCCGGCCCGCTCGGCAGGAGCGAAATCTGCCTGCGCCATTTCGCCGAGCAGATGCGCGAGACAATCCCCATCGCGCGCGAACGTCGCAAGCCCTCGCGCGAAGCGCTCGAAGCGGCCGCCGCAATCTAGCTTCGCATGCCTCAGTGCCGCTTTTCGAATTCCCGGCGGGCGCGGGCGAAATTATCGAGCACGGCGGCGCGCTCCGCTTCCGTGTTCCAGGCCTCGCTGGCCTGCGCGAAGTCTATCAAGCGGTCGATCCATTTAATGAAATAGCCGGCGTCCGCCGCGGAGCGGACCGGCTTGCCGCCGACCGTCACATAGACAGGGCTCGTCGTCGCGTAGGGATAAAGGTCGAACACCAGCGGCGAGGCCTTGTCGCTGACGGCGCGCAGCAGGACCCAGCCGCTTCCGTCCACTTCGATCTCGCCCATGCCGGCGGCGCTGCGTCCGTCATCGGAGAGCGGCAGGGCGACCGCGACCGCGCCATTGACGACGATCTCGACGCGGTCTACCGGCGCGATGGAGCGTATCTCCGCCGACCACGAAAGTCTGTGCACGCCGTTTTTGAGCCGGATTTCGCCGCCGGGTCCGGCGTCCCCGACCGTCAGCGACAGAAGCGGCCCGTTGGTGGCGAAGCTGCGTCCCGCCTTCAGGCCGTCCAGCCACCGCCGCACATGCGCTTTCGCGTTCGGCACCGGTTCATCGACCCATACATAGGTGCGGTTCATGCCCACGGGGCCGCGCAGCGACGCATAGTCGGTCATCGCATCGGTCGCGCCGGCGGCGGGAAGCCGAAACCCGCAGTTCAACAGCGCATGCCAGACTTTTTCAGTCTCGCGGTGATCGCTGAACCCGACCGCCTCGATATAATCGACAGCGCCGAGCGCGACATCGACGGGCAGCGCGTTCGTCAGCTTCTGGTCGTTCGCCGGGTCCGGCGCGACGTCGAACGGATGCACGTAGCCGACGAGCGCGCCCTGAGCGCGCGCAAGACGCGATACGGCCGCGTTGTCAGGATAGAGGCTCGCCAGCGCCGTTTTCGGATAGCCGACATAATCGCCGAGCAAGTAATGGTCCTCCAGGCCGATCAGGCCGAGATGGCCCCAGACGCTGGTGTGATATTCCTGCGCCTGCGCCAGCAGCACGCCCTCGCCTTCCTCTGTTTCCGTCGAGAAATACCCGATGTCGGGGATGCGCTGCTCCTTGTTGACGATCAGGTTGAAAACGATGTCGAGGTCTTCGGCCGCAGCCTGACCGAGCAGCCGTTCGGGAGTCATCCGGTAGGCGCCGCCATAATTCATGTGGACATGCGGATCGCCGCTCTCCCATCCGTTGAAAAGCCCGTCGTCATTGAGCGAGGCGAAGATTATTTCGACGCCGGCGCCGCTTTTTCCGACCATGACCTTTCGCGTTTCCACCGCATTCTCGAGACCGCGCCAGACAGTCACCGTCGCCTCGCCCGGCGGCAACGCCGCCTCGGCTGATCCGTCCGTATGGAAATAATGCGTCTCGAAAGGCTGCAAGGCGTGGTCGAAACCGTCGTCGGCGTGAATCATGACGCCTTCCGGCGCGTAGCTACGCCCGTCCGAGGCGACAATCGAGGCGCGCGCCGGAACCGGATTTCCCTGCGCGTCAACGACCGACAGCGACAGCCGCGCCATCGGCTGGCGATAGTCTAGCCGCTGCGCTTTCAACGTGCGGCGCGCCCCGCCGACGACCTCCTGAACGATAATCTCGCCGTCGCCGCCCTGGTTTGAGATGTAGGCGATTTTCGACCCGTCCGGCGACCAGCGCGGCGAAGTCACGTCGAAATCGCCATAGCTGAATGGGACCGGATAGCCGCCCGGCGCCGCCGTCGTCATCCAGAGCTGGTTAAACTGCCTTCCAAGATAGGACGAATAGGCGACGCGTTTGCCGTCAGGCGACCAGTCGGGCCGCGCCTTCCAGTTGGTTTCCTCGTCGCGGATGAGCGCCGCCGGGGCCGACAGGTCGAACGGCTGCCTGTAAATCGCGCCGGTCCCGTGCACGACTTCGGGGTTGGCGACGAAGATCAGCTCCTTGCCGTCCGGCGACCAGGAAGGGCTCAGTTCATGATCGGTCTGGCTGTAGTAATAGCGCGGCGTTTCGCTGACCCGTTCAGGCCGCCAGCGCCGGACGCTCCATGCGCCGCCCTTTCGCTCGGCGATGGCGATATGAAACTTCCCGCTTTCCGCTGTCGTCACGAAAGCGATCTTCGATCCGTCCGGCGACCAGCGCGGTTCGAGATTGACCGCGCCGTTGCGAGTCAGCGCCGCCGTCTTGCCGCTGGCGAGATCGAGAAGAAAAAGCTCTATCGCGTCGTTGTCGTAGCGCGCGAAGACGGCGCGCTTATCGTCCGGCGAAACATCGGGCTGATAATCGTAGCCGTCGCCAGTCGTAAGCTGTCGCGCTACGCCGGAGTCGAGACTTTGCCGCCACAGCTTGCCGCGCATCGAATAGACGAGGCTCTTTCCGTCGCGCGTCCAGGCGAGCGAGCCCGGTCCCTGCGTCAGTTGCGGGACATACATTTCCCGCCAGTAATAGGAATGAGGAACCGAAACCTGCCTGAGAACCGGTTCGCGGCCTTCGGCGTAAGCCGTGAAGGGAAGCAGCAGCATCAACAGAGCGAGAAGAGTGAAGCCTGCGTTGGCGGCGCGCATCTTTCCTCTCACTTGCTGCGCAGCGCCTCGAAGCGCGCGTCTTTCAGGATGAACATCCGGTCCTCGCGCATTTCGGCGAAGCCCAGCCGCTCGTAGAACGCCGCCGCCCGCTGGTTCGCGGCGTCGACCGACAGGCGCAGATAGGCGGCGCCCTGCCTTCCCGCTTCCGCCGCCAGCGCTTCGACCAGTCGCCGGCCGAGACCTGCGCGCCGCGCCGTCTCCGCCACGTACAGGTCTTGCAGGTAAACGCCGCGCTCCCCGCGCCACGTTGAAAATTCAGGAAAGTAAAGCGCGAGGCCGACCGCTTCTTCGCCGTCGAACGCAATCAGCGCCTCGAAAGCCGGTTTATCGCCGAACCCTTCCCGGGCGATATCGTCGACCGTGCTCGATACGGCGCCGAGCTTTCCGGTGGCGCGCGCCAGATCGACGACCATCCGGTGGATCGCCGCCGCGTCGGCGCGCGTCGCTTTCCGGATGGTGACGCCTGTCGCCATTCAGTCAGATCTCCGTCGCCGCGGCGCCTTTCAGCGCCAGCCTCGCTCGCGCCTCGGCGGGGGTCGCGATCTCGAAGCCCAGCTCCTCGACGATGCGCCGGATCTTTCTCACCTGCTCTGCGTTGCTGCGGGCGAGTTCGCCCGGCGCTATCGCGAGGTTGTCTTCAAGACCGACGCGAACGTTGCCGCCGAGAATGGCGCCCGCCGTCGCCATCTGCATCTGCCGCCCCCCCGCCGCCAGCACCGAAAAATCGTAGGCGTCGCCGAGCACGCGGTCGGCGACGCCCTTCATATGAACCAGATTCTCGACGCTCGCGCCCGCCCCGCCGAGAACGCCGAGCACGAACTGCACATAGAGCGGCGCCTTTACGAGTCCGCGTTTCAGATAATAGCCGAGCGTTTCGATCTGCCCGACATCGTAGCACTCGAACTCGAACCGGGCGCCGTCGCGATCGCCGAGCTCTCCGACGATCGCCTCGATATCCTCGAACGTGTTCCTGAAAATCGTGCGCCGCGTCGCGTCGAGAAGCGCCGGCTCCCAGTTGTGCTTCCACGCCGCATATTTCTCGAGCATCGGGAACGTGCCGAAGTTCATCGACCCCATGTTGAGCGAGCACATCTCCGGCTTGAACGCCCGCGCCGGCGCGAGGCGCGTTTCGAGCGGCATCACAGAGCTGCCGCCGGTCGAAATGTTGATGACGGCGTCGGTCGCCTTGCTGATCGGCGCGAGGAACGCCCGGAAAATCTCCGGGTCGGCGCTAGGGGCGCCGGTCTCTGGATCGCGGGCGTGCAGGTGGATGATCGCCGCGCCCGCTTCCGCGGCCTCTATCGAGGCTGCGGCGATTTCTTCAGGCGTTACAGGAAGATAGGGGCTCATGCTCGGGGTGTGGATAGAGCCCGTGACGGCGCAGGTGACGATCACCGCGCGCGCCTTGACGGCTTTCGGCCCGACCCCTGCGTTTTTCATCTTGGCGTTCCCGTCGATTTTGGTTCATTCTGTCTGTCGATACAGAACAAATCAATTATAGTTTGGCGGAATGTATAAATGAGCGTGCAAAACGATCCGACGGGCCCCCTTCGCGAAGGGATAGCCTGGTCGCTCGACTGGAACCTGCTGCGGTCCTTCTACGTCGTGATGCAGGAACGCAGCTTCACCGAAGCCGCGCAGAAACTCGATCTGAAGCAGCCGACCATCAGCAATGCGCTGCGCCGGCTAGAGGAAACGCTTGGCCGCCGTCTCATCGAACGCGGGCCGCGCACCTTCGAACCGACGGCCCACGGCGAAGCGCTTTACCGGCAGGTCGCGCAGATTTTCGGCTCCATCGACCGCCTGTCGGCATTCATGGAGGAAGAAGCGGGGGTCGTCTGCGGTCGCGTCGCCTTGTCTATGGCGACGCATGTAACCTCTCCTGTCGTCGACCGGGCGCTCGCCGATTTTCAGAAGCGCCATCCGCAAGCCTCGGTCGCCATCTCCGTGGCGAGCAGCCGCACTGTCGTCGACGCCGTGGTGTCGCGCCGCGCCGCTTTCGGGATCTGCCTCATTCGCGAGCGCGCGCCGGATCTTTCGTACACGCATCTTTTCCGCGAACATTTCGGATTCTTCTGCGGCCCGACGCACCGTCTGTTCGGGGCGACAGGTCTGACGCTCGAAGACCTCAAGGGCGAGCGCAGCGTCTCTTTCGACACCGATCAGGTGAACGACGTGTTGCGCCCCGTGGCTTTTCTGCGCGAGCGGGCGGCGCTCGAAGCGCATCCGGCCGGGGTCTCCAACAACCTGGAAGAAGTCCGCCGCATGACCATAGCCGGCCTCGGCATCGCGCCCTTGCCGATTCATGTCGTCGACCGCGATGTGCGCGACGGCGTTCTGTGGCGGCTGCCGCCTTACGACGATCCGCCCGCCATCGACATTTACGTGGTCGAGAATCCGGCGACGCAGCTCAATCGCGCCGAACAGGAGTTCCGCAAGATCCTGTTCGATCACATCGAAAAGGCGCCCCTGCCCGAACGCACTTACGGGCTCGCGCCGGCCCAGCCCGCCCTTCGCGCCGCGCAGGCTCGAAGACGGTGATTCTTATCTTGAGGCCGCCCGCATGAAACCGGCGAACGATATTTTCGACTGGTCGCCTTCGGCGCCGTCGCGGCTGTTCTACCAGTCGGGCGGGCGCCGGCCGATGCTGTCGCGCGGCGAAGGCGTTTATCTCTACGATACGGAGGGCCGGCGCTGGCTCGACGGATCGAGCGGCGCGATGGTTTCGAATATCGGCCATTCCAATCCGCGCGTGCTGGCGGCGATGCGCGCCCAGATGGAGAAATCGACCTTCGGCTACCGCCTGCACTTCGAGAACGAGCCCGCCGAGCGCCTCGCCGACGCCATCGCCAGACTGTCGCCCGCCGGGCTCGACAAGGTGTTCTTCACATCCGGCGGATCGGAATCGGTGGAAAGCTGCCTGAAGCTCGCCCGCCAATACGCGCTGACGAAAGGCGAATCGAAACGCATGGCCGTCATTTCGCGCTTTCCCTCCTATCACGGATCGACGTTCGGGGCCCTCGCCGTCACCGGCTACGACCCGCTGACGGCGCCGTTCGAGCCGATGATCCGCGCCATGCCGAAAATCCCGGCGCCGCGCGCCTATCTCGACCGGGACAATCTCGACGATGCGGCGCGCGGGCTGAAATACGCCGACATGCTGCGCGACAAGATCGAGGAGCTTGGACCGGAGAACGTTCTCGCCTTCATCATGGAGCCGGTCGGCGGCGCTTCGACAGGGGCGCTCGTCGCGCCCGACTCCTATTACCAGCGCATCCGCGATATCTGCGACGACTACGGCGTTCTTCTTATCTACGACGAGGTGATGACCGGCGCCGGACGCACGGGAACCTTTCTCGCCGCCGAACACTGGGGCCAGCGCCCCGACATCGTCGCGCTCGCCAAGGGCCTCGGCGCCGGTTATGCGCCGCTCGGCGCGATGCTGGCGCGCGGCGACATCGTCGACGCCGTCGTCGCCGGCGGCGGCTTCATGCACGGCTACACCTACGCCGGCAATCCGCTCGCCTGCGCGGCCGGCCTCGCGGTGCTCAGGGAGATCGCCGAACAGGATCTGTTCGCCAATACGGCGCGCATCGGCGCGCTCCTGAAGCGGCGCCTCGAAGCGCTGATGGATGACTACCCATTCATCGGCGACGTTCGCGGCAAGGGCCTGCTTCTGGCTTTCGAGCTTGTCTCAGACCGCGAGACGATGACGCCGCTGCCGCGAATGCTGAACGCCTACCAGCGCCTCGTCGATCTCGCCTACGAACGCGGCCTCATCATCTATGCGCGGCGAACGCGCGGCGGCCACGAAGGCGATCATTTCCTCGTCTGCCCGCCGATGATCGCCGCCGAAGCGCATGTCGATGAGATCATCGACAAGCTGACGGCCAGCCTCGCCGCCTTCGCAGCCGAAGCCAACCTCACCTGACGAAGATTCCCATGAAAGCCATCCTCGCAGAGACCGAACAGAGCCGCCACTACCCGGAACGCTATCTGGTGAACGGCATGATGGAACCGAACCCGGAAGGGCCGCAACGCATCGCGCTTCTGAAGGCCGGCGCCGCGAAGGCGGGTTTCGCCATCGAACGGCCGAAAGACTATGGCCTCGACCCTGTCGCGCGCGTTCATACTGCGCCGTACCTGAAGTTTCTCTCGCGCGCTTATGAGCGCTGGTCCCGCATCGAGGGCGCTGCGCCGTTCGTCACGCCGAACATTCATCCGAACCGCGCCGGGCTCGGGTACCCCGACTCCGTCGTCGCCCAGGCGGGCTGGCACATGCTCGACATCGGCGCGCCGATCATGGCGGCCACATGGGAGAGCGCGCTGTGGAGCGCCTCGAGCGCGGTGCACGCGGCGGAAGCCGCGCTCGCCGGCGAGCCGTTCGCCTATGCGCTGTGCCGCCCGCCCGGCCACCACGCCAACGCCGAGGCGGCCGCTGGGTTCTGCTACCTCAATAACGCCGCCATCGCCGCCGAGCATCTGAAACAGCGCTTTTCCCGCGTCGCCATACTCGACGTCGACGTGCATCACGGCAACGGCACGCAGGAGATCTTCTATTCGCGCGCCGACGTGCTGACCGTTTCCATCCACGCCGATCCGAAAAGGTTCTATCCGTTTTTCTGGGGGCATACGGACGAAACCGGCGAAGGCGAAGGGCGCGGTTTCAACCTGAACCTGCCCCTGCCGCGCGGCGGCGACGATGCGATGTTTCTCGCCGCTCTCGAAACCGCGCTTTCCCGCATCGGCAGGTTTTCGCCGGACGCTCTCGTCATTGCTCTCGGCCTCGACGCCTCGAAGGACGATCCTTTCGCCGGCCTCGCGGTGACGACGGAAGGGTTCGCTGGGATCGGCGCAGCCATCGCTGCGGCGGCGCCGGTTCCGACGGTCATCGTTCAGGAAGGGGGATACCCCTCTCCCTCGCTCGGCGACAATCTCGCCGCTTTTCTTTCCGCTTACGCACAAACGCGACATGGGTGAGCCGAGATGATCCGCAACGAACCGTCCATGGAAGAACGCGATCTCGCCGCCGTGCTGCATCCGACGACGAACTTCCGGCGGCTGCAGGACAACGGACCGTTATATTTCGAGCGCGCCAAGGGCGTCTTCGTCTACGACCCCAGGGGCCGCGACTATATCGAGGGTCTCTCCGGCCTGTGGTGCACGGCGCTCGGCTACGGCGTCGAGGAGCTCGCCGATGCGGCGCGCGAGGAGATGCTGAAACTCTCCTTCTCGCACCTGTTCGGCGGGCGCACGCATGAAACCGCCGTCGCGCTCGCCGAAAAGCTGAAAGAGATTGCGCCCGTCCCGGTCGGCAAAGTGTTTTTCGGCTGCTCCGGTTCGGACGCCAACGACACGCAGATCAAGCTGCAGCGCTACTACAACAACGCCATCGGGCGTCCGCAGAAGAAAAAAATCCTCTCCCGTCGGCGCGGCTATCACGGCGTCACCATCGGCAGCGGGAGTCTCACCGGCATTCCCGTCAATCACGCGCTGTTCGATCTGCCCATCGACGGCGTCATCCACGTGTCGCCGCCCTACGCCTATCGCGAGGCGCATCCCGGCGAATCCAGCGCCGCCTACGCCGACCGCCTGATCGACGAAATCAAGGGCGTCATCGAACGCGAAGGGCCGGAAACCATCGCCGCCTTCGTCGCCGAGCCGGTGATGGGAGTCGGCGGCGTGCTGGTACCGCCCGACGGCTACTTTCCGAAATTGCGAGCCCTGCTTACCGAGCATGACATCATGCTGATCGACGACGAGGTGATCTGCGGTTTCTGGCGCACCGGCAAGCGGTTCGGCGCGGAAGCGGTCGGCATGCAGCCCGATACGATGACACTCGCCAAGGCGCTTTCCTCCGCCTACCTGCCGATCAGCGCGACGCTCGTCCCGGAGCGGATGTACGAGGCGATGATCGAGCCGAGCGACGCCAACGGCGCTTTCGGCCACGGCTTCACCTATGGCGGGCACCCGGTCTCTTGCGCCGTCGCGCTGAAGACGCTGGAGCTGATGGAGCGCTGGCGCATCGGGGAGCATGTCGCGAAAGCTGGGGCGCATTTTCAGAACGGGCTGCGCGCCTTCGCCGATCACCCCCTCGCCGGCGACGTCCGCGGCGTGGGTCTCGTCAGCGCAATAGAACTTGTCAGCGACAGGAAAACGAAAGCCGGCTTCGGCAAGCCGGGCGCCGCCGGCCTCGTCATCGAAAAGCTGGCTCGCGACAACGGCCTCATCATCCGCCCGCTCGGCGACACTATCGCTTTCTGCCCGCCGCTGGTCATCACGGAGGCGGAGATCGACGAAATGTTCCGCCGCTTCGCGCGCGCGCTCAACGCCGCGACGGAGCAGCTTCGCCCTTCCGCCTGACCGCAGAATACAGGAGATCCGCCATGCTGATCGCCCGCCTCCTGATCGCCGCCGCCTTTTTTGCCGGACAGGCGGCCGCGCAGCCGTCGCTGATTACGGTCGACGACATTCACCGCATCGCCGATCTCTCCGAGCCGGTTTTCTCGCCGGACGGAAGCGCCGTCTACTACACGGTCTCGACGCACAATCTGAAGGCGGACGAAACGGTCAGCGACATCTGGCGCGTCGGCCCGCAGGGCGGCGAGCCCGAAAACGTCACGGGAACCACCGGCGCCAGCGAGTGGCGCGCGCAGCTTTCCGCCGACGGCGCCTGGCTCGCCTATCTCAGCGACGCCGGCAAAGCCGAGACGGCGCAGGTGTGGATCAGAAGAACAAAAGGCGGCAAGGCGCGCCAGGTCACGCATGCCCCGGGCGGCGTCAGCGACTTCGCGCTGTCGCCCGACGGCGGAAGACTTCTGTTCATCGCTGAAACCGGCGCCGGCGTAGGCGTTCCCGACGGCGAGACCGCGCCGCCCATCGTCATCGACCGTTTCAAGTTCAAGGAAGACTATCGCGGCTATCTCGCCGACAACCGCCAGCACGTGTTTCTCGCCGGCGTGAAAGACGGAAAGGCGTTTCAGCTTACTTCCGGCGCGTTCGACCACTGGATGCCCGGCTGGTCGCCGGACGGCGCGCTCATCTCCTTCGTTTCGAAGCGCCGAGCCGATCCGGACCGAAATAATGACTACGACGTATTCGTCATGCCGCCCGAACCCGGCGCCGAGCCGCGCCCGCTCGGCGACTACGTCGGAGCCGACAACGACGTGGACTTCGAATCGCGGCCCGCCTGGTCGCCGGATTCGAAGCGTCTCGCCTGGGTGCGCTTCAACGAGGACAAGTGGATTTACTATTCGCCTTCCGAACTGGTTGTCGGCGATGTGGAGACAGGCGAGACCCGGGACGTCGCGCGCGTCGATCGCTGGTTCTACTCGCCGCAATGGTCGGCGGACGGAAAGGCGCTCTACGCGCTGGTCGAGGGCGACAGCGTCATGCATCTCGCCCGCATCGACCTGGCGACTGACGCCGTCGAAGAGCTCACCGAGGGGCCGCGCTACGCCTACGGTTTCGCCATCGGCCCGGAGGATGAACGCATCGTGCTCGACGGCGATCCGTCGCGGCCGTACGAGCTGCGCGCGCTGGGGCCGGCGCCGCGCGCCCTCACCCATCACAACGACTGGCTCGACGGCCGCCGGCTCGGGCGCACGTCGCCGGTGAGCGCCACTAGCGGCGGCGTTGAAATTCACGGGCTTCTGGTGACGCCGCCCGACTATGACGGGTCGTCGCCGCTGCCGCTGATCGTGCGCGTGCATGGCGGACCGGTCTATCAGTTCTCCAACGAGTTCATGTTCGACTGGCAGGTTTACGCCGCCCACGGCTATGCGGTGCTCGGCGTCAACCCGCGCGGTTCGTCGGGGCGCGGTTTCGATTTCGCCCGGGCGATCTACGCCGACTGGGGAAATGCCGACGTCAAGGACGTGCACGCGCTCGCCGACGAGGTCGTCCGCATGGGCGTCGGCGACGGCGACCGCATGGGCGTCGGCGGCTGGAGCTATGGCGGCATCCTCACCGACTATCTGATCGCCAGCGATGCGCGGTTCAGGGCGGCGGTCAGCGGCGCCGGCATGGCGAATTTTCTCGGCGGCTACGGCGCCGATCAGTATGCGCGCGAGTACGAGTTCGAACTCGGCCAGCCGTGGCGCGACTTCAAGACATGGCGCAAGGTCAGCTATCCGTTCTACGAGGCGGACCGCATCAAGACGCCGACCCTGTTCGTCTGCGCCGCCGCCGACATGAACGTGCCCTGCATCGGCTCGGAACAGATGTATCAGGCGTTGCGCTCGCTCGATATCGAAACACGGCTCGTCATCTATCCCGGCGAGAACCACGGCCTCACGGTTCCGAGCTATCTCGCCGACCGCATGCAGCGATCCCTCGACTGGTACGACGCGCATCTGAAGGCGCGGTAAAGGCTGCGCGCCTAATCGCCGGCGGAGTTTTCCTCCAGGCGGTTATAGTATTTCAGGGCGTCGCGCAGCGCCTGGTGATCGATCGCCTTGATGGAGAAGTTTTCAGTGCCCTTCATGTCGCGGGCGGCGACCATGGAGTTGACGATCGCCTCTTCGGTCGCGTCGACGACGCCGATGAATACCGGGTCTAGAGCGTCGTTGATGAGAAAATTCACGTTCGCGACGCCGGGAGAAACTTTGCTTCCCTCGGCTGTCGAGAAGGCGATGAAAATGTCGCCGGAGCCGTTGCCCGCAAAACTTCCCATGCGGCCGAGCGCAAGGGGCGCGCGACGTGCAAGCCGTTTCAGCTGCTGAGGAAGCAATGGCGCGTCGGTGGCGATCACAACAATGATCGAGCCTGTATCTCCCTCGACAACCGAGCTATTCGCTTTCTTGCCGCCGAGAAGCTCGCCGACCGGCGCGCCTGCGATCCGCAACGCATTGCGCGCGCCGTAATTCGCCTGCACCAGGACGCCGACCGTGTATTCGTTTCCGGCGGTCTTCACGCGTCGCGACGCCGTGCCGATCCCGCATTTGAACCCGTGACACATCATCCCCGTGCCGCCGCCGACATTGCCTTCGGCGACGGGGCCTGACTTCGCCGCTTCGAGCGCTTTGCCCGCATCTTCGGGGCGAACATGAAAGCCATTGATGTCGTTGAGATAGCCGTCCCATGTCTCGGCGACCAGCGGCAGCGACCACCAGTAACCCGTCTCGTCGGCTTCGTCGGCCGCGACGCGCCAGCGGATGACGCCCTCATGCACGGCGCCGACGCTGTGCGTATTGGTCAGCATCACGGGGCCTTCAAGAATGCCCGACTCTTCCACCCAATGCGAGCCTGTCATCTCGCCATTGCCATTCTGAGCAAAAATCCCCGCAAAGACGGGGCTCTGCTTGGAAGCCTCGCCGCGCGGCAAGATTGCCGTCACGCCCGTGCGCGCCGCCTTGCCTCCCTTAAAATCCTTGATGATCGTCCGATGGCCGACGGTCACGCCCGCGACATCGGTGATGGCGTTGAGCGGGCCGGTCTCTCCGTTAAACGGAATTCCGAGATCGCGGGCGCGCGGCTGCGCTTCCTCCGCGGATACGGAAGACACAATCGCGGCGACGGCCGCAGCAATAACCACACAACGCATCACTTCGGTTCCTTTTCCGGCGCCATGACGACGACGCCGCCTTTCATAACCGCCTTAACGTTGGAGAGGATGGAAATATTCACAAGCGGATCGCCCTCGACGGCGATCATGTCGGCGTAATGGCCGGGACTGACGGCGCCCACGTCCTTGCTCCAGCCGAGCAGCGCCGCCGAACTTGTGGTCGCCGCCTGGATCGCCTGCATCGGCGTCATGCCGTACTTCACCATGTAGGGAAACTGCCTGGCGTTGTCCCCGTGCGGGTAAACCCCGGAATCGGTGCCGTAAGCGATCTTCACGCCCATCTTCACGGCGCGGCGGAAAACCTCGCGCTGGGTTTCCGTCGTCTCCCGGTTCTTGCGCAACGTCTCTTCGGGCCAGCGGTCGCGCGTCCCCACCTCGTCGATGTAATCGCCGTTGTAGATGTCCGCGACGAGCCACACGCCCCTCGCCTTCATCATCCGCAACGCCTCGTCGTCGAGAAGCGACCCGTGCTCGATGGAGCGCACCCCCGCCCTAATCGCCGCCTTCGCTCCTTCGGCGCCGTGCGCATGCGCCGTAACGGGAACGCCGTAGGCGTTCGCCTCTTCGATGATGGCGCGCATTTCGGCTTCGGAGAGTTCCGGCTGACCGGGCTCGGTGCCGACGGTGAGGACGGCGCCGGTGGCGATCAGCTTCAGCCAGTCGACATGGCGCTGCAGGAACAGGCGCGCCTTCTGGCGCGCGTCTTCAGGTCCCGTGACGACGCCGCGGCTCATGTCGGCGGGAATCCCGACGTCGTCGGCGAGCCCGGTGATCGCGCCGCCGCCGCCGGGAATAGTGAAGTAGCCGCCCGACACCGCCATGCGCGGCCCCTCCACGTAGCCTTCGTTGATGGCGTCGCGCAGCGCCACGTCGGTGAAAGCCCGCCAAGCGCCGACATCGCGCACGGTCGTGAAGCCGGCGCGGAGCGTCGCTCGGGCGTTGGCGGCGCCGATCAGCACGTCCTGCGCGCCGCTGTAGAGCAGCGGATCGGCGATATGAGACTGAAGGCCGCCGACAAGATGCGTGTGCATGTCGATAAGGCCGGGCAGCACGGCGTAGGCTGACCAGTCGATGAATTTTCCGTCGGACGGCTGTGTGGAGAACGCCGTCACCGCCGCCACCCGTCCGTCTTCTATCCGGATGAGACCATCGTCGAGCACGGCGCCGCGCTCAGCGTCGATGAGCTTGCCGGCGCGGACATAGACCGTTTCAGCCGACGCCGCCGATATTGCTGCAAGGAATGATGCGATAACGCCGAGCGCCCGCCCGGTTAAACCTCGGCCCTTCGACATGCCCGTTTGCTCTCCCGCCCGCTTGCGCAGTAGTCTTTCTCCGCAAAGAGTACGCCGCCCGGAAATGAGGGCGCAAGCGAAAGGATCGCCCATGCTCTTCTCCTCTCCCGTTCGTTTCGCCTGCATCGCCTTCGCGGCGGCGCTCACAGGGCCGGCGTCCGCGCAGGACGCGCCGCTGACCCCGCCGGAGTATACGGCGCAGGCGAAAGACGTGCTGATGAAATCCATCGGCTTCCGCACTGTGGAGCATGGCGACCAGTTCATTGCGTATGCGGAGTATCTGGCCGGCGTTCTGAAAGCCTCCGGGTACGAAGACAAGGATATCGAGATCACGCCGATGGAAGGCTCGGCGACGCTCGTCGCGTGGCTGCGCGGCGAGAGTTCTGAGGCGCCGATCCTGCTTTCCGGACATATGGATGTCGTGGAAGCCAAGCCCGAGGACTGGGAGCGCGATCCTTTCACCGCCGTCGAGGAAAACGGATACATATACGGCCGGGGCGCCTCAGACATGAAGTTCGGCGTCGCCATGCTCGCCGTGACGATGGCCCGCCTGAAGCAGGAAGGCTTCAGGCCGAAACGCGACGTCGTCATGGTGCTGTCCGGCGATGAAGAAACGCGCATGGCGACGACCGCCAAGCTCGCCGAACGCTTCGAGGGCGCGAGCCTGCTGCTCAACGCCGATGGGGCCAGCGGCGCGCTGACGATCGACAACAAGCCCATCGCCTACTATTTGCAGGGCGCCGAGAAAACCTACGCCGACTTCCGCGTCGAGTTCACCAATCCCGGCGGCCATTCGAGCGCGCCGCGCGCCGACAACGCCATCTATGACCTCGCGAAGGCGCTCGACCGCATAGCGGCTTATGAATTTCCGGTGCAGTGGAGCGACATCACGCTGCAGTCGTTCCGCGAGACGGCGGCGCAGGAATCCGGCGAGGTCGCCGAAGCGATGCGCCGCTTCGCCGCCAATCCAAAAGACAAGCGCGCCGTAAAGGTGCTGCGCTCGCGGCCGGAATATGTGGGGCAGATCGGGACGACCTGCGTCGCGACCATGCTCGAAGGCGGTCATGCGCTCAACGCGCTGCCGCAGCGCGCGACGGCGTCGGTCAATTGCCGCATCTTTCCCGGCGTCACCGTCGAGAGCGTGCGCCAGACGCTCGCGGAAGTGATCGGCGACCCGACAGCGTCGGTGACGCTGATCGAGGAATCATCGACGCCGGAAAGCCCCGCCTCGCCGCTGCGCGACGACGTCATCGCCGCCGTGCGCAAGGCGCTCGACCGGCGCTATCCGGGGCTGCCGATCGTTCCCTATATGTCAGCCGGCGCCAGCGACAGCCTGTATTTCCGCGCCCGCGGCGTCGACAGCTACGGCGCGTCGGGACTGTTCATGCGGGCAGAGGACGAGTTCGCCCACGGCCTCAACGAACGCGCGCCGGTCGCGGCGATCGACGGCGCCCTCGATCACTGGCATGTGGTGATCACCGAGCTCGCCGGTCAGCAAGGGAGCTAGCGCGCGGCCCGGCTTTTGCGCCAGCGCACGAACAGATAAATCGGCGCGCCCGCGAGCAGCAGCGCGAAACCCCACGCGACCGCCTCGCCGCCGGCGCCATAGATCGTCCACATGGCGTAGACCGCCGCAGCGATGGCGATGAGCGTGAGCGCCGATGAAGAGGAAGCGACGCCCTTTCGCTGCAACGCCAGCGCCGACAGCGCCGTGACCAGATACATGATCAGCGAGGACGTCGTCGACAGGAGCAGCACGAAGGTGAACGCCTCGGTCATGGTCTTGGCGTAGTTCATCAGCACGACGACAGTCAGGAGCGCGCTCGAGACGAGATGGGCGCGCACCGGCGTGCCGCGCGCGTTGGCTTTGGCGAGCCAGTCCGGAAACACGCCGTCCTTCGCCATCGCATAGGGAAGTTCTCCCTGCAGCAGGATCCACCCGTTAAGCGCGCCGAACCCGGAGATCGCCGCGAACGCGGCGATCAGCACGCCGGCGCTCGGATCGAAATAGCGGGAAACGAAATCGGCGAAAGGCGCGGACGAGGCGGCGACTTCGCCGGCCGGCAGCAGCAGTATGACCGCCGAACAGGTGAAGAGATAAAGAACGCCGGCGATCAGCATCCCGACCATGGTGGCGCGCGGAATGGTGCGGGATGGATCGCTGACCTTCTCGGCGGGCACCGTCGCCGACTCAAGCCCGAGCAGCGCCCACAAGGTCAGCGTCGCCGCCGCCGTGACGCCGGCGATGTTGAGGTCGGCGAATGTAAACGGCGTGCGCGCCGCCGGGGTCGCGTCGCCGAGGCCCAGAACGACGACGATAGCCAGAACCATCACGGCGAACAGCGGGATCACCTTGAGGATCGTCGAAACGAGCTGCACCCCGCCCGCGAGAAACGCGCCGCGGCAATTGACCGCCGTCAGAACCCAGATGACGCAGCAGGTGACGAGAGCGTGCAGGCCGGGCGTCGAGGCGATGTCGGGAAAGAAAACGCTGAGATAGCTGACTGAGCCGGTCGCCACCGCCGCGTTGCCGACCCAGATCGAGATCCAGTAGCTCCACGCGACGAGAAAGGCCGGCGCCGGACCGAACGCCTCTCGGGCGAAGGCGTAGGGCCCCCCGGCCTTCGGCATGGCCCGGGAGAGTTGCGCAAACACATAAGCGAGACAAAGGCCGCCGGAGATCGTCAGCACCCAGCCGAAAATCGCGTTCCAGCCATAAGGGGCGAGCGTCGCCGGAAGCAGGTATACGCCCGAGCCGATCATGTTGCCGACCACGAGCGCGACGCACATCCAGAAGCCGAGCGGTCTGATGGGCTTCTGTTTCGTCACGTCGATCCTTCAGGCCTTTGGGAGGCTCTTGCGAAAGACGATGCGCGGGACGCCCCGATGAGCGCCCCGCGCAATCCTCCCTCCCGGCGCCCCCGCGCTTTAGAACTCCTGCCCGAACCGGATTCCGTAGGTCCGCGGCCGTGCGGTGCCGTTGTAAATGCCGTTGGTCCCTGAGGGGCCTGAGACGCCGCATGTCTCTATCGGACACGCAACAAAGCTGTAGAGATCCGGGCGTTCGTCGAAGGCGTTGGTCAGATAGGCTTCCATCCGCCACTTGTCCTTGCGCAGGCCGGCGGTGAAGTCGACCAGCACGAAGCCTTCCTGATCGCCGATGATCTGCTGGTCTACGACGAGCAGATTAGACGGCGACGTGGTCTGTCCCGACACAGACGACTGCAAGTGACCGGTCATCGCGCCGACCGGGAACTCGTAACGCGCGGTGATCGTCCCCTTGAACTTCGGCACGACGGGTAGCGGCGTGCCTTTCGGCGCTTCCGGATCGGCCGTTTCGTCGATGTCGTCAGTCAAGGGATCGTCGACAGGGAACGGACAGTCCGTGACGGGCATGCGGTTGGCGTCGAAATAGCCGCAGAAGTTTTCGCTGAGCTCCGCGTCGATCACCGAAACCGCGCCGTTCAGGGTGAAGCGGTCGGTCGGCGCCCAGGTCATGTCGGCCTCGAAGCCGTAGATGCGCGCCTGAGCCGCGTTCTGGACTTCGGTGAGGCCGTTGAGGCCGAGGATCGGGAACTGGAAGTCCTTCCACTTCTGATAGAAGAACGCGCCGTTAAGGACGAACGTGTTGTCCGCCCAGCCGGTTTTGAAGCCGGCTTCGTAATTGACCAGCTTGTCCTCGAGATACGGCGGCAACGGCGTGCGCCGGTTGGCACCGCCCGGCCTGAAGCCGGTCGAATAAGTCAGATAAACCATCTTCGAGTCGTCGACATCGTATTTGAGGCTGATCTTGTGGGTTTCGCCGGTGTTTTTCTGGACGCTGTCCAGGTTCGTGCACGGAGAATCAGGCACGCTGGGCGGCCCGAAGCACGCCGCTTCGCCGGTCGATCCGGAGAATCCAATGCCGTAGCCGTTAAAGCCGATCAGCGAGTTCTTGTACTTGTAGCCGCGGACGCCGCCGACGAGCGTCAGCCGGTCGGTAAGATCGAACTCGACTTCCGTAAAGAGCGCGAGGTCGCGATCGATGCGCTGTTGTTCGGTCAGCCAGATCGTGTCCGGATGATCCGGCACCTCGAGTATGTCCGCGAGATCCCGGACGATATATTGCTGGTGGATATCGTGCCGCTGATAATTCTGGAAGAACCCGACGACGAAGCGCAACCGCCTGTCCTGCGGCGACGAGAGTCGGATCTCGTTCGAATATTTCCCGTATGAATCGTCGCCCTGATAGAACTGCGACGGGTCGATGAGATTGTACATGTTGTCGTAGAAGTATTCGCTGAAATTATAGCCCGGGCCGAAGCTCTGATAGAGGACGTCGTAATAATAAGCGTAGTCGGTGTAGTCGTAATTGGAATCAATCTGGCGGCGAAGATAGGCGCCGGCGTAGACGAGATCGAAGTCGCCGATCTTGCCTTCGAGGGTCAGCGACGCCTGGACGAACCTGTCGGTGTTGAACTCGGGTTCGAACCGCACGACGTCGAGATCGCCCGTGTCCGGATCGTAGAAATGCACGCCGTGCGATCTCGATTTCTGGGCCAGCACCGCCGGGGTGACCGTCCAGCTGTCGTTGAGATCGATCTTCAACGCGGCGCGCGCCCCGAAGGTCTCGACGTCATTGAAATTGTTTTCGACGAGAGCGGCGTTGTCCCTGCTGATGCCGGAGCCGGGGAAAGTTTTCTCGCCCAGCACATTGTCAATGTAGCCGGCGTCTTTCTTGTAGTAGCCGACGAGCCGGATGGCGGCGTTGTCGGAGATCGGCTGGTTGACGAAGCCCTCGAACTGATAGCCGGCGTCGCCATGCTCGACGTAATTGCCTTCGAGGTCGTAGCCAGCCGAAAACCCGGAGGTATCCGGCTTGTTGGTGATGATCCTCAGAACGCCCGACTGGGCGCTCGCGCCGTAGAGCGTGCCTTGCGGACCGGCGACGCCTTCGACGCGCTCGATGTCATAGATGTGGACCGGGAGAAAGCCGAGGATGGTCGTTACCGGCTGTTCGTCGAGATAAACGCCGACGCTCGGCAGCGAGGCGGAGTGGTTGCCGTCGCCGCCGCTGACCACGCCGCGGAAATACACGGTCGTCGAGTTGGGGCCGGTCGACTGGAAGGTCAGGCTGGGGATGAATTTCGCATAGTCGCTGAATTGCGAAACCTGAAGCTCGTCGAGCTTCTCCGTGCCGAGCGCGATAATGCTGATCGGCACGTCCTGAACGTTTTCGGAGCGTTTCTGGGCGGTGACCGTGATGACGTCGACGCCCGTTCGCGCCGGCGCCGGTTGATCCTGGGCCGCCGCCGCCGAGGCCGCGGTCATCATCGACGTCGCAAGAAGCACGGAGCGAACGAGCCGCCGACGCCCCTTCGTTTCCGAAGACGGTTGATTCACATGCATTTTCAGCTCCCTCTGCCGCCCATTAGCAGCCTTCGCCCCCGTAGAATCGCCCCGCCCCGAAGGCTAATCTGATCGCAAAATCGTCACAATCGAGACGCGACGAGTTGAGCGATTTTCCGCCAACCTGTGGCCCAAACGTTCCTATTGCGGCTGGGAATAAGGATATTTCCGGCGCTTACGCGCAGAATCGGCCGCATGGGGATAGAGACAATAAAAGAGCCGGACGCCTCAAGCGCTACGGCGCGCGCGGATAGGCGTCGAGAACGGGCCCCAAAGCGGTTTTCAATTCTCCGAGCCAGGGCTCGTAGTTGCGCCAGTGATCGACGCCGCCGGAATAGATGGGCTGGCGCACCTGCTCCGAGCTGGCCGTGCGCACCGCCCGTTCGGTTTCGTGGAAAGACAGGCAGGCCGGTTCGAAGTCGAGTTTGCAGAAATCGAGCAGCCGCCGGATTTCGCTTTCGGGGTCCGCAACCAGCTCTTCATAAATGACGCGGTGCACGGCCCCCGGCATCGCCACGTCGAAATGCTTCATCAGCGCCACATAGTCGCGATAATAGCGGCCGATGCGCGCCAGCCCGTAAGAAAAATTCTGTCCGCGGGCAAAGTGCTGCTTGAAGCCCGAAAAGCAGCAGGCGAGCGGGTGGCGGCGGGCGTCGATGATCTTGGCGTTCGGCAGGATCAGCCGGATGAACCCCGCATGAGCGAAGTTGTTCGGCATCTTGTCGATGAAGAACGGTTTGCCGGTTTTGCGCTGAACGCGCGTCGTCGCGAGATACTCCTCGCCTAGTCCGCGCAGTTCGTCGGGCGACAGGCTGGCGACGATTTCGGGATATTTAGACTCGTCGCCCGCCTTCTCCTTGCCAGCCAGCCGTTTCACCAGCGCCATGATATCGGGCAGCTCCATGGTGCCCTCGACCAGCGAATGGCTGGAGAGAATCTGCTCGATCAGGGTCGAGCCCGCCCGCGGCATGCCGAGCACGAAGATCGGGTCTGGCGCGGGACATCCCTGCCCCTTTCGCGCCTCGAACAGGCCGGGCGTGAACGTGGCGCGAGCGCGCTCGAGACGCATCGCCGTCTCGTCTTCGTCGTAATCGACGCGCCGCTGCCCGATCTCGTTGCCTTTGCAGTAATGCTCGAAGGACTCTTCATATGCGCCCGCGTCTTCGAGCGCCTTGCCCAGCGCGAAGTGCAGATGCAGCCGGTCTTCCTCCTCAAGATCGCCGCGCGAAAGCTGGGCGCGCATTTCGCCGATCGACGTTTCGTCGAAACGGTATGTCTTGAGGTTCGCCAGGCTCCAGTAGGCTTCGCCGAGATGCGGGGCCATGCTGATGCATTTACGATAGGCGTCGATGCTTTCCGCGGTGCGCCCGACGGTCTTCAGCGCATGACCGAAGCTCATCCACGCCTTCGGCTGCTTCGGATACTCCTTCAGCAGCTTGCCGTAGTTGGCGATCGCCTCTTCATATTCGCCGACGCGCACAAGGGCGGCGGATATCAGGGTGCGGTAGCTCGGATTGTCCGGATCCGTCTTGAGCAGCGCGCGCACATCGCTCACCGCCTGCTCCGCCTTGCCGGCGCGGAGGCGGATGATCGCGAGATTGTGCCGGGCGGCGGCGAAGCTCGGAGCCAGTTCGATGCAACGCTCAAGCAGCGCCTCGGCGTCGCCGTAACGGCCGATGCGCGCGGCGATCTCCGCCAGCATGCGGATCGCCATGACGTCGGTCGGATGGCGTTTCAGATAATCGCGCACGGCGCTTTCGGCGACGGCGATGCGCCCCTCGGCGAGCGCGAGGCCGGCGTTCATCAGTTCCGGATCTTTCGATTCGGAGGCGATATGGCGCGCATAGGCGCGGTCGGCGGCCTGCGCGTCGCCCGCCAGTGTGAACTGGTCGCCAAGCGCCCGCCATGCGTTGGAAAGACCGGGGTTGAGGCTGAGGGCGCGCTCGAAAGCCTTGATCGCCGCGAGGCTCTTGCCGACGCCGGCGAGCACAAGGCCAAGCTCGGCGTGAGCTTCGGCCCAGTTTGGGCGCGCGGTCACGGCGCGCTGGACGACGTTCCTCGCCTCTTCGGCCTTTCCCTGCCGGCGCAACGCGCGGGCGAGAATGAGGATGGCGTTCGGTTCGCCGGGGACCGCTTTAAGAATTTCGCGCGCCTGTTCAGCGGCGAGAGAGGCGTCGGCCGCTAGCAGACGCTCGGCGTGGTCGAGCGCGACGGCGAGAGAGCCTGTCGGCGCCGCGTCGCGTTCAAGCGTCTGGTCACGGGGTTCCGTCATTTTCTCCGTATGCGAGGCGACTGCGCCGAGTGTAGGCGCCGCTGCGCGGCCCCGGCAAGCCGCGCGCCGGCGACGGTCACTGGCCGGCGCCGCGCAGCAATCGCGAAACCGGCGAACGGTCCGCGAGGATTTCCCGCGCCGCATTGTGCCCGGGCGCGCCCGTCACCCCGCCGCCGGGATGTCCGCCGGCGCCGCACATATAGAGTCCGCCGATCGGCGCGCGGTAGGAGGCGTGCCCCAGAAACGGACGAGCCGCCCAAAGCTGATCGAGCGACATGCGCCCGTGCATGATGTCGCCGCCGATCAGGCCGAAAGTGCGTTCGAGATCGAGCGGCGAGAGTATTTGCCGCCCCACAACCGAGCGGGCGAAACCGGGCGCCCATTTATCGACCGTGGCGATGATGTGATCCGCCGCCTTTTCGCGTTCGTCGTCCCAGCTTCGCCCGCCCGGAAGCTCCGGCGCGAATTGCTGGCAGAAAAGGCTCGCCACATGCGCGCCCGGCGGCGCGAGGCTGTCGTCGACGATCGACGGGATCAGCATTTCGACGATCGGCTCTCGCGACCATCCCTCGGCGCGGGCGTCGGCGAACGCCTTGTCCATGTAGTCGAGCGACGGCGCGATGATGATGCCGCTCTGCAGGTGTTCGCCCGGTTCCGGCAGACAGGAGAAGCGGGGCAGCTCGGACAGCGCCACATTCATTCGGAAGGTGCCGGAACCGCATTTGTAGCCGCGCACCCGGCGACGGAATTCCGGCGTCAGATCGTCGGAATCGACCAGCTTGTCGAATAAAAGGCGCGGCCCGACATTGGCGACAACCGCGTCGGCGTAGACTTCGGCGCCCGATTCCAGCCGCGCCCCCTTTGCTTTCCCGTCGGAAACGATGATGCGAGCGACCGGCGCGTCGGTGCTGATCTCGACACCGACTTCCTCGCAGGCGCGGCGCATCGCCTGGGTGATCGAACCCATGCCGCCGACGGCGTGCCCCCACGCGCCTTTCTTGCCGTTCACCTCGCCGAAAACGTGATGCAGCAGCACATAGGCGGAGCCCGGCGTATCGGGGCTTGCATAGTTGCCGACCACCGCGTCGAACCCGAAAGCGGCTTTCACCGGTTCGGTTTCGAACCAGCCGTCGAGGAAATCGCGGGCGCTCTTGGCGAACAGGTCGACGACGTCGCGCTGGCGCTCGATGGGCAGCTTCGACAGGCGAAGCCCTTGCTGAGCGGCGTTGAACAGATCGCCGAGACCGCCGCCTGCGTTCGGCGGCGTCCGCAGGGCGAGGTCGCGCAGCACGTCCGCGACGCCTTCGAGCGCATCGTAATAAGCAGGCAGCGCTTCGGCGTCGCGTTTCGAGAATTTCGAAAATTCCGCCTGCGTCTTTTCAAGGCCTCCGCCGACCTTGAGATAGCTCGTTTCCGACAGGGGGAGGAAATTCGACACCGGCCGCTCGATGACGCGCAGCCCCTTCTCGGCGAGGCCCATGTCGCGGATGACGGCCGGATTGAGCAGGCTGACGGTGTAGCTCGCCACGGAATTGCGGAAGCCGGGATGAAACTCCTCCGTCACCGCCGCGCCGCCGACCACGGATCGGCGCTCCAGCACGCGCACTTTCAACCCGGCGCGGCCCAGATAAAAAGCGCACACAAGCCCGTTGTGGCCGCCGCCAACGATCAGCGCGTCATAGCGCTCCGCCATATCCGCCTCGTTCGTCCGGATTGAACCAGCGCCGCGCGCCGTTTGAGGCGGGACACTAGCCGGGGCGCCACGTTGTTGGAAAGAGGGCCGTTGCGGCCCCCGGCTCACGCTTTCGAAGCCATGTCGGCCGCGGCGCTTGCGCCGGATCGCCAACGCCGCCCGGCGATTGATTATTTCTATTTTAGTGCTAAAGTATCTTGCAGGTTTCGCGATGAACGCAAAAATCAGACGAGTTCTCATCACAGGCGGCGGATCGGGAATCGGTCTCGCCATGGCGCGGACGTTTCGCGAGAGCGGCCATGAGGTGACGGTCGCCGGCCGCAACGAGCAGCGGCTGAAAGCGACCGGCCTGCCCTCCGTCGTCATGGATGTCGCCGATCCGGAGTCGGTCGCCGCCGCGATGGCGCGGTGCGGGCCTGTCGACGTCTTCATCGCCAACGCCGGCGGCGCCGAAACCAGCCCGATCGTAAAAACCAAACGCGATGTCTGGGACCGGATGATCGCGCTCAACCTCACAAGCGTCTATCTCTGCGCGCAATGCGCCGTGCCGCAAATGATCGAACGCGACTGGGGACGCTTCATCGTCATCGCCTCGACGGCCGCGCTCAGGGGCTACGCCTACGCCGGGGCCTATGGAGCGGCGAAGCACGGCGCGCTCGGCCTCGTGCGCGCCCTGGCGCTGGAGCTTGCGAACACGGGCGTCACCGCCAATGCGATCTGCCCCGGCTACACCGACACGCCGCTCATCGCCGATGCGGTGAAAACCATCGCCGACAAGACAGGCCGCAGCCCTGCGGACGCCGCAACGACGTTTACGCGCGCCAACCCGATGGGCCGCCTCGTTTCGCCGCATGAAGTCGCCGCCGCCGCGCTGTGGCTCGCCGGCGATGCGGCGGCGTCCGTCAATGGACAGGCGATCGCCGTCGACGGCGGAGAAACCGCATGAACGGCGGGAACGTCGATCGCGACGCGTTGCGCGCCTGGCTCGATCTCCTCGCCGCCGCCGGCGCGCTGAAAAAATCCATCGACGCGAAGCTTCGCGACGGTTTCGGACTTTCGATATCGCGTTTCGACGTGCTGGCGGCGCTCGACCGCGCCGGCGCCGGGGGGCTGCGCGCCGGCGCGCTTTCCGCCCGCCTCAAAGTCACCGAAGGAAATACGACGCAGGTGACGGCGCCGCTGATCCGCGCCGGCCTCGTCCGCCGCGCCGCCAGCGACAAGGACGGGCGCGTCGCAATTTTCCGTTTGACCGCCAAGGGCCGGCGTCTGTTCGCCGAAGTCGCCGACACGCACCGGCGCTGGGTGGCCGAAGCTTTTTCCGGTCTCGACGCCGACGAGGTTGCAGCGTTTCGAACCCTGCTTGGAAAACTCGAACGCGACGCCCTCGCGGCGGGCGCAAGAAAGGACGCGGCATGAACCCCGAAACATTTTCGCCCCGGCATTTTTCCTGGTCGTACGAAGACGGCGTCGCCCGCATCACGCTCGACCGGCCGGAGCGGAAGAATCCGCTGACCTTCGAGTCCTACGCCGAGCTGCGCGACGCCTTTCGCGATCTCGGATATGCGAAATCCGTCAAGGCGGTGGTGTTCGGCAGCCGCGGCGGCAATTTCTGTTCGGGCGGCGACGTGCACGACATCATTGGCCCGCTGACGAAAATGTCGATGCCCGAACTGCTCGACTTCACACGCATGACGGGCGATCTCGTCAAGGCGATGCGCGGCTGTCCGCAACCCATAATCGCCGCGGTCGACGGGGTCAGCGCGGGGGCCGGAGCGATCATCTCCATGGCGTCCGACATCCGCTATGCGGCGCCGGAAGCCAAGACCGCCTTTCTCTTCAACCGCGTCGGCCTCGCCGGCTGCGACATGGGCGCCTGCGCGATCCTGCCCCGCCTCATCGGCCACGGACGGGCGAGCGAGCTTTTGTATTTCGGCCGCAGCTTCACCGCCGCCGAGGGGCTGAGCTGGGGCTTTTTCAACGAGATAATCGCCGCCGACAGGCTCGACGCGCACGCCATGGAGATGGCGAAGAAGCTCGCTTCCGGTCCGGCTTTCGCCAACGGCATGACCAAGAACCAGCTCAACATGGAATGGGACATGAGTCTTCCCGCCGCCATAGAAGCCGAAGCGCAGGCGCAGGCGATCTGCATGCAGACGAATGATTTCCGGCGCGCCTACGACGCCTTCGTCGCCAAGCAGAAACCCGTATTCGAAGGCGACTGACGTGGACAGAAGCTATCTCGACTGGCCTTTCCTCGAAGAGCGCCACAAGAAGCTGGCGACGGATCTCGACGCCTGGGCGTCGGACGCCCTGCCCGGCCTTCTCGGCGACGATCATGAAAACAATGTCGACGACGCCTGCCGCGCGCTGGTGAAAGCGCTCGGCCGCGACGGTTGGCTGCGCTATTGCGTTCCCAAAGCCTATGGCGGCGCGCTCGACACGCTCGACGTGCGGTCGCTGGCGATCGTCCGCGAAACGTTGGCGCGCCATTCCGGCCTCGCCGACTTCGCCTTCGCCATGCAGGGTCTCGGCTCGGGCGCCGTCAGCCTGTTCGCCTCCGAGGCGCTCAAGAAAAAGTATCTTCCCGCCGTCGCCGCCGGCGAAAAAATCGCCGCCTTCGCCCTGTCCGAGGAAGACGCCGGCTCCGACGCGGCGGCGCTCGCCTGCGCGCTGGCCCGCGACGGCGACGATTTCCTCGTCAACGGCGAGAAGACCTGGATATCCAACGGCGGCGTCGCCGATTTCTATACCGTCTTTGCGCGCACCGGGGCCGGCACGAAGGGCGTCAACGCCATCGTGGTCGATGCGGCCGCGCCCGGCTTCAGCATCGCCGAACGGATCGAAGTGATCGCCCCTCACCCGCTGGCTCGCCTCCGCTTCAAGGATTGCCGCGTTCCGTCCGCCAATCTGCTCGGAGAGGAAGGCGACGGGTTCAAGATCGCCCTGGCGACGCTCGACATCTTCCGCACCACGGTCGGCGCCGCCGCGCTCGGCTTCGCCCGCCGGGCGCTCGACGAGGCGACGGGACGAGCACTGTCGCGGCGCATGTTCGGCGCGACGCTGTCGGAGCTTCCGGTCGCGCAGGAACGGCTCGCCGAGATGGCGCTCGACATCGATGCGAGCGCCCTCCTCGTCTACCGCTCGGCCTGGACGAAGGATGTTTTGAAACGTCGCGTCACGCGCGAAGCGGCGATGGCGAAACTCTACGCCACCGATCGCGCGCAGGAAGTGATCGACAAGGCGGTGCAGCTGTTCGGCGGCCTCGGCGTCAGGAAGGGCGTAAAGGTCGAGGAGCTGTATCGCGAGATACGCGCGCTCAGAATCTACGAGGGCGCGTCCGAAGTGCAGAAGCTCGTCATCGCCCGCCAGCATCTCGAAACCGCGCGCGCCAGCGCAAAGGACGCATCATGACGCATGATATTCTTCAGCCGGCCGGTTGGCGACGCCCTTCCGGCTATGCCAACGGCGTCGCCGCCAGCGGGCGTTTCGTGTTCACCGCCGGGGTCGTCGGCTGGACCGGACAGGAAACCTTCGAGCACAAGGACTTCGCCGGCCAGTTCCGTCAGACGTTGCTGAACACGCGCGCCATTCTCGCCGAGGGCGGCGCCAAACCGTCCGACATCGTGCGCATGACATGCTACGTCACCGACAAGCGGGAGTATCTCGCCAGCCGCGCTGAAATCGGCGCGGCGTGGCGGGAAATTCTCGGTCCTGTCTTCCCCTGCATGGCGGTCGTCGAGGTTTCCGCGCTGATCGAAGACGAGGCGAAGGTCGAGATCGAAACCACCGCCGTCGTCGGCGACAGCCGTTAAACGCCGGAGAGCAGCGATGTCCCAACGGCCCATGAAAATAGCGGTGATCGGCGGCGGCCCCGGCGGTCTCTATTTCGCGTTGCTCACAAAGAAGCGCATGGCGAATTGCGAGATCGAGATTTTCGAACAGAACCGCGCCGACGATACGTTCGGCTTCGGCGTCGTGTTCTCCGACGAGACGCTGGACGAATTCCTCAGCGCCGATCCGGACTCCTACGACATGATCCGGTCGAGTTTCGCCTACTGGACCGACATCGTCGTCTCGCATGAGGAAAACCGCACGGTCGTGGGCGGCAACGGTTTCGCCGGCTGTTCGCGCAGGACGCTGCTCGGCCTTTTGCAGCAGCGCTGCGCCGACGTCGGCGTGCGCATGCATTTTGCAAGCCCCGTCGCGGCGGAGGATTTCGAAGAACGCTTCGCCGGCTACGATCTCGTCGTCGTCGCACAAGGGGTGAACAGTCCGATCCGCGCGAAATACGCGGACGACTTCGGCGCCCGCATCGTCGAGACCCGCAACAAGTTCGCCTGGCTCGGCTCGACCAGGCCGCTCGACGCCTTCACTTTCTTCTTCAGGAAGACCGACGCCGGCTGCTTCTGCGCGCACACCTATCAATACGAAGAGGGGCGCTCGACATGGGTGATGGAGACGAGCCCGGAATGCTGGGCGGCGAGCGGCCTCGACGCCTTGAGCGAGACGGAAAGCGCGCGTTTTCTTGAAAACGTCTTCGCCGAGGACCTCGAAGGGCATCCGCTTCTCGTCAACCGCTCCATCTGGCGGAATTTTCCCACCGTCTCCTGCGCCCGCTGGCGCCGCGGCAATGCGGTGCTGCTCGGCGACGCAAAGGCGACGGCGCACTGGTCCATCGGCTCGGGCACCAAGCTCGCCATGGAATGCGCCATCGCTCTTTCCGACGCAGTCGTCAAACACGGACGCGATCTCGACGCCGTCGTCGCCGATTACGAAAGCGAACGGCGCACCCCCGTCGAGATCACCCAGCATAACGCGCAGGTGTCGCTGCGCTGGTTCGAGGACATGGCGAGCCACTGGGACAAGGAGCGCTACGAGTTCGTCTTCTCGCTGATGTCGCGGGCCAAGTCGCTTACATGGGACAATATCAAACTGCGCGACGCCGCCTTTCTCGAAAAGGTCGAGGACGAATTTTACGCGCGCTACAGGCGCGATACGAAGCGCGATGTCGCGACGGAGCGCCCGACGCCGATGTTCACGCCTTTCGACTTGAGAGGACTGACCGTTCCCAACCGCGTCTCAATGGCGCCGATGGCGCAATACTGCGCGGTCGACGGCGACATCACCGAGTGGCACTTCACGCATTACGCGGCGCGCGCCCTCGGCGGGGCGGGGCTTGTGTTCACCGAAATGACCTGCCCGACGCCCGACGCGCGCATCACCCCCGGCTGCACCGGCCTGTGGAGCGACAGGCAGGAAGAGGACTGGCGCCGGCTTGTCGGCTTCGTTCACGGAACGACGCGCGCCAAGATCGCGCTTCAGCTCGGCCACGCCGGACGCAAGGGCTCGACCAAGATTCCGGCCGAAGGGGAGGACATGCCGCTCGAGCACGGCGCATGGCCGATCTATTCCGCTTCGCCCCTTCCCTATCTCGACAAGATCTCGCCGGCGCCGATCGAGCTCGACCGCGCGAAAATGGACGAAGTGCGCGACAGCTTCGTCGCCTCGACGATACGCGGCGCGCGCGCCGGGTTCGACATGCTGGAGCTGCATTGCGCCCACGGCTATCTGCTGGCGAGCTTCCTGTCGCCGCTCACCAACCGGCGGACGGATGAATACGGCGGCGACGCGCTTTCGCGCGCCCGCTTCCCGCTCGAAGTGTTCATCGCCATGCGGGAGGCGTGGCCGCAGGACCGGCCGATGAGCGTGCGCTTTTCATGCAGCGACTGGGCGCCGGGCGGCATGACGCTCGAAGACCTCGCGATCATCTGCAAGGCCTTCAAGCAGGCGGGCGTCGACGCCGTTCATTGCTCGTCGGGCCAGACCGTGCCCTGGCAGAAGCCTGTCTACGGCCGCATGTGGCAGACGCCGTTCGCGGAGTTCGTGAAGCTCGCCGTCGATATTCCGACCATCGCCGTCGGCGACATCACGCTTCCCGAGCAGATCAACACCATCATCGCCGCCGGCCGCGCCGACCTCTGCGCGCTGGCGCGTCCGCATCTCAACAATCCGTTCTTCACGCGGCAGGCGGCCGGCCACTACGGCGTCAGGCGCGTCGGCGGCGAGGCGCTCGGCTGGCCGCAGCAACTGAAATCCGGCGAATACCAGCTTTATCGCGAAGCGGAAAAAGCCGAAGAAAAGATGCTGGAGCTCACCGCCAAGGCGCGCCCCAACCGGCGTCATTACCAGCACGCCGAACAGGCCGAACGGAGGAGGTGATGAGCTTCACGCCCCCTGTCTTCCCTGACCGTTTCAACATGGCGGACTACTTCGTGTTCGCCAATATCGAGGCCGGACGCGGCGACAAAACCGCGATCGTTTTTGAAGGACGCGCGATCACCTACGACGAAGTCGCGGACAATGTCATGCGCGTCGCGCGGCGGCTCGTCGGCGACGGCCTGCTGCCTGAGCAGCGCGTGCTCGTGTGCATGCGCGACTGTCCGGAATTCGTCTACGCCTGGTTCGGCGCGATCAAGGCCGGCGCCGTGGTCACGCAGATCAATCCGCTGCTTCCCGCGCACGACTACGACTACTTCCTGAATTATGTGCGGCCGCAATTCGCTTTCATCGACGGACAGAGCGCGCCGGCCTTCGGCGAGGCGCTGGCGGACAGCCGCTACTGCGGCGGCGGGCGCAATGTCGTCGTGGCGGGCGGCGGCGCCCCGCCGCATCGCGGTTTCGAGGCATGGCTCGACTCCGGCCAACTCGGCGAACCGTGGCCGACGCGCAAGGACGACCCGGCCGTGTGGCTGTTCACCAGCGGCACCACCGGCCAGAGCAAGGGCGCCGTGCACTGTCACTTCCATTTTCCCTACAACACGGAAGTCTACGCCAAGAGTTTCATCGGCGTGCGCGAGAGCGATGTGACGATCTCCGGTCCGCGTCTCTACTTCGGCTACGCGACGGGAACCAATCTGATGTTTCCGTTCGCCGTCGGCGCGACGACGGTTCTGTTCAGCGAGCAGCCGACGCCGGAAATCCTGTTCGCCCTCATCGAAAAGCATCGCGCCAGCGTGTTCACCAGCGTGCCGACGCTCATCAACAAGATGCTGCAGGCGGGCGAAAGCGAACGCCGCGACCTTTCCAGCCTGCGGTTCATGTGGAGCGCCGGCGAGGCGCTGCCCCGCGAGCTGCACGAACGCTGGGACCGCGCCTTCGGCGCGCCGATCGTCGACGGCATCGGCAGCGCCGAGAGTTTTCATATTTACATCAGCAACCGCCCCGGCGACATCCGGCCGGGCAGCCTCGGCCGGCTCGTTCCGGGCTACGAGGCGAAACTGCTCGACGACGAAGGCGCGCCCGTGGCGCAAGGCGACGTCGGCACGTTGTGGCTGGGCGGCGATTCCGCGGCGCTCTACTACCACTCGGCCTATGCGAAATCGAAGGAGCACCTGCGCGGCGGCTGGAT
The DNA here is from genome assembly GCA_036337175.1 of Pseudomonadota bacterium. Classification (GTDB taxonomy): domain Bacteria; phylum Pseudomonadota; class Alphaproteobacteria; order Caulobacterales; family Parvularculaceae; genus Amphiplicatus. Next base: position 106,063 of record JAYZEQ010000006.1, read on the forward strand.
CGTCAGCGGCGACAAGTTCCGGCAGGACGCCGACGGCTACTGGCATTACGAAGGACGCAGCGACGATCTCATCAAGAGCGGCGGCGTCTATGTCAGCCCGCTCGAAGTGGAGAACTGCCTGATGATGCACGCCGCCGTCGGGGAGTGTTGCGTCATCGGCCGCAAGGACGAGGCGGGGCTCGAGAAACCGCTGGCGATTGTCGCTCTGAAAGACGGCGTCGCCGGATCGCCGGCGCTCGAAAGCGAGCTGATCGCCTTCGCCAAGGAGCGTCTGGCGCGCTACAAGGCGCCGCGATGGGTGTTGTTCAGGGCGGAGCGGCTGCCGCGCAACGACCGCGACAAGATCGACCGCAAGAAGCTGAAAGCGGAGCACGCGCGATGAACGCCTTCGCCGACATGGCCTGGCCGGCGATCCGCGACAAGCTGGCGGGCGGCGAACCCGTCGCCGCTATCCTTCCCTGCGGCGCGGTCGAGGCGCACGGCCCGCACCTGCCGCTCAACACCGACATCATCATCAGCGAGGGCGTCGCCGCGCGCGCCGCGAAGGCGCTCTCCGGCGAAGGCGTCGCTGCGACCGTACTGCCGCCGCTCGCCTATGCGCCGGCGGAATACGCCGCGGCGTTTCCCGGCACCATCTCGGTTGCGCCGGCGACGGCGCGCGCCTTGCTCATCGACATCGCCCGCAGCCTCAAGGCGCAGGGATTCGCCTGCCTTGCGCTGGCCAACAGCCATTTCGATCCGGCCAACGTCGCCATGTTGCGCGATGCGGCGGTCGAAATCGGCGTGCTCGGCCTGCCGGTCGCGTTTCCGGACTTCACGCGCCGCGCCCTCGCCGCGACGCTCACGGAGGAATTCCGCTCCGGCGCCTGTCACGCCGGACAGTTCGAGACCAGCCTCGTCATGGCGGCGCGCCCGGATCTCGTCGACGACAAAGCGCGCGCCGCGCTGCCCGATAATCCGTCGAGCCTCACCGAGAGTTTCAAAAAGGGCGCGACGACATTCGCCGAGGCGGGCGGGCCCGACGCCTATTTCGGTTTCCCGCGCAACGCCAGCGCCGAGGAAGGCCACAAGAGTTTCGCTATCATGGCGGCGGCGCTGGCCGACGCCGTCAAGGCGGCGCTCGCGCCGTCCCGTTCCTGACCGCCGGAGAAAATCATGCCGGACATCACCTACGCAGGCTATCTCGCGCTCGACGAGCTCCTCGATTGCCAGCGGCCCCTGAGCGACCAGCATGACGAGACGCTGTTCATCATCATGCACCAGACCAAGGAGCTGTGGCTGAAGCAGATTCTGTGCGAACTCGATCTCGCGCAGTCGCTGGTGCGCAAGGGCGACATCACGCCGGCCTACAAGAGCCTCGCGCGCATCTCGCGCATCCAGTCGGTGATGACCATTTCCTGGGACGTGCTCGCCACCATGACCCCGGCGGACTATCTGAAGTTCCGCGGCGTGCTCGGCTCAAGCTCCGGTTTCCAGTCCGACCAGTTCCGCGCCCTCGAATACCGGCTCGGCCTCAAGGACGCGGCGTTCCTGAAATTCCAGAAGGACCGGCCCGAGGCTTACGCGCGGCTTGAGGCGGCGCTGAAGGCGCCGAGCCTTTACGACGACGCTCTCGCCCAGCTTGCGGCGCGCGGCCTGCCCGTCCCGAAAGAGATCATCGCGCGCGATGTAACGCAGCCCTATCAGCCCTCGGCGGCGGTCGAGGAGGCGTGGCTGACGGTTTATCGCGATACGGAGCGATGGTGGGAGTTGTATCAGCTCGCCGAAAAGCTGGTCGATCTCGACGACGCCATGCTGACCTGGCGCAACAAGCACGTCATCACCGTCGAGCGCATCATAGGCGGCAGGCGCGGCACCGGCGGCACGGAGGGCGCCGCCTATCTGCGCTCGACGCTGGAGCGCCGCTGCTTCCCGGAACTGTGGTCGCTGAGGACGCGGCTTTGACGTCGTACAAGCATCTTTTCTCCCGCGCCCTCGCCGCCGCGCCCGGCCGTCTGCATTTCGCCGCTCACAGTCATCATCTGTGGCCCGACGCGACCCGCGATGCGCATCTCGCCGCGTGGGACGACGCCGCGCGCCTCGCCGACCACAAATGGGATAAAGTGTTTGGGGAAATCTGGCCGCAGGCGCAGGCGAATGCGGCGCGCGCCTTGAACCTGCCCTCGCCCGACACGATCGTGTTCGCGCCGAACACCCATGAGCTCGTGTTCCGCATGATCTCGGCCATGCCGGCGCGACCGGTCAGGATTCTGACCACGGACGAGGAGTTTCATTCCTTCCGCCGCCAGTCGGCGCGGCTCGTCGAATCCGGCGCGGCGACGCTCGACATCGTCCGCGTAGAGCCTTTCGCCGATTTCGCCGAGCGTTTCCTCGCCGCGGCGGCGGGCGGCGCCCACGATCTCGTCTATGTCAGCCATGTGTTCTTCAAGTCTGGCCGCGTCTTCGACCGCGCCTTCGAGCTTGCGCGCCTCGCCCGGCCGGAGGGGCCGTGGATCGCCGTCGACGGCTATCACGGCTTCATGGCGATCCCGACCGATCTCGCGGCGGTCGCCGGCAGGCTCTTCTACATCGCCGGCGGCTATAAATATGCGATGGCGGGCGAAGGCGCGGCGTTCATGCATGCGCCGCCGGGCTTCGGGCCGCGCCCGGTCCATTCCGGCTGGTTCGCCGAGTTCGGCGAGCTGACCGGCCCGCCGGGCGGCGTCGGCTACACGGCGGATGCGGGCCGCTTCATGGGGGCGACCTTCGACCCGAGCGGCCTAGCGCGCTTCAACGCGGTGTTCGCCATGCTGGTGCGCGAAGGGATCGACGCGAACGCCGCCCTCGCCCATGTCGCGCCGCTGCAGGAAAAATTCCTCGACGCCGTCGCCGCCGGCAGGTGCGGACGGCTCGCGGAAGCGACGCTGCTCGCCCCGCGCGAACGGACGCCGCGCGCCCGTTTCCTCGCCTTCCGCCACAAGGACGCCGGCCGCTGGTGCGCGGCGCTGGACGAAGCCGGCGTCGTCACGGACTTTCGCGACGACGTGCTCAGGATCGGTTTCGCGCTGTATCACGATGCGGAGGATGTGGAGCGCCTGTGCGCCGTCGCGGCGCGGGTTCTAACCTAGACAGATAGCGATCCGCCCGCTTAGTCCGCCCTTTCGCCCTTGTAGCAGGGCGCGCCGACGCGCGGCGGCGGGCCGAGGATCAGCGCGACGGCGAACGGCGCCGCCTTCGCGTCGTCATGGTCGACGCCCGGCGCCGTGACGCACGACCATCCGAATCCGGCGCCCAGTTTCACGGAGAGCTTCGCGCCGGCGAGATAAAAAGCGCGGGCCCGCGCGAACCGCGTCGCGCCCTGCGCCATGGCTTCGGGAGTCCGCCGCAGCGACGCGTGGTTGGGATCGACATCCGCCTCGCCGGCCAGAACGACCAGCGGCGCGGCGAGCGCTTCTGCAGGGTCGAAAGCTTCCGCTGGCAGGCCGTCAGGCCCGTAGGGCCACTTTCCCGCGTCGGGAAACGTGTACCAGCCGGCGTTCGCCGAGATCACCATGCGCGCTCTCGGTCCCGCGCCGAAAAGGGCGAAGCGATGCGCGAACTGCGCGCCGGCCGAGTGTCCGTAGAGGACGTAGCGTTCGGCGGCGAGCCCGAAACGCTCGCGAACGAAGTCGAACATCGGCTCGATCGCCGAAAACGCCCATCTGTTCCGGTCGGCGGCGCGTCCGCCCTCGCCGACGACGCCGCCGAGATTGTAATTGTCCGCTCGCGGAAAATCAGACGAGGAAAACTCCGGGACGACGATGACGAAGCCGTAGCGCTCCGCGAGCGGGCGCCACTCCGCGAAGTACCGGTCGGCGTCCCTGTTCACCCCGTGCATGACGAACACCACCGGCGCGTCGTCGGCCGCGCTGTCCGGACGCAGCGCATAGACGCGCAGCGGCGGTCCCTCCCAGGCGTCGAAAACGATCGGCTCCGGAACGCCGGGCTCCTTCGCGGCGGCGGCGGATGCAAGGAGGAAGAGACAAAGGAAAGCGAATAGTCTCATGGCCCAATCGTCCCGCAGTTGCGGCGCGGCGGCTAGCGCTTTCCGCATGAGGTCTCCCGCGCTTTCGCCGAGGCCCTGATGACGGCGTCGACCTGTTCGCCAGCCCCGGCGAGGTCGGCGAACGGGTCCAGCACCTTTTCCAGCGTCTTCCTGTCGACGGCGGCGCGAACCGCCGGCCGCGCGAGAAGCGCGTCGAGAAAAGCATCCCCGCCGGCGCGGCTCGCGGCGGCGGCCGCTTTGACTTCGGCGGCGGCCGTCTCGCGTCCGAGCTGCGGCGTCAGGACCTGCGTCGCCGCCTGGGCGCGCAACGGCGCGCCGGCGATCTCCACCCTGGCGCGCATCGCCTCTTCATCGACGCGCAGCCGGGCGATGAGATCATCCGCATCTTTCAGCATATTGTCGGCGCCGATCATCAGCTCGGCGAGCGCCGCGTTGGGCCGCGCCGTGTTGTCCCGTTCGTAGAAATTCACGACGTCGTCGAGCAGCACCTCGGCCTGCCGGGGCAGGACCCGCCCGTAGTTGATGAGCGCTTCCGAAAGGACCGGATTCACTTTCTGCGGCATCGAACTCGAACTGACGGTTTCAGCTTCCAGAGCCTCCCGGACTTCTCCGATGTCGGACGACTGCAGCAGAAAGATTTCCTGGCCGATGCGCGCGAGGCTGCGCGACAGCAGCGCCACGTCGAGCGCCGCCTCGGCGTAAACGTCGCGGGCGCCGTGCCAGTCGTCGGCGTAGGGCGCCGGCATGCCGAGCGCTTTCGCGAAGTCTGTTTCGACGGCGCGCGCTTTCGGCCCCAGCCCCGCATAGCTGCCGACCGGACCTTTGAGGATGACGGACCGCCGGACCCGCGCCTCGGTCTGGCAGAAACGCTCGCGATGCCGGTCGAGCTCGCCGATCCACACGGCGACTTTCTTGCCGAAGGTCATCGGCAGCGCGTACTGGCCGAGGGTGCGACCCGTCATCGGCGCGTCGCGATGCGCCGCCGCGAGAACGCTCAGCCGCTCGTCGAGCGCGTCGATGCGTCCCGTCAGCAGGGAGAGCGCCTCGACAAGCTGGAGGGAAAGAGTCGTGTCGTAGATGTCGACTGTCGTCGCGCCGAAATGCAGGCTGTCGCGCGCCTCTTCCGAAAGCCGGGCGCGCCATACGTGAAGCAGCGCCTCCATACGGTGATTGAGACGCGCGTTGGCCGCGGCGATTTCATCGAGCGGCGCGTAGTCGAGGCTCGCCTTGGCGGCGATCTCCTTCGCCGCCGCCTCGGAGATGACGCCGCGCCGCGCCTGGGCGCGGGCGATCGCCGCCTCGACCTGCATGACGCGCTCGGTCTCGGACGCCGGCGAGAAAACCTCTTCGACGGTTTTCGGCGCCGCTTCGGCGGCGGAGCACAACGCCGCCGCCGCCATCACAGCGAGGAATACGCTTTTGGGCATCGTCCTGCTCTCGCGTAAGCGGGCCGGACCCGGCGCAAGCGCCGGGTCCGGCCGCCGCTCAGAACTGCTTGCGGACGTCGTAAAAGATGAAGCGGCCGCGCGCGGAATGATACGCCGCATCGTAGCCGTTATTTTCGTCCGCGAGCGGCGGCTCCTTGTCGGCGATGTTGTTGACGCCGACGCGGAAGCGCGTGTCGGCGAACGGACCGTCGCCCCGCACTTCGTATTCTGCGTAGACGTTGACGGTGGTGAAGGACTCCACGACGAACTGGTTGCCGTCGTCGTCGCGCGCCACGCTCGTGTCGTAATACGGGCTGATATAGTCGACGCGGGCCCCGCCGCCGAAGCCGCTGTCGTGCCGCCACGACAGGCTGGCGCCGGCCTGCCAGATCGGCTGGCCGTCCTGCTGGATGATGTCGCCCTCCTGGGAGACCTCGATCTCGTCGGAGATCTCCCCGTTGGCCACGCCGTCGGCGATGGCCTGCGCCCCCGGCGAAAGCTCGATGAAGTATTCGCGCAACTTCGAGGCGTTGAACTGGATCCTGAAGTCGCCGAGCGGCGTGTCCCTCAGCCGGTAGAACAGCGCGAAGTCGGTGCCGGTGACCGTGATGTCCTCGTTATTGTCGTAAGTGTCCTTGATGGCGACGATCTCGCCCGCCGGCGAAAGACCCGTGCCGGCGAAATAGGCGATGTCGTCCGCCGTCGGATCGGCGCGGACGACATTGGGATTGAACTCGCCGCGCGTGCGCAGGAGCAGGTCGAGGTTGATTTGGTTCTCTGCGCCGAACACGCCGACGACGTGCTCCCGGCGGATGTTCCAGCGATCGACGGTGATCGTCAGCGGATTGAGGAAGCTGAGAAAGCCCTCCAGCCCGCGCGGTTCGAAGATCAGCCCGTAAGTGATGTTGCGGTCGTCTTCCGGCCCGATGTCCTCGGCGACGACGCGCTGCTCGACCCGGCCCTCGGAGAAGCCCGTGCAGTCGCCGAAGGTCGGGAAGGTTCCGTTCCTGACGCCCGCCTCGCAATAGACCGTATCCTCGCGCGTGTTCGAACGGTTCACCGCCTCGTTGACGACGACGAGGTTCGGGGCCCGGAAGCCCAGCGACCACGCGGCGCGCGCCTTGAGGAAATCGACCGGCTTCCAGGCGGCCGCCACGCGCGGCTTGATCCCGCTCGATCCGAAATCGGAATACTGCTCCCAGCGCGCCGCCGCCTGCACGTCGAACTGGCGCACCAGCGGAAAGCCCATCTCCGGGCTGACCAGCGGAATGGTGGTTTCGCCGAACAGGGCGAACACCGTGCGCGAGCCCTGCGAGTCCGGCGTGTCGCTCGATCCGAGAACGTCGCTCGGATAGAAAACGCCGGTGACGCTGTCGGTGAAGGTGATGGTTCCGTCGAGGCGCGGGTCGCGATCTTCCTTGTACGACTCGTAGCGGAACTCGCCGCCGAGAGCGAGGCCGAGCGGCCCGCCCGGCAGCTCGAACAGCTCGCCGTTCGCCGTCTTGAAGTCGATCAGTCCGAGTTCGGAAACGCTTTGGCGCCGGACGTCGATGAGGAACGGCTCGATGACGCTGCGCGGGTTCGGCGTGGAATCGAGATACAGCGTGTCCGGATCGGCGCCGTTGAAGAAGTTGTAGGTGTCCGGCGTCTCGTTGGCGAGCGACTGCTGGAGCAGCGTCAGCGAGATGCGGTTGTCGGTGACGTCGACGGCGCTGGCGCGGTTGTACAGCACCGCGGAGTCGAAGTCCCAGTTGCTGGCGCCGATCTTCCCGCGCGCGCCGGCGAGAGCCCGCCATTGCGTGTTCTTCACTTCGACGTTGCGGAAGCCCACGTCGACGAACCGGTAGCGGCTGGAGCTGAGATACACGGGCAGCCCTTCCGCCGGCACGTTGACGAGGTTGGGCAGCCGGTTCGGGTTCGGCGAGCCGTCAGAGAAGGTCACCGGGCCGAACGGGTTGTAGTAGTTGTTGGCGGGAATGACGAACGGGCCGGCGTTGAGCGGCTGCGTCGGGTCGTTCGTCGAGTGGGTTTTCGCATGGTAATAGCCGAACTCGCCGTAAAGACGCACGTCGTTCGACAGATCGTGGTTGAGGAACGCGAAGAGGTTGATGCGGTCGCGGTCGGAGATGATCGACCGGCCGGAGGCGCCGTCGAACCGCAGGTCGCGGTCGAGCGAGCCGTCGTCGATGCAGATGCCCGGCGTCGCCAGCGTCGTCGCCGTCTGCGCGAGACAGCCCGAGAATGTCGACGGCTGGATATGGAAGATCCCCGCAGCCGTGGTCAGGTTGGTGCTGCCCTGGCGCACGCGGGTCGGGTTGATGAGCTGGAACTCGCCCCACGGGCCCTGCGTGGCTCGGTTGTCGAACGAGGTGCTGCCCTCGAACGGCGTGCCGACCACGCGCGGGCGCAGATCCTCGCTCGCCGAGAAATCCTGCTCGCTCGCGAACAGTCCGTCGCGCCGCGCATATTCGCCGACCAGCGAAATGTTGGTCTTGCCGCCGTTGAAGGTCTTGCCCGCCGTGAAGGTGAACTGCTGCTCGTCGAGCTCGGTGTCGAGCGCGGTGCCGTGGCGCACCTGCAGCGACAGCCCTTCATAGTTGTCCTTGAGGATGGTGTTGAACACGCCGGCCACCGCGTCGGTGCCGTAGATCGCCGAGGCGCCGTCGGCGAGCACTTCGATCCGCGAAATGCCGGCGACGGGCAGCGAGTTGACGTTGGTGGTCGTCACCGGCGTCGACAGCTCGGCTTGCGTCGAGGGGTGGTTGACCACCCGCCGGCCGTTGAGCAGGACCAGCGTGCCGCTCGATCCAATCGAGCGCAGGTTGATCGACGCCACGTCGCCCCGCACGTTGTTCACGGTCGTGTTGTTGTCGTTGCGGAACGCCACGCCGCCGTTCGACGGCAGCGAGCGGACGAGGTTCTCGGCGTCGATCTCGCCGATAGAGGCGATATCCTCCTCGCCGAGCACCACGACGGGAAGCGCCTCGTTGATGCGCGCGCCCTTGATGTTGGTGCCGGTGACGACGATTTCGTCGGCCGCGCCGGTTTCATCGACAGCCGGCTCCTGCGCCGCCGCCGCGCCGGCCGCGAGGGCCGCCGCGCTCGCGCCGCACCCCAGTCTTGCGATAATCTTTTTTAGCGTCATGTCCGCCTCCCACATTGTTTTCGTCGCCAATTCGCCTCGGACGGCCCCCTCGGCCGCCCGGACCCCGTGTCATGCGGCCCGCGCCGCCTTTCCGTCCGCCGCCGGATCGCCCGGCGCCGCCGCGTCGCTCGCGCTGTCCGCAGCGCCGCGCCGCAGCACGGACGCGAACGCCGTCTCGTCGATCTTGTTCTCCCATTTCGCGACGACGATCGTCGCGACCGCATTGCCGATGAAATTCGTGACCGACCGGCATTCCGACATGAAGCGGTCGACGCCGAGAATGAGCGCGATCCCTGCGACGGGTACGGACGGAACGACCGTCAGCGTCGCGGCCAGCGTCACGAACCCGGCGCCGGTGACGCCGGCGGCGCCCTTGGAGCTCAGCACGGCGATGGATAGCAGCAGCGCCTGATCGGCGAACGTAAGCTCGATGCCGGTCGCCTGCGCGATGAACAGCACGGCGAGCGTCATGTAGATGTTGGTGCCGTCGAGGTTGAACGAATAGCCGGTCGGCACCACGACGCCGACCACCGATTTCTCGCAACCGGCGCGTTCGAGCTTCTCGATCAGCGCCGGCAGCGCGCTTTCCGACGAGCTGGTGCCGAGCACCAGCAGAATCTCTTCGCGCAGATAGGCCACGAGCCTGAAGATCGAAAAACCGCACGCCCTGGCGATCACGCCGAGCACGACGAAGATGAAGAACGCCGACGTCGCGTAGAAGGTCGCGACCAGCGTCGCGAGATTGGCGATGGTGTCGACGCCGTATCGCCCGATGGTGAAGGCGAAGGCGCCGAAGGCCCCGATAGGCGCCGCCTTCATGACGATGTGCACGAGCTTGAAGAACGCCGCCGACGCCGCCTCCAGCACCGCCAGCACCGGCCGCGCCGGCTCGCCCGCGATGGACGCCGCGACGCCGAACAGAACGGAGAACAGCAGCACCTGCAGCAGCTCGCCGCTCGCGAAGGCGCCGACGACCGTCTCGGGGATGACCGCCAGAAGGAACGACGCGACCGACTGTTCGTGGGCGGCGTTCACGAAACCCGTCAGCGCCGCCGGATCGAGCGTCGCGGGATCGATGTTCATGCCCGCGCCGGGCCGGAAGACGTTCGCCACCACAAGACCGAGGATGAGCGCGAAGGTCGAGGCGACGAAGAAATAGCCGAAGGCCTTCGCCGTGACGCGGCCGAGACCGGCGAGATCGCGCATTCCCGCGATGCCGGTCGTCACGGTGAGGAAGATCACCGGCGCGATCACCATCTTCACGAGCTTGATGAAGCCGACGCCGAGCGGGTGAAGCGCCTCCCCGTAAGCCGGGAAGAAGAATCCGAGCAGGCCGCCGGCGAGGATGGCCACGATGATCTGAAAATACACGTTGCCCCATACGCGGCGCTTGCGCGCCGGCGGCGATATCGTGTCATCCTCCCTAAGTGCGATCCGCGCCATTGTTATTTTGCCGGTTGTCGGACGGTTACGGTGCACTGACGTGAAAGACAGGGTCAACGAAACGGAAAAATCGCGATAAGATGATGTTCTTACTCATCGAATTATTTTCTCGGCGATGCAGCATGTGCGGATATTCGCCCGCCCGTCGGAGGCTCGTGTGCGGAAATCCGCACACGGGCGGTCGGCGCCGGTGATGGAAGCGGCGCATACTGACGTGGCGCGCGCCGGTTTCGGCGGACGGGCGCTCGGCGCGAGGACGCTCGGCCTGCTGATGATCGCCGCGCTGCTCCTGACGGCGGCGGGCGCGGCGGCGGGGCGGCGGCTGTTCGAGGAAGCCGCGCTCGACGAAAAGCGTCAGACCACGTCGTTCGCCATGGCCGGCAACGCGGCGGCGCTGCAGACCAAACTGCAAAAATTCCGCCTGGTGCCGCTGGCCCTGTCGACCGATCCGGAGCTGCGTCTGGCCCTGGAGACGCCGACCGAAGAGCTGCGGCTGGCGCTCAACCGGCGCTTCGAGGAAATCGCCGCGGCGAGCGACGCGGCGGCGATCTATCTTGTCGACCGGACGGGCGTCACCTTCGCGGCGAGCAACTACCGATCGGCGAGGAGCTTCATCGGCCAGGACTATTCGTTCCGGAACTACTTCCAGAAGGCGCTGGAAAATCGCGACGCGGAGGAATTCGCCTTCGGCACCGTCAGCGGCGAAGCGGGCCTCTACCTGTCGCGCGGCGTTCTGGGAGACGACGGCGAGACGCGCGGCGTCATCGTGCTGAAGCTGCGCTTCAAGGACATCGAATCCTACTGGCGCAATCAGGAAAGGCTTATTCTGGCGATGGACGGCGGGGGCCGCATCGTCGTGACGCCGGTCGAGACGCTGCGGTTCAAGAATCTCGCGGGCGCGCCGCAGGGCGTCCTCGCCGCGCCGCCGCCGGTCGTCGCCGGCGCGGTCGGCGACGGGCCGGTTCTGGCGACCGCGCAGCCGATCGCCGAAGCGGGATGGACGATCGTCAGCTTCGAACCGCTGCGCGCGGCGCTCGCCACGCCGCGGCTTTACGGCGCCGTGACCGGCGCCTCGGTGACGGCGCTGGCCCTCGGGGCGCTGACCCTGCTGTTGCGGCGGCTGGCGCGTAACGCGCGCAAGGCGCGCGAAGTCGCGGCCTACCGCGCGCATCTCGAACGCGCCGTCGCGGAGAGAACGCGCGAACTCCAGTCGTCCTACGCGCAGCTTTCCGAGGAGACGGGCCGGCGCGTCAGGGCGCAGGAATCGCTGCGCGTCATGCAGGACGAGATCGCCCAGCTCAACCGGCTGGCGATCCTCGGCCAGCTCTCGGCGAAGTTCGCGCACGAGATCAATCAGCCGCTGGCGGCGATGCGCAATTACGTGGACAGTTCGGCGAAACTCCTCGCCGCCGGCGCGCGGGACGACGTGGCGCAGAATCTCGAAGCCATGTCCGGTCTCGTGATGCGGGCGGCGCGCATCACGGCGGAGCTGCGCGCCTTCTCGCGCAAGCGGCCGTCGATATCCGCGAACATCGAAATCGGACGCGCCATCGACGGCGCGCTTCTCATCGCCTCGCCGGCGCTGACCGCGTCCTCGATCGCCGTCGACCGCGACGCCGGTGCCGACGGGGCGCTCGTAAAAGTCGACCCGGTGCGCATCGAGCAGGTCATTCTCAACGTCATCCAGAACGCCGTCGACGCCCTGAAGGACCGCCCGGATTCGCGCATCCGCATCGAGAGCCGGCTCGACGGCGCGCGCGTCGTCGTCCGGATCGCCGACAACGGCCCCGGCGTCGCCAATCCCGGCGCGCTGTTCGTGCCGTTCCAGAGCGAGAAGGAAAGCGGCCTCGGGCTCGGGCTTTCGATTTCGCGCGAGATCCTGTTGGAATTCGGCGGCGAAATCTCTTACGGGCCGGGCGAGGACGGCGGGGCCGCCTTCGACATCGCCCTGCCGCGGAGCGGAACATGACCGAGAGTTCGGGTCTCGTTATTCTGGTCGACGACGACGCCGACGTGCGCAACTCGACCGCCCAGCTTCTGCGCCTCGCCGGCTTCGACGCCATGGCGTTCGCTTCCGCCGCCACGGCCCTGAAATACGTCTCGCCGTCGTTCGAGGGCGTCATCGTTTCCGACGTGCGCATGCCGCGCATCGACGGCAACGAACTGCTGGCCCTCGCGCGCGACATCGACGCCGAGATACCGGTGATCTTCATCACCGGCCACGGCGACGTGCGGCAGGCGGTCGAGGCGGTGCGCGGCGGCGCCGCCGACTATCTCGAAAAGCCGTTCCAGCCCGAGCACCTCGTCGCCTCCATAAACCGCGCGATGCTGGCGCGCGCCAAGGCGCTCGAAGCCCGCAGCCTGCGCGCCGCCATCGACACGGCGGAGATGGGCGGCGTGCTGTCGGGCGGATCGAAACGCGCGGCGCGCCTGCGGGAGGAGATCGCTCAGGTCGCCGCCAGCGACGCCGACGTGCTGGTGATCGGCGAGACAGGCGTCGGCAAGGGGCATGTGGCGCTCGCCGTTCACCGCATGAGCGCGCGGCGACGCAAGCCCTTCGTGACGCTGAACTGCGGCTCCCTCTCCGACGCCTCGGTCGGAGCCGAGCTGTTCGGCGCCGAGCCGGGCGCGGCGGCGGGCGGCTATCGCCGCCGGGTCGGGCGCGTCGAGGAGGTCGACGGCGGCGATCTGCTCATCGACGATGTGGATTTCGCCTCGCCCACCTTGCAGAACGTGCTTCACGCGCTGCTCTCTACGCGGACGATCCGCGTGGTCGGCGCCGCTTCCGACACCGAGATCGACTTCCGGGCGATCGCCACGGCGCGCCCCGACCTCGCCGACCTCGCAAGGCGCGGCGCCTTCCGCAAGGACCTCTATTACTGTCTCGACGTGGTCAGCGTGGTCGTGCCGCCGCTGCGCGAGCGCTTCGAGGACGCGCCGGAAATTTTCGCCTCGTTCCTGAAGCAGGCCGAGGAGCGCTTCAAGCGCAAGGTCGGCCCGTTGAGCGACGCGGTGCGCCGCCGCCTCGCCGAGCATGACTGGCCGGGCAATCTGCGCGAGCTCAACGCCTTCGCGGAGCGCGTGGTGCTCGGCTTCGACAGCGAGACGCCGCAGCCCGCCGAGGAGCTTCCCCTGCCGCAGCGCGTCGAGCAGTTCGAGCGCGGCGTCATCGCCGACGCGCTCGCCGCCGCCGAGGGCGACGTCCGCACCGCCATCAAGGCGCTCGGCATCCCGCGCAAGACCTTCTACGACAAGCTCGTCCGCCACGGCATCAACCTCGCCGACTTCCGCCCGGCGAAAGCGCCGGGGAAAGGCGAGGCGGGCTAGCAGCCACTCCGCGACGGCACGGATCTAGCTTGATACTTTATAACGATGCGAAGGACGCGGAACGATTTTTTTTGAAATAACAGCACAGGTGCCTAGGTAGGATTCGTCCGTAAGCACCTTAAAAACCGAAACTTTTTCTCGCTGCCCCTATCCGCAGTTCATCGTGCGTGGAGGGAAGGAAGAAACGTGGCGACGATCGCTCCGAACTTAAAAGGAGCGTTACAGATTTTATGTCCAAGCCCCCGCCAACCCCCATGGATCGGCCGCTTACGCTATCTGTCAAATTGCAGTGCGATCTTCAATGTTCAGCGCCTGTCCTCCGGCTTGTCAGTTTGCTGATGCCGTTTGCGGGTCTGGCTCTGTCAGCCTGGCTTTTGCAGCCGGAAAATATCTGGCTACTGGTTATTCCGTACCTGTGTAAAATCAGAAAACACGAGTGAAATAACTGCTTGCCTCAACTAATCGAGCAGCCAAGCGTTTCACCAACCGAATTTTGATTTAAGTGGTGAGCCCAGATGGATTCGAACCATCGACCTACTGATTAAAAGTCAGTTGCTCTACCAACTGAGCTATGGGCCCACGACGCTTGAAAGCGGGCGGAAACTACGCGCGCATCCGGCAAAAGAAAAGCCGCCGTCGCCCGGGAAAGAGCGTCGACCAGCTCCGAGGAGCGCGGACCATAATGGCGCTCATGGGGGCGGTCAACCGGCTGAAACGCGCATTTTTCCGGCTTTCCGCAGGGGCCGCCGCGCCGCCGACGCGCCCTCGCCCCTAACCCCTCTCCCCCACAAGCGGGAGAGGCGAATCACGCCTCATAAGAGCGGTTAAACCGGACGCTAAACGACTGTTTCGCCGGTCTCTTCGCGGAAGCGGGCGACGAAGGCGGCGAACCGGCCCTCGGCGATGGCGGCGCGCATCCCGGCCATCAGCGACTGGTAATAGGCGAGGTTGTGCCAGGAGAGCAGCATCGGCGCGAGATACTCTCCCGCCTTGAACAGGTGGTGGAGATAGGCCTTCGAATAGTCGCGGCTCGCCGGGCAGTCGAGCGACGGGTCGAGGGGCTCGGGATCGTCGGCGAACTGGGCGTTCTTGATGTTGAGCGGGCCGCGCCGCGTCCACGCCTGCCCGTGCCGGCCGGCGCGGGTCGGCAGCACGCAGTCGAACATGTCTATGCCGCGGGCGACGGCGCCGACGATGTCCGCCGGCTTGCCGACGCCCATGAGGTAGCGGGGCTTGTCCCTGTCCATGTGCGGCGTGGTGAAGTCGAGCACCCGGAACATCTCCTCGCGCCCCTCGCCCACCGCGAGGCCGCCGACCGAATAGCCGGGAAAACCGATTTCGAGCAGCCGGTCGAGGCTTTCGCGGCGCAGGTCCTCGTAATTGGCGCCCTGCACGATGCCGAACAACGCCTGCCCCGGCGCCGCCTTCTCGGCGAAGGCGCGCTTCGAGCGCTCGGCCCAGCGCAGCGACAGGCGCATCGACTCCGCCGCCTTGTCGTGGGCGATGGGGATCGCCGGGCATTCGTCGAGCTGCATCTGGATGTCGGCGCCGAGCAGGCACTGGATCTCCACCGAGCGCTCCGGCGTCAGCATGTGCGGCGAGCCGTCGATATGCGACTGGAAGGAGACCCCCTCCTCCGTCAGCTTGCGTAGCGCCCCGAGCGACATCACCTGGTAGCCGCCCGAGTCGGTGAGGATCGGGTGCGGCCAATTCATGAACTTGTGCAGGCCGCCGAGCGCCGCGACGCGCTCCGCGCCGGGGCGCAGCATCAGGTGATAGGTGTTGCCGAGAACGATGTCGGCGCCGGCGGCGCGTACATGCTCCGGCAGCACCGCCTTCACGGTCCCCGCCGTGCCGACCGGCATGAAGGCGGGCGTGGCGATCTCCCCGTGCGGCGTCGCGACGACGCCGGTTCTGGCGGCGCCGTCGGTCTGCGCGAGGGTGAAGGAGAAGGCCGTCAAAACAGCTTGCCCCCGTTCGGCACGTCGAGGCTCGGGCCGATCAGCACCACCGCGCCGTCCTTGTCGGGAAAGCCGAGCGTCAGCACTTCCGACATGAAGTCGGCGATCTGGCGCGGCGGAAAGTTGACGACGGCCGCGACCTGGCGGCCGAGCAGCTCCTCCTTCCGGTAATGCACGGTGATCTGCGCGGAGGATTTCTTTACGCCGATCTCCGGCCCGAAATCGATCTTCAGCTTGAAGGCCGGCTTGCGCGCCTTGGGAAAATCCTCGACGCCGACGATGGTCCCGACGCGGATGTCCACTTTCTCGAAATCGTCGTACGCAATCGTCGTCACGGGTTTTTCTCCAGCAGGCAGGCGTCGCCGAACGAATAGAAGCGGTAGCCCGAGGCGACCGCGTGCTTATAGGCGCTTTTCATCCGGTCTGTCCCCGCGAAGGCGCAGACCAGCATGAACAGAGTCGAGCGCGGCAGATGGAAGTTGGTCATCAATAAGTCAACCGCGCGGAAACGGTATCCGGGCGTGATGAAGATGTCGGTCTCGCGCGCGAAGGGACGGATGCGCCCCGCCTCATCCGCGGCGCTTTCGAGGAGCCGCAGCGCCGTGGTGCCGACCGCGACGATGCGCCCGCCGGCGGCGCGCGCCGCATTGATGCGCTCCGCCTGTTCCCCGGTGATCTCGCCCCACTCGGCGTGCATGACGTGCTGGCGCGTATCTTCCGCGGTCACCGGAAGGAAGGTGCCGGCGCCGACATGCAGCGTGACGGTCTCGCGTGCGACGCCTGTCGCATCGAGCGCCGCGAAGAGATCGTCCGTGAAATGAAGACCGGCGGTCGGCGCGGCGACCGAGCCGGGCTCGGCGGCGTAGACGGTCTGGTAGTCGTCGGCGTCTTCGGCGCGCGGCGCGCGCTTGCGGGCGATGTAGGGCGGCAGCGGCGGCGCCCCGGCGCGGGCCAGCGCCGCGTCGAAATCCGCGCCGGAGGCGTTGAAGCGCAGCACCGCCTCCGCTTCGGCGCGGCTTTCGACCGTCGCGGAGAGCCCGCCGCCGAAATCCAGCCTGTCGTCCGCTTTCAACCGCTTGGCCGGCCGCACGAAGGCGCGCCACCGTGCGCCGTCCGCGCTTTCGGGCGACAGGCGCTTGTGCAGCGTCGCGTCGATTTCGATCGGCGAGCCGTCGCCGCGCGCCGGCCTGAACCCGCGAAGCTGCGCGGGAATGACTTTCGTGTCGTTGAGCACGAGCAGGTCGCCCGGCCGGAGCAGCGACGGCAGGTCGCGCACGATGCGGTCGGCGATCCCGGCCGCGCCCACATGCAGCAGCCGCGCCGCATCGCGCGGCCGGGCGGGCTCGAGGGCGATGCGGTCTTCGGGAAGCTCGAAATCGAAGTCGGAGACAAGCATTTGCGCCCTCCTAGCAGCCTTGCGCGGGAAAAGCTTATATGCAACTATTTGCATATGAACACAGGAGGCGCCCATGCCCGGATTGCTCGCCAGCGGACCGAGCGAAACCGCGCGCAGGTTTCTCGACGCATGGCATTCGGTCGTCTCGACCCGCGACTTCGCGCGCCTGCCGGACCTCATCGCCGAGGACGCGGAGCTGCGCGCCCCGCTCTACTGGAAGCCGCGTCAGGGCCGGGACACCGTTGCGCGACTCATCGCCGGCGTCGGCGTGTCGTTCGGGCCGCTGATCTATGAGCGCGAATGGGTTTCGGGCGACGAGCTGGCGCTGGAATTCCGCACCACCATCGACGGTCTGGAGGTCAAGGGAATAGACCTCATCACGCTGGACGAAACCGGGCGCATCAAACGGATAGAAGTGATGCTGCGCCCGCCGAACGCGCTTCAGGCGCTGCGCGCGAAGATGGAAGCGCTGCTGGCGGCGGGAAGCTGACATGCAAAACTATCTGCTGATCGCCTCGGGGGGACTCGGCGTTTTCGCCTGCATCGCCCACGCCTGGCTTGGCGAACGGTTTATCCTGCGGCCGCTGTATGCGGAAGGAACCTCGACGATCCTGAAAAATCCGCGCACGCGCGATCTTGTTCGCGCCGTCTGGCATATTCCCTCGGCGGCATGGGGGATTCTCGGGGGGCTGCTGATTTATGCGAGCATGACCGCGACGTCCGCGCCTTTGCTGATTTGCGCAGCGGCCGGCGTCTTTCTCGTCTCGGGCCTCGCCAATTTCGCAGCGCTGCGGCGTTTGCATATCGGCGCCGTCGTGCTCGCATTAGCGGCGGCGCTCGCTTTCGCCGGCCTCTGGGCGTAACGCGCGCGATGGCCCTCGCCCACGCGATCCTGACGGCGCTCACCGGCGAAGAGCTGAGCGGCTACGATCTCGCCAAGCGTTTCGACGCCTCGCTCGGCCATTTCTGGAAAGCGAGCCACCAGCAGATCTACAAGGAGCTGTCGAAACTTGAACAACGCGCGCTCGTCGACGCGCGCGTCATCGAACAGCAGGCGCGCCCTGACCGCATCGTCTATTCGGTGACCGAGGCGGGCCGCGCGAATCTGCGCGACTGGGCCGCCGCGCCGGCGAAACCGGCGCCGGTGAAGGAGGACCTGCTCGTCATGTGTCACGCGCTCGGGCTCATCCCGGCGGCGACCCTTCGCGCGCAGCTCATGAAGCGGAACGCGCAGGCGCGCGAACGGCTGGAGACGCTTGAGCGGCTTGAAGCGAAGCTGTTTCCCGATCCCTCAGCGCTCAAGGGCCGCGCCCTAGGCCAGTATCTCAGCCTGCGCGGCGGCCTTCGCTATGAGCGGCTGTGGATCGAGTGGACGGAGGAATGCAGCGCGACGCTCGATGCGCGCGGCAAACGCTGAGCGTTACGCCGCCGTCCGGAAGCTCACGATTTTCGTCGGGGTGCGCGGCGGCTCGCCGCGCTGGGCCTTGTCGACATTCTCCATGCCCACGACGACCTGGCCCCATGCCGTGTACTGAGTATCGAGGAACGAGGCGTCGTCGAAGCAGATGAAGAACTGGCTGTCGCCGCTGTTCGGGTCCTGGGCGCGGGCCATCGAGCAGACGCCGCGCTGGTGGCTGACGTCGTTGAACTCGGCCTTGAGCTTCTTGCCGGAGCCGCCCGTGCCGTTGCCTTTCGGACAACCCATCTGCGCCATGAAGCCTTCAATGACGCGGTGAAGCGTCAGCCCGTCGTAGAAGCCCTCGTCCGCAAGCTCGGCGATGCGCGCCACATGCTTCGGGGCCTTGTCCGGAAAGGTCTCGATGACGACGGGTCCGGTGTCGAGAGTCAGGATCAGCTTCTTGCTCACAGCTTGAATTCTCCGTTGATGCGGCGCGGCACCTTGACCCCGCACATGTTGCGCACGAAGCCGTCGCGCACGACGCCCGCGGCTTCAAGATATTTCTGGAATGTCTCGCTGTCGGTGCGCATCACCTGAACATTCGGCCGCTGCGCTGCGGGAATGTCGGCGGCGATGCGCAGGCGGATCATCGGCGTCGGACGGACCGGCGGCTCGCCGCGCGCGATGCGGCGGGTGTTGTCGAAACCGTCGACGATCCAGCCCCACACCGTATAGCGCTGGTCGAGGCTGAGCCGCGTGTCGCCGATGACGAGGAAAAACTGGCTGTTGGCGCTGTTCGGATCGGTGGCGCGCGCCATCGACATGGCGCCGGGGCAATGCAGCCCCCACAGTTCGACCTTGCGTTCGTTGAGGACGGAGCGCAGCGACTCCGGCTGCGCGGCGACGGCGAGACCGTCGACAAAACCGACTCTCGCGGCGATGCGGTCGCGGCCGATGACGGTGAAATCGGAAATCTCCTGCGTGTCGTGCAGGAACTCCGCCGGAATGTTCGGCAGGGCCGATCCGCCTGTGCCGTCGCCCTTCGGATCGCCGCCCTGCGCGACGAAACCTTCGATGACGCGGTGAAAATTCAGCCCGTCGTAAAACCCCTCCCGGACGAGCGTCTTGATCTGCTCGACATGCTTCGGCGCCATGTCGGGACGCATCTCGATCACCACGGGGCCGGCCGGCAGATCCATGATCAGCGTGTTCTCCGGGTCGAGCGGCCGCCAGGCGCTATCCGGCGCGTCTTGCAGCACCTGCCCGAGGGGCGTCAGTTGCGCCTCTTTCTTCTTGTCCTTGGCGAAAGCGGCCGGAGCCGCGACGACGGCGGCGAGCGCCATGACGGACAGCAAAAGGCTACGCATAATCATGTGTGCTCCTCGGTGCGCCGCGTGGGCGGCGGGCGGACCTTACGCCGCCGGGAATTTTTTCTGAAGCTTGCCTGCGACTTTTTTGGGGACGAAGGAGCCGATATCGCCGCCAAGACGGGCGATTTCCTTCACAAGCCGCGAGGCGATCGACTGATAGCGGGCGTCGGCCATCAGGAAAACCGTCTCGATATCGTCGTTCAGGGCCTGGTTCATGCCGACCATCTGGAATTCGTATTCGAAGTCCGAGACAGCCCTGAGGCCGCGGATGATGATGTCGGCCTTCACCTGTTCCGCGAAGTGCATCAGCAGAGTCTCGAACGGCGTGACGGTGATGACGACGCCGGTCTTTCTGGCGATCGGCTCCATCTCGTCCAGGACCATTTTCACGCGCTCTTCGAGATTGAAGAGCGGGCCCTTGTCGCGGTTGATGGCGACGCCGATGACCAGTTCGTCGACCAGCTTCACCGCCCGCTCGATGATGTCGATGTGGCCGAGCGTGATCGGGTCGAACGTGCCCGGATAAAGTCCGACGCGACGCGCCATGGCCTAATCCTCTTCCTCGTCGCCTTCTTCCTCGCCGATATCCTCGATGCGCTCGACCGACACCACCTTCTCGCCCTCGCGGGTGCGGAAGATGGTGACGCCCTGCGTGTTGCGACCTGCGACGCGGATGCCGTCGACCGGGGTCCTGATGAGCTGGCCGCCGTCGGTGACGAGCATGATCTGGTCGGCGTCCTCCACCGGGAAGGAAGCGACGACGCGCCCGTTCCGCGCGCTGGTGACGATGGCGATGATGCCTTTGCCGCCGCGGCCGGAAGTTCTGTATTCGTAGGAAGAGGAGCGCTTGCCGTAGCCGTTCTCGGTGACGGTGAGGACGAACTGTTCGGCGGCGCCGAGTTCCGCGAGACGCGCCGGCGATATCGCCGCCGCCTCGCCCGCTTCTTCCGCTTCGTCTTCGGCTTCCCCCTCGCCCATGGCGCGGCGCATGGCGGCGGCGTGTTTCAGATAGGCGCGCGCCTCTTCGCTGTCGGTGTCGATGTGGCGCAGGATCGCCATCGAAATCACTTCATCGTCCTTGTCGAGCTTGATGCCGCGCACGCCGGTCGATGTGCGGCCCGCGAACACGCGCACGTCCTCGACCGGGAAGCGGATGCACATGCCCGCCGCCGTGGTCAGCAGCACGTCGTCGTCCGGCCGGCAGATCTGCACGCCGACGATGGCGTCGCCTTCTTCCGTCTTCATGGCGATCTTGCCGTTGCGGTTGACGCGCTGGAAGTCGGAAAGCTGGTTGCGCCGGACGTCGCCGCTCTTGGTGGCGAACATGACGTGCAGGCTCGCCCAGGAATCCTCGTCCTCGGGCAGCGGCAGAATGGTCGTCACGCGCTCGTCCTGAGCCAGCGGCAACAGGTTGACGAACGCCTTGCCGCGCGACTGCGGCGCGCCTTCCGGGATGCGCCACAGCTTCATCTTGTAGCTCATGCCCGTCGAGGTGAAGAACAAGAGCGGCGTGTGCGTGTTGCCGATGAAGAGCTGCGAGACGAAATCCTCTTCCTTCGGCTTCATGCCGGCGCGGCCCTTGCCGCCGCGCTTCTGCGCCCGGTAGGCCGAGAGCGCCGTGCGCTTCACGTAGCCGGAGTGCGTGACCGTCACCACCATGTCTTCCTGGGCGATGAGGTCTTCGTCCTCGACCTCGCCTTCCATGTCGACGATTTCGGTCTTGCGCGGCGTCGCGAACTCGTCGCGCACCGCCTTCAGCTCGTCCTTGATGATCTGCATCACGCGCTCGCGCCGGCGCAGGATGTCGAGATAGTCGGCGATCTTGTCGGCGAGGCCTTTCAGCTCGTCGCCGATTTCGTCGCGGCCGAGCGCCGTAAGACGCTGCAGTCGAAGGTCGAGAATGGCTTTCGCCTGTTCTTCGGACAGTTTCAGCGTGTTGCCGTCGGTCAGCATGTGGCGCGGATCGGCGACCAGCAGGACCAGCGGCGCAAGATCCTTCGCCGGCCAGTCGCGCTGCATCAACTGTTCTTTCGCCGTCGCCGGGTCCGGCGCCTTGCGGATCAGCGCGACGATCTCATCGATGTTGGCGACGGCGATGGCGAGGCCGACCAAGATGTGCGCGCGGTCGCGCGACTTGGCGAGGTCGAACTTCGTCCGCTTGGTGACCACGTCCTCGCGGAACTCGATGAAACAGGCGAGCACGTCCTTGAGCGACATCTGCTGCGGACGGCCGCCGTTCAGCGCCAGCATGTTGACGCCGAAGCTCTGCTGAAGCTGCGAGTGGCGATAGAGCTGGTTGAGCACCACGTCCGCGGCCGCGTCGCGCCGGAGCTCGATGACGACGCGGATGCCGTGCCGGTTAGACTCGTCGCGGATGTCGGCGATGCCCTCGATCTTCTTTTCGCGCACAAGACCCGCGATGCGCTCGATCATCAGCGCCTTGTTCACCTGAAACGGAATTTCGGTGACGACGATGGCGTAGCGGTCCTTGCGTATTTCCTCGATGCTGGCGCGTCCGCGCATCACCACCGAGCCGCGGCCGAGGATCAGCGCCGCCTTCGAGCCGGAGCGGCCGAGAATGATTCCGCCGGTCGGAAAGTCCGGTCCCGGCACGATGTCGATCAGCTCGTTGTCGCCGATGTCCGGATTGTCGATCATGGCGATGGTGGCGTCGACCACCTCGCCGAGATTGTGCGGCGGAATGTTGGTCGCCATGCCGACGGCGATGCCGCCGGCGCCGTTGACGAGCAGGTTCGGAAACTGCGACGGCAGCACCGCCGGCTCCTTCTTGCGGCCGTCATAGTTCGGCTCGAACGGAACCGTTTCCTTCTCGATATCGGCGAGCAGCGACGTCGCGGCCTTCGCCATGCGGCATTCGGTGTAGCGCATCGCCGCCGGCGGATCGCCGTCGATAGAGCCGAAGTTGCCCTGCCCGTCGACGAGCGGCAGGCGCATGGAGAAATCCTGCGCCATGCGGACGAGCGCGTCGTAAATCGACTGGTCGCCGTGCGGATGGTAGTTGCCCATCGTTTCGCCGACGACGCCGGCGGACTTGCGGTACGCCTTGTTCCACACGAGCCCCATCTCGTGCATCGCCCAAAGGATTCGGCGATGCACAGGCTTCAGCCCGTCGCGCGCGTCGGGAATGGCGCGGCTGACGATGACGCTCATCGCATAGTCGAGATACGACTTGCGCATTTCGTCTTCGATCGACACCGGGCTGATGTTTTTGGGAAGCTCGCCTTTACCGTCGCCGCTCGCGCCGGGCTTCTCGTCGTCGTTTTCGGCCACGGAAATCCTTTGTGGAATCAGGAAGAAATTGCGGCTTCCGCTTACCATCCGGGCGGCTGCGACGGCAAGCCGCGCGGCTCTGTCGCGCCTTATCGGGCCGGACGAATTTTGCCCCGCCGTCTCAATGGGATAGAGTTCCCCCTCCAGCTTCCGGAGGTCCCATGCCGCAGTTTCTTTCCCGCCCCGCCCTGATTGCAACCGCCGCCTTCGCCTTGGCGGCCTGCGGCGGAGGGAAGGAAGAGGCGAGGCCCCTGCTCGGCGAACTCGCGCCGGCCGGCGGGGCCGACGCCGCCGGAACCCTTATCAATGCGGCGGGAGAGACGGTCGGCCACGTGGTTTTCACCAACGGAACGGGCGGCGTGCTGATGCGGGTCGACATCAAGGGCCTGTCGCAGGGCTGGCACGGCATCCATTTGCACCAGAAAGGCGACTGCTCCGACGGCCCCGAGGGTTTCAAGGCGTCGGGCGGGCATATCGATCCGGACGAGCACGAGCACGGGCTGCTCAACGCAAACGGGTCCGAACGCGCCGATCTTCCCAATATATATGCGGGGCCCGACGGGCGGGCGACGGCGGAAATCTTCCGCTGGGGCGTCTCTTTATATCCGACCGAAGCGGGCGCGGCCGAAAACGGCCCTTATCCGCTGCTTGACGACGACGGTTTCGCCGTGATCGTCCACGAGAATCCCGACGATCAGACCACACAACCCATAGGCGGCGCCGCCGGAAGAGTCGCCTGCGCCGCATTAAACGGCTAAGGTGCGCCCGGCCGCCCGGGGCGGCCTGTCTTCAGGGGGCGCTTAGGGCGCGCACGGCCGCGGGGGCGGCCTGTTAAACAGTGGGGCTATCAAATGGGTGCTGTCGTACGGATTGTGGTTTTTCTCGTCGGTCTTCTGGCGTTCGCGCTGACCGGACTTAACGGCGCGCAAGAAGCCGGCGTCGATACCTCTTCGCTGCTGACCAATCTCGGTCCGGCCGAAGGCGCCGCGTCATCGGCGCAAAGCATGTGGGGCGGCCTGCTCGGCCAGCTCGGCGGCATGATGGGCGACGCCATGGGCGCGGATCCGGAAAATCCCGGCCTCGTCGCGCAGTGGGGCCCTGAAGGCGTCGCCGGCCTCGTCTCGGCGCTGATGATGTTCTTCTCCACCCGCCGCTAACCGGCGGCTGCGCCGCTTCGCGCGGCGAACGGCATCGAACCTTTGAGGTCCCGCCTCTGGCGGGACCTTTCCACGAGGCGCGTCATGTCGGGAATCAACAGACGCGATTTCATCGCCGGCGCCGGCGCCGCCATCGGCGGAACGGCCTTTCCCGTCCGCGCCGAACCGGCTTCCGGTTTGTGGACGCCGCGCGCCGACATGCCGTTCGCCGTGCAGGAGATCTACCCGGCGGCGTTCTGGAAAACCGTTCCCGATGCGGCGAGCGCCAAGCCGCGTTCGCTGGGCGTGCTCGTCAATGCGGGCGGAATCACTGGCGGGGGACCTGGGCTCATCGGCGTTTCCGGCGCCGTCACGGTCTACGATCCGGTCGGCGACCGCTGGTCGCACGGCCCTCTCCTGCCCGAGCCGCGCCATCACATCGCGCTGGTGTTCGCCAGCGGATTCCTGTTCGCGCTCGGCGGCTTCAGCGCCGACCGCGACGGCGCCTGGCGCATGCGGGCCGATCTCTGGCGCATCGACAGTCTCGACGAGGCGTCGTGGCGCCCGCGCGCGCCGCTTCCCGTTCCGCAGGCGGAATCGGTCGCCGCGTCGCTCGACGGATTCATTCATGTCGCGGGCGGACGTTCGCCGGCGATGAGCCGCAACCGCGAATGGTCCGATCACATCGATACGGAAAAGCATTTCGCCTACGATCCGCGCGAGGATCGCTGGAGCGAACGCCGGCCGTTGCCGACGGCGCGCAACAGCGCCGCCGGCGCGGTGGTCGACGGCTTTCTCTATGTGCTGGGCGGTCGCACGGTGAGCGGCGGCAATCTCCCCGACTGCCATGTCTATGACGGTTTCGCCGACCGCTGGCAGCCGATCGCCCCGATCCCGAAATCGGCGCAGGCGGGCGCGCCGCGCGGCCAGGCCGGGAACGCCGCCGCCGTCTGGAACGGCAAAATCTACATGATGGGCGGCGAGTGGTTTTCGGGAGACGGCGGGGTTTACGCCGACGTTTTCGAATACGATCCGCGCACAGATAAATGGCGCGCCGTCGCGCCGATGCCCCGCCCCCGCCATGGTCTCGGCGCAGTCGCCCTCGCCGACGGGATTTACGTCTGCGGCGGCGCCTCGGGCCCGAGCGCGTCGGGGACAACGCCGTTTCTCGACAGGTTCGAGATCTAGCTCATTCAATCAGCCGAGCGCGGGCCGCGCGATCATCAGCCAGAGGATCGCAAGCACGCCGAAAAAGGCGGGAAAGCCGAGCCCGAACCACAACCGGTACAGTCGGAAGTACGCGGCAGGCAGGGGCGCGCCGTCTCTGGCGGCGGCGCGGGCGAGGTCGCGCATGCGATGCTGCATCCACACGACGGGAAGCCAGCATGCGCCGACGAATACGTACAATCCCAAAGAAGCGACGATCCATCCTTCCGTCAGACGCCAGCCGGCCGCATCCGCCAGAAGGGCGCCGGTGACAGGCTGCAGAACCACGGAAGACGCCGTGAAAATCCAGTCGGCGATCACCACGATCGAGGCGGTATGCGCGATGAGGCTCGCGTCCCTCGTGCGGTGCGCCATCGCCATGAAGAACGCGATGCCGGCGCCCGTTCCAAGAAGAACCGCGGCGCCGATCACATGCAGCCAGCGCAAGAAATCAACGGCGTCCATCAGCGTTCCTCGAGCAGCAGCGCGACCGAAAAGGCGAGAACCATCGCAGGAATGACTTTCAGCAGCGCGCCGAAAGGATCGAGCCACAGCGCCGGGACGAGCAGCGTTCCGGCCGCGAGGTAGAAGGCGGCGACCGCGATCGAAGCGAGCGCCGCCCGGCGCGCCGTGGCGCGCACGAGAAGCCCCGTTCCGATGGCGATGTCGAGCACGGCGCCGGCGAACGCCAGAGGCTTCGCCCGCGCTTCGCCGACCGCGGAAACAAGATGCTGCGCGGCGGCGTCGAGCGAGACGAGACCGATCACGCCCGACGCGATCCAGAACAGCGCCAGCGTTGCGACAGCGATCGGAAGAGCGAGCTGGGCGCGCGCGAATATCCGTTCCTGCAAGGTTGAGGGATTGGCCGCGAGCGTTTCCTCAAGAGTCTTCATGGTCGATCCCGTCGCCGCGCGCCATGCGGACGGATCGCCGAGAACCCCTTCCGAGATCGCTTTCAGCGCCGTCGAACGCAACGGCGAACGCCATCCGAGCGCGCCGGCGACGTCGGCGATGAATGCGACGCCCTTTGCGGTCCAGTCCGGAAGGGACAATTCAAGGACCGCCGGTTTGACTCCGAGCCATCGTCTGAAGCTGTTGACGATATGGCGCAGCGTGTGAGGCGCGCCTTCGACGAGGTCGTAGTCGGCGCGAAGCGGCGCGGCGCCCTGAAGCGCTTTCACGACAGCGCTTGCGACATCCTCCGCCGCGACAGTCTGGAGGCGCGCATCGGCGTGCGCGAGCGGCGAGACGAACGGAACGCCGGCGAGCATTCTGACAAGCGCCGTGCCGCCGTAAGCGTTGCGGCTAATGACAAGGCCGGGCTTGAAGATCACCCAGTCGAGACGGCTTGCGCGGAGCGCCGCGTCAGCCGCCGCTTTGGTGCGGTAGAACTCGGTTGTCGCATCGGCGGAAGCGCCGGGCGCCGAAATCTGGACGAAACGCCGGACGCCGGCGCGCTCCGCGGCGGCGATGCACGCCTCGAAAGCCTTCTGCAGCGCATGCAGATGATCGCGAGGCCCGTCCTGCAAGGCGCCCGCCGCGTTTACGACCGCATCGACGCCCTGAAGAAAGGGCGACCATGACGCCGCCGTGTCGAGTTTCGCAATGTCGGCGGAGAACCAGACCGAAGCAGGATGCAGGCGCCGCCCCAGTTCGGCGTCGCGGCCCATGCCCGCCGTTTCAAAGCCGACGGACGCCAGCGCGTTCAATATCTCGCCGCCGATCAGGCCGTAGCCGCCGAGCACCAGAACGCGCATCGCCATGAATCCGTTCTATGGCGCGCCGCGCGGACCGGGCAATCGCCTTCAATGCCGGTCGATCGGCAGGCATTCGCCATGCACAGGATTGCCGACGACCTGTCGCGACATCCAGGCTTCGACCGCCGCGTCGCACTCGCCGCGCGTTTCAAAAAGGCCGATGACTTCCGGATCGCCGCTCGGACCCGGCGTCAGCCAGCCGTTCGCCGCCCATTGCATCGCTGCGGCGGCGTCGCGGCCGCCCCCGGCGTCGTTTTCCGGCGCCGGATGCGACGCGCATGCGGCGAGCGATGCTGCAATTGCGAAAACAGCAACGCCGCGGACGGATCGAATGATGCGCATGAGGCTGACTCCTTCCCGATAATGGAAGCGCAGCGCGATCGGACCGTCAAAACAAGACTGCAAAAAGGCGGCGGCGCGGCGCGCCGCGAAACCGTTAACGCGCGCCGCGAGCTGATGCGCGTTAGCGGCTGTTTCCGCGTGGAAATTCGTTACGTGTAAAAAACAAGCCGCGCAAAAGAAGAAACCCGGCGCATCATTATGTGCGCCGGGTCTCGTTTGCGCCCGCTGACTGCAGCGGTTGTTTTGGGAAGTCCCCCGACGGATCGAACGCGTTGTGTTCGATCAACGTCCCCTCTTGAAATCGCGACGTCCCTGCTTGTGCTTGGACTGCGATCCGGCGTCAGCAACGCAACATTAACGCCGAACGAAACCTGCTTAGGCCGCTTTTTTGGTCCGACGCTTCGCCGTTTTCCGCTTAGCGGTCTTGCGCTTCGTCGTTTTCTTCGCAGCTTTACGCTTCGTCGTCTTTTTCGCGGCTTTGCGCTTCGTCGTCCGCTTCGCGGCTTTGCGCTTCGTCGCTTTCTTCGCAGTCTTCTTAGCTTTGCGTTTTACCGCCATGGTCTACCTCCGAATCAAGGTTCGAAAGCTGAAACATAGATCAATTTGCTAAAAAAGTATTCCTATATGCGGGCCACGGAGCGTCCGCATAAGCACTTTTTTGCATGTTTGGAGCAGTTTTTCGAATTTTGCGTCGGAGTTTTTTCCGAGTCGCGCGCCGAAAAACGCTTTTCCGACTCAGATTCGAAGTTTCAACGCGAAGTGATTCGAATCGTGAGTCGCTCAACGCTCGTCAGAACGGAATGTCGTCGTCGAGTTCGAACGACTGACCGCCGCCGGAACGTCCGCCGCCCGATCCGAAGTCTCCGCCGCCGCCGAAGTCGCCGCCCGAACCGCCCTCGCGGCGTCCGTCGAGCATCACCAGCGTCGCGTTGAAGCCCTGCAGCACCACCTCGGTCGAGTATTTCTCCTGACCGCTCTGATCGGTCCACTTGCGCGTCTGCAGCTGGCCTTCGATGTAAACCTTCGAGCCCTTCTTCAGATACTGCTCGGCGACGCGCGCCAGACCTTCCGAGAAGATGACGACGCGGTGCCACTCGGTTTTCTCGCGGCGTTCGCCGGTGTTGCGGTCCTTCCAGGTCTCCGACGTGGCGACGCGCAGGTTGGCGATCGGCCTTCCGTCCTGAGTCTGGCGGACTTCCGGATCCGCGCCGAGATTGCCGATGAGGATGACCTTGTTGACGCTGCCTGCCATGTGAAGCTCCCGAGAATGACCAGATACGGAACGATCCGGCGCGACTAATCCGATACGCCGGTGTCGCGCGGATTCGCGCGACGCTCAATAAATGCTTGTCCCCAACGCGCATTTACACGGGCAAATGTTCACAGCTTGTTCTCGCTGTCAACGTGGCTATATAGAGGCTTTCGCCTCCTGACAGTTTCCGTTCCCCGTCCGTCGTAAGAGCCCCGCATGAGCCTCAAATCCATCCGCGTCGTCGGCGCGCGCGAACACAATCTGAAGAACGTCACCCTCGAAATCCCGCGCGACAAGCTGGTGGTGATGACCGGACTTTCCGGCTCCGGAAAGTCGTCGCTCGCCTTCGACACTATATATGCGGAGGGCCAGCGCCGTTACGTCGAGTCGCTGTCGGCCTATGCGCGCCAGTTCCTCGAGCTGATGCAGAAGCCGGACGTCGACCAGATCGAGGGCCTGTCGCCGGCGATCTCCATCGAGCAGAAGACGACCTCGCGCAATCCGCGCTCGACGGTCGGCACGGTCACCGAGATCTACGATTATATGCGCCTGCTGTGGGCGCGGGTCGGCGTGCCTTATTCTCCGGCGACCGGCCTCCCCATCACATCGCAGACCGTTTCCGAGATGGTCGACCGGCTGATGGGCGAGAAGGAGGGCGCGCGCTTCTATCTCCTCGCGCCGATGATCCGCGGGCGAAAGGGCGAGTACCGCAAGGAGTTCGCCGAGCTTCAGAAGCGCGGCTTCCAGCGCGTGAAGGTCGACGGGACCTATTACGAGATCGCCGACGTTCCCGCCCTCAACAAAAAGCTGAAACACGACATCGACGTGGTCGTGGACCGCCTCATTATAAAGAAGGGGATCGAAAGCCGCCTCGCGGAGTCGTTCGAAACGGCGCTCGGCCTCGCCGACGGCATCGCCATCGCCGAAAGCGCGGACAAGAAGAACGAGGCCGGCGACGCCGAGCGCATCCTCTTCTCCGCGAAGTTCGCCTGCCCGGTCTCCGGCTTCACCATCGACGAGATCGAGCCGCGTCTCTTCTCTTTCAACGCGCCGGCCGGCGCCTGCCCCGCCTGCGACGGGCTCGGCACGCAGATGGTGTTCGACGAGGCCCTCGTCGTGCCCGACCCGGACCTTGTGCTGACCAAGGGCGCGATCGCGCCGTGGGCCAAGGGCCAGTCTCCTTATTATATGCAGACGCTCGACGCGCTCGCGAAGCACTACAAGTTCAAGACCAGCGTCGCCTGGTCCGCGCTGCCGAAGAAGGCGCAGGACATTATTCTCTACGGCACCGGCGATGAGGACATCCAGTTCGTCTACAACGACGGCAACCGCAAGTTCGAGACGGTGAAGCCCTTCGAAGGCGTCATCCCCAATCTCGAACGGCGCTGGCGCGAGACGGACTCGGCGTGGGTGCGCGAGGAGCTGTCGCGCTTCCAGGCGGTGACGCACTGCGAGGCCTGCGACGGCCAGCGCCTCAAGCCGGAAGCGCTCGCGGTGAAGGTGGGCGGGCTCAACATCTCCGAAGCGACCGCGAAGTCGATCCGCGCCGCCGGCGAGTGGTTCAACGCGCTCGAGAAGACCCTGACCAAGCAGCAGGCCGAGATCGCCACGCGCGTTCTGAAAGAGATCCGCGAGCGGCTGCACTTCCTCAACAATGTCGGCCTCGACTATCTCTCCCTGGCGCGCGCATCCGGCACGCTCTCCGGCGGCGAGAGCCAGCGCATCCGCCTCGCCTCGCAGATCGGCTCGGGGCTGACCGGCGTTCTCTACGTTCTCGACGAGCCGTCCATCGGCCTGCATCAGCGCGACAACGAACGCCTGCTCGAAACGCTGCGGCGCCTGCGCGATCTCGGCAACACGGTGCTGGTCGTCGAGCACGACGAGGACGCCATCCGCACCGCCGATCACGTCGTCGACATCGGCCCCGGCGCCGGCGTGCATGGCGGCGAGATCATCGCGCAGGGCTCGGTGAAGGACATCGAGGCGACGAAAGCATCGCTCACCGGCGACTATCTCGCCGGCCGGCGCGAGGTGCCCGTCCCCGCCGAGCGGCGCCCGTTCGACAAGAAGCGCACCATCAAGATCGTCGGCGCGCGCGAGAACAACCTCAAGAACGTCACCACCGAGATCCCGCTCGGGCTGATGACCTGCGTCACAGGCGTCTCGGGCGGCGGCAAGTCCACGCTCGTCATCGAGACATTATATAGAGCGGCGGCGCGGCGCCTGTTCAACGCCAAGGACGCGCCGGGCGAGCACGACCGCATCGAGGGCCTCGAACAGCTCGACAAGGTCATCGACATCGACCAGTCGCCCATCGGCCGCACGCCGCGCTCGAACCCCGCGACCTACACCGGCGCCTTCACGCCGATCCGCGACTGGTTCGCGGGCCTGCCTGAATCGAAAGCGCGCGGCTACCAGCCGGGCCGCTTTTCGTTCAACGTCAAGGGCGGACGCTGCGAGGCGTGCCAGGGCGACGGCGTCATCAAGATCGAGATGCACTTCCTGCCCGACGTCTACGTCACCTGCGACACCTGCAAGGGCAAGCGCTACAACCGCGAGACGCTGGAGGTCGAGTTCAAGGGCAAGTCCATCGCCGACGTGCTCGACATGACGGTCGAGGAAGGCGCGGAGTTCTTCAAGGCCGTCCCCGCGATCCGCGACAAGCTCGCGACCCTGAACCGCGTCGGCCTCGGCTACGTGCATATCGGCCAGCAGGCGACGACGCTGTCGGGCGGCGAGGCGCAGCGCGTCAAGCTCGCCAAGGAGCTGTCGAAGCGCGCGACGGGCCGCACTCTTTATATACTGGACGAGCCCACCACCGGCCTCCACTTCGAGGACGTCCGCAAGCTGATGGAAGTCATCCAGGAGCTGACCGAAGGCGGCAACACCGTCGTCATCATCGAGCACAATCTCGACGTCATCAAACAGGCCGACTGGATCGTCGACCTCGGCCCCGAAGGCGGCGACGGCGGCGGCGAGATCGTGGCGGCGGGAACGCCGGAGGATGTGGCGAAGGTCGCGAAGAGCTACACGGGGAAGTTTCTGAAAGGCGTGCTGGCGAAGGGAAAGCCGGCAGCGAGGACGGCGGTGAGCAAGAAGGCTAAGGCGAAGGGGCGACGGGCGGCTTAGACACAGAAGTGCTCGCATGTACCTGTATTATGATGAATCTATACGGACTAGGGGTGGCTTTATCGTGGGAGCTCTTGTCGGCTCCAGTATCGACTTATCTAAAGCGGTACGAGCGGAATGGATTCGTCTCGGCCTAAATGCTGACGAATTTGAATATAAGAGCAGTGCGCCAAAAAGCTCGGACGTACAACAGGCGGATTTGCGCGCGTTCATTAACGACATTCTTCGGACAAACGCGAGTTTGGCCTTGGCCGTACTTCCGCTCGAGTGTAGGCGAGATTTGGGCCTCGCGTGCGTTAGGTTAACGGAGCAACTAGCTCTAAAGGGCCACCTTGACCGCAATCTTCAGCACTATCTGTATACAGATAATGATATTAAATTATCAAGCAATGATATTAAAAGACTTAGAGCGATCAACATTGAGCCTTTTTCTGACTGCGATTCGGTAAAAATCGCGGGCATTCAGGTTGCTGATCACGCGGCACACATATTGGGTTCGATGCTGCTAGAAAGCATGGGAGTAATTCAAAAACAGGTTCAATCCTCGTATCCTGAAGAGTATAGGGTTGAGTCAGTTTCTCTCGGGTGGGAACTCTGGGGTGATATCAGGTATAATTTCTTTTCCGAAGTCGAGTACGATCCGCACGATAGTGCGAGCGCTCCCTTTGCCATTGTTGAAGGTCATGGCCTGATTATAGCGAATGAGTGCGGTGACCGACTAAAAGAAAACGCTCTACGGACATTCGGTAAAAGTTATCTCGGCTGTACAGTCTGAATGTATCAGTAGCCCGGATTGACGGCGCCTTGTAGGGCGGATGGAGGCCGAAGGCCGATATCCGCGTCTCGCACGCCGCGCCCGACCGCGTCCCCCGTTCATCGCCGCCGCCGCGCGCGGATATCGCTGCGCTCCATCCGCCCTACGATTTCCTTGAAAGCTTGGCCCGGCGCGTGCGAACTTTCGGATATGCCCTACTACCGCCGTCTCTTCGTTCCGGGAGGGACCTATTTCTTCACGGTCAATCTGCTCGACCGGCGCGACGATCTGCTGACCCGCGAAATCGTCCGGCTGCGCGCGGCGTGGGCTTACGCCGCCAAGCGCCATCCTTTTGAAACCGTTGCCGCCGTCGTGCTGCCGGATCATCTGCACTGCGTCTGGCGCCTGCCGCCCGATGACGACAACTTCCCGACACGCTGGCGGCTCATCAAGACCGAATTCTCACGCTCCCTCGCGCGGGAAGCAGACGCCCGAGCGGGACGCCGCCCCGGCGAGCGCGCCATCTGGCAAAGACGATTCTGGGAGCATCTGGTCCGCGACGAAAACGATCTCGAACGTCATATCGCATATATTCATTTCAACCCGGTCAAGCATGGCCATGTCCGCGATCCTGACGATTGGCCGTACTCGACCTGGCATGATTGGAAGAAGGAAATCGGAAGCCGCGCCGATGTTCCGCCCGAAGACTGGCGACCGATGCATCTTGGCGAATGATCGACGCGGATATCGGTCTTCGGCCTACGAGCCCCCGCCCTCTCAATACCGCACGAACTGGTTCGCGGCGTAGAGCCAGCGGCCGCGTTCCTTGCGCCAGACGTTCAGGAAACGGAATTTCACGGCGGGCGCCGCGTCGGCCGGCGCGCCGGGGGCCCAGGCCTGCCCGCGCCCGATCACCACGGCCGCATCGCAGTAGACGCGGATGTCGAGCTCGGGAAGCTCGAACCGCGCGGCCCACGGAACGCTCTTTCCGTCCGTGAAGCCTGCGAGGACCGCGTCGAGGCCCGACGTCTCGCCGTTCGGCTGCACGCTCACCCATTCCGGCGCGAAGAAGGCGCGCGCCTCTTCGATCGACCAGCCTTCCACATTGGCGCGGGCGCCGCGTTCCTCGAGACGCCGGATCTCCTCCGCGTCCGGCCCTTTCGCCGTCGCCGGGCAATCTTTCGCGACAGCGGCGCCGCTTGCCGACGCCGCGGCGATCAAACTCACGACAAGAACTACAGGCTTGCGCATTCGTCCCTCCCGTCCGGATGAAAAGGCGCGCGTCCGGCGCCCTCTATTCCGTACGCCTGCGGCGACGGCGCAGAAACGGCGCGTCGCGCCGCTTTGCGACGAGCCACCGGGTTTTTCGGTCGAGCGGCGTCTTGCCCCCGTCCCGCCCGGCGCTAGCATGGCCGGAACGAGGGAGACGCTCATGAAAATCGAACGCAGGACGCTGCCCGAACAGCATTATCTTTATGTCGAGCGCGAGTGCGCCTTCGACGGCAAGGCGATCGGCGACGCCATGGCCTCCGGCTTCGGCGAGGTGTTCGGCTTTACCGGAAAGAGCGGGATCGCACCGCTCTCCATGCCGATGTCCGTCTACATGGACATGCCCGGCGACAAGTTGCGGTTCCGCGCCGGGGTGCTCGTCGGCGCGGCGGACGCGAAGAAAGCCGGCGGCGCGGTGAAGGCCGGCGTCATGCCGGCGGGCGAGGCGCTGGCTGCGACGCATGTCGGCTCCTACGCGACGCTCAACCAGAGCCACCGGACGCTGTGGGATTACGCCGGAAAGAACGGTCTCGAAACGGCGATGCCGGTCTGGGAAATCTACATCGATGACCCCACGACGAAACCGGAGGCGGAAGTCCGCACTGAGATATTCCGCGCCCTGCGCGGCTGAACGAAACGCCTATGGCGATGCAGAAAACCAAGCCCGCCGCCGATCCGGACGCCTATGCCGGCGCCCTGCGCGGCTGGAAGAAGGAGACTGTCTCCGCCCTGCGCGGCGCGGTGAAGAAGGCCGCCGCCTTCGAGGAGGCGATCAGGTGGGGCCACATCGTGTATTTTAAGAACGGCCCCGTCCTGCTCATCCGCGCCGAGGCGGAGCGCGTGCTGTTCGGTTTCTGGCGCGGCAAGCGGCTCGTCAGAACCGACCCGCTGCTGAAACCCTCCGGCAAGTACGAGATGGCGACGCGCGTCTTCGTCAGGGGCGACGCGGTCGATGCGGCGCTCGCCGCGCGGCTCGCGAAGGAAGCCGCCGCGCTCAACGCGAAGCTCGGCGATCCGCGCGACGACGCGAAGGGCTAGCCGTCAGATATAGCCCATCAAGAGCAGGATCAGCACGATCACCAGCACCAGCCCGAGGCCGCCCGACGGGTAGTAGCCCCATGTGCGGCTGTGCGGCCATCGCGGGATGGCGCCGATCAGCAGGATGATAAGCACAATGACAAGAACGGTTCCGAGCATGGTCCGCCTCCTTCCGCCCTGCGGGCCGCGCGGAGACGGACCGGGGCGCTATCGCCGGCGGATCCTCCCCGCCTCGAGCGACGAAGGAACGCTTCGGCGGGCGAATTGGTTCCGCGCTTCCGGGGCGCGCCGCGCTACTGCACCGGCACCGTCCCGGCGCAGGCGTAAGGCGCGGGCGCGCCGAGCTCGGCGTTGGCGGGGTCGAACCATTTCCTTTCGAGGCTTTTCCAGTAGCCCTTGAGGTCGCTGGCGATCACCCATTCGTTGAGCGCTTCGCGCAGATCGTCGGCGCCCTGCTGCAGGGCGAAGGCCTCGATGGTGCGGGTCAGCGGAAACTCGTGCGGAATGACGAACCGGCGCCCGTCGATCTTGCGGGCGAGCTCGTCATAGGGAGAGAACACGACGGCGCCGTCGATCTCGCCCTCGCCGAGCGCCTCGACGATGGCGGCGAAAGAGTCGTAGCCCTTGAGGTCCGACCCGGCGAAATCGCCCGCCGCCACGTCGCCGGAAACGCCGCCGCGC
Source organism: Pseudomonadota bacterium (assembly GCA_036337175.1). Taxonomy (GTDB): domain Bacteria; phylum Pseudomonadota; class Alphaproteobacteria; order Caulobacterales; family Parvularculaceae; genus Amphiplicatus. Next base: position 141,410 of record JAYZEQ010000006.1, read on the forward strand.
TGGTAGCCGATCTTCACGTCCGGGCGGTTGAGCGCGCGCAGCGTCTCGGCCTGCTTCGCGACCCCCTTCTCGACCACGGCGTAATATTCCGTGTCGTGATAGGGCAGCGAGAAGTCGAGAATGCGCCGCCGCGCCGGCGTGTTGGAATAGCCCGAGGCGATGATGTCCGCCTCGCCCTCGACGATCGCCTCCGCCAGTTCGCAGAACGGGCGCTCCACATACTCGACCGACACGCCGAGATGCTCGGCGAGGGCCCGCGTCGAATCAATCTCGAATCCTGAAAACGTCCCGTCCGCGCCCTTGATGACGAACGGCGTCAGGTTGGCGACGGCGACGCGCAGCGCGCCGCGCTCCTTGATCTCGGCGAGATCGGCCGCCGCCGCGCCGCCGAACATCGCGCCTGCGACAAGAATGTGAATGAACGCGCGCATCAAGGCTCCCTTCTCCCGCCGTCGCCCCCTTATGGCATGCGCCGGGCGGCGCGCCAATGCGAGGCGGGGGGGAACCTCACTCCGCCTTCAGCACCGCCCTGAGGAGGCCGGGGAAGCGGGCTTCGAATTCCTTTTTCCTCAGCCTGCTGAACAGTTCGCGCCCCTCGCGCCGGGTTTCGATGAGGCCGGCGGCGCGCAGCACCTTGAGATGGTTCGAGCGGGTCGATTTCGGCGCCGCGCAGCTCGGCAGCGCGCATTCGCAGTTGAGCTCGCCGGCGCCCGCGAGGTTGCGGACCATGGCGAGCCGCGCCGGGTCGGACAGCGCATGCAGGGCGGCCGTGAGCGGCACGTCCGCAAGATTCGGGTGGATGAATTCGGCCATAGCGATCACATGGGCGCGAGGCGGGCATAATTCAATAGTTCGGGTTTCTTGAACTATCGAACTCTCGCCCTATCTGCCCTCCGTCACTTCCAATTGCAGGGGGCGGCGGACAGCAAGGGCCGCCCTTCGCTTCATCCCAAAGGAATAAAGCCATGTCTTACAATCTCAAAGGCAAGATCGCTCTCGTCACCGGCGGCTCGCGCGGCATCGGCGCGGCGATCGCCCGCCGCCTCGCCGCCGACGGCGCGAAAGTCGCCCTCACCTATGTCAACGGCAAGGACGCCGCCGAGAAAGTCGTCGCCGAGATCAAGGCGAAAGGCGGCGACGCGATCGCCGTCAAATCCGACGCCGCCGATCCGAAACAGGCGGCGGCGGCGGTCGAAACTGCGGCCGAAGCCTTCGGAGGCCTCGACATTCTCGTGCACAACGCCGGCGTCTTCGGCATCGCGCCCATCGCCGAAGACAGTTTCGAATCATACCGCCGGCAGTTCGCCACCAATGTCGACGGCGTCTTCGCGGGAACCCGCGCCGCGGTCGACAAGCTTCGCGACGGCGGGCGCATCATCGTCATCTCGTCCGTCAACGCCCACGCCTCCCCGATTCCGGGGGCCGCGGCTTACGGCGCGACCAAGGCGGCGGCGACGGCGCTGGTCAGGGGCTGGGCGCGCGATCTCGGTCCGCGGCGCATTCTCGTCAACGCCATCCAGCCCGGCCCCATCGACACCGACATGAACCCGGCGTCGGGCGACTTCGCCGCGTCCATCACCGAGCGCACGGCGCTCGGCCGCTACGGCAAGGCCGACGAGGTCGCCAACCTCGCCGCGTTCCTGGCGAGCGAGGAGTCTTCCTACATCACCGGCGCGGCCATCGACATCGACGGCGGCCTGACGATCTGAGGAAGTCTTTACGTTGAGCGGGCGGCGGCGGGCGCAACCCGTCGTCGCTTGCCGCGCGCCGCGCCGCCGTGCCACCAATACGCGTCGAGCGGCCGGGGAACGGGGCAATGCGTGTAATGGTGCTGACGGCGGCCGCGCTTCTGGCGGCCTGCGGACGAACCGACGGGCGCGCCCCCGGCGTCGAGCACAAGAATCCGGCGGGCCTCGCCCCGCCCGTCGCCGACTACAGCCATGTCGCCGTCGTCCCGGCCGGCGCCGACATTCTCGTCTTCGCCGGACAGATCGGCGCCGACCCGAAGGGCAATCTTCCCGCCGGCGCCGAGGCGCAGTTCGAGAACGCGCTCGCCAACGTCAGGAAGCTGCTCGCCAGCGAACATCTTGGTCCGGAGCATATCGTCAAGGCGAACATCTGGCTCGCCGCGCCGATCGACCGTCCGCGTTTCATGGAGGCCTGGGCCGCGTTTCACGGCGGCAGCCCGCCGCCGCTCACCCTCGCCTATGTCGCCGGACTCGCACGGCCGGAATATCTCGTCGAAATCGAGGTCTGGGCGGCGCGGCCGAAGGCCCGCTGAGGCGCCGAATCCGGCGAAAAAGCGGCATGGTCAACGCAGATTAACCATGTCCGTAGGCTGACGAAACGCGCATGAATGCTGCGCTCTGCGCCTTTTTGCTACACATCAATAAAATTTTAAGATCCGGCCCGCATGCCGGACCTGTCAGCCACTCATGGTGAGTATCGAAAACGCATGTCAGTAAGGAGTTGTTCCCCATGACAACGCCAAGAAACAGTTTCCAGACCATCGCGCGCCGCACGGCGGGCGCTTTCGCAGAAGACCGCTCCGGCCTGACGGCCATGCATTACGCGCTTATAGCGGGACTGATCGCGCTGGTCATTATCCCCGCCGTTGCGAGGACAGGCGAAGCGACGAACGACTCCCTCACTTACATGGCCGGCGCGGTCCATCGCGACGGCGACGGTCCATCCTCGGACGGGGGCACGGCGAGCGGCGATCCGGCGTCCGATAACGGCTCCGCTTCGAGCGGCTCTAATGCCGGCGGAAGCGACCCGGCCGCCGATTCAGGCGCGGGCGACACGGGCGGCGCGACCGCCGGCTCCGGCGCCGGATCGAACAACGACCCCGCGACGAGCGGCGGCAAAAAGAACAAGAAAAAGAAGAAAAAGAAGAAGAAGAACTAGAGCCTGCGGCTCGTTCCCTTCTTCATACGCGCCCATAAAAAGGCCGGCCCGTCGGGGCCGGCCTCCTTCGTCCGCCGCAAGAGGGAACACGCTTACGGCTGCGACGGACTGTTCGGGGTCACGGGCTCGTATTGCGGCGTCTTGCTGTATTCGAAGCGCGGTGCCGCTTCCAGCATCTCGGGCGTCATGTCGATGACAACGCCGCCGCCGTCGCCCTGTTCGATGGCGATATCGCTGTAAGCGATGGCGACCTTTTCGCCGCCGATCGAACCGATAAGACCGTTCTGAACGATCACATGCTCGACCGTTCCGTCCTGGGCGAGGATGAGGTCGGTGATGGTCGCTTCGTCATCCGACGCGGACAGCTTCGCCGAAGCGCCGATCAGCTCGGACGCCAGACGGTAGTCGTTCATCTCGTCCGTCTTGAACTCGGCGACCGACTTGATGGCGTCCTTGGTCATCGACACGCTGGTGCGCGGATCGGCCGCCTCGTCGACCGCGACGCTGACCTTGCTGTAGTCGAGAGCGCCCTTCTTGCCGCCGAGCCCGAAGGCGCCGCCGCTCTGGAACACCACCGTATCGGCCTTGCCGTCGGCGTTGATGACGAGGTCGTCGATATGGGCGATCTGATCGCCTTTCTCCCCGGCGATCTCCTCGCCGAGCAGATCCTTGGCGCTGATCTGGTCGGCTTCAAGATAGAGCGCTGCCGACGCCGCGGTGTCGGCTTCGATCTGGGTTTCAGGTTGCGCCGTTACGGCGCCTTCCTGCGCGCCGGCGTAGGCGACGGCCGGAAAGGCCAGAGCCGCCACTGCAGCGGAAAGCATAAAACGTTTCATGTGGAGCCTCCTTTGATAGAGCTTCACAGGGACAACAGGACCCGCCTCTCTTCGTTCCGCTCCGCGCGCCGCAAAAAAATGAAGAGTTTGCAACGCGCGTCTCCGGCCGCTGCGCCGCGCGATTGCCCCGCGCGCGGCGCGGGTTCACTCTCGGCGCCGGACAAGGGAGGACGTCATGGGCGGACAACGCGAATTCGACATCGTGGTTTACGGCGCCAGCGGCTATACGGGCCGGCTCGTCGCCGATTATCTCGCCGCGCATTACGCCAAGGACGCATCGCTGAAATGGGCGATGGCGGGGCGCAGCGAGAAGAAGCTCGCCGACGTGCGCGCCGAAATCGGCGCGCCCGCCTCGATTCCGCTGGTCGTCGCCGACGCCGACAATCCGCAATCGCTGCGGGCGCTGGCGCGACGGGCGAAATGCATCCTCACCACCGTCGGCCCCTACCAGCTTTACGGCGAGCCGCTGGTCGCGGCCTGCGCCGAAGCGGGAACCGACTATGTCGATCTTTGCGGCGAGCCCGCCTGGATGGCGGCGATGATCGGCAAGTATGACGCGACGGCGAAGAAATCGGGGGCGCGCATCGTCTTTTCCTGCGGCTTCGATTCCATCCCGTTCGACCTCGGCGTGTTCTTCCTGCAGCAGAAAGCGCGGGAGAAGTTCGGCGCGCCATGCCGCGAGGTGAAGGCGCGGGTGCGCAAGATGAAAGGCAAATTCTCCGGCGGCACGGCGGCGAGCCTCAAGGCGACGATGGCCGCGGCCTTCAAGGACCCGGCGGTCATCGAGACGCTGAAGAATCCTTTCGCGCTGGCGCAGGGGTTTGCAGGGCCTAAACAGCCGTCCGGCTCGAAGCCGGTTTATGACGAGGCGGCGGGCGTCTGGCTCGCGCCCTTCGTCATGGCGCCGATCAACACCAAGAACGTGCACCGCTCGAACGCGCTGCTCGGCCACGCCTATGGCGAGGACTTTCTCTACAGCGAAATGATGATGACCGGCCCCGGCGAGCAGGGCGAGAAAATGGCCAACGCCGTCGCCGCCGACACCTCGCTGATGGGCGACGATGCGCCAAAGCCGGGCGAAGGGCCGACGAAAGAAGAACGCGAAACGGGCTATTACGACGTTCTGTTCATCGGCGAGACGGCGAAAGGCGAAAGCCTCAAGGCCAGCGTCAAGGGCGACATGGACCCCGGATACGGATCGACCTCGAAAATGATCGCCGAAGCGGCGATCGCGCTCATCCGTGAACGGACGGATACGCCGGGCGGCGTGTGGACGCCCGCTCCGGCGATGGACGCGGCCCTTATCAAGCGGCTCGAAGCGAACGCCGGTGTCAGGTTCGCGCTCGAATAGGCGCCGGCGCTACCAGCTTATCCGTTCGTAGTTCAGCGACAGCGACTCCATCGGCGCGGCGTCCGCCGAAGAAGAGGCGTTGAGCGAGTAGCTGGTGATCTTGGCGTTGTAGAGCTTGTATTCGAGATAGGCGCGCGAGCCCGGCTCGCCGCTCTTCAGCACCATTTCCGGCACGACGGCGCCGTCGCGGCTCAGTCGCTCGACGCGCGCCGAATGATCGCCGCGCCGCTGCACGATGGTGAGCGTCCCCGGGCCCTTGCCGGAGGGCGCGCCCGATTGCGTCGCGCCCCAGGAGAAGCTTTCGACCTCGATCCACTTGCCGCCGCCGGCGGCCTCGGTCGTCTCGCCCTTGATGTCGCCGATTTTCAGATAGCCCGCCGCGTGCGCCGCGCCGGCAAGAACAAGCGCCGCCGTAACGGCGGCGAGAAGGCATCGCGCTGTCGACATTCGTCTCTCCCCGGATTGCTCCGAGCCGGCTGTCCCGGCTCGCGCAGAAGGCTACGCCGGGACCGCGGACCCGGCCAGCGCCGCAGCGCCGTCCCTCTGTCGACTTTTCTTCGGAAGAACGCATCTGGGCGCGCGCCGGTCGCTGAATTTTTCGTAATGCCGCGCCGCAACGCCCGCGCGTTGCTCGTCGCCGCGACGGCGGCTCAGTCCTTGCGGTTCTGTTTCAGCAGCCGTTCGGCCCGCGCCCGCACCGGCGCCTCGACCAGCGAACCATCGTGCAGCGAAACGCCGCCGTCCGCCGCGTCGTAGGCGGCGGCGATTTTCTCCGCCTTGGAAAGTTCTTCCGGGCTCGGCGTGAAAATCGCGTTGATCGCCGCGATCTGCGCGGGGTGAATGCAGGCGCGGCCGGTAAAGCCCATGTCGCGCACCCGCTGCGTCTCTGCGGCGAGGCCCGCTTCGTCCTTCACATCTATATACGGCGCGTCGATGGCGCCGCATCCCGCCGCCGCCGTCGCGGCGACGAGCGAGGCGCGGGCGTGATGGAGCGCCTCCCACCCCGGCTCGCGCCCGAGCGCCGCCGAATAGTCGACCCCGCCGAGCATCACGCCCCCGTCGGGACCCGCCGCGCGCGCAATGTCGTAAAGACGCGGCAGCGCCGAGGGGTGTTCGAGCAGGGGCCAGAAAGGCGGCGCGTCCGCCCCGAGCGCGGCGCGAAGCTGATGGATTTCCTCCGCGCCCGACGCTTTCGGAATCATGATGAAAGCGGGCCTGGCGCTGCTGTCGGCGAAGGCGACCACGTCGCGGAAGCCGTCGAGGCTCGACAGCGCGTTGATGCGGAATCCGACCGAAGCGCCCTGCGGCGCTGCTTTTAGGAAAGCGAAAACGTCCGCCCGCGCGCGGTCCTTGTCGCGCGGCGCGACCGCGTCCTCGAGATCGACGCACACCGCGTCGGCGCCGCTCGCCGCCGCTTTCTCGAAGCGATCGGGCCGCGAACCGGGAACGAACAGCAGCGAACGGAACGCCATCCTAGGAGAACGCCTGCAGGCCGGTCATCGCCCGGCCGAGGATCAGCGCGTGGATGTCGTGCGTGCCCTCATAGGTGTTGACGGTTTCGAGATTCATGGCGTGGCGCAGCACATGATACTCTTCCGAAATGCCGTTGCCGCCGTGAATGTCGCGGGCGACGCGGGCGATGTCGAGCGCCTTGCCGCAATTGTTGCGCTTCATCATGGAGATGGCTTCGGGCACATAAGCGCCGCTGTCGAGCAGACGTCCGAGGGCGAGCGAACCTTGCAGGCCGAGGGCGATTTCCGTCTGCATGTCGGCGAGCTTCTTCTGCACGAGCTGCGCGCCGGCGATCGGCTTGCCGAACACGACGCGCTCCATGGCGTAGTCGCGCGCCGCCATCCAGCAGAACTCCGCCGCGCCCATCGCGCCCCAGGAGATGCCGTAGCGCGCCTTGTTCAGGCACGAGAACGGACCGCGCAGGCCCCTGACGTTCGGCAACAGGTTTTCTTCCGGCACCAGCACGTCGGCGAGCGCGATCTCGCCGGTGATCGAGGCGCGCAAGGAAAGCTTGCCGGAAATTTTCGGCGTCTCGAACCCGTCCATGCCGCGTTCGACGACGAAGCCGCGGATCTCGCCGTCGAGTTTCGCCCACACCACCGCGAGATCGGCGATGGGCGAATTGGTGATCCACATCTTGGCGCCGTTGAGGCGGTAGCCGCCCTGAACTTTCTCGGCGCGGGTGCGCATGGCGCCGGGATCGGAGCCGCCGTCCGGTTCGGTGAGGCCGAAGCAGCCGATCCATTCGCCGGCGGCGAGCTTCGGGAGATACTTCTTCTTCTGCTCCTCTGAGCCGAACGCCTCGATCGGATACATGACCAGCGAGGACTGCACCGACATCGCCGAGCGGTAGCCGCTGTCGACGCGCTCCACCTCGCGGGCGATGAGACCGTAGGCGACATGGCTGGCGCCGCCGCCGCCATACTCTTCGGAGACCGTCGCGCCGAGCAGGCCCTGTTGGCCCATCTCGGTCATGATGGCGCGGTCGAATTTCTCCTCCCGCGCCGCCTCGATGACGCGCGGCATCAGCTTGCCCTGCGCGTAACCGCGCGCCGCGTCGCGGATCATTTTCTCTTCGTCCGTGAGCTGGCTTTCGAGCGAGAGCGGGTCCTGCCAGTCGAAGGTTTGTTTGGAGGCGGCCATGAAACACCTTTGATTTTCCCGGACTTCTAGCCCGGGATATCGGGCGGGGTCAAAGCTGGCGGACCCAGGCCTTTATGACGGCTTCGAGGGCCTTGCGGTTAGCGGCGAAGGCCGGTCCCGCGCCCAACGTCAGCAGCGCCCTGTCGGATGAGAGCCATTTGAGAAGACCCCTGGGATCGGGGATTTCCATATCCTTGCCGCCGCTGACCGATTTGGCGCCGCGATGCAGGACGAGCTGCACGCCGTCCGCCGAACGCCAGTTGATCGTCGCGAAATAGTCCGCCGTCTTGAAACTCACCGAGTTCCATTTGACGCCTTCGCTGATTTTCCCGTCGGCGCCGAGGACGATCTTTCGAACTTCCGCAAACTCTTTCTTGAGCGGGTGCTTCAACGAAGAGAAGAAGCCGTCGACATCGTCCTCTTTCGGCTTCGTTTTCGTCGGCGCTTTTTTCTTCGTGGGTGTCGTCGTCTTCGCCGGAGCCTTCACGCTCTTGCGCGTCACACCAGCTCCACCGCCACGCTCGTCGCCTCGCCGCCGCCGATGCAGAGCGACGCGACGCCTTTCCTGCCGCCGGTCTGTCGCAGCGCGTTGATGAGCGTCACGATGATGCGCGCGCCGGAGGCGCCGATCGGGTGGCCGAGGGCGATGCCGCCGCCATGGATGTTGATCTTTTCCGCCGGGATTTTCAGCTCGCGCATCGCCGCCATGGGGACGACGGCGAAAGCCTCGTTGATCTCGTAGAGATCGACGTCAGACGCCGACCAGCCGACTTTCGCGAGCAGGTTCTTGATGGAATCGACCGGCGCCGTGGTGAACCATTCCGGCTCCTGGCTGTGGGTGGCGTGGCCGACGATCTTCGCGACGGGTTTCAGCCCTCGCTTTTCCGCTTCCGACTGGCGCATGAGAACCAGCGCCGCCGCGCCGTCGGAGATCGCCGAGGCCGAGCCCGCCGTCACCGTTCCCTCTTTGTCGAAAGCGGGCTTCAGCGACGGGATTTTCGAGGCGTCGACGAGGCCGGGCTTTTCGTCGTCGGAGACGGTGACGGTTCCCTTGCGGCCCGCCACCTCGACAGGAACGATCTCCGGCTTGAACTTTCCGGTCTTGATGGCGTCCTGCGCGCGCGTCACCGAACGCATCGAATATTCGTCCTGCTCCTCGCGGCTGAACTGCCACTCGCGGGCGCACTTCTCCGCGAAGATCCCCATGGCGGAATGGTTGTTGTACGGATCTTCGAGGCCGTCATAGGCCATGTGGTCGAAAATCTGTCCGTTCCCGAACTTGATGCCGGTGCGGCCGCTCGGCAGGAGATGCGGCGCGTTGGTCATCGACTCCATGCCGCCGGCGACGACGACGGCGGCCGAGCCCGCGGCGATGGCGTCATGCGCCATCATCACCGTCTTCATGCCGGAGCCGCACACCTTGTTGACGGTGACGCAGCCCGCCGAGACCGGAATGCCGGCGCCCAGAGACGCCTGCCGCGCCGGCGCCTGGCCGAGGCCGGCGGGCAGCACGCAGCCCATCAGCACTTCCTCGACCTCGTCGGCCTTCACCCCGCCGCGCTCCAGCGCCGCCTTGATGGCGGTCGAGCCGAGCACGGTCGACGGCACGCCCGCGAAGGCGCCCTGAAAGTTGCCGATGGGGGTGCGCGCCATGCCGGCGACGACGACGGGATCGTGAGCCATTGGGGGTCTCCTGAAACTGATCGGGCCTGATTTGGACCCGCGCCGCGCCGGATGCAACCGGCCCCGCCATCCCTATGCTTCGCCGGGCCTTTTCCGCGCTTCGTCGGGCTTCAAAAAGGCGAGAGCCAGCCGCACCAGCTCTTCCTCGAATTCGGGACTGTCGATCTCGTCCCGGTCGGCGAGGACGGCGGCGCGGATCGGCCCCATGATGGCGCGGGTCAGCACGAAACCCGAAACCGGCGTCAGCGCCCTGGCCCGCCCGCCGGGCCCCGCCGCGGCGGCGAGGATCACATGCGCGCCGACGCGGTCCATCAGCTCGCCGTGCGTGCCCGGCTCTTTCAGCCGGAACAGCGCCTGCATGACGCGCCGCCGACCCCGCTTGCGCGCGCCGAACGCCTGAAGCAGCGCCCGGACGACGCGGCGCACCGCCTCGGGCGACGGCAGATCGCCATCGGCGGCGAGCTCGCGTTCGACGGTTTCGGCGATCGCCTCGCGCTCCTTCATCATCAGCGTCCGGAGGATCGCCTCCTTGTTGGGGAAATACTGATAGACCGAGCCGACCGAGACGCCGGCCCGCTCGGCGATGGCGTTGGTGGTCAGCGCCTCCTCGCCCTGCCGGTGCAAAAGCTGAGACGCCGCCTCGACGATGGCCGCCAGAGTCGCCGCCGAGCGCCGCTGCACCGGCGATTTCCTCATATTTTCAGCCGTTTGCGCGCCCACGCCCGCCGCCTTCCCGCCGCCCGTCAAATGCGAGTTTCAAAACCTGAATAAGTTTCAGATATTATCTGCGCCGCCGAAGGAGTCCATAGCGATGGGTTTGAACGGGCCGCTGTTCTATTTCCTGCTTCCGTTTTTCCTCGGAATGATCGGGCTCGAATACTGGATCGGCCGGGGGCGCGGGCTGACGCTCTACCGGCGCGGCGAAACCGCCGCCTCGCTCGGCATCGCCGTCGGCCAGCGGATCATCGGCGCGCTCAATCTCGGCTTCGCCGGCGCCGCGGGCGCCTTCGCCTATTCGCACCGGCTGTTCGAGATCCCGCTGACCGCCTGGTGGACGCTGCCCGTCCTCTTCGCGGGCGTCGAGTTCACCTATTACTGGTTTCACCGCGCCAGCCATGAAGTGCGCTGGTTCTGGACGACGCATGCGGTGCATCATTCGATCGAGGACATGAACATCCTCGCCGCCTACCGGCTCGGCTGGACCAGCCGCGTCTCGATGAGCTTCCTGTTCCACCTGCCGCTGATGTGGCTCGGCTTTGCGCCGGCCGCCGTGGCGACGATGCTGGCTTTCAACCTGTTTTATCAGTCGTGGCTGCACACGGTTCTGATCGGCAAGCTCGGGCCGCTCGAGGGCGTGCTCAACACGCCGTCGGCGCATCGCGTCCACCATGCGCGCAACGCCGACTATCTCGACCGCAATTATGGCGGCGTGACGCTGGTGTTCGACCGCCTGTTCGGCACCTACGTGGCCGAGCGCGACGACACGCCGTGCGAATTCGGTCTCGTGAAGCCTGTCGGCTCGCACAATCCGTTCGTCATCGCCTTCCACGAATGGGGACGCCTGTTCGCCGATCTCGGACGCAGCAAGCTTGCGCACTGGCCGGGCGTGCTGTTCGGCCCGCCGGGCTGGGCGCCGGACGGCGCGGGCGAGACCAGCGCCAAACTGCGCGCCCGTTACCGCGCCGGCCGGGCGCAGGATGAACCGGACAGCCGCTCATCGGCGGCGCGCGCGGCGGCTCAGGCCTGATCGACGATTTCGTAGAGACGCACGAACGTGTCGGTGTCGGTCAGCACGTCTTTCGTGCCCGCAGGCAGCACCGCCTTCTCCGGCGCGGGACCGGCGAAGGCCTCGACCGCCGCCATGTCGCGCCACTGCGTCACGAGCACGAACTCGACCACGCCGCCGAGATCGCGGCGCCCGAACGACGCGCCGAGAAACCCCGGCGTCGCCGTCATCACCGGCTTCAGGTTCTCGCGGTAATGAGCGAGGACGGCGTCGATCTTGTCCGGCGCCGCGCGTCCTCGCCATTCGCGCAGGATGGTCACGCCGCCTCCTTGCCCCCGCCGATGACTTCGAGCGCCATGCGGTCGGCGATTTCGCCTGTCGGCCGGCCTTCGCGGTCGGCGCGTTCGAAAATCTGCGAGAGCCGCGGGCCGATGGCGTCGATGCGGCGGTTCATTTCCGCTTCCGTCCATCCGCCGATGATTTCGAGGCCGACGGAAATCACCCCGGCGGCGTTGATGACGTAATCCGGCGCATAGAGCACGCCCTTCGCCCTCAGCGCCTCGTCCATGTCCGGCGTCAACAGCTGGTTGTTGGCGGCACCGGCGACGATCTGCGCCTTCAGGCGGTGAATGGAGTCGCGGTTGATCGACCCGCCGAGCGCGCAGGGACTGAACACGTCGACGTCGGCGGCGACGGCGTGCTCGGGCGCGACCGGCACGGCGCCGAAGCGCGTCACCGCCTCGGCGACCGCGTCCTGGTTGATGTCCGCGACGACGAGACGCGCGCCCGCTTCGTGCAGAAGCTTCGCCAGCGCCATGCCGACGGCGCCGACCCCGAGGATCGCCACCTTGACGCCCTTGAGTTCATTCTTGCCGAACTTGTGCTTCACCGCCGCCTCGACGCCGCGCCACACGCCGCGCGCCGTGAACGGCGACGGGTTGCCGCCAATTCCCTTCGATTCGATCCCGGCGACGTATTTCGTCACTGTACGGACGATTTCGAGATCGTGTTCGCTGACGCCCGAATCCTCCGCCGTATAGTAGAGGCCGCCCAGGGAGTTCAGCGCTTCGCCGAAGGCGCGGAACATATCCGGCGTCTTGTCCTTCTTCGGATCGGCGATGATCACCGCCTTGCCGCCGCCGAACGGAATGCCGCCGAGCGCGTTCTTGAACGTCATGCCGCGCGACAGGCGCTTCACGTCTTCGAGCGCCTCGTCGAAGCTCGCATAGGGACGGATCCGGCAGCCGCCGCAGGCCGGCCCGAGGGTCGCGTCATGGACGGAAACGATGGCGTTGAGCCCGGCGTCGTCGTCGCGGAAGTGAACCACCTTGCGCCAGCCCTCGACCGGCAATTCCCGCATTTCCATGAAGCCTTTTCCTCCACAAGCGGGCGGCCCGGCGGGCGGGCGGCCCTCGCTCCGGCGACCCGCCGGCGGCGCACTATAAGAAAGATACGGCGAAACCTCCTGCCAAATGCTTCCCGATTACGCTTGACACTTAGCAGAACCTGCTAAATAGATGCGGTAATTCCAACGACATCCCTCGAAAAACATTTCATGAAGCTCGACCAGATCGACCATAAGATCCTGAAGCATCTTCAGGAAAACGCCCGCATCACAAACGCGGAACTCGCCGACCGGGTCGGCCTGTCGCCGACGCCCTGCCTGAGGCGCCTGCGGCGGCTCGAGACCGAGGGCGTCATCAAGGGCTATCACACGGAGATCAACCGCGAGGCGCTCGGCGTCAACGTCACGGTGATCATCCTCGTCAAGCTCGAACGTGAAGACGATTCGACGCTGCGCGAGTTCGAGGCGGCGATCAAAAAGCGCCCCGAAGTGATGGAGTGCTATCTCGTCACGGGCAAATTCGATTATTTCGTCCGCGTCGTCATACCGACGCTGGCGGCCTACGAAACCTTCCTCTCCGAAACGATCCTCCGTATGCCGAAGGTCGCGACGGTCGAGTCGAGCTTCACCCTGCGGGAGGTGGAGCGCAAGGTCGTGACGCCGCTGCCGGCGAGCGCCTTCAAGGGCTGACGGCGGCCGCAAAGGAGCCCATGAGCCTTCTTGTTTTCTATCTTCTGCTGGCGCTGGTCGTCTCATTCTACTGTTCCCTTTCCGAGGCGGTTCTTCTGTCGGTGCGCCCGGCTTTCATAGAAGCGCTCGACAAGCAGCGGACAAAAGGCGCGAAGGCGATCCGCAAGCTCCGCGACAACCTCACCCAGCCCCTCGCCGCGATCCTCACCCTCAACACCATCGCCCACACGGTCGGCGCCGCCGGCGTCGGCGCGCAGTCGACGCTGGTCTTCGGCAACGCCTATGTGGGCGCCACGTCCGCCGTCCTGACGCTTCTCATTCTCGTATTTTCCGAGATCATCCCGAAAAGCCTGGGCGCCGCCTACTGGCCGCAGCTCGCCCCCGCGCTCGCGCCTTCCATTCTCGCCCTGACGCGGCTCCTGCTGCCTTTCGTCTGGCTGTCGCAGAAGCTCACCAACCTGTTCGGCCGCGGCGAAGGCGAGGGCTTCAGCCGCGACGAACTCGCCGCCATGGCCGAGATCGGCGCGCGGGAAGGCCAGCTCGAACAGAAAGAGCTGAAGATCGTCAACAACCTTCTCCACCTCCAGCGCCTCCCGGTGCGGGACGTGATGACCCCGCGCACGGTGATCTTCATGGTCCCGAAGACCCTGACCGTGGGCGAGTATTTCGATAAGCACGCCTCCAACGCCTTCACCCGGATTCCCATTTACGGCGCGAGCCGGGACGATGTTGACGGCTACGTCCTGAAGGACGACCTGTTCGCCGCAAGCCGCGAAAACGCGCTCGGACGGCGGCTCGAAGAATTCCGCCGCCCCTGTCCCGCCCTGCCGGACTTCCGCTCCGTCTCCGAGACGTTCGACTTTCTCGTGCGCGAGCGCGCGCATCTGGCGCTGCTGGTCGACGAATACGGAACGCTTCAGGGACTGGTGACGCTCGAGGACATTTTCGAAACGCTGGTCGGCCTCGAAATCACCGACGAACTCGACACGATCGAAAACATGCAGGCGCTGGCGCACCGCAAATGGCGCGAACGCATCGCGGCGCAGGGCGTCGATCCCGAAAATTTCAAACCGGACGGGCGGCCTTCCGGCGAAAAGAACTAGAGCGCCGGTCCCGCTCCGGTCGGGCGGCCGCGCTCACTCTTTCTCAAAAGCCGGCAGTTTCTTCCTGACGGCTTTCTTGCGTGGCTTGTTGGGCGATTTGGCCGCTTCAGCCCTGTCTTCCGCCTCCTTGGCGAGGCGGAGCGCGCGGAGCCTTTCGGTTTTCGCCTGGATGGCGCGCTTTTCCTTTTCGTGCTCGGCGACGGCGTTCTTCTTGTCCTGCTCGCGGAAATGCTTGTCGGCGGGAGACGTTTTCTGGGAATTCATGCGGGGACCTCGTGAGCAGCAGCGCCGGACCTTTCCCGCGTCTAGCCCTCATAGACAGGCGCCCGCGCGCCGAAGCAAACAAAAACGCCGAGATTCGCCGATAAACCGCGCTTTTCGCGGTTTTCTGGCTCAGGCCGCGGCGCGTTGCGCCGCTGCGAGCCGCTCGAGATTCCGCATCGCAGGAACCGACGCCGCGCGGATTCGCTGGAGAATCGCCAGCTTCGCCGGATCGCCGCTTTCGACGGCGGCGCGCACGCCCGTCCCGAACGCATCGAGCCGGCATTCGGCGATCCAGTCGCGCAGCTCCCGGCTCTGCGACCATTTCATCTGGTTGCGGATGTTCAGCGCCTGTCCGCCGATCCACTGCTCCACCGTATCGGTCATCGGCGTGGCGGCTGCGAGGTCGCGTTTTTGCGCCTCGTCGCCGATCGACGCTTCGATCCGGCCGATCAGCGCGGCGCTGAAGGTCGGCTGGAACTGACGGATCATCTGCAGCGAGATCTTGCCGTCGGAAAAGACGGGTTCCGCGTCCCCGATATTGCCGCCGAGCGCCCGCGCCGTGCAGTCGATATAAAGCGCGTCGCGCGGCGTGACGGCGTCGCCGCCGTCGAGGCTCATCCGGCCCGGCTCCAGCGATTTCACGCGGCCCATCCTGACGACGCGCCCGACCTTGCGCACCGCGTCGACTTCCGCTTCGCTCACCGTCGCGCCATGAATCATCGCAGGACGCACCGACGGATCAGGGCGCAGCCAGATCTTCGCCGCCTCCAGCCCCTCGCACATCTCGTCGACGGACTTCGCCGCGGCGCAGATTTCGTACTGCGCGGCGAGGGCGCCGACCGCGCGCTCGAACGCTTCGGGACCGGGCTGCATCGCGGCCCGGTTGACCAGCCAGGCGTCGCGCGGCGCGACCCATACGATCGCTTCCGGCGCGACGCCGCCCGCGATCAGCCAGGTGATCGTATCGAGCGCAGTCTTTCCGCCGCCGAGCACGACGAAGCTGTCGTGATCGGGCGCGACACGCGGCAGGTGATTGGGCGGAATGCAACGGACCCCGTCCGCGACAGAGAAAGCACGCTTGTGAGTCAGCGGAATGCTGGTGTTGAACCGCGTCGCGTCCACCAGCTTCTTCCTGACGGCGACGCGCCGCCTCTCGCCGGAGAGCAGCGAGCGGATCTCGCCTCCGGCATAGTCCGACATCGGATAATAGAGGACCCGCCCGGAGGGGAGAAACGCGTCGCGCATCAGCTCGTGGAAGTAGTTGACGACCTCGGTCCCCGTCGCGAGTTCGTAAAAGCCCTTGTTGAATCCGGTCTCGTCGATCCGCCCGCGTCCGAGCGGCTTCGACGGCGCGCCGTAATTGGCCGAAGGCTGATGCAGGCGGACGAATGGATAGGCGTCGTTCCAGTGGCCGCCCGGCGCCTCGCGCCGGTCGACGATGGCGACCGTCGCGTCGGTGTCCGTCAGCAGCACGTCGACGAACGCCATCGCCATGGCGCCGCAGCCGACAACCAGATAGTCCGCTTCGATGGTCATGCCTGTCTCCCCCGCCGATCCTGCCCGGCGGCGCAGGCAATCTCTTCCGCCGCCGGACGAAGGACAATGACCGCGCGTCCGGAAAAGTTCGCTTTCTGTCCGCCGCGATTCCCCGTTTGGGAGAGCGTCGCAAGCGATTGAAAATGAAAGATAAAGGCCGAAAAGCGGGGATAACTCTCCCCTCTTTATCCACCCCCTCCGGGACGGCCGTATCGTATGCGGGCTAGGCGCTGTTCCGCGCCGCGACCGGTCCGCTCCCTCCCCCGCACGCCCGCGGATCGCCGGCCGGAAAAGCGCCTAGCGCTGGAAATCGTAGAAAGCGCCCATGGAGAGAAGTCCCGTGAGCGCGTCGAGGGCCGCGAAGGCTTCCGTCATGAAGGCGGGGTCTTTGAGGTCCTCGCCGGAAAGGCGGTCGCGGTAATGCTTGCTCGCCCAGGCTTCGAGCGCGGCGATTTTGTCCGCATCGAGAAGGAAATTCTGGTTCATGGCGCTCCTCTCCTCGCCGGAAAGGACGACGCGCAGCCGCAGGCACGCCGGGCCGCCGCCGTTGCGCATGGATTCGCGCACGTCCATGAAGACCGCGCGGTTGATCGGGTTGTTGGCGGCGAGCGTCCTGTCGATGAAGGTTTTGACGCGGGCGTTTTCCTCGGACTCTTTCGGCAGCACCAGCCCCATCTCACCGCCGTCGAGAGAGACGAGCTGCGAGTTGAAGAGATAGGAGGTCACGGCGTCGTCGAGCGACACGTCGCTCGCGGGGGATTCGATGATCTCGACGAACGGCGCGGCCTTGCGGATCGCGGCGAGCGCGCCTTCCCGGTCCTCGAAACTTTGTTCATGCAGGAACAGCACGGTTCCGTTGGCGACGCCGACGACATCGTTGTGAAAGGCGCCCGCGTCGAGCGCGGCGATCGACTGTTGCACGAAGACGGTCCTGTCCGGCGCGAGCCCGTGCAGGCGCGCGACCGCCTCGGACGCGCGCTTCTTCTGGCGGGCCGGAAAGCGCTTGCCGTCCTCGCCGTAAACGAAAAGGTGGACGCCCTTGTCGCCGTGAGACGGCGCGAGCCGTCCGTGGTTCGCCGCGCCCTCGTCGCCGAAATGCACGCCGCCCGGCAGCGGCGCGTGATGCGCGAAACGCCGCTCGTCGGCGAAGATATGCTTCAGCGCCTTCGCCGTTTCGCGCGCTTCGATGGAGCGATGGAAATTGCCGGCGAGGTTGGCGGGGGTGAAATGAACCCTGCCGTCCGCCGTATCGGGCGACGGCGCGACGGTCGCCGCGTTCGCGGTCCACATGGAGGACGCGGAATAGATGTTGGCGAGAAGCTGCGGCGCGGCCTTCGCCGTCTTCTCGATCACCTGCGCATCGGTTCCCGAAAAGCCGAGCGCGCGCAAAGTCTTCAGATCGGGCCGGCCGAGCGGCGGCAGGAAGCCCTGAACGCAGCCCATCGCAAGGAGCGCGCGCATCTTGCCGAGCCCCTGCAAAACGGCGGCGCGCGGGTTCGACACGGCGCCCGCGTTCTTCGCGGCGGCGAGATTGCCGAGCGCCAGCCCCGCGTAATTGTGCGTCGGCCCGATCAGCCCGTCGAAATTGACTTCGCGATAGCCGGTCATTTAACCGCGCACCCCGACCTGCCCGTCCGGCATGGGGAGCAGGGCCTCGCCTTCCATGCTGGCGACCGGATAGGCGCAGTAATCCGCCGCGTAGTAGGCGCTCGGGCGGTGATTGCCGGACAAGCCGATCCCGCCGAACGGCGCGGCGCCGGACGCGCCCGTCGTCTGCCGGTTCCAGTTGACGACGCCGGCGCGGGACAGCGCGAAAAACGTCTCCCATTTCTTCGGATCGTCGGAGAGAAGCCCGGCGGAAAGGCCGAACGCCGTCTTGTTGGCGCGCGCGATCGCCGCGTCGAAATCCTTCACGCGGTAGATATGCACCATCGGGCCGAAATGCTCCTCGTCGGGAATCGGGCCGGCGTCGGTGACGTCGACGATGCCCGGCGACACGAAGGCCGAGCCCTCGTCCTGCACCGACAGGGCGCGGATCGGCTCGCCGCCAAGCTCGACGCGCGCGTCGAAGGCGCGCTCGAGGCCCTCGGCCGCTTTCGGCGAAATCACCGGCCCCATGAAGGGCTGGGGCTCGTCGAACGGCGCGCCGACGATGAGTTTGCCGGTAATGTCATTGAGCGCCTTGACGAAACGCTCGCCTTGCTTGCCGTCGGGAATGATGAGACGGCGCGCGCAGGTGCAGCGCTGGCCGGACGACAGGAACGACGACTGCACCACCGTCCAGGCGGCGGCGTCGACATCGTCCGTGTCCCACCAGATCAGCGGGTTGTTGCCGCCGAGTTCGAGGGCGAGAATCTTGTCGGGCCTGCCGGCGAACGCCTTGTGCAGGATCTGACCGGTCTTCGCGCCGCCGGTGAACAGCAATCCGTCAATGCGCTCGTCGCCCGCCAGCGCCTCGCCCGTCTCGCGCGCGCCGCCGACGAGATTGACGACGCCCTTCGGAACGCCCGCCTCCGCCATCGCCCGGACGATGAACGCGCCGGGCGCCGGCGCCAGCTCGGACGGCTTGAACACGACCGTGTTGCCGGCGATCAGCGCCGGGACGATGTGGCCGTTCGGAAGATGCGCCGGAAAATTGAAGGGCCCCAGCACGGCGAGGACCCCGTGCGGCTTGTGGCGCAGCACGCCGCGCGTCGCGCCGGTCAGCGTCTCCTTCTCGCCGGTGCGCTCGCCATAGGCGCGGATCGAGATGTCGACCTTGCCGGCGACGGTGCCGCTTTCGGTCTTGGTCTCCCAGAACGGCTTGCCGGTTTCGCGCGAAATCAGCCGCGCCAGCTCGTCCGCCTTGTGACGGATGATGTCGCGGTAGCGCTCCATGACGGCGATGCGCTCGGCGAGCGGCGTCGTCGCCCAGCGCGCGAACGCTTCGCGCGCCGCGCTCACCGCTTCCGCCACGTCCTCGCGCGTCGCCGCCGCGCCTTCGAACACCGTTTCGCCGGTCGAGGGATCGAAAGACTGGAACCGTTGTCCGCGCCCTTCGCGCCATTCGCCGTTGATGAAAACCGTATCAGCCATCGCTCACCACTTCGCCCAGCGCACCGCCGAGCCTTTCTCTACGTTCAGCGCTTTCGCCGTCGCCGCATCGATGTCGATCTCGTCGCCCTCCACCGTCGCTTTGGCGCGGCAGCAGCGGAACGTCGTCACCGCGCCGGCGGCGAGCAGCGCGTCCTCGCCCGCCTCCGCGTCGGCCACCGCCCTGACGGTCAGGACCCGGCTTTCGCGGATGGTGCGCAGCGTCTTCACCTTGGCGTCGACCAGCGGCCCGCCGTCGAAGACGTCTATATAGTCATTGAACTGGAACCCTTCAGCCAGCAGCATGTTGAGGGCCGGCGCGGCGCTGTCGTGCGGGCGGCCGAGGCACTCGCGCGCCTCCTTCGGCAGCAGCGCCACATAGATCGGATAGCGCGGCATCAGATCTTCGATGAACTGGTTGCCGTTGGCGGCGTTGTAGGCGTCGGCGGCCTCGAACTCCATTTCGAAGAAGTGGCGTCCGACCGCGTTCCAGAAAGGCTGCGAGCCGTCGGGCGCCCGCCAGCCGCGCAGTTCGGCGCAGACATGATCGGCGACGATCTCCGGCTTCTGGGCGATGAACATGTAGCGCGAGCGGGCGAGCAGCTTGCCGAAGCCGCCGCCCCTGACGGTCGGCGAGATGAAAAGCTGTCCGACCTCGGCGCGCCCGGTGAAGTCGTGGGTCGGCACCAGCACCCGGCGCATCAGCGGCCTGTCGCGGTGCGCGGAGAAATAATATTCGCGGTTGATTCGGTAGTTGACGAAGCCGTACTTCAGCCCGACCTGCGAAAACACGCCGGCGGTGCCGACCACGGCGCCGTCGCATTCGAGCACGGTCATGTAGATTTCCGGCCCGGGCTTCGCCGCGCCGGACGCGAAGCTCGCCGCCGCGAAGTCGATCTTCGCCTTCAGCGCCTTTTCGTCGGACGGCAGGTTGGTCATGCCGCCGCCGGACTGCCGCGCCAGCGCGAGAATGGCGGCGAGATCGCTTTCGCGCACCGGCCGCATGAACGCCTTGCTCATCGCGCCTTCTCCTCGCCGGGATTCGAGCCGGGATTGGGAATGTCTCCGGCCGCCACGCGCAGCAGCAGCAGCGCCGAGAGCCTGGCGCGCTCTTCGAGACTGTCCAGTTTCACATATTCGTCCGCGCTATGAATGTTCGCCCCCCTGACCCCCAGCGTGTCGATCACCGGAACGCCGGCGGCGGCGATGTTGTTGCCGTCGCATACGCCGCCCGTCGCCTTCCAGCCGATCTGGATTCCAAGTTCTTCGCCCATCGCCTTCAGCGCCTTGAAGAAGGCTTCGAGTTTCGGCGTCATCGGTTTCGGCGGGCGCCCGAACCCGCCGTGAAGATGCGCCGAAAATCCCTCCCGCGCGTCGATCTCGGCGAGAAACGCCTTGGCCTGCTCCTCGACCCAGCCGGCGTCCTCGCCCTTTTCGACCCGCACGTTGAAGCGCGCCACCGCCGTGTCGGGCACGACATTGTTTGGGCCGCCGCCGTCGAGCCGCGCGACGTTCACCGTCAGGCCCTCGCGCTGGCCGGTGAGCGCGCTGATGCGGGCGATGAATTCCGCCGCCGCGACGACGGCGTTGCGTCCGTCGGCGTGACGGCGCCCGGCGTGGGCGCTCCGTCCGCGAACGATCGCCGAGAAATTGCCGCTGCCTTTCCTCGCGCCGGCCAGCGATCCGTCCTCCATCGCCGGCTCGTAGACGCAGGCGAACTGCGCGCGCTTCGCCGCTTCGTGAAGCAGCGGCGCCGAACCCGGCGAGCCGATCTCTTCGTCGGCGTTGATGAGAACCTCGTAGCCGATGCGCTCGGCGAGAGGCGACGTCTCGACCGCTTTCAGCGCGTACAGCATGGCGAGCAGCCCGCCCTTCATATCGGCGGCGCCCGGCGCGTTGTAGGTGTCGGCGTCGAGATAGCGACCCTTCTGGAACGGATGGTCGACGGGGAACACCGTATCCATGTGGCCGGCGAGCAGCACCCGCACCGGCGCCTGCGGCCGCTTGACGAGCCGCAGGCAGCCGCCGAGCGGGCGTTCGACGGTTTCGCCCTGCGGCGTCACCAGCGACTGCGGCGCCGGCGCGACCGTTTCGACCTCGCCGAGCGCCGAGAACGCCTTCGCGAGCGCCTCGCGCATGCGCGCGAGCCCTTCGAGATTGTGGCTGCCGGTGTTGATCGCGCACCACTTTTCGAGGGTCGCAACCATCTCGCCCCGCCTGCCGTCGATAAACGACAGGGCCCCGGAAATGTCTGTTTTCGCGGCCATATGGCGGCAATCCCTAGCGCTCCCCCTTCGCCCCCGCAAGCTGGGCCCGGC
Source organism: Pseudomonadota bacterium (assembly GCA_036337175.1). Taxonomy (GTDB): domain Bacteria; phylum Pseudomonadota; class Alphaproteobacteria; order Caulobacterales; family Parvularculaceae; genus Amphiplicatus. The sequence goes on from JAYZEQ010000006.1 coordinate 162,896, forward strand.
GGGCGTTGTCCTTCGCGGGAGAACCTCTCTATAGTCCGCCCGCCTAACCCGGCGCGGGGCCCCGCGCGCACCGAAAATCAACTCACAATAGTTCCAGATTTCCCTTCATGCTCCGTCTGGTAGAACATTTTCTTATCTTCTGGGCTGAGACCGCCCGGCGCGCCGGCTGGCTGCTCGTGCTGGCGTTTTTCCTGGCGGCGCTGGGGGCGGGCTGGTTCGCCGCGACGCATCTCAGGGTGAACACCGACACCTCGGAGATGCTGGACCCGCATCTCGCCTTCCAGAAGAACGCCCGGGCCCTGCGCGAAGCGTTCCCTCAGATCAAGACCGACATCGTCATCATCGTTCAGGGCCAGACGCTCGACGAGGTCGACGCCTTCGCGGCGGCGCTGCGCGAGCGCCTTCTGAAACGCAGCGACCCCATCGCCGCCGTGTTCGCGCCGGCGCAGGAGCCGTTCTTCGCCGAAAACGGCCTGCTCTATCTCGACGAGGCCGATCTCGAGTCCCGCCTGACGCAGATGACCAAGGCGTCGAGCCTCATCGAGAAGCTGGTGAAGACGCCGACCGCCGACACGCTGTTCGCGACTCTCGCCGAAAACGACGAGCTCGCCGAGAAATCCGATCTCGGCAAGGAGACGCTTCAGGACATTTACGCAGAGCTCGCCGTCGTCGTCGAAGCGAGCCTGAGGGGCGAAAAACGCCCCTTCTCGTGGATGGGCGCGCTCGACGCCGACAAGCCGGGCGACGAAGGCTTCATCCGCCTCGTCTACGCGACGCCCAAGCAGGACTTCACGCGGTTGCAGCCGGCGAAGCCCGCCATCGAGGCGATCCGGGACGAGATCACCTACATCAACGAGGGTTTCGGCGACCGCGTCGAAACCTATGTCACCGGCGATCCGGCGCTCCGCGCCGAAGAACTCGAATCAGTGACGACCGGCATCGGCCTGTCGTTTCTCATCTCCTTCGTGCTGGTCGCGCTGCTGTTGATGATCTGCTACCGCTCCGGCTGGCTGGCGGTCATCACGCTGACCAGCCTCGTCATCACCATCGTTTTCACGTCGGCCTTCGCCGCCGCCTTCGTCGGCGAACTCAATCTCGTGTCGGTCGCCTTCACGGTGCTGCTGGTCGGGTTGGGGCTCGATTTCGCCATCCACCTGATCCTTCACTACAAGGAGCGGCTCGGTTTCGGACAAACCAAAAAGATCGCGCTGCGCGGCGCCATGCACGAAGTCGGGCCGGCGCTGGTGCTGGCCGCCATCACAACCGCGCTCGCCTTCTTCTCGTTCATCCCCACCGCCTTCGACGGCATCGCCCAGCTCGGGATCATCGCCGGCGTCGGGGTCATCATCGCCCTCTTCGTATCGGTGACGTTCACCCCGGCCGCGCTGGCGCTGGCTCCTGCGCGCGCCGCGCGCAGCGACCCCGAGGCGACGCAGAAGCGGCGGGGCCTCGCGGAAACACTTTCCGCGCCGGTGGCGGTCGTGGTGGTGCTGCTCGGCCTCGCCTCGGTCGTCTATCTGCCGAAAGCCCGCTTCGACGCCGATCCGATGTCGTTGCGCGATCCGTCGAGCCAGTCGGTCCGGGGCTTCAACCTGCTGTTCACCGACGACGACACGCTGCCCTACCGGCTGTCGCGCCTCACCGGCAGCGCCGAGGAGGCGGAAGCGACGGCCGCCGAGGCCAAGAAGCTGGAAACGGTGAAGGCGGCGCGCTCGCTGCCGGACTTCGTGCCCGACGATCAGGACACGAAGCTGGAGCTGATCGACTTCGCGGCCGGCACGCTGGTGTTCGCCCTCGACGCCGAGCGCGAAGCCTCGACGCTGACTTCCGGCGAAGGCGCGGGCGCGCTCGAGGCGCGCCTCGAAGCCGCCTACAAGGACGGCCCCGCCGCGCAGCTCGCGGCGCTGCTCGGCGAGGCGAAAGGCGACGCCGAGGCGTTGGCGCGCGTCGAGGAGAACGTCTTCCGTTTCTGGCCGGCGCTGATCGACCGGCTGAAGCTGCAGTTCAACGCCGACTATGTGGATCTCGACAGCCTGCCCGAGGCGCTGTCGGGCCGCTATCGTTCCGCCGACGGACAATGGCGCGTCGACATCCTCCCCGAGGAGGACGTGCGCGACCCGGCGGCGCTTTCCCGCTTCGTCTCCAGCGTCGAGGCCGTCTATCCCGACGTTTCCGGCGGGGCGATCCAGACCCAGAAGGCCGGCCAGGTGATCTCCGAATCGATGCTCGAAGCGACCGGCATCGCCCTCGTCATCATATTCGTCGTGCTGTTCGCGCTGGTCAGAAAACCCGGCCTCGTGTTCCTGATGATGGCGCCGCTCGCCCTCGCCGCCTCGCTGACCACGGCGGCTGGCGTGCTTCTCGGCATCCCCTTCAACTACGCCAACGTCATCGTGCTGCCGCTGCTGCTCGGCATCGGCGTCGATTCCGGCATCCATCTCGTGATGCGCAACCAGCAGGTGAAGGCGGGCGAAGGCGTCTACGGCACCTCGACGCCGCGGGCCGTGTTGTTCTCGGCGCTGACCACTGTCGGGTCTTTCGGATCGTTAATGCTGTCGCCCCATCGCGGGACGGCGTCGATGGGCGAGCTTCTGTCGATCGCCATCGCCTTCACGCTCCTCTGCACGCTGTTCGTGCTGCCGGCGGCGTTCCGGCTGGGCGAGAAAAGAATGCCGAAAAGTCATGCCTGACCGCCGCGCTCGCGCGCTATTGAAGGGCGCTTGCCCGCAAGGCGCGGTTTTCGCCACTATGGCGCTTGAAAGCAGCCGCATTCCCCGCCTATTTCGGCGGCCCTGACGGAAAAGCGTTGGCGACACGAGTTGGAAGGCCCTGAAATGACGAGAAAATTAACCGCCCTTTTCGCCGGCCTTGCGGCCCTGTCGCTGGCCGCGGCGCCCGCCCTCGCGCAGGGAGGAACGGCTGCAGCGAGCGATTCGGCCGCCCCCACCGCCGAGGCTGAAGCCTTCACCCGCGAGCTGACCGCCAAGGCCACCGCCGCGCTCACCGACGAGAGCCTGTCGCGAGAGCAGCAGCTCGAAAAGTTTCAGGCCGTGCTCGGCGAGGGCCTCGCCCTCGACGTCATCGGCCGCTTCATGCTCGGCGACAAGCGCAAGACCATGACGCCCGAGCAGATCGCCCGCTACGACGCGGTGTTTCCCGACTACATAACCAAACTCTACGCCGAGCAGTTCGACGAGATCGTCGGGCGCCCGCTCGAAGTGCTGGAATCGAAATCGCTCAACGCCCGCGACACCATCGTCCGCACGCAGTTCAAGCGCACGTCCGGTTCGCCGATCATGGTCGACTGGCGGGTCAGGAAGCTGAAGGACGGCGGCCACAAGATGCTCGACATCATCGTCTCGGGCGTCTCGATCATGCTGGTCAAGCGCGAGGAGTTCTCCGCCTTCATCGCCGCCAACAATATCGACGCGCTGCTCGACCGGCTGGAGCAGGAAGCGAAGGCCTAGGCTTCGTACCGGAAAAATCCGTATACGGACAAGTGGCCGCTAACCGTCCCGCATCATGTCCTTGACGATAGTGGCGAGGCCGGTCTGGCGACGGCGCTTGAGGCGCTCGGCGAGGAGGATCGCCCGCAGCATCTCCTCCGACTGGGCGAGATCGTAATTAACGATCACATAGTCGTACTCGGCCCAGTGCGACATTTCCGCATCGGCTTTTGCCATGCGGGCGCGGATCACTTCCTCCGGGTCCTGCTTCCTCTCGCGCAGGCGCCGCTCCAGCTCCTTGCGCGACGGCGGCAGAATGAACACTTTCACCACGTCGCCGCCGGCCACCGCATCGAGCTGCTGCGCGCCCTGCCAGTCGATGTCGAACAGCACGTCGACGCCGTGGTTGAGCTTGTCGAACACCTTGGCGCGCGGCGTCGCGTAGTAATTGCCGAAGACGTGCGCAGACTCGAGGAACTCCTCGTTGTCGCGCATGCGGAAGAACTCCGCCTCCGACATGAAGTAATAGTCCTTGCCCTCGACCTCGCCGGGGCGCGGCTTCCTCGTCGTCGCCGACACCGACAGCGCCAGGCTCGGATCGGAGGCGAGCAGACGCGAAGCGAGCGTCGTCTTGCCGGCCCCCGACGGGCTCGACAGGACGAACATCAGCCCCCTGCGGGGCACTTTCAATTCGCCGCCGATCATGGCGTCACCGCACTCATCATTCGACGTTCTGCACCTGTTCGCGAAGCTGGTCGATCACCGTCTTGAGATCGAGACCGAGGCGCTTCAGGGCCATGTCCTGCGCCTTCGAGCACAGCGTATTGGCTTCGCGGTTAAATTCCTGCGTCAGGAAATCGAGCCGCCGGCCCACCGGCTCCGGCGAGGCGAGCAGAGTTCGCGCCTGCTCCGCATGGGCGGCCAGCCGATCGAGCTCCTCGCGCACGTCGGCCTTCACCGCGAGCAGCGCCGCTTCCTGCGCCAGTCTTTCTTCGGGAAGCGCGGCGCCGGCGAGCAGCTCCTTCAGCTGCGCGGCGACGCGGTCTCGGATCGCCGCGGGGCTGGTTTCCGCGTGAGCCCGGGCCAGCGCCGACAGGCGCTCGATCTCGTCGATCTGCGCGGCGAGAACGGCTTTCAGTTTCGCGCCCTCGTCGCGGCGGGCCTGCGCCAGACGGTCGAGCGTTCCGGCGAAGCCAGCGACGAGCGCCTTGCCGAGCGCGGCGCGCGCCTCTTCGTTTTCCTCGCCGTCGTCCTGCTCCATGACGCCGCGCACGGCGAGCACGCCCTCGGCGCGCGGCCGGTCGGTTTCTATCCGTGCGCCGATCATCTCGATGAGCTTCAGGACTTCTTCGAGCGCAGCCTCGTTGACCCTGGGCAGGCCGGCCGCCGCCGGTTTGTCGAGCGACAGGAGAGCGTTGAGCGACCCGCGCGAGAGGCGTTCGGCGGCCGCCTTGCGCAGATCCGGTTCGATATGGTCGAGGCCCGGCGGCAGACGGAAGCGCGTCTCCAGACCGCGGCCGTTGACGCTCTTCACCTCCCACGACCAGCGCCGCCCTTCATGCACGCCTTCGGCGCGCGCGAACCCGGTCATGGAGGAAACGGTCATGGTGCGCCCGGCGCCCTTTCTACTTTCCGCCCTGCTGCGCGCGCTCGACGCGGCGCCACTTGGCGACGTTGCGGTTGTGCTCTTCGAGGCTCGACGCGAAAGCGTGGCCGCCGGACCCGTCGGCGACGAAGAAGATGTCATCCGTGTCCGCCGGGTTGAGCACCGCCTCGATGGCGCCGCGCCCCGGATTGGCGATCGGCGTCGGCGGCAGGCCGTTGATGACGTAGGTGTTGTAGGGCGTCTCGCCCCTGAGTTCGCTGAGCCTGAGACCGCGCCCCAGCGGCTCGCCCTTGGTGAGGCCGTAGATGATGGTCGGGTCGCTTTCGAGCCGCATGCCGCGCTTCAGCCGGTTGACGAACACGGCGGCGATGCGCGCCCGCTCCTCGGGAATGCCGGTTTCCTTCTCGACGATGGAGGCGAGGATGATCGCATCCTTGCGCGTGTTGAACGGCAGGTCGAGCGCCCGCTCGTCCCAGATCGAGTCGAGAAGCTCGTCCTGCGCCTTCATCATGGTGCGGATCATGCCGTCTCGGGTTTCGCCGCGGGAGAAATGATAGGTCTCGGGCAACAGCTCGCCCTCGCCCGGCGTCAGGGTGATCTCGCCCATCAGCATCGGCTGGGTCTCGATCAGGCGAAGGATCTGCGCCGTGGTCCGCCCTTCCGGCGCGGTGAAGGAATGCAGGATGGTCTTGCCCTCGACCAGAAGGTCGAGAATTTCCAGCACGCTCGCCTCGGCCGGAATCTTATACTCGCCCGCTTTCAGAGATGACTGCACGCCCTTGACGCGCGCCGCGGCGGTGAAGAGCTGCGCGTTGCGGATGGCGCCGGAGGCTTCGAGCTCCGCGGCGATCCTGGCGACCGACGAGCCGGGCAGCAGCAGCACCACCGCAGGCTCGCGCAGCGGTCCCGGCCGCGCCGCCTCGCGCCAAGCGAAATAGCCGCCGACGCCGATGGAGATCGAGGCGAGCAGCGCAAGAATGAGCGTGAAAATGACGACGGACCTGACCGCGCCGCCGCGTTCGCTACGCTTCGCCCTTAGGTCGGCCATCGCCCGCTCCACTCGCCCTGACGGCAAAAGTCTAGCCGTCAACGCGGCGCATCACCAGAGAGGCGTTAGTGCCGCCAAATCCGAAGGAATTCGACAGGGCCGCATTGATCGGCCTCCTGACGGCTTCTTTCGGCGCGAGATTGATGACCGTATCGACGGAAGGGTTGTCGAGATTGATGGTCGGCGGCGCGATATTGTCGCGTATGGCGAGCAGCGAAAAAATCGCCTCGACCGCGCCGGCGGCGCCGAGAAGGTGGCCGATCGAGGACTTCGTCGACGACATGACGAGATTGGCCGCGGCGTCGCCGAACAGCCGCTCGACGGCGCCGAGTTCGATCTCGTCGCCGAGCGGCGTCGATGTTCCGTGAGCGTTGACGTAATCAATGTCCTTGGGCTGAAGGCCGGCGCGCTTCAGGGCCATGCGCATGGAACGGAACGCGCCGTCGCCGTCTTCCGCCGGCGCGGTGACGTGATAGGCGTCGCCGGACAGGCCGTAGCCGATCACCTCGCCGTAGATCTTCGCGCCGCGGGCTTTCGCGTGCTCGTATTCTTCGAGCACGACGACGCCGGCGCCTTCGCCGATCAGGAAACCGTCGCGGTCCTTGTCGTAGGGCCGCGAGGCGCGCGTCGGATCGTCGTTGAAATGCGTCGTCAGCGCCTTGCAGGCGGCGAACCCGGCGACTCCGAGCGGACAGATGGCGCCTTCCGCGCCGCCCGCCAGCATGATGTCGGCGTCGTCGAGCGCAATCATGCGCGCCGCGTCTCCGATCGAATGAGCGCCGGTGGAGCAGGCCGTGACGACGGCGTGGTTGGGCCCCTTGAGGCCGAGGCGAATCGACACCTGCCCGGAGACGAGATTGATGAGGCGGCCGGTGATGAAGAACGGCGACACGCGGCGCGGCCCGTTGGCGGCGAGATTGAGCGATTCCTTTTCGATGCCGGGCAGCCCGCCGATGCCGGCGCCGATGGTGACTCCGATGCGTTCACGGTCTTCTTGCGTCTTCAGCTCGACGCCGGAATCGTCGAACGCCATCTGCGCGGCGGCGATGCCGTAAACGATGAAATCGTCCATGCGGCGCTGGTCTTTGGGCTCGACCCAGTCGTCAGCGTTGAACACCGCGCCGGACTGGCCGGCGTCGAGCAGCGCCTTGCCCCCGCCCGTCCCGTCCGTCCACGGAACTTCGGCGGCGATCCGGCAGGCGATGGCGGACGCGTCGAAACGGTCGATGGGACCGGCTCCGCTCTCGCCGGCGACGAGCCGCTTCCAGGTCTCCTCGACCCCGCTGGCGAGCGGCGTCACCAAGCCAAGACCGGTCACCACAACACGTCTCATCGGGGCCTCTCCTCGCGGAACGACTCAATGCGGTCCAATCGGGCCGTCCGGGCGATGATCATGCAGGTCGTCGCCGCCTCGGCGGGCGGCGCCGGCGTGCGGAACATCCGGCTCTTCCCGTTTGACCGGGTAACAGCGCGGCCGGCGAAAAAATTCCCGCGCAAGCCGCCAGCCGATTTCGTCGTCCGCCGCACCGGCGGGAAGAAGATTACTTCTTCTGCTCGGTGATGAACTTGATCGCGTCGCCGACGGTCTGGATGGTTTCCGCAGCGTCATCCGGAATCTCGACGTCGAATTCTTCTTCGAACGCCATCACGAGCTCGACGATATCGAGGCTGTCCGCGCCGAGATCATCGATGAAGCTCGCCTTGGGCTCGACTTTCGCCGGATCCACATCGAGGTGCTCGACGACGATTTTTTTCACGCGCTCGGCAAGATCAGACATTGAAGGCTCCTTCGTTATTGGGCGCGCCGTCTTCTTCAGGCCGGCGGTCAAACTGTACTGTCAGCGCTCCGGAGCGTCCGCGCCGGTCCGCTGCCCGCGGGGTTCGGGGGCGATTACGGCAAATTGAGGCATGTTGCAACGCCCCCGTCATCAACCCGCGCCGTTCGGGCCGTAACGGGGCCTCCCCGCCTCAAATCATGGCCATCCCGCCGTTTACGTGCAAGGTCTGACCGGTGACGTAGCGGCCCTCCTCGGAGGCGAGATAAACCGCCGCCGCGGCGATGTCTTCCGGCGTCCCCATGGCCCCGGCGGGGATTTTCGACAGGATCGCCTCTTTCTGCTGGTCGTTCAGCGCATCCGTCATGGCGGTGGCGATGAACCCCGGCGCGATGCAGTTCACGGTGACGTTGCGCGAGGCGATCTCGGCGGCGAGCGACTTGGTCATGCCGATCATCCCCGCCTTGGACGCCGCGTAGTTCGCCTGTCCTGCATTGCCGGTGACGCCGACGATGGACGTGACGCCGATGATGCGGCCGAAGCGCTGCTTGGTCATCGTCCGCAGCGAGGCTTTCGCCAGACGGAAGTAGGCGGTGAGGTTGACCTTGATGACCTCGTCCCAGGCGTCGGGCTTCATCATCATCATCAGCATGTCGCGCGTCACGCCGGCGTTGGAGACCACGATGTGCAAACCGCCCATGGCGCTCTCGGCCTGCTTGGGAAGCGCGTCCACCGCGTCGAGATCGGACAGGTTGCACGACGCGACGAAGGCGCGCTCGCCGAGCTCGGCTTTCAGCTCTTCGAGTTTCTCCGCCCTGGTGCCGGACAGCGCGACGCTGGCGCCCTGCGCGTGCAGCGCTTTCGCCACGGCGCCGCCGATGCCGCCCGTCGCGCCGGTGACGAGCGCGCATTTTCCCGTAAAGTCGAACATCATCCTCTTTCCTCTGTGACGCAGGTTACTTTACAGACCCGTCGATCCGGGTCACGCCGTTGTCGACCTGCATGGATCCGTCGCAAGACCCGTACAGGTTCTGCGGCGAACAGAAATACATGATCCCCTCGCAATCGCCGCCGCCGTGATCGCGGCAGCTCGTCTCCGCCCATTTGCAGGCGTCGCGCCATCCGCTGTCCGCCCAGCCGGTGCCCCAGCTCCTGTTGCTCGCATTGGCGACCGCGCCGCAGGCGTTGTAGAAATAAAGCGACGCCCGGCATTCCTCGGCGAGCGCCGGAAACCCCTTGTCTTTCGCCGTCTCGCGACAGGCTTCAAGCGCCGCCCTTTCCCCGTCTTCGGCGGACGGCGCCCTGAATATCGCCTCTCCGATCAGTTCGTCCGGCCCAAGCACGAGCGCCACCGCGCCGAAGAGTCCGGTCGATCCGTGATACTCGTCTATGGCGATATCCGCCGCGCGCGAATTGACGGGCGCCGCTGGGCTGGCGGGCTCTTCGGAAGCGGGCGCAGCAGCCCTCGCATCCGTTTCGGCCGCAGGGGCGGTCTCCGCCTGAATCGCTATTTCGTCAGATGCGGCCGGCGCGGCGGGCCCGTCGCCGCCGCACCCGGCAAGGGTCGCAAGGCCGAGCAAAACAATCCCTAATGCGCGCAAGCAATTCCCCTGTTTGACGATCGCGGCTGCGGCGACAGCGGATCAGAATTTCACGAAGGCGTCGATGTCGTCGGGCTCGCCGACGCTGATGACGCCCGCCTCCTTGGCGATGCGCTTGACGAGACCCGCGAGCACCTTGCCGGCGCCGATCTCGATGAATTTGTCGCAGCCCTTCTCTTCCATATAGCCGACGCTCTCGGTCCAGCGCACCCGGCCCGTCACCTGTTTGACGAGGAGATCGCGGATCGCCGCCGGCGCGACGGCTTCCTGCGCGGTGACGTTGGCGACGAGCGGAATTTTCGGCGCCTTGATGTCGGCTTTTTCAAGCGCCTTCGCCATGGCGTCGGCGGCAGGCTGCATCAGCGACGAGTGAAACGGCGCCGACACGGGAAGCAGCTTCGCCATCTTGATCCCGAACTGCTTGGCGCCGGCGCAGACGGCTTCGACCCGCGCCTTGGCGCCCGAGATCACGACCTGCCCCGGCGCGTTGTCGTTGGCGATCTCGCAGACCCCCTCGCCCGCGGCCGCGTCGATCGCCTTTTGCGCGGTGTCGAGATCGGCGCCGATCAGCGCCGCCATCGCGCCCTCGCCCGCCGGAACCGCCGCCTGCATCGCTTCGCCGCGGGTTCTGAGCAGTTGCGCCGTCTGCGACAGGGTCAGCGCCCCGGCGGCGCACAGGGCCGAGTATTCGCCGAGCGAATGGCCGGCGACAAACATCGCATTTTCAATGTCGAGGCCGGCTTCCTTCTGCAACACTCTCAGCATGGCGACGGAATGGGCCATCAGCGCCGGTTGGGCGTTGGCGGTGAGCGTCAACTCCTCCATCGGCCCGTCCCACATCAGCGCCGACAGATTGCGCCCCAGCGCGTCGTCGACCTCCTCGAAAACCTCGCGCGCGGCTGGAAACGCTTCGGCGAGGGCGTGGCCCATGCCGACCGTCTGGCTGCCCTGACCGGGGAAAATGAACGCTCTCGCCATCACATGCGCCCTTCATTCTGGATTGGCGCCGCTCGATAACGCCGCAGCGCCTCGGCGGCAATGTCGGCCCGGACTTTATCCGCGCCAGAAGGCGGGCGTCAGCATCACCAGCAGCGTGAAGAATTCCAGCCGGCCGAGGATCATAGCGATGGACAGCACCGCCTTCGCCGAATCCGGCAGCGTAGAGAAATTGCCCGCCGGCCCGATGACCGGTCCGAGGCCCGGGCCGACGTTGGCGATGCAGGTGACCGAGCCGGTGACGGCGGTGACGAGATCGAGCCCCAGCGCCGCTAGCACCAGCGTGAAGGCGGCCGCGGACACCAGCATGGCCACGAGAAAGGTGAGAATGGCGAAGGCGACCTCGTCGTCGACGCGCCGCGTGCTGTACGAAACCACGACGACATGCGACGGGCTGACGATACGCGTCAGATGCGCCATCGCGAGTTTCCACAGGATCTGGATGCGGTAGATCTTGATGCCGCCCGCGGTCGACCCCGAACAGCCGCCGATGAAGGTGAGAAGGAAGAAGGCGCCGATCGCGAAGGTGCCCCAGAGCTGGTAGTCGGTGCTCGCATAGCCGGTCGTGGTGACGATGGAAATCACATGGAAGACGGCGAGCCGCAGCGCGTCGTCCGGATCGGCGACGTTCGTCCAGACAAGATTGAGCGCCACCGCCAACGCCGCCACGAACAGGAACAGAATGTAACCCCGCGCCTGGATGTCGGAGAGCAGCGCGTCGCGCCGTCCGCGCAACGTCCTGATGACGGCGACGAAAGGCAGGCCGCCCGCCATCATGAAGAACGAGGCGACCCACTCGGCCGCCGGGCTGCGGAAATAGCCGAACGAGGCGTCATGGGTCGAGAAGCCGCCCGTCGAGACCGTCGTCATCGCATGGTTGACGGCGTCGAAGGCGGACATGCCGACCGCCGCGTAGAGAAACGCGCAGAGGATGACGAGGCCGATAAAGATGCCGGCGATCCAGCGAGCGAAATCAAGGCCCTTGGCGAAGATCTTTTCCGAATGGTCCGAGCTTTCCGTTTTGAAAAGCTGCATGCCCCCGACTTTAAGGAACGGCATGACCAGAATGCCGAGGACGATAATGCCGAGGCCGCCGATGAACTGGGTCATCGACCGCCACAGCAGAATGCCGGGCGACAAATGGTCGAGCCCGACGAGAACCGTCGCCCCGGTGGTGGTGAAGCCGGACGCCGCCTCGAAATAGCCCTCGATGAAGGTGAGGCCGATGCCCATGAAGGGGATCGCCCCGAACACCGGCAGCACCAGCCAGGAGAGGCCTGTGATCAGGAACGCCTGCCGCCGGCTGAGGTCGAACGTCTCGTCGGACGAGCTGAGCAGCAGCAGGGTCAGGCCGGAGAACAGGGAAGTTACGGCGGCGATCATGAAATAGGAGGCGTCATGCCGCACCGAGGCCATGTCGGCGATCAGGGACGGGCCCATCATCAGCGCCAGGCCGATGAGGAGCCAGCCGAGCACCCGAAAGACTGGAATGGCGCGGATCAAGGGAGGTACGGCCCCGCTGGCTCTGTGGCCCTGACGTAAAGGCTGCGGGTCTAGCGGATTCTGCCGCGGCTTGCATCCCTATTGCGCCTGGGCTATCTCCCCGCTCCTTGCGAGCGACGGTCGGCGTCGCTGCGCGGCTTCTGTACGCCCGGGGTTCCTGGCGGCCGTGGCCGGCAGTTTGCGGGATGGTCCCGCCAGGCGCCGAGCCGAAGTCCGGATGCGTCTCCAGCCTGACGCCTCCCGGTCTCCGTCGCCAATTGAGGAGCTGGCGTAAATGCCATTCTACGAGCACGTCTTCATTTCGCGGCAGGACATGTCCCCCGCGCAGGTCGAAGCCCTGACCGAAACGCTCGCCAAGATCGTCACCGACAATGGCGGCAAGGTCGAGAAGTCCGAATACTGGGGGCTCAGAAGCCTGCAATACAAGATCAACAAGAACCGCAAGGGCCACTACAGCCTGTTCAACGTCGACGGCCCGGCGGCGGCGATTCAGGAGCTCGAGCGTCAGGAAAAGATCAACGACGACATCCTGCGCTCGCTCACCATCCGCGTCGAAGAACTCGACGCCGAACCCTCGCCGGTTCTCAGCCGCCGCGACCGCGGCGATGGCGACCGGGACCGCGGCGGACGCGGCGATCGCGACCGTGGCGACAGAGGCGACAGAGGCGACCGTGATCGCGGCGACCGGGGCGATCGTTTTGATCGCGGCCCGCGGCGCTAACAGGAAGGAACATCACCATGGCCAAACCGTTCATGCGCCGCCGCAAGACCTGCCCGTTCTCAGGCGATGACGCGCCGAAGATCGATTACAAGGATCCGAAGCTGCTGCAGCGTTTCGTTTCCGAGCGCGGCAAGATCGTGCCGTCGCGCATTTCCGCCGTGTCGCAGAAGAAGCAACGGGAACTCGCCCGCGCCATCAAGCGCGCTCGGTTCCTTGCGCTCCTGCCCTACGCTTCGGAGTAGAGATCATGGAAGTCATTCTTCTCGAACGGGTCGAAAATCTCGGCCAGATGGGCGACGTTGTGAAAGTGCGTGACGGCTTCGCGCGCAACTTCCTGCTTCCCCGCAAGAAGGCGCTTCGCGCCAACGACGCCAACCGCCAGCTTTTTGCAGCGCAGCGCGCGGATCTTGAAGCGCGCAACCTCGAGCGCCGCAAAGAAGCGGAAGCGGCGGCCGCCAAAATCGACGGCCTCGCGTTCGTCGTCATCCGCCAGGCGTCCGAAACCGGCCTTCTGTACGGTTCGGTTTCGACGCGGGACATCGCCGAAACCGCCGCCGCCGAAGGGGTTTCGTTCGATCGCACGCAAGTGCGTCTCGACAAGCCGCTGAAAGCGCTCGGCGTCTTCCCGGTTCGCATCATGCTTCACCCTGAAGTGTCGGTGACGATTTCGATCAACGTCGCGCGGTCTCTCGAAGAAGCCGAGCGTCAGGCGCGCGGAGAGATTGTTCTGGCGCGCGGCGGCGAAGAAGCAGGCGACGCGGAAGCAGATGTCGCCGAGTTCTTCGACGAAGGCGCCGCGCCGGCGGACGAAGCTGAAGAGGAAACGCCCGCTGAGTAACTTTTTTCAGCGGATTTTTCTCACGCAATCAGTGCGCTAGAGTTTTGCGCAGCGGCTGAGGGAAAAATACACAAAGCCGGCGGCTTCACCGCCGGCTTTTCTTATGCTTAATCTCCGCCATGGCGGACGGCGCGAACATCAATAATGACCCCCAAGGCGGCGCTAATCGGCACACGGATGAAAAGATCCCGTTTAGCATCGAGGCGGAACAGGCGTTACTTGGCGCGATCCTTTTCGACAATGAGATATTCTATCGCGTCGCCGCCTACCTGAAGCCCGAGCACTTTTACGATCCCGTGCATCAGCTTGTATTCGACGCCTGCGCGCGGCTCGTTTCTTCCGGCAGGCTCGCGGCGCCGACCATCGTCGACACTTTCCTCGGAACCTCGGAAGGATTTCGCGAAGTCGGCGGGCGGCGCTATCTTGAACAGCTCGCCGCCAATGTTCCCTCCACCGCCGGCGCGCACGACTATGCCCGCGTCATCTTCGATCTTGCGGTGTGCCGCGGCCTGATGACCATCGGCGGGGAAATGATCGACAGGGCGCGCACCGCGAGCCTCGACGACGATCCCGGCCAGCAACTTCAGGACGCCGAACAGTCGCTCTACAAGCTCGCCGAGACAGGCAAATACGGCGGCGGCTTCAAGACGTTCCGCTCCGCCATCACCGAGGCGATTGAAATCGCCGATCAGGCCATCAAGCGCGACGGCGGCCTCGCCGGCGTCGCCACCGGCCTCAAAGACCTCGACATGATGATGGGCGGGCTGCACCCGTCAGACCTCATCATCCTCGCAGGCCGCCCGTCGATGGGCAAGACGTCGCTCGCCACCAACATCGCCGTGAATGCGGCGAAAGCCTACCGGGCCGAGCGCCAGCCCGACGGCTCCATGAAAGCGGTCGACGGCGCCATAGTCGGCCTTTTCTCGCTCGAGATGGCGGCGGAGCAGATCGCGACCCGCATCATCTCCGAATTCTCGCGCGTGCCGTCCGAACGCATCCGCCGGGGCCAGGTCGAACCTGAAGAATTCGACGCCATCTATCACGCCTCGCGCGAGCTCGAAGCGCTGCCGCTTTACATCGACGACACCGGCGGCATTTCCATTGCGCAGCTCGCGGCGCGGGCGCGGCGCCTCAAACGCCAGCATGGACTCGGGCTTCTCGTCGTCGACTATCTGCAGCTCGTCACCGGCTCGGGGAAGCGCAGCGAGAACCGCGTGCAAGAGATCACCGAGATCAGCATGGGCCTCAAGGCGCTGGCGAAAGAGCTCAATGTTCCGATCATCGCCCTGTCGCAGCTTTCGCGTCAGGTCGAGTCGCGCGACGACAAGCGCCCTCAGCTCGCTGACCTGCGCGAGTCCGGCTCGATCGAACAGGACGCCGACGTCGTGCTCTTCGTTTATCGCGAAGAATACTATCTGCGCCGCTCGCAGCCGCGCGAAGGCACGCCGGAATTTATGGAATGGGTGACGAAGTGCGACGAGGTGCGCGGCGTCGCCGAAGTCATCATCGGCAAGCAGCGCCACGGCCCGATCGGCAAGGTGGAATTGCAGTTCGAGGAAAGCCTTACGAAATTCTCGAATCTGGTGCGCGAAGGCTATCAGCAGATGCTGCGCGAATAGCCGCCGCTAAACTGCGCTCCGAAGCCAGTCCCGCAACAACACGGCGTGATTGCGGGTTTCGTTTTTAAGGCCGTAAAGAAGAGTCACCGGCCCGGTCTTCAGGCGTTCGCGGATTTCTTCGACCGCCGCCTTGCGGTCCGCATCCGCAGTTTCAAGTTCCTTGTCGTAGCGTTTCACGAAACGCGTCCAGCTTTTTTCGTTTTCGGGGAAGCCTTCATCCGAGTGCGCATCCTTGCGCAGCGCGTCGCTGGGCGCCAGCGCTTTCGCCCAGAGATCGACCTTCGCTTTGTCCTTGGAGAGGCCGCGCGGCCAGAGCCGATCGACGAGCACCCGGAAACCGTCTTCGGGCGACGGTTCGTCATAGACGCGCCTGACGCGCAGGTCCGCCTTCCGCTTCGCGCTCATCTGCCGTTCAGAACCATCAGCGTCGAGGTGCCGTGCGCCACGATTTTTCCCTCAGCGTTTTTGATCGTCGCCTCGCATGAAATGATCTGCCGTCCTCGCGAGACGACCCGGGCCTCGCAGCGCACGCGGCCGCTGTCGGCCATGATCGGCCGCGAGAAGTTCGCTTTCGTCTCGACGGTGGTATACGCGACGTCCGCCGGCAGAAGCGTATAGGCGGCGCAGCCCGCCGCGCTGTCGATCAGCGTCAGCGCCCATCCGCCATGCACGGATCCCGCCGGATTGAGAAGATGCTCCCCCGTCTCGCCTTCAAAAGCGGCCGTCCCCTCCCCGACCTCGACGATATCGAACGTAAGCTGCCTCGAAATGGGCGGGCTCGGCAGGCGGCGGTCGATGATGCGCTCCAGCACCTCGCGGCCGGAAAGACCGGCGATCTCTTCTCTTGAGGCGACGCCGTAGCGCCGGACGGCTTCATTCGACATGGACGCACCCTATGGCCTCGAGGCCGGTTCCGGACGCGCTTCCGGCGCGCCCCGAAAGCCTTTAAGCCTCCGATCATGAGCGCTCAACCCGTCTCCGTCTGGCGCCCGACCGTCGAGATCGATCTCGACGCGCTCTGCGCCAATTATCGCATGCTCGCCGACGCGGCTCCCACAGCCGAGGCCGCGGCCGCCGTCAAGTGCGACGCCTACGGGCTCGGCGCGGCTCCGGTGGCCCAGGCCCTGGCGATTTCCGAGCATTGCCGGACGTTTTTCGTCGCTTATCCCGAAGAGGGAGCAAACCTGCGCGCGGCGCTCGCCGAAGCCGCTCCGACGGCGGCGATCTATGTTTTCAACGGACCTCACGCCGAGACCCTCGACCTGTTCGCCGCGCATCGCCTGACGCCGATTCTCAACAGCCTCGACCAGGCGAAATTGTGGGCGGCGGCGCAGCCGCACGCTGCGGCGGGGCTGCATATCGACACCGGCATGAACAGGCTCGGCGCGCCGTACACGGATCTTTCAGCCATCGCCGGATTGAAAGGCCTCGCGCTCGATCTCGTCATGAGCCACCTCGCCTGCTCTTCCGCCCCTTCGCACGAGAAGAACGCGCGCCAACGCGCCGCATTCGAAAAGGCCGCCGCTTTCTTTCCCGGCGTGAAGAGAAGCCTCGCAGCGTCTTCCGGCGCTCTCCTCCCGGCGGAGTATCATTACGACCTGACACGCCTCGGCATCGGTCTCTACGGCGCAAGTCCGATCGACGAACGCGACGGCCGCATCCGCGCCGTGGCGCGATTGACCGCGCCGGTCGCGCAGCTGCGCGAAGCGAAGCCCGGCGAGACCGTCGGCTACGGGGCGACCCACGCTTTCGCGGCGCCGCGCCGGCTCGCCGTCGTCCACCTCGGCTATGGGGACGGCTTTCCGCGCATCGGCGGCAATCGCGCGAAAGCTTTTCTCGGCGGCGCCGCCTGCCCTGTCGTGGGACGGGTGTCGATGGATTACATCGCCCTCGACGTCACCGAAGCGCCAAACCCGGTGGGCCTTGGCGACCGGGCGGAATTTTTCGGACCCAATCATCTTATCGAAGAAGCCGCCGCCGCCTGCAGCACCATTCCTTACGAATTGCTGACGGGCCTTGGCGGACGCGTCCTTCGCCGCTACCTCTGGAAGGCCGCGCCGGCTTCGTGGCGGGCGCCGGACGCTTGAGGGGATCAGCACGAATGAACGCCGTCGCCGCGATCGGACAGGCCGCCATCGCCGTTGTCGGCGAGATCGGCCGAATGAGCATCTTCTCCGCGCGCGGCGCCTTTGCTTGGGTGACCGGCCCCTTCTACTGGCGGGCCTTCGTCAGCTCCCTGATGCGCATCGGATTCAATTCGCTGCCGGTCGTAGGCCTCACCGCGATTTTCACCGGCGCGGCGCTGGCGCTCAACATCTATGACGGCAGCGCGCGCTTCAACGCCGAAACTTTTCTGCCGCAGATCCTCGGCGTGTCGATCACCCGCGAACTCGGCCCGGTGCTCGCCGCGCTGATGCTGTCCGGGCGCTCCGCCTCGGCGATGGCCGCCGAACTCGGATCGATGCGCGTTTCGGACCAGATCGACGCCATGTCGACGCTCGCCGTCGATCCCTTCAAATATCTCGTGGCGCCGCGCATGCTGGCGACGACGCTGATGCTGCCGTTTCTGGTGCTTATCGCCGACATTATCGGCATCTACGGCGGCTATCTTGTCGCCGTGCACGCGCTCGATTTTTCAGGCCCGGTCTACATCCGCAACATCGCCGACTTTCTGACGGCGTCAGACGTCGTCAACGGCCTCATCAAGGCCGGCGTGTTCGGTTTTCTGATTTCGGCCATGGGCTGCTATTACGGCTACACGAGCCGGGGCGGCGCGCAGGGCGTCGGCGCGGCGACGCGCTCGGCCGTCGTCGCCTCCGCCGTGCTTATCCTCGCCTCGAATTACATGCTCACCTCTTTCTTTGTGCCGTTGAAAGGGTGAGGCCATGACGAACGCAACGCCGAAACTCTCGATTAAAGGGCTCGAAAAATCTTTCGGCGCCAAGAAAGTGCTGCGCGGCGTCGATCTCGATCTCGACGCCGGGCGATCGCTGGTGATCATCGGCGCGTCCGGCACCGGCAAATCCGTGCTGCTCAAATGCATTCTAGGCCTGCTCCAGCCGGACCGCGGCTCCATCGCGATCGACGGCGCCGACATCCTGCGCCTGTCTGATTCCAAGCGCGCCAAGGCGACGCGTCAGATCAGCATGCTG
The DNA here is from genome assembly GCA_036337175.1 of Pseudomonadota bacterium. Taxonomy (GTDB): domain Bacteria; phylum Pseudomonadota; class Alphaproteobacteria; order Caulobacterales; family Parvularculaceae; genus Amphiplicatus. Next base: position 181,201 of record JAYZEQ010000006.1, read on the forward strand.
TTTCAGGGCGCGGCTTTGTTCGACAGCCTCAGGGTCTGGGAGAATGTCGCCTTCCGCCTGCTTTACAGCGAAGGCAAACCGAACAAGCAGGCGCGCGACCGGGCGATCGACTGCCTCGCGCAGGTCGGCCTCGCGCCGGAGGTCGGCGATCTGTCGCCGGCGGAGCTTTCCGGCGGCATGCAGAAGCGCGTCGGCCTCGCTCGCGCCATCGCCGCCGATCCCTCTATCCTGTTCTTCGACGAACCGACGACCGGCCTCGATCCCATCACCGCCGACGTCATCAACAACCTCATCGTCGATCGCGTGAAAGCGCTCGGCGCGGCGGCGATTTCGATTACACACGACATGGCGTCCGCCAGAAAGATCGCCGACGAAATCGCCATGATCCATGAAGGCCGCATCATCTGGCGCGGGCCTGCTTCGGAAATCCTGAATTCCGGCAACCCGATGGTCGACCAGTTCGTCAACGGCCGCGCCGATGGACCGATCAAGATGGCGATGCGGCGCGTCTGAGCGCTACAACGACGCGACGACGCCGCAGTCGGGCGAGATTTTCCCCTCGCGCAGCCTGTGAAAGACGTCCTCGACCGCAGCCGCGCCGCCGACCTTTTCTATCGAAAGCCAGCCGCGGCTTCGTTTCGCCGCGTCGCGCCAGAAATTCAGCGCTTTTGTTTCGAATACGCCCGGTCCCCAGTCCGCCGTCCGCTTCTGGATATGGCCCGGCGCGAAAAAGAACGAACTCCGCTCGCGCCCGACAGGGAGCGCGCCGTCGTTCGCCTCGTGATGGGTGACGCCGACATGCAGGCAGTAACGCATGGCGTCGCCAAGATGCGCGGCGAGCGTGCCGAGCATCGCCCTGTCGCCTGACATGTCGACGATCATCGCCGGCGCTTTTGCATCGATAGAAGCAATATCGTCATAAACGGCGACATCATCATAGAGCCGAAGGGCCCCGACCTTGCTTTTGTTGCGCGCGGAAGTGAGCCCGATGGACGAAGGCGCGTCGGCGTCGTCATGCAGCGCATAGGCGAGGCCGATGGCTGTCTTCGACGAAGCGCTGGCGACGATGACGCGCGCGGCGCCGAACCAGTCATTGTCGAGCAGGAAATCGTAGAGGCAGAACGATGTCGCATAGAGCGGGAACAGCAACATGCGCTCATCGTCCATGGCCCTGTCATAGCCGGGCTCGCCGGCGACGCGCGCGTACGTGTTGTAAACCGGCGGCAGGCCCGAACGATGCGCTGCGCCGTCGATCAGCCTTTCGGGGCGGATTTTCGTCGGCGTCATGACGAGATGCGAGGCCATCGGGAAATAGCCGTAAAGCCGTTCGCCCGCCGACACGCCGCCGCAACGGCTCTCGACAATCTCGGCGAAGCCCCACGCCGGAATTATCCCCCATCCGTCCGCCGCCGGAAAGAATTTCCAATAGCCGATCTGCTCTCCTACCACGCCGTAGGTGATATTGTTGGCGGTCAGCGCGAAGGCTTCGACCTTCGCCAGAACCTCGCCGTCTTTCAGCGACGGAGCCTCGGCGGCAGCCATGCGGGTCGCCGATAGATCGTCCTTGCGGACCTGAAGTTCTTCGATCTTCACCGAGGGCTCCTGTTCGCTTTCGCCGCAGCGCCTGTTATAGCCGCTCGATCGCCTCGTGTGGGATCGGGATGCAGTTGCCCCTGAAACAACGTCTCAAACTCGTCCGGCAGGACATCCTCGCCGCCCTGAAACTCAACGGCAACGTTCCGGTCGCCATCGAAGAGACGGACGGGACGGTGTTTATTCTCGTCGAGGGCAGACGCATCGCCGTTCCTTCGCCGCTGCGCTGGAAGCTTTATCGCTGGGGCTGGCGCGCGAGGCTGGACCGGCTCGAACGCGAATACGGCGTCGGCCGTCATGTGACGCTCGGACCGGACAGCGTCGTGCTCGATGTCGGGGCCAATGTCGGCGAATTCGCCCATGTCTGCGCCCGTTACGGAACCCGCGCGCACTGCATCGAGCCCGATCCGACGGCGCACGTCTGCCTTCTGCGCAACATCGAAGGGCTTACAGGCGTCGCGGCTTACGACGACGCGATCTGGAAAGAAGACGGCGAGATCGACTTCGGTCTCGCGCCCGAACGCGCCGACAGCTCGGCGTTCGTCAGAAGCGGGCCCGTCGTAAAAAAACGCGCCGTGACGCTCGAACGCTTCGCCCGCGACAACGGGATTTCCCGTATCGACCTCGTCAAGTGCGACGCTGAAGGAGCGGAACCGGAAGTGCTCGAAGGCGCCGGGGCGTTGTTCGACCGTATCGGCGTTTTCGCCCTCGACACCGGCGCGGAGCGCAACGGCGCGCGCACCAACAGGGAATGCGCCGAAATTCTCGCCGCCCGCGGTTTCGCCGTCATCGAGGACAAGATCGGCACCCGCTGCATGACTTACGGAATCAATCCGCGGCGGTAGCGCGCGATCCATGCATTCGCTCGAGGGCATAGGCGCTTTCGGCGTTGATCGGCGGCGGGCTATGCTTTTAATAGCAGGCCGCAAGCCGCGCCGCTATTAAAATTGTAGCAACCCCTGCAATCACGAGGCCCTCGCCTATGACCCGCATTCCGACGCCGGGCGAACCGGTCAGAGGCTCGAAATCCGGGGCGCCGGTCATGGCGCTGTTCGACCTGCTCGGCCGGCGCTGGGCGATGGGCGTCCTGTGGGTCCTGTCTCAGGAAGAACCCTGCACGTTCCGGCAGTTGCAGGAAGCCTGTGAAACCATCTCGCCTGCGGTTCTCAACACGAGGCTGAAGGAGCTTCGGGCGGCGAAACTGATTGACGTCTCCGCTGACGGTTACGTGCTCACCCCTCTCGGGCGGTCGCTTCATCCCTTGCTCACGCCCATGGCGAAATGGGCGAACAACTGGGCGAAGGCGCTGGCCAAATCCTGAGCGAACGCCTCAATCGTGCAACGGCCAACGGGCCAGCTTCTTGTAGACGCCTCGGCCGACAAGGCTCTGGACGAGCACGAACTCCCGTACTCTCCACCCGATCGACGCGACGGGATGTTCGTCGACAATTTTGGCGTCGTACAGCATGGTCACATGCGGCGTATAGGAGCGAGCCAGCGGTCGGGAAGCCCTCGCCTCCGCCACCGTCCGGCTTATAAGACGTTGAAATGAGATGAGTCCCGAAGCGCCTTGGCCGCCAAGCAGCACGAAAGGATTCCCTTTCTCTTCGTCGGAACGTTTTCTCTTGCCGTCGAAACTCTGCACGCGGTCGAAAACCGCGTCGAAACTGGTTCCCTTGACCCTGGAGACGATCTCCTGCGCCGCCGCGACGACGCTTGCGGGGAGCTCGGCGAATGCGCCAAACGCATAGAGGGAAACATGCAAGCGGTTACGGGGGAGCGGCGCGCCCTGCAAGTCATGCGGGCGGCGCAGTCGCCTCGCCAACTGTGAGATGCGGGCGGCAGCTTCATCATCGGGAAAGATCGCCAGAAACAGGTTGTCCATGCAGACTCTCCGCATCAGCAGAACCAGAAAATTCCAGCCTCTCATTACATTTCCGTCAACGCCGAACGGGGCGCAAGCCATGTCCCCTATTCCCGACGCGTTTGTTACTCCCGCCATCGACGGCGAAAGGCTACACCGGTCGCCCGAAACGATCTGAAGCGAAAGGGCGCGGCTATGAAACAATCGCCGGCTGAAATCCTCTGCGAATACGGCCCCTTTCCGGACGTCGACCGCGTGCACGGACTGACCTTCGATGGTCGGCATGTATGGTTCGCGTCGGGCGACAGGCTGAACGCCCTTGATCCTGCGACCGGAAAGACAGTGCGGACGATCGACGTCGCTGCGCACGCAGGAACCGCTTACGACGGTACGCATATCTATCAAATTGCAGACAATCTCATCCAGAAGATCGACCCGGAAAACGGCAAGGTAGTGTCGACGATCCCCGCGCCGGACGGCGGCGCCTCCGGCATGGCCTGGGCGGAAGGCGCGCTGTGGGTCGGCCAGTATCGCAACCGCAAGATCCACCAGGTCGATCCTGAGACGGGCGAGGTGCTGCGCACCATAGAGACGAACCGTTTCGTCACCGGCGTGACCTGGGTCGGGGACGAGCTCTGGCACGGCACGTGGGAAAACGACGAAAGCGACGTGCGGCGGATCGATCCACAGAGCGGAGAAGTTCTGGAGCAGCTTAAAATGCCGCCGAACACGGGCGTGTCCGGCGTCGAATCCGACGGCGGCGACCGTTTCTTTTGCGGCGACGGCGCCGGCAGCAAGATCAGGGTCGTCAAAAGGCCGAAGCGGAGCGCGGCGTAGCGGCGAAAGGGCCGCAAAGCCCCCGTCGGCAGGAGCCAATAATAACGGGCATCGCCTAACGGCTGGCTTTTCTTATTCCCACTCGATCGTGCCCGGAGGCTTCGACGTCACGTCGTAGACCACGCGGTTGACGCCTTCGACTTCGTTGATGATGCGCGTCGCGCAGCGGCCGAGGAAGTCGTGTGAGAACGGATAGTAGTCCGCGGTCATGCCGTCGGTGGAGGTGACGGCGCGCAGCGCCAGGACATGATCGTAGGTGCGGCCGTCCCCCATCACGCCGACCGTCCGCACCGGGAGCAAGACGGCGAAGGCCTGCCAGATCTCGTCGTAAAGACCAGCCTTCCTGATCTCGTCGAGATAGACCGCGTCCGCCTTTCTCAAAAGATCGGCTTTCTCTTTCGTCACCTCGCCGGGAATTCGGATGGCGAGACCCGGTCCCGGGAACGGATGACGGCCGACGAAATGCGCCGGCAGGCCGAGCTCCTTGCCCAGCGCCCTCACTTCGTCCTTGAAAAGTTCGCGCAGCGGCTCGACGAGCTTCAGATTCATGCGTTCGGGCAACCCGCCGACATTGTGGTGCGACTTGATCGTCACCGAGGGCCCCCCCGAAAAGGAAACGCTTTCGATCACATCGGGATAGAGCGTCCCTTGCGCCAGAAAGCCGGCGCCCTCGATCTTTTTCGCTTCCGACTCAAACACATCGATGAAGGTGGCGCCGATGATCTTGCGCTTCTTCTCGGGGTCGTCGACACCCTTGAGCTTGCCGAGGAACAGGTCTTCCGCCTCCACATGGATGAGCGGAATGTTGTAGCTGTCGCGGAACAGGCGGACGACTTCCTCGCCTTCGCCGGCGCGCATCAGGCCGGTGTCGACGAAGACGCAGGTGAGCTGCTCGCCGATGGCTTCGTGGATGAGCACCGCCGCGACAGAGGAGTCGACGCCGCCCGAAAGGCCGCAGATGACGCGACCGTCGCCGACCTGTTTGCGGATCTCGCGGATCGCCTCGTCGCGGAACGCCGCCATCGACCAGTCGCCCCTGAGACCAGCTATGTTGCGCACGAAGTTGTGCAGCAGCTTCGCGCCGTCCGGCGTGTGCACGACCTCGGGATGGAACATGACGCTGTAGAAGCGGCGCGCCTCGTCGACGGCGATCGCGAATGGCGCGTTCTCGGACGTCCCGGCGACGGAGAATCCCGGCGCGAGCTGAGTCACGCGATCGCCATGGCTCATCCACACCGGATAGCGCCCGCCGACTTTCCAGACGCCGTCGAACAGCGGGCTCGGCTGTTTGATCTCAACATCGGCGCGCCCGAACTCGCGCTGGCCGCTCGGCTCAACCTTGCCGCCGAGCTGCACCGCCATGGTTTGCTGTCCGTAGCAGATGGCGAGGATCGGCACGTTCATGCGGAAGACGCTTTCCGGCGCGCGCGGCGAGGCGTCGGTCGTGACGCTTGCCGGCCCGCCCGAAAAAATCACCGCCTTTGGCGCGTATTCGGCGAGAAAGGCGTCGTCCACCCGGTTGAAGGGATGGATCTCGCAATACACTTTCGCCTCCCGCAAGCGTCGGGCGATGAGCTGCGTCACCTGACTGCCGAAGTCGACAATCAGGACTCGTTCGTGGCGGGCGGCGTGGGGGTCGAGGGTCATGGCGAGCCTTTAGCGGAGTCGGCGGGTCGCGTCGATTCCCTCGCCTTGACGCCGGCGGCCGCGGGGCTGACGCTTGGGCGATCCCGCTGGAGAAGCTCCCATGCGCCTGATATTCCTCGCCCTTGCGCTCGCCGCCTCGCAGCCCGCCGAAGCAGCCGGAAAAGCCTATGTGCTGAAACCCGACCGGGTGTTCGACGGCGCGGCGATGCATGACGGCTGGCGCATCCGGGTCGAGGACGGGTTGATCGCCGCGGCGGGACCGAGCGTAGACGAGACCGGCGCCGAGGCGGTCGACCTGACTGGTCTGACGCTGACCCCCGGGCTGATCGAACTGCACAGCCACGTCCTCCTGCACCCATACGACGAGACGTCCTGGGACGATCAGGTGCTGCGCGAGAGCATCGCCGAACGCTCGGCGCGCGCCGTCAATCATCTGCGCGCCGCGCTGATGGCGGGCTTCACAACCCTCCGCGATCTCGGCAGCGAAGGCGCCGGCTATGCCGATGTCGGCCTTAAACAGGCTCTGGCGAAACGAGTCATCGAGGGACCGCGCCTGCTCGTCGCCGGTCCGGCCCTGGTGGCGGCGGGCGCCTACGGGCCGAAGGGATTTCGGGAAGGCGCCGAGCCGCCGCAGGGCGCTGTCGAGGCGGGCGGCGTGGATAATCTCATCGAGGAGACGCGCCGGCAGATCGGCGGCGGCGCCGACTGGGTGAAGGTCTACGCCGACTATCGCTGGGGCCCCAACGGCGAGGCGCGGCCGACTTTTTCCGAAGCGGAACTGAAGCTGATCGTCGAAACGGCTGCGTCTAGCGGACGCAGGACCGCCGCGCACGCCGCCTCTGACGAAGGCGTCCGCCGCGCGGTCGGCGCCGGCGTCGCCACTATCGAACATGGCGACGAGGCCTCGCTGGATACTTTCCGCCTGATGGCGAAGAAAGGGGTGGCGCTGTGTCCGACCCTCGCCGCCGTCGAAGCCGTGGCGCGCTATCAGGGCTGGGACGGATCGAAGGCGGGCGAACCCGCGCGCGTCAGGGCGAAACGCGAACAGATGCAGCGGGCGCGCCGCGCGGGCGTCGTCGTCTGCAACGGCTCCGACGTCGGCGTCTTCGATCATGGCGATGAGGCGTGGGAGCTCGAACTGCTCGTCGACTACGGCCTGTCGCCCCTCGAAGCGATGCGCGCCGCCACGTCGGTCAACGCGCGCATCCTCGGGATGGAGACGAAGATCGGCCGTATCGCGCCGGGGATGATCGCCGACCTCGCCGCCTTCGAGGGCGACCCGTCAAAGGATATTTCCGCTTTGCGTCATCCGGGCTTCGTCATGCAGGGCGGCGCGGTCAAGCGAACCGCAGAGAAAGAGTAATCGCCCGCCCATAAGTTCTTTCGCCCTGTTCAGCACCGAGATGAAAAACCCGTCGGTGCGCATACGAGCCGGAGTGAGGCGCAGCGCGCCGTCGGGCGTTAGGCAGGTTTCAAGCGCGGCGCGGCCTTCTGGCGTCAAAACAGAAGAGTCGGCGATCCGCTCGAGAGCGGGCTCGAACGCGAAAGCGGGGTTCTCCGCGAGGAAGGCCGCCAGACGGTCCTCATTCTCCTCAAGAAACATCGAGCAGGTGACGTAGACGAGCCGCCCGCCCGGCTTAACGAAGCCCGCGGCGTCGCGCAGCACCGCATCCTGTTCTTCCGTGCGGCGTTCGAGTTGTTCCGGCGTCAGGCGCCACTTGGTGTCGGGATGGCGGCGCCATGTTCCCGATCCGGTGCACGGCGCATCCACGAACACGACATCCATCTTTGCCGCGAACCCTTCGAGCGCCACCTTGTCGGTCGCCGGATTGATGATCTGCAGGTTCCTCACGCCAGCCCGCTTCGCCCGCTCGTAAAGCGGCTGCAGACGGCGCGCGTCATTATCGTAGGCGTAAAGCTGGCCGCTATTCTCCATCAGCGCGGCGAGCGCCAGCGTCTTGCCGCCGCCGCCGGCGCAAAAATCGAGAACCTGCGCGCCCTTGATCGCGCCCGCCGCCGCAGCGGCGATCTGCGAACCGAGATCCTGAACTTCGACCCAGCCCTTGTTGAAAGCGGGAATGACCGTCACCGCCGGGGCTTTCTCGCTCGGATCCGGCGCCGCGATGCGAGCGGCGGTCGTCAGCGTCGGGACGATTTCAGCCCGGACGGTTTCGAGGGCGACAAGAGCTTTTTCGGGCGACGCCTTCAGCGTGTTGAGCCGCAGATCGATATCGGCTCGGGCGGCGAGCGCGGCGCCCTCTTCCGCGGCGCGCGCGCCGAAGGCCCGATTCATCATCGGCGCCGTCCATTCGGGATAGTCGCCGCGGACAAAATCCGGCGCGTCGCCAGCAAGCGCGGCAAGTTTTTGAAGGGCGGATTTCTCCGTTTCGGACAGCGCTCCCGGTCCGTGGGGCGTTTCGGCGGCGGCCTCGGCTATGTCTTCTGGCGCGACGTTCCACAATGCGCGCAAAGCGCTGAAGATCGCGGCGCGCGGCGTTTCATCCTGCATCATCGCGGCGAGCGAAGCACGCCGGCGCAGCGCATCGAGGCACAGACCGGAAATCCAGGCGCGATCCTTCGAGCCGGCGTAACGCGCGTTCCGCGACCAGTCGGCGATGGCGATCTTCAGCGGCACGCGGCGCGTTTCGAAGTCCGTCAGAACCTCGATGGCGGCGGCGATGCGTCCTGCGAGCCTCATCGCGTCAGGGCCTGAAAATGAACCAGGCGCCGAGCGCGATGAAGCCGAAACCGACGAGATGGTTCCAGCCGACCGGTTCTTTCAGGTACAGCACGGAGAAGCCGACAAAGACGATCAGCGTGATCACTTCCTGCATCGTTTTCAGCTGCGCCGCCGAATAGACCGCATGGCCGATGCGATTGGCGGGCACGGCGAGGCAATACTCGATAAAGGCGATCAGCCAGCTCGCGACGACCACGAGCGCCAGCGGCGCCGCCTTGAATTTCAGATGGCCGTACCAGGCGAGCGTCATGAACACGTTCGACGCCGCCAGCATCAGCACCGGAGCGAAATAGGGGGACATGGATCTGCGAAACCAAAATTAAGTCCGGGTGGGATAGTTCGGCGCCTCGCGCGTGATCTGCACGTCGTGCACATGGCTCTCTCTCAAGCCGGCGTTGGTGATCTTCACGAAGCGGGCGCGTTTTTGAAGATCGGCGATGGTCGGCGCGCCGACATAACCCATCGAGGCCCTGACGCCGCCGACAAGCTGGTGGAGGATAGGCGCGGCCGGGCCCTTGTACGGCGTCTGGCCCTCGATGCCTTCGGGCACCAGCTTCATCTGTTCCTTTACGTCCGCCTGGAAATAGCGGTCTGCCGATCCGCGCGCCATCGCCTCGATGGAGCCCATGCCGCGATAGGACTTGTAGGGGCGGCCCTGATAGAGAAACACCTCGCCCGGCGCTTCATCCGTGCCCGCCAGCAGCGACCCCACCATGACGCAGTCGGCTCCAGCGGCGAGCGCCTTCGCCATGTCGCCCGAATATTTGATGCCGCCGTCGGCGATGACGGGGACGCCCGCCTCGCGTCCGGCGCGCGCCGCATCGATGACCGCAGTCAGCTGCGGCACGCCGACCCCGGCGACGATGCGCGTCGTGCAGATAGAACCGGGACCGATGCCGACCTTGATGGCGTCGGCGCCGGCGTCGGCGAGCGCCTTGGCGCCGTCATAGGTCGCGACATTGCCGGCGATCACCTGCGTCGCGTTGGAGGCGCGCTTGACGCGCGCCACCTGCTCGATGACTTTCGCGGAATGACCGTGGGCGGTATCGATAACGACCACGTCGCAGCCTGCATCGATCAGCGCCTCGACCCGCGCGAAGCCGGCGTCGCCGACAGACGAGGCGGCGGCGACGAGCAGGCGCCCTTCCGCATCCTTCGCCGCGTTCGGATGCTTCTGCGCCTTCTCGATGTCCTTGACCGTTATAAGCCCGATGCAACGATACTGCTCGTCGACGACGATCAGCCGTTCGATGCGATGGCGATGCAGAAGTTTCGTCACCTCCTCGCGGCTCGCGTGCGGCCGCACCGTGACGAGGCCCTCTTTCGTCATGAGTTCAAAAATTCGTTGTTTCGGATCGGAGGCGAAGCGCATGTCGCGGTTCGTCAAGATCCCGACAAGCTTTCCGACGCCGTTGGCGTCGGGGTTGTCGACCACCGGAAAGCCCGAGATCTTTTTCTCGTCCATGATCTTCCACGCCTGCTCCAGCGTGGCGTCCGGCGTCAGCGTCATGGGATTGACGACCATGCCGCTCTCGTAGCGCTTCACGCGGCGCACATGCTCGGCCTGCTCCTCGATGGAGAGGTTGCGATGAAGCACGCCGATGCCGCCGTTCTGCGCCATGGCGATCGCCATTTCCGCTTCCGTGACAGTATCCATCGCCGACGACATGACCGGTATGTTGAGCATCACCTCGCGGGTGAGGCGCGCCTTCGTCGAAACCTGCGACGGCATCACCTCAGAGGCGCCGGGCTCAAGCAGCACGTCGTCGAACGTCAGGGCTTCGCGGATATCCATGGAGTCAGCCTTTCGAAAGAAAACGGCGCGCAACCAGCGCCGATGGAACGCCGAAAATGAAGATGTGAATGGCGAGACCGAGCGCGAGCTGTTTGGAGTCGGGCGCGCTCTGGCCGCCCGCCGCCGACAGCGGCAGCACGATTGTCTGCATGAAGTAATACATGACGAGCCCGAAGACGGCGCCGGTGAACGGCGCAAGACGGCGCAACGTCTCCTCGCGAGACATCGCGTAGACGAGCGCAAAGCAGGCGCAGATAGCGATGAAGAAATGCGCGCCGAGCCCTAGCATCGCCGTTCCCCAGCCGCCGGCGCGCGCCGCTTCGCGGCCGAGAAGACCCGCTGCGACCGACTGCAATACGCGCTGCGGCGTCACGCTCTGATACACGGCGGGATAAATCGTCACCGCCGCAATGATGTCGAGCGCTCCGCCGACAACACCAGTCGCAAGCCCCGCCTTGATAATGTTCATAGTGTCCCTCTATCCGTTCTCTGTTGCTGTGATCGTCACCGAGAACGCTCCGATCGCGGGTTCGTCCGTCTCCCACGGCCGGCGCTGTTCGAGTCGTAAGACACCCGAACCTTCGGATCTCACAGCAAAGAGGAACACTTCCCAGTGATGCCCGCCGGCGTAGCCTTGTTGCAGCTGGTCGGTCGAAGTCGGCCCTCCGGTTTCGCCGGCGGCTTCAATGAAATCGGGCGCCTCCTCGACGCCCCAGGCGTAACCCGCCGTCGGCACGCCGATGAGAGCGACGGCGATCGTCGTTCCGACGCGAACCGAAACGGTTCCGTCCGCATCGGCTTCGGTAATCACCGTTGCGACGTCTTCCGGCACCGGCGCGGCGATGGAGCCGGAAGCCGTGATCGGCGCTTCTTCGGAGGTCTGCGGATCAGGCGCCGTCCCGATCGCCGCCTCTTCCGCCGCAGGCTCGCGGCCGCAAGCTGAAACCGCTATCGCCGCTAGTCCGATCAGAAATTTCACGCACATGGCTTTCGTCCCCTCATGCTTTGACGCTGTAAATCGCGGAGATGGAAAACGGTTCTGCTTCTTCCGCAATCTCGCCGCGCCCCATCGCGTCGATGGCGGCCGACATTCGCCCGCCGCGTTTCATCAAATCGTCCGCGAAAGCGACGATGCGCGTGTTCGGGAATGCCGTCGGCGAAGCGGCGCGCAGACCATGCGCAATCTCTTGCTCATCCGCGCCCGGATTGTGCAGGCACGCGGCGATGAACGCTGTCGCCGTCGAGCGCGAAATGCCGGCCCAGCAATGCACGAGGAGCGGTTCGTCGTTGCGCCAGCCTTTCAGGAAATCCAGAAGCGCGCGCACATGATCGCCGCTCGGCGTTACATGCCCGTCCAGCGGCTCGCGAATGTCGTGGAGGTGGATGCGGTGATGGCGATCCGCGCCCAGTCCGGAGATCGTGGGAAACTCGTCGCCCGGCGACAGCAGGCTGACGGCGCGCGAAGGCTTCGCCTTGCGGGCGGTGTCGTGAACGAGAGCCAGAGAGGAAACCCAGATTTTCACGCTTACGCTCTCCTGAACCCCGTCGCCACCACGTACATCTCCGCCGAATCCTGCCTGCTGGCTTTCGGCTTGGCGTGCTTCACCGTCTCGAAATTCTGCTTTAAGCGAGTCAGTAGATCGCCCTCGGCCCCGCCCTGAAACACTTTGCATACGAACGATCCGCCGGGGGCCAGAACGTCCTCGGCGAAGTCGAGCGCCGCTTCGGCGAGACCCATGATGCGCAGATGGTCCGTCGCCCTGTGGCCGGTGGTCGGCGCCGCCATGTCGGAAAGCACGACGTCGGCCGGCCCGCCGAGCGCCGCTTTCAGCTTCCCGGGCGCGGTTTCGTCGAGAAAATCCAGTTGCAGGAAATCGGCGCCCGGAACCGGCGGCATTTCGAGATAGTCGATGCCGACGATGACCGCGCCGGCGCCCGCCTTCCTGCCGGCGACCTGCAGCCAGCCGCCGGGCGCGCAACCGAGATCGACGACCCGGGCCCCCTTTTTCAGCAGATCGAATTTTTCGTCGAGCTCAATGAGCTTGTAGGCGGCGCGCGAGCGATACCCTTCGGCCTTGGCGCGCGCCACGAACGGATCGTTGAGCTGGCGCTGCAGCCACAATGTCGAAGAGAGCTTGCGCTTGTAGGCGGTCTTGACGTTGACCGCCATGTCGCGCTGACCGCCGCCCGACGGCGTCACCTGCTCCTTGGCGGCTTTTTTCGCGGCCTCCTGGGGGTCCTTTTTCAGGCCGCGCTTTTTGGGAACTTCGCCTAGGGCCGTGGTCGCAAGATCTACCTTCGGCCGTTTTCGGGGCCGCTGCGGGTCTTTCGGGGAAGATTTCCGGCGCTCCATGGCGCTCTATAGCGGAGAGAAATCGAGTCGCAAACCCGATTTTGGGCCGCTTTACGCCTTTGGCGGCGGCGAAGTCCGGGGTCGGTTTCCATGAACAAGCCGAAAGCCGCGCGGCGCGCCCGGAACGAAATCGCGCCTTGGTTGTTGTTCGGTCAATCGGCGGGCGGGAATGGAGAGTTTATGTCCCTCGCCGCTTATTTGCTCAATCAGGCCGCAGAGGTGACCGCCCGCGAGGCGGTCCGGCGGCTGGGCCTCGAAGAATGGCCCGCGTCCAAGCTCGCTCCCATGGCGCTCTCCATCTTCATGCATGGCTGCTGGCGTAAGACTCGAACGCTTCTGGGCGCTGCGTCTTTCGCCATTCTCCTCGACCGCTGCCCGGAGGATCTCCTGCGCAACGAACGGCGGCTGTCGGCGGCGGACATCCGCGCCCGAGGGCAGGCGTTTGTCGATCGCACCATCGGCGCAAACCAGATGCGCGCCGTCGATGTTCTCGCCGAACTCGCCGACATCGACCGGCGCCGTGCTGCGGGCGTTCTGGTGATGACGGCGGCGGCGGCGACCTCGGCGCTCGCAAAATCCCGCCGCGATCTGAAGCTGAACACATTGGAGCTGCGCGGCGTCGTCAAGTCGGAAGCGGCGAGGATCGACGACGCCGACCCCGGACTTGTGAGACAGGTCCATGAGTGGGTGTTCCGCCCCGCATGGCCGCAGCAGATATGGCTGAAAGCAAAATCCGCCGCCATGCGCGCCAGCCGGGCCCGAGTCATCATTCCTGCCGAGTGACGCGCAGAAGACGCCTTACCGTTTGTGACGACGGCGGCGGCGTCGCGCCTGATCGGCGAGATCGGCGAGAATCCCTTCGCGCAAACCGCGGTCGCCTACCCTGATGCGGCTCGCCGGCCACTCCCGTTGCAGCGCTTCGAGAATTGCGCAGCCGCAGACCACGAGATCGGCCCGTTCGAAACCGATGCAGGGCTCGGCGGCTCGGTCGTCAAAACTCATGGCGCGGAGTTTCTCAGTGACGCCCCGAGCCTCCTCGACCGTCAGCCACAGTCCGTCCACAAGATCGCGGCGGTAACGCGGAAGCCCGAGATGGACGCCGGCGATCGACGTCACGGTGCCCGACGTGCCGAGATAATGCGCGCTGTCGCGATCGAAAATCTGTTTTAGACTCGCCGGATCGCCAAGCCCGGCGACTTCGGCGCGAACGCTTTCGACGATCTGTTCGTAGGTCGGCGGGTCTATGTCGCGCCCGCCCCAGCGTTCGGAAAGATTAACGACGCCGAGCGGCAACGACGCCCATGAAGCGATCTCAACGGGAGCGCCGTTCGCGCCGTGGCGTATCCAGGAAATTTCAGTCGAGCCGCCGCCGATATCGAAAACCAGGCCCGCCTCGGCCGCCGGGTCGAGCAGCTCGGCGCAGCCCTTCACAGATAGACGCGCTTCTTCCGATGTGGCGATGATCTCGAAAACGAGACCGGTTTCGGCTTTGACCCGGTCGAGAAACGCCTCGCCGTTGGACGCCGCCCGGCAGGCTTGCGTGGCGATGCACCGTTGTCGGGTGACGCCCCGCCGTTCGATCTTTTCGGCGCAGATTTTCAGCGCCTCGATAGCGCGATCCATCGCCGCCGGCTGCAGCGCCCCGGCCCCAGAGAGGCCTTCGCCGAGACGCACAATGCGCGAAAAAGCGTCGACAATGCGCAGTTGCCGGCCGCGCGGCGCTGCGATCAGAAGGCGGCAATTATTTGTGCCGAGATCGAGGGCGGCGAAGCGCTCCGGCGCGCGTCTCGCCTGTCTGTCCACGGCCCGTTTGGCGTCCGCCCTTCCGGCCTTGGCGTCGGCCCCCGGGAGCTCTTTCTTCGCTGGGGCGGAAGCCGCTTTCGCCTTTTCGGCCGGCTGTCCGGCGGCGGCCTCTAGGGCCGGTTTGCCGTCGCCGCGCCGCGGGCGCCGCCGCCGGCGTCGCTTGCCTTCCGCCACAGTTTTCGCGTCCTCGCTGCGGCCCGGATTCCGGGCCGAAATTCGGTCGAGACCCTAACCGGGATGGGGCGCCCCTCGCAACGCCGGCAGGGACTAAAGAAGCGGGTACAAGCAGACCTTGGCGGCGAGCGGCCCGCCGGCCGGGCCGGGGGCTGCGGTCGCCGGCTTTGAAACCGTCAGCGAAGCCGCGACAAGGGCCGCAAGAGCCAGAATAACGCCCAGTCTCAACAGAACGCCGATGCCGGTCATTTCTCTCTCCCTGACCGTCGCGAGGACGCACGTCTCCTGTCGGCCCGACATGGGCCGCGCGCGCCGCCGCTTAATTGAATTCAGACCCCGCGTTCGAGATCGCGGAATTCTTTCCTAAGGCCGTACTCGGTCGAGGTGACCGCGTATTCCATCTGCGCGATCCGCGCGTCGAGCGCCCGGAAACGGTGCTTGAGTTCGGAGAACGTCGCCTTGGGCCTGACGCTGAAAGTTCGCCAGAACCGCTCTTCCTCCGTACTCTGAAAATATGGCCCGTCCATGCGGCCCGGCTTCATCAGAACCGCCGCGACGCCGTAAAGGATGATCGGCATCGGGAAGAAAAACACCGTCGCGAGAATGAGGCCGAGACGGATATACTTGACCTTCCAGCCGAAATAATCCGCAAGCCCCCGGCACACGCCGGCGATCTTCCCGCGCTCTACATTGCGGCGAAGCCTGTGAAGATTGGGGCCCGGCCCGGGATCGCCTGCATGATACGCATAGCCGTCGCGATCCTGGTAATGGTGATGATGATGGTGGTGATGATGCCGCTCAGGCATGGGGACGCTCCCGATAGTCCTGCCGCCAGCTCGGCGCCTCCTTGTCGAGGATCGTCTCCAGGGCGTCGACGCGGCGCTCCAGGCGCTGCGCGGTTTTCCAGAGATCGTCCACAAGGCGTTCGTCGTCGGTCGACAGCGACTTGGTCTTCCGCCATTCGGTGACGTAGTGCATGACCACGGCCGGAAAAGCGATAAACACCAGCGCCACGATCGCTATTATAAACGGTCCTTCGCTCATTCAGTCGCCCCTTCTCTCCTCAAGCGCGGCCGTTACGAATTGCCGGCGCGCTGCGCGACGCGTTTTTTAAGCGCTTCGAACTCGGCGTTGATATCGTCCTCGACGGCGAGTTCCTTGAACTCTTCTTCAAGCGATTTCGGCCTGCCGAGAACGTAGCTTTCCGCTTCCGCCTCAAGCTCGTCGATGCGGCGCTCATAGCGCTCGTAGCGCGCCATCGCATCGTCGATTCTGCCGTCATAGACCTGACGATTGATGCGCACGCTGTCTGATGCGGCGTGGCGGCGGATTTCAAGCGAGCGTTGCTTGGCCTTGGCCTCTTTCAGCTTGGCCTGCAGCTTTTCCAGATCCTCATTCGCCTTGTCGAGGCTCTTCGAGATCGCCTCAAGCTCCTTGTCGAACAGCTCGACCATTTCCTGCGCCTTGCGCTTGGCGGAGATGGCGCCGCGGGCGAGATCGTCGCGGCCCTTGGCGATGGCGAGTTCGGCTTTCGACTCCCATTCATTGGCGCGGCCGGCGAACTCGAGCTTCTTACGCTCTACCTCTTTCTTGTCTGCGATCGCCCGCGCGGCGCGCGAGCGCACTTCAACGAGCGTGTCTTCCATCTCCTGGATGATCAGCCGCACGATCTTTTCGGGATCTTCGGCCTTGTCGAGCATCGCGTTGATGTTCGAGTTGACGATGTCGCTCAGTCTAGAAAAAACGCCCATCTCTTCGCTCCCGATCAAAAGATAATGCCGCCGAGGATGAAACCAATGAGGAACGCGCCCCAGGCGAAGCCCTCGCGGCCCCGGCAGGCGCGGCGGAAACGGGTTTCCCAGTCGAGATCGCGATCGTCGTAGCGGTAATAGCTCATGCTTTTCTCCTGCCTTTCTGGCGTTTGGCTGTTTGGTTACCGCCTCTTTTGCGAGGACCGTGCCAATTGGGGAGACTCTTTGTAACAATTTGTTTTGATTGAATAATATTCTTGCCGCCCAATATCGCTCATTCCAAATTAGGTATTTTTTACCAATAAATTGGCTTTATAAACCTCCAGATATCGGTACTATTCGCCCATGACAGACGCCCCGCCACCGCCCGAACTGATCGGTCAGGCGCCCGCCTTTCTCGACGCCCTCGCCCATGCGTCGGCGGCGGCGGTTCTCGACAGGCCGTTGCTTATTCTCGGCGAAAGGGGCTCGGGTAAGGAGCTTCTGGCGGCCAGAATCCACTTTCTGTCGCGGCGATGGGACGGTCCCTTCATCAAGCTCAACTGCGCGGCGATGACCGACGAGCTGCTCGACAGCGAACTCTTCGGGCATGAGGCGGGCGCCTTTACGGGCGCCCAGAAACGCCATCGCGGGCGGTTCGAACGCGCCGACGGCGGCACCCTGTTTCTCGATGAAATCGCCTCCGCGTCGCTGCGCGTTCAGGAAAAGCTGCTGCGGGTCATCGAGTATGGCGAGTACGAGCGCATCGGCGGCGAGCAGACCCTGACCGCCGACGTGCGCATCGTCGCGGCAGCCAATGTCGATCTCAAGGCGCGCGCCGTCACGGGACGGTTTCGCGCCGACCTGCTCGACCGTTTGGCGTTCGACGTCGTCGCCGCGCCGCCGCTGCGCGAACGCAAGGAAGACATTCCGCTCCTAGCGGCGCATTTCGCCGCCGGCCTCGCGCGAGAGATGGAAGCGCGGTACGAAGGTTTCACGCCAGAGGCGATGGCGGCTTTCGCGCGCCACGACTGGCCGGGCAATGTCCGTGAACTGAAGAACGCCGCCGAGCGCTCTCTATACCGCTGGCTCGCCGCCGGAAACGCCGGCCCTGTGGGCGAAGCGGCGATCGATCCTTTCGAGGAAGCGCCGCCGCCCCCGGAAGAACTGCACGTCGAGCCGAAATGGGCGCCGGAGCAGCCGAAGAATTTTGCGCAAGCGTCGGCGCCGGCCGACCTCCGCAAAGGCCTGGACAATATCGAACGCCGGTGGGTGGAGGAAACGCTCGCCGGATGCGGCGGCAATCAGCGGCTCGCCGCGGAACGACTTTCTCTCACTTACGACCAGATGCGGGGGCTTGTGCGGAAGCACAATCTCGCCGGCCGGCGCGGCGGCGGATAAGGATCGGTCACTCCGCGACCGCCGCCGGCGCGAATGCTTTCAGATCCGCTATCACGACGACAGCGCCGCCGCCCTCCGCGCCGTGGCGGGAGACGCGCATGCTCCGTCCGTCCGGAAACGTGATGTCGTCGCCGCTTTCGAGTCCCGCGATCAGACTCTCGCCCGACGACTCGCCGTTCCGGAATTCGAAGACCGCGTTTTCCAGCGCTTCCATCAGCCCTGTCCTGTCAGAAGAGCCTCGCGCCCGGGCGACGCAAGAGGCGGCCGCCTCGTCCGCGTAAACGATGCGCGCGTCGGGATCGAGAATAATGACGCCGGCCGCCTTCGCTCCTGAACCCTCCGCCGGCGACGCACCCCGAATCAGGGTCAGCAACAAGACGATAGCAGCCGCAGGAGCGCCGACCGCCCAGAGGAAAGCCTCGTTACGCCGCTTGGCGATTTCAGCACGGATGATTTCGCCGTCCGTCTCCGCGTCGGCCGCAATGACGTCGACGAGAAGGCTGAACTGGCGATCGATCTCCGCGGCCCGCGCCTCTTCCATGGCGTCGGCGAACACGCCGTACGCCTCCGGTAGCGGCTGCTCGTCGCGCCATTTTTTCAGCGAAAGCCGAATTGACGAGATGAGCGCCAGCGCATCGGGCGATGACGTCTCGCGCGCCGCATTGGCGAGTTCGGAAACTATGCGGCGCTCCGCGTCGGAAAATGAAGGCGACCCTTCGGCGGTTGCTCCTTCGTTCCTGTCGATTGAAAGACGAAGATTGCGGGCGCGCAAAAATGCGTTCTGCGCATTTGCCGCGGCCGTCAGCGACGCAGCGGGTCTGGTCTGAATCGCTGAAGCAAGATGCCCGGCGGTCGCCACCGCCCGGACGCACCACTGGCTGCACAGCACCAGCAAAATAAAAAGCGCGATGAAGGCGACGATGCTCTTCGCTCGCCATCTCGACGACTGGACGGCAAAACGCGCCACGACCTGACCTGCGCCACCTGCAGAAACCGTCGTAGTCTAGGGAAGATGCGTTAGCCGCCAGTAAACCATTCCAGCAGCATTCGTTGACGAAAGGTAAACGGAAAAGTGCGGCGGCGACTGCTTAGCCCTGCTTTTCCCAGCGGCCCGCCGGCGACTGCTTCCAATAGGTGGCGTCGTGGCCGGCGGCTTTGACTTCTTTCCAGAAGGCGCGCGCTTTCTCCACCGCCGCGTCTTCGCGACCGTCGAAAATCGCCACGCTTCGCTGAAACCGGTCGAGAGAGCGTGCTTCGGCGGTTGCCCCTTCGACCAGAAACAGGACTTCCGCCGCATTCGGAACGTCGTCGGCGTCGGTCAACCATACCGGCTGTCGCGCACCGTTCTCGCCGCCCGCCGCGTGCGGCAGGAAAGCGTCGTCGCGATAAGTCCACAGGTGTTCGCTCAGGGCGACGAGACGATCGCGCGCGCCTGTCCGCACCACAGCCTTCCAGCCGCGCTCCAGCGATTTTTCTAGAAGGCCCGGCAGCACGCTTTCGAGCGAGGCGCGTTCGAGATGATAGAAGAGAACCTCGCTCATCATCTCATCCGAAACTGGCCGGCCATGAGGGCGCCGACCTGACGGTCGCGCTCATTCGGCGAACCCGAAAGCTTGTCGATAACGCGTGCGGCGACTTCAGGCTTCTTGTTCTGACTGAGTTTCGCCTTCGCCTCGACCGAGTCGATGACGATCTCGAAAGCGACGACCGCGCGGCGCATTCGCGCGCGGTCTTTCGGATCGAGCTTGTCTATCTTCCAGAAACGTCCCGTCTGCAAATCGTAGCGGCGCGCTTCTTCCTGATCCGAAAGATCGGAAAGAAGCCTGTCCGTCTCGGCTTCATCCGTATAGGCGCGCGCCATTCCGGTGACATGAACAGCGACATAATTCCAGGTCGGGACATCCTCTTCGATCTCGTACCAGTCAGGAGAGATATAGGCGTTAGGCCCCAAGAAGACGACCAGATGCTCGCGCCCGTCGATATGCGCCGCATGCGGATTGGCGCGCGCCACATGCCCACGGAGACGCACGCCGTCAGGGTCGATCAACACCGGCAAATGCGTGAGCATCGGCGCGCCGTCGACGACGGTAATCAACGCCGCGAAGTTGCGCGGGCGCGCGAAATCGAGCGCCGCCGCCCTGTCGTCCCAGCGATGAGCCGGCGGCGAATACATCGCGCCTAACCCTCGTAATTCGCCCGGACCCATTCATCGAGAAGGCGCACGCCGAAGCCGGTTCCGCCTTTCGGAATGACCGGGAGGTCCTTGGTCGTCCAGGCCATGCCGGCGATATCGAGATGCGCCCAGGCCTGCTTCTCCTTGACGAAATTGCCGATGAACGCCGCCGCCGTCGAGGAGCCGCCTTCGCGACCGCCGATGTTCTTCATGTCGGCGACGTCGGACTTCAGCATGTCGGTATGCGCCTGCGCGATCGGCATGCGCCAGAGCTTGTCGCCGGTCGCTTCGCCGGCTTTCATCAGCTGGTCTGCCAGCTTGTCGTCTTTCGAGAAAAGACCGGCGTATTCATGAGCGAGGGAAATAATGATCGCGCCGGTCAGAGTCGCGAGATCGACCACGGCGCGCGGCTTGTAGATTTCCTGCGTCCACCAGATCGCGTCCGCAAGAACGAGGCGTCCCTCGGCGTCGGTGTTGAGGATCTCGATCGTCTGGCCCGACATCGAAGTGACGATGTCGCCCGGACGCTGCGCGTTGCCGTCGGGCATGTTCTCGACGAGGCCTATGACGCCGACCACATTAGCCTTGGCCTTGCGTCCTGCGAGGGCGGCGATGGCGCCGGTGACGGCGCCGGCTCCGCCCATGTCCCACTTCATATCCTCCATGCCGGGGCCGGGCTTCAGCGAAATGCCGCCTGTATCGAAGGTCACGCCCTTGCCTACGAAGGCCACCGGGGCCGCGCCTTTTCTGCCGCCCATCCATTCCATGGCGACCAGTTTCGATTCGCGCGCCGATCCCTGCCCGACGCCGAGCAGCGACCCCATGCCGAGCTTCTTCATCTGAGCTTCGCCGAGAATCGTCACCTTCACTCCGAGGGCCTCAAGCTCTCTGCAGCGCTCGGCGAAACTCTCCGGGTAAAGAACGTTCGGCGGCTCGGACACGAGATCCCGGGTCAGGAACACGCCCTCGGCCACCTTTTCAAGGTCGGCGAACAGGGCCTTCGCCTTCGCCGCGTCGGTATGGACGGCCACCTTGGCCAAAACAGGCTTTTGATCTTTTTCAAGCTTGGTCCGGTACTTGTCGAACCGATAGGCGCGCAGCTTCGCACCCGCGCCGACCCGCGCGGCGAGTTCATCCCCGCCGAGCGACGGGGCCGAGAATCCTTCGAGCGCGAAAGCTGCGGCTTTCTCCCGCGTGCCGAGCAGGCGGGCGATCGCCACGCCGCCGAGACGTTCAGCGTCGAGCGCAGAGAAGTCCTTCGCCTTGCCGGCGCCGACGAGCAGAATGCGAGAGTTGTCGAGCCCCGAGGGGGCGAGGATATCGAGAAGTTGATCCTTCTTCGCGGTGAACGAGGCCGCCTCGACCGCCTTGCTCAGAGCTCCGCCAGTTGCTTTGTCGAGCGCAGCATAGGCGCCGGCGCGCGGACCGCCCTCGAACAACGGCGCTATGATCGCGCCGGTTTTCGGCAAAGCAGCTTTGGTGAAGGAAATTTGCATTAGGGCCTCGTCGTTATACCGGCGCCAGGCCGCAGGAACGCCGGCGCCCTTCCGGGAGCGAAGCCGCTGTGGTAGGCCGAGCCCCGGTCCGGCGCAACAGGGTGAGCCGGCGTCCGGGGCAGTCGTCCGCCGCGAGGAATCCCGCGTCTTGAACAGTCTCGACCGCTATATCCTGAAGCAGTGCCTGATCCCCTTCCTGCTCGCCATCGTCATCGTCACGACCATCGTCTGGATGACGCAGAGTTTGCAGAGAGCGGAAATTCTGGTCGAATACAGCCAGGGTCTGGGCGTGTTCGCCTGGCTGAGCCTGTTGATCGTTCCGAGCCTGCTCGCCGTCATCGTCCCTTTCGCCCTGTTCGCCGCCGCGCTCTACACGTTGCAGCGCCTTCACGCCGACAGCGAAATCGCGGTGATGTTCGCGGCCGGCGTGAGCCGCCTTCGGATCGGCGCCCCGCTCCTACTCCTCGCCTGCGCCGGCGCACTGGCGACTCTCTGGGTGAATCTCGACCTCATGCCGAGAAGCTACCGGTTGCTGAAGCGCGAGGTCGCCGACATCCGCGCGGACTTCGCAAGCACCATCCTCAGAGACGGGGAATTCACGACGCTCGCCGACGGCTTCACGATTTATGTGGAGGAGGTCAGGCCCGGCGGGCAGCTCATCGGCCTGCTGATCAACGACTACCGCAACAAAGGCGGCGCCGAAACCTACATGGCGCAACGAGGGCTTTTGCGCGACACGCCGCAGGGTCCTGTTCTCTATCTCGCCAACGGCAATGTGCAGCGGGTCGCGCGCTACACGGGAGCCGTCGAGTTCGTCCGGTTTCAGGAGACCGCGATCAACATCGCCGATTTCGACAAGCGCGGCGCCGATCTTCAGCTCGAACTGACCGAACGCTACCTTCCCGAGCTGTTCCATCCAGACAGGAGCAAGGCCTGGGACCGGGAGAATGCGCGGGTCCTTCGGGCCGAAGGGCATAACCGCCTGGCGTCGCCGCTCTACGCTTTCGCCTATGTCCTGATCGCGCTTTATGCGCTAATCGGCGGGGCCTACAACCGCCGCGGCTACGGCCTTCGCATCGCTCTCGCTTGCGCCGCAGCCGGCGCCGCCCGCATCACCGGTTTCGTGCTGCAATCTCTGGCCGGCGAGACTGGCGGTTATTGGACCATTTATCTCGCGCCGGTCGCAATAATCATCGTGCTGGGCATGCTTCTCGCCGACAAGACGCGCGGCGTCGCGCGACGGCGGCGCCCGAAAAGAACGAGGGCGGCCTAGATGCCTCCGGCGACGCTCTTTCGATACATTTCCGGCCGAACGATTTTCTCCGTCGCCGCGCTTTTCGCCGCGCTCGCCGCATTCGTGCTGCTGGTCGATCTGATCGAGAACCTGCGTTACGTGTCGAAATTCGAGACGGCGGGTTTCGGCGCCGCCGTGCAGATGACATTGTTGCGGGCGCCGGCCCTGACGCAGGCGCTCGCGCCGTTCGTCTTCCTTTTCGCATCGATCTGGATGTTCAGTCAGCTCAACCGGCGGGCGGAGATCGCCGTAATGCGCGCCGCCGGCCTGTCGGTATGGCGCCTGATCGGGCCGGCCGCCCTCATCGCCGCGCTCGCCGGATTTCTGCTCATCACCGTCATCGATCCCCTGTCGTCGAGTCTGCGGGCGTCGAGCGAAAAGCTGCGGGACGCTGTACGCGGCCGCGCCTCGAGCCTCGTGCAGGTGTTCGGCGACGGAATCTGGCTGCGTCAGCGCGACGCTGACAATGTTCTCCTCATCAATGCGCGCGGGTTCGATCCCGCAAACGCCGCGCTCTCCGGCGTAACGATGTGGCGTCTCGACAAGAACGCCATCTTTCTGGAGCGCATCGACGCGCCGGAGGCGTTTCTTTCCGGAAGAACCATCGAACTGCATAGCGCGCGAATCAAAGGCGCCCATGATCAGCTAGACCATCGGACGCCGATTTACGCCATTCCGACCTCGTTGACGCCCGAGGATCTGCGCGAACGCGTCGACAGCCCGGAAACGATGTCGATCTGGCAGCTTCCGCAATTCATCCTTCTCGCCGAAGCGGCCGGCCTGCCGACCACAAGGTACAACCTGCGATTTCACGATCTTTGCTCGACGCCTCTCAAGCTGATCGGCATGGTGCTTATCGCCGCCTTCTTTTCGCTGAAGCCGATGCGTTCCGGCGGCGCGTTCCGGCTGCTGCTGTCCGCCATCGGCGCCGGTTTCCTGCTTTATGTCCTTACCGAACTGGCGACCGCCCTTGGCGAATCCGGAACCGCGCCAGAGGCCCTCGCCGCCTGGACGCCGGCAGTAGTCGCCACGCTCGCCGCCGTCACGGCTCTCCTCCAGTACGAAGAAAGCTGAGGAACCTGCCCCGTGGACCTCGCGCGCGGGCTCGGTTATCGATGGCCAAGGCCGGCAGGCGAATCGCGGGAGTGGGAAATTGCGTCGTAACGACAGGCCATTGCGCGCCCGCTCCTGGTTGCGCGCGAACGGCCGTTCGAATCTGCGGGGCGTTCGACTCCCCTTATCGTGGCGTGCGGAGGGAGAACCGAGCTGAGCGACCGGCGCGGCATCGGCAGGTGGCTTGCGACCTCCGCCCTGGCGGCGGGGGTCGGCGTTCCTTTTGCGTCCGCGCAGACTTCGACCGACCTGCCTGCGCTCGCCGTCACCTCGGCGGCGAATCTTCCGTTCACTCCTGACAGAATCGCCGCGCCCGTCATCTCGACCGAAACGCTGCACGACGGCCGCGCCACCATCGTCCTCACCGACGACCCCGCCGGAGCCCTCACCTTCGCGCCGCTCTCTGAAGCGGCGCGCGAAAAGGCGATCCTGTCGGGCGCGTTGCCGGTGAACCCGGCCGCGGCGGCGCTGCTCGCCTCGGCGCAGCCCCAAGAGGGAAGCGCGCAACCGGCGGCTTTCTCTCAAGCGGCTGCTGATGAGCCCACGCAAGGAGGCGAGGCGGCGGGCGAGGAAGAAGACGAAATCCTTTTCGAGGCGGACGCCGTCTCGCGAATAGACGATGCGTCGCCGATCGTGGCGGAAGGAAATGTGCGAGCCTATTTCGGCGGGCGCATGCTGCGCGCCGACAAGCTGAGCTACGATCCGGCTGCGGACATTGTCATCGCAGAAGGCGACGTCTCGATCAACGACGGGCCCAACCAGACAACATTCGCGGGGCGGGTTGAACTGAGCGGCGACCTTCGCGACGGCATCGCCGAGAATTTCAGCGCGCTGCTGGCGCAAAACGCCCATCTCGCGGCCGATGAAGCAATCCAGGAACAAGGCGCTCGTACGCGGCTGAATCGCGCCGTCTATACGGCCTGCGATGTCTGCAAGGAAAATGGCGACGGGAAAACGCCGACCTGGCGGATCAAATCGTTGCGGGTGACCCGCGATCTTGAGCGCAAGGTGGTGCGGTTTCATCACGCCTTCTTCGAGATCAAAGGCGTCCCGGTTCTCTACTCTCCGTTTCTTCAGGCGCCCGACCCGTCCGTGGAACGTCAGTCGGGTTTCCTGACGCCGGTCATCGGCGCATCGAGCCGTCTCGGCTTCAATTTCGAGCTTCCCTATTATCTCGCCCTGTCCAATCATCAGGACGCGACATTCTCACCAAAATACACGTCGAACGACGGCGTGCTGTGGCAGGGCGAGTATCGTCGGCGCGATGTCAGCGGCGCGCATGTCCTGCAGGCGGGATTTCTCAATTTCGACAACACCAAGCCTGACAATCAAGGCAAAATTCCGACCGGCGTGCCGTCATTTCGCTGGCATATCTTCGGCAAAGGCTACCGCGATTTCGGCGAGCACTGGCAGGTGGGATACGATGTGGAGCGGGTCTCCGACGACACTTACCTCCGCAACTACGACATCCGCCGCCGCGGCGACCTTTCCAAAGAAATCGACACGTCGAGCACCAACCGCCTGCGCTCCAACGGCTATGTGCGCTGGCATGACGGGTCGTCGGAATTCAGGGCGGATAACTTCGTCTTTCAGGGACTGCGCGCCGACGACGACGAGGGCCTTACGCCGTACGTGCTGCCGCTCCTGAACTATCGCAGGGATTTCGCTCACGCGTTCGGCGGGGGGCGCGCCTATATCAACGCTAATTTCGCCTCCCTGCAGAGAACCGACGGCGCGGACACGCGGCGCTTTACCGCGAGCGCCTACTGGAACCGCGAGCATATCACCCAAAGCGGGCACCGGTTCAACGCCTTCGCCGAAATCAGGGGCGACGCCTTCCACTACTCCGATCTCGATCAAGGAACGGAAACGCTGCCGGGCGCTGCGGGCGACACGACGAGGGTCGAAGGAAGATTCGCACCGACGGCCGGCATTGAATGGTCTTATCCGTTGACCCGCCGGGCCGGCGGAGCCCGGCTGTTCATCGAGCCGCGAGTGCAGCTCGTTGCCAGTCCGACCAATCATAACGCCGACGACATCATCAACGAAGATTCGCAAAGCATCGAGTTCGACTATGCCGGACTCTTCGAATACAACAAATCGACCGGCTACGATGTCTTCGAAGACGGCCAGCGGATCAACGCCGGCGTTTCGGCGTCCGCAATCTTTGACAATGGCTTCGCCATTGAAACGTCGATCGGCGCTCAGCTGCGCGCTCAAAGCTCCGATGTTTTCGATCCGTCGACCGGTCTCGGCGAACAGCGGTCGGATATCGTCGGCTCGCTGAACATTCGTTACAAAAATATCTTCTCTATCGATAACCGTCTTCGCATCGACGACGACACCGGAACGTTAAGGCGGGCGGAATCGAAGGCTCTGTTAAATTACGGCCGGTTTACAGGGACTGTCGGCTATGTGCGTCTCGAAGTGGATGAGAATGCGCCACGCCCTGAATGCGCGCCCACCGTCTCGTCGAGACAATGCCAGGAATTGACTGGGATGCTGCGAGTGAAGCTCAACAACCGGTTTTCAGTTGGCGGCAACTGGCGCCAGGATCTCGAAGCAGGCCGCTCGATCACTCGCGATTTTGTTCTCGGCTATGCCGACGAATGCGCCTCGCTTGAGATCGTATACCGGCGCGACTTTACCCGGGACGTCGGCCTTGCCCCCGACACTTCGGTCCTGATCCGGTTCACCCTGCGATCGCTCGTCGATTGACCGCTTGCGCCAAACCGGTTTTCCACTATTTTTCGCGGCTTATGGCGTCTCGGGCGCATCGCAGCAGTAATCGGGCCTGGGGCCAGACGAGCAACATGACAGCAAAATCATTTTCTATAGCAAAAACAGTTGGTTGTGCTGTTTTTTGCACATTTTCGCTCGTCTTTTCGGCCGTCGCCCAGACTGGCCAGTCCCGCCAGCCGGCTGCTGGCGGAGAATCGCGGGAGGGACTTCCCGCCTCCTATACCGGGCCGGTCAGCGCCGTCGCCGCCGTCGTCAACGATCAGGTCATCACCACTTTCGACGTCTATCAACGCATGCAGCTTATGATGATGTCGAGCGAGCAGCGTATCTCGCCGCAAATGATGCCGCAGCTACAGGCTCAGGCTCTTCGGGACCTTATTGAAGAGAAGCTGAAGCTGATGGAGGCGAAAAAGTACGACCTGGAGATTTCCGAGGCAGAAGTTCAGGAACAATTGCAGCAGATCGCGGCCGGCTCCGGACTGACGACCGATCAGCTCGTGCAGGTTTTGCGCGAGGAAGGCATCGCCGTCGAAACCATGAAAGAGCAGATCAAGGCGAGCATCGCCTGGCCGCAGATCGTGTCTGGCCGATACCGTTCGCGCGTTCGGGTCAGCGAAGATGAAGTCGACCAGACGCTGGAGCGAATGCGCGAGGACGCAGGCGACGAGCAGTATCTCGTTTCGGAAATCTGCATTCCCGTGCCCGGCCCGTCCGAAGCGCAGCAATATTATCAGGGCAGCATGCAGCTTATCGAGCAGATGCGCCGAGGCGTGCCGTTCGCGGTCGTCGCGCAGCAATTCTCCGCCTGCAGCACCGCGGCGTCGGGCGGCGATCTCGGATGGATTCGCGCCGGCGAATTGCCGAAGGAGCTCGACCAGGCGGTGAAGGCGCTGCCGCCGGGCTCAGTCAGCAACCCCATTCCTTCGGACGGCGCTTTCATGATCCTCGCGGTGCGCGACAAACGCGCCGCCGCGGTGCAAGGGGAAGAATCGTTCACGCTGGTCTATGGCAGCGCGCCGCTTTCGATCGGACGTAACGAGGCGAAACTCGAGCTTCAGAAGCTCAACAACACCGACCTCTGCACGCAGTCCGGAACGCGCATCGATCTCGGCGCGAACGTTTCCATCGCGATGGTTGAAAACGTCAAGATTTCCTCGATAGACGAGCGTTTTCGCGGCGCGATTGAAAATCTCGATCGTCACGAATTGAGCGCGCCGGTGGAAGCCGACGGCGCAATGCACGCCGCCTACGCCTGCGAGAAGGATGAAGGCTTGGGCCTTCCGTCGCGGCAAGCGATCGAGGATCGCATCTTCCAGCGCCAGCTCAGTCGGATTTCCCAGCAATATCTCCGCGATCTGGAGCGCAGCGTGCATGTCGACGTGCGTCTGAGGTCCCAGCAAGGCATGCAACCGAACGGGTAACGGCGAAACCGATGAGCTCCGCCAGCGCCGCGCCGCGCCCGCTCGCCCTGACGATGGGAGAGCCCGGCGGCGTCGGAGGAGAGATCGCCGCCAAGGCGTGGAAGGCGTTGCGCGCGGACGGACCGGTTTTCTTTATTATAGACGATCCCGCGCGGCTGGCGGCGCTCGGCGCGCCTGTCGCTGAGATCGGCTCGCCCGGCAAGGCGGCGGGCGTTTTTCCAGACGCCCTCCCCGTCCTGCCGCTCGGCGCGCGCGTGGCGGCCCCGCCCGGCGTCGCGAGTCCGAAAACGGCCAAGTTCGTTATTGAGTCGATCCGCCGAGCCGCCGAACTGGCGCTTGGCGGCGAGGCGGCGGGCGTCGTCACCAATCCGATCAGCAAGGCGGCCCTGCTTGCCGACGGCTTCGCATTCCCGGGGCATACGGAATATCTCGGCGAATTGACGAGACTGGCGCCGTCGCCGAAGGGCGTTTCAGCTCGGGGGCCAGTGATGATGCTGGCCGGTCCCGCGCTGCGCACGGTTCCCGTCAGCGTGCACGAACCGCTTGCTGACGCCGCCCGGCGGCTTTCAACGCAAGCGATAATTCACGCCGCGACGGTCACGGCGGAAGCGCTGCTTCTCGATTTCGGCCTCGCCCGTCCGCGGCTCGCGATCGCGGGCCTCAACCCGCACGCCGGCGAAGGCGGTGCGCTGGGACGCGAGGATGCGTCCGTGATCGCTCCCGCCGTCGAAGCGCTGCGCAAGGCCGGCGTCGAGGCGCGCGGTCCGCTCCCCGCCGACACCATGTTCCATGAAGAAGCGCGCGCGCAATACGACGCGGCGATCTGCATGTATCACGATCAGGCTCTGATCCCAGTGAAGACCCTCGCCTTTCACGAGACGGTCAACGTCACGCTGGGCCTGCCTATCGTCCGCACTTCGCCGGACCACGGCACGGCCCTCGACATCGCCGGCAAGGGCGCGGCGCGCGCCGACAGCCTTATCGCGGCGATCAGGCTTGCGGCGGAAATGGCGGCGCGGCGCTCCCGGGCATGAGCGACGGGCTTCCGCCTTTACGCGAAGTGATCGCGCGTTACGATCTCGGCGCCCGGAAGGCGCTCGGCCAGCATTTCCTTCTCGACCTCAATCTCACCCGCAAGATCGCGCGCGCCGCCGAGGCCGGTCCCGCCGACCGGTTTCTTGAAATCGGCCCCGGCCCCGGCGGGTTGACGCGCGCGCTGCTCGAAACGGGCGCGGAAGTTATCGCCATCGAGCGCGATGCGCGCTGCCTTGAGGCGCTCGCCGATATCGCCGGCGCCTATCCGGGCAAGCTGACCGTCATCGAGGGCGATGCGCTCGCCGCAGATGAGCGCGCCCTTGTTGGCGATGCGCCGGTGAAGATCGCCGCAAACCTGCCCTACAACATCTCGACGGAGCTGCTGATCAAATGGCTTCGTACAGGCGGCGAACAAACTCCGCTCTGGTCGCGCATGGCGCTGATGTTCCAGAAAGAGGTCGCAGACCGCATCCTTGCGGCGCCCGGCTCGAAAACCTATGGGCGCCTTTCCGTGATCGCCCAGGCGGCGAGTCGCCCTTCCCGCGCCTTCGACCTGCCGGCGCGGGCGTTCACGCCGCCGCCGAAAGTCGATTCTTCCGTGCTCGTTTTTTCTCCGCTGTCCGCGCCCCTCGTAAACATGGCGGCGCTGGAGCGCTTGACGCAAGCGGCATTCTCACAGCGGCGCAAGATGCTGCGCCAGTCGCTCAAGTCGCTGTGGGGCGGCGAGGTCGAGGCGCGCCTTGAACGCGCCGGCGTCAAGGCCACCGACCGCGCGGAAAATGTCAGCGTGCAAAAATTCATCGAGCTGGCGGCGGGATGACGCCTTACGCCTGCAACGTTTCGTGCTCGCCTTTTTCGAAACCTTCGACGAGACGGAATTTCTGTATCTTGCCGGAGCCGGTCAGCGGCCACGCGTCGACCCAGATCCAGTAGAGCGGCGTTTTCTGCGCCGACAGCCTTTCGCGGATGAACTTCTTTAAAGCGGCCGGTTCGGGACGCGTCTCGGTCTTGGCGCGCATGAAGCAGGCGACCTGTTCGCCGTAGACCGGGCATGGCACCCCGACCACCGCCACCTCCGCGACCGCCTCGTGCTCGAGCATCGCGTTTTCGATTTCGGCGGGAAACAGATTCTCGCCGCCCCGGATGATCATCTCCTTCACGCGGCCCGTGATCCTCACATAGCCGCGTTCGTCAATGCGCCCGAGATCGCCGGTGTGAAGCCAGCCTTCCGCATCGAGCGTTTTGGCCGTGGCTTCCGGATTATCGTTGTACCCTGTCATGACGAGATAGCCGCGAGCGCAGATTTCTCCCTGCTCTCCGACCGGCAGGACCCTGTTGGTCCGAGGATCGCGAATGGAAAGCTCGACGTGCGGCAATGGCTGACCGATGGTTTGCGTGAGATCGTCTATGGAATCTTCCGCCCACGCCTGAGTGATCACCGGGGACGCCTCCGTCTGGCCGTAGACGATCTGAACGGTGACGCCGAATACGTCCCTGGCTTTACGGACCAGCTCAGGGGCCACCATCGCGCCGCCCGACATGGCTCCTCTCAACGAAGACATATCGCGCCCGGATTTAAGCGCTTCTTCGATCATGGCGACAATCATTGTCGGTACGCCGAAAAGAAATGTGGCGCGTTCGCGCTCGATCAGCCTGACAGCCAGCGCAGGATCGAATGCAGGCGCAAGAAACATGGTCGCGCCGATATTCAGCGCGCCCAGCGCGAGGATGGCGCAGCCGGTCGTGTGAAACAGCGGCATGTAGTGGATGAACCGGTCGCCCTCGCGTATGCCGCTCCTGTACACGGTGTCGCGGCTGTTCTGCACCAGCCCTTCGTGATGCAGAAGCGCGCCCTTCGGAAAGCCTGTCGTGCCAGACGTGTACTGAATCTGAACAGGCTCGCGCGGCGCAGTAGCCGGCAGCGCGCCGCGGTCTGCGCCAGCGTAGAGAGTCTCATGATCCGTAAGCAGGATGCGATGCCGGATAGCCGGCAGGCCGGCGCAAACCTTGTCGGCGATGGCGGCGAGCGGATTGCCGCGTACTTCGGCTACATAATAGAGCGCTTCGGCGCGCGATTGCCTGAGAACGAAGTCAAGCTCGCGCGCCTGATAGGACGGATTGACGGTGACAAGCGTCAGCCCGGCGAACGCCGCCCCCAGCTCCAGCAGGATCCATTCCGGAATATTGTTCGCCCAGACGGCGATTCGCGCGCCTTTTTCGTGACGGCTCGCCAGCGCCCGCCCGAGACGCTCCGCGTCGGCGAGCAACCGGGTGAAACTCCATTCGCGACCGCGCGTCCCGTCGGCGAGAATTTCGCAAAGGGCGAGACTGTCGCCATATTTGTGCGCGGACCGGCGGAGCATGTCGCCGATAGTCAGCGATTCAAACGGCCCGTCCGCTTGCGCCGGAAAATACGACTCAGTGAGTCTGACCGCGTACATTATTCCTCCCTCGTGTCTGCGGGCGTCTTCATGCGCCGCTTGCAGACCGTCACCCCGTCACCCGTCCCTGCCTGTCATGATGAGCTGCGTCTGCGTAACGATGGCGGCGAGCTTGCCGGCGCCGTCGAATACTTCCGTCTTCCATACCTGAACGGTGCGTCCCAGCTTGATCGGCGTGGTCACCGCCTTCGCCGTCTGCCCGACCGGAATCGCACGCAGGAAATTGGTTTTTGACTCGATCGTGGTCGTCAGCGCGCCTTCCGGCATGTTGAGAAACGCGCCGATGCCGCCGAGATTGTCGGCGAAGGCCATGATCGCGCCGCCATGCAGCGTGGCGGGAATTGTGCAGTGCTCCTGCGTGACCGCCAGTTCGGCTTCGATGCGCTCCCTGGTCGCGCTCGTCACTTTAACGCCCATCAGCTTTGCGAAGGGCGCATTGTTCTCGTTGAAGGCGACGGCGAAATCCTGATCAGACATTTTTTATCCCGCATTCATCAGCACCGCGACGAGCAGCGCAGTTTCCGTTCCATGATTGACCCAGGCGTGGTTGGTCGCACGCTGGATGACGACGTCGCCGGGCTTCAGACTGCGCGCTTCGCCGTCGTCAAGCAGCAGGTCGACGGCGCCGCGCACCAGAATTATCGCGTCGAGCGTTTCCGTCTTGTGCATCATCGGATGCCGGCGCGTGTCGACGCGGGCGCGGCTCGCACCCGCCGCAGCGAAACCGAACGCCGCTACCGTCTCCTTCTCCTCGGCGGTCCTGGAAAGATCTTCTGGCGGCACGGTGAACCAGCGAACCTTGACGTTCCTGCGTTCGGGTTCAAGGCGCACGTCTTCCGACGCGAGCCTGTCTTCGCCGTCGAGCAGCCGGTCCGGGCGAAGCGTCGCCGTCCAGATCTCGGCGAGCCCCGTCTCCTCGATCGCAAGAATCTTCGCAGCGCCGCCGTCTATCGCCACCGACGAGCGCCCTTGCGCATCGTCTCCCGTAATTATGCGCCGCAGCGCCGACCAGTCCATCTTCTGCGGCGCGCCGCCCGACATCAGGCGCCGATCCGGGCGCGGATCGATTCCGACACAGACCTGGCGTCGAATACGCCCTCGCCTTCGGGCTTCTCGCCCTTGCCCATCAGCACCTCGATGCGGGTCGTGTAGAACTTTTTGGCGCCGATAGTGCCGAGGTCGCCGCCGACGCCGACGCCTACGGAGCTGCTGCGGCCGTAGGAGCCGGTGCCCAGCCCCATGCCGAGCCCGACGCCGCCTTTCTCCTGCGCGTCCATGCTTCGGCCGATAACCCGGAACCAGTCATAACCGTTCGCCAGCGCAATATCGGCGGCGCGCAGCAGCGCCATGTCCTCTACCGTGTCGGGCGAAGTGGCCCCGTCACCGGCGAAAGTGATGCGATAGCGGTCGCTTTCGACCTTCACGTCGGAATATCCGTAACCCTTGGAATCGGCGGGCGCATAGGCGGTGCCGACGGCCGTGGCGCAGCCCGCTATCAAGATCATGACGGCCGCTGTCAGAGCTAGGCGCATTGAGCGTTCCCCTTGGTTTCATCTCTGCATCGAAGCTAGCATTCTCCCGGCCCGCCCGCAAAAGCGCCCGGCATGCGCCCGACCCCCGCCGCAATCCTCGTACAAGCAGGAGCGACTGCGGGAGAGAGATATGAACAATCCGCCTGAGCGGTTTTGCGATCTGATCATCGTCGGCGCGAGTTTCGCCGGCCTCGTCGCGGCGCGAACCGCCGCCCATCGCGGACTGAAGGTCGCGGTCCTCGATGCGAAGAGGGAACCGGGCGCGCGGGTCAGGACCACCGGCATTCTCGTCAAGGAGGCCGCCGACGGCACCGACATTCCCGCCGCCCTGACGCGGAAGATCCGCGGCGCGCGGCTTTATGCGCCGAACGGGCGCTGCACCGACCTGACGGCGCCGGGCTATTATTTCCTTGCGACCGATACGCCGGCCATCATGCGCTGGCTCGCGCGCGAGGCGGCGCGCGCCGGTGCCGACCTGCTGTTCGGCGCGCGCTTCACCGGCGCCTCGATTGAGAACGATCTCGTGCGGCTGCACGATCTCGATCTTTCCGCGCGCTATCTTCTCGGCGCGGACGGCGCGAAATCGCGCGTCGCTGAAGCCTTCCGCCTCGGCCGCAATACGGAATTCCTGATCGGCATGGAGACCGAGTACGAAGAGACGCCCACCGTCGACCCGGATTTCATTCACTGCTTCATCGATTCGCGGCTTGCGCCCGGCTATCTCGGCTGGGTCGTGCCGGGCGCGGGCATGACTCAGGCGGGGCTCGCCGTTTCGGCGTCCCCGTTCGGAACGCGCCGGCGCCCCGACTACGATACCTTCCTCAAGCGGATCGATACGTATTTCGCGCTGACAAATTGCGAATTGCGCGAGCGCCGCTCCGGGCTCATTCCGTGCGGCGGTCTGGTGCGGCCGCTGTCCGGTCATCGCGTGTTGTTGACGGGCGACGCGGCGGGACTCGTCTCGCCGCTGACCGCCGGCGGCATCCGTCTCGCTTTCCAGTACGGCCGACGCGCCGCGCAGGCGATCGCGCTCCACCTTCAGGATGGCGGCCCCGATCCGGGCGCCGTCATGGCGAAAGAATATCCGCGCTTCGCCCTCAAAACGCTGCTGCGCCGCGTCTGGTCGACCGCGCCCGACAATGCGATCCTTGACGCGGCGCTGTTCACGCCGCCGATGCGGGCGCTGGCGCAATGGATTTATTTTCAAAAACGAGCCGCCCCGCAGTCGGGCGGCGGCCGCGGCGCTCCTATCCGCCGGACGGTTTGAATCGGGCGTCGTGTCGTCTTGCGGGCGCGCCTCGGCGGCGACACAATAAGATGTGGAAAACCGGCGAACCTGATGTTGCGATCCCTTCTTTCCGTCAGCCTGCTTCTGGCGCTCGTTGCGGCCTGCTCGAAACAGCCGGAAACGCAAACCGCCCCGAAGGAACAGGAAACAACGGCGGCTGAGCCGGTCGGTAAAATCGGCCGCGACGCCATCGGGCGCATCTACCATTACGTCCGCACCAATCAGGACGGCTCCGATCCTGAGAGCGTCTATGTGTTCCGTAAGGCGCGCGATTTTCTTGAAGTCTATAAAATGCGGCGGAAATGCACCAACGCCGCTTTCGTCACCGCCAAGCTCGACATGGAGAAAGGATACGCCACGCATCTCACCGGCGGACGCTTGAAACCGAACGCCGGGCATGAGAATTTCGCGACGCTCGACTATGACGAGAATGCGAAACGCCTGTCAGCGCGCTTTGCGCCGCCGGGCGGAGACACGAAGACCGCCGAAGTCTTCATCGAGGACGAGCCCTGGCACGATTACGACTTCGACTTCGCCAGCCTGACGGTGATGACGCCGCATCTTGAACCGCGCGCCGATTTTTCCTTCGGCCTGACGCTGATCATTCCCGACCCGGAGCGCGACGATTTTCTGATGTATCTCGGGCGCGCCGATCTGGTCTACCGGCAGGATGAGATGCGCGGCGGCAGGTCCGCCTACCGCTATATCGTTGGCGGCCCCGCTTTCGGCACGTTCGGCGGCAGCATGTGGCTAGACGCCGAGGACGGTCACATTCTCGATGTCGAGACTGGCATTCCGAACCATCGCGAATACGAGAATTTCAAGCTTGAACTAGAAAGCGTCAACGACGGCGGCCAGCCCGCCTGGACGAAGCTCCTCACCGCGCATTACGAAGGCTGCGACGAAGACGCCGGCTAGCTGAAAAACTGCGTCACCACGTCGGGCCGCATCAGCAAGGTGAGCCCGACGCCGGCCAGCGCCCCACCGAGATGGCCTTCATGAGCGATGCGATTTCCCGCATTGCCCATCAGCCGCGCTGAAATCAACATGAACAGCACGCCGTAGAGGATCGCCGGAATGCCGACCGGAATGAACAGGATATAGATCGGCTCCAGCGGAAAAAAGAGACAGAACGACAGCAGCACGCCCGACACGGCGTCCGAGGCGCCGACCGAGCGGTAATTCGGAACGCGCCGCTTCACGATGGCGGTGACGACGCCGCTGGCGATGATCGCGCCGAAATACACGACGAGAAAACCCAGCTTGCCGAGAATCCGCTCCACCACCGGACCGAAATAGAACAGCGTCAGCATGTTGAAGAACAGGTGGAACAGATCGCCGTGCAGGAACGACGACGTGACGACGCGGTAGCTCTGCTGGCGGCGCACCACCGCGTCGACCTCGAAGGCGAACTGCGAGAAGAAATTGCGGTCGCCGTAAAGCGCGTAAAGGCTTGCGGCGAGATTGGCGACAATCAGCGCATAGGTCACCGGCGCGGCGCTCAGATCCAAGAGTCTTTTCCTTGTTTTGCGCGCTTGCGGTCAGGCCGCGCTCATTCTTCAGGCGGCGCTTCCGTACCCGTATCGAGCCAGATTTTCCAGCGCCTGTCCGCATCGCGGCGCCAGACGGTGACGTAGCGCCCCCGGTAGGTCTGGTCAGCCGCGCCGTCCTGGCCGCGCGCGACGATGAAAGCCCTGCCCCATGTCACGCCGAGATCGCCCGAAACCGTCGCCTC
Source organism: Pseudomonadota bacterium (assembly GCA_036337175.1). Classification (GTDB taxonomy): domain Bacteria; phylum Pseudomonadota; class Alphaproteobacteria; order Caulobacterales; family Parvularculaceae; genus Amphiplicatus. Next base: position 217,408 of record JAYZEQ010000006.1, read on the forward strand.
AACCGGGGCCCAGTACCATTCGGCGGCGCTGGCGGCGAGCGCCGCGCGCACATTCTCCGGCCCCGTTACGACAGGCCGTCCGCCCGAGATCATTTTTCCGTCCGCAAGGAAACGATCGGCGAAGGCGTCGGAGACGTGCCGCTCCGCCGCATCGTGGGCGAACCAGATATCCGCCTCGACAAGTTCGAGTTGTTCCGGGGTCGGTTGCGCCCGCTGGACGGCCTCCGCGAGTTTTTCGATGGCCTCGATCTCCTCATCCACGGTTTTCGCAGAAAGGGTCGAAGAGAGGAGGCACGAGGCGGCGAGCGCCGCCGCAATTGCTGCAAAGCCGTTCATCGGATCATTCCTTCTCCCGCGCGTCTTCGCCGGGCGTCAGTGTTTTCATGGCCAGCGCATGGATCGGCCCCGCCAGCAGCTCCTTCAGGGCGTCGTTGACGGCGCGCTGGCGCGCCACGCGGCTCTTGCCCTCGAAAGCGCTGGAGACGATGCGAACCCGAAAGTGCGATTCCCCGCCCTCCCTTGCGCCGGGATGTCCCTTATGACTCGCGGACTCGTCTTTCACCTCAAGCGCGAGCGGGTCGAAGACCTCACGCAACTTTGAGCGAATCGCGTCGGCCACAGTCATAGGATCCTCCGATTCAGCGCCTGTAGTTTCTGTCAAGATTGTATCAACGCAATGGCGCGACCATACTAGGGCCATGCCGGATTATGCCTATAAGCCGCGCCTCGGATACGACATTCGCGTCCGTCCGCCGCGCAAAGATTATGAGGAGCCGCCCGTCTGGGCGAGCGCCCAGTTGCGTCTGTGCGACGCGCCGGGATGCCCTCGCAAGGCGGGGGTGCGGGTCGCCAAATCCCCCCGCGAGCTGCAGACCAAGCTGTGGTTCTGCGCCGAGCACGCGCGAGAGCATAATCTGCGCTGGAATTATTTCGAGGGCCTGTCCGAGGGCGAGGCGCAAGCCGCCCGCCACGCCGGCCTGTACGGCGACCGGCCGACATGGTCGATGGGCCGCAACGACAGGGCGCGCGCCGCCGCCAAGGCCCGCGGTCCGGCCGAAATGGCCGACGCCTTCGGCCTGTTCCGCGACGCCGCCCGCCAGCAGCAGGCGCGCGAACAGACGCCCCATCGCGACGGACGCCAATTGCCGCGCCTGCAGGCCCAGGCGTTCAAGACGCTGGGCCTCGCCTTCAGCGCGCCGGCGGGCGAAATCCGCCGCCGCTACGCGGAGCTTGTCCGGCGCTACCACCCTGACGCGAACGGCGGCGACCGGAGCGCCGAAGCGCAGCTTTCGGAGGTGGTCCGGGCCCACCAGATCCTCAAGAAGGCGCGGATCTGCTAAGCTTGCGGCTGCGACGCTGCGCCTTTCGCCCCGCCTGCCCCCAACCCTTGAAATCGCCCTGCGTTCGGGCGAGTGTCCGCCGCTGTTTGCCCTTTGCGCCCGTTGAGAAAGTCGCGACGAACCATGGCCGTAATTACTGACGAGAAATTCCTCGAAAAGCCGGAAAAGACGGTCGACGCGCGCAAGGTTTTCGGCGTCGATTTCGACATGCAGGTTCCGGCTTTTTCGGCCCCGAACGAGTATGTGCCGAAGATCGACGAGGCTTACCGTTTCGATCCGCAGACGACGCGGGCCATCCTCGCCGGCTTCGCCCACAACCGCCGCGTCATGGTGCAGGGCTATCACGGCACCGGCAAATCGACCCACATCGAACAGGTGGCGGCGCGCCTGAACTGGCCGTGCGTGCGCGTCAACCTCGACAGCCATGTCAGCCGCATCGATCTGATCGGCAAGGATGCGATCATCGTCGACAAAGGCGTGCAGGTGACGGCTTTCAAGGAAGGCATCCTTCCGTGGGCGTTCCAGCGCCCGGTCGCGCTCGTCTTCGACGAGTACGACGCCGGCCGGCCCGACGTGATGTTCGTCATCCAGCGCGTGCTCGAAGCGGAAGGCCGCCTCACCCTGCTCGACCAGAACAAGGTGCTGACGCCGAATCCGTGGTTCCGCCTGTTCTCCACCACCAATACGATCGGCCTCGGCGACACCACCGGGCTCTATCACGGCACGCAGCAGATCAACCAGGGCCAGATGGACCGCTGGTCGATCGTCACGACGCTGAACTATCTCGCCCGCGAGGAAGAAGTCGAGATCGTCATCGCCAAGGCGCCGATCTACAATTCGAAAGACGGACGCGCCGCCATCGACGCCATGGTGCGCGTCGCCGACATGACTCGCAACGCCTTCATCAACGGCGACATCTCGACCGTGATGAGCCCGCGCACCGTCATCACCTGGGCGCAGAACGCGGAAATCTTTCAGGACATCGGCTACGCCTTCCGCGTCACCTTCCTCAACAAGTGCGACGAGCTCGAGCGGCCGACGGTCGCCGAGTTTTACCAGCGCGCCTTCGGCGAGGACCTTCCTGAATCTGCGCCGCAGGTGAGCGTCGCCTAGGAGCCAGCGTGCGATACGCCGAGACGAGACCCGCCCCGGCCGCCGCTCCTCTCGTTGCGCAATACTGGACTTTTGAAGCGGGCTCGCTTCCCGAAGGCGGCGCGGATCATGTGATTCCGCCCGACGGCCTCGTTTCGGTGTGGCTCTCGACGGACGCGAGCAAGGCCTTCTTTTGCGGCGTCACCGGCCCTTCGGAAAAAGCGCACCGAACGACTGTGCATGACGGGCAGCGCCTTGCAGGCGCGCGCCTTCAGCCTGGGGCGGGCGTTTCAATCTTCGGCGCACGCTGGAAATCTCTCGTGGGATCGTTTCTTCCGCTGGCTGAGCTGGCGCAGGCGCTGACGCCCGCGTTCTCGCAATCCGCTGCCGCCGCGCTGGACGGCGACTGGCGCCCGCTCGACGAGTTCTTTGCAAGCCTCAGCCGAACGGCCGCCCCCGCCGATATGGCCGCCCGCAAGATGGCGCTTCGGCTGATCGAAACGGACGGCGGAGCCTCGATCGCGCACCTCGCCGCAGAAGCGGGCCTCAGTCCTCGTCAGGCGCGCCGTCGGTTCGAGGCGGCGATCGGGCTTTCCCCGAAAAACTTTGCAAGACTGAGAAGAGTTCGCCGCGCCTGCGCCGACGCCATCCGGAAGGAAATGTCGTTCGCGAACGTCTCGCTGGAAGCCGGGTTCGCCGATCAGGCGCACCTTTCCCGCAACTTCCAGTCCATCTTCGATCAGCCTCCCGGAAAAGTTCGGGCGCATATAAAGCGCATTATCCATGGGGACATTCTCGATTTGCCCTGACTGTCCGGCGTCCCTTTTGTTCAAGACCGGAGCGGCCCGATCTGGCAATGTCGGGTGACCGATAACGCCGCAAGGAAGGGGTGCAATGAGAAAACTCGTAGTCGCCGCCGCGCTCGCCGGCGCCATGTCATTCGGCGCTTTTACCGTTTCCGCCGCGGAGCAAGGGGCGGGCTATGCGCCGCCCGATATCGCTCTTCAGAAAGAAAAACTCGCCGCGCTCGCCATCATCGAAGGCGAATGGAGCGGCGAAGGCTGGACCTATGGCGCCGACGGAAAGAAGCGCGCTTTCACGCAGACGGAGGAAGTCGCCTTCATGCTCGACGGCGCCATTCTCACCGTTCATGGAACCGGCCGCTCGAAAGACGCCGCGCCTGACACCAAGCCGGCGTTCGAAGCTTTCGCCATTATCTCATGGGACGAGAAGGAAAGCGCCTACCGTTTCCGATCCTACGCCAACGGGCATTATGGCGAATTCCCGCTGACGGTGCTTGAGGAAGGCGGCTTTCAGTGGAGCACGCCCGGCGGAATCCGTTACGAGGCGGCGGTGAAGGACGGCATCTGGACCGAAAAGGGCTTCCGCGCCCGCCCGGACGGTGGCTCGGTTCAGTTCTTCGAAATGACGGTGAAGCGGCGATAAGCGATCGCCGGCGCTGCTTCCCGGCGTTGCGCCTCGCGGCAAGGCCCCATAGCGTCGCCTGACGCCATGGGAGCCGCGATACATGCCGACCTTCGAAGACATCAAGAAATCTTTGCGCATCCCGGTGATCGGCGCGCCCTTGTTCATCGTGTCGAACCCGAAGCTCGTCATCGCGCAATGCGTCTCGGGCGTCGTCGGCTCGTTCCCGGCCCTCAACGCACGGCCGCAGGAAAAGCTCGAAGAATGGATTATAGAAATCAAGGAAGCGATAGCGCGTCATAACGAGGCGCACCCGGACCGGCCGGCCGCCCCTTACGCCGTCAACCAGATCGTGCATCGCTCCAACGACCGGCTGATGAAGGACCTCGAGACCTGCGTGAAACACCAGGTCCCCATCGTCATCTGCTCGCTCGGAGCGCGCGAGGACGTGTATCAGGCGATCCACTCCTATGGCGGCCTCGTGCTGCATGACGTCATCAACAACATGTTCGCGCGCAAGGCCATCGACAAAGGCGCCGATGGTCTCATCCCGGTCGCCGCCGGCGCCGGCGGCCACGCCGGCGTCATTTCCCCGTTCGCGCTGGTTCAGGAAATCCGCGAATGGTTCAAGGGGCCCATAGCCCTCTCGGGCGCCATCTCGACCGGCGGCGCCGTGCTGGCCGCCGAAGCGATGGGCGCGGATTTCGGCTACATCGGCACGGCTTTCGTCGCCACGCAAGAGGCGAACGCCAGCGAAGCCTACAAGCAGGCGATCGTCGACGGCTACGCCGATGATATTGTGTATACGAACCTTTTCACCGGCGTGCACGGCAACTATCTCAAACCCTCCATCGTCGCCGCTGGGCTCGACCCGGACAACCTACCCGAGAGCGACCCCTCGAAGATGAATTTCGGCTCCGGCGGCAACACCGCCGCCAAGGCCTGGAAGGATATCTGGGGCTCCGGTCAGGGCATCGGCGCCATCAAGAAGGTCGAGACGGCGGGCGCCTATGTGGACAGGCTCGTCGCGGAATACGAAGCGGCCAGACGGCGGCTTTGCGGCTGAGCCCGCCAGTTTTTTCGTCGCCATTTCGCCGAAGCGCGCTAGGCTCGTTCCAGATCCCGCCACGCGCTTCGAGGCTTCCATGCGAAACCGGTTCTGCAAGATCGTCGCAACTGTCGGTCCGGCGAGTTCCTCGCCTTCCATGCTCCGCCTGCTCAATCAGGCCGGCGTCGACGTTTTCCGCCTGAACTTCAGCCATGGCGATCACGCGAAGACCGCCGAGATCATGCGCGCCATCCGCGAGGCGGAAAAGGAGAGCGGCGACCCGATCGGCGTCTTCGCCGACCTGCAGGGCCCCAAGATCCGCACAGGAGTCCTGAAGGATGATGGGATAGACCTGAAATACGGCGCCGATTATCGGCTGGTTCTCGCCAAAGAGTCTGGCGACGCCGGCGTCATCCCCATCCCCCATCCGGAGATTATCGACGTCCTTCAGCCCGGCGACGTTCTCAAGCTAGACGACGGCAAGCTCCAGCTCACCGTCAAGGAGCGCAAGAAAGATGCGGTCATCGCGCGCGCCGACACGCCGGGCCGGCTCACCAATCGCAAGGGCATCAACCTGCCCGGCCGGCAGCTGCCTATTTCGGCGCTGACGGAAAAGGACCGCGCCGATCTCGCCCATGCGCTCGATATCGGCGTCGATTATGTGGCGCTGTCTTTCGTTCAGCGCCCGGAGGATGTCGCCGAAGCCCGCGAACTTGTCGGCGACCGGGCGGGAATCATCTCGAAAATCGAAAAGCCGACCGCCGTCGACCAGCTCGCCGGGATCCTCGAGCTTTCGGACGCGATCATGGTGGCGCGCGGCGACCTCGGCGTCGAACTGCCGCCGGAGCAGGTGCCCGGCATCCAGCGCCGCATCGTCCGCGCCTGCCGGGCGGCCGGCAAGCCGGTGATCGTCGCCACGCACATGTTGGAATCGATGGTCGAGCAGATCGCTCCGACCCGCGCCGAAGCGACCGATGTTTCCGTCGCCGTGTTCCAGGGCGCGGACGCAGTGATGCTTTCGGCCGAAACCGCCGTCGGACGCCACCCGCCGACAGCCGTCGCCATCATGGACCGCATCATCAAGGCGACGGAGAGCGATTCCGAATCCGCCGCCTTCAAGCCGGTCGCCGATCCCGACACGGAGTATAACACCGCCGACGCCATCACTCTGTCGGCGACGCGCATCGCCGAGGTGCTCGATTGCCGCTTCGCCGTCGCCTACACCAAGACCGGCTCGACGGCGCGGCGGCTGTCGCGCGACCGTCCGCGCTGCGCCATCATCGCCACCTCGCCGAACCCGATCGTCGGGCGGCGGCTGGCGCTGCACTGGGGCCTCACCCCGGCCATCACCGAGGATATTTCCGACTTCAACGAGATGCTGGAAAAAGCCGACCAGATCGCCCGCGACCACGGCGCGAAGGACGGCGAGCGGATCATCATCCTCGCCGGCTACCCGTTCGGCCGGCCCGGCAAGACCAACACCCTGAAAATAAGCCGCATCGGCGCTCACGGCGAATAATAGGGCCCGCCGCTGGAACCTTTCCGGGACGGCGCCTGTTTCCCTCCAAACCGCAACATGGAGGAGAGCCATGGCCACCCCCTCAAACGACAGCGCCGGCGCCGACATTCTGCGCATCGTGCTTTCAATCATCCTGCCGCCGGTCGGCGTTGCAATGCAGGTCGGTTTCACCACGCAGTTCTGGATCAATGTCGTGCTGACGCTGCTCGGTTACATTCCCGGCATCATTCATGCGCTGTGGATCATCTTGCGCCGATAAACGCCTCTCTCCCCGCCCCTATCGGCGCTAAAGGCCGCCCCTTTCTCCCAAGGGGCGGCCTTCCTCTATTGCCGGAGGCGGACCGCGCAAATAGGCTGCGGCTGCAGCCGAAATGGAGAGACTGAATGGCGATCAGCACGCGCGCCGTAGAGTATTCGCACGCCGGTACGACGCTCGAAGGGACGCTCGCGTTCGACGATGCGCACGGCGGCAAGCGTCCGACTGTGCTCATCTCGCACGCCTGGGCCGGCTGCACCCGTCAGGAAATCAGTTTCGCAAAGAAAATCGCCGAACTGGGCTACCCCAGCTTTGCGCTCGATCTTTACGGCAAGGGCGTGACGGGTTCGACCAAGGAAGAGTGCAACGAGCTGATGACGCCGCTTGCCTCCGATCGCCCCAAACTGCAATCACGGATTCAGCACGCTCTCGATGTCGCCCGGGGACTGCCGGAAGTTGACGCCGCCAAGATCGTCGCCATGGGTTTCTGCTTCGGCGGCCTGTGCGTTCTCGACCTCGCGCGAAGCGGCGCGGATGTCAAAGGCGTCGCCAGTTTTCACGGTATCCTGTCGGCTCCAGGCAACACCAGCGGCGTTACGATCAAACCGAAAATCATCGCCTATCACGGCTGGGACGATCCGATGGTGCCGCCGAAAGACGTCGTGGCGTTCTGTCAGGAAATGACAGAGGCGAAGGCCGACTGGCGCCTTCTGGCTCATGGCGGCGCGATGCACGCCTTCATGAATACCGAAGCGAACGACCCGGATTTCGGCACGGTTTACAACAGGAACGCCGCCGACCGTTCGTGGGCGTCGTTTCTCGACTTCCTGAAAGAGTGCTTCGGCTAGGGCGGCCCGTTCAAGCCGCCCTCTCCAGCGCCTCGATGTCGGCGCCGCGGATCGCGGCGAGGTTGCGGGCGATCTTGTCCGCCGGCCAGTCCCACCATGCGGCATGAAGGAGGCGCCGGATCGTAGGCCCGTCGAACCGGCGCTTCACCGTTTCCGCCGGATTGCCGACAGCGACGCCGTAAGGCGGCACGTCCGAGGCGACGACGGCGAGCGATCCGATGATCGCCCCGTCGCCGACGACCACGCCCGGCATGATCGTCGCGCCCATGCCGATCCAGACGCCGTTGCCGATGACGGTGTCGCCGCGCGCGCCCCGCTTCCAGTCCTGCGAGGGGTCCTCCCATCCTTTGCCGAAGATCGAAAACGGATAGGTGGAAAGGCCGTCAAGCGCATGGTTGGCGCCGCTCATGATGAAGCGAACGCCGGCCGCAATGGCGCAGAACCGGCCAATGATCAGCCGATCCTCCATGTGAGGATAATGATAGAGGACCGAGCGTTCGACGAACGTCTCCGGGCCGTCCGGATCGTCGTAATAGGTGTACTCGCCGATCTCGATCAGCGGATCGGAAACGACGGGCTTCAGAAACGCGACGCCTCGTATCCCGTCCATGGGATAAACGCTTTTCGGATCGGGGCCGACGCCTGATTGATGATGAATGGCCGCAGACATGCCAGACTCCTGCAAAAGGGAAACGAGGGCGGGAAAAAAATCGATCCTCGTCCGGCGCATCGCGCGCCTTCCCTTCGGATCTGGCTTAAATGGTCACTGTCTGGCGGCTCCTTTTGTTCAGGGCTGCTTAGAACGCCGGTTCAGGTTTGTCCAGCCTGTCAATCACTGACGAGGATCCATTCGCCGCCGCTGTTGCAGGCGAAGCTGCTCCATTCCGACGCGGAGCCGTTCGCTCCGACGGATTCGGAAAGGCGCCGGCAATAGGTCGGCGTCGCAAGCCTTGCTCCGGCGAGACGCGACGCCGCGCCTTCGGGGCGGATCAGCAGTTCTTCGAATATATAGCCGCGTACGCGGCCGTTCTGGGCGACGAGCGCCCAAGGCTCCCGCACCAGGCGGCCGGCCACCTCGACGCGCGTTCCGGCTTTCAGCGTAGCAACGACTTTATCGTCCGTTGACGGACCAAGCCTAACGTTTGCATTGCTTTTGAGAGCATGCGCGCCAAGATCCATTTCCATCGGGCCAGGGATGCGCAAGCCCGCCGGCGCCGGCCGGCCGGCCGGTTCTTCCGCGGACACGGCGAGCCGTGCTTCGCCAGAGGTGATGCGCCCCGTGACGGTGTCGCCGGTCCAGTCGACGGCTTCCCCTGGCGGCGCCTTAACGGCGCTCAAAAAAGCCTCGCGATGCGCCAGCCGGTCCGCACGCGACCAGCCGTCGCTGCGCTCCGCCGTTACAAGCGGGTACTGAGCGTCGAACGACTGGCGCGACGACGTCGCGCCGCACGCGGCGAGCAGGCACGCAACGCCAAGACCGGTCATGCTTGAGACAAACCGCATTCGATCCCCGCCTTCAACCGGCGGGGGAATTCGCATAACGCAGCCCCGCCCGTTAAAATATTGAATAGTCGACGGGTTTCGTCCGATCAACAAACTTCGAGATCGCCGGCATCGGATATTTGAGTCCCGTGGCGCAATTGAACAGAACGGCGCGATCCCGACTTGAAATAAGCCTTTCCGATAGCGATCGTCTGTAAGCGGCGTATGTCGCGGCGCCTTCGGGGCAGAGCAGCAGCCCCTCCTCGCGCGCCATCTCCGCCTGAGCATCGAGGATATCGTCGTCCTCGACGGCGATTGCGAAGCCTTCGGATTCGCGCACGGCGCGAATTATCAAAAAGTCCCCGACCGCGGCGGGGACGCGGATGCCGGCCGCGACCGTGTGCGCATTTTCCCAGAGCGACGCATGCTCCTCGCCCTTCTCCCAGGCGCGCACGATCGGCGCGCACCCAGCCGCCTGCACGGCGACCATGCGCGGACGTTTCGAACCGATCCAGCCTATCCGCTCAAGCTCCTCGAACGCCTTCCACATGCCGATGAGGCCCGTGCCGCCGCCGGTCGGATAGAAGATCACATCGGGCAACTCCCAACCGAGCTGCTCCGCAAGTTCGAGCCCCATCGTCTTCTTGCCCTCGATGCGGTAGGGCTCCTTCAGGGTCGAAACGTCGAACCATTCAGCCTCGCCTTTGCCTTCGCCGACGATCTTGCCGCAATCGTTGATGAGCCCGTTGACGCGCCAGACGTCGCCGCCCTGCAGAGCGATCTCCTCGACATTCACCGCCGGCGTATCGTCGGGGCAGAAGATGGTCGTCTTCATGCCGGCGCGCGATCCGTAAGCGGCGAGCGCCGCGCCGGCGTTGCCGTTGGTCGGCATGGCGAGATGCGTAAGCCCGAATTCCTTCGCCATCGCCACGGCAAGCGCAAGTCCGCGCGCCTTGAACGATCCGGTCGGCAGTCTTCCCTCGTCCTTGACGACAATTTCTCCGCCGCCTAGGCGCTTTTCCAGTTTCGGCGCGCGGATCAGCGGCGTCACCACCTCGCCCAGGGACACCCTGTTTTCTTCATGCGCCACGGGAAGAAATTCACGGTAGCGCCAGAAGCCATCCGTACGAGCCGCAAGGATTTCCTTCGATACGCCGCGCGAAAGCGCTTCGAGATCGTAACGCACGAGCAAAGGCCGTCCGTCCTCGGACAATCCATGAACTTTTCCGGCTTCATAGCGCTTGCCGGTCATCGAACATTCAAGGTGAGAAACAAAGCTCATGCGGCGCCTTCCTGACTGCGATACGTGCGCGTCAGTACCGCAAACGCACAATCATGTCATGGCGAGCGCGGCTCTAGCCGCCCATTTCCGCCAGTTTTGACTGCGCCAGCGTGAATTCGGGACTCGCCTCCAGCGCCTTCGCATAGGCTTCCCGAGCCTTCGCCCTGTCCTTTTTGGCTTCATAGGCGAGGCCGATATTGTACCAGGCGATGTGAACCTTGCTGATGCCGTTGTCGAGCGACGCCTGGTAGTTCTCGATGGCGTCGTCGGGACGTCCTGTCAGCAACATGGAATTGCCGCGATTAAGCCAGGCCTCGGCGAGGACCGGATTGTCGTCGAGCGCGGCGTCGAAGTCGGCGATCGCCTCGCTGTAACGGCCGGCCCGGTTGAACACGATCCCGCGATTGACGCGCGTCGCCTGGCGATCCCGGCGGGACAGCGTCCCGTCCCGTAACGCTTTGTCGCAGTTATCCGTGTCGGTTGAGAAGCCGTCATTGGCTGCGTCGTAACAGGCTTTGGCGTCCGTCGCCCCGAACGTCGTGACGGAGACTTGCGCGAAGGCGGGCGAAGCCAGCGCAGCCGATGCGAGCGAAATGAAAAAGACCGGGGAAACGCGCATGCCGACCTCCCTCTCCTGTCTCCGGCTATCATAAGCCGCGCCCGGGCTCGCTGCTACGTCCGGACCGTTTGCAGAGCCCGAAGGCGACGCCTATGTTGCAGTTGCGAACACGCCTCACCCCACCAGAGAAAGGGTACTTCATGTCCAATCGCCTCAATGCAGTCGTCACCGGCTCGACCAGTGGCATCGGCCTCGGCATCGCCGACGCTTTCGCGGCCGAGGGCATGAACGTCATGCTCAACGGTTTCGGCGACAAAAGCGAGATCGAGAAGATTCGCGCCCGGCTTGAAGAGAAGTATGGCGTCGCGGTTCGGTACAACGCGGCCGACATGACGAAGCCGGATGAAATTCGCGGGCTGATCGACGAGGCGAGCGAAGCATTCGGCCAGGTGGACGTGCTCGTCAACAACGCCGGCATCCAGCATGTCTCGCCTGTCGAAGATTTTCCCGAAGCGAAGTGGGATGCGATTATCGCCATCAATCTCACTTCCGCTTTCCACACCACCAAGGCCGCGTTCAAGGGCATGAAAGACCGCAAATTCGGCCGCATCATCAATATCGCTTCGGCGCATGGCCTCGTCGCCTCGCCGTTCAAATCGGCCTATGTGGCGGCCAAGCATGGCATTGTCGGGCTCACCAAGACGATCGCGCTTGAAGGCGCCGAACACGGCGTCACCTGCAACGCCATCTGCCCCGGCTACGTGAAAACGCCCCTCGTCGAGGCGCAGATCCCCGATACGGCGAAAGCGCGCGGCATGACCGAAGAGGAAGTCGTGCAGAAAGTCATTCTCGCTGCGCAACCGACGAAACAGTTCGTCACTGTCGAACAGGTCGGCGCGCTCGCCTGTTTCCTCGCGTCGAAACAGGCCGCTTCCATCACGGGCGCCGCCTATCAGATCGACGGCGGCTGGGTCGCGGCGTAGCCGGTGACCAGCAAGGGCGCGAAAAAGATCAACCTCGCGCTGCAAGGCGGCGGCGCGCATGGCGCCATCACCTGGGGCGTGATCGATCGGCTGCTCGAGGACGACCGCATCGAGATCGACTCGATTTCGGGCGCGAGCGCCGGGTCGGTCAACGCCGTCGCCCTCGCTTACGGACTTCACAAGGGAGGATGCGAAGGCGGAAGAGAAATGCTTGACGCGCTATGGCGCGAGATCAGCGACGTCGGCGCAATCTACAGCCCGGTCCGCCGCACGCCGCTGGACATGGCGCTCGGCGCCTTCAACCTCGACAATTCTCTCTCCTATATCGCCTTCGACGCCTTCACCCGCACTCTCTCGCCCTACCAGTTCAATCCGTTCGGATTCAATCCGCTCAAGGATCTTCTCGAAAAACTGATCGACTTCGACAGTCTGAAAAGCTGCGACGTCACTCAACTCTATCTTTCGGCGACGAATGTCCGCAGCGGCAAGGTGCATATTTTCCGCACCAAAGACGTTTCGGTCGACGTGGTGATGGCGTCGACCTGCCTGCCGTTTCTCTACAAGGCGGTGGAGATCGGCGGCGAGCACTATTGGGATGGCGGGTACATGGGAAATCCCGTGCTTTTTCCGTTCTTTTACGAAGCGGAATCGAGCGACGTTGTCATCGTCCACGTCAACCCGCTTGAGCGGCCGGACGTGCCGCTCACCTCCCCGGACATCATGAACCGGATCAACGAAATCAGCTTTAATTCGTCGCTGTTGCGCGAACTTCGTGCTGTCGGGTTCGTCCAGAAACTGCTCGACGACGGCTGGATCAAGGACGAGTTCCGCGACCGACTGCGCAATGTCCACATCCATTCGATCCGCAGCGACAGGGCGCTTACTGACCTTTCAATCGCCAGCAAATTCAATGTCGACTGGGCGTTTCTTTCGGAACTGAAGCAGCGGGGGCGAAAGATCGCCGAAGACTGGCTTGCGGAAAACTTCGTGCATATCGGCCGGCGATCATCCGTGGATATCCGGGCGATGTACGACGGAACCGCGGCGAAGGACTAGACGGCCTCCGGGCGCCGATTAATTTTCGCTCATCATTGCGTGCTCCTCTGCAAGGTGAACGCCGCGTAATGACGAATGCTTAACTACAATCCGTGCGCCAATCTTCCTAGCAAGATTGTCTGTCAGCGCCGCCTCGACTGGCGGCCGAATGGGAACATTGGAGGAGAACAGAATGAAACGCCTGATGATTGTGACCGCTTCTGCAGCGGCGCTGGCTTCGGCCTCGGCTTTTGCGCAAACCACGGACGAAACATCGGCGACGCCGCAATATACGCCGGAAGCCATGACCGTCGCCGCCGTCGCGCCCGACGCGCTCAAAGTGACGACCAAGGAAGAAGCCAAGGCGTTCGCTAAAGCAGAGTTCGCGATGATCGACGCCGACGGCGATGCGAAAATCCAGAAGGCCGAGTATCTCGCCGCCGCCAAGTCGGCGCACGCCAAAGCGGAAACCGCGCTTAACGAAACGCTCGGCGCTGCTGACGAGACGGTTGATACGGCCCAAAACACGATTGACGGCGTCCTGAACGCGCCGGCGAGCGTGACGGCGGAAGCGTCCGTCGACGCGGAAGGCCAGGTCGCAGAAGGCGACACCGATGTCGAAACCGCCGAGCAGCAGTTCATCGGCCTCGCCAAGGATCAGGAAACCATCAGCGAGAAGCAGCTTATCGAGGCGCGCATCGCCGACTTTAAGGAAGCCGACGCCAACGCCGACGGCAAGCTCGACGCCGATGAAAAAGCCCGCTTCGCTGAAATCGTGAAATTTGGCGCCGTTTCCTAGAAAGCTTCGCCGGCCTACTTGAAAGACCCGCCTCGCGCCAGGCGGGTCTTTTTATTTCGGACGCTGATCCGGCGACGGGCCGCAATCGGCGCGCGCGCAGTTTCCGAACGCCTCGATCAGCACCGAGTCGACCGCGATAGAATCGTCGGCGAGCAGCGGCGTAAGCGATTTACGCGCCACGGGCTTTTCGACCGCCCGTCCGCAACGCCGGCAAATCAGATAGGCGCCGATTTCGCCTTCGTCGTCGAAACGGCGGGCCGCATACGCCCTGATGCTGGCGATCTTCCGCACGCGCCCGAGCGCAATCAGCTTTCGCAAGGCGCGATAGACGCTGTTCGGCGCGGCGATGCCTTCCGACGCCACCTGCTTGAGGATCTCGTACGCGCCGAGCGGCCGGTCGGAAACGACCAGCCTTGCAAGCACCAGTTCGTCGTTGCGGGTGAGCTTGCGCGGCTTGCTCATCGGGGCCGCCCCGAAGTCGCAGCGCAACACGAAAAGTGAGCAGCCCCTGCAGCCATCGCATTCCCCTCTAATGCGATGTTATCACATCCATACGCCGGATCAACAGCGCAAATGAACGGAGAAACTATTCTTGCGTTTCTATTTCGGAATCGTCTTCCGCCTCGACCGCCGGGATCGCGTATCCGCCCGTGAGCCAGCGATGCAGGTCGATGTCGGCGCAGCGTTTCGAGCAGAACGGCGCATAGTCCCCGACCATCGGCTTGGCGCAAATCGGACAGGCCGGACCTGTTGCCGCGGAATTATTCGAAGATGTCAAAGCCTCGCTCCTCAAGCCCGTCGTTGCGGGCGATTTCGAACCGTGAGCCGTAGCGTTCCGCCACGCGCTGCGGCCATTGCGGCCGGGATTTGCTGAGATACGCCTCCAGTCCCGCACCGGCAACCAGCCGCGGGCGCGCCGACGGCCGCTTGGCGAGCGCCGCTTCGAGAGCGCAAACGGCGCGTTTCGCCCTCCAGTCGAGAGAGAAACGGCGGCCCGGAACCACCCAGTCCGCCCCTGCCGGTTCGGTCGCCTCCTCAAGCAGCGAAAGCCGGGTCCGCGGCGCGGTCATATCAAATAGTCCGTCTGCGGATAACTTGCCGAAGCGGGCGTCGAAACGCTCCCTGCCCGCCTCTTTCAGCGCGTCGACAAGGCGCTTGCGCGCATCGGCGCTCCCCGGCGGAAGGAAATCGACGACGATGCGGCCGCCGACGGCGCGCCGGGCCAGTTCGCCGGGCAGCGCCTTCGCCGCAAGCAAGTTGACCTTGTCGTTCAGCCGTCCGCTTGCGCCGTCCGCCGCCGCGCCGGCGTCGACGTCGACGACGGTCAGCGCCTCGGCCTGGTCGAAAATGAGACGCGCGCCGCCTGGCAGCATCACGGTCCGCTCAAGGGCCGACTCCAGCGCTTCCGCCGCCCCGTAGGTCTCGAACGGACTATCCGCCGAAAAAACCTGTTCAGCGCCGCACGCCCTCAATAAAGCAGCCGCCGCCGCGTCATTCGTGATGACCTCGTCGAGAGGTTCAGAGCCTTCGGGCCTCGCCAGCACGAAAGCATGAATGGCGGCGTCGACGGGTTCGCCGAGCGCGCCCGGGTTACGCCGGGCGTCGGCCTGCTCCTGAAGCGCGAGCACAGCCGCCGCGCCGAGCCCTCGCTTCCAGTCGGCGGAAAGAACAGCGCCTTTGCCGCCGATCGGCGGTCTGCGGACAAGGACGATGATCGAGGAGCCCTCCGGGGCGAGCGCCTCGTCCTTCTTGTAAGGCAGGAAAGCTTCCCTGTCGGCTCCGAGATCGACGAACGCGCCGCCAAGCGATTTCGAAACGCTCCGCACCCGGCCGAGATAAAGGTCGCCCGTCTGCGGCGGCCGTCGCAGCGCCTCGTCGCCGCGCGCCGGGCCGAATGAAAACCGGACAACCTCGTCGCCAATGAGATAAGCGGCGCGGGTTTCGGCGCCGCCGCACTCGATGAGAAAGCGGCGTTTCACGCCCGCCGCCCGACGATCCAGCCGGCGCCGGCGAGAAGGTTGGCGGTCTCATAAAGCGGCAGACCGACGACGTTCGGGTGCGATCCGATGATGCTGACAATATGCGCGGCGAACAGGCCCTGAATGGCGTAGCCGCCGGCCTTGCCGTTCCACTCGCCGCTGGCGGCATAAGCGTCGATATCGGCGGGCGAGAGGCGGCGCACCTTCACCCGCGTCTCGACGGTCCGCAACCGCATCTCGTCCGCGGGGCCGGCCAGCGCGACGCCGGAATAGACGCGGTGCGCGCGGCCCGACATCAGCTCAAGGCATTCACGCGCCGTCGCCTCGTCCTCCGCCTTCGGAAGGATCCGCCGCCCGACCGCCACCACCGTATCAGCGGCGAGAACCAGCGCGCCTTTTTCTTTCGCCGCGATCGTCCCGGCCTTCTCCCTCGCCAGCCTGCCGGCGAGATCGCGGGCGAGTTCGCCCTTGCGCGGCGTCTCATCGATGTCGGCAGGAACGACTTTGTCGGGCGCGACGCCGATGAGATCGAGCAGCGCGAGCCGTCGCGGGCTCGAACTCGCCAGGATCAGCATCGGGCGCACCGGGGCGCCCCGTTATTTGAAGCGGTAAGTGACGCGACCCTTGGTGAGGTCGTAAGGCGACATTTCGATCAGCACCTTGTCGCCCGCGAGCACGCGGATGCGGTTCTTGCGCATCTTGCCGGCGGTGTGGGCGATGATCTCGTGCCCGTTCTCGAGCTTCACGCGGAACGTCGCGTTCGGCAGAAGCTCCTCCACCGTGCCTTCAAATTCCAATAGTTCTTCTTTCGCCATTCGCTCCTCAATTCAGGCGACCCCTCCCCCTGGACAAGGGGGCGCCCGCAATGAGGCAGGCGGCTCCGAGAGGCCGGAAAATGGTCGCGCTTCCCGCTAAAATCAAGGCTTTTGATGGAATTCGGGAAACCGCTCCCGAAGCCGCTGGCGCAGTTCGTCGCGCACCCCCCGGTAGGCGTTCAATATGTCCTCCTTGCCGCCGCGGACGTCAGAGGGGTTGTCGATCGGCCAGAACTCGATCCGCTCGCGGGGGAGGTATTTGCGGGCCTCTGCGGCGGCTTCCGGGGTCAAGACGATGGCGAGATCGAATTTCGAGAGATCGAGCGATCCCATCGGTTTGGGCTCGTGCCCCGCAAGCGAGACCCCGATCTCGGCCATCACCATTTCGACGAAGGGGTCGAGCCCGCCCTCGTAGACGCCGGCCGAATCGACCTTCAGGGCGAGCCCCGCCTCGGCCCGCAGCAGCGCCGCCGCCATCGGGGAGCGCACCGAATTCATGTTGCAGATGAAAAGAACGGACTTGCCCATGGGTTCCTAGCGCATGTGGAAGCTGCAGATGAGGGTGAAGAGCCGGCGCGCCGTGTTCTGGTCGAGCGCGATCTTGTCCTTGAGCCGCTCCATGAGGATGTCCGAGCCTTCATTGTGCATCGAGCGGCGGGCCATATCGACGGTTTCGATCTGCGCGGGCGAGGCGTTGCGGATGGCGTCGTAATAGCTCTCGCAGAGCATGAAGTAGTCCTTGATGATCTTGCGGAACGGCGTCAGCGACAGGTGCACCTGCCCCATCTCCTCGCCGCCTTCGCGCCGCACATCGAAGACGAGCCGCCGCTCCACGATGGAGAGATGCAGTTCGAAAGGCCCCTCCCCGGCGCCGATCGGCTCGAAACGGTTCTCCTCGAGGAGATCGTATATGGCGACCTTGCGCTCATGCTCTATATCGGCGGTAGCCCGCGCGAGACTGCGCTCGTCAAGGGAAATCTTGACGATTCTTGTCCTGTTCGCGGTGTCGCCGTCGCCCGGCATGGGCTCTCCGTAAGGGTCAGAACGCTCTTCTAGCCTGCATTTGCGGCCCGCGTCACCTTCCCGCAGCGGCGGATGAGCGAAGCGCCGACCCTCCTCCGGCTCGCCAGAACGAGGCCTGGCCGGCGCAGCTGACGCCGGGGGTCGAAACAGGCCGCCGGCGCCGGCGGAGAATAATCTGTATACAAATATTTAAGATTTCGCCGCCCTTCTGCGCAGCGGTTTGCGCCCGGCTGCAAAGGCCGCTATCCCAGCCGAAGTATTTGGCCGCGTCCCATAGTCAAGGAGGCCTGCCGTGTCCGCCCGTTTCGCCGCTGCGCTCGCCGTTTTCACAGTTTTCGCCTGTCGGGCGTCCGCACAGGACGGCCCGCCGGAGGTCGCGCGCGCCATGCTGGATGCGGCGGCGGCGACCGGCCAGACAACCCAGGTGAACGCCGTCGCGAACGCGGCCAGAGCGGTGTTTCCGGACGATGCAGAGGCGATCGACGCCTATGCAGACGGTCTGACATCCGCGCTTCTGTTGCAGATGTTGAACGCCACTTCCGATTATCTTGTGGTCAAGGCCGCCGCCGAGCCGGAAAAGGCCGCGCCGAAGGTCGACGACTCGATAGATGAGCAGGAACTGCCGTCCGGCGAGCCTCCAAAATGGCTGAAGCTCGGCCCGTGGGCCGGCAAAGCCACCGCCTCGGGCCTTGTCTCTTCGGGCAATTCGCGCAACGCCGCCGCGGGCCTGCGCGTCGACGCCCACCGGGAGTTCAGCTACTTCACGCACAATATCAGCCTGTATTTCGATTATGGAAAATCCAAGGGCGTCAAAAGCCAGCAGCGCTGGGGAACCGCCTACAAGCTCGATTATCTCCTAGGCGACAATACGTATGCATACGGACGGTTTTCTTACGACGAGGATGAGTTCTCCGGATTCGATTACAAATTGTTCGGCGGCGTGGGCGTCGGACACCGTTTCTTCGATACGAAGGAATTCAAGCTCAAGGTGGAGGGCGGCCCCGGTTATCAGTACTCGCCCATCGACGACACAAGAGAAGTGGACAAGCATGCGGCGTTCTACGCCTCCGGCGAACTCGACTGGATCATCCGGCCTGGCCTGAAATTCGAGCAGGACGTCAATACGACCTGGACGCAGCCCTCAAGCTCGCTGATATCGAGCACGGCGTTGACGACATCGCTGACGGATACCCTCTCGGCGGGCGTCTCGTTCCTTTATCGCTATGAAACGGATCCGCCCGCCGGGCGCGTCAACACCGACACGTCGTTCAGGATGAACCTGACTTATGGGTTCTGACCGGCGTCCGGGCTTTCGGAAGCCTCGGGAGACGTTCGTGCGGATTCAGGCGCCGGACGCGGAACGGAAGCAACGCCGGAAGGAACACCGAGAGAGCCGGCGCTTGCGGACATCGTCACCTTGAGGGGAGATACATTCTTCTCTCTGTCGGCGCTGGCTGTAATCGTAAAGTCGCCGCTTGTCGCAGGGCGGTCTTTCCACATCACCGTGGCGTATTTTTGAAGCGCGGCCGCTTTCGCTTCAGGCGTCGGGGGCGACGGCTGCGAAGAGGACGGCGCGGGAGAATAGGCCGCTTCCTCAGTCTGCGCCGCGGCGGCCGAAACAAATAACATCGCAACGCCGGTCGTAATGAGCGTTTTCATCATGGCTTCCTCCAGTCTGGCAACAGCTGGAGGCGCCGGGCGTTCCGGGATCGTCGCGAGGCGAATGTGAAATTTCCGTAGCGGCGAGATCAGCGCAAGCGAAGCCGGACGGATTTAGCGTGGCTCGGCAGTCCTTCCGCATCCGCGAGGCGGGCCGCCGCCGGACCGATCGCAGCCAGCCCCTCGGGCCCGCAGCCGATGATCGACGAACGTTTCATGAAGTCGAGAACCGACAGCCCTGAAGCGTAGCGCGCGGCGCGCGCCGTCGGCAGCACGTGGTCGGGACCGGCGACGTAGTCGCCTATCGCCTCCGGCGCGTGTCTGCCGAGAAAGATCGCGCCGGCGTGGCGCACGCGCCGCAACAGCGCCTCGGAGTCGGCCACGGCGAGCTCCAGATGCTCCGGCGCGAGCCGGTCGACTAGCGCCGGCGCCTCGTCGAGCGCGCGCGCGACGACGATAGCCCCGTTGTCCTTCCACGCCGCCTCGGCGATGGCCCGCCGCGGCGACGCCGCAAGCTGCGCCTCGACAGCCGCCTCAACCTTGTCGGCGAAGGCGGAATCATCCGTAATCAGAATGCTTTGCGACGAAGGATCGTGTTCGGACTGGCTGAGCAAGTCGGCGGCGATCCAGTCGGGGTCGCTGAGCCCGTCGGAAACAACGAGAATTTCCGACGGGCCGGCGACCGAGTCAATGCCGACGCGGCCGAACACCTGGCGCTTGGCTTCGGCGACGTAGGCGTTGCCCGGTCCGACGATGACGTCGACAGGCTTGATCGGGCCCGCGCCATACGCCATCGCCGCGATCGCCTGCGCCCCCCCGACGCGGAATATTTCATCGACGCCCGCCCGCTTCGCCGCCGCCAGCACCAGCGGATTGACGGCGCTGTCCGGAGTCGGCACGCACAGACACAGACGGGCCACGCCCGCGACCTTCGCCGGAATGGCGTTCATCAGCACGCTGGACGGATACGCTGCGCGTCCGCCCGGCGCATAAAGCCCCGCCGCATCGACCGGCGTCCACCGCCAGCCGAGCGTCACGCCGGCGCCGTCCGTATAGAGAAGATCTTCGGGCCGCTGTTTCTCGTGATAGGAGCGAATGCGCTGGGCGGCGAAATCGAGCGCCGCGAGCGCTTCCGCCCCGCAAGCCTTTTCGGCCGCATCGACTTCAGCGGCGGATACGGCAACGGTCTGTTCAGACAACCTGAACCGGTCGAATTTCTGCGTATAATCGGCGAGCGCCCGGAAACCACGCGCCCGAACCTCGGCGATGATCGCCGCCACAACGCCGGCGACGTCCTCGGCCTGCTCGCGCGGCGCCTCGACCAGCGCCGTGAAAGCGCTTTCGAAATCCGCATCCGCCGTGTTCAGCCGCCTGACCATAATGCGACGACGCGCGCCCGCCGGCGCGCGCTCACTCCTCGTGCGCGGGCTTGTTGCGAGTCCGCCAGGGAGCGGAAATATCCGCCATTTGCGCGTTGACGGCCTCGACCTCGAGCCTTATCGCGCCGCCGCCCGCAAAATCCAGCATGACGGCGCCCGCGCCGTCCGCCCCCGGCTCGAAACGGATCGCGAGCAGTTCGACCACCGCATCCTTGACGTCGGAGCGGAGATTCATCTGCTTGACCGACAGAACGTCGTCGAAATGCGCCCCCGCCCTCACCCGCGCAAAGGCGCCGGTTTTCTTGTCGGCGCAGCATTCCCAGATGAACCGGTTGGTCACGAAGGCGAAGCGGCGGTCCTTCGGCAGGAAAGCGAAGTCGCCAAGCTTGGCGACGGAATCCTGCAGGCACGCTGAAAACACTTTCAAGTCTTCCGCATCTTCCGCCATCAGCCGCAGCGGCTTGTAGTCCTTGAAGTCCGCCATCGCCCTATTCCTTCACCCGCTCGATCAGCGCGCCGCAGGCCTGCAGTTTCTCTTCCAGCCGTTCGAAGCCGCGGTCGAGATGGTAGACGCGGTTGACGATTGTCTGCCCTTCGGCGCCGAGACCGGCAAGCACGAGGCTCATCGAGGCGCGCAAGTCGGTCGCCATCACCGGCGCGCCCTTCAGCCGCCTGACCCCGCGCACCGT
Organism: Pseudomonadota bacterium; assembly: GCA_036337175.1. GTDB lineage: Bacteria > Pseudomonadota > Alphaproteobacteria > Caulobacterales > Parvularculaceae > Amphiplicatus. The sequence continues at coordinate 238,620 of JAYZEQ010000006.1, forward strand.
GGCGATCTGCCCGTCGATATGAATGTCGGCCCCCATGCGCGACAACTCCGGCGCATGCATGTAGCGGTTCTCGAAAATCGTCTCCTTGACGACGGAGGTTCCTTCCGCCGTCGCCAGCATCGCCATGAACTGCGCCTGCAGGTCGGTGGCGACGCCGGGAAACGGCTGGGTGACGATGTTGACGGCGCGGCAGCGGTCGCCGGCGCGCTTCACTTTCACGCCGCCCGGCGCCTCGGCGATCAGGAGTCCCGCTTCCTCCAGCGCGCTGACGGCGGCGCCGAGAAGGTCGAGCCGGGCGTTTTTGAGGAACAGCTCGCCCCCGGCGACGCCCGCCGCCATGGCGTAGGCGCCGGTTTCGATGCGGTCGGGCACCACCTCATGTTCCGCGCCGTGCAACCTGTCGACGCCGTGAATGTGGATGGTCGAGGTTCCCGTTCCCTCGATGCGCGCGCCCATGGCGATGAGGCAATGAGCGAGGTCGTCGATCTCGGGCTCGCGCGCCGCGTTAGACAAAACGGTTTCGCCCTTCGCCAGCGTCGCAGCCAGCATCGCGTGCTCGGTGGCGCCCACCGAGACGAACGGGAAATCGATGCGCGCGCCGTGCAGACCGCCCGGCGCTTCGGCGATCACATAGCCCTCGTCGAGTTCGATCTTTGCGCCCATTGCCGCGAGCGCCTTCAGATGCAGATCGACCGGCCGCGCCCCGATGGCGCAACCGCCCGGCAGCGACACTTTCGCCTTGCCTTCGCGCGCCAGCAACGGCCCGAGCACGTTGAAGGAGGCGCGCATCTTCCTGACAAGATCGTAGGGGGCGAGCGTCGAGCTAATGGTCGCTGCCTGCAGCGTCAGGGTCGAGCCCTCGAAACGATGCTCGACGCCATGCTGCGCCAGAAGCTGCAAAAGCATGTGCACGTCGGCGAGCCGCGGCGTGTTGGAAACGGTGAGCACGCCGTCGGTCAGCAGCGATGCGGCCATGACCTTGAGGGCGGAGTTCTTCGCGCCGCTGATCGGGATCTCGCCGAAAAGCGGCCGGCCGCCGATGATCGCCAGTCTGTCCATCTAGGAGTCTTCTTCTTTCTGTTGGTCGGAGCGGCCGCCGGATTTGCGGCGGCGAAGATTGGCCCGGAGCGCTTCGGCGAGCCGCGCCTCGCGTTCCGCAGCCGTTGACCGGCCTTTCGGGGACGGCGGGGGCGATTTCGAGGCGCCTGCAGGGCGCGAGCGCGGCTCCTTCGGGTCATCCTGCGACATGGCGGCGGACCATACCGGCGCCCGCAAGCCCGTCAAGCAAGGGAGAACGACGCAAAGCAGGCCGCCCCGCGCCATCCGGCGCTTTTCATCGCGCGCCGCCCGCGCTATAGGGCGGCTCCCCGCCCCGGCGGGCCACCGGACGCTGCGGTAGCTCAGTGGTAGAGCACTCCCTTGGTAAGGGAGAGGTCGAGAGTTCAATCCTCTCTCGCAGCACCAGTATTTCCTAGGCTCAGAACGGATTTTGGAAAGCGCTCTTCCGTACAAAGGGCCGTTCAATGACGAAAAGCAAATCAGCCCCTGCTTAACGCTTGCCTGATCCGGCGATGCGCGGTTTCATCGCGCCCTTGTCTGCCAGCTCGCGGGGGAGCCTGAATGAAAAGCAAGACGCCTTATCTCGTGCGCGTTTTCGTGCCCGAGAATCCCACCGTTTATGGATTCATCGGCGGCGGCGCCGGCCTGTTCGGCGACCTCGCCAATTTTCTCTCGGACAGGGTGACGGCGGGCCTCCTGCTGGCGCTTTTCGCCCTCGGGGCCGGCGTCGCGGCGGCTTTCTGCGTCGCCAAAGCGATGAGCGTGACGGAAAAGACCGAAGACAACGCCATCGCGGTCGGCAAGTGCCTGCCTTGCGACGCGTTCCGGGCCTCCGTCGTCGCGGCGCTCATTTATCTGCTGCTGATGATCATCGGCGGCGGCCAGTCCGCCACGGAAACCATCGGGGAATCGCTCGGCCTCATCAAGGAACGGGTTGAGGAAATATCCGAGGACGTCACCGCCATCCGCGAGACGACGGATGCGTACGCGATCATCGACCGGCCCTCAGGCGCGGCCGACTATTTCCATAACGCGTGGATCTACCAGAACATGCGCCGCGACGACGCTCGGGCTTTTGAGCAGTTGAAGGCGCTCTATGCCCGCGGCGAAAAAGGCAAGCTCGATTCGGCGGAGCTGTATTTCAACGTCGGCAAGGTCAGCCTCGGGCGCGACGCGCTCATCGCCGAGATGGTCGAGACCGGCCGGCGCAACCGAGATGCGGCGCTGCTGACGGTGGCGGCGCGCAACGCGCCCGACGAAGCGCAGAGCGTTGCGCTATACGAGGAGGCGCGGCGCATCGACCCCGACTTCCCGTTCGCCTGGTGGGACATCCAGCGCCCTCGCGCCATATCCGCGACGGCGGGAATCGAAGGCAATCTCGCTTCCCTGCGGACGCAGAAGGCCGACATCGACGCGTTCCGGGCGCGGATCGACGGCCAGCCGACCGGCGCCTTTTTCTTCCTGCCGCAACACCAGCCGGATTACGACTCTCTGGCGCGGCAGAATGCGGAAAGCATCGCGCAAAATATCGCCACTTACGAAGGCATGATCGAGCGCCAGCAGGCCGGCGCGGCGGCCCAGCGCGCCCGCAAGGAGGCGAAGCCCGACGTGCGCTTCCGCTGGCGGGACAATTACACGAAGGACCTGCTCGAAGTCGGCGTATTCGTCGCCGACGCCCAGCGCTACGCATGGCGCTTCAACGGCGGCGAATGGCGGGAAGACCAGCGCATCGAACTCTATCATGAAGCACCGCGCCAGGGCGTTTTCGAAATGCGCTGGCAGGACCGCCAGAGCGGCGAATGGTTCGGACCGTTCAGATACGAGTACGACGCGCAGTAATCACGCCATCATCTTCTCGATGGGCAGGACGAGGATGGCGCTGGCGCCGAGGCTCTTGAGCTTCTCCAGCGTCGTCCAGAACACGCTCTCGCGGCAGACCGCGTGAATGGCGACCTTGTCGTCGGAGCCGGCGAGATCGAGGATGGTCGGCGACTCGGCGCCCGGCAGCACCTCGGTGATCGCCTCGATGGCGCTGCGCGGCGCGTTCATCATCACATATTTCGCCTCGCGCGAGGCGAGCACGCCGTCGATGCGCTTCATGAAGGCGTCGAACGTCGCCTGCTTTCCGGCTGCGAACGCCTCCCTGTTCCGTATCAGCACGGCTTCCGATTCGAACACCGTTGCGACCGGCTTCAGTCCGTTGGCGTCGAGCGTCGCCCCGGTCGAGACGATGTCGCAGACGGCGTCGGCGATCTTGAGGCGCGGCGCGACTTCGACCGACCCCTTCATCATTACCGGGCTCGCCTTCACCTTCACGCCGGCGAGGAACTGCCGGGTCAGGCCGGGATAGGAGGTGGCGATGCGCTTTCCCTCCAGCGCCGCCGGCCCGTCCCACGCCCATGTCTTCGGCGCGGCCAGCATCAGCCGGCATTTCGAAAAGCCGAGCCGCTTGGCGATTTCGGCGGGCGCGGCGCGCTCGACGGTGAGACGGTCCTCTTCCGCGACATTCTCGCCGACGATGCCGATGTCGCAGGCGCCGTCGGCGACAAATTCGGGAATATCGTCGTCGCGCACCAGGAGCACGTCGATCGGCAGCTCCTGAACGCGGCCGTAAAGCGTGTCGCGCCCGCGCGACACGGTGAGGCCGCAGTTCTTCAAAAGCTCGAAGCTTTCTTCCGACAAACGCCCCGACTTCTGGATGGCGATGCGCAGTCTCTCTTCACTCATTTTTCTGCTCTCTTCGGCGAGGTTTTCCGCAAACGGTCGATCATCATCCGGTAGCCCTGATGCGGCTCCTCCTTGAGGAAACGCGCGACGCGGGCGACGGTCGTCGTCGAGGCGCCGGTCTCGGCCGCAATGTCGCGATAGGAAAGCGCGCCTTCATCGAGCAGCAGCGCGATGCGCCAGCGCTCTGCGAACGCCTCGATCTCGGCCGGCGTCATCAGATCGCGCAGGAAACGCTGCGCCTCCTCCGCGTTCTTCAGGGCCGCAATCGCCGCAAACACGGCATGTTCGTCCCGACCCCGCCGCGTGGCGGCCGCCGACGGCGCTTTTCTGGCCGGTCCTCTCATCATTCGTTCCTTCATGCGCCGCGGCGCTCATCCTGCGACCCGTCGGGCGCGCAGATTTTGTTTTAATACGCTAATACACGAAAACGCCGCCCTGGCAAGGGCCCTCACCTCCCGGCGGGCCGCCAGCGGCGGCGTCTGAGATCGCGCCGCAGATATGCGAAAAGAGACGGGACATATCCCGCCCGGCCGTGTTGTAATCTATCGATGCTGCGCCTCGCCCACCTTTCGGACCTGCACTTCGGCGCCGCCGACCCCAATGCGCTCGAAGCCCTGAAGGAAGCGGTCTCCGGCGCGGGGCCCGACCTTGTCGTCATCACCGGCGACATCACGCAGGCCGGCCGCAGCCGCGAGTTCGCCGAGGCTTCGTATTATTTCAAACGCTTCGAGGCGCCGCTGTTCATCCTTCCCGGCAATCACGACGCGCCGGTCTACAGCCTGCCGCTCCGGTTCATCGATCCCTGGAAGCGTTTCCGCGAGGCGTTCGGGGCGCAGACCGACGCGGTGATTCATCTTTCCGGCGCTACCGTCGTCGGGTTGAATTCGGCGCGGCGCGCCTCGCCCTCCCTCGACTGGTCGCGGGGGCAACTGTCGCAAGCGCAGATCGAACTCGCCTCGCAGGCCTTCCGACGCGCGGAGAACGGCGCAGCCCGGATCGTCGCCCTGCACCATCCGGTTCTGCCGGGACCGGGACGGGCCGGCGCCGCCGTAGTCGGCTCGGCGGAAACGGCCCTCGAAACCTTCGCGCGGGAAAGCGTCGATCTCATTCTCACCGGCCACGTGCACATCGCCGACGCCGACATCCACGAGCGCGAAGGCCGCGCCATGATTGTCGCCCGCGCCGGCACCGCCTCATCGACAAGAGAGCGCGGCGAGGCGCCGTCTTTCAACCTGATCGAACTCGCCGGAGAACGCATGGACATCGATACGCTCAGCCTCGGCGCCGACGGCTACCGGCGCACTGCGACGCGCCGCTTCATGAGCGCCCCGGACGGCTGGCGGCGCGCCGTGTAGGTTCGGGAACCAACCTGCGCCTGCGCTGTTTGCCGCACGGGGCGCATCACGGACGACACAATGAAAGCGCTTGCGCTGATCAACGAAAACGCCGGCGCCGTATCACGGCTCGGACTTGAGGAAGCGCGCGCCGCGCTCGCCGAGGAATTCGCGAACGCCGGCTGGGGCGCCGATTTCGAGACCGGCGACGCCGAAGCCCTGATCGCCCGCGCAAAGCAGGCAGGCGGGTACGACGCCGTTATCTGCGCGGGCGGCGACGGCACCCAGGCGGGAGTCGCCAGTGCGCTCTTGAGGGGCGAAACGCCCATGCTGCCCCTGCCCTGCGGCACCATGAATCTTCTCTGCCGCGATCTCGGCCTGCCGATGGACATGCGCGAGGCGCTCGCCGAGGGCCTGCGAGCGAAGCCGGCGAAGATCGATGCGGGCTGCGTGCGCGCCGAGGAAATCGGCGAACGCATTTTCCTTAACAATATTGTCTTCGGCGCCTATGCAAACCTCGCCGAAGCGCGCGAATTCATGCGCGAAGCGGAGACGCTCGACGACCTCAGTTTCGCCGCCGTTCACGCCGCCTCGGCGCTCATCAACGCGAAGCCCGCCGAGTTCAGTCTCGATCTAGACGGCGAGCCGCGCCTGTTTCGCAGCAACACGCTGGTCGTCTCCAACAACCCGCTCACCGGCTCCATCGACCTGACGCCGACCCGCTCCCGTCTCGACGAAGGCGTTCTCGCCGTCTATCTGATGGAAGCCGAGGGCGGGGCGAGCTTCGCCGCCCGCCTGATGGAATTCCTGACCGGCGACATCGACGTCTCCGCCAGAGCGGACATAACCCGGTGCGCGCGCTGCACGGTGTCGGTGCGTGAGGGGCCGGTGATCTACGCCATCGACGGCGAACCTCAGGAATCGGCCGGGACGGTGACCATGACCCTCCTGCCCGGAGCCCTCGCCGTTCTCGCTCCCGCCTTCGCCGCCGCCTGACTTTGCCCGCTGGTGCGGATTTTTTAGTGGAAAATTGCAAGATTTTCGGCTTATTACGCCGAAATGACCGCAAAAGCGCAACTTCATCGCGAAGACAGCCTCGTGCCCGGCCTCGACAACCGGACGCTCGACGCCATTCTTTCACGACAGAACCCGGCCTGGGGCGCGGTGCTGAAGACGCCCTTCCTGCGCGCCGAAAAACTGTCGGCGATGACCGGCTGCGACCTGTGGATCAAATACGAAAACCTTCAGCACACGGGCGCCTTCAAGGAGCGCGGCGCGCTGGCCAAGCTGCTCAGCCTGTCGCCAGGCGAACGAGCCCGCGGCGTCGTCGCCGCCTCGGCCGGCAATCATGCGCAGGGCCTCGCCCGTCACGCGACGCTGCTCGGCGTCGAGGCGGCCATCGTCATGCCGGTGATGACGCCCTACGTGAAGGTCGAACAGACAGAGCGGCTCGGCGCCAAGGTCATTCTGCATGGGGACGATTTCGACGACGCCAACGCCCACGCGCAGAAGATCTGCGCAGAGGAAGGCAAAATCTACGTTCACCCGTTCGACGATCCTTATGTGATCGCCGGCCAAGGCACGGTCGCGGCGGAAATGCTCGGAGAGCAGGCGGATCTCGACATTCTGCTCGCGCCGATCGGCGGCGGCGGTCTTCTGTCCGGCATGGCCACGGCGGCGCGGCGCCTCGGTTCCGCCTGCCAGATGATCGGCGTGCAGGCGCTGCTCTATCCGTCGATGGTCAACGCGCTGCGCGGCGAAACCCGGCCTGTCGGCGGCTCGACTCTCGCCGAAGGCATCGCCGTGCGCGAACCCGGCGCCATAACGCGGCAGATCGTCGACGCGCTGGCGGACGATATCCTGCTGGTCGACGAACGCGCCCTCGAACGCGCGCTCAGTCTTTATCTCAACGTCCAGAAAGTCCTCGCGGAAGGCGCCGGCGCGGCGGGACTGGCGGCGATCCTCGAATATCCGGACCGGTTCCGGGGCAAGAAAGTCGGCGCGGTCATCTGCGGCGGCAATATCGACACGCGTCTCCTGTCTTCGATCCTGATGCGGGATCTCGTGCGGCAGGGACGCATCGCCCGCCTGAGAATCGAGCTGATCGACGTTCCCGGCCAGTTGACGAAGGTGTCGGAGATCATCGCCGGCGCCGGGGCCAACGTCATCGACGTCGCCTATCATAAAATCTTTTCCGACCTGCCGGCGAAGCAGACCTATATCGACATTTCCGTCGAGACCTTCGACCGGCAGCATCTCGACCGCGTCGTCGCCGAGCTGAAGCGGCGCGGGGTGAATGTCGAGTTTGCGGCGTACTGAGCCAATTCCGGGGCTTCCCAGGGCCTCTCCGCCTCCCCATATTGCGGCGCAGTCCTGCGCGGAGAGAAATGGTGAGCGACCGCACCCCCAACATGAACTACCGGCTGTCTCCGCAGGAGATCGCTGAGCTGCGGCCCTACGGAGAGGCGCGCCGTCACGAGGAAGGCGAAGTCCTGTTCGACGAAGGAAACCGCGAGGTCGATCTCTGCATCGTCCTGTCCGGCCAGCTCGACGTCTATCTCTTCGAAAGCGGCGAAAAGCGCCGCGTCGGCTGGCTGGAGCCCTCGCAATTCACCGGCGACGTATCAATGATCACCGGCCAGTCGTCGCTGGTGCGCGGCGAAATGGCCAAAGCCGGCGAGGTGTTGCACGTTTCGCAGAAGGCGTTGCAGCGCCTCTTGGTCGAACGCTCCGACCTCTCCGACGCTTTCGTCACCACTTTCATCGCCCGGCGCGCCTGGGCGCGGGCGCAGGGACGCGCCTCGGTGGTGCTTATCGGCTTCGCGTTCGACCGCGACGCCTTCGCCATCCGCGACCTGCTCACCCGTCATTCCGTTCCGCACCTGTGGGTCGAGGCGGACGCGGACCCGAAAGCCGCGACCATTCTCGAAAAGCTGAAGCTGACGCAGGCCGACACGCCGGTGCTGGTCACCGGCTCCAAGACATTCCTGAAACGCCCTTCGCTCGGCGATGTCAGCCGCGCCCTCGGCCTCGACCTTCTTCCCGACGGAGCCAGCGCCGACGTGGTGGTGATCGGCGCCGGTCCGGCCGGGCTTGCTTCATCCGTGTACGCAGCATCGGAAGGCCTCTCCGTCGTCGCCATCGACGCGGTGGCGCCGGGCGGCCAGGCCGGATCGAGCTCCAAGATCGAAAACTATCTCGGTTTTCCCTCAGGCGTTTCTGGCCGCGAACTCGCCGAGCGCGCCAGCGTGCAGGCCCAGAAATTCGGGGCGCGCATCGCCGCCCCCGCCTCGGTCCAGTCTCTTGAAAAGATTGACGGCGACTACTGCGTCAGCCTGGTCGACGGCCGCAAGCTGAAGGCGCGCTCGGTCGTCATCGCCTCCGGAGCCGAGTACCGCAAGCTGCCGGTGACCGATCTTGAACTGTATGAAGGCCGCGGCGTCTATTACGGCGCGACGGCGATGGAGGCGCAACTCTGCAAGGGATCGAGCGTCGCCATCGTGGGCGCAGGAAACTCCGCCGGCCAGGCGGCGACTTTCCTGTCGACGCTTTGCGAGGAGGTGCACGTTCTTTACCGCCGCGCCGACATTCGCGATACGATGTCGGAGTATCTGGTCCGGCGCCTCGAGGAAACGCCCAACATCCTCCTGCATGCTTCCTCCTCCGTCTCGGCGCTGGAAGGCGACGGCAAACGCCTCAGGCGGCTCTGCATCCAGTGCGGCGACGGAGAGGAATGGTGCGACACCCAGTTCCTGTTCCTGTTCATCGGCGCCAAACCGTGCACCGAATGGCTCGCGCCTATTGTCGCGCGCGACGAGGACGGGTTCCTGAAGACCGGACACGACATCCAGAACATCGAACTGGTTCGCGCCGGCTGGCCGCTCGACCGCATGCCGACGCTCTATGAAACGAACTGGCCGCGCGTGTACGCCGTCGGCGACGTTCGCTCCGGCTCGGTGAAGCGGGTCGCCGCCGGCGTCGGCGAAGGCTCCGGCGTCGTCGCGCACATCCACCGCGCGCTCGCCGAAGCGGCGTCCGCCTGAACAGTCCTCTACTGAGCGTCCGCGATCGCCTGCTTCGGCCCGCCTTGCGGCATCAGCGGAAACGACGGCAGCGACGCATCGACCTTATCCCATGACGCCGCCCGGCTGGCGTAAACCGCCATCGCCGGCTTTGCGACTTCGGGATCGTCAAGGCTCGAGGCGCGGATGAACGCCATGCCCGGCATCGCCGAATTGGTCGAATAGATCGGCGAGCCGCAATCCGGACAGAAATTCCTGGTGACGATGTTGCCGCTGTCGGCGGGATGGTCGTAGGCCTTCAGCGCGCCCTGCACGCGAAGGGCGTTTTGCGGCACGACGGAATGGGTGGCGTGTCCCGTGCCGCTGGTTTTCCGACAGTCGACGCAATGGCAGTGCGCCGACAGTTGCGGCGCGCCGGCGCACTCATATCTGACTTTTCCGCACAGGCAGCCGCCCGCGAATCCTTCGCTCATGAAACTCCCTCCAGATTGGCGTCCAGGACGCATTGACCCCATCGACGACGCCTTATACGTCTTTGTATAGTGACTTGCAACTTACAAGTATTGAAGAGCGGCTGACGGGGAATGCGAGCCTTGGAGAACCGGCGGAATTTATCTGAACCCGCGACGGTCGGCCGCGCCGCGAGAGCGTCGTGACCCGCACCGCCAAGCCGAAATCGCGGTCTGGCTGTCCCATCGCCACGTCGATGACGATGCTCGGCGACCGCTGGACGCTGGTCATCGTGCGCGACATGGTGAACGGCAAAAAGCGGTTCGCGGAGTTTCTCGCCTCGCCGGAACGGATCACCACCAGCACGCTCAGCGACAGGCTTGAGAGCATGGAACGCGCCGGCATCGCCGAGAGGCGCGCCTATCAGGACAACCCCGCGCGTTACGATTACGAGCTGACCGAGAAGGGCCGCGCCCTCCTCCCCGTGCTGCAATCGCTTTGCCGGTGGGCCAACAAATACGAGCCGGGCACATGGGTCGCGCCCGAGTCGTTCATGAAAGCGAAATGAGCGCTATTGCGCGGTGATGCCGCCGTCGATCTTGAATTCCGAGGCGGTGACGAAGCGGCTTTCGTCCGAAGCGAGGTAGAGCACGGCGTAGCCGACGTCCTCCGGTTCGCCGAGGCGGCGCAGCGGGATCTGACGCACAAGTTTGTCCTCGCCCCTCTCGCCGCCGCCGCCGAGCGCGATCAGCGGCTCGACGATGGGCGTGCGGGTGAAAACGGGGTGCACGGAATTGCTGCGGATGTCGTAGCCCTGCCGCGCGCAATGCAGGGCGATGGATTTCGACATCATCCACACCGCCGCCTTCGCCGTGTTGTAGGCGATCATGTCGCCATGGGCGATGAGGCCCGCGACCGAGGAAATGTTGATGATCGAAGCAGGCTGGGATTTCTTCAGATAGGGCATGGCGAGCTGCGTGCCCATGAAGATGGCGTCGACGTCGATTTCGAAGGTGCGCCGCCAGCCTTCCTCGGTTTCGGTTTCGACGCTGCCCCAGCTGCCGACCCCGGCGTTATTGACGAGGACGCTGATCCCGCCCATGGCGCGGTCGGCTTCGGCGAGCGCCGATTCCCAATGCTCCTTGCGCGTCACGTCGTGCGCGACGGAGAAAGCGCAGCCTGGATGCTTTCTGTCGATCTCAACGGCGACGCGCGCCGCGCCTTCGGCGTTGACGTCGGTAAGAAAGACTTTCGCGCCCTCGTCGGCGAGCATGCGGGCGAAGCAGGCCCCGAGCCCTTGCGCGCCGCCGGTGATGAACGCTTTCTTGCCTGCAACCCTTCCCATCGCCTTCTCCTCGTTTTCGCCGATGCTAGGCGCGCGAGGCGGCGGCGAACAGGCGCGGGCGCAGTTCGATGGGGCTCGCCTATGCGGGGCGCGCCAAAACGAGGCGAAGCCCCAGCGCGCCGAACGCCGTGGCGGCGACGGCGTTGAGCGCCCGCCGCAACGGCTTCGAGCGTTCAAGCCGCGAGCGAAGCGCGCCGGCTGCGGCTGCGTAGGCGAACAGAATCAGCACGCCGCTGCACGAGAACACGGCGCCCAAAATCAGCACCTGCACCCATAAGGGCCCAATCGTCGCGTTCGTGAAAGCCGGCAGGAAGGCGATGAAGAACAGGCCGACCTTCGGATTGAGAAGATTGGTCGCGAGTCCGTCGCGGAACGCTGTCGCCGCGCCGCCGGCGCCCTTGGATTGCAGAAGCGCCGGATCGCCGATCGTCTCGATCGTCCTCGCCGCAAGCCCTAGCAGGTAGATCCCGCCCGCCAGCCGCACGAACAGAAGGGCGTGCTCGGACGCAGCCAGCAGCGCCGCGAGTCCGGCCGCCGACAGCGCCGCCCATACGAGGCAGCCCGCGCCGACGCCCAGCGCTGCGGCCATCCCGGCGCGGACGCCGCCGCGAACGGCGCTCGCCATGGTGAACGCCACATCCGGTCCCGGCGTCAGATTGAGAATCAGCGCGCCGGCGAGAAACACCCAGAACAGGGAAAGATCGATCATTCCTCAGCCGCCCCCAGGACGGCCCCTCATCCCTCGGTGCGAAGCTGTTCCACCGCTTTCGCCATGAACTCATCCATGTGCCGGCGAATCTGGTGATCCGACTGATCGACGCCGGCGGCGTCGAAATCCTCGCGAATCTTGCGGAACACGTCCTCGTCGCCCGCTTCCTTGAAGTCGGCGACAATGACCGATTTGACATATTCCTCGGCCTTGGCGCCTGAAAGCCCCAGAAGGCCGGCCGCCCAGTCGCCCAGCATCTTGTTGCGTTTGGCTTCGGCCTTGAACCGCAACGTCGCGTCATGGGCGAATTTCTTCTCGAACTGGTCCTTGCGGTCGTCAAAACTGGTCATCGGGTGCTCCTCGGCGAGAAAACTGGCGGCGCGCCGGGCCGGGCTGGCGCGCCTCGACCTTGTTTATCCTCGCTTTCGGGGGGCCGCAACGCAGGCGAGGCGCAACTTTGGCGTGCCGTTTTCCCGGGGGTTCCCTTGGCGTCCCTTCCGGCCTATAGACCGCCGCTTCCTCCCGTGGACCGGGGTATGCTAGCGAAGCTGCGCGGGCGCAGTTCCGAGTCGCGCCATGTTCGCGCGGCTCCGCCCGGACCGGCGGCGATTTTACGATTTTGACGAGGATGAAGCTCAATGGCGCGCCGCAAGCAGATCTATGAAGGCAAAGCGAAAATCCTCTTCGAGGGGCCGGAGCCCGGCACCCTGATCCAGTATTTCAAGGACGACGCCACCGCCTTCAACAACCAGAAGCGCGCCGTGCTCGAAGGCAAGGGCGTCCTCAACAACCGCATCTCCGAGTTCATCATGCAGGGGCTGGAGCGCGTCGGCGTGCCGACGCACTTCATCCGCCGGCTGAACATGCGCGAACAGCTCGTGCGCCACGTCGAGATCATTCCGCTGGAAGTGGTGATCCGCAACGTCGCGGCCGGCTCGATCGTCAAACGTCTCGGTCTGGAGGAAGGCGCGGCGCTGCCCCGCTCCGTCATCGAATTTTATTACAAGAACGACGCGCTCGGCGATCCGCTCGTCTCGGAAGAGCACATCACGGCCTTCAACTGGGCGAGCCCGCAGGAAATCGACGACATGATGTCGCTGGCGCTGCGCGTCAACGACTTCCTCGCCGGCCTGTTCACCGCTGTCGGCATCAAGCTCGTCGACTTCAAGATCGAGTTCGGCCGGCAGTACGAAGGCGACATGGTGCGCCTCGTCGTCGCAGACGAAATCAGCCCGGATTCCTGCCGTTTGTGGGACGCGGAAACCGGCGACATCATGGACAAGGACCGTTTCCGCAAGGATTTGGGCGGCGTCACCGACGCCTATCGCGAAGTGGCGCGCCGTCTCGGCGTGCTGCGCGACGTCGAGGGCGCCGGCGCCCGCGGCCCGGTGCTGGTCTCCGACAACGAGAAGTAGGCCTTGCAATTTGCGGCGACAAGCGCAAGGAGTGCGCCAAAGCCGCAAACAAGGCCCTATGATCTTCAATCGCGCTCGCCTGCCGGCGCCTATCGCCGCCGCTGTTGCTTTGGCGTTTTCTCCCGCCGTGATGGCGCAGAACACCAGCGGCGTCTCCAACCCGAACGTCGAACCCGGCGTCGCCGAAATCGGCTACCGCCTGGCCTATTCGGTCGAGGACGGCGCGGCCCCAGGAAGCTTCGCGCACCGTTTCCAGTACGAACAATCGATTAACGACAGCATTCGCTTTCGCGCTGCGGCGGTCCTGCAGGATCGCAACGGCGAAGCTCTGGATTTGCGCAGCCTGCAATTTCGAGGCGTATGGCAGCTCGTCGATAGCAAAAAAAGCGGCTGGGACGGGGCGGTTATCGCCATCCTGACCGCGCCGACGACGGAAGGGTCGCCCGAGAAGCTTCAGTTCGGCTGGGCGGGCGCCGTGAACTGGAACGAACGCTGGCAATCAAGAGCGCATGTTTACGGCGGCGTTGAATTCGGCGACGCCGCGCGCGACGGGCTGCTCGTCGCGACGCGTGCGGAAACGACCTACAAGCTCGATAACGGCATGCGGATCGGCGCGCAGGTTTTCAACGATTTCAACACCACCGCGCATTTCGGACGCTTCGACGAGCAGAAGCATCAACTCGGCTTTGTCGTCAAAGACAATATATCTAAGAGGCTCAGTTACGAAGGCGGCGCGCTGTTTGGCGTGTCGGCGAGAGCCTCCGACGCCGACTTGCGGCTGTTTCTCACCTACAGACTGTAACGATGGCGAACGGAAGGCGCGCCCGCGCCTTCCGTATCGAGATCGCCCGCGCTCAAGCGAGCGCTTTCACCGCTTTGCGCACATTGAGGCACTTGTAGAGCACCCAGCCGCCGAAGCCGGCGAAGAAAAGCCCGATGCCGAGAAGCGGGATCAGCGGGATGCCGATGACGATAAGCAGCGCCGCAAGCACCATCGGCATCACCGTCGGCGGAAAATAGGAAGCTCCCGTGGAAACGTTCCGCATGGCGACGGCCTGAAGCGTGCCGTTTTTGGTAGAGCCGGCGGCGACGACTTCGTCTCCGTCGCCGATCGACGGCAGAGAGCGCGTCTTGAACTCGACGGGCTTTCCGTCGACGCGCATGCTGACGATCTGGTTCTTGATCGCGACCGGGCCGTGATTGGCCGTCGCAGCGTAGCTGTAGTCAGACCCAAGCGACACGTTCGAGGCGCGACCCTTGACGACGTCCAACCCCATAGCTCCCTCCATTGGGCGAAACAGGCCACCAACACAGCCTAGACCGGCAAAGTCTGCCCGGGGGAGGATTTACTTGCAATACGGATTAACCGGAGGCGGCGGCCAGCCGGTCGAAGGCCCGTCCGAACAAAGCGTGGCTGTGGAGCTTCTCGTCGGTCGCCCCGAGAGCCGCATAGAATCGGCGGGCCTGAAAATTGCCGGGCATCGAGCCCCACCAGAGATGCGTGCCGCCGCGCGCCTTGGCGCGCTTCGAGACGGCGGCCAGCAGCGCCCGTCCTACCCCCGCCCGCCGCCACGCCGGCTCCACATAAAGATCGATCAGATACATGCCGCGTTCGCCGTAGTCGGTGGTGAACGCGTCATGGCTGAGCGCGTATCCCGCAGGCGTCGGCCGCATGTCGCCCTCGTCGGCGGCGAAGGCGATGTCGCCGAATACGAACGCAGCCTTGCCGAACAGCGCGGCGCGAAACCGCCGGGGGTCGAGCCGGCCGGTCGGCACTCCGGAATGGGCGTTGAGGGCGTCGCACATGGCGACGATGGTCTTGAGATCGCGCGGCGCGGCGGCGCGCACAGTTACAGTCGCCGTCACTCCGCTCCCCGATCCCCCGCCAGTTTGCGGATGAGAACAGGCCAGTGCCTGAGCCCGCTGTAAAACGTCTCCGTGGTCATGCCTTCATCTTTACCGTGAATGCCCGTGATGTTGTCATCCTTGAAATACATCGGGCCGACGCCGAACGTCGGCACGCCGGCGCGGCGGAAGTGCATGCCGTCCGTACCCCCCGCTTCCAGATAGGAAATGACTCGTTCAACAGGCGCTTGCGCGCGCGCCGCCGCTAGCGCCGCCGCCTGAAGCTCCGGCGTCGGCAGGGACGCCGGGCTTTCGACCGGAGCGCCGAGCGTCGTGAATTCGAGCGCGGGATTGTCGACGACGCGGGCCAGTTCGGCCTTCACGTCCTCGACGGCGACTCCCGGAAATATCCGGCAGTTGACGGTCGCCGTCGCGGTCTGCGGCAACGCGTTCTCCGCATGGCCGGCCTTCAGCATGGTCGCAACGCAGGTCGTGCGCATGCTGTTCGCGATATAATCGACCCCCAGCAATGTCTTGGCCGCTTTTTTGTCGCCCGGCTTTTTCACAAACGCCTTCAGCGCGGCGGCGACCTTGCCGGTCTCGATTTCGCTGCTCGCCGCCATGTCGCTGAGCGTCACGTCGTTCCACATGACGGGGAACGAGTAGGCCTCGATCTTTTTCAGCGCGGCGGCGAGATCGTAAATAGCATTGTCGGGCCGCGGCGCCGAGGAATGCCCGCCCTCGTTCCTCGCCATCATTTCAAAGGTCGCGTAGGTCTTTTCGGCCGCCTGGATATAGTAGGCGGGAGTCAAGTTTTCGCCGGGCGGCGTGAAGAGACCGCCCGCATCGGCGTTGAGCGCATACTCGGCGTCCTTGAACTTCTCCGCGAGCATCCGGGTCGTCGCCATGCCGCTCTCTTCGTCGCCGGTAAAGACGAGAATGAGATCGCGGGTCGGCCGGAAGCCTTCCTTTTTCAATCCGATGAACGCCTGCGCGAGCGTCAGCACGCCGTATTTATTATCGACGCTTCCGCGTCCGTAGAAGCGTCCGTCTTTCTCGACCAGCGTCCATGGATCGAAGTCCCAATCGCCGGACAGCGCGGGGACGACGTCCATGTGCGCAAGGAACAGGATCGGAGCGGAGCCTGACGTCCCGTCGCCGCGGTATTTCACGACCATGCCCGCCGTCTCGTCCACCGGCATGATCTCGATGTCGGCGGGCGCGAAACCGGCGGCCGTGAACTCCCGAGCGAGATAGGCCGCCATCTTGGGCACCTGGCCCTCGCCCTTGACGGTCTTGAAGGCGATGAGCTCGCGGAACATTTCGAGAGCCTTGGCCTGATCGGCGGTCAGCTCCTCCGCGGCGGCGGTGCCCGCCAGAAAGGCGGCGAGCGCCGCCCCCGCCAATGCTCGTCCCCTCATCCCCGTCTCCCGATCTTCAGCCGAACGCGGCACGATAGGGCGCGCCTGTGCGCTGCGCCACCCTTTCCGCGTCCGATATGGTTGCGTGAATCGGCGCCTGGTTCTATGGGATCGTCGCAGCCTCAAGAGGCCTCCATGAAAGCCAAAATTCACGTCACGCTGAAATCGGGCGTTCTCGACCCGCAAGGGAAAGCCATCGAGGGCGCGCTCCGGGGCCTCGGCTTCGACGACATTCTCGGCGCCCGTCAGGGGAAGGTGATCGAACTCGCCCTCGCCGACACCGACGAAGCCGCCGCCCGCGCCAGGGTCGAGGAAATGTGCAAGAAGCTCCTCGCCAATCCGGTGATGGAAAATTACTCCATAGAGCTGACGGCCTGAGCCATGAAACCCTCGGTCATCGTTTTCCCGGCCTCGAACTGCGACAGAGACGCCGCCGTCGCGCTTGAAAGGATCACCGGCAAGGCGCCGCACATGGTCTGGCACGGAGACAGCGACCTGCCTGAAACCGATTTCATCGTCCTGCCCGGCGGCTTTTCCTACGGCGATTATCTGCGCTCCGGCGCCATGGCGGCGCGCTCGCCGGTTATGCGCGCCGTGGTCGAGAAAGCGAAGGCCGGAACGCCGGTGCTCGGCATCTGCAACGGCTTCCAGATCCTCACCGAGACCGGCCTCCTCCCCGGCGCGCTGCTCAGGAACGCAGGCCTCAATTTCGTTTGCCGCACGGTGACGCTGCGGGTCGAAAACAGTCAGTCGATGTTCACCAGCGGCTTTGCGAAGGATCAGATCGTCAACTTCCCGGTCGCCCACCATGACGGCAACTATTTCGCGGACGACGAGACGCTGGACCGCCTCGAGGGCGACGGCCGCGTCGCCCTGCGCTATGTCGACAATCCCAACGGCTCCGCCCGCGACATCGCCGGGGTGCTCAACGAGACCGGCAACGTGCTCGGACTGATGCCGCATCCGGAGCGGGTGATTTCCCCGCTGCTCGGCGGCGTCGACGGCGTCGCCTTCTTCAAGGGGGCGCTCGAGGCGGCCGCCTGAGGCTGCGCAGCGCCCTTCATCCCCCGCCCGGCTTCGCCTATTCTCCCGCCGCATAACATGGGGCGAAGGAGAGACGCGCATGAGAAAGACACTGATTGCAGCGGCGAGCATCGTCGCGCTGGCGGCGTGCGGCGAGAAGGAAGCGGCGGCGCCGGCCGGCGACGCCTCCTATCAGGAAACGCTGCTTCTGCAGCTTCTCGACGCCAAGCCGGGCGACGTCATCACCATCCCGGAAGGCAAGTTCTCCTTCGACCGCTCGCTGTCTCTCGCCGTCGACGGCGTCACCATCCGTGGCGCCGGCATGGACAAGACGATCCTCTCCTTCGCCGGACAGGTGCAGGGCGCCGAAGGATTGCTGGTGACCGCCAGCGACTTCACCATCGAGGACCTCGCCATCGAGGACACCAAGGGCGACGCGCTCAAGGTCAACGAAGGCGAGAACATCGCCATCCGCCGGGTGCGGACGGAATGGACCGGCGGTCCGAAGACTGAAAACGGCGCCTACGGCATCTATCCGGTGCAGACGACCAACGTGCTGATCGACGGCGCCGTCGCCATCGGCGCCTCCGACGCCGGCATCTATGTCGGGCAGTCGCATAACGTCGTGGTCAGGAACAGCCGCGCCGAGCGCAACGTCGCCGGCATCGAGATCGAGAACACTACTGGCGCCGACGTCTACGACAACGTGGCGACCGACAACACCGGCGGCATTCTCGTGTTCAACATGCCGAATCTCGAGGTTCCGGGCGCCAAGACGCGCGTCTTCCGCAACAAGTCGATCGACAACAACCGCAAGAATTTCGGCCACCCGGGCACCGCGGTCGCGGGCGTTCCGGCCGGCTCCGGCGTCATCGTCAACGCCAACGATCAGGTGGAGATTTTCGATAACGACATTACTGGCAACAAGACAGCCAATGTCATTATCGCCAGCATCTTCTCGTCCAGCCTCTCCAAGGAAGGCATGAAGCCGGACTTCGATCCGTATCCGGAGGGGATTTACGTTTACGGCAACCGCATGGGCGGCGGCGGCAAGAATCCGGACGGGCTCGACCTGCAGGCGCTGAAGGTCGCCATGTTCGGTCCCACCGGCGCCATACCGGACGTGCTCTGGGACGGCTATGTCGATCCGGCCAAGATGCAGGACGGCGTCCTGCCCGCCAGCCTGCGCCTCTGCGTGCAGAACGACGGCGCGGAAGTGCTCGACGTCGACGGGCCGAACGGCAACAAGAATCCGCGCCTCGCCGCCGCTGACCATGACTGCGCGCTGGAGAAGCTGCCGCCCATAACGCTGACCGGACCGCTCGCCGAATGATGCGCGTCTGCGCCGCCCTTGTCGCGTGCTTCGTCATCGCGGCCTGCAGCGAAAAGTCTCCGACGCCGACTTTCCACGCCGAAGGCTATCCAGAACAGCTTTCGGCGTGGGGCGTTCTTTCCGCCCGCAACGGCGTGCTGCACGTGTCGAAGGGCGCGACGCCCTACGATCTCGCGACGCCGCTGTTCTCCGACTACGCGCTGAAGCTGCGCGCCGTGTCGCTGCCGGACGGCGCCGCGGCCAGCTACGATGCGGAAGACGTTTTCGACTTGCCGGTCGGAACCATCATCTCCAAGACCTTCTACTACGAGACGGACGGCGAACCGGGCGTCGTCCGGGCGCAGGGAACGCGCGTCGTGAAAGACGGCGCCATGCCGCTGCGCGGCGTGCGGCTCATCGAGACGCGCATCCTCGCGCATCGGGAAGCCGGCTGGATCGCCCTCGCCTATGTGTGGAACGAGGCGCAGACGGAGGCGAGGCTGAAGCGCACCGGCGAGGTGATCCCGCTGACGCTGGCCCGCGCCGACGGGCGCCGCGAGGCTTTCAACTATCTTGTGCCGAACGCCAACCAGTGCGCGGGCTGCCACGCCACCAACAACACGACGCGCGCCATTCATCCCATCGGCCTCAAGGCCCGCCACCTCAACAAGCCGTCGACCTTCAACGCCGGCTTCAACCAGCTCGACTGGTGGAAAGCGTCTGGCCTTCTCGAAGTTTCGGAAGGCGAGGCCGCCGCCGCGCCGAAAAACGCCGTCTGGGGAGACGCGGCGTTCAGCCTCGACGCGCGGGCCCGCGCCTATCTCGACGCCAACTGTTCGCACTGCCATTCGAACGTCGGTCCCGCCGACACCTCCGGCCTCGACCTGCGTCCGTCGACGCCGCTCGGTCCGTCCTACGGCTATTGCAAGTCGCCCATCGCCGCCGGCAACGGCTCCGGCGGCCTGCCTTTCGATTTCGTTCCCGGCCATCCCGAACAGTCGATCGCGGTGTTCCGGCTGGAGACGACCGACCCCGCTGCGATGATGCCCGAACTCGGCCGCGCCGTGACGCACGAGGAAGGCGTCGCGCTCATCCGCGAATGGATCGCGAAGATGGACGGGAGTTGCGGCTGAAAATTACCGGGCCGCCGCCATATCGCGCCCGCAGGCCGGTCAGCAGCAGGGCGAGGCTGACGCTGAACACGGCGATGTGCGAGTAGCGATAGTCCGCCGACGGCGCGAGAAAGAACAGGCCCGCCTCATGCGCCAGCGCCGCGAGGCACAGAGCGCTTTCCAGGGACGCCAGCTTTGCCGTCGATGCGTTAAACGCCAGCAGCGCCAGCGCCGCGAGCAGGTAGAACCACGGCTTGTAGGGCCAGAAGATGCTGAGGCGATAGAAGACGGCTTCGACGAGTTTTTGCGCGCCGGTCTGCTCCCGCGGCGGAGCGTAGATAGCCTTGAGTTCGTCAGGATAGTGCGCCGGCTGCATCAGCACCGGCTGCCATTGCAGGGTCGGCGCGCCGATCGCTTCCCCGAACGCTCGGGCGCGATGCGCGAGATAGGCGCCGGGCGCGTCGGCGATCATCCGCTTCCACGCCCGAATCAGGGCGGCGCGCTCCCGATCGCTCCAGGCGGCGAACCCGGCGACACGGTCGGTTTCGAACGTCTCCGGCGCGTCGAGCCCCGGGGGCTCGGCGGCGAAAACGTCCTGCCAGTAGCGCGGAGAATAAGTCTCGGCGAGACGTTCCGGCGAGCTGCCTGCGCGCAGCGCCTCGGGAATCTCGTCGAACAGCGCCGCGCGCTTCTCCGCATTTCCAGCGTTGGCGACAACGCCGCTGATGTCGAACAGCGCGATGCTGAGTTCAGGATGGGTTGCGCGAACCGCGATGCTGCGGTTTACGGCGCTGGCGACGGCGAGCAGCGCGAGGCTGGCGGCGCCGACGGACAACAGCGCGTACATCGCGCCGCGCCGGCGTTCGAACAGCGAACTGGCCGGCAAGATCGAGAGCGCTGCGATGAAGAAGATCGCATTCGGGCGCATCAGCGCCGCCGCCAGACAACAGGCTGCATAAACGGCGAGCGGCGCGCGCCATGACCCGGGCGCGGCGCGGCGGGCGGCGAAGGAAGCGAGCGCGGCGACGGCGCCCGTCAGCGCCGCCCACATCAGAATGTCTTTCCAGACGACGCCGGCCACCCCGAAGACCGGCGGAAAAAACATCAGCCCCGAAAACAGGGCGGCGCCGGCGAGCGGCGCGCGCCCGGCGACGGTCCGGCGGTAGATCACCCATAACGCGGCCCACAGCGCGGTCGATTGCAGAAACAGCATCCCCGACGGTCCCGGCGCGATGCGGTCGACGGCGCCCCACAGCCATGTCATCGCCGGCGAATGCCAGTCGGCGATCTCGCCCCGCCGCGCCTCCAGCAATTGATGGACGGAGTCGGTGCTCATGAAGCCGGGATAGAGGAAGACGAGATAGACGAGCCACCCGGAGATGAAGAACGCCGCAGGCCCCAGCGCTTCGGCGCGGCGCTTCAATGCAGCCATTTGTTCGCGCGTCGAGCTCATAAACGGATCGCCGGAGATGCGGCGGTCAAAACCGCAAGAAACCTACGCCTGCAAAATCTTCCGCACCCGTCCCATCGCCATCAGCGGGAAATAGTGCCGGTAGAGATTGTAGTTGATCATGAAGGCGCGGCTTAGCTCCGGCCCCTGCTTCAGCCGCTCGGCCAGCAGCGGGTCGCCGAGCTTGATGGTCGCGCCGACGCCATAGCCGGGAAAACCTGTGCCGGTGTATTCCGGCTCTTCCCATGTGCCGTTTTTCTGCCGCTCGACCAGGAAGGCGGTCCCTCTGGCGATGGCGTCGCGGTCTTTCTCGCGGTTCGCGGCGGCGAGCCCCATCAGCGCCCAAGCGGTCTGCGAGGCGGTCGTCTTGCCGCGGCCCGACATGGCTGGATCCATGTAGGAGGCGCACGACTCGCCCCAGCCGCCGTCAGCCTGCTGACGGTCCAGAAGCCAGTCGCAGGCGCGATGGACGCAGGGCTGGTTCATGTCTTCGCCGACGGCCTCGAGCGCCGGCAGCACGGCGCCTGTGCCGTAAATGTAATTGACGCCCCAGCGGCCGAACCAGGAGCCGTCCGCCTCCTGCTCGCGTTTCAGCCACGCAATGGCTCGGATCATCGCCGGGTGATCCTTGAGTCCGAGCTTGCCGAACGCCTCGACGATGTGCGCCGTCACATCCACCGACGGCGGATCGAGCGCCTCGCCGAAATCGCAGAATGGAATCTTGGTGAGGATCTTCTTGTCGTTGTCCTTGTCGAAGGCGCCCCAGCCGCCGTCCCGGCACTGCATGCCGAGAAGCCAGTCGACGCCGAGGCGGATCGCCTCCTCCACGCCCTTCGCCTTCCATTTCGGATCGTCGCGGAACTGCGACAGGATGATGAGGGCGACAGCCGTATCGTCCGTATCGGGATAGAAGTAGTTCTTGTATTCGAACGCCCAGCCTCCGGGCGCGACGTTCGGAACCTTCACCTGCCAGTCGCCGGGGCGCCGCACCTGCTGATCGAGCAGCCACTGAACGGCCTTTTCGACTTCCGCCGGATATTTGTGATCGACTTTCGCGTCGTCGTAGGCGAGCAGCGCAAGCTCGGTGTCCCACACCGGCGAGGTCGAGGCCTGTATCCACGTCGCCTCGCCGATATCGACGCGCCAGCGCGGATCGTCGAGCGCCGCAAGACCCTTGGCGACGTTCGGATGATCGTGCGCATAGCCTTCCGTGTAGAGCGCCATCAGCGAATAGATCCAGGGCGGCTGGATGCCGCCCCACACGCCGTCCGCGTCCTGATGCTGGATGATCCATTCGAGCGCGCGCTTGATCGCGGCGTTGCGGCAGAGGCCGACATGCGCCTCGGCGCCGAAGCTCTGAAGGCCGTGCAGGATGCGATCGGTCGTGCGGAAGAATCCGTCCCAGAAATCTGCGCCCGGCTTGCCCGGCAGTTCGTAGTCGAACTTTTCGCGCCCGCCCGGAAACAGCGCGTCGAGCCGGTTCGGGCCCGGCAAGGGGCGCGACGGGCGGCGCGCCGACAACACGGCGATCGGCATCAGGGTCGCCCGCGCCCACTGCGCGAAATTGTAGATCGAAAAGACGAACCAGTTCGGAAACCAGATGACTTCCGGCGGCAGATTCGGCGTCTTTTCCCAGGGCCACTCGCCGATCAGCGCCAGCCAGTAGCGGGTGAATACGCGGACGTTCTTCAGCCCGCCTTTCGAGAGAATCCACACCGCGGCTTTTTCAAGCGCCGGATCATTCGCGGGCATCCCCGTGGAGCGGAGCGCCGCATACGCCTCGACGGTTGTGTTGATGTCGCCCGCCGGCGCGTCGTGATAGATCTGCCAGGAGCCGTCGGGCCGCTGCGACTCCAGCAGCGACTTTGCGAGGCGGGGCCGCAGGTGATGGTTCTCAAGGCCCATGAACCACAGGGCGAGACACCACTGCGCCTCCATGCAGGCGTTGGATTCGAGCCGTCCGACCCAATAGCCTTCGGACTTCTGGCGCTCCGCGAGCCAGCCGGCGGCCGTGTCAATGGCGTGGTCGAGCGCCGCCGCGAAATTGCCGCCCCGCGCCGTCCCCGCCGCCTGCTTTTCGTCAAACACGTCGGCCACCCCGAAATCCTCGCCTGCGCCCCACTTCTTCCGGAATGGCGCCGGAGAGGTCAAGGCCGGTGAGCCTTGTCTCGATGCTGACACCCGATGGCAGCATTCTGCGCTAGAACGAGCCTGTCCCGCCCCTCACCCGGAGCCAGCCATGACCAAGGAACTCGTTTTCTACACCAACCCCCGCTCGCGCGGCGGCATCATTCACTGGATGCTGGAAGAAGTCGGCGCGCCGTACCGGATCGAGATCAAGGAGTTCGGCACCACCATGAAGGCGCCCGACTATCTCGCCATCAACCCGATGGGCAAGGTGCCGGCGATCAAGCATGGCGACACGGTGGTGACCGAGTGCGCGGCGATCTGCGCCTATCTCGCCGACGCCTTTCCCGAAGCCGGGCTTGCGCCTCCGCCGGCCGACCGCGGCGACTACTATCGCTGGCTGTTCTTCGCCGCCGGGCCGCTGGAGGCCGCCATTTCCAACCACGCCGTCGGATGGGATCCGGCGCCCGAGCGGCAGGGCATGTTCGGCTACGGCACCTATGACGGAACCGTCGAAACGCTCGCCAACCGTCTCAAGGGGCGCAACTACGTCGCCGGCCCCGGCTTCACCGCCGCCGACGTCTATGTCGGCGCGCATGTCGGATGGGGGATGCAGTTCGGGACTCTCCCCAAGCGTCCCGAGTTCGAAGCTTACTGGAACGGCCTCAAGGATCGTCCGGCGCAACGCCGCTCGATGGAGCAGGCGATGAAGAACGCCTGACGCGCCCGTGTCCGGGCGGCGCGCGGCGCGCCGCCCGGCGGCTCTTGACCCTCACGCTGCGTGAGGCCTTATCGATCCCGCCAGCGGAAAGCGCGGGACATGAAACAGAAACTGACCATCGGAGACTTGGCGACGGCGGCGGGCGTTTCCGTCCGCACCCTTCGGCATTACGACGAGATCGGTCTTCTTTCCCCCGCGTTCGTTGGCGACAACGGCTATCGCTATTACGGTCGGGATGAATTCCTCCGCCTGCAGCAGATCATGCTGCATCGGGAGATGCAGATCCCGCTGAAAGAGATCGCAGACCTTCTCGAACGCCAGGGCTCGGACTACGCCGCGCTTCTCGCCGGACACCGGGAACGGCTCGCGGCCGAAGCGAAACGCTATCGCCAGCTTCTGAAAACGATCGACCGCACGATCGCCGAACTGGAAAGCGAGCGCGATATGAAAACGAATGATCTCTACAAGGGCTTCTCGAACGAAAAGCAGGAAGAATACGAAAGCTGGCTCGTCGAAAATTACGGCGTCGATATGCGCGCGCGCATCGACGCCAGCAAGAAAGCCTACGCCGATGCGAACGACCAGCAGCGAGCGGAGCTTATGCGCGATCTGGAAGAGATCGAAACAGCGCTCGCGGCGGCGATGAAGGAAGGAACGGCGTCTGATACCTCCGCGCTGGACCCTCTGCTCGAAAGCCACAGGGCGTGGGTCGGCGCGATGTGGAGCCGTCCTTGCCCGCCGGACGCGTATTCCGGCCTCGCCGATCTTTATCTCTCCCACCCGGATTTCCGGACGCGCTTCGAAACCATCGCCGAGGGGTTCACGAACTGGCTGACCGCCGCGATGAAAGCCCATGCGGCGCGACAAGGCGGTTGACGACGCTCGGCGAAACCTGAACCCTGAGCGCATGTTCTACGCGCTCCTCGCCTCCCGCTTCGATCCGGCCGCGCCGTTCCTCGCCGTTCCCGGCGGGCGGCGCTGGACCTATGGCGAGGTCGAGGCGCTGTCGGCGCGCATGGCGGGCGCGCTCATCGCCGCCGGCGCGAAGTCCGGCGACCGCGTCTGTGTGCAGATCGACAAAAGCCCCGAGAATGTCGCGCTGTATCTCGCCGCGCTACGCGCCGGACTCGTCTACGTCCCGCTCAACACAGCGTACACGGAAGCGGAGATCGCCTATTTTCTCGCCGACGCGGAGCCGGCGCTGTTCGTGTGCAGTCCCGAAAAGGAAGAAGCGCTGAAAGCAGTCGCCGCGAAAGCGGGCGTGCACGGCGTCTATACGCTCGGCGCGGACGGCGAGGGCTCGCTCGCCGACGCGGCGGAGGACACTGTTCCCTTCAACGGCGCCGAACCGCGCACGAGAGAAGATATCGCGGTCATTCTCTACACTTCCGGCACCACGGGACGTTCGAAGGGCGCGATGCTGACCAACGGCAATCTCGCTTCCAACGCGCTCGCCCTGCATGCGCTGTGGGGCTTCGTCCCCGGCGACGTTCTGCTGCACGCGCTGCCGATCTTCCATATTCACGGCCTATTCGTGGCGCTGCACACGGCGATGCTGAACAGCTCGGAAGCGCTGTTCCTCCCGGCGTTCGACGTCGGCGCGGTGCGCGACGCCCTCAAGCGCGCGACAGTAATGATGGGCGTGCCGACTTTCTACGCGCGGCTTCTCGCCGATCCGGGTTTCGGCGAGGCGGACTGCGCCGGCGTGCGCCTGTTCATCTCCGGATCTGCGCCGCTTACGGTCGAGGCGTTCAACGCTTTCGAGAGGCGCACCGGCCATAAAATTCTCGAACGCTACGGCATGTCGGAAGCGGGCATGATCGCCTCGAACCCGCTGCATGGCGAACGCATCGCCGGCACGGTCGGCTTCGCGCTGCCCGATGTCGAGATCCGCATCACCGGCGAGAACGGCGCGCCCCTGCCCGACGGCGAGGCCGGCAATGTTGAGGTCAAGGGGCCGAACATTTTCGCCGGCTACTGGCGCAAGCCCGAAAAAACCCAGAGCGAATTCCGCGACGGCTGGTTCGTCACCGGAGATATTGGCAAGCTCGACGCCGCGGCAAGGCTGTCGCTGGTCGGACGTTCGAAGGATCTCGTCATCTCCGGCGGCTACAACATCTATCCGATCGAGATCGAACAGGTCCTCGACGCGCTGCCGGGCGTGGGCGAGTCGGCGGTGGTCGGCGCGCCCCACCCCGACATGGGCGAAGGCGTCGTCGCCGTGCTGGTCGCCGCCAGGGATGCGCCGCGCCCGGACGATACGGCGCTCGCCAAGGCCATGGAGCCGCTGGCGAAGTTCAAGCGCCCGCGCCGCTTCTTCTGGCTCGATGCATTGCCGCGCAACACCATGGGCAAGGTGCAGAAGCAGGCGCTCCGCGAAAAATTCAAGGACGCCTTCGCGCAGGGCGGCGGCTAGGCTTATATCGGACAGCGGATCGCCGGCCGCACTCTGTCTTCGTAAAATCTTCGCAGCGTTTCGTGCGTCTCGCGCGGCAGGGCGGGAAGCGACGCGGCGCGCGCGTTGTCCCGCGCCTGCGCCGGCTTCGAGCAGCCGGCGATGACGCTGCTCACCGCCGGGTGGTCCAGTATCCAGCGCAGCGCCAGATCGGCCATGCTCCAGCCGTCGGGAACGAAGGCGCGCAGCTCCTCGACAAGCGCCACGCCGGTCGCCAGCTCAAGACCCGAGAAAGTCTCGCCGACCGAGAAGGCTGCGCCGTCGCGGTTGTAGTTGCGATGATCGCCGGGCGCGAACGTCTCGTCCGCCCTGAACTTGCCGCTGAGCAGACCGCTCGCCAGCGGCAGGCGAACGATGACGCCGACATTCTTCGCCGCCGCCTGCGGCAGCAGATCCCAGGCGGCGTCCTGACGGAAGAGATTGAAGATGATCTGAAGCGAAACGAGATTGTCCTGCTCCAGACAGATTTTAGCTTCCTCGATGGTCTCAACGCTGGCGCCCCAGTTGCGGACGAGCCCCTCGTCTCGCAGCTGGTTCATGATGTCGAAAATCCCGCCCCCGCGCAGCACGTCGGTCGGCACGCAGTGAAGCTGCACGAGATCGAGCGCCTCGGCGCCGAGACGCCGCGCCGAAGCGGCGACGCTGGCGCGCACCGCATCATACTCGTACTTGTCGGGATAGAGCGTCGCCGCGCGGCCGACCTTGGTGGCGATCACCGCGTCGCCTTTTCCCGCGGCGAAGCGCTTTCCGATCAGCGTTTCGCTGCGCCCGGCGCCGT
Organism: Pseudomonadota bacterium; assembly: GCA_036337175.1. Taxonomy (GTDB): domain Bacteria; phylum Pseudomonadota; class Alphaproteobacteria; order Caulobacterales; family Parvularculaceae; genus Amphiplicatus. The sequence goes on from JAYZEQ010000006.1 coordinate 265,925, forward strand.
AGACGTCCGCCGTGTCGTAAAAGCTTATGCCCTCTTCCGCCGCCGCATCGAGGATCGCATCGACCGTCGTCTCGTCGATCGGCCCGAAGTCGCCGCCGAACTGCCAGCAGCCGAGGCCGATCTCCGATACGCGCAATCCTGATTTGCCGAGCGTTCTGTATTCCATCGCTTCGCTGTTCCTCGTTGACTCCCCGCCTCTATACGAAACGCCGCCCCGTCGCGAAACCGGGGCTATCGCCGCGCGGCGGCCCGCCCGGCGAAGTCGCGGGCGATGTCGAGAATGAGTCCGCGCAGCCAGATCGAGGCGGGATCGCCCTGCATCCGCGCCGGATAGAACAGGAATTGCTCGTCGACGCCGGGGTCGAGCGGCGGCCTCGCCGCGACGAGCCCGAGATCGCCGGCGGTCACAGCGATCAGACGGCTCGGAACGAAAGCCACAAGGTCCGTTTTCGCGGCGACGTGCAACGCCTGCATATAGGTCGAGGCGATGAAGGCGATCCTGCGGGCGAGCCCGTTGGCCCGCAACCATTCCTCGATCATGTCCTCCCGCCGTCCAATGCCGATGACGGCGACATGACGCGCTGAAGCGAAAACCTCGGCGCGCGAAAGCCTTCGCGCCTGCGGATGGCCCCGACGCACGGCGAGCGCGTCGCTGTCCGTATAAAGGCGCTGGCGGCGAAACCCCGGGTAATCGTCGGGCGCGCAGGATATGACCGCATCGACGCCCTCCTCAAGCTCGTGCGTCATCGCCGAGGGGCCGCGCAGCGGGATCGCCTGGATGACCGCGTCCGGCGCCTCGCGGCTCGTCCGCTCGATCAGCGGCGGAACGATCAGTCCAAGGACGACATCCGGCATCATCACCACGAAGCGGCGTTGCGTCGTCGCGGGATCGAAGCATGTCTGTTCGAACACGCCGCGCACGCTCTCCAGCGCGGCGGCCAGCGGCGCGCGGAGGCTTTCGGCGCGCGGCGTCAGCGTCATGCCCGCGCCGGACCGCACCAGCAGCGGATCGCCGAGCGCTTCGCGCAGTCGGCGCAAGGCGTGGCTCGTCGCCGGCTGCGACAGACCCAGCCGGTCGGCGGCGCGGCTGACGCTGCGCTCGGCGAGCAGCGCCTCCAGCGGGGCGAGAAGGTTGAGGTCGAGGTCCTGTAAATTCGTCATACGAATACCAGCTATCCATGTCATCCGCTTGCCGAATATAGGCCGCCCGGCGATCCTCTGGCCACAAAAACAACCAACGCCAAGGAGCAGCCGAATGTCCGCCGCCGAAAACAAGAAACTCATCGCACAGGCCTATGAGGCGCTCGCCGCCGGAGACCGCCGCCCCCTCGGCGCGCTCTACGCCGAAGACGTGCGCTGGGACATGATGGGAACCACCGCCTGGTCTGGACTCTATGAAGGCAGGGCGACGATCGCCGAGAAGCTGCTCGCGCCATTGTTCGCGCAGTTCGGCGACGTCTACGTCAATCGCGCGCTCCGGATTATCGCCGAGGACGATCTCGTCGCGGTCGAAAGCCGCGGCCGCGTCACCACCAAGGCCGGCAAGCCTTACAACAACGCCTATTGCTGGATTTACCGGATGCGGGAAGGGAAAATCGTCGAGATCACCGAGTATCTCGACACCGCGCTTGTCAACGACGCGCTCGAGCCGCCTCCCCGCTAACTTGCCGCTCCCGCGTCCGCCCGGTAGGGTCCCCGCGCATCGCTCACCGAGGGTCCCTGTCCATGAAACTTCTCTCCACCGTCGCCATTGGCGCGCTCGCTGTCGTTGTCGCCTCCTGCGGGAAAAAGGAAGCGGCCGAGACGCCGCCTGCGGCGTCGCCCGCGCCGGTCGTCATCGGCGACGTGTTCACCTACGCCAACTACGACGAAGTGCAGGTGACGAATATCGATCTCAACCTTGACGTCGATTTCGACAGCAAGACCCTCGACGGCGTCGCCACGCTGGACCTCAAACGCCTCAAGGCGGGCGCTGACAAGGTCGTTCTCGACAGCAATGACCTCGAAATCAGGAAGGTGGAGGCGGAAACGCGCGGCGGCTGGACGCCCGCGGAATTCACCCTCGGCGCCGACGATCCGGTCATGGGATCGAAACTCGAAATCGCGCTTCCAGCCGGCGCCAGTAAAATCCGCATCGCCTATCGCACGAGCCCCGGCGCGGAAGGGCTGCAATGGCTGTCGCCGGAACAGACCGACGGCAAAGAGCATCCGTACCTGTTCAGCCAGAACCAGTCGATCTACGCCCGCACCATGGCGCCGCTGCAGGACACGCCGGCGGTGCGCATGACCTACAGCGCGACATTGCGCACGCCGCCCGAGCTGACCGCCGTGATGAGCGCCGAGCAGGACAGCGGCCCGCGCGACGGCGAATACACGTTCCGGATGCCGCAGCCCGTCCCCTCCTATCTCATCGCCATCGCCGTCGGCGACATCGATTTCAAGGCCATCAACGGCGAGATCGGGGTGTATACGGAAGATGCCGCGCTCGACGCGGCGGCGCGCGAGTTCGAGGATACGCCGCTGATGGAGGAAGCCAACGCGGCGCTTTACGGTCCCTATCGCTGGGGCCGCTACGACATGCTCGTTCTGCCGGCGAGCTTCCCGTTCGGCGGAATGGAGAATCCGCGCCTTACCTTCCTGACGCCGACGCTGATCGCCGGAGACAAGAGCCTCACCAACGTCGTCGCGCACGAGCTGGCGCATTCCTGGTCGGGCAATCTCGTCACCAACGCCACCTGGCGGGACGCATGGCTCAACGAAGGCTTCACCACCTATGTCGAAGGCCGGGTGATGGAGGCGCTGTACGGACGCGAGCGCGCGTTGATGGAGGAAAGGCTGGCGCTCGACGGCCTGAAACGGACCATCGCAGACCTGGACGATCCCGCCCTGTCGCAGTTGAAGCTGCCGGAGGACCTCGAACATCCCGACGACGCGTTCAGCCGCGTCGCCTACGACAAGGGTCAGTTCTTCCTGCGCTTTCTGGAGCAGCGTTTCGGACGCGAGTCGTTCGACCCGTTCCTCAAGGATTATTTCGACCATTTCGCTTTCCGGTCGATCGTCACCGAGGACTTCCTCGCCTACCTCAACGAGAAACTGCGGTCGCAGCATCCCGACGCGGTGAGCGACGCCGAGATTCAGGAATGGGTCTACGGCCAGGGCCTTCCGTCGACCATCGACAATCCGGTATCGGACGCCTTCGCCAAGGTTTCAGCGCAGCAGACGAAATGGCTGAGCGGCGAGATCGCGGCGGCGGGAATCGAAAGCGCCGAATGGTCGACGCAGGAATGGCTGCACTTCCTCAACACGCTCCCCGAAGCGCTGACGCTCGACCAGTTCGCCGAACTCGACGCGGCGTTCGATCTCAGCCACGCCGGCAACGCCGAGATCGCCTTCGCCTGGTACATGAAGACGATCAAGGCCGGCTACGAGCCGGCGATGACGCCGCTGGAGACGTTCCTCATGCGAGTCGGGCGCGGCAAATTCATCTACCCGCTCTACAGGCGGCTCGCTGAAAACGACCGCAAGGCGTTCGCCGACCGCGTCTACGCCGCCGCGCGGGCGGGTTATCACCCGATCGCGCAACGGCGCATCGACGAGATTCTTCAGTAGGGCTCAATGAAGCTGCGCGGCGCCGCGCAGCTTCTCGGGATTGCGGACCACATACACCGCCGCGATGCGGCCGTTCTCCACGGCGATCGACATGGTTTCGTCGAGTTCGCCGTCGAGAAAGAGCAGCAGTCCCGGCTCGCCGTTCACGGTCGCCGGCTCGAAGGCGACTTTCGAGCCTTGCGCCGTGAGCTTGGCGATCAGACCGGTGAAGAAGCGCGCCACCCTGTCGGCGCCGCGAATCGGGTTGAGCGCGGCGCGCTTCACGCCGCCGCCATCGGTGAGCGACACTGCGTCTTCGGCGAGCAGGGATTTGAGACGGGACGGGTCGCCGCTCGATGCGGCGGCGACGAAACTCTCAAGCAGGGCGCGGTGCTCTTCCGGCGGCGGGCGCCGCTCCCGACGGCTGGCGGTCACCGCCTTGCGGGCCCGCGCCGCGAGCTGGCGGCAGGCGGCCTCGCTCTTGCCGAGCGCCTCGGCGACTTCAGAGAACGGCGTGTCGAACACGTCGTGCAGAAGAAAGGCGGCGCGTTCCGGCGCCGACAGATTCTGCAGCGTCAGCAGCAGCGCGAACGACAGATCGTCGGCCAGTTCCACGGCGCTGTGCGGCGACAACTCCTCGGCGTCGAACACCGGCTCCGGCAGCCACGGGCCGACATAGATCTCGCGCCGCGCCCGCGCCGACTTCAGGCGGTCGAGGCAGAGGCGCGTCACCGTGGTGACGAAGTACGCCTCCTCGTTCCTCACCGTTGCAGGATCGACCGACGCGAAACGCAGCCAGGCGTCCTGCAGCACGTCCTCCGCTTCGGACCGGCTGCCGAGCATCCGATAAGCGAGCCCGAGAAGCCGGCCGCGATAGGGACCGAGCGGATCCGGCGATTTCGTCATGCCGCCTCTCTCGCCGCTTCGGCCTTCACGACATCGACCGGCCTTCCGCCGACCGATACGCGCTGGCAGGTCTTGCCGAAGCCGAGCCCGACTTTCATCATCGGGAACATGCGCACCGCCTGCATGGCGAGCGTCAGATCGACCACGCCCCGGTCGGTCCAGCGGGCGCGCACATCTTCGCGCGCCTCGTCGAGAGACGGATCGTGGCGCGCCAGCGCGTCCGCGAAGCGGAAGGCGACGGCGACGTCTTCGCTCATGGCGCTCACATCACGAGTCAGCACTGCTTCGATCTCTGTGGCGGGAACGCCCGCCTCCTCCGCCATCTTCACGCCGAGCTGCACGCATGGTCCGCAATCCTCCGCAAGCGCGCCGATGATTTTCGCAGCGAACGTGGCCGCGAGCGGCGCGGCGCCGACATGCGACGAGGCCTCGGTGATCTTCCAGAACTTCGCGAACGCCTCCGGGGCGACCGCCAGCATATGCTCCATATACGACACATCGTAGCCGTAATGCGCGCCGAACGATCTCAAAGTTTCGACAGTCATTCCTTCAGACATGGAACGCTCCTTTACTTGGGGTTGAGGCCCAGACGGCGAGCGCCGCGGGCAGGATGACGGCCAGCGCCTCGAAACCCGCCGTATGCGAGTGGCCGAGACCGGCGACGTGGATAAGGGCGTGAAAGACGAGGAAGGCCGATCCCGCCGCCGCGGCGGGCCACAGGCCGTCGCGCCACGCCCTGGCGGCAAGCCCGAGGGCGGCGGCGATAAACGCCGCGCCGATATCGGCGACGAAATGCGGATTGAACGGGCCGGTGTCGACCACCCCGGGAACCCGCTGGTACCAGCCGGGCCCGTCGAGCAGCATCGACGCCCCGTTGAAGCCTGTGAAGGCGGCGAGCAGCCCCGCCAGCGCGCGTTTTATCATGGTTCTCTCCTGTCTCGCCCCTAGGACGAGACAGGAGGCCGCCGCGTGACAGGCGGCGCTAACTTATTTCGCAGATCGCTCGAAAACGATCACGTCGTCGGCGTGATACTTGGTGCGCGCGGCTTCCCGGAAGCCGAGTTTTTCGGCGACGCGGATCGAGGCCGTATTCCTGACGTCGATGATGCAGCACATCGTCGCCTCGGGAAATTTTCCGTCCGCCCAGCCGAGCGCGGCCCGCGCCGCCTCCGTCGCATAGCCCTTGCCGTGGGCGGCCGCGACGAGAACCCAGGCGAATTCCGGCTTGCCGATCAGCGACGGGTCGATGTGGCGCTTGAACTCCGCGACGCCGACATCGCCGATGAAAAGGCCGCTATGCTTCTCCTCGACCGCCCAGCAGCCGTAGCCCTTGAGCGCCCAGAACCCCGCCTGCCGGGCGAAGCGGAACCACGCTTCCTCCTGGTTCAGCGCCTTGCCGCCGATGCCGCGCATGACGTTGATGTCCGCGAGCATGTCGCGATAGGCGGGAAAATCCGCCATCGTCCGGCCGCGGAGAATCAGCCGCTCGGTTTCAAGAACTGGAACGCTCACGCCCTACTCCGCTTTCTTGCGCGCGATATAAGCGTCGATGCGCTCGCTCAGAATGTCGAGCGGCAGCCCGCCCTCGTCGAGCACCGCATCATGAAACTCGCGGATGTCGAACTTGTCGCCGAGCGCCTTTTCGGCGCGGGCCCGAAGCTCCCAGATCGTCAGCTCGCCCATTTTGTAGGCGAGCGCCTGACCAGGCCAGGCGATGTAGCGATCGACTTCCGTCTGCACGTTCTTCAATGACAGCGCCGTATTCGAGGCGAGATAGTCCATGGCCTGCTGGCGGGTCCAGCCCTTCGAATGCAGGCCGGTGTCGATGACCAGCCGGCAGGCGCGCCACATTTCCATGGAAAGACGGCCGAAGTCGTCATAGGCGGTCTTGTAGACGCCCATTTCGACCCCGAGCTTTTCCGAATAAAGCCCCCACCCCTCGCCGAACGCATGCGGATAGAACTGCGCGCGGAATTCGGGGGCGTCATCGATCTCGTAGGCGAGCGCCGTCTGCAGATGATGTCCCGGAACCGCCTCATGCAGGGTCAGCGCCGGAATTTCGTAGAGCGGACGCTTGTCGAGCGAGCTGGTGTTGACCCAGTACTGACCGCCGTGCTGGCCGCCCGGAGGCGCGCCCGAATAACGCGCCGACGTGTAGTTCTCGGCGATCTCCGCCGGCACCGGCTCCACCGAGTAGGGTTGGCGCGGCAGCTTGCCGAAATAGCCGGGCAGCATGCCGTCGATGCTTTTCGACACCCACGCCGCATATTGCAGCAGCTCGTCCGGCGTGTCGGCGTAGAACTGCTTGTCGGTGCGCAGGAAGTCGATGAACTCGGCGAACGTTCCCTTGAAGCCGGTCTTTCGGATCACCTTGTCCATCTCGGCGCGGATGCGCGCCACTTCCTTGAGGCCGAGCGCATGAATCGCCTCCGGCGTCGCGTCGTCGCGCGTCGTGTAATAGCGCACCAGCGCGCCATAATATTCCTCGCCTTCCGGCCATGCGTCGGCGCCGAGCGTTTCGCGCGCGTTCGGCAGATAGTCGTCGCGCATGAAGGCGAGCAGGCGTTCATAGGCGGGAATGACCTCGTTGGTCAGAACGGCGATCCCCTTTTTCCTAAGCGCCGCCTGCTGTTGCTTGCCGATGGCCGCCGGAAAACTCTCGAACGGCCCGTAAAGCGGGTGATCCTCGGCGCGCGCCGTCGCCTGCGCTTCGAACGACGGCATGATCAGCGGCAAGATTTCCTTCGGCTGGGTGAAGCCGTCGGCGAGCCCGAGCCGCATGTTCTCGATATTCTGGTCGATATAGGCCGGAAGCCCGGCGAGGCGCGTCAGGTAGTCGTCGTAATCCTTCCTTGTGCGGAACGGCGTGGCGCTCGCCACGTAGCCGAAGTCGGAATGAAAACCCGTATCGGCGAGAAACGGGATGCGCCAGCCCCGGTAGGCGGCGAGCGCGATATCGTGCCGGAGGATGAAACCGAGCAGTTCGGCGCTGAGTTTCTGGCTCTCGGATACGCTCGAAAGGTCGATCGCATCGAGACGCGCCTTGAAGGCTTTCGCTTCCTCGAGCCGCCGCGCATAGTCTTCCGGGGCCACGCCCGGAACTTCCGCATTGTAGTCCATGACGCCCGACAGCGTCGCAGCGAACGGGTTCTCGCGCATTTCGTTCGCCCAGTAGTCGTCGAACAGTCTGTCGAGATCGTCGGCGGGCGCGGCGAACGCGGCCGACGCCAGCGCGCAGGCGGCGGCGATGAAGGCGAAGATACGAAGCATGACGAGCGCGTCCCCTTTTTGTTTTTGGCGTGGCGGCCTTCTTAGCGCGCTCCGCGAAGCGTGAACACCTGTGTGTTGATCTCGCCGGCGCGCCGAGCCTAGATCGCAGCACCGATCAGGGAGGATCATCCATGACTGCCCGCCGCACGCTCATTTCCGCCGCCGTCGCTTCGGCCCTCGCCGCTTCGGCTTTGGCCGCGCCGGCGTTCGCCGCCGATGCGGAAATCTATACGCCCCGTTTCTCCAAACTGGCGGTCAGCGGCTACGACCCGGTCGCGTATTTCACGCAGGGCGAGCCGGCGAAGGGCGAGGCGGAATTTTCCTACGATTATAAGGGCGCAACCTGGCGTTTCGTCTCCGCCGACAATCTTGCGTCGTTCGCGGCCGCGCCCGAAGACTACGCGCCGCAGTTCGGCGGCTATTGCGCCTGGGCGGTCAGCCAGGGCTACACGGCGCCCGGCAATCCGAAGAACTGGACCATCGTCGACGGCAAGCTTTATCTGAATTACAATGACAAAGTGCAGCGCGACTGGGAAAAGGACATTCCCGGCTTCATCGCCAAGGCCAACGAGAACTGGCCAGGCGTGCTGAAGTAAAGTCGGCGACCGGGGAAACGCACAGCGAAGGCGCACAGCAAGACCGACCGTCTGACCCATGACAAGGGAGGTGGGGCGCGCCGATGCGTTTGGGGACCGTTATCGTTTTGGCGGCAGCCGCGGCGTGGCCGCGAGCCGCGGCGGGCGCCGATATTCTCAGCGAGGCGCGGCTCGGCGCGGCGGCGCACGCCGTCGATTTCAACGGCGGCGACCCGACCGCCGAAGGCGGCGCCGACATCAGCATCGAAGCCCTGTTCGCCTCCCCGAAGCCGCTGCGGCATATCCTGTCGCCGCGGCCCTATATCGGCGCCTCGTTCAACACCAATGGCGGAACGGATTTCTGGCATGCCGGCCTCGCCTGGGAGCAGCATGTCGCGCGCGACCGGCTGTTCGTCGAAGCCGACCTCGGCTTCGCCCGGCACAATGGCGAAATAGACCTGCCGCCCCCGGACGATCCGCGCTACGAGGACATTCTCGAACACCATATCCTGTTCGGCTCGCGCATGCTGTTCCGGGCGGAATTCGGCGTCGGCGTCCGGCTCAGCCGGCGCTGGCGCATGCAGGCGTTTTACGAACACCTTTCCAACGGCGGCCTGTTCGGAGACACCGACCGCAATCAGGGCCTCGACAATGTCGGCATGCGCGTCGGCTATCGTTTCGGCGAAAACCCGTAGGCCGCGTCAGAGCTTCCTCCCGAAAGCCTCGAGAACGCCCGTCCAGCCGCGATCGTACATGTCGCGCGCCTCGCGATTGCGATTCTCCCAGCCGCGATGCGTCAGCGTCAGGGCCGTCCCGCCCGCGCCGTCGCCCTCGAACGTCACCTCGACCTCCGTCGCCTCGTCCGGCTTGTCCAGCACCCAGGAAAACACAAGACGATGCGGCGGTTCGCAGATCTTGACGCGGCCCCATTCGCGCTCGACGCCGTCGTCTCCCGTTTCGTAGACGCGCCCGCCTTCGCGCGCCTCGAAGGTCGCGCTGACGGCGGCGCCTTTCGACAGCTTGTGCGTTTCCAGCGGCCACCACAAGCCGAGATTGTCCGTAAAATGATGAAACGCCTTCTCCGGCGGCGCCTTCAGCGACAGGCGTTTGACCACGGGTTCGATTGCGGTCGATGACATGAACCGGTCCTTTCCCTATGCGTCCGACGCTTCCAGCGAGCGTTTGTAGGCGGAGAGCGCGTCGTCCCAGAAACCGTCAAAGTAATCGCGCAAAGCGCTGACGCCTTCCGTATCGAGACTATAGATGCGCTCGGTTCCACGCCGCGCCTCGACGACGAGGCCGGCGTCCTTCAGCACTTTCAGGTGCTGCGACACCGCCGGACGCGACACGGGCAGGCCCTCGGCCAGCCGTCCGACGGAGGACGGCCCTTCCCTCAGTTTCTCGAAAATCGCCCGGCGCGTCGGCGGCCCGAGCGCCTCAAGCTTTTCTCCGTAAGTCATGACTTACCGTATGCCGCCGCCTTAAGTAAGTCAATACTTACGCATGGCGGCGATGTCTCAGGCGGCTAATGCCGCCAGATGCGGGATGCGCCGTTGCACCGGCGAAGATGAACGAAGCCGCCCCCGGCGGCTTGCGTCTGGCGCGACGGCGCGAGGCAAGGCAGATTCCCTGGGCATGACCCTGCGACCCAAGCGATGGAAATGAACAGACCGGCGCGCAAGGAGGCGTTGCAGGGCGCGCGCGACGTGACGCCGCTCGCGATCGGCGTCGCCGTGTACGGCATGGCTTTCGGCCTCCTCGCCGCGCAGGCGGGCATGAGCAGCCTTGAAGTCGGCTTCATGAGCGCTTTCGTATTCGCCGGCTCGTCGCAGATCGTCGCCGTCGAGCGGATCATGGCGGGCGCAGGCGCGCTCGCGGCGATCGTCGCCGGGCTCGCTCTCAATTTACGGCTTGTGCTGGTGACGGCGTCGATCCGCGACGTCTACGCCAATCGGCCGTTCTGGCAGCTTCTTGCGGGCGCTCATCTGACTACGGATGAAAACTGGGCGCTGATGCTGGCGCGGCGGGCCCGACGCGGAACCGGCGGCTACGCCTATCTCGTCGGCGCGGGGCTCGTCCTGATGGCTGTGTGGACCGCCTCGACCGTGCTCGGCGTCGTCTTCGCCTCCGCCCTTCCGGAACCGCGCGCCCTCGGCATGGATTTCGCTTTCGTGGCCGCCTTCATCGCCATCGTGCGCGCGCTGTGGCGCGGCAAAGCCGATCTCGGCCCGTGGCTGACGTCGGCGGCGGTCGTCGTCGCCGCCGTCGCCTCGGGCCTCGTCGACAGCTCCTGGGGAATCATTCTCGGGGGCCTCGCCGGCGCCAGTTTTGCGGGAGTCTCGCGCCATGTCTGAAACGCATGCCGCGATCGCCGCGCTTCTCGTTGGCACGCTGACGATCCGTCTGGCCGGCGCGACGCTCGGCCAGCGGCTGCCCACGGAAGGCGGCTGGGCTCGCGCGCTCAACGCCCTGCCCGGCTGTCTGATCCTGTCGCTGGTCATCGTCATGCTGCTGAACGGAGGGCCGCGCGAATGGTTCGCGGCGGCGCTGGCGCTGGCGACGGCGGCGGTCACGAAGAGCCTGCCCGCAACGATGGCGGTCGGCGTGGCGGCCGTCGCCTTGTTGCGGCACTTCGTTTGAAGCGCGACAGAGCAAGCCGGATCAGGTCCGGCCGCTGCAATAAAATAAGCAGGCGGGACGCTCAGGCGGCGTCGATCCACACCGGCGTCGATTTGAAGGACGGCGTCTTGCTGCGCGGATCGACGGCGGCGCCGGTCAGCAGGTTGGCTTCCGGATAATAGGCCATGACGCAGCCTTCCGGCAGATCGAAGCCGTAAACGGTCACCGCCTCCATGCGACCCTGCGCCGAGCGGATATGCGCCTTGGCGCCCTCGCTGAGCCCGTTGCGCGCAATGTCCTTGCGGTTCATCAGGATCGACCAGCGGGTCTTCGTCCCGCGATAGGCGTCCTTCTCCTCATAGATGATCGAGTTGAACTGGCCTTCGCTGCGCATCGTCGTCAGCGTGAACGGCGCCGCGCGCTCCTTGTCGCGGACGGGAAGAGGATGCGCGACGAACCGTGCGCGGCCCGACAGCGTTCGGAACACCGGCGCGTGCATCAGCCGGTTCCTGACATGGAACTCCTTCTTCGCCACGTCGATGTCGGCGAGCTCCTCCATGCCGGGCACGATCTCGGCGATGGCGCGTCTGATCGCGCGGTGACGCTTGAACGCCTGAAAGTCGACGGGGGAATCGGGCGCGAGGCGCGAGGCGATGTCGGCGAGAATGTGCGTTTCGGGGCGCACGTCGGCGAAGCGCCGGATGCCGCCGTCGCTGAGGCGCACATAGTTGAACATCGACTCCTGCGTCGTCGGCTCCCACTCCTCGTCGCGCGCCGTCACCGGCAGCACCAGCATCTCGCCGGCGTCGACCCCGACGATGTGGCTCTGGTTCAGCGTCGTCGTCAGGCAGACGCGGAATCCGATGCGGTCGAGCGCCCGCGCCGCCCACGCCGAGTCCGGATTGGCGGCGTAGAGATTGCCGCCCATCAGAACGGCCGCATCGATGAGGCCGGCGGCGGCGGCCTGCATCGACGCCATGGTGTCGAGGCCTTTCGCCTTCGGCAGCGAAATCCCGAACGCCGCCTCCATTTTCGCGACGACTTCGTCGGGCAGCACCGGCTTGACGCCGATGGTGCCGACGCCCTGCACGTTCGAATGGCCGCGCAACGGCAGCAGCCCCGCGCCCGGCCGGCCGATCATGCCGCGCATCAGCGCGAGGTTCGCGATATACTCGATGTTCTCGACGCCGTGCACATGATGGGTCATGCCCATGCCCCAGGCGAACACGGCGGATGTCGCCCTGGCGTAGATCGCCGCGGCGCGCTCGATCATCTCGCGCGCGACGCCGCAGCGCTCAGTGATCTCCTCCCATTCCGTCGCTTCGATGTCGGCGAGGAAGCCGGCGAACCCTTCCGTATGCGTCTCTATGAAGGCGGCGTCCTGCGCGGCGCGCGCCATGACGGCCTTGGCGATCCCCTTGAACAGCGCGATGTCCTCGCCGATCCTCGGCTGCAGGTAGAGCGAGGCGATGTCGCTGCCGCCCGCCAGCATGGAGGACGGGCTTTTCGGCACGGCGAACTTGACGAGCCCCGGCTCGCGCGCCGGATTGACGACCACCACCTCGCCGCCGCGATCGCGGCAGGCCTTGAGCTGGTGGATGAAGCGCGGATGGTTCGACGACGGGTTGGCGCCGATGACGAAGATCAGGTCGCACAGGCCGAGATCGGCGAGCTCGACCGTCGATGTGCCCGTGCCGACCGTCGCCTCCAGGGCGACGCTGGTCGCCTGATGGCAATAATAAGAGCAGTTGCTGACATTGTTGGCGCCGTGAACGCGCGCCAGAAGCTGGAACAGGAAACCGGCTTCGTTGGACGAGCGGCCGGAAGAGTAAAAGAAAGTTCGCGCCGGGTCGGCCGCCCTGAGCCGCGCCGCCGCGAGATCAAGCGCCTCCTCCCAGCCGATCGGGCGGTAGCGGTCCGCGCCCGCCGGCTTATGGATGGGAAAGCCGAGCCGCCCCATATGCTCAAGCTCGTGCGGCGTCAGCTCGAGAAGCTCCTTGAGCGGATGATCGAAAACCTCTTTCGGAATTTCCGGCTGGATGTCGGTGGACTGCGCCTGCACGCTCTTGTTGCAGACGGACGGGAACTCGCCGAGCTCGTTGGTCATGCCGCCGAGCTGACCGCCCATGCCGAGGCCGCACGCCTTGCATGTATTCTTCGAGTTGAGCGCCTTGGCGGTTTTGGCGACGCCGATGCGCTGCACCGTCTGCAACGTGTACAGAACCTTCTTGAAGCCGCCGCCGACGGGCTCTGGTTTCATCCGGAAAATTCTTTCGTATGCTCGCCGCGAGTCTGCGCCATAACGCGCAGGGCCGCAACGAGGCGCGCTTCAGCCGTTCGCGAGCAGCGCCTCGGCCCGGGCGAGATCTTCCGGCGCATTGACGTTGAAGAATGAAGAAGCCGGAAACCGCACCCGCGCCGCGCCGCACCGGTGGGCGAGCGCGTGCAGGGCGATCCCCTCTCCCGCCGGCGCCGCTTCGAGAACGCGGCGCAGCGCCGCCAGCTCCCACAAGGCGAACGCCGGCTGATCGTTCTCGCCGTCATGGGCGACGGCGCAGCCGCCCGCCGAAGAGAGCCGCGCGACGAGATCGTGCGGGGCGAACGGCCCGTCGACCGGCGCCGTGCAGAAGCCGCGCGCCCCGGGCAGGCGCGCCGCCATCCATGCGCTCATCGCCCACAGCCCCGCCGCCGGTCCGCGCGGACCGTCGGCGCGATCGGGAATCGCCTCAAGCCCTGTCGCGTAGTCGCCCGGACCGGAGATCGCCAGCACCCGCGCCTGCGGTCGAAGCCGCTCGACGACGATGTCGATCAGCCGCCGCCCCGCCAGTTCGGCCAGCGCCTTGTCGCGCCCGCCCATGCGCCGCGACGCGCCGCCGGCGAGAATCAGGACGGGAAGAGTGTCGGCGGGCGCGGGCATCGCAATCCTCGGACCCTAGCCTCACCCCGCCTGTCGCGCCACCGTCCTCCCGATTGCCCTTTTTCCCAAACCCCGTTCAAACTCCGCGCCCATGACGCCCGCCGACTTCATAAGGAAATGGGAGCGCTCGACCCTTTCCGAGCGCGCGGCCTCGCAGTCGCATTTCAACGACCTCTGCGACCTCCTCGGGGAGAAGAAACCGACCGACGTCGACCAGACCGGCGAGGAGTTCTGCTTCGAGAAGGGGGCGACCAAGGCGACGGGCGGGAACGGCTTCGCCGACGTCTGGAAGAAGGGCTGCTTCGGGTGGGAGTATAAAGGGCCCCACAAGGACCTTGATGCGGCGCACCGCCAGCTCCTCAACTATTCGGTGGCGCTCGAAAACCCGCCGCTGCTCATCGTCTCCGACACGAAGAAGATCGTCATCCGGACGAACTGGACGAACACGGTCGGCGAGAAGCACGAGATCGCGCTCACCGACCTCATCGACGCGAACAAGCGCGCGCTTTTGAAGGCGGCCTTCGAGGACCCCGAAAAGCTCAAGCCGAAAAAGACCCGCACGCAATTGACGGCGGAGGCGGCGAACGAGTTCTCCGGCCTAGCGCAACGTCTGCGCGATCGCGGCCACGACCCGCACGAGGTCGCGCATTTCGTCAACCGCCTCGTCTTCTGCATGTTCGCCGAGGATGCGCGGCTCCTGCCTGACAATATCTTCACCAAGATGCTGGAGCACTGCGTCCGCGAGCCCGGCGACTTCGAGGAAAGCGCGCGGACGCTCTTCGCCGCCATGCGGACGCAGGGCGGGCGCGTCGGCTTCGAGAAGATCGAGTGGTTCAACGGCGGCCTCTTTGACGACGATCACGCCCTGCCCCTCGACGAGGACGACATCAGGCAGACGCTGAAGGCGGCGCGCCTCGACTGGCAGGAGATCGATCCCTCGATTCTCGGCACGTTGTTCGAACGCGGGCTCGACCCGTCGAAACGCTCGCAGCTCGGCGCGCATTACACCGACCGCGACAAGATCATGATGATCGTCAATCCGGTCATCGTCGAGCCGCTGACGGCGGAGTGGATCGAAACGAAAGCGAAGATCGAGGCGCTGCTCGAAAAGGCGCCGAAAGAGACGAAGGACAGGCTGCTGCGCGGCAAGGACCTCGCCGCGCGTACGAAGGCGCTCAACGAAGCGGAGAAGCTTCACAAGGGATTTATCGAGCGGCTGGTCAACTTCCGCGTTCTCGACCCGGCGTGCGGCTCCGGCAACTTTCTTTATCTGTCGCTGCAGGCGCTGAAAGACCTCGAACACCGCGCCAATCTCGACTCCGAGGCGCTGGGCCTGCCGCGCGCCTTCCCGCGCGTCGGACCGGAGGCGGTCAAAGGGATCGAGATCAACCCCTATGCGGCCGAACTCGCCCGGGTTTCGGTCTGGATCGGCGAGATTCAGTGGATGCTGCGGAACGGTTTCGACGCGGGGCGCAACCCGATATTGAAGCCCCTCGACACCATCGAATGCCGCGACGCGCTGATCGAGAAGGGCGAAGACGGCGCATGGCGCGAGGCCGAATGGCCCGACGCGGATGTGATCGTGGGGAACCCGCCGTTTTTGGGTGATCGGAAGATGATCGGCGAACTGGGCGAACAGTATGTGTTCGCTCTGAGGGAAATCTTCAAAGAGAGAGTACCCGGGGGAGCGGACTTGGTCTGCTACTGGTACGCGATGGCCTGGCGCAAGATTGCCGACGCCAAAACTCATCGGAGCGGCCTCGTTGCCACAAATTCGATAAGCGGCGGCGCGAATCGAGAGGTTCTAAAAACCATCGTAAAGCAGGGCCGAATTTTTGACGCATGGGAAGACGAGCCTTGGGTCGTCGATGGTGCCGCAGTGAGAGTGGCCATAGTGTGCTTTGACGGCGGTGCCGGCGACGCGAAGCTGAACGGGGCCCGCGTCTCGCGAATCTACTCTGACCTGCGGCCAGCATCGCAAGACCATAACTTCGACCTCACGCAGGCTCGAAAGCTGAAGTGGAACAGGGACACCTGCTTTATCGGAACGATGAAGAATGGGCCGTTCAATATTTCATATGAGCAGGCCCTAGAATGGCTTGAACATCCAAACCCGCACGGAGTCAGCAATGCTTCAGTGCTCCGCCCGTGGACTAATGGTCAGGACATAACTAGAAGGCCGTCTGGACAATGGATCATTGACTTCGGCGCTCATGCCACGCGCGAGGATTCAGCTTTATTTGAAGCGCCATTCAAGCACGTTCTTGAAAACGTTTATCCAAAACGAAAAGACTTGAGAAGGAAGGCGTATCGCGAAAACTGGTGGCGATACCAGGAACCGCAACCAAAACTTCGCCGGCTTGTTGACAGCCTGCCACGCATGATCGTCTCGCCTCGGGTATCCAAGCACCGTATTTTTGTTTTTCGACATTCGGCAGTGAACCCAGACTCGGCGACAGTCGCCATCGCCCGCGACGACGACACGACATTCGGCATCCTGCATTCGAAGTTTCACGAAATCTGGTCGCTGCGCATGTGTACATGGCTCGGCGTCGGCAACGATCCGCGTTACACGCCGACGACCTGCTTCGAAACCTTCCCCTTCCCCGAAGGGCTCACCCCAGATATTCCGGCGGCGGACTATGCGTCGGACCCGCGCGCCGTCCGCATCGCCGAGGCCGCAGCGAAACTGAACGAGCTGCGCGAGAACTGGCTGAACCCGCCGGACCTCGTGAAGCGCGTGCCGGAAGTCGTGCCCGGCTATCCCGACCGCATCCTTCCCGTCGACGAGAAGGCGGAGAAAATCCTCAAGAAAAGGACGCTCACCAATCTCTACAATGAGCGCCCGGCCTGGCTCGACCACGCCCACAGGGCGCTCGATGAGGCCGTCGCCGCCGCCTATGGCTGGGAGGCGGATTTCAGGGCCGGCGCATTGACCGAAGAGGAAATCCTCAAGCGCCTGTTCGAGCTCAATCAGGCCCGGGCGAAAGCGCAATAGCCCCGCCGCGCCCGAACCTGTCAGCAGCCGGCGCGCCGCCCCTTCCTTTTTCCGGCGTTCATCCTATGTTCCGGCCATGCCCGCGCCCCGCAAACGCAAGCCCGCGAACCAGCCCGTCACGCCGAAATCCGAGATCACGCCCGGCGGATTCTCGGAGGCGGTGGCGCTGTATCACGAGCGCGTCTCCAACTCGGACTGGACGCCGCACCGGCCCGAACGGCCGGTCGTCACCGGACGCTCGCGGCCGCTGCGCGTCGTCTCCTCCTACGAGCCGGCGGGCGACCAGCCGGCCGCCATCGCCGAGCTGGTCGAGGGGATCGGGAAGAACGAGTGGGACCAGGTGCTGCTCGGCGCCACCGGCACCGGCAAGACCTTCACCATGGCGAAGATCATCGAGGCGACGCAGCGCCCGGCGCTGATCCTCGCGCCCAACAAGACCCTCGCCGCGCAGCTCTATTCGGAGTTCAAGGCGTTCTTCCCCGACAACGCGGTCGAGTATTTCGTCTCCTACTACGACTACTACCAGCCGGAGGCCTACGTTCCGCGCACCGACACCTATATCGAGAAGGAAAGCTCGATCAACGAACAGATCGACCGCATGCGCCACGCCGCGACGCGGGCGATCCTCGAACGCGACGACGTCATCATCGTCGCCTCGGTGTCGTGCATCTACGGCATCGGCTCGGTCGAGACCTACACGGCGATGACGTTCTCGCTGAAGCTCGGCCAGACCGTCAGCCGCAAGCAGCTCCTCGCCGATCTGGTGGCGCTGCAATACCGCCGCGCCGACGCCGCCTTCGCGCGCGGCTCGTTCCGGGCGAAGGGCGACGTCATCGAGATCTTCCCGGCGCACTACGAGGACCGCGCCTGGCGCGTCTCGATGTTCGGCGACGAGGTGGAATCGATCTCGGAGTTCGATCCGCTGACCGGACAGAAGACCGGCGACCTGGAGGAAATCTCCGTCTACGCCAATTCGCACTACGTCACCCCGCGCCCGACGCTCAACCAGGCGATCGAGGGCATAAAGCGCGAGCTCAACGAAACGCTGCCGAAGATGCGCGAGGAGGGAAAGCTGCTGGAGGCGCAGCGGCTCGAACAGCGCGTGCAGTTCGACCTCGAAATGCTCGCCGCCACCGGCTCGTGCGCCGGCATCGAGAACTATTCGCGCTACCTCACCGGCAGGAAGCCCGGCGAGCCGCCGCCGACGCTGTTCGAATACCTGCCCGACAATGCCCTCATCTTCTGCGACGAGAGCCACGTCACCGTGCCGCAGATCGGCGCCATGTTCCGCGGCGACTTCAACCGCAAGAAGACGCTCGCCGAGTACGGCTTCCGCCTGCCCTCCTGCATGGACAACCGGCCGCTGAAGTTCGAGGAGTGGGAGAAGATGCGCCCGCAGACGGTGCACGTCTCGGCGACGCCCGGCGAGTGGGAGCTGGCGCGCACCGGCGGCGTGTTCACCGAACAGGTGATCCGCCCGACCGGCCTCGTCGATCCGCAGGTCGAGGTGCGCCCCGTCACCGGCGACAAGACCAACCAGGTCGACGACGTCATCGCCGAGTGCAAGGAGGTCGCGAAACAGGGCGGGCGCGTGCTCGTCACGGTGCTGACCAAGCGCATGGCGGAAGACCTCACCGAATACATGCACGAACAGGGCGTGCGCGTGCGCTACATGCACTCCGACATCGACACGCTGGAGCGCATCGAGATCATCCGCGACCTGCGCCTCGGCGCCTTCGACGTGCTGGTCGGCATCAACCTTCTGCGCGAGGGGCTCGACATTCCCGAGTGCCGCCTCGTCGCCATTCTCGACGCCGACAAGGAAGGCTTCCTCAGATCGGAGACCTCCCTCATCCAGACCATCGGCCGCGCCGCGCGCAACGTCGACGGGCGGGTCATTCTGTATGCGGACCGCATCACCGGCTCGATGGAGCGGGCGATGGGCGAGACCGAGCGCCGCCGCGAGAAGCAGGAGGCCCACAACAAGGCGCACGGCATCACCCCCGCCTCGACCCGCGCCCTCATCTCCGACCTCGCCCGCTCCGACGACGAGGGCAAGAAGGCGGCGATGGGACAGACCTTCGTGGGCTACCGCAGCGCCCGCGGCGGCGCGTCCGGGGCCGCCGGCTTCGCCGAGGACCAGGCCGCGTTCGAGGCCGGACCGGGGCACAACCTGCGCAACCACATCGCCCATCTCGAAAAGCAGATGCGCGAGGCCGCCGCCAACCTCGAATTCGAAACCGCCGCGCGGGTGCGCGACGAGATCAAGCGGCTTCAGGAGACGGAACTGGCGGTGGCGGACGACCCGATGATCCGGCAGTACGAGGTGGAGAACCGCATCGCGGAGGGATCAGGCGGGCGGATATCGAAGAGCGAGGGGACGGTGAGTACGGTTTTGAGTAAGCCGCGGGGGAGTTCAATGAAGACACGCCGCCGCCTTTAAACTACCATCTTATACCGAGCGCAGGTCGTAGTGCGTTATGAATTACATACTCTGCGCTTGTAAACTTTTCTGAAAGCGCCTGCATCTTTTTGATATTGTAGCCTACGTCAAAAATGAACGTAGATACTGCACCATCAACGCTAATGCCAAAGGCCCCATAGTAAAGTAGATATTCTATCACTTTCATCTTTTGCATCTCGTCAATGCCATGCGTGAGTATAATTCGTTCTAATTCGCTTTTACGATAGCTGGCTTTATCACCAATAAATCGATAAAGTAAATCTTCCGCCTCAGGCGAAAGATCGCGTAACTCATTTGAAATATCAACAAGCACATCGTCCGAGTAACTTAACACTCCCTTTTCAATATCGGCCTCTGTAATTCTCTCGTGACTTAAATTAACGGCAACTGCCTTCATGTAATTAAATAGACGAAGTAAATTACGAGGGCGGTGAAATGTTAAACTCAATAAGTATGCGACTGTATCGACTCCTTTATACTGAAGTGTGCAGATCGACCCGAGCAAGTCTTGCAAAGGAGCCATATCTCTCTTGCTTGCCGCGAGGCGCCGCCTAAGCAGCTCAGCAAGCTGGTCGCCGTCCTCCCAATCTAGCGACACCCTAGTATCTTTTCCAAAATCGGGGCTCGCCGACATCAAAACTTCATAAATATCGTTTCTAAGAAATACAATAATATTGAAACTCTCAAACCTCCTCCTTACGTCATTACGTATAATCCGCGCAGCATCTAATAAGCAACGTATTACGAAAACCTCTTCTCTACTTGTACTGCCGGTGGCCCAACCTCTGTCCAAGTTGTCAAATAAGACCCAAATTTCAGATTTAGAACTTAAGTAATGAACAATCGCCTCACGAAGAGCATGGATCGTATCGGAATGCACTAATTCAGTAACTTCATTTGTTAAAAGCACGCCCTTTCCAGAGAAGCGGCTTTTATACTTTTCAACTAAATCATTTGAAAGACGCCAAATGCGCTCTGAAAAATCGCCACTACTTGCACCACGAGAGCTCGCTTCATATAAATCACGGAGCTTTACATATGGTTCATAAAGGTCAGGCTCCCGATAGTGTCTCTCCTCGTCCTTCTCTAGAAGCTTGTGCGCTAACTCCATGTATATGATATACTCCCAAAAGGCGATTATCAGATGCCTTTTAGACCCCTCAGTTAAATGAGCAGTGACCTCCTCACGCAATTTAATTAGCTGATAGCCTTCTGGTTTCAAATCTAAGACAACGTTTGGAACCTGCTGCCTTGCAAAATTGCGAACTGCATTAAACATTGCAGTCTTGCCGGTTCCTTTTCGGCCAACAACCAGATTGATTTCGCCACGCTTCGCGCGATTGAAGGCGTCCGTTTCCAGAAAATATTCACTCAGAGCGTTGAACTCATTTTCTGCGACAGGATCGCCAATCGACAACTCTGCAAGCCTGTTCGTAGGGGCGGATGGGAGTGATTCACGTTTCTTGCCGCTCCCGTGCACATCGAAAGCAAATTGATTGAAGTGCTCGTCAATATCGCTTAGATCGCGATAAGTTATAACTCTGTCACGAAGATCTAGCGGAAGTCGTTCTCCTTCTCGCGCCAGAATCAGAAGGCGCCTCCGCATTCCCAATGCCAGTCCTGCAAAAAAAGATGCCCTAAAATTATGCTCTTCATTACCTGCATGATCTTTGGGGGCCAACGTAACAATTACACCTGTGCTCGAACTAACATCCTCTGCAGCCTTTAGGGCGACTAAGCGCGTTTCCTCTGTTGGCACAAATGTGCCAAATTGTAAGCGAGCCTTTTTTACTCTGCTGGCGATGTAGCCCGCTAGTTCCGTTCGAGCTACTGGCTCAAGAATGTACACCTGACGATTACTTGACGCCTGAGACCAACGTATACGCTCAAGCTCTGGAGCCAACTGAAGCAATTCCGCAAATTCAGAACTATTAGAATATTCTTTGTAACCTATAGTATCAAATACTCCTAGTTTTTCATACTTTTCTTTATCTGAAACTATTGCTTTATTAGTAACCAAACCAATGGCTTTGCGTGCGCCAATCGCAAACCCTACCTCGAATGTCACGTTCAAATTAAGTCGCGTTATATCTGCTATTATTACGTCAGACCTGCCTATTTCTGCGATAATCGGGGTGATCAATGGTTGACCCCAATTTGATACGCTTTCCCAGCTTTTCCATCTAATACCATCAATAACCGAGTACATCTTCAATGATGCTCGTATACTTTCGCCAATTTCCGGAGGCGATGAAGCAAAGGCAACAAAGCCATGCTTCACAGTTGATCGAGCCATGAATTCGTCCTCATCGTCAGTTTGTTATATCTTTACTTAGTAGCATGCATACCAGCAAGCGACGGTGCCTCAGCCGAGGCAAGGTGCTAAACAACAGTTCCAAAGATGCATCGCGCTCCATTTAATGCGCCCTACTGATCAGCCAGCGTAAGCTGCATTAAGCCGTAGGCGCAATACACCATCCAACCGCCGCAACGGCGCATTGCGCTTCGCTTAATGCGCCCTACGGCTCGTTCCTCTCCGCTCGCGTCGACAAGAGTTTCCCGTCATCCCGGGCGCGCTGCGGCGCGGAGCGCTGCTGCGCAGACCCGGGATCGGACGCGGCGGGCGTGTTGCGGCGGTGGGCGCGCGGGATGTTGGCGATCCCGGGTCTGCAACGCAGCGCTTCGGGCAGCATCGACCGCGAAGGCGGTCAGATATGATTTGCGCGCGTTCGCGCGCGGCCCGGGATGACGTTTGCGGTTGGGGCGCCCACCATTCCACCCTCTCCGCTCATCCCGGCGAAAGCCGGGATGAGCGGGGGGAGAGGTTGCGTTCTTGCTAACTGACGGAGCCGCAAAAAACCGCGTGCAAACTTATCCCCGGCTTTTCGGGCGGCCTTACAGTCTCCGCGCGGGCGCAATGGTGTCCGCGGAAAGGAGACATGCGATCATGGCGAGAGGATTATCTGCGGCCGGCGGCGCGGGGCTTTCCGGTAAAGCCCCGGCTTTCGCGTCCGGCCTTTTCCGGCGAACCGGGCGGCGGGCCGCGCGCGCCGGGAGCCCTTCGATTCGCGGCGTGTCGCGTTCTCCGCAGCGCCCGCGCGCCGCGCCGCCTCGCCCCGCCGGCCCGGAGGTTTCGTGCGAAAGCCGGCTGCGGGCCGCGCCGGCGCTGAACGAGCCGACTCGCGAGCGCGCCCGTTTCGCGCGAAACGCCGCCGCCTGCGGCCGGCCGCGAACCGCCCGCGCGGCGGGACATTCGCCGGCCGGGCTGCTAGGCTCGCCGGCGACGGTTGCGTTCGACGAAACCGCAAAAGGGGACCCATCGCATGACCAGACTTTTCGCCGCCGCGGCCCTCGCCGCGTTCGCCGCCGCGCCCGCGCTGGCGCAGGACAGCCCGAAGGCGCTGCAGGAGGCGTTCGCCGCCGCCGTCGAGGCGGAGGACGCCGAGGCGCTCGCCGCGCTCTACATGGCCGACGCGGTCAGCTACGGCCCGGACGGGACCACCTCGACCGGCCGCGCCGAGATCGCCGCCTCCTGGGCGCCGTTCTTCGACAATTTCGACGGCTTCTCGGTGGAGATCGTCCAGACCGGCGAGCGGGCGGTCGGCAAGTCGCACGCCGCCTGGGGAACCTGGACCATGTCGGCGACGCCGGTCGGCGGCGGCGAGCCCACCGTGTGGATGGGCCGCTTCACCGACGTCTCCGAGAAGGCCGCCGACGGCTGGCGCTATGTGGTCGACCACGCCTCGATGAACGCGCCGCCCATGGACGAATAGCGCTGCTCCGGCGCGCCGCCATGCAGGCCGCCGGCCTGCGGCGCTGCGAAGGCGGAAAGGAAGGCGGCGGCGAGGAAAACGGCGGACACGGCGCGCATGGGGTTTCTCTTCTGGATCGTCGGCAGGAAACCCTAGCCGGTTCGCCGCCCCGCCCCTGTGATCCGGCGCACGCCGCGCGGCGGATTCGCGGCGCGGCCTATTTCTCGACGAAGCGCACCGGACCCGCCGGCTTCAGCTTGACGAGAAGGCCCGTGCGGCTCGCCGTCGCCGTGCCGCCTCCGGCGTTGAGCGAGACGAAGACCAGGAGGTCGCCGAGCCCGTCGGCGTTGAAGTCGGCGTGGGCGATCTCCTGTACGACGGCGAATTGTCCGTCTACGGATAATCTCCACTCGGCGGGGCCGGCGCGGCTGACCTCTGCCGTCGGCGCTCCCTCCTCCGCGGGGCCGATGCGGAACGGCGCGGTTGCGGCGAGGCTTTCCATGTCGGCCTCGGAGGCGGCGGCGTCCTCGAAATGCGTCAGGTCGGCGCGGCGCGCCGCCTTGAGCAGCGCCAGCGTCCCGCAGGCGCGCACGAACCACGCCTCGCGGCGCATGTCGGCGGTCGACAGCGCGTACCAGCCCTCGCCGGTGAGCCGCCGCCAGTCGGCGCAGGTCGACGCCGTCGCCTGCGGGCGGCTCATGTCAGTCGGGTGCGAAAGGCTGACGCTGACCGGCGCGCCATGATCGTCGAGCAGCGGCGCGGCGTCGAAGGCCTCGATCTCGTCGCGGCTGTAGCAGCCCTTGTCGGCGCCGGCGGCGAAGGAGATTTTCGTCTTGAGACAGATGAATTTGCCGTCGGCGGCGCCTTCCGCCAGCGTCGTCTCGATCGAGCGCTCCTTGAGAAGCTGCGAGCCGCCGTAGATCAAGACGGCCGCGCCGACCGCCGTCGCGGCGGCGCCGATGACGACGGCTCCGAGCTTGACGGTCATTACGCCGGCCCCGGTTCGTCGGCGCGGCGCTTGATCCGATGCGAGGTCATTCGGCGGGAGACCGGCGCGCTATTCGGCGATGCGCAGTCGCGCGACTTCGCGCGCGCGCTGGCGCTTGAGGTCGTGGCGCGCGAGGCGCTTCACCAGAATGTAGAGGATGAAATAGCACATCGCCGCGCCGATGGCGGCGAGCCACATCGGCAGGTTCTCGAAGATGGCGGCGAAACGCTCGTAGGAAAGGCCGAGCATTTCCGCGAGACGCGGGAACTCCTGCCCAAGCAGCAGCGTCGCGCCGAGCCCAGTGAGCGCGAAGGCGAGCATGCCGGCGAGAACCGCGCCGACGGTGACGCCCATGTCGGCGTGCTCTTCGGCTTTCGAGATGATCATCTTGGTCGGATCGCCCGACAGCGCCTGCGTCGCCGCGAACAGGGCGCGGGCGCGGCCCGCCTTCTCCTCCGGCGACAGCGCCGATTTCTCGGCGTCCTTCAGCGGCTTGAAGTCGACGAGCGGCGTCGATTTCAGCTCCGCGTCGGAAACGTAATAGGCCTCGCATTCCGGCGCAGGCTGAACGTCCGAGGTCGGAACGACCAGGGAGGCGTCGGTCGGCATCAGGAACAGCGACTTCTCGGCGGCGCGGCGGCGCACCAGCCCGTCGAGCGTCACCAGCTCGCCGTTGACGCGCGCCTTGGTCCACATCTCGAAGGCCTGCGCGGCGGCGAGCTTGTCGCCTTCGTTGAGTTTGCGGAGCACCGTCGAGCGGCGCCAGTTGTCCTCGCCGATGTTGAAGATCAGCGACACGAGCGCGTCGTGTTCGTTCTGGTTCAAGGGCGCGCGGACGGTGGCGGCGAGCACGCTCTCGAGCGGCTTGACGTCCTCGCGCAGCAGACGCTCGGCGTCGCCCTCGGTGACGCTCATGCCGTGACGGGCGGTCGAGGTGTGGCCGTAGCCGACGGCCCATTGCTCCGACGGCGCGTAATGCGCCGACATCCTGAGGCCCTCATAGCCTTTGATCAGGTTGAGACCGGTCTCTCCCGTCTTCATGGCGGCCAGCCATCCCCTCGTTACCGGCCCGGACCCCAGTCTCCGGGCGAACGCCATCTTACCCACGCCGTCGCGGCGGGCGAACCCTCCTCAGGCGAGGAAATCCGCCTCTCCGGCAGCCCATTATGGCGGGCGCGCCGGCCGACTCCGTTAACTTTTTGTTTAGCATGGCCGCCCCCCCTTGTGTAGGCTCGGGGTCCGGACGTCGCCGGTCCAGCCCCGGGCGTGTGTCGATTTGGTCCCAGCCGGAAAGCGGCTTGCGCCGATTTGCGACAACCCCGGCCCATGGGGTGTTCCCCGAAGGCCTTTTCGCGGCGCTCCCCGCCTGCCGGCGCGCCTCTCCCGGCGCCGGGCCGAGGCCCAAACTGGCACGAGACTTGGGAGGATGCCGGGACTGGAAGGCGAGCGACCCGGATCGCCCGGCGTTCCGGGCCGGTGTTTTGTATCTGCGGCGCGCCGGACGGGTCTTCGCGCGACGCCGCGTCCGGGTGGAGTATAGGTGGGACCATGATGGGTAACGGGCTTGCGAATATCGTCGCGGCGTTGATCGTCGCAGCGGCGATACTCTGGAACGGCGGCATCGGCGGCAAGGGCGGCCATGCGACGCCGACGAGCGAAGAGGAATTCGCGAAATGGTATGCGCGCGCGGTAGGCGACATCCGTAACGATATCGTCGTCAACTGCGGCTGCTGCGGCGAGGGAAAGGAACCCCGCAAGTCTTTTTAGGAGCCCGTCCGGCTCCTCAGCGGATCGCCGGATACATACCGGCGCCGCCGCTGGAAACCGGACGGGCGCCTGACACGGCGCCGCTGGAAGTGCCGCAACCGGCGCAGCCGGTCTTTCCGCCTAAACAGAAAATCGTCCTGCCGCCGGCGCGTTTCGAACCGCTGGCGCCGGTGCTGATCATTCCGCCGCCCGCCAATCCGGGACCGCCTCCCTGCGACGAGGACGAAGACGAGGACTGCAAGCCGCCGCCGCCTCCGCCGCCCCAAGAGACGCCGGAGCCGGCGACCATTTTCATCCTTCTCGCCGGCGCGCTGGCGCTGTGGTGGGGGCTGCGCGGCCTCCCCTCGCCGGCTCGCGTCAGAGCGAAGAACAAACAGAGATAAACAGGATCAACGGACGACATGCGGCCTCCTCCTCGCGAGGAGGCCGTCTTCATTTGTAGGCGGAGCAATCAGAGAAGCACGATCGCCGCAAGACCCAGGAAAACGAAAAATCCGACGACGTCGGTGACCGTCGTTACGAACACCGCCGACGACACGGCCGGGTCTGCGCCGGCGCGCTGCAGGCCGAGCGGCACCAGAATGCCGGCGAGACCGGCGGCGACGAGATTGACGATCATCGCCACCCCCACGACAACGCCGATCTCAATGCTCTCGCCTCTCTCTCCCGTGGTGGCGAAATACCACAGCGCCGCCAACCCGCCCATGATGACCGCGAACAGCATGCCGTTGACGCCGCCCACCAGCGTTTCGCGCCAGACGATGCGCGCCGCGTTGGCGGCGGTGAGATCTTTCGTCGCCAGCGAGCGCACCGCAACGGTCAACGTCTGCGTGCCGGCGTTGCCGCCCATCGAGGCGACGATCGGCATCAGCACGGCCAGCGCAACCACCTGACTGATCGCCGCATCGAAAAGCGAAATCACCAGCGAGGCGAGAATGGCCGTGCCGAGATTGACAGCGAGCCACGAAAAGCGCGAACGGACCGTCTCGGCGACGGTGTCGGAAAGCCCGACGTCGGCCTCGACGCCGCCGAGGGCGAGCATGTCTTCGTGAGTCTCTTCGTGGACGATCTCGACGACGTCGTCCACGGTGATCATGCCGACCAGCCGTTCGCTCTCGTCGACCACCGGCGCCGAGATAAGATTATAGCGTTCGAAGAGATAGGCGACCTCTTCCTGGTCCATGTCGACAGGGATCAGACGCAGTTCGCGGTCCGTCATGATCTCCTGGATCGGCACCTCGCGCTTCGTCTTCAGCAATGTCGACAGCGGCACGGAGCCGATCGGCTTGTTGGTCGGATCGACGACGAAAACTTCGTAAAAGCGGTCGGGAAGATCGTCCGACCCGCGCAGCCGGTCGATAATCTGGCCGACCGTCCAGTAGCCGGGCGCCGCGAACACCTCGCGCTGCATCAGGCGGCCGGCGCTCTCTTCTTCGTAGTCGAGCGCGGCGGCGAGCGCGATGCGGTCCGAGACCGGCATCTCGGCGAGGATGCCGGCGCGGACGTCCTCGTCGAGGTCTTCAAGAATGAAGGCGGCGTCGTCCGTATCGAGATCAGCAACCGCTTCAGCCACTTTTTCCGGCCGCAGCGCCATGACGACGCTTTCGCGGATGTCGGGGTCGATCTCGGCGAGCACTTCAGGATCGAGTTCGCCGCCGAACAGATGGATCAGCGCCGTGCGCTGTTCTTCGGAAAGGAAGCCGAGCAGGTGCGCAAGGTCGGCGGGGTGCAGATCCTCGCAAAGCGCCCGCGCTTCGGCGGCGTCGCCGGCCTCCACCGCCTCGGCGACCGCATCGACAAACTCTTCCGACAGGGTCCGATCTTCGGCGAAGGTTTCGACCTCGCCTTCGTCGTCTTCCTCGACGCCGTCATCGATGAGCACGATATCGTCGTCGTCCGCAGGGACGCGCGCCGCCGCGGCCTTTTCGGCCTCGCGCGCACGCTCCTCGTCGGCGACCGGCTCGCTCATGGACGATCCTTGCGGAAGAAACGAAAAGATTTGAACGTTCCAGAGCTAAAGCGGCCCGGAGAAAAGGGAAAGCCGCTCTGCGGAAAAATTTTGCGGTCGGGGGAAGAAAACCGGCTCAAATCATAGGAAGCCGGCGACGGCCGGTCGCCGCGCCTATTCCCTGAAGCTGATGATTCCGGAAACGATGATCGCCTCGACGATCGCCCAAAGCACGATGGTGATGCCGGTGGTCCAGAGCAATTTCTTTTTCAGCTCGGGCTTTACAGGCGCGCCGGGCTCGGCCCCTTTGACGCCGTCGTCCTCGCTCTCCCAGCGGCCGCGCACGCCCCAGGGAAGCACCGCGAACAGCACCGTCCACCAGATAATCACAAAAATGACGATCGGGCCGGCGGGGTTCATGGCGCTAAATCCTGTTGATCAGGATGCTGACGAGGGGACGCTTGCCCCAGAAACCGGTCACCACGTTTCGGGCCGCTCTCTGCACCGCGATCTCCACGGCTTCATCCTCAAGACGTTTCTTGCGGGCGAGGTTGGACAGTCCCTCCTCCACCGCTTCTGCTACGAGCATCGCTACATTCTCGCCCGCTTCATCCTCGCGCGGCGCGCCGAGGATAGAGACCGCAGGGGTCGCAACAAGGTCGCCCCTGTCGTCGATGGCAACCGCCACGGAAACGACGCCTGCGAACGACAGCTTGCGGCGCTCGCGCATCGGCGGCGCCCCCTCAGGCGACAACATCTTGCCGTCGAGAAGCAACCGGCCCGCCGGAACCTCGTCGATAACTTCAGGCGCGCCCGGCGCGAGACGGATGAGGTCGCCGTTGCGGGGCGCCAGCGCTTTCTCGACGCCGAGGGACAAGGCGAAATCGGCGTGCTCTTCCAGATGGCGCGCCTCGCCATGCACCGGCACCGATATCTTCGGACGCGCCCACTCGTACATCTGCTTCAGTTCGTCCCGGCACGGATGGCCTGAGACGTGCACGAATTCATCCTTTTCGGTGATGACCTTCACCCCGAGCTCGACCAGATCGTTCTGCAGATTGTAGATTTCTCGGTCGTTGCCCGGAATGATCTTCGACGAGAAGATCACCGTGTCGCCCTCGGAGAGAACAAGGTCGGGATGATCGTCGCGGGCGATGCGGGCGAGCGCGGCGCGCGGCTCGCCCTGGCTGCCCGTACATAGATAAAGAACATGCTCGCGCGGCAGATGTCCCGCCTCTTCCGGGCTTGCAAAGGAGAGATTGGCCGGCAGAATCCCCACTTCGCGCGCTGCATCGACGATACGCAGCATCGAGCGGCCGAGCAGGCAGACGCTGCGGTCGGCGGCGGCGGCGGCTTCGCATATCGAAACGACGCGGGAGACGTTCGAGGCGAACGTCGTCACCGCGACGCGCCCCTTCTGTCCGGCGATCAGTTTGGTCAGACTTTCCTTGACGCGCGTCTCCGAGCCCGATTCCCCTCGCGAAAACACGTTGGTGGAATCGCAGACCATGGCGAGGACGCCGTCGTCGCCGATCTTGCGCAGCACGGCGTCGTCGGTGGCCGGTCCGAGCGTCGGCTCCGGATCAATCTTCCAGTCGCCGGTGTGCAGCACCGTTCCG
The DNA here is from genome assembly GCA_036337175.1 of Pseudomonadota bacterium. Taxonomy (GTDB): domain Bacteria; phylum Pseudomonadota; class Alphaproteobacteria; order Caulobacterales; family Parvularculaceae; genus Amphiplicatus. The sequence continues at coordinate 295,336 of JAYZEQ010000006.1, forward strand.
AACTTCGTCCGGATGATGATCCCGTTGGGCTCGGGGATCGAATGGGTGAGCGTCACGAACTCGATGTCGAACGGCCCTAGATCGAAACGCGCGCTCATATCGATGACACGCAGGTCTATGTCGGCGTCCTGCTCCTCCAGCTTGCGGCGCACCAGCGCCGCCGTGAACGGCGTCGCATAGACGGGGCATCTAAGATCCGGCGCGAGCAACGCGACGGCCCCGATATGGTCCTCGTGGCCGTGGGTGAGAATGAGGCCGAGAAGATTCCGGCGCTGTTCGAGGATATAGGCGTGGTCCGGACAAATCAGATCCACGCCCGGCGTCGACAGGTCGCCGAAGGTGACGCCGCAATCGATCATGATCCACTGGCGCGCGTTCGGGCGTCCCAACCCGTACAGGTTCATGTTCATGCCGATTTCGCCGGAGCCGCCGAGCGGCAGGAAGACGAGCTCCTCTCCGGCCATCAGCCTTTCGCTCCCGTCGCCTTGACCCGCTTGTGGATTTCCAGAAGGCCGCGGATAGTCACGTCGGGATCGAAGACGTCGATCGAGGTCGCGGCGTTTTCGAACAGCGAAACGACGCCGCCGGTTGCGATGACTTTCATCGGCTTCCTGTACTCGGCTTTCATGCGCGCCACCAGCCCGTCGATGAGGCTGATATAGCCCCAGAAGACGCCGGACTGCATGGCCCCGACCGTTTCCTTGCCGATGACCCGCTCGGGCCGTTCGATGGCGATGCGCGGCAGCCGAGCCGCCGCATCGTGCAGGGCCTGCATCGACAGATTGATGCCGGGCGCGATGACGCCGCCCTCGAAAGCGCCGTCATCGGCGACGACGTCGAAAGTCGTCGCGGTGCCGGAATCGACGACGATCAGCGGTCCGCCATACTTCGTGAAGGCGCCGACCGCGTTGACGAGGCGGTCGGCCCCCGCCTCCGACGGCCGGGCGATGCGCACTTCGACCCCCGGTATATTTTGCGCGGTGACGACGAAAGGCTCGCAGTTGCAGTAGCGCCGGGAAAGATTGCGCAGATGGAACAGCGACTGCGGCACCACAGTCGAGATCACGCAATCCGTGACGTCTGTGAGCTTCTTGCCGATCATCGCCATTAGTTGCGACAGCCAGACGGCGTGTTCGTCGGCGGTGCGGACAGTGGAGGTCGCCGAGCGCCATTGCGCGACGGGTTTGTCGTGCTCGTACAGCGCGAAGACCGCGTTGGTGTTGCCGACGTCGATGGCGAGCAGCATCGTCAAGCTCCGCGTCCTGAAAGAATGGCGCCGGCGGCGATCAGCCGGCGTTTTCCGTCGCAGTCTAGTACGAGCGACCCGGAGGGATCGAGATCCCTGAACACGCCGGAAACCTCGCCGTCCGGGAGTCTCACCCGAACGGGATCGCCGAGTTTCGCGGCCTTTCCGAGCCAGGCGGCGCGGATCGGCGCAAAACCCTCGGCGCGCCATATTCGGCGCCAGCGCTCGAAAGCGTCGTCGAGCGCCGTCGCGACCTCCGTCGGCGTCGGCGCCGAAGCGCCGCCCAGATAATCGATGAGCCGCGCCGCCGGATAATCGGCGAGCGCCGGTTTCGAAACGATGTTGATACCGACGCCGAGAGCGACGGTGGCGCTCGCCTCGCGGTTTTCAAGAAGCTCCAGCAGGATGCCGGCGAGCTTGCCGCCGCCGGCGAGCACGTCGTTCGGCCATTTCAGCGATGGATCGGCGCGCGGCGCGAAATGCGAGACCGTTTCGGCCACGGCGAGCGCCGACACGAAGGAAAGCTGGCCGACCGCCTCGCGCGGGGCCCGTTCCTCGAACACCAGGGTGCCCGCGAAATCGCCCGCCCCTTGCGTCCAAGCCGTGCCGCGCCGCCCGTAGCCGGCGGTCTGCTCCAATGCGACGATAAAGACCGAATCGCGCCGTCCCGCCTCGATCCGGCGTCGCGCTTCGAGGCTCGTGGAATCGAGGGAGGCGAAAACCTCGAGCGCCGCGCCGGAGGCCAACCGTCTGCCCACGGATTAAAACAGCGCCGCCGCAGCCTTGTTGGCGGCTTCGATCAGCGCGCCGATGAACACCGGAATGACCGGGAACATCAGCAGCGTCGCGATCGCGCCGGCCGCGCCGAGCGCCGGCGTGCGCTCGCGCTCGAAAGCGGGGGCCGGTTCGTTGAACCACATGATCCACACCACCCGAAGGTAATAGTAGGCCGAAATCACGCTGATGACGGCGCCGGCGACAGCGAGCCACACGATGCCCGCATCGACGGCGGCGACGAACACTTCCCACTTCCCGAAGAAGCCGGCGAGCGGCGGGATGCCGGCGAGCGAGAAGAACAGCGCCGTCAGCATCAGCGCCAGAGGCATGTTGGTCTTGGTGAGGCCGGCGAGATCCGAAATGTTCTCGGTCATGCCGCCCTTGCGCCGCATCAGCAGGATGCAGGCGAAGGTTCCGATGGTCATGGCGATATAGATCGCCATGTAGATCAGCACCGCGCCGACCCCGTCGGCGGTGCCGGCGGCGAGGCCGATCAGCGCATAACCCATGTGGCCGATCGAGGAATAGGCCATCAGCCGCTTGATGTTGGTCTGCTGGATCGCCGAGAAAGCCCCGACCAGCATCGAGGCGACGGCGATGATGGCGATGACGGGGCGCCAGTCGTCGAGGACCGGCGTGAAGGGCGCGACCATGGCGCGAGCGAACAGCGCCATCGCCGCAAGCTTCGGCGCGGCGGCGAAGAAGGCGGTGACCGGCGTCGGCGAGCCTTCGTAGACGTCGGGCGTCCACATATGGAAAGGCGCGGCCGAAACCTTGAAGGCGAGTCCGGCGATGAGGAAAACGAGGCCGACGACAAGCCCGGCGTTCTCTCCGCCCGACGCGGCGACGCGGGCGATGTCGGCGAACTGGGTCGAGCCGGTGAAGCCGTAGATCAGCGACGCGCCGTAGAGAAGCAGGCACGACGACAACGCGCCGAGCACGAAATATTTGAGGCCCGCCTCGGTCGAACGGCGGCTGTCGCGGTTGAAGGAGGCGAGGATGTAGAGCGCAAGGCTCTGCGTTTCGAGCCCCATGTAGAGCGAGATGAGGTCCGTCGCCGACACCATCATCGCCATGCCGAACACCGACAGGACGATCAGCACCGGATATTCGAAGCGCCCGAGCTCGTCGCCGCCGAGATAGCGGTCGGACATCAGGATGGCCACCACGGCCGCCGCGTAAATGATGATTTTCGCGAAGCCCGCATAAGCGTCGATGCGGAAAGCGCCGTTGAAAATCGACACGCCCGTCTCGACCGGCGTCAGCGCGGTGACGATCAGCGCGACGATCAGCAGCGACACGGCCCCGAGCGAAATGAACCGCGCCCGCGCCTCGCCGAGATACACGCCGGCGATGAGCAGAGCCATGGCGCCGACGACCAGGATCAGCTCCGGAACGATGTAGGAAAGCGTTTCAGCGAGGCTCATCTACATGCCTCCGGCCGCCAGCGCGGCATGATAATTCTCCATCAGCCCGTCGACCGCCGGGGAAAACACTTCGAGCGCCGGGAACGGATAAACGCCGAGATAGAGCGCGAAGGCCATCAGCGCCACGAGCGAGGTCATTTCACGGAGATTGACGTCCTCGATGGTCATCAGGTTGGTCTTCACCAGTTCTCCGTACATCACCTGCCGGTAAAGCCTGAGCGCATAGGCCGCCGACAGGATGACACCGAACGCGGCGAAGAAGGCGATCCACGAGTTCGCCTTGAACGCGCCCGCCATGGTCAGGAATTCGCCGATGAAGCCCGAGACGCCCGGCAGGCCGACATTGCCCATGGTGAAGAAGAGGAAGAGGAACGCGTAGAACGGCATGCGGTGAACGAGGCCGCCATAGGCCGCGATCTCGCGCGTGTGCATGCGGTCGTAGAGAACCCCGACGCACAGGAACAGCGCGCCGGAGATGAACCCGTGCGACAGCATCTGGAACAGGGCGCCGTCTATGCCCTGTTTGGTGCCGGTGAAGATGCCCATGGTGACGAAGCCCATATGGGCGACCGACGAATAGGCGATGAGCTTCTTGATGTCTTCCTGCGCCAGCGCCACGAGCGAGGTGTAGATGATGGCGATGATCGACAGCGCGAAGACGAACGGCGCGAAGTCGGCGCTGGCGAGCGGGAACATCGGCAGCGAGAAGCGGAGGAATCCGTAGCCGCCCATCTTCAGGAGGATCGCCGCCAGGATGACCGAGCCCGCCGTCGGCGCCTGGACGTGCGCGTCAGGAAGCCAGGTGTGCACCGGCCACATCGGCATCTTCACCGCGAACGAGGCGAAGAAGGCGAGCCACAGCCACTTCTGGGCGCCGGCCGGGAAGTTGAACTCCTGCAACGTCGGAATGTCGGTGGTGCCGGCGGTGAAATACATCCACGCCATGGCGACGAGCAGCAACACCGAGCCGAGCAGCGTGAACAGGAAGAACTTGACCGCGGCGTAAACCCGGCTCGGCATGGTGACGCCGGCGAATTCCTTCGTTCCGGAGGAGCCCCAGACGCCGATGATGAGGAACATCGGGATGAGGCTGCCTTCGAAGAAGAAGTAGAACAGGAAAAGGTCGAGCGCGGTGAACACGCCGACCATCAGCGTCTCCATCACCAGGAAGGCGATCATGTAGTCGGCGACGCGCTTGGTGATGGACTTCCACGAGGCCAGAATGCAGAGCGGCATGATGAAGGTGGTCAGCAGCACGAACAGGATCGAGATGCCGTCGACGCCCATCTTGTAGTTGATGCCGCCGCCCAGCCACGGCATTTCCTCGACGAGCTGATAACCCGAAGCCGTCTTGTCGTAATAGAGCGTGAAGACCAGCGCCGAGACGAGGAAGGTTCCGACGGTGAAGAACAGCGCCACCTTGCGGGCGATCGAGTCGAGCTGCTGCTGCTCGCGCGGCTCGAGGTCGCCGTTCTGATCGGCGCGCGCGCCGAGCCGGCGAACGGCGATGGCGACGGCTCCCACCAGCGGCAGGAAGGTGATGAGGCTGAGCCAGGGCTGCTCGTCCATGGAAAGCGCGGCGATCTCGTTCATTGGCCGCCTCCCGCCCGCGTCAGCATGAAGGTGACGAACAGGGCGATGCCGATCAGCATCGCGAAGGCGTAGTGATACATATAGCCCGTCTGTACGCGCACTATGCGCCGCGCTCCGGCGGCGACGCTCGCCGCCACGCCGTCAGGACCGACCCCGTCGATGGTCTTGCCGTCGCCCTCCTTCCACAGGAAGCGGCCGATGGCCAGCGCCGGTTTCACGAACAGGAAGTCGTAGATCTCGTCGAAATACCACTTGTTCTTGAGGAAGGCGTAGATCATTCCGCCGGGCCGCAGGAAGCCGGGCCGCAAGGGATCGCCGCGCAAATAATGATTGGCGGCGATGAAGGTGCCGACGAGCATGGCGAGGAACGGCGACCACAGCACCCAGACCGGAACATGATGTCCGCCGCCATGTTCGCTTTCAGCGACGGCGACCGCATCGGCGGGCGCCGCGTCATGCGCCTCGGACGCCGCATGCTCCTCGGCCGCAGCGCCGTGCGCCGCCTCGCTCGCGTGTTCGTCGCCGGCATGGGCGGCGGCGGAATAAAGCGCGCCGTTCCAGAACTGATCCGACTTCGCAGGATCGACGAAGTTTCCGTAGAAGGCGACGCCGGCGGCGAGCGCGCCGACGGCGAGCGGGATCAGCGGCCACATCATCGTGTCGGGAACGGCGTGCGGATGCTTGCGCACATGCTCCGGCGCGCGCGACTTGCCCCAGAAGACAAGAAAGATGAGCCGCCACGAATAGAAGGCCGTCATCACCGCCGCGATGAGGCCGAGCAGGAAGGCGAAACCGCCGAAGGCGCGCCCCGCCTCGCCGGCCATGAAGGCGCTTTCGAGGATCATGTCCTTGGAAACGAACCCGGCCGTGCCGAACGGCGCGCCGAACAGTGAAAACCCGGGAATGCCGACGCCGGTGATGGCGATGGTGCCGATCACCATGAGGATGTGCGTCATCGGCAGCAGGTCCTTGACCCCGCCCATCTTCTTGATGTCCTGCTCGTGATGCATGCCGTGGATGACGGCGCCGGAGCCGAGGAACAGAAGCGCCTTGAAGAAGGCGTGGGTGAACAGGTGGAACATCGCCGCGTTGTAGGCGCCGACGCCGGCGGCGATGAACATGTAGCCGAGCTGCGAGCAGGTCGAATAGGCGACGATCTTCTTGATGTCGTCCTGGAGAAGACCGACGGTGGCGGCGAAGAAGGCCGTCACGGCCCCGACGAACGTCACCATCGCCGCGGCGCCGGGCGCGTATTCGTAGATCGCTGAGCAGCGGCAGACCAGGAACACGCCGGCCGTCACCATGGTGGCCGCGTGGATCAGCGCCGAGACGGGCGTCGGGCCCTCCATGGCGTCGGGCAGCCAGGTGTGCAGCAGGAACTGCGCCGACTTGCCCATCGCGCCGATGAACAGCAGGACGCCGATAACCGTCAGCGCATGCCACTGATGCCCGATGAAGGTGATGGTCAGTTCGCGGATCGGCGCGCCCGACGTCTGGCCGAACGGAATCGCGTCGCCGTTGGCGGCGATCACCGAGAACACCGTGTCGAACTCGACCGAGCCGAACACGTAGAACACGGCCATGATGCCGAGCGCGAAGCCGAAGTCGCCGACCCGGTTGACGACGAACGCCTTGATCGCCGCATCGTTCGCCGACTTCTTCTTGAACCAGAAGCCGATCAGCAGATAGGAGGCGAGACCGACGCCTTCCCAGCCGAAAAACAGCTGCATGAAATTGTCCGCCGTCACCAGCGACAGCATCGCGAAGGTGAACAGCGACAGGTAGGCGAAGAAGCGCGGCCGTCCGTCGTCCTCGTGCATGTAGCCGATCGAGTACCAGTGAACGAGGAAAGAGACGCTGTTGACGACGACCAGCATCACCGCCGAAAGCGTGTCGAGCCGGAGCGCCCAGTTCGCCTGGAAATCGCCGGAGGAAAACCACTTCGCAAGGATCAGCGTGCGCGCGTCGCCGCCGACCGCCACGTCGAAAAACAGCACCCAGGCGTAAACCGCGGCTAGCCCGACCAGCCCTGTCGTCACGTACTCGGCGGCGCGCGGGCCGGCGGCGCGACCGAGCGGCATCGCCAGGATCGCGCCGAAGAGAGGCAGCAGTACGACGAAGAATTCGAGCGTCATCGGGGCCTAGTTTTTCATCAGATTGGCGTCGGCGACAGAGATGTCGCCGCGATTGCGGAAATAGGCGACGAGGATGGCGAGCCCGACCGCAGCTTCGGCGGCGGCGACGGTCAGCACCATGAACGCGAAGACCTGCCCGGTGAGATCGCCGAGGAACTGCGCGAAGGCGACGAGGTTGATGTTGACCGCGAGCAGCATCAGCTCGATCGACATCAGGATGACGATGACGTTCTTGCGGTTCAGGAAGATGCCCGCCATGCCGATGGCGAACAGGATCGCCGCCACCGAGAGATAAGCGCCCAGCCCGATTTCCATAAAGCTAGATCCCCTGCCCCGGCTTGACGTTGACGAGTTCGACGCCCTCGCTGCGCTTGCGTCCGATCTGGCGCCAGGCGTCCTGCTTCTTGACGCCTTCGCGCGTCCGGAAAGTCAGGATGATCGCGCCGATCATGGCGACGAGAAGGACGATCCCGGCGATCTGGAAGTAGTGGACGTAGTCCGTGTAGAGAATGAGGCCGAGAGCCTCGATATTGTTCGGCCCGGCCGGATCGGCGACCGTCTCCGCCGCCGTGGCGTAGGGATGGGCGCGCGCCAGCTCGGCGTCGGACGGAAACGCCCAGATGGCGACGACCATCAACAGCTCGATGACCACCGCCGCGGCGATCGCCCCGCCGATGGGAAGGTACTGAAGGAAGCCCTGCTTCAGCTCGACGAAATCCACGTCGAGCATCATCACCACGAAAAGGAACAGAACGGCGACCGCGCCGACATAGACGACCACCAGCACCATCGCGAGATATTCGGCGCCCATTAGCACGAACAGGCCGGACGCCGAGATGAAGGCGCTGATCAGGAACAGCACCGAGTGCACCGGATTGCGCGACGCCACCACCATCAGCGCCGACAGAATCGCGGCGGCGGAGAAAACCAGAAAAGCGACAGTTCCGATCGTCATGAGGTCATCAACGCGGGCGCGGCCTTTTCAGGCGGACAGGACGTGAGGAAGGGCTCCCAAAGGGGGCTCTGGCGGAAGGCTCGTCCCGGCCGGCGGCGCGACTCGGGACGCATCGAATTTCGCGCGCTTTTAGACCGGCTTAGCGCCGATTGCAAAGGGGCCGGAGGGCGCGGCGTGCGGCTTGTCCGCTCCTTGCGCAGCGCCCCTACCCCGCAATCCGGCGTCGGGCTATTCTCCGCCGCCGCCCTGATCCGCGGCGGCGCTGTCGGGGATGCAATCATGCGCATGTACGCGACCGCTGCGGCGATCTGCGCCGCGACCATGGGCCCGGTTTCGGCGATGAGCTCGCCGCCCGACTGGATGGAGGGCCACTGGCTCTCCTGCGACGGCGGCGTGCAGACGGCGGAGACATGGGTCCGAAGCCGCTCGGGCCTTCTCGCGGGACTAAGCATCAGCGATTCCGGATTCGAGTTTCTGCGCATCGCCGAGACCGACGGCGTTCTCAGCTATATCGCCAGTCCCGGCGGGGGCCCCGCCACGGCTTTCACGCTCGTTTCGAACGACGGCTCGAAAGCGGTGTTCGAGAACAAGGCGCACGATTTCCCGCAGCGGATCGTCTATGTCCGCGCCGGCGACGCGCTGACGGCGACCATCGAGGGCGACGTCGAGGGGCGCACGCAGTCGATGCAGTGGCGCTATCGCGCCGCGCCGTCGGGCGCCGTCTGCGGGACCGCGGAATAAGCAGGTTTCGGGTGGCGCGCCGTTCCTCCCGCGCCGTAGGGATCGGCCGCCCACGAGGAGGCGACGATGAGCGAAGAGCGGGACTATTATCTCGGCACCCATGACGAGGAGGTGCGCCGTCTCGGGCTGCAGCACCGGGTGTGGCGCCCGCATGTGCTCGACGCCTGGCGGCGGGCTCACATCACCGTCGGCTCGACCGTGGTCGACGCCGGGGCCGGACCCGGCTACGCCAGCCTCGACCTCGCCGAGATCGTCGAGGAGAGCGGCAGGGTCATCGCCCTCGAACGCTCCGAGCGGTTTATCGCCGCGCTCGCCCGGGCCGCCGCGGCCCGCGCCCTCTCCAACATCGAGACGCGCAACATCGACCTCGTGACCGACGCCATCCCCGCCTCGGGCGTCGACGCGGTGTGGATCCGCTGGGTGTTCGCCTTCCTGTCCGATCCGATCGAGGTGCTGAGAAAGCTCGCCGCCGTCCTGCGGCCGCGCGGCGCCATCGTCATTCACGAATATATGGACTGGGGCACGTTCAATTGGACGCCGCGCAGTCCCATCCTCTCCGAGTTCGTGGACGTCGCGATCAAGGCCTGGCGCGCCTCCGGCGGCGAACCGGACATCGCCGTGCAGCTTCTGCCCATGCTGCCGAAAGCCGGACTGCGCGTCGTGGAGACCCGCCCGATCATTCATGCGGTGAAACCCGACAACTATGTCTGGCGCTGGCCGGCGACCTTCATCCCCAACCACGCCCGCAACCTCGCCAGGGCGGGAACCGTCTCCGCTCAGTGGGCGGAGGATGTCGCGAAGGCGTTCGCCGAGGCCGAGGCCAACCCGGACACGATCATGACGACGCCGCTGGTGATGGAAATCATTGCAGAGAGGATATAGCCGCCCATGACTCTCGCCAGAGCCGACATTCTCGACCGTATCAGCCGGGGGCGAACCGATCTCGTTTTCGACCTGCTGGCCCTGCCCGACTGGCGCGCCGCTCTTCACGAAGGGCAAATCAAGGCGCTGCAATGGTTGGTCTATTACAACGATACGACGGCGCTCAAAGCCGTGCTCGCCGCCGGCGGCGACCTTTCCAGCATCGATCTCGACCGGGAGCTCGGCCACGCCGCCTTCTTCGGCCACTGGAAAGTCTGCGACTTCCTGATCGCCAACGGCGCGAACCCGGGCGCCGTCAACGCCGACACCGGCGAGACGCCGCTGCACAGCGCCCTCAGCAAGGCGGGACGGCCCTACTACAATTACGTCGTCAGACTGCTCGTCGAACGCGGGGCGGACGTCAACGCGCGCACCATAGCGGGCCGCGAGTCGGACGCCTTCATGCGCGACGTGCGCACCCGCGGGGAGACCCCGCTCCACCGCGCGGCGGCTTTCGGCGACGCCGAGGTCATCGCCTATCTTGTCGAGCATGGCGCCGACAAAGCGGCGAAGGACGCCTACGGCGACACGCCGCTTTCCTGGGCGAGCTGGCACCTGCGCCCCGGCGCCGTCCTCGCCCTGCTCGCCCACGGAGAGCATGGCGTAAGCGACAGGGTCGCCGCGAGCATCACCAGCGACCACGGGGCCGGCTGGGGCAACGGCATGGAGCGGAAGATTCTCGGCGACTACCTGCCGGAAAGCTGAAGCCTCGTCCGCAGTCCGGGCGTTTCGCGCGAAATCCGGCTTTCGGCGAGTCGGCTTCTTGAGGCCCCTGCTGGCGCGCAGCCGGTTTTCGCACGATTTGCATCCCCGACAGCAAGCGCCGCCGTTCCCAGCAACCGCGCACGCAATCCGGGCATTGTCGGCGCAGCTTGCCGTCGCACGGCTATCCGCAAAGCAATCCAGCATCGTTCAGCCTGCCTCGTTTCCGCGCGCGAGATGGCGCGCACGGAGAGATTACGGCCGGCCTAAAAGGCGGGGATAAGTTTCCACGCAGTTTTTCCGGAAAGGCGCGCGCCCTAGCGGTACGGCGCGTCCAGTTCGAGATTCCGGGCGATCTCGCGCTCCCAGCGGTCTCCGTTCGCGAGCAGGCGGTCCTTGTCGTAGAACAGCTCCTCGCGGGTCTCGGTGGCGAACTCGAAGTTGGGGCCTTCAACGATGGCGTCGACGGGACACGCCTCCTGACAGAAGCCGCAATAGATGCACTTCGTCATGTCGATGTCGTAGCGCGTAGTGCGGCGCGAGCCGTCGGCGCGCGGCTCGGCCTCGATGGTGATGGCCTGCGCCGGGCAGATCGCCTCGCACAGCTTGCACGCGATGCACCGCTCCTCGCCGTTCGGATAGCGGCGCAGCGCGTGTTCGCCGCGGAAGCGGGGGCTGAGCGGGCCTTTCTCGAACGGATAGTTGATGGTCGCTTTCGGGCGCACGTAATATTTCAGCGCCAGCCAGAACGCGCCGAAGAAGTCTGTCAGAAAGAGGCCTTTCACGGCCTGCGCCATGCGCGACATTACGGTCTCCAGCTCTGGAAGTAGGCGGCGAGGTCCGGGATTGCAATGAGCGCGCCGGCGACGACCACCACCCAGATCAGCGACATCGGCAGGAAAATCTTCCAGCCGATACGCATCAGCTGGTCATAACGGTAGCGCGGCACGATCGCCTTCACCATCGCAAACAGGAAGAAGAAGAACACCACCTTCGCGCCGAACCAGAACAGCGGAATCGCTTCGAGCGGCGCCCACGGGATCGGCGAATGCCAGCCGCCGAAGAACAGGATCGTCAGCATCGCGCACATCAGCACGATGTTGAGATATTCGCCGATCATGAAAAGCAGGTACGGCGTCGAGGAATATTCGACCTGGTAGCCGGCGACGAGTTCCGATTCCGCCTCTGGAAGATCGAAGGGCGGGCGGTTGGTTTCTGCGAGCGCCGAGACGAAGAACACCATGAACATCGGCAGCAGCGGAATGAAGTTCCAGTTCCAGAAGCCGCCGCCACCGCGCGTCTGGCTGTCGACGATGTCGGTGAGGTTCACCGAGCCGACCAGCAGAAGCACGGTGATGATGACGAAGCCGATGGAGACTTCATAGGACACCATCTGCGCCGCCGAACGAAGCGAGCCGAGGAACGGGTATTTCGAGTTCGACGCCCAGCCGCCCATGATGATGCCGTAGACGCCGAGCGAGGAGACCGCGAAGAGATAGAGGATGCCCACGTTGATGTCGGCGACGACAAGCCCGGGTCCCACGGGGATCACCGCCCACGCCGCGAAGGCGAGCACGAAGGAGATGAGCGGCGCGAGAATGAAGATCGTGCGGTCGGCGCCGGCCGGGATGACGATCTCCTTGAACACGAATTTGAAGAAGTCGGCGAACGACTGCAGCAGTCCGAACGGTCCGACGACGTTCGGCCCCTTGCGCATCTGCACCGCCGCCCAGACCTTGCGGTCGAACAGCAGGATGAAGGCGAGCGCGACGAGCAGCACGATCATCAGCGCCAGCGTCTGCAGGGCGGTCGGCACAAGCCAGCCGAGCCAGCCGGCGTCGGTCGGTCGCGTGGAAAGGTAGGTCCAGACATTCTCCATGGGCGGGCTTGATAGTGCGGAACGGGCCCGCCGTCACGGGGGGAATTTGACGCAAAAAGGGGACTTTCGCGCCCCGCCCCGCCCCAGCTCCCGCTTCACAAGCGCTGGAGGGGCCGTACAGGCTCTGGCCGGGGCGGGCGCAGCGGCCGATATGGGGACCGGAAACGCCGGAAGCGGCGCCGCAACGGCGCCGTCTCTCCCTCAGGCCCGACGGGCATGGTTATTTCACGGACGGCCGGCGTCAGCCGGCCCCATTCTGGAGAGCATCATGGAATACAGACAGCTTGGCCGGTCCGGCCTGCGCGTGCCGGTACTTTCGTTCGGCACCGGCACGTTCGGCGGCGAAGGGGATTTCTTCAAGGCGTGGGGGGCGACCGACGAGAATGGCGCGGCGCGCATCGTCGACATCTGCCTCGACAACGGCGTGACCATGTTCGACACCGCCGACGTTTATTCGAAAGGCCGTTCCGAAGAGATTCTCGGCGCGGCGATCAAAGGCAAGCGCAACCGCGTGCTGATCTCCACCAAGGCGACGTTTTCGATGGGCGACGACCCCAACGACTACGGCTCGTCGCGGTTCCATCTCATCGACGCCGTCGACAAGTCGCTGAAACGTCTCGGGGTCGACCATATCGACCTGCTTCAGCTCCACGGTCAGGACAATCACACGCCGGACGACGAAATCCTGTCGACGCTCGACCAGCTCGTTCGCGACGGCAAGATTCGCTATGTCGGCGCCTCGAACTATTCCGGCTGGCGGCTGATGAAGGCGCTCGCCCTCGCCGACCGTCACGGCTGGCCGCGTTACGTCGCGCACCAGGCGTACTACTCGCTGCTCAACCGCGACTACGAATGGGAGCTGATGCCGCTCGGCGAGGACCAGGGCGTCGGCGCGGTGGTGTGGAGCCCGCTCGGCTGGGGCAAACTCACCGGCAAGATCCGCCGCGGCCAGCCGCCGAAGCCCGGCACGCGCGCCCACGACATCGCCGACACCGGTCCGCATTACGACGAGGAGCGCCTGTTCGCCATCGTCGACGCGCTGACCGAGATTGGCGAGGAAACCGGCAAGTCAGTCCCGCAGGTGGCGCTCAACTGGCTGCTGCAGCGCCCGACCGTTTCGACGCTGATCGTCGGCGCGCGCAACGAGGAGCAGCTCAAGGAAAATCTCGGCGCGGTCGGCTGGACGCTCACCGCCGAACAGATGAAGCGCCTCAACGAGGCGAGCGCGGTCAAGCCCGCCTACCCGCTCTGGCACCAGCTGGGCTTCCCGATGCTCGGCCACAAGACGGTCTGAGCGTCTTGAATGTGGAAGGGGCCGACCGGTTCTTCGCCGGATCGGCCCCTTCCTGCGCTCAGCGCAGCGCTGCGACGGCCGGAAATTCTCCGGCCGATCAGTGAACGGATATATCCGAGAACATGCCGGCGCTTTTCTCGACCTTGGCCGGCGAGCCGTATATGTCGATGTCGCCGACGCCGCTGACCGTCGCCTTGGCCGATTCGCTGGCGTAGATGTCGGCGTCGCCGACCCCCGACACGGTGATCTCGGCGGTCCTGCATTTAAGATCCTTCGCGTCGAGATCGCCGACGCCCGAAACCTCCGCCGTGAGGGCGCCGCACACGCCCGAAAGATCCATGTCCCCGACGCCGGAGATGGACACGCCGAACGTCTCGCTGTCGACGCCGCGCACATGGCCGTCGACGACGCCCGAAACGTCGATCGCCGCCAGCGCCGGCATGGCGATGCGCGCGGAGATCGACTGGTCCTTGCCCCAGCGCCGATGCTTCCTGTCGCGCAGGTCGAGCTTCAACGCGCCGCCGGACACTTCCGCCTCGACGCGCTCCATGTCTTCCGGCGCTCCGGAAAGCTCCACCGCATAAGCGCCACCGACCGTCACGTCGAGTTCGAAGACGCCGCCGAGATCGATGCTGTCGAAATCCGCGAAATCGTAGGTTCGCGTGATGTCGGCGCTGCGGTCGCGGTCGTGGCCGAAGCTGATGTTCTTGATGTCGTCGAATGCATAGTAAGCCGCGGCCACGGCGATGCCGACCGCCGCCAGCAAACCGATCAACAATCCGAAAAAGAATTTCATAGTCGCCTCCCGTCCATGCCCGCGCCCTGTCTAGCATTTCGCGGGCGACGGCCCAACGCCGTTCGCCGCGAGCCGGGAGCGGTTTGACGAAAGCGCCCGCGCCCTGGCGGCGGACTTCAGAGGTCGGAAGGAATTTCTAGCGGATCGAAATGTCGGCGAACATGCCGCCGCTTTTCTTCACCTGCTTCGGCGAGCCGTGCACGGTGATGTCGCCCATGCCGCTGACCTCGGCGTCGACAGCGTCGATGGCGTAGACGATGGCTTCGCCGACGCCGGAAACCACGACTTTGACGTTTCGGCACTTGAGGCCTTCGCTGTCGAGGCCGCCGACGCCGGAGACTTCCGCGTTGAGGCGATTGCATTCGCCGTGAAGGCGCATTTCGCCGACGCCTGAAATGGCCACGTCGAAATTGTCGCTGTTGACGCCGCGGATCTCGCCGTCGACCACGCCGGACATGTGAAGGCCGACGAGCGAAGGCAGAGTGATGCGGGCCTGCACCCCGTCATTCCTGTCGCGCCGCTCGCCGAACCGGCGGTCGCGGAGATCGAGCTTCAGGGTCGCGCCCTTGAGCGCCGCGTCGACGCGCGACATTTCGTTGGCGGGGCCGGACAGGGTCACCGAATAGTCGCCGCCCACATCCACGTCGAGGTGATAAACCCCGGCCACAGCAATCCTGTTGAAGTCCTTGAATTCAAAGGTCTTTTGAATGTCCTGCGCGAACGCGCCGAAAGCCGGCCCGAGCAGACCGAAAACGGCGGTTGCGGCGAAGACAAAAACTCTCAACTCGGCGCTCCTCTCGGGGATATCGCCTCCACCATAGATCAACGCTCTCTCCCGGGCGAGCCGCCCGGACGCGCAATCAGCACGCCTCAGCGATTAACCACGGGAGCGCGGATTAGGCGCAGCGTCCTAATGCAGACGGTAGACGGTCGCCGGAGGCGCGGCCGTTTCCCGTTCGGCCGCCCGCCAGAGGGGCTGGATGCGCCGCCAGAACAGCACGGCCATCAGCAGCCCCGGCGCGAAGATGAAGAGGGTCGCCGGCTTCTCGAACAGCGGGGGTGGGCCGAAAATCAGCGCATAGGCGGCGAACTGAACCAGCGCCGCCGCCGCCAGATACGGCCAGAGCCGGCGGTAGCGGATTTTCTCCAGCGCCAGGAACAGCGGCGCGACGACGGCGATGACGGCGGCGAAGCCAATCAGGAAAGCTGTGAACGCAAACCACACCGCCCCCATCCCCGTCGACAGCAGCGTCGCGAGGCTCCATCCGCCCTTGGCGATCGAAAAAACGTTATTGACGGCGAAAAGCGCCGCTGCGCTGACGGCCGTCCCGAGCAGCACCGAAACGAGCATGTGCTCGAACGCGATGTGGGCGCGGATGTGCGAATAGATCCGCTCCGCATCGGGGGTCTTCGGACGTAACGGCGACTCGCTCACGCCTTGCCGTACTCGCCGTCCATCATCGGCGCCCATGTCTTGCCGCCGTCCTGCGAGACCTCCATGCGGAACGTATAGGCGCCGGGCCTGCCGAAATCGAACACGGCCCTATTGTCTCCCATCGGCGATTTATGGACGAAGACGGCTTTTTCGCCGTCGAACGTCCCCTCGAACAGGGACGGCGAGAAGCAGTCAAACCAGTGCATCTGGTAGCCGTCCGCCTGCGGATTTTTCATGATCACCGCATGTCCCTGAAACTGCGGCGCGCCGTTTTCGCTCTGCACGTAGTCCTGAACGACGGCGAATCCGTCGAGCGCAAGGCGGTTGGAGATTTTCGCGTCCCGCATCCCGCCTTCCGGCGTCCATTGCGTCGGATACATCTTCTCCCTGCCGCGCCACTCGCCGACAAAGACCTTCAGCTTTTCCTGATCCGGGCCGGGTCTGGGCATTTCCATCTCCGTCTCCTTTGAGACTGCGTCCGCAAGCCTAGCACAAGGCTCGGGCTCAGTCTTTCAGCGGGGTCTTCTCCCCGGCGCGGAGCGCGAGCGGGATATGGGTCAGCGCCAGCGGGCAGTTATAGTGCGGCGACAGCGCGCAATAGGGATTGTAGGCGCGGTTGAAATCGACGGTCAGCGTCTTCGGCGGGAACGGCCCGAAATCCTTGAAGTCGAGATAGCGCCCGACGCCGTAGGTCTCGTCGCCGGTGGTCTCGTCGGTGAAGGAGACGAAGAGATAGTCGATCTTCGCCGGATCGTCGGTCGGCGCGTACAGCGGCAGGTCGACGTCGCCGTCCTTCAGCTTCACGTGCGCATGGCCGGCGAGATAGTAGCGGCGCCACAGGCCGCGCTCGGTCTGGAGGTCGCGCGGCGTCATGTCGGCGGCGGGGACGAACTTCGCCCTGACCGCGAAAGCCTCATCGTAGCCGAACCAGTCGGCCCCCTTGAAAGCGCGCGCCGCCGGCCGGTCCTGGTCGAACAGAATGATGCGGAAGCCTTCTACGCCCGGCTCCAGCGAGGTCTTGCCCCCGGCGAGATCGTAGCGGTCGCTGACCGGATAGCGCTTCGCTTCGGCGAGAAAGGGCAGCAGGTCGAAGGACAGCGCGCCGCGTTTCAGCGCGGCTTTCTCGCCGTCATAGGCGACGGAGAGAATGTCGGCCTTCGACGGTTCGAGCGAGAAACGCATCGCCCCGTCGGCGTTCGGGGACAGATACGCCATTTCGCCGGCCTTGAGGTAGCGGACGTCGGCGGCTTTCAGGATGGCGAGACGGTCGGCGGCGTATTCGGCTTCTATCCCAGCCCGCCATGCGGTCCAAGCCGCCTGATCGCGCGGCTCGGCGGCGAAAGCGGCGCTCACGGGCAGGCAACCTCTTATCGCTGCAATCATCGCAAAGATCGCAGTAAAATGCTTATGCATTTGCGCTATCACGACTTCTCGTCCGACCATGCAAAACACCGAAGATTGATGCAATTGCGACCGGCGCCAGCCCCCAACTGGACGCAAGTGAATACCAATCCTCGCCGTTTGTAACCGGGTCAAGTACGAGCGTAGGCGTAAGAACAATCAACACGCCAGCAATTATTCCAGCAACAACATACATCAAAGCATGATCTAGATTAGTCCGTACAAGAATTATATGCACCGGAAGTCCAATTACGAACGCTCCCAAGAATCCGATGAACACGCCGATCACATAGTACAAAAGAAGGATTGGAGAACTGTAAATAAATGCGAGCAAGTTAAACCCTGACCCCAGCGGCTCTCGCAAGCTGGCGCCTATTACGAAGCTCACAAACATTATCAAGATGCCGCTTGGCACTGCGATCACCGCATTGTTTGTCGCATGATCCGTAATCGCTTTGCGCGGCACGCCCTACTCCGCCGCCATCCGCGCCGCGCCCGCCATCGTCGCCGAGCACTCCGCCATGGTCTTCGAGGCGCGGGCGATGGCGTTGGTCATGTAGAAATCGCGCACCGGCGAACGGAACGGCTCCTTGCCGAGCGTTCCGGCCTTGCCGAGTTTCGCGAGATCGAGAGGCGCGCCGGCTTCCGGACCCTGATCGATGCGGCCGAGCGCCGGGGCGTCGGCGATCATCGCCTGCCGGAGCGCGAAGAGATCGTCATAGGGCAGCGTCTTGCCGACGCGCTCGGACAGCGCCCGCAGGATCGCCCAGTCCTCGCGCGCCTCGCCCGGCGGGAAGGCGGCGCGGAAGGCCATCTGGGCGCGGCCCTCGGTGTTGACGAAGATGGCGTTCTGTTCCGTGTACGCCGCCGCCGGGAAGATCACGTCGGCGACGCGCGCCGCGGCGTCGCCGTGATGGCCCTGATATACCATGAAGGCGCCGGCCCAGTTTCGCGGATCGATCTCGTCGGCGCCGAGATTGTAGACGACCTCGATGTCGCGCGACTTGCAGCCTTCTATAATGCCGGCGAGGTCGCGCCCGCCTTCTCTCGGAAGGAATTTCAGATCGAGCGCGCCGACGCGGGCGGCGGCGGTGTGCAACACGTTGAAGCCGTTCCAGCCTTCCTTGACCGCGCCGACCGCGGCGGCGAGCCTGGCGACTTCCGCCAGCACCGCTTCGCTGTCGTCGCGCGTCAGCGCGCCCATGCCGACGATGATCGCCGGGCGTTCAGCCTTTTTCAGCGCCTCGAAGAATGCGCCCTCGCCGGCGGCGAGACCGGCGAGGGCCTCGGGCCCGTCGCCGAGATGCTCGTAGCCGAAAGAGAGATCGGCCGCCTCGCCGATGACGCCGATTTTCACGCCGAGATTGGCGAGCCACACCTTGCGCAGGCGGGCGTTGATCATCGCCGCTTCCTTGCGCGGATTTGTCCCGACAAGGAGGATCGCGTCGGCGCGTTCAAGCCCGGCGACGCCGGTGTTGAAGAGATAGCCTGCGCGCTCGCCGCCCAGTTTCGCGCCGTCCTGACGGCAATCCATGTGCGGCGTTCCGATCGCAGCAAGCAGATCCTTCAAGGCTTTCACGGCTTCGGTCGGAACCAGATCGCCGACGACGCCGGCGATCTTTTCCTTCGGCGTCGCTTTCAGCTTTTCCGCGACAAGCGTCAGCGCTTCGTCCCAGCGCGCCGGGCGCAACTTGCCGCCTTCGCGGATGAACGGCTGGTCGAGACGCTGGCGGCGCAGACCGTCCCAGATGAAGCGGGTCTTGTCGGAGATCCACTCCTCGTTCACCGCCTCGTTGAGACGCGGCAGGATGCGCAGCACCTCGCGCCCGCGCACGTCGACGCGGATGTTGGAGCCGACCGCGTCCATCGCATCGACGGTTTCCGTCTTCGACAGCTCCCAGGGGCGCGCGTTGAAAGCGTAGGGTTTGGAAGTCAGCGCGCCGACCGGACAGACATCGATCAGGTTGCCGGTCAGCTCGCTCTCGACGGCCTTCTCAAGATAGGTGGTGATCTCCGCATCCTCGCCGCGGTTGACGAGGCCGAGATCGTCGACGCCGGCGATCTCGGTCGCGAAGCGCACGCAGCGCGTGCACTGGATGCAGCGGGTCATGATCGTCTTGATCAGCGGGCCCATGTATTTTTCTTCGACGGCGCGTTTGTTCTCAGCGTAACGCGACCCGTCGCGGCCGTAGGCCATCGCCTGGTCCTGAAGGTCGCATTCGCCGCCCTGGTCGCAGATCGGGCAGTCGAGCGGATGGTTGATGAGCAGGAACTCCATCACCCCTTCGCGCGCCTTCTTCACCATCGGCGTGTTGGTGAACATTTCCGGCGGCTCGCCGTTGGGACCGGGGCGCAGGTCGCGCACGTTCTGGGCGCAGGAGGCGACAGGTTTGGGCGGTCCGCCCTTCACCTCGATCAGGCACATGCGGCAATTGCCGGCGACCGAGAGGCGTTCGTGATAGCAGAAGCGCGGGATTTCCTCGCCGGCCAGCTCGCACGCCTGCAGCAGGGTGAGGTTCAGCGGCGCCTCGACCTCCCTGCCGTTGACCTTGACCACGCGGGTGTCGCTCATCGGGAACGCGCTCCATCGAATCTGGGGGCCGGAAGGGGGCCCGGAAAACCGAGCCGGTCTAGACGGAATTGGGCGGCGATTCCAGCGTCACGGCCGCCGCCTGCGCGGTTTCGTCCCGAGCCCGCCCCGTGATTTGCAATCGGCCCCGGCATCGCCAATAGTCCCGGCGGCGCCGGGGGAGCGCCCACCAACAATTCGGAGGGATATCGAATGAAGCTGATGAGCTTTACGGCGACGCTTGCGCTCGCCGCTGGAACCGCCTGGGGCCAGACCGCGCCGAAACTCACCCCGGAGATCATCAACGCCGAAGCCTCGCTCAACGGCCCTTCTCTCCGCGGTCCGGCTGTCTCTCCCGACGGAAAGCTCGTCACCGTTCTCAAGGGCCGCGAGGACGACGCCCGCCAGCTCGACCTGTGGGCCTACGATCTCGCCACCGGCGAGCCCCGCATGCTCGTCTCCTCGACCGATCTCGTCGGCGGCGACGTGGAGCTTTCCGAGGAAGAGAAGAACCGCCGCGAACGCCAGCGCATCTACGCCAACGGCATCATCTCCTACGACTGGGACGAGCAGGGAAAGCAGATCCTGTTTCCTCTGGGCGGCGAAATATACGTCTATGACCTCGCCGCCGGGGCGCCGCGCCAGCTCACCCGGACCGAGAGCTTCGAGACCGACGCCAAGTTCTCGCCGAAAGGCGGCTTCGTTTCCTACGTCCGCGACGACGAGCTGGTGGTCTACGATCTCGCCGCCGGCCGCGAGAAGCAGGTGACCTCCGGCGCGGGCGGCACGATCCGCAACGCCGTTTCGGAATTCGTCGCACAGGAGGAACTCGACCGCGACACCGGCTACTGGTGGTCGCCGGACGACCGGCGCATCGCCTTCACGCAGATCGACGAGGCGCCGGTGAAAATCGCCGAGCGCGTCGACATCAACGCCGACAAGGTGGTGACCATCAGCCAGCGCTATCCGTTCGCCGGCACCCCGAACGTGACGATCAAGCTCGGCGTGGTCGGCGCGAAGGGCGGCAAGCCTGTCTGGGTCGATCTCGGCGCCGATCCCGACATTTATCTGGCGCGCGTCTACTGGTCGAAGGATTCCTCGAAGCTCTATGTCGTGCGTCTGTCGCGCGATCAGAAGACGCTCGATTTCCTCGAAGCCGACCCCTCGACCGGAAAGACGAAGGTCCTGTTCTCGGAAGAGAGCGAGACCTGGGTCAATCTCAGCAACGATTTCGAAGCCCTCGACGCGGGCGGCTTCATCTGGGGCTCGGAGCGCAGCGGCTTCCAGCAGCTTTACCATTACGGCGCCGACGGGGCGCTGATCGGCGCGGTGACTTCGGGACCGGGCCAGGTGAATTCGCTCGACTGCGTCGATGAGGAGGCCGGTCTCGTCTATTACAGCGGCTGGCGCGACTCGCCGCTGGAACGCCACCTCTTCACCGCCCCGCTCGGCAAGGGCGAAACGGCGCAGCTGACGACGAAGCAAGGCGCGCACGTCGCCAAATATTCCAAGAATTGCAAGACGAGCATTCGTTATTTCTACGGCGACAGGCAACCCTCGCAAGCCGCCGTGTACGGCGCCGACGGGAGCTTCAAGTTCTGGCTTAACGAGAACAAGGTCGAAGGCGATCATCCCTACGCGCCCTATCTCGCCTCCCACCTCGACTGGACCTACGGTCAGCTCAAGGCGGCGGACGGCACGCCTCTCGACTACAAGATCCTGAAGCCTTCGGACATCAAACGCGGCGAGAAGCGTCCCGCCATCGTGCTCGTCTATGGCGGTCCGCACGCGCAGAGCGTCAAGAAAGGCAGCCTCGATACGTTCGCCCAGATGCTCGCCGACAACGGCTATGTCGTGTTCCGGCTCGACAATCGCGGCGCCTCGAACCGCGGAACGGTGTTCGAAAACACGCTGTACCGGGCCATGGGCACGATCGAGGTCGAGGACCAGGCGGTCGGCGCGCGCTACCTGAAGTCCCTGCCCTATGTCGACGGCGCGCGCATCGGCGTTTTCGGCTGGTCATACGGCGGCTACATGACGCTCCGTATGCTGACGGCGACGCCCGACCTCTACGCCGCCGGCGTCGCCGGCGCGCCCGTCACCGACTGGGCCCTCTACGACACCGCCTACACCGAGCGCTACATGGGCAAGCCGCAGGACGAGGCGGAAGCCTACGCCAAGGGATCGGTGTTCGCCGACATGGACGATCTCAAGGGGCGCCTCCTCATCATCCACGGCATGGCCGACGACAACGTGGTTTTCCTCAACAGCGTCAAGGCGATGCAGGCGCTGCAGAAAGGTGGCAAGTCGTTCGAGCTGATGACCTATCCGGGCGAGAAGCACGGCTTCCGCGCCACGGAAAACAAGATTCACCGGGACAAGCTGATTCTCAACTTCTTCGACCGGCATCTGAAAGACAAACGGCGATAGGCGCCGGGCGGAACTGTCAGCGCTTCGCGGACGCCTCGATGCGGTCGAGCTTGTTTTCGATCGCTTCGAGGCGGCTTGCGCCCTTCGCCGCCTCTTCCTTGGCGTTGCCAGCCATGAGCTTAAGCCGCGTCGAGGTCTCGGCGATTTTCTGCACCTGATCGGCGAGCTGGTTCAGCCGCGCGTCCAGTCCCTCTATGGCGACGGCTATGCGCGCCTGGTCCGCGGCGATCGTCTCCAGCTTGCGAGAAAGATCTTCGTTTTTCGCAGGCATACTCAGCCCTTTGACTGCGCGGCGGCGCAATCTGCACGCCGGCCGCCGCAAACACCCCTTCCCGGAGCGAATTTAAGAGCGGAGTAGTTTACAAAGATGAACGATGTCGACTTTTGGTTGTGAATTATTGACGCCACACGTCTCTACAAAGCAGTCGCAAACACCTGACTTTGTTAACGTTTCAGCGCGCCGGTCCGGCCGCGGCCTGACCGGTCAAAAGGCTCCTGCCGCGCGGGGCGGAAGCCGGCCATCAAGGCGCGCGGCTCACTTTTTCACGGGACCCCAGAGCAGCGCCTCCGCCGCCCCGGCCACGAGCAACGCCGCCAGCAGCGCATGATAGGCGCTGCGGAAAATCATCAGCCCCAGGACGAAAACCCCCACGAAGACCCCAATATCGACCGCATAGCGCATCGGGTCCTCCATCGCAGACTTGTACAATCTAGCCCGATTGGCCGGCGGCGTCGCCCATAAAAGGGTTAACGCGAGCGCCCCATGATCCACTCAGGATCGGCATGCTCGCCGACCATGTAAAAATAGTCATGGACCTTAACGAAGCCGTGGCGCGCATAGAGCCGCTGGGCCCCGTAATTCTCCGAGTAGACGCTGAGATAGACATGCTCGAAATGCGCATCCAGCCAGTCGAGCGCCAGCGCAAGCATGCGCGTGCCGAGACCGGCTCCCTGACTCCGCTTGAGGAAATACAACCGCGAAAGCTCGCCCGAATTCCCCGGCATGTCCGGCACCGGCAGGGTGCAGGGACCGACGACGCAGTATCCTGCGGGCTCGCCATCATTCTCGGCGAGCCAAAGAGCGTGACGACCGCTCGCGAGCAACTCGCGATACGCCGCCTGCGAATGATTTTTCTCCAGAAAGTCGGCTATGTCTTTCGCCGTGTAGAGATGCCCGAAAGTTTCTATGAAGGTTTCGGCGCCGATGGCGGCGAGCGCCGCCGCGTCGCTCTCGCGAGCAGGTCTGATATCGGTCATGAATGCTATACTTTCGTCAGCGCGCCGTCGCCGACGACCGTCGTCCATTCGCGCACGCGCCAGCTCTTGATCAGGCCGTTCCTGACATAAGGATCCGCTTCGGCGAAGGCGCGCGCCGCCGCGTCGGTCTCCCCCTTGAAGATCAGTACGGCGCCGTCTGGCGGATCGGCGAGCGCGCCGGCGAGGACGAGATCGCCGCGTTGCTGCGCGGCGCGGGCGAGATCGAGATGCGCGCCGCGAAACTGCGGGCGCCGTTCGAGATAGTCGGGCGCGGTGTCGTAGAAGAGAATAAAGTGCTTTTCGGTCATCTTCCGCAGGGTTCGGCTTCGCGAAACACTATCGCCGATGCGCGCCGCCCTGTCATCAACGGCGCTTATTCAGCCGCCCAGCCCGCGATCAGCCCGGACCAGACCGCGTAGCCCGCCTCGTTGAGATGCAGGCTGTCGTCGGTCAGCGCCGGGTTGAGGCGGCCGCCGTCGACGAGCGAGGGATAGATGTCGAGATAGGCGACGCCTTCCTCCGCGGCGATCGCCGCGACCGCGCGGTTGAGCCCGACGATCGTCGCCTCGAATTCGGGCTCTCGCGGCATCACCGACTGGAGGAGAATGCGGTCTGCTGGAACGAATTCCTTCATGCGGCGCAGGATGGCGCGCAGGTTGGCGGCGATTTCCGCGTTCGGCACGAAGTTGCCGACGTCGTTCGCGCCGATCAGCAGAAGAATTTTCGACGGCTCCGCCTTTTCCACCTGGCCGAGACGCGCGAGAAGGCCGCTGGTGCGGTCGTAGCTGACGCCGAAATTCGCAGTTCTGACGCCGGAGATCAGCCTTCCCCAGTCGCCGCCCTCGGTGATCGAGTCGCCGACCATCGCGACGGCGCTGGGTTCGGGCGGATGTTCGGCGAAAAAGGCGACGCGCATCGCATAATGGGCCCGACCGTCCGGCGAATAATCAGCGGGCAGCGGAATGTCCGTACCCGGAACCAGCGGTCCGCCGCTCTCCTGCTCCGATGCGGCTGACGAAGCGCCGGGGGAGCCGCCGCAGGCGGCGAGAAAGACGAGAGCGGCCAGCACGATCAGTCTCCCCGCCGCTTCCATGCCCTACTCCGCCGCGACCATCGCCACGTGCGGGCGGTCGCCGCGATAGGCGTTGATGCGCTCCTCGATCTCGCTGCGGAAGTGCCGGATCAGGCCCTGCACCGGCCAGGCGGCGGCGTCGCCGAGGGCGCAGATCGTGTGGCCCTCGACCTGGCTCGCCACGTCGAGCAGCTTGTCGATCTCGGCGGTCGTCGCGTTCCCCACCGCCATGCGCTCGAGAACCCGCCACATCCAGCCGGTGCCTTCGCGGCACGGCGTGCACTGGCCGCAGCTTTCATGCTTGTAGAAATAGGAGATGCGGGCGATGGCGCGCACCACGTCCGTCGACTTGTCCATAACGATCACCGCCGCCGTGCCGAGGCCGGACTTGACGTCGCGCAGCGCGTCGAAATCCATCAGCACGTCGTCGCAGATCTCGCGCGGGATGAGCGGCACCGACGAGCCGCCGGGAATGACGGCCTTCAGATTCTCCCAGCCGCCGCGCACCCCGCCGCAATGCTCCGCGAGCAGCGTCTTCAGCGGGATAGACATTTCCTCCTCGACATTGCACGGCCGCACTACATGGCCGGAAATGCAGAAGACCTTGGTGCCGGCGTTGTTCGGACGGCCGAATTTCTTGAACCAGTCGGCGCCGCGCCGGATGATGGTCGGCGCGACGGCGATCGACTCCACGTTGTTCACCGTCGTCGGGCAGCCGTAGAGTCCGGCTCCCGCCGGGAACGGCGGCTTGAGGCGCGGCTGGCCTTTCTTGCCTTCGAGGCTTTCGAGCAGCGCCGTCTCCTCGCCGCAGATATAGGCGCCGGCGCCGTGATGCACGTAGCAGTCGAAATCCCAGCCCGACCCGCAGGCGTTCTTGCCGATGAGGCCGGCCGCATAGGCTTCGTCTATGGCCTTCTGCAGGGCGACGCGCTCGTCGACATACTCGCCGCGGATATAGATGTAACAGGCGTGCGCCTTCATCGCGAAGGAAGCGACGAGACAGCCCTCGATGAAGAGGTGCGGATCGTGCCGCATGATGTCCCGGTCCTTGCAGGTGCCGGGCTCGGACTCGTCGGCGTTGACCACGAGATAGTGCGGGCGGTCCTTCACTTCCTTCGGCATGAACGACCATTTGAGGCCGGTCGGGAAGCCGGCGCCGCCGCGGCCGCGCAGCCCTGAATCCTTCATCTGCTGGATGATCCAGTCGCCGCCCATGGCGAGGATGTCCTTCGTGCCGTTCCACGCGCCACGCTTCTTGGCGGCGTCGAGGCCCGGATCCTGAAGGCCGTACAGGTTGGTGAAGATGCGGTCTTTGTCCTGCAGCATTGCTTTGCTCGTTATTTCCTGGCCGGTCCGACGGTTGACGCTTTGAGAGCGGGCGCGTGATCGCGCGTCCATCGCAGCAGAGTCGGGGCGAAAATCAGCGAAGAGGCCGTCAAGCCGCCGACGAGATTGGTCAACCGGTCCGTGTAGAGATAAACCGACACGACGGCGAAAAGCAGCGCGCCTTCGAGGAGAAGAATATTGAAGAGCGCTTTCATCGCGTCCTTCCGCTTGCGGGCCTCGAACGTCATGACCGCCGCCCTCACGCCTTGGCCGGCGCGGCGGGCGCCGCGTTCGGCAGCGACGCGATCGGACGGGCGGCGGAGCCGTCGTAAAGCGACGGGTCGGTGAGCGAGGTGTTCTGGCCCTCGGGATCGGAGGTGTGGCGCATCTTGTTCTGGGTGCCGGCTTTCACTTTCTCGCCGCGCCGCCATTTGCCGAGCATGTCTTCAAGCATCTCGGGCGTCAGGTCTTCGTAATAGTGATCGGAGTCCCTGGTGGACACCTGCGCCATCGGGGCGTTGACGCAGGCGCCGAGGCACTCGACCTCGAGCCACGACAACTTGCCGTCGGCGGTCGGATGGTTCGGCTCGCCGATGACGCGCCTGCAGACGTCGATCAGTTCGCCCGCGCCGCGCAGCGCGCACGGCGTCGTGCCGCAGACCTGCACGAAATACTCGCCCTGCGGCGCGAGGTTGAACATGGTGTAGAAGGTCGCGACCTCGTAGACGCGGATGTAGGGCATGTCGAGCTGGCGGGCGACATGCTCCATCATCGGGATCGACACCCAGCCTTCCTGCTTCTGTCCGCGCCACAGGAACGGGATGACGCAGGAAGCCTGCCGGCCGGCGGGGTACTTCTTCATCTGCGCCTCGCACCACGCCTGATTCTCGGCGCTCCACGAAAAGGACGCAGGCTGATTTTTGGAAGGTTTACGGGCGGACATGAGGCTTACCCAATTCAAATCTAATTTCAGTTTCAAGGTCCTTCGCGCCGGATTCGGACGGCTCATACTTCCAGAGCAACAGCGAACCAGCGGCCGGCTCAACGACGCAATCGTACGACGCCTCTATCATGCGAAGGTTGGTGGTATAGCCGTCCGGTCTCACGTCATAACGCAACTTAACCGTTTCGACCGGCCTTGCGTCGGCAAAACACTTTTCGGGATAATTAGGAGGCATCCTGCACAGCAGACGCGGCTGTCCCAGCGCTTCCGCTTCGGCGATTTGAGCTTCGCTGGGCTTTCCGATTCTCTTGCAAGTACTCGCGTACAGCTTTGAGCTCATCAGTTTGACCCGCTGCAGCTCCATACCTTCGTCGTCGGCCGAGACATAACCGGCCGGAAGCAGAAAACAGCAAGCCAATACTGCGGTCGCTCGGCGTCTCATGGTTCAAACGCCCCGAAAGTGACGGCGAGCAAATCAAGGGACGTCGCAATTTTCGCCAGCGGAAGCGCACGATTTTTCGCCTGTTCGCCGACAGTCAGCCTCGAACGCAAAACCACCAACGGGCTTCTGAATATCTTGCGTGACATAGCTATCCTGTCAGGCTGCTTGCGGCGTCAGTTGATCGAGCTGCTGCTGGGCGATCTCGATGGCGCGCCGCAGAGAAGCGCGGCGATAGGCTTTGACCTGCGGGCCGAGGAACGGCAGGCGGGCCAGCATCCCGCGACGAAGCGCGATCATGATCGCGAGAAACCCGAAGCCGCTATAGGCCGCCGTTTGCGGATCGACCGCTCCGTTCACGAACACCATGCGCAGCGGCACGATGATGAAGCCGACGACGGTGCCGAATAGAGCGCCGTAGATCGCCGCG
Organism: Pseudomonadota bacterium; assembly: GCA_036337175.1. GTDB lineage: Bacteria > Pseudomonadota > Alphaproteobacteria > Caulobacterales > Parvularculaceae > Amphiplicatus. The sequence continues at coordinate 323,104 of JAYZEQ010000006.1, forward strand.
CCGAGATTGACATGCCACGCCGCCGTATCGCGATGCCGCTTCCTGAGCGTCATCATCGCGGTGAGCAGGAACATCAGCATGATGAACAGCGCGATGAAGCCCTCGACGTAATAATTCAGGCCGCCCCCGTAATCGCTCATCGGTCGATCTCCCCGAACACGATGTCGAGCGAGCCGAGGATAGCCGAGACGTCCGCGAGCAGGTGCCCGCGATTCATCCAGTCCATCGCCTGCAGGTGGGGGAAGCCCGGCGCGCGGATCTTGCAGCGGTAGGGCTTGTTGGAGCCGTCGGAGACGAGGAACACGCCGAACTCGCCCTTCGGCGCCTCGACCGCCGCGTAAACCTCGCCGGCCGGAACGTGGAAGCCTTCCGTATACAGTTTGAAATGATGGATGAGGGCTTCCATCGAGGTTTTCATGTTCTCGCGACGCGGCGGCGCGACCTTGCCGTCGGTCGTCATCACCGGTCCCGGCCCCTCCTCGCGCATCCTGGCGATGGTCTGCTTCATGATGCGCAGGGACTGGCGCATCTCCTCCATGCGGCAGAGATAGCGGTCCCAGCAGTCGCCGTTCTTGCCGAGCGGAATGTCGAAATCGAGCTCGGCGTAGGTCTCGTAGGGCTGCGCCTTGCGAAGATCCCAGGCGACGCCCGAGCCGCGCAGCATGACCCCGGAGAAGCCCCAGGCGAACGCCTCTTCCTTCGTCACGACGCCGATATCGACGTTGCGCTGCATGAAGATGCGGTTGTGGGTGATCAGCTTTTCGAGATCGTCGAGCACTTTCGGGAACGAGTCGCACCACGCGTCGATATCGTCGATGAGCTTTTCGGGAAGGTCCTGGTGCACGCCGCCGACGCGGAAATAGGCCGCATGCATGCGGCTTCCGCTCGCGCGCTCGTAGAACACCATCAGCTTTTCGCGCTCCTCGAAGCCCCACAGCGGCGGGGTGAGCGCGCCGACGTCCATCGCCTGCGTCGTGACATTGAGAAGATGCGACAGGTGGCGGCCGATCTCGGAGAAGAGCACGCGGATATGCTGCGCGCGGCGCGGAACCTCGATGCCGAGCAACCGCTCCGCCGCGAGGCAGAAGGCGTGCTCCTGGTTCATCGGCGCGACGTAATCGAGGCGGTCGAAATACGGGATCGCCTGAAGGTAGGTCTTGTACTCGATCAGCTTTTCGGTGCCGCGATGCAGAAGCCCGATATGCGGATCGACGCGCTCGACGATCTCGCCGTCGAGTTCGAGCACAAGCCGCAGCACGCCGTGCGCCGCCGGGTGCTGCGGCCCGAAATTGATCGTGAACGGACGCTTGGAGGAAGCTTCCGCAGTCGAGTCTTCGACGGTTTTCACGCCATCAGGCATCGTACTCAGCCTTTTGCTTTTTCATCGCCCGGCAGCACGTATTTCGCGCCTTCCCACGGGCTCAGGTAATCGAAATTTCGGTAGTCCTGCACGAGGCTCACCGGCTCATAGACCACCGCCTTGCGCTGGTCGTCGTAGCGCACCTCGACATAGCCGGTGAGCGGGAAGTCCTTTCGGAGCGGATAGCCCTCGAAGCCGTAGTCGGTGAGGATGCGGCGCAGGTCCGGGTGGCCCGAAAAGATGATCCCGTAAAAGTCGAAGGCCTCGCGCTCGAACCAGTTGGCGGAGGGATAGACGTCGATCACGGACGGGATGGTTTCGGCCTCGCCCACCGCCGCCTTGACGCGGATGCGCTGGTTATTGTGCAGAGACAGAAGGTGATAGACGACGTCGAAACGCTGCGCGCGCGCCGGATAATCGACGCCGGCGAGATCGACGAGCTGGATGAACTTGCACAGCGCGTCGTCGCGCAGGAATTTCAGCACGTGAACGATGCGCGACGCGACGACGTCGAGCGTCAGCTCGCCGTATTCGACCTTCCAGCCTTTGAGGTCCCGGTCGATCGAGGCGGCGATGTGTTCGCCGAGTTCGGTGAGTTCTTCAGACATTGCTTGCAGCCTTGAAACCTGACGACGGCGACGCGGTCACCGGACGATCGACCCTTCGCGGCGGATCTTCTTCTGCAATTGCAGGATGCCGTAGACCAGCGCCTCGGCGGTCGGTGGGCAGCCCGGCACATAGATGTCGACCGGAACGATGCGGTCGCAGCCGCGCACGACCGAGTAGGAATAGTGATAATACCCGCCGCCGTTGGCGCACGATCCCATGGAGATGACGTAGCGCGGGTTCGGCATCTGGTCGTAGACCTTGCGCAGCGCCGGGGCCATCTTGTTGGTCAGGGTGCCGGCGACAATCATCACGTCGGACTGGCGCGGAGAGGCGCGCGGCGCGAAGCCGAAGCGTTCGACGTCGTAACGCGGCATCGAGGCCTGCATCATCTCGACGGCGCAGCAGGCGAGGCCGAAGGTCATCCACATCAGCGAGCCCGTACGCGCCCAGGTGATGAGCGCGTCGGCCGGCGCGGTGAAAAAGCCGCGGTCGGCGAGCTGGTCCGAAAGATCGGTGAAGAACGGGTCTTTCGCCGTCGGCGAATAGACGCGCTGGTCGAGCGAAGCGGGAGAAGAGGTTTCTATCGCCATTCGAGCGCTCCCTTCTTCCATTCATATAGGAAGCCGATGGCGAACACCGCAATGAACACGACCATCGACCAGAAGGCGAAGATCTGGAAGCCGCGGTCAGCGCCGATCTCGGGATTGAACAGCGCCACCGCCCACGGGAACAGGAACGCCACGTCGAGGTCGACGATGATGAACAGGATGGCGACGATGTAGAACTGCACGTCGAACTTCATCCGCGCGTCGTCGAAGGCGTTGAAGCCGCATTCGTAGGTGGAGACCTTCTCGGGATCCGGATCGGCCGGGGCGATGATCGCCGGCGCGATCAGGAAGCCGACGCCGAGGACGACGGCGAGGCCCAGGAAGACGATGATCGGCAGGTAGTCCAGCAGGAAATCGGCGGTCGCCAAGGACAGCTCCTTCAGGTGCGGGGCGAAGCCCGGAATCGGCCGCGAAACTAGGCGTTGGCGCCTGCGAAGGCAACGCCCAATAGGGCCGCAGGGCCAAGGCGTTGGGGCCCGAGGGCGCTATGCCGGAAGGGCCGGGCCGGAGCGGCTCAGAGTTCGACCGAACCGCCGGATTCCGGCGTTTCGGCCGGGTCATCGGCTGGCGGCTCCGCCGGCGCCCGGGGTTCCCCGTAACCCTCCTGGCCGTTGCGCAGGAACTCGTCCCAGTCCTCGACCTCCCAGAACCGCTCGTCGAGCAGCGAGTCGCGCATTCCTTCGGGGACCTGGTCGATGGTCAGCTTCTTCTGTTCGGCGGCGTCAGCGGCGAAGCCGGCGAGATTGGCGATCTCGTCGGCGGTCAGGTCGATGGCGTAGCCCAGCTCCACCGACTGCAGCTCGATCATCGCCGGCGCGCCGCGCCAGATGCGGGCCGCGAAATCCAGCGGATCGACGACGCTCTCGCCGACCTGCGCGTCGAGAACCGGCGCGGCCTTGCCGCCGACGCCGTTGACCGAATGGCAGATGACGCAGCCCTTGGAGACGAAGAGCGCCCTTCCCGCCGCCGCGTCCGGGACGCGCCGCGCGACCTCCATGCCGTGAACCGCATCGGAGTCGCCGGCCGGCGCTTCCGACGGCGGCGAACACGCCGCCAGCGCCGCCGCGCCGAAAACGAAGGCCAGCGTCTGTCCGTTTTTCATCGATGGCTCCCTGTCCGCCCGTGTAAGCTTGCGGCGGTTCCGGGCGCGGCGCAACGGCGGCCGGCGGTCCAGCCGGGACGCCGCAGCCCCCGCGTCAGAAGCGCACCTTGAAGTCGCCGCCCCAGAAGCGCGGCTCCGTCAGGCCGACGAACGGCGTGCCGATGGTCGCGGCGGTGATGTTGTTGACGCTGGTCACGTACTGATCGTCGAACAGGTTGTTGACGAACAGCCCAAGCTCGTACTTTTCGTTCGCCGACACCCAGCGGGCGCGAAGGTCGGTGCGATGCTGCGCCTCGCCGAGCGCGAAGGCCGGAAAGCCGAGGCAATTCCCCTGCGCTTCCGCCTCGGAATTGCACCGCGTCTGTCCGCGATAGGCGTAGAGCGCCTGCAGTTCGAGCCGTCCCGACGCGCCGAGTTCGTGCGTGTATTTGCCGCCGGCGGCGAGCGACCATTTCGGTTCGCCCGTCGGCTCGCCGGAGAGGTCGACATCGTCGCGCGTGATGCGCCGCTTGTAAGTGGTGTCGATATATTGCGAGCTGAAGAACAGGTCGACCGGCTCGACCGGCGTCCACACGATCTGCAGATCGGCGCCCCACGCCTGATCGTCGCTGGTCTCGACGATGTATTGCGGCACCGACGAGCCCGACACCGCCTGCACAAGGCTGATCGACTGCTTGTCGTTATAGACGTAGTGGAAGCCGGAGGCGTTGATCGTCAGATTGAGATCGGGAAACGACGATTTGACGCCGGCTTCGTAGTTGACCACGTCCTCATTGTCGAAACGCGAGCCGACCTCGACGCTGTTGAACCCGCCGGCCTTGTAGCCCTGCGCATAGGACGCATAGACCAGCACATTGTCGGTGAGCTGATAATCGACGACGACGCGCGGACTGACGTCGCTCCACGAGTCTTCGAGTATGCAGGCGACGCCCTCCCCGGCGTCGACGCCGTTGTCGCAGGGCAGACCCGCCACGCCCGACAGGTCGAACACCACGTCGAACTGGAAATCCTCGGGCGAAGCCCCCGCCAGCGCGAGCACGCCCATGTCGTCGAGCGCCTGCAGCGTCGCATCGAGCTCCGGCGCCTCGCGAAGGCCGTTGAACCACTCGAAGCTCTTCTTGTCGTGGGTGTAGCGCAGGCCGACCGTAAGATTCAGGCGGTCCGTCACATGCGCGATCACGTCGGCGTAGAGCGCGTAGGCCTTGAAGCGGCCTTCATTGTACATGGCCTCGCGCCAGCCGTGGCCGAACATGGTCGCCGGAACGTCGAAGGGGATGAGAACGAAGTTCTCGAGATCGGAGAACGGCGTTCCGAACCCAAGATTGCCCAGCGTCGTGTCGATGCTGTCGGTGAACGCGAACGTGTCGCTGATCTGGTTGGCTTTTTCGGTATAGTAGCTGGCGCCCACGAGCCAGTCGAAACGGCTGGTCTCGCCGGACAAGCTCAGCTCCTGATACCAGCTTCTGTTTTGCTCGCGGTTGTTGGTGTCGAAATAGAGGTCGATGCGGTTGGTGCCGTCCTCGTCCTCGCGGTTCTCGGTTTCGAACTCGCGCCAGGACGTGATCGACTTCAGCGTCGCCCAGGCGAGATCCTGACTGACGGTCAGCGTCACTTCGTCGAGATTGCGGGTTTCGTGATTGTCGATGACGTCGTTGAAGATCGGCGCCGTAAACGGGTCCAGATAGTCGGCCTCGACGGGCGGGACCGGCGGCTTGGCCGGCGCGGCCGGGATGTCGACAATGCCGATCGCCGGCCGCGCATCCTGATCGAGTTCGTCATGCGTCCAGGCGACGATGACGTCCGTCTGATCGGTCGGGCGCCAGCGCAGAGCGGCGCGCGCCGCCCAGTTCTTTTCGCGGGAAAGGTCCTCGCCGGTGGCGGCGTCTTCATAGAGGCCGTCGCGCTCGTTGTAGACGGCGTTCACCCGCAGCGACAGCCGGTCCTGAAGCGGCACGTTGAGGAGAATGTCGCCGCGCTTCTTGCCGTAATTGCCGAAGCGGCCGCCGAGCTGCGCCTCGAATTCGTCGCTCGGTTTTTTGGTGGTGATCGAAACCGCGCCCGCCGCCGCGTTGCGGCCGAACAGCGTGCCCTGCGGGCCCTTCAGCACCTCGATCCGCTCGATGTCGTTGAAGGAGAGGACCGCGGCGCCCGACCGCGCCGAGTAAACCCCGTCGATGTAAACCCCCACCGCCGGGTCGGTGCCGACGCCGAAATCGTCGGTCTTGACGCCTCTGACCGCGTAGCGCGGCTGCGTCGGACTGCCCGCGCCGACGTCGAGCCCCGGCACGAACGCGTCGATGTCGGCGATATTGTCCGCGGCGAGATCGTCGATCCGGTCGCCGCTGATGACTTCGACGGAAATCGGCACGTCCTGAAGGCTTTGCGCGCGCTTTTGCGCCGTGACCAGAACCTCGTCCGCCCCTAGCGCGGCGGACGCCCCGAAGGTCGCCGCAAGAATGCTGGACGCAAAAGCGGCCGCACGGATTTCATTCAGTTTCGCCATGTTGACACCCCTCCCGCCGGCGCCGATCGGGGACGCCTTCCGGCGTCTTCGCCCGCCCGAATCGAGCCCTACGCGATCGAATATTGTAACAATATTTGGTCGCCGGCCAGCGGGCTCAGCAGCGGCCTGAAGCGTGGAGGGAGAACGGGTCTTCTGACCGGAAGGACGTGGTGGGCGGTGAGAGGGTCGAACTCCCGGCATCCTCGGTGTAAACGAGGCGCTCTACCACTGAGCTAACCGCCCTTGCGGCGCGCTGCGCCGCGGCTTCTCCTATCGCGCCTCCGGCGCCCGGACAAGCCGTCGGCCCTGACCGCGCCGGAAAACAAAACCGCCGCGAAGCGTTCGCTCCGCGGCGGCCGGATCCGTCAGTCTACGGCGCAAAACGCCGTCGCCTGGAACCCTAGTTCAGCGCGTCCTTGAGGCCCTTGCCGGGCGAGAATTTCGGCTGCGTCGACGCCGGAATCTGGATGGTCTCGCCGGTGCGCGGATTGCGGCCTTCGCGGGCCTTGCGCTTGGCGGCCGAAAACGTGCCGAAGCCGACGAGACGGATATCGTCGCCCTTTCTGAGGCCCTCGGTGATCGCATCGAAAACGGCGTCCACCGCACGGGTCGCCTCGGCCTTGTTGATCCCGGCCATGTCGGCCACGCGATCGATGAATTCGTTCTTGTTCATTCGTCCACCCTTTCTGCTGGATTGTTTGGGAGATGGCGGCGATTAGTCGGCCAAGTATCGCGCGCGCCGCCAGTCGCGGCAAAGGGAAAGGCGCGGAATATCTAGCTTTCCGCCCCTTGCCTTCTTCTAAACATCTGAAAACAAAGCTTTTTTATTTTTCGTTTCGATTGCGGAACGAGCGCCATTTTTCGTGCTCGTGTTCAATGCAGCGGTCGATAAGCTCGCGCCAGACCGGTTCGGCGATTCGTTTCGAGAGCCCTTCTCGCTCGGCGCTGACGAGGACTTTCGCCACCACGTCCTCGATACGCCATTCGAGGCGCACTTCGTCGGCGCGCTCCTTGATGCGGGCGGCGGCCTCGATATAGCCCTGCCGTTCCGCCATCAATCGCACCAGGGCGCGATCGATGCGGTCGATCTCGACCCGCACTTCCTCCATGGAAACGCAGTCGGGGGCGGCTGTGGATGGTTTTTCGTCGGTCATGGCCACCGGGGCTGGTTCGGCCCGCCCGGCCAGATCTGCGAGGCGCGCCCGTCGCTTGTTTCCTTAACGATTTCAGCGGTTCTAGCCAGCCGCCGGGGCCGCCGCCAATCGCCGCAAGGGCGGACTTAGCTTGGCGCAACGATTGCGCATTATCTCTTGAATGAGCGCAGTTTGTGCGCTATATGACAGTTCGGTGACACTTTCGTCACAAATACATGACACCCTGCACGGGACCCGCGAGGCGATCGGACGAGTTCAGTAAGGGAAAGGAGGTTGCAATGGCTTTCAAAGCGCACCCCGACATCACGTCGTCTTCCCACGCAACGATTTCCGGCGGCAAGGAAGCGCTGTTTTACCTGGCGCTCGCCGTGATCGCGATCGGCGTCGGCGTTCCCGCCGCCATCGCCACCATGCTCGGCGCAATGTAACGCCCGGCGACAGGAAAGAATTCAAAGCGGCGCCGCATCCCGGCGCCGCTTTTTTATGCGGAAACGTTCCTGTCCGCTTCAACCTCTTTCAAGGCCGTTTCGGCTTGCTGGATGTAGTCCCGCCGGATCGGCGCCGCGTCGCGCTCATGGGCGAGCTGGATCTGGAACACCATGTGCCCGCCGACGCGGAACGCGAATTCCGATGTCGAAAGATAGAACTCCCACATCCGGCAGAAACGTTCGTCGAACATGGCCGCGATGTCGGCGCGGTTCGCCTGGAAACGCCGCTCCCATTCCCTGAGCGTGTCGGCGTAGTGAAGGCGGAGGATCTCGATGTCGCTCGCCCACAGGCCCGACCGCTCGATCGCCGCGAAGGTCTCCGACAGCGCCGGCGAATAGCCGCCGGGGAAAATATACTTTCTGATCCACGGGCCGGTGACGTCCGGCGGCCCCTTGCGGCCGATCGCATGCAGCAGGGCGAGCCCGTCCCCGGCGAGGAGGTCGGACAGCTTTTCGAAAAACTCCGTATAGTGCGGAACGCCGACATGCTCGAACATGCCCACCGAAACGATGCGGTCGAACGGCCCTTCGACTTCTCGGTAATCCTGCAGGCGGAACTCGACCTTGCCTTCGAGGCCCCGCTCGCGAGCGCGCATCGTCGCCAGCGCCTGCTGCTCCTTGGACAGCGTCACGCCGACAACCCGAGCGCCGAGATGCTTCGCAAGATAAAGCGCCATGGCGCCCCACCCGCTGCCGATGTCGAGCACGCGCATTCCCGGCTCTATCCTCAGCTTGGCGGCGATATGGCGGAGCTTCGCCCGCTGCGCGTCCTCCAGCGATTGCCCGTCATGCTCGAAATAGGCGCAGGAATAATTGAGATCCTTGTCGAGAAACCGCCGGTAGAAATCGTTGGAGAGATCGTAGTGATGCGCCACATGCTCGCGCGCCTTGCCGACCGGGTTGGACTGCTGGAAGCGGCGCATCCGGCGCATCGCTTCCGCTGCGGCGCGGCGCATCGGCCGGGCGCGAAGGTTGACGGCGTTGCGGTGGAACAGCTGAAGCAGGTCGCGCACCGACCCTTCCTCGAAGGTCAGCAGCCCGTCCATATAGGCTTCGCCGACGGCGAGCTCCGGATTGAGCACGATGCGGCGATAGACGGCGGGATCGCCGATGCGCATCGCGGCGACAGGCTCGCCGCCGTCGCCGTGCCGGCGGCGGCCGCCTTCGGCGTCGATGACGGTCAGCGAGCCGCGCCTGATGGTCTGGCCGACCATCGCGTTCAGCATCTTCAGGAAGAGGCCGTCGGTCGCTGACATTTGGGCATCGAAGGGTTCGGACGCCCGCCCAGAATACGCTGAAAGCGGCGCAAAAGAAAAACGCGGCGTCCGAAGACGCCGCGTTCGCACCTTGATTTGATCGGCCGCTAGTGGGTGACGACCGCCTCGCCGCCGTCAGGTTCGGCGGGCTTCACCGGCGCGTCGGGCGCCTCCGACCATTCGATGGGCGCCAACGGCTTGGTGAGCGCATGGGCGAGCACCTCGTCGACGGTTTTCACCGGAAGGATTTTTAATCCGGTTTTCACGTTGTCCGGAATCTCCGCGAGGTCTTTCTCGTTTTCTTCCGGAATGAGCACGGTCTTGATCCCGGCCCGAAGGGCGGCGAGCAGCTTCTCCTTCAGCCCGCCGATGGCGAGAACGCGACCGCGCAGCGAGATTTCGCCGGTCATGGCGACGTCCTTGTGCACGGGCACGCCCGTCAGCACCGAGACGATCGCCGTGGCCATGGCGACGCCGGCGGATGGCCCGTCCTTGGGGGTCGCGCCTTCCGGCACGTGAATGTGGATGTCCGTCTTGTCGAACACCGGCGGCTCGATGCCGAAGGCGGTCGCCCGGCTCTTCACATAGGAAGAGGCGGCGGAAACGGATTCTTTCATCACGTCCTTGAGGTTGCCGGTGGGGGTCATGCGGCCCTTGCCCGGCATTTTCACGCCCTCGATGGTCAGGATGTCGCCGCCGACCGAGGTCCAGGCGAGACCGGTGACGACGCCGATGCGGTCTTCGCCGTCGATCTCGCCGTAGCGGAACTTCGGCACGCCGGAGAATTCGGCGAGATTGTCCTGCGTGATCTCAAGCGACTTCGCCTTGCCGCTTTCGATCTCGCGCACCGCCTTGCGGGCGAGACGGGAAATCTCGCGCTCAAGGCTCCGGACGCCCGCTTCGCGGGTGTAGCGCCGGATCAGCCCGTTGAGACCGTCGTCGGTGATCTTCCATTCCTCATCCGTAAGGCCGTGGTCGGCGCGGATTTTCGGAATGAGGTGGCGCTTGGCGATCTCGCGCTTCTCGTCTTCCGTGTACCCCGGAATACGGATGATCTCCATCCGGTCAAGCAGGGGCTGCGGCATGTTGAGGCTGTTCGCCGTGGTGATGAACATCACGTCGGAAAGATCATACTCGACCTCGAGATAGTGGTCGGCGAAAGTCGAGTTCTGCTCCGGGTCGAGCACTTCCAGCAGCGCCGACGACGGATCGCCGCGGAAGTCCTGACCCATCTTGTCGATCTCGTCGAGCAGGAAGAGCGGGTTCGACTTCTTGGCTTTCTTCATTGACTGGATGATCTTGCCGGGCATGGAGCCGATATAGGTCCGCCGGTGGCCGCGGATTTCCGCTTCGTCGCGCACGCCGCCGAGCGACACGCGCACGAATTCGCGGCCCGTCGCATTGGCGATCGACTTGCCCAGCGAGGTCTTGCCGACGCCCGGAGGGCCGACCAGACAAAGGATCGGACCTTTCAGCTTGCCCATGCGCTTTTGCACGGCGAGATATTCAAGGATGCGCTCCTTGACCTTGTCGAGGCCGTAATGGTCCGCATCGAGAATTTCTTCGGCGTTCTTGAGATCTGACTTGACCTTCGACTTGTTGCTCCACGGGATCGAGAGCAGCCAGTCGAGGTAGTTCCTGACGACCGTCGATTCGGCGGACATCGGCGACATCTGGCGCAGCTTCTTTAGCTCGCCTTCCGCCTTGGTCCGCGCCTCTTTCGACAGCTTCGTCTTCTTGATGCGGTCTTCCAGTTCGGCGAGCTCGTCGCGGCCGTCGTCGCCTTCGCCGAGCTCCTTCTGGATCGCCTTCATCTGTTCGTTGAGATAATACTCGCGCTGCGTTTTCTCCATCTGCCGCTTGACGCGGTTGCGGATTTTCTTCTCGACCTGGAGGACGCTCATTTCGCCCTCCATCAGCGCGTAAACTTTCTCAAGCCGTTCGCCGATGTTGACGATTTCGAGAAGCTCCTGCTTCTCGCCGATCTTGATGTTGAGATGCGAGGCGATCGTGTCGGCGAGCTGCGAGGGATCGTCGATCTGGTTGATCGAAACGATGACTTCCGGCGGCACGCGCTTGTTGAGCTTCACATACGATTCGAACTGCGAAATGACGGAGCGCGACAGCGCCTCGACTTCCTCTTCCTCGCCGTCGGATTCCTCGGGCAGCTCGGCCTCGGCTTCGAAGTACTCGTCGGTTCGCACATAGCGCAACACGCGGGCGCGGGTTTCGCCCTCGACCAGCACCTTCACCGTCCCGTCGGGCAGCTTCAGGAGCTGATGCACCGAGGCGACGACTCCGATGTCGTAAATATCTTCCGGGTCCGGATCATTATCGCCGGCGTCCTTCTGGGCGACCAGCAGGATCTTCTTATGGTTCTGCATGACGTTTTCGAGCGCGCGAACGGATTTTTCGCGCCCGACGAACAGCGGCACGACCATTGAAGGGAAAACGACAATGTCGCGGAGCGGCAGAACCGGATAGGTCAAAGTATCAGTCATCAACGTCTCCTAACAACGCGGGCCCTTAACCGGCGCCCGGTCCGGGAAGCGCGGGGCCCCGGACGACAATACGCTCGCCCCCTTTACGGGACGAAAACCGGCGAGACGCCGGCGCATCCATCGCCGCGAGTATGAGCGGCAAGCGTTGCGATAATGTGGCGAGCCGGGCGGCGGTTTCAAGGCGAGGACGCCGCACCGGTAAAAAGACCGCGATTCGGCGGCGAGCGCGTGAATTACGCGCTAGCGTCCGCTTCCATCGGCTCTTTGGAGCGCCGCTCTTCGTAAATGTAGAGCGGCTTGGCCCTGCCCTCGACGACCTCGGCGTTGACGACGACCTCGACCACGCCCTCGAGCGTCGGCAGGTCGAACATCGAATCGAGCAGGATGCCTTCCATGATCGACCGGAGGCCCCGCGCGCCCGTCTTCCGGGCGATCGCCCGGCGCGCGACGGCGGCGCGCGCATCCTCGGTGAAGGTCAGCTTCACATCCTCCATCTCGAACAGCCGCTGATACTGTTTGATCAGCGCGTTCTTCGGCGTGGAGAGAATCTGGATCAGCGCGTCGACGTCGAGATCCTCGAGCGTCGCGATGACAGGCAAGCGGCCGACAAACTCGGGGATGAGGCCGAATTTGAGAAGATCCTCGGGCTCGACTTCGCGCAGCACTTCGCCGACGCGGCGGTCGTCCGCGGACTTCACCGGCGCGTTGAAGCCGATCGACGTGCCGGCGCCGCGCGCCGCGATCATCTTTTCGAGACCGGCGAAGGCGCCGCCGACGATGAACAGAATGTTCGTCGTGTCGACCTGCAGGAATTCCTGCTGCGGATGCTTGCGTCCGCCCTGCGGCGGCACCGAGGCGACGGTGCCTTCCATGATCTTCAGAAGCGCCTGCTGCACGCCTTCGCCCGACACGTCGCGGGTGATCGACGGATTGTCGGACTTGCGGCTGATCTTGTCGACTTCGTCGATATAGACGATGCCGCGTTGCGCGCGCTCGACATTGTAGTCGGCCGACTGCAGCAGCTTCAGGATGATGTTCTCGACGTCCTCGCCGACATAACCGGCTTCGGTGAGCGTCGTCGCGTCCGCCATGGTGAACGGCACGTCGAGGATGCGGGCGAGCGTCTGCGCGAGCAGAGTCTTGCCCGAACCCGTCGGGCCGATCAGCAGGATGTTCGACTTCGCCAGTTCGACATCGTTGTTCTTCGCCGCATGGTTGAGGCGCTTGTAGTGATTGTGAACGGCGACCGAGAGAACGCGCTTGGCGTGCACCTGACCGATCACATAGTCGTCAAGAACCTTGTGTATCTGCTGAGGAGACGGAACGCCGTCGCCGGCTTTCACCAGAGACGATTTCGATTCCTCGCGGATGATGTCCATGCAGAGTTCGACGCATTCATCGCAGATGAAAACCGTCGGGCCCGCGATCAGCTTCCTGACCTCGTGCTGGCTCTTGCCGCAGAAGGAACAATAAAGGGTGTTCTTGCCGTCCCCGCCGCTCTTGCCGCCGACCTTGCTCACGCTGACCAAACTCCTTTTCGGCGCCGCACTGGCGCGGCGGGTGCGGCGTTCTCGCCTACTATGGCGCGGAACCAGCCCCCGAAGGAGCGGGCGGCCCGCAGCCGCCTTTGCTGACCACGCCGGCCCGCAACGGACCGGCCCCGATCTGACCGGCCTGCACGAAGGGCGCCATACCCCCGCACGTCCATCCGCCGGTATTCGACCATATTCCCGGCGGCCCGATCAAGCCGCCTTTTCCTCGATCCCTGAGCCAATCCTTAACGATCCTCGGCGGCCACGGGCCGCTCCGTCAGGACCTTGTCGATCAGGCCGAACTCCACGGCCTCGGCGGGGTCCATGAAATGGTCCCGGTCCAGGGTCCTTTCAATGACCTCATAGGGCTGGCCGGTATGTTCGACGTAAATCTCGTTGAGACGGCGCTTGAGCTTGATGATGTCCTGGGCGTGGCGCTCGATGTCCGAGGCCTGGCCCTGGAACCCGCCCGAGGGCTGGTGAACCATGATCCGGGAGTTGGGGAGCGAAAACCGCAGGTCTTTCTGGCCGGCGGCGAGGAGGAGCGATCCCATCGAAGCGGCCATGCCGATGCACATGGTCGACACCGCCGGGCGGATATACCGCATGGTGTCGTACATCGCGAGGCCGGACGAAACGACCCCTCCCGGGGAGTTGATGTAGAGGGCGATCTCTTTTTTCGGGTTCTCCGCCTCGAGAAACAGCAACTGGGCGACGATCAGGGTCGAAACCTGATCATTGACCGGTCCGGCGAGAAAGATGATCCGTTCCTTCAGGAGCCGGGAATAGATGTCGAAAGCCCGTTCGCCGCGGCTGGTCTGCTCGACCACCATCGGCACAAGCGTGTTCATGTAAATATCGTACGGGTCTTTCATGGATCCTTCCTGGGGATATGCGGCGAAGTTCGAGTCCTGACGGGCGGGCGCGCGGCCTCTGCGCTTGACGACAATATGGGAGCGACGAAACCGGAATCCCAGCCCACCTTCCCGTACGGCTTCATGCTAGGCCGACGGCGCTTAAGCGAGGGTTATTCTCGCCAAATATCAAGCCGAAGCGGACGCGGCGGAACAGCCGACCGGCCGGGCTCCCCGGCTGGATAGTTTCGGACCTCAAAGGGCGGCGGCCTGACTGGGGCCGCAGAAAAGCGCCGCTATTCGCCGAGGTCGCCTTCCGGATCTTTTTGCAGCTCTTCCTTGGAGACTTTCTTGTCGGAGACGCTGGCGCGCTCGAAAATATAGTCGACAACCCGCTCCTCGAAGAGCGGCGCGCGGATTTGAGCGATTGCCCCCGGGTTCTGCTGGAAGAACTGCAGCACCTGCTGCGGGGTCACGTCCTGCCCCTGCATCTGCATCATGCGGGCCTCGCGCAGGGCCTGCTCCTGAACGGCGCGTTGCAGCTGGTCGGACGGAACCTGCACCTCGGCGCGGCGTCCGATCTCGGCGAGGACGAGGCCGAGCCGCACGCGGCGCTCGGCGATCTTGCGGTATTCTTCCTTGAGCTCTTCCTCGGTCTTGTCCTTGTCTTCCTCGTCGCGCTCGGAGCGTTCGACCTGCGCCCAGATCTGCTCGAACTCCTGATTGACCATTGAGGGCGGCAGCTCGAAGTCATGCGCCGCGTCGAGCTTGTCGAGCAGCGCCCGCTTCAGATGCGCGCGCGAAAGCTGTTTGTAGTCCTGCTCGATGCGCTCCTTGAGGCGCGACTTGAGGTCCGCGAGGCTTTCCAGCCCGACCTTCTTGGCCAGGTCGTCGTCGATGGCGACGTCGTCCGGCGCCTTCACTTCTTTCACCGTAACCGCGAACTCCGCGTCCTTGCCGGCGAGCGTCTCCGAGCCGTACTCCTCCGGGAACGTCACTTTCACCGTCACTTCGGCGCCGGTCTTGGCGCCGACGAGCTGATCCTCGAAACCGGGGATGAAGCGGTTCGAACCGAGCACTATTTCCTGGTTTTCGCCCTTGCCGCCGTCGAAAGGAACGCCGTCGATCGAGCCGGCGTAATCGATCACCAGCATGTCGCCGGACTTGGCCTTCTCGCTCGCCTTGCGCGGGCTGTAGCTGCGCTGCTGCTCGGCGATGTTCTTCAGCGCCTCGTCGATATCGCTTTCGGGAACGTCGGCGACAGGACGCTTCAGCTTCAGCGTCGACACGTCTACCGGCTCGAAGGTCGGCAGCACTTCGCCGTGCACGTCGTATTCGAGGTCGGCCTTGCCCTCGATGACAGCGTCGATGTCGCCGTGGAAATGCGGATGCGGGTTGGTCGCCGGCTGCAGGTTGCGGTCCGAGAAAGCCTTGCGCGAGGTTTCGGCGACGATCTCGTTGACGATCTCGCCCATCACGCCCTTGCCGTACATCTTCTTCAGGAAGGAGACAGGCGCCTTGCCCTTGCGGAAGCCCTTGAGCTGCACGCGGTCCTTCATTCCCTCAAGACGCTGCACGAGGCGCTTGTCGAGCTCGGCGGCGGTGATTTTCACCGTAAAGCTGCGGTCGAGCCCTTCGGCGCTTTTCTCAATGACTTCCATGTTCAATCCGGCTTTCTTGTCTCTAGGCGACCCGATGGGATGGTGCGGATGGAGGGACTCGAACCCCCACGCCTTGCGGCGCGAGAACCTAAATCTCGTGCGTCTACCAGTTCCGCCACATCCGCAGCACCTCGCCGCCCGCCCGCAAGGAACGGGCCGGTGCAGCGGAGCGCGTCTCTATAACAGAGAAAAGGCCCCTGTCGAGGGCGGTCAGAGGCGCTTTTCGAACCACATCACGTCGTAATAACGGCCGAATTTCCGTCCGACCTCGCTCAGCGTCGAAACTTGCCTGAACCCGAAGCGCTCGTGCAGGGCGACGGAGGCGGGGTTGGGCGCGACGATCAGAGCGTAGGCGCGATGCACGTCCTGCCGCCCGAGAGCTTCGAAAAGCGCCGCGTAAAGCGCCCCGCCCGCGCCCGTCCTGTGGCGGGCGGGATCCACGAAGACGGAGACTTTCACGGAGGTTTCGTAAGCGGCGCGGGGATCGAATTCGGCGGCGTTGGCGTACCCGATCACCGCCCCGTCATGCTCCGCGACGAATGCAGGGTGGCGCGGGTTGGCGGCGAGCGTCTCTATCCAGCGGCGGCGTTGTTCTTCCGTATGCTCGACGATCTCGAAGGTCGCCGGACTGGTGCGGATGAAGGGATTGTAGATGGCGTTGATCGCCGCTGCGTCCCCGGACCGCGCGGCGCGCACCGTAATGTTCATTGCGGCCTTTCTGGCTGGTGAGGCTCGGGCTGTCGAGGCGGCGACAGCAACGATTTCAGAACGACAGGCAGCGCGTCCGGCAGGTCCTCGGCGATCAGTCCGGGTCCCGCCGCCTGCCCGCAGGCGCCGTGCAGCCAAACGGCGGCGCAGGCGGCCTCGAAGCCGGCCATGCCCTGCGCCCTCAATCCGGCGACGAAGCCGGCGAGCACGTCCCCGGCGCCCGCCGTCGCCAGATCGGGCGGCGCGTTGGCGTTGATCGCGGCGCGCCCGTCCGGCGCGGCGATCACCGTGTCCGCGCCCTTCAGGACGACCACTGTCCGCGCGCGCGCCGCCGCCTGGCGCGCCGCTTCGAGCTTGCCGGCAGCATCTACGGACAGATCCTTGAAAAGGCGGGCGAACTCTCCCCCGTGCGGGGTCAGTACGTCATCGGGGCGAAGGGCGGCGAACAAGGCGTTCGGCGACGCTTCGAAGCTGGTCAGGGCGTCGGCGTCGAGAATGGCGGCGGCTTGCGACTTGAGGATCGCCAGCGTCGTCTCGACGGTCGCCTGCCCGACGCCGGCGCCGGGACCGATCAGCGCGGCGGTGAACCGCGCATCGGAAAGCGCGGCGCCGACTTCCGCGGCGCCCGCCGCCTCGCGCAACATTACTGAAGTCAGATGCGCGGCGTTCTCGGCGCTCGCCTCTTTCGGCGAAAACAGGGTGACGAGGCCTGCGCCGGCGCGCAGCGCCGCGCGCGCGGCGAGGCGCGCCGCGCCGGTCTTGAGCCGCCCGCCGGAAATGACGGCGGCGTGACCGCGCGCATATTTATGGGCGGCGAAAGTCGGCCGCCGGAACTGCGGCCCCCAGATCGCCGGCTGGTTCTCGACGATTTTCGGCGCGATCTCCCGCAGCACGTCCGGCGGGACTCCGATGTCGATGATGTCGACGGGGCCGGCGAGCGCGCGGCCCGGAAACAAAAGGTGTCCCGGCTTGCGCGTGAAGAAGGTGACGGTGCGCGCCGCCTGTATCGCGGCGCCGAGCACGCGCCCCGTGTCGGCGTCGACTCCCGACGGAATGTCGACGGAAAGCGTCGGCGCCGGATGCGCGTTGGCCGCCTCGATCATGGCTTTTGCGGCGCCGTCGACCGGCCGGGCGAGACCGACGCCGAAGATGGCGTCGACGATGAGGCCTGCGCCTTCGAGAACGGACGGCGCGAAGGGCTCGACGTCGCCCTCGTAAAGGCCGGCCATCAGCGCGGCGTCGCCCTTGAGCGCGCCGCGTTCGCCGAGAAGCGCCAGCCGCATCGGCCAGCCCGCCTCTTTCAGCAGACGCGCGACGACGAAACCGTCGCCGCCATTGTTTCCGGGACCGCACAACACGGCGACCGGCCGCTTGTCCCAGCCGCGCGTCACGATCGACGCGACTCCGGCCCCGGCCCTCTCCATCAGTCCTGCGCCGGCGATTCCCCGCGCCGCAGCCAGCGCGTCGGCCTTTTTCGACTCTTCGGCGGTGAGCAGGATCATCGACGCCCCGGTTGACACTCTTCCGCAGTCGGGCTGATTGTGCCCCGCGTCGCCGGTGTAGCGGCGAAAGGGCGCGTCAGGCCATGAAAAAAATCGAAGCCATCATCAAACCGTTCAAGCTCGACGACGTCAAAGAGGCGCTTCAGGAAATCGGCCTGCAAGGCATGACGGTGATCGACGCGCGCGGGTTCGGACGGCAGAAGGGCCACACGGAGCTTTACCGCGGCGCTGAATATGTCGTGGACTTCCTGCCCAAAGTGAAAATCGAGCTGGTGCTTCCCGACGGTCAGGTCGAGGCCGCCGTCGAGGCGATCGCTCGCGCCGCCCATTCGGGGCGCATCGGCGACGGCAAGATCTTCATCAGCCCGATCGACAATGTCGTCCGCATCCGCACCGGCGAAACCGGTTCCGATGCGATCTGATCTTCAGACGCGGACCACGCAGGCCATGCCGGCAGTAACGTCCGAACGCGTGATCGAAACGATGAAGCGCTCGCTTGCCTCCGCGGAGGAAAGCGCTGCGCCCTATCGCCACTGGCGGCTGTCGGGACTACTTCCGGACGAGGCCATCGCGCAACTGCAGCGCATCGATTTTCCGCCTGTCGATCTCGGCGGCGTTTCAGGCTCGCGCGAAGTTCACAACGACCAGCGGCACTATTTCGACGCGGAGAACAAGGCGCGGTTTCCCGTCGTCGCCGCCATCGCAGACGCCTTCCAGTCGCCGGCCGGTGCTGGCGCGGTCGCCGCGCATTTCGGCGCCGACATCGAAGGAACGTTCCTGCGCATCGAACACGCGCAGGACAGCGACGGCTTCTGGCTGAAGCCGCATACCGACATCGGCGTCAAACGCTTCTCGCTGCTGCTCTATGTTTCCGATCATCCCCAGCACGCCGATCTCGGCACCGACATCTACGCCGCCGCCGACAAGTGGGCGAAGCGCCAACCCTTCAAGCCCAATCACGCCCTCGCCTTCGTGCCGTCGACCAACACCTGGCACGGTTTCGAAAAACGCCCCATCGTCGGCGTCAGGAAATCGATGATCCTGAATTACGTCACCGACGAATGGCGCGCCCGAGAGCAGCTCGCCTTTCCAGACAAGCCGATATCGTTCTCCTGAGACGCCTCGAATCGACCGCAGGACGAAGTTCTTGCGGGCTTCGTTTGGTGCGCTTTTCACTTCGCAACAGCGAAGCGCGAACAGGGAAATCCCAGCGCATCATGCTAAAATATTAGAATATTCTCCCATGAGTGTCGCAAACGGGTCCCAGAATCGGCCCGCGTGATGCTGCGGCGCAAAATAATTCTTGATTTCCCTGAAATCGCCAGCGCATCCTTTAACAATCGTCGGCGCACGCCGGCGACGGCCGCACGTGCTAACGTCTACGCTTGGCCGCGGCTTGTTCGACCAACGGCAAGAAGAACGAGAAGGAGCCCTCGCCCATGTCCGTAGACGCCGTGCTTAAGCGCATCAAAGACAAGGATATCAAATACGTCGACCTGCGTTTCACCGACCCGCGCGGCAAGTGGCAGCACGTCACCTTCGACCGCTCGATGGTCGACGAAGACTTCCTTTCGGAAGGCACGATGTTCGACGGCTCCTCGATCGCCGGATGGAAGGCGATCAACGAAAGCGACATGATCCTGATGCCCGACCTCGCGACGGCGGTCGAGGATCCGTTCTTCAGTCAGCCGACCCTGACGCTGATCTGCGACATTCTCGAACCGTCGACCGGCCAGGCCTATTCGCGCGACCCGCGCACCACCGCCAAAGCGGCCGAGGCCTATCTCACTTCTTCCGGCATGGGCGACACCGCCTATTTCGGACCGGAAGCCGAATTCTTCGTTTTCGACGACGTGCGCTGGTCGACCGACCAGAACAACATGGGCTTCATGATCGACTCGCTCGAGGGCCCCTACAATTCGGGCACCTCGTACGAAGGCGGCAACCTCGCCCACCGGCCTGGCCCGAAGGGCGGCTATTTTCCGGTTCCGCCGGTCGACTCGGCGCAGGACATGCGCACCGAAATGCTCGCCCTCATGGCCGAGATGGGCGTCGTTCCCGAAAAGCATCACCATGAAGTCGCGCCGTCGCAGCACGAGCTCGGGATGAAATTCTCGACGCTGACGAAAATGGCCGACCATATGCAGATCTACAAATATGTGATCCAGCAGGTCGCCGCCGCCTACGGCAAGACCGCGACCTTCATGCCGAAGCCGGTTTTCGGCGACAACGGCTCGGGCATGCACGTGCACCAGTCGATCTGGAAGGGCGGCAAGCCGATGTTCGCCGGCGATCGGTATGCGGACCTTTCGGACACCTGCCTCTATTACATCGGCGGCATCATCAAGCACGCGCGCGCCATCAACGCCTTCGCCAACTCGACCACCAACTCCTACAAGCGGCTGGTGCCGGGCTACGAGGCGCCGGTGCTGCTCGCCTATTCGGCGCGCAACCGCTCCGCCTCGATCCGCATCCCCTGGGTCGCCTCGCCGAAAGGCAAGCGCCTCGAAGCGCGCTTCCCCGACCCCGCCGGCAACCCCTACCTCACCTTCGCGGCGCTACTCATGGCCGGCCTCGACGGCATCGAGAACAAGATCCATCCGGGCGATCCGATGGACAAGGACCTCTACGACCTGCCGCCGGCGGAACTCAAAGACATTCCGACGGTCTGCGCCTCGCTGCGCGACGCTCTCGAGTCTCTCGACCGCGACCGCGGCTTCCTGAAGAAGGGCAACGTCTTCAGCGACGATCAGATCGACGCCTATATCGAACTCAAAGAGGCGGAAACGAAGAAATTCGAGATCACGCCCCACCCGATCGAGTTCGCGATGTATTATTCGAACTAGGATCGGCGTTTCAGCCGGAACGCGGAGGCCGGGGGCGACCCCGGCCTTTTTCTTTGCGGCGCGTTTCTTTGCTGCGCGGGGCGTCCTGATCCTGCTCTCTTTCGACGATGTCGCGCGCCCACCGGGCCAGCGCCTCATAAAAACCGGCGGCCATGGCGCGCGCGTCCTCGCGCCGGTCGGGCGCGCCATGCGGGCGCTCTTTCATGCGCCGCCGAATAAGAACCAGCTGGCTCTCGAAGAAGGCGAGATCCTGCTGCGCCCTCGATCGCCGCGTCTCGGCGTCGGCGAGATCGAGAAAGTGCGCTTTCAGCACTGGCTCATAGCGAAGCGTGTAATCGCTGGGAGCCAGCAGCCACGCCGCAAGCGCCTTTCGCCCGGCGTCCGTGGCGGCGTAAGTTCTGCTGCGCCTCGGGCCTTCCGCCACCACCTCGGCGAGCCCTTCATTCTTTAGTGTACGGAGGACCTTATAAACCTCGTTTTGCGGCGCCGGCCAGATCACCGATTCCACCGCTTCGAACTCCCGCAGCAAGTCGAACCCGGTGGAGGGCTTCTGGGCGATGATTCCAAGGACGGCGAAGCGCAAGGTCATGACTGATCCGGCCAAAGCGGCCCCGCATTCTTGCAGCGATTCCAGAAACATACTACCGTACTCACATGTGACTAATCACATATGAGGAAAGCAGTATGATCGACCGTCTCATGACGGGTTTGGCCGCGGCCCTGATCGCCGCGGCGGCGCAGGCCCAGGAGTTGAGCCCTTCCCTTGCGCAAGCGTTGCAGGACGAAAATCCCCGCAGTCTGGAAAGGGCGCTCGCGGAGACCAGAATGACGAAAGCGGAGCGCCGTCTCGCCGAAGGCCTTCTCTCCGCCATGCTCAACCGGGACGACGACGCGGAGGCGCTGCTTTCAGCGTCGGCTCGCGACAAGAAGCTCAGCCCCGACATGCGACGGCAAGCGGCCGAAACGCTGGCGGGAGTCAGACTTCGCATCGGCGACTTCGCCGGCGCCGCAACGATGCTCGACGCGGCCGATGAGATCGAGGCGCTGGACGCAGACGAGCGCCGAGCCCGCAATTTCGTCGCGCCCCTTGCGGCGGCCCCTCGAATTGAACGGGCGCCGCTCAGGCCGGGCCATCTCGCGGTGACCAGAGACATGGCCGGTCTGGCGCGCGCCGGGGCGCTCATCAACGGCGCGGAGCAGGAAGCCGTTCTCGACACGGGCGCGGCTTACTCGACCATCGTCGAAAGCGCTGCGGAGCGTCTCAATCTCCGCTTCTTCGACGGCGCCGTCAGCGTCGGCGCCGCGGCCGTCGAGGACGTGCCGGCGCGCGTCGCCATCGCCGACGCGCTTTCGCTCGGGGACGCGGCGTTCGAAAATGTCCTATTCATCGTTCTTCCGGATGAAGCCCTGTCTTTCGCGGACGGTCAGTATACGATCGAAGCGATCATCGGCTTTCCGGTTCTGTCGCGGCTTGAGCGTCTCGCCTTCGAGGCGGACAACGCCGGCGAAACGCTGAGTTTCGCGCCTTCAGCCGCCGCCGCCCGAGCGGGCAATCTTTATCTGGACGGGCTCTCGCCGGTGGTTCTCGTCAAGACGGAGGGCGCGGACGCGCCGCTTCGCATGGTTCTGGACACTGGCGCGGCGGCGACGAACCTTTCCCTCGAAGCCGTCCGCACGCATCCTGCGCTGGCCGAAAAGGCCGAAAGCCGCAGCGCGCGCTATGGCGGCGCCGGCGGAGCGGTCGAAGAAAAGGACTCGCTCGCGATCCCGGAACTTACGCTCGACATTGCCGGAGCGCCCGTAACGGTGCGGAATGTGCTGGTCCTGGCGACCGGCCAGGCGTCACGGCGCGACGGGCTTCTGGGACAGGACGTCCTGAGAAGCGGAAGCGGCTACGTTCTGGACTTCAAAGCGATGACGCTTGAGCTTCTGCCTTCGGCCGCATCGCAGGAATGACCGCCTCGCGCCGCTGAAACCGCGGCCCTTTCTTCAGTCTGCAAAGAAAGCGCGCGGCGAGACTATCGCCGCGCGCCGATCGTCCCGAGAAACGCCGAAATCGCTTTCGCCGCCTCCGGCTCCGTGAGATCCGGCGCGTGTCCGCGATGCGCGACTTCTATTGCGCGGACGCCGGCGTAGCGTCTCTTCATCTCCTTCAGAGTCGCTTCGGAGAGAACATCCGACAAGGCGCCCCGAAGGATGAGCGCGGGAGTCCGTTGCAAAACGTCGAACGCCGGCCACCGGTCGAGGGGCGCCGCCGCCATCTGCTTCAGCGCGGTTGCGAGCATCGGATCGTAATCGAGCCGGAGCTTTCCGCCCTCCTCCCGGAAGCTGGCGCGGGCGAGACGCATCCAGTCATTGTAGGTATAGGTCGGAAAAGCGTCGCCGTACGTGCGCTTGAGCGCGGCGGCTGCCTCATCCCAGTTCGCCGCGCCGGGATCCGCGCCGACATAGGCGGCGATGCGCGCGACGGCGCGCGGATCGACTTCCGGCCCGACGTCGTTGAGCACGAGGCCGCTCACCCGTTCGGGTTTCTGGCCGGCCATAAGGACGCCCATCAGTCCGCCCATCGACGTGCCGACGATCGCGCATGTCTCGACGCCCAGAGCGTCCAGCAGGCCCCACATGTCCTGCGTCTGCGTGACGATATTGTAGTTCAGCGGATTCGGATCGTAGGCGGACAATCCGCGCCCGCGCTGGTCGGGGCGGATCACGCGGTAGTCGCCCGACAGAGCGGCGGCGAGGCCGTCGAAGTCACGCCCGTTGCGGGTGAGCCCATGCAGGCACAGGACGCAAGGAGAGTCGCCCTGCGCCCCCGGCGCGTCGCGCGCCGACAGGACGAGCCCGTCGGCGGCGACATAAGAGACGATGCGTTCGGCGCTTTCGGCTTTCAATGCTTTCATGGCGCGGCGGTCAGTATCGCGCTTCAAGCGACACGAACACGGTTCTGGGCGGCGCGTAGAAGCCGATCACCGAGTCGCCGTACACGAGCCCGGGGAAATTGTAGCCGCCGGTTCGATAACGTTCGTCGGAAAGGTTGCGAGCGTGCACGCCGACGCGCCAATGATCGTTCGCCGACGTCCATACGAGGTCCGCATCGAACAACTGGTAGGCGGGCTGATCGATCGCCGGGATGGGCGTCTCGAACAGGTTGACGTCGCTGCGGAACGACATCGCGCCGATCAGAGTGAGCACGCCGGCGGCGCCGAGATCGCGCTCGTATGTCGCGCTGACATTGCCGTTCCAGGCGGGCGTGTTCTGGAACTGACGGAACTCCGACACATCCTCCTGAACGAAAAGCGGCGGCGGGGCGGCGTTGGGGATGTAGGCGAGATATTCGTCGAATCCGGCGTCGACATAGCCGACGCCGAAGTTCAGCGACAGAGCGTCCGTCAACCGCGCCATTCCTTCCAGTTCGAATCCCGTGATCGTCGAACTGCCGACATTGTCGACGAAGCTGACGACGCCCGTGCCGGTCGGAATGACCTGCTGCGTCGTCACCTGCTGCCCGTCATAGGAGGCGCGGAAGACGGCGCCAGCAAGCTGGAGGCGACGGTCGAAGAAAAGGCCCTTGAGCCCGATCTCGTATGAGTTGACCGTTTCCGGCTCGTAACCCTCCTGCGTCGCGGGCGTGGCGCTGGCGTCGCCGCGCATGTCGAAGCCGCCGGATTTGAAGCCTTTGCTGTAGGCGGCGTAGACATTGACGTCGTCGGCGAGCGCGTAGGAGATGCTGACTCTGGGCGTGAACTCCTCGAAATTTTTCTTCGCCGTGTAGTCGGTGAGAATCTGAACGGGCGTCGCCGGCACGCCGGTGATGGGGCTGCCGATGCTCAGATAATTCGCCTTGAACACGGTTCCGAGTTTTTCGTCCCGCGTCCAGCGCCCGCCGAGCGAGACCGATACGCGGTCGATGACGTCGATGCTGACGTCGCCGAAGATCGCGTAGCTGCGCGTGTCGACATTGCCGCTCGTCCCTTGCGTCAGCCCCGCCGCGGCGAGAATCGTGTCGAAGGCGCCGCTCGCGGAGGAATTGAGATAGTAGGCGCCGAAGACGCCCTGCAGCCGGTCGCCTTCGTACAGGACCTGCAGCTCCTGGGAGAATTGGTGGTCGGCGTAAACCGATTCCGGCACGGCGACGTCGAGAAGCGGCGCCGGCGTATTGTCGAAGTCGATGCCCTTGCTGTGAGTGACGCCGTCGCGATAAGCGGAAATCGACTTCAATGTGATCTGTTCGTTAACCGTCCATTCGGCCAGGGCCGAGACGCCCTGCGTGATGACTTCGTTATTGTCGCCGATCCCCGCGCAGGTGTCGTACTTGCTTTCCAGAACCGAAAGACACTCCGCCGGCACGTTGAACGGCGCGCCCGCGAACAGAGGCGAGACCGGGACTTCGCGGTGGCCGTGGTTGGCGTTGGAATCGTCTTCGGTGCGGTCGGCGCTGAACCGGAAATACAACGTGTCGCTCGGCGTCGCTTCAAGGGTCGCCCTGGCGGCGAAAACATCCTTGTTGTTCGTATCCGCTCCGGTGAAGACGTTCTCGCCATACCCGTTGCGGCTGTAATAAGCCACCGACCCGCCGATGGCGATGAGATCGTTGATCGGCGCCGAGGCCGAAGCGATGACGTCGGCCTGCTGGTAGGTTCCGAAATTGGTGCGGATGCTGAATTTTGGTTCGTCGCCGATTCTCGCTGTGACGTATTTGACCGCGCCGCCGATCGTGTTGCGGCCGTAAAGCGTGCCCTGCGGGCCGCGCAGCACTTCGATGCGTTCGATGTCGAAGATATCGAGGATCGCGCCCTGCGGACGGGCGATATAGACGTCGTCCACATAAAGGCCGACGCCAGGCTCGAATCCCCAGAGGGGATCTTGCTGGCCGACGCCGCGAATGAACGCGGTCAGCGTCGAGTTGGTGCCGCGCGACACCTGAAGCGTCAGGTTCGGCGTCACCCGTTGAAGCGCCGTGATGTCTGTCGCGCCGCGCAGGTCGAGCTGCTCGGCGCTTTGCGTGGTCATGGCGATCGGCACGTCGATAAGGGATTCCGTCCGTCGCCGGGCCGTGACGACGATGGAATCGCCGCGCGCCTGCGGCTGCTCGCCCGCATCGGGCTGCGCCTGCGCCGGGGCCGCCGCAAACGCGAGGCAGGCCCCCGCCCCCATGAATAATGCGTGTTTCGCCTTCCCGCCTCGCGCCATCGCCTTCCTCCCAGAAGTTGTTTCATTGGCCCTCTCGGGGCGTCCGGATGGTCATCGGGCGGTGCGCCCGTGTCAAGATATTCATTGGTCAACCTATGAATAAGTTGCTAGTGTTGCCTCCGACCCACGGATAATGATGGATGCGCCGGGATGAGAAATCCCGGCCCAGAAGGCCGGAAGCACAGGTCGCGAAATGCCGTCAGCGCCGAAACGAACTCAAAACGAGCGTCGCGAGGAATCCCGCGAGCGCATTCTGGACGCCGCCGAAGAATTGTTCGCCAAGCGCGGCTATCACGGCGTTACGGTGAAAGACATGTCGCGAGAAGCGGGCGTCGACGCCGGGCTGCTGCACTATTATTTCGCCGGCAAGGCGGGCGTGTTCAAAGCCGTCATCGACCGGCGCGCCGATATCGTGAACCAGACCCGTCTCGACTCGATGCGCCGCTACGAGAAGGAAGCGGCGGGCGCCATGACAGTCGAAGGCGTCGTGCGGGCCTATCTCAAACCAACCTTCGATTTCATGCTAGAGGGCGACGACGGGCACCGCCATTACGCCGCGATGATCGCGCATTTGAACAGCGCGCCCGACGGCGCCATTCCAGACATCGAGACCTCGCCGTTCGATCCGGTCGTGCAGCGCCTCGTCGAAATGCTGCGCAAGGCGCGGCCCGACTGCGCCGACGCCGATTTCTACTGGCTCTATCACCTTATTTCCGGCGCGATCTCGCTGTCGCTGGCGCAGACCGGCCGCATCGATCGTCTTTCGGGCGGGCTTTGCCGGTCGGACGATTTCGAGGCCATCGCCGAACGAATGATCAAGGTCTTCGGCGCAGGCCTCGACGCGATGGCGAAATAATCGGCCCCTGACGGTTGCAGAACATCATCCGCCCCGCCCGATCAAGAAGGGCGCGCCGTCGAGGATTGACGGCTTGACGCCAATATGTAACTATCTTGTTACATATGAAGAACGCCGCAACCATTGACGATCGCGACATG
The DNA here is from genome assembly GCA_036337175.1 of Pseudomonadota bacterium. GTDB lineage: Bacteria > Pseudomonadota > Alphaproteobacteria > Caulobacterales > Parvularculaceae > Amphiplicatus. The sequence continues at coordinate 349,974 of JAYZEQ010000006.1, forward strand.
GACGCCGTTTTCCAGGCGCTCGCCCATGAAAGTCGGCGCCGGATGCTCGATGTGGTGCGTCATCGTCCGGGCGTCGGCGTCGGCGCGCTGGCGCAGGAGTTCGACGTCAGCCGCATCGCCGTGATGAAGCATCTCGCGGTGCTGGAGGAGGCGGGACTCATCGTCTCGCAGAAGGACGGCCGCACAAGGCGGCTCTATTTCAACGCGGTTCCGATCCAGCTGATATACGATCGGTGGACGGACGATTATTCCGGATACTGGTCGCGGCGTATGACGGACATCAAATACGCCGCAGAAAAGCGGACAACAGAGAGAGGGGAATGACCGATGGCGGACAAGTTCGCGGAAAAGCAGATTTACAAGGTGACAATCGCGGCGCCGATCGAAACCGTCTGGTCGGAGCTGGTCAAAACCGCCTCCCCTCGCCCGTTTTTCTGGAATTCAAGCTGGGACGGGCCAGGGATGCGTCCCGGCGCGCCCTACCGCATGCTTTCCGCCGACAAAAAAGTCGTCGGCGTCATCGGCGAAATTCTGGAAATGGAGCCGCCGCGCAGACTGGTCACAAGCTTCCGCCTGACGTCGCTCGACGACCCTTCCTCGACCGTCACATACACGCTCACCGAAACGGAGGGCGGGACCGAATTTTGCCTCGTCACCGAGAATGTCGTCGCCGGCTCGAAGAGCGAGAAGTCCATGGCCGACGGCGCGAAATTCATCGTTGAAAACTTCAAGGCCTATGTCGAGACGGGCAAGGTGACGTTCGGCGCGCGGATGATGCTGGCCATATTCGCGCTGATGGCGCCAATGACCCCCAAGGCGTTGCGGGCTGAAAACTGGCCGCTCGAAAAAGCGGGAAACTGAGGGAGGAGAAGATGGCCGCGACCCCTGAAGGCGCCGCCGCGTCGATGATCGCCAACATGAAGGGGAAGACCGGGAAAACCCTCTCCGAATGGGTGGCGATCGCCGGAAAATCCGGCAAGCATAAGCACGGAGAGATCGTCAGTTGCCTGAAAACCGAGCACGGCCTGACGCATGGGTACGCCAATATGGTTGCGCACACGGTTCTGAAAAGCGATGCGGGCTCGATGTCGAAAACGACCGATCTCGTCGCCGCGCAATATGCGGGCGACAAGGCGGCGCTGAAGCCCATTTACGACGCCGTCATCAAGGCGGTTGAAAGCTTCGGCGACGTCGAAATCGCGCCGAAGAAAACCTATGTCAGCCTTCGCCGCTCCAAGCAGTTCGCTCTGGTGCAGCCCTCGACCAAAACGCGGCTCGATCTCGGAATCAATCTCAAGGGCGAACCGCCCAAAGGAAGGCTCGAAGCGTCCGGCTCGTTCAACGCCATGGTCAGCCATCGCGTGAAGCTGGAAAAGCCGGCGGATTTCGACAAAGAAGTGAAGACCTGGCTGAAAGCCGCCTACGACAAGGCATAGGGAGAGATGCATGAAAACTGTTTTGATCGCCTGCGCGGCGTCGGCTTTTCTCGGCGCCGCCGCTTCGCCGGCCGCTCGCGCGGATGAGCCGCCGCCGGCCTACGACGCGGAACTCGCGACGGCGCTCGGCGCGGACGACTACGGCATGCGCGCCTATGTGTTCGTGCTGCTGAAAACCGGCCCGGCGGAAGTCACTGACGAAAAACGGCGCAAGGAGCTATTCGCCGGACACTTCGCCAACATGACGCGGCTCGCCAAAGAGGGCGCGCTGGTGCTCGCCGGCCCGCTCGATGACGATACGGGAAAGCGCGGCCTTTTCATTCTCAATGCGCCTTCGGTGGACGCGGCGAGGGAGATGGTCGCCGGCGATCCGGCCGTCGCCGCGGGAATCTTCACCGCCGAATACAGCGGCTATTACGGATCGGCCGCGCTCATGAAGATCAACGAGATTCATACGAAGATCCAGCGCAAAAAGATCGAGTAGCCAGTAAGCTTACGGGAAATTCGTATACGAACGACCGGTTTTCGGCGCCGGGATGAAGGGGCTCCCTCTGCGCCGCTGGGGGAGAGCGGCGCAGAGGGACTGTCAGGCCGCGGCGCGCTTCTCCGCGGCGCGCAGACCGACAGCAAGATCGGCGAGAATGTCCCGCGGATCCTCGACGCCAAGCGACAGGCGGATCAGCCCTTCGGTGATCCCTGCTTCGCGGCGCTGATCTTCGGGAATACCGGCGTGCGTCACCGACCAGGGATGGCAGGCGAGGCTTTCGACGCCGCCGACCGACGCGGCGACCGAGAAGATCGACAGCGATTCTAGAAAGTCCTTCGACGCCTCGTAGCCGCCCTTCAGCTCGAAAGAGAGGATGGCGCCGAAACCCTGCTGCTGGCGCGCGGCGATTTCGTGGCCGGGATGCGAAGCGAGTCCAGGATAGTAGACTTTCTCGACCGCAGGATGATTGTCGAGCGCCTCGGCGACGAGGCGGGCGTTTTCCTCCTGCGCCTGCACCCTGAGATGCAAGGTGCGCAGGCCGCGCAGCGACAGCCAGGAATCGAACGGGCTCGCCGTCGATCCGATGCAGTTCGCCCACCAGGCGAGCTCCGTCACCTGCGCCGGGTCGCGGGCGACGACGGCGCCGCCCACGACGTCGGAATGGCCGTTCAGATACTTCGTGGTCGAATGAATGACGAAATCGGCCCCGAAATCCAGCGGACGCTGCAGCACCGGCGACAGGAAGGTGTTGTCGACGGCGACGAGCGCCCCGGCGGCGTGCGCCTTGTGCGTCACTTCCGCGAGATCGGTGATCCTCAGAAGCGGATTCGACGGCGTTTCGATGAGAACCAGCTTCGCGCCCTTCGCCAGAGCCGCGTCGAGCGAAGCCGGGTCGGTGAAGTTGGCGAACTCCACATAGAGGTCGCCGCGTTTGGCGCGGGCGTTAAGGAGACGGCGCGTGCCGCCGTAACAATCGTGCGGCGCGACGACGAGATCGTCGGCCTTGAGGAGATGAAACACCAGATCGACAGCCGCCATGCCCGACGACACGATCACCGCTCCCGCGCCGCCTTCAAGCTCGGCGACGGCCTTGGCGAAGATCGCCCGGGTTGGATTATTCGTACGCGAATAATCCGCCTCCGGTTTCTTGCCGACCTCGTCCCAGTGATACATGACCGAGAGATGAAGCGGCGGAATGACCGCGCGGAACGCCTTGTCGGTGCGGATGCCCGTCGACGCGGCTATGGTGCGCGGCGCCAGGCCTTCATGGGCGCGCGCATCGCGCGCCAGCGCCAGGACGTTGGCGTCGGACACAGGGCGGGCTTCGTTCGAATTCGTGGGTTGGGACATCGCCGGTCTTCCTTTCTCTCAAGGTCCACAACCCATCGAGTTTTCGCGGAATACCGGACTTCGGCGGCGCGTCGGCTCAAGGGCCTAGTCGCCTCCTCATCTCTCGGATGCTTCGGGGTCGCCCCTTCAGCCACCGCAGGAGTTGGCACCATTTCCGCGGGGGAGTCTCGTCCCCGCGACTGGTTGCCCCGGCTTCAAAGGGCCTGTCCCTCAGCCGGTCTCGATGAGCAGGCGCAAAATGGCGCAAAGGGGCGTAGCGCGTCAAGCCACGAATTCGATTTTTTGTAGCGTATTCCACCATACTTCTTGGATTTTCAGCGATTTTATTTAAGGCGCCGCCTTGAAGCTTCCATCTCCACCATTGTTGCGCCTGCTCACAAAAATTTGCGTCGGCTTTCGCATATTTTTCATACTCAACAGTCCAGTATGATATTATATCCCGGTCGGGATTCACCTCAGGCGAGAGATTTTATGCGGCGGATATTGATGGCGGCGGCGCTGGCGCTGGTTGTCGGCGCGGGACTTGTCCTCGGGATCAAATGGGCGGTCTACGGCCGCTTCATCGAGACCACCGACAACGCCTATGTGAAGGCCGACACGATCGTCATCTCCGCGAAATCGCCGGGCCGCGTCGACGCCGTCTATGTCGTCGACAACGCGACGGTGCAAAAGGGCGACCCGCTCGTCCGCATCGAGAGCAACGACTATGAGGCGCGGGTGCGCCAGGCCGAAGCCGACCTCGCCGCGCGGCGCGCGGCGCTCGACACGCTCGACCAGCAGACCGCCCTCAACCAAGCGAAGATCGACGACGCGCACGCCGCCATCAAGAGCGCGGAAGCCGCGCGCGCCTTCGCCAGCCGCAACTATGAGCGTTATTCCAACCTCGCCAACTCGAATGTCGCCTCGAAGCAGAAGCTCGATGAAACATCGACAGCGCTGAAGTCCGCCGAGGCGCAGCTCGAAAGCGCGCAGGCGAGCCTCGCCGCCGCCGCCGCTGAGGCCGCCGTCATCGCCGCGCAGAAGGAAGAAGCGCGCGCCGCTCTCGCCCGCGCCGAGGCGACGCTCGACCTCGCCCGCATCGACGAAACCAACGTTGTTGTCCGCGCGCCCGCCGACGGCGTCGTCGGCAATGTCAGCATCCGCGCCGGCGAATACGCCTCGACGGGCCGCCAGATGATGGCGCTGGTGCCGGTCGCCGACGCCTATATCGTCGCGAATTTCAAGGAAACGCAGGTCGAGCGCATTCGCGCCGGCGAGCGCGTGAAGATCGAGATCGACGCCTATCCTGGCGCGGAAGTGATCGGCGCGGTCGACAGCCTGTCGCCGGCCTCCGGCGCCGAGTTCAGCCTGCTGCCGCCGGAGAACGCCACCGGCAACTTCACCAAGATCGTGCAGCGCCTGCCGGTGAAGGTGCGCGTCGTCGAGGCGCCGGCCCATGTCTCGCTGCTGCCGGGCATGTCGGTGACGGCGACCGTCGATACGCGCGGCGCCGATCTTGCGACGGCGAGCCTCTTCGCGCCGCGCGCCGCCAAGGACGCCCTCGCCTCGACCGATAATCCGTGAGCGGCGCGATCACCATAGACGAGGCGTCCGGCCTTCCGGAAAAACAGAAGGCCGCCTCCCCCGCGCCCGCCGCGCCGCAGACCGACCTGCCGACAACGCTCGACCGCGGCAAGCTCGCCGTGTTCGCGGTGATGGTCGTCGGCATGTTCATGGCGATCCTCGACATCCAGATCGTCGCCGCCTCGCTCTCCGACATTCAGGCCGGCCTCGCCGCCAGCCCCGAGCAGATTAGCTGGATCCAGACCTCGTATCTGATCGCCGAAGTGATGGTGATCCCGGCGTCGGGCTATCTGTCGCGCGCGCTTTCGACCCGCGTGCTGTTCACGATTTCCGTCGGCGGATTCACGCTGGCGAGCCTCGGCTGCGCCCTCGCCTGGAACATCGAGTCGCTGATCGTCATGCGCGCCATTCAGGGGTTCGTCGGCGGCGCGACGATTCCGACCGTGTTCGCCACCGCCTTCACCGCTTTCCCGCGTAAATATCAGGGACCGATCTCCGCCGCCATCGGCCTGATCGTGACGCTGGCGCCCACCATCGGCCCGACTCTCGGCGGCTACATTTCGGAAAATCTCTCCTGGCACTGGCTGTTTCTCGTCAATCTCAGCCCCGGCGCGCTGGTGGCGATGACGGCGTGGTTCTACGCCGACTTCGACAAGCCCGACCTGTCGCTGCTGCGCCGGCTCGACGTGCGCGCCTTCTTCCTGATGGCGCTGTCGCTCGGTCTCGCCGAATACGTTCTCGAGGAAGGCCCGGACGACGACTGGTTTCAGGACGGCGGCATCACCGCGATGACCATTGTGTCGCTGTTCGCTCTCGCCTGGTTCATCCGGCGCTGCCTGAGAAGCACGAACCCGCTGGTCGACCTTAACGCCTACCGTAATCTCAACTTCACGTTCGGCAGCATCGCGACGCTGGCGATGGGCGTGGTGCTGTTCGGCCTCGTCTATATCCTGCCGCTGTTTCTGGCGCGCGTGCGCGGCTACAACTCGCTGCAAATCGGCGAGACGCTGTTCATCACCGGCGCGGCGATGTTCCTGACCGCGCCGGCGTCGGCGCTGCTATCGCGCAAGTTCGACCCGCGCTTCGTCGCCGCCATCGGCTTCACGCTCGCCGGCGTCAGCACCTACGCGCTGTCGAAAGTCACGGCGGAATGGGGCTACTGGCAATTGTTCTGGCCGCAGATCGCGCGCGGCTCCGGCATCATGCTCGCCATGCAGCCGATCAATCTCATCACCCTCGGCACCCTGACGCCGCTGCAGGTGCGCGGCGCCTCGGGCCTTTACAACCTGACGCGCAATCTCGGCGGCGCCTTCGGCCTCGCCATGATCAACACGGTGCTGACCGAACGCACGCGCTATCACTCGCGCGTCCTGCTCGATCACATCGATATGGGGCGCGCGCTGGTCGCCGAGCGGATCGACGGGCTCACCAGTCTGATGGCGGTGCGCGGCGTCGCCGACCCCGCGGGCGCGGCGATGAAGACCATGAGTCTCATCGTAGAGCGAGAAGCCTCGGTGCTCGCCTTTGCGGACTGCCTGAGGATAATATTCTGGATTAGCATGGCGGCGGCGGTGATTCTGCTGTTCGTCAGGCCGCCGAAAGCGGCCGTCGGGGGAGGACACTGACATGGCCAACGCGATCGACCTCGAAGCGGAAACCGACCGCCCGGCGCGCGGGCGCCGTCCCGATCCGGCGAAGGATGAAGCGATCCTCTCGGCGGCGCGCGAGATGTTTCTCGACAAGGGTTACGCCGCCAGCATCGACGACATCGCCGAGCGCGCCGGCGTCGTCAAACAGACGGTCTATGCGCGATTCAAATCGAAGGAAGACCTGTTCGCCGCGGTCATCCGCAACACCGCCGACGAGCTCATCGCGCCTCTTTCCGCGCCGGAGGGCCATCGCTCGGTGCGGGATACGCTGACGGCGATCGGCGAACAGTATCACCGCGTGCTTCTCGAGCCGCGCCGCATCCGAATGTCGCGGCTGATGATCGCCGAAGCGTCGACCTTCCCCGAGCTTGCGCGCCGTTATTTCGAAAGCGGGCCTTCCTATGTGTGCGGGCGCCTCTCCGACTATCTGGCTCGGGCGTCGGCGCGCGGCGAGCTGAAGATCGAGGACGCAAGGCTCGCCGCCTCGCAGTTTCTCGGCCTTGTCAAAGGCGTCGAACATCTCGGCGCCCTGCTTGGCGTCGATAGCGCCGAAGGCGAACTGCAGCGCAAGCGACGCCTCGCCGCCGCCATCGACGCCTTCCTGAAACTGTACGGTTAGACCCGCGTCTAGCCCTTTCCCCAAGCCATGCTAGGCTCGGCCGAAACGGGAGGGCGACAGCATGTTTCACCGCATCATCCATACGCTGTGCGCGGCGTTCCTAGCGGCGGGCCTGGCCGCCTGCGGGCAGCAAGCGGCGCAATCGGATTATTTCGACAATACGGGACGCGAGGACGTTCTCGCCGGCGGCGTGAGGATGATCGAAATCCAGACGCCGGACGGCCCGCACAAGGTCTGGACCAAGCGCGTCGGCGCCAACCCAAAACTGAAACTGCTGCTTTTACACGGCGGGCCCGCCTTCACGCACGACTATTTCGAAGCGTTCGACAGCTACCTGCCCGCGGCGGGCGTGGAATATTACTACTACGACCAGCTCGGCGCCGGCCGCAGCGACCGTCCGGACAATGACGATCTCTGGACGATCCCGCGGTTCGTCGATGAAGTCGAGCAAGTGCGCGTCGCCCTCGGACTCGATGAAACCAACTTCTGCATTCTGGGACACTCCTGGGGCGGCATACTCGCCATCGAGTACGTCCTCGCCCATCAGGACAAACTGAAATGCGTCATCGTCTCCAACATGATGGCCTCCATTCCCGCCTACAATGAGTATGCGGCCGAGGTGCTGGCCCCCGGCTTCGATCCGGCGGCGCTCGAAGAAATCAAGGCGCTCGAGGCGGCGAAGGATTTCACCAACCCGCGCTACATGGAGCTGCTGACGAAACAGCATTACGAGAAGCACATTCTCCGGATGCCGGCGGAAGAATGGCCTGAGCCCGTCAATCACTCCTTCGCCATGCACAACCAGCACATCTACGAGCTGATGCAGGGGCCGAGCGAATTCCGCGCCAGCGGCCGGCTCGAAAACTGGGACCGCACCGCCGATCTCGAAAAGATAACCGTCCCGGTGCTGACCGTCGGCGGCCTCTATGACACGATGGATCCCAAACACATGGAGTGGATGGCGAGCCAGACGCCGAAAGGACAGTATCTCGCCACCAGCGGCAGCCACATGGCGCTTTACGACGATCAGGAAACCTACATGCGCGGCGTCATCGGCTTCCTGAAAAGCCAGGAATAGCCGTCAGACGGCGGCGCCGAACAAGGCGCCGACCGCCGCCGTCACCGCCATCGCCGCCGCGCCCCAGAAGACGACGCGCATAACGGCGCGCGGCATCTTCGCGCCGCCGGTTTTCGCGGAGACGGCGCCGAGCAGCGCGAGGCTCAGCAGCGACGCCGCCGGCACCGCGATGTGCATTCCCGACAAGGGCGACAGCGCCGCCGCTGCGAGCGGCAGCGCGGAGCCGATGGAAAACGACAGGGCCGAGGCCCCCGCCGCCTGCAACGGACGGGCCTGCGCCAGCTCGGTGATGCCAAGCTCGTCGCGTTTGTGCGCTTCGAGCGAGTCGTGGGCGGAAAGCTGGGCCGCCACCTTGCCGGCGAGGTCGGGATCGAGGCCGCGCTGCACATAGATGGCGGCGAGTTCGGCCAGCTCCTCCTTCGGATATTTCTTGAGGGCGCGTTTTTCTATTTCGATGTCGGCCCGTTCGGTGTCGGCTTGCGAGCTCACCGACACATATTCGCCCGCCGCCATCGACATCGCCCCGGCGAACAGCGTCGCGACTCCGGCGACGAGGATTTCGGGCTTGCCGGAGGAGGCCGCCGCAACGCCGACGAGCAAGCTCGCCGTCGATACGATGCCGTCGTTTGCGCCGAGCACGGCGGCGCGCAGCCAGTTCGTGCGATGGCTCAGGTGATGTTCGGGGTGGGGCGAAACGACCGTCATGCTTTTCCTTTCCGGCGCCCGTCACCCTGGGCCGGTTCGCGCGCCCGGCAAAGGCGCCGGCGCTCCTTGCCTCGGGTCCGCGCCAAGCGCAACAATGCCCAATGACCGTCCGCACCGCCCGCGAGGGCCCCGTCCTCACCGTCGTCATCGACCGCCCGGAGCGGCGCAACGCCGTCGACCGCAAAACCGCCGAGGCGCTTGCCGGCGCCTTTCGCGCTTTCGACGCCGACGCGGCGCTATCCGTCGCCGTCCTCGCCGGCGAAGGCGGAAACTTCTGCGCCGGCGCGGACCTAAAGGCCCTCGCCGAAGGCGGCGGCAACCGCGTCGATCCGCAGGGCGACGGGCCGATGGGTCCTACACGGATGATCCTGTCGAAACCGGTGATCGCCGCCGTCGAAGGCCACGCGGTCGCCGGCGGTCTCGAACTCGCTCTTTGGTGCGACCTGCGCGTCGCGGCGAAAAACGCGACCTTCGGCGTCTATTGCCGCCGCTTCGGCGTGCCGCTGATCGACGGCGGCACGGTGCGGCTGCCGCGCCTTATCGGCCATGCGCGGGCGATGGACATGATCCTCACCGGCCGCGCCGTCGGCGCCGGGGAGGCGCTCTCATGGGGACTCGCCAGCCGTCTCGCCGAGCCGGGCGAAGCGCTGAAGGCGGCGCAGGCGCTCGCCGCCGAGCTCACCGCCCTGCCCCAGACCTGCCTTCGGAACGACCGCGCCTCGGCGCTGGAACAATGGGGGCTCGGAGAAGAAGAGGCCATCGCCAATGAGTTCCGGCGCGGGCTCGCCACGCTCCAGTCGGGCGAGACGCTCGCCGGCGCGGCGCGCTTCTCGCAAGGCGAAGGACGCGGCGGCAGGAAGCTCGGCGACGGGTGAGTCTCAGTTCATCCGCGCAAGGACGAAAGCCCCTGCGCCGAGCAGGATAAGCGCCAGGCTGAAGATCAGCGCGGCGCGCCGCCGCCGGGCGATGACGCCGGCGATGCGGCCGAGCGTTTCGCGCGAGGCCTCCATCAGATCCTTCGCATTGGGGTCGTCGCCGGGCGCGGGATCGAGCGCGTCCTTGCCTTCCTCGGCGCGGCCGCCGAGCAGGCCCGCGACCGTGCCGATGAGCCCGCCGAGCGTCACCAGGACGAAGCAGGCGATGTCGTAAGCGCCCACCGCCGCCTCACCGCTCTTCGAGGTCGGGAATGGGCGCGGTCCAGGCGACGCCGCACACCTCCGCCACGCGGCGCACCATCGCATAGCTCGGCCCGTCGCCGTCGCTGGCCTTTTCGAGACGCGAGATGCGCGGCTGCGTGACGCCGAGCAGCTTTGCGAGTTCGCTCTGCTTCAGCCCTTTTCTCTTGCGCATTTCCCGCACGAAGCGCGCCGCTTCCTGCGCGAACAGCGCCGCCCGGTAGGACTTGCGGAACGACGGATCGTCCCTGAACAGCTCGTCTTCGCTGACCGCGACGGCTTTCGCGCGGCGCGCGGGCGCGGCCTTGCGCGGATTCGCGGTTTCGGCGCGTTTGGTTTTCGTCATCTTGTCATCTCCAGTCGCCGACCGCGTCGAGGCGGCGGCGCGCTTCGGTTTCGAATTTCTCGGCGGTCGGCGCCTTGCGCATGTCGCAGAAATGCAGCGCCAGCGTATCGGCCCGTCCGCCGCCCGCCGCCTTCGCCGTATAGATGACGGTCAGCCGGCGGTGGCGGAAGAGGTAGAGTTTCGGCGGACTCCACTTGTCGGCCTCGGCTTCCTTCATGCCGTAGCGGCCGACGATCTTCATGCGGGCGAGCGCATGCGCCGCCTCCGCTTCGCCCGCCGCGTCCTTGCGGCGCCAGGCGCGGCACTCTTCCAGCGCGTCGAAATCCGCGCCGACCGCGAATTTGAGGGCCATGGATCACGCCTCCAATATAATGAATTCGTTATATTTTACAAGACCGCCCCCGCCCCGCGAACGGATTTGACGGGCCGCCCCAAAACGTGGCTTTTCCTCTGAGCCCGATTGGGCCGCGATTCCACCTGTAATTTCGAGAGTTCCCATGGCCGCCAAGCGCGCATCCGCCAAGAAATCCAGCGCCCCCGACCTGTTCGGCGGCGGCGACTACACGGCCAAGGACATCGAGGTCCTCGAAGGGCTCGAGCCGGTCCGCAAGCGGCCCGGCATGTATATCGGCGGCACCGACGAGAAGGCGATGCACCATCTTTTCGCCGAGGTGCTCGACAACGCCATGGACGAGGCGGTCGCCGGCCACGCCAGCCGCATCGAGGTCGAGCTCGACGACAAGGGCTATGTCGCCGTCACCGACAACGGCCGCGGCATGCCCATCGACCCGCACCCGAAATACAAGCCGAAATCGGCGATCGAAGTCATCATGACGATGCTGCACTCGGGCGGAAAGTTCGAGGGCAAGGCGTACCAGACGTCCGGCGGCCTGCACGGCGTCGGCGTCTCGGTGGTCAACGCGCTCTCCGACGACCTGACGGTCGAGGTCTGCCGCAACCGCACCATGTGGCGCCAGACCTATTCGAAGGGCCACCCGACCTCGAAGCTCGTCAAGGCCGGCGACGCGCCGAACAAGCGCGGCACCATGGTGCGCTTCCGCCCCGACCCGGAAATCTTCGGCAAGAAAGCGGAGTGGAAGCCCGCCCGCCTCTACCGCATGACGCGCTCGAAAGCCTATCTCTTCGGCGGCGTCGAGATCCGCTGGAAGTGCGCGCCGTCGCTCATCAAGGACGAGACGCCGGCCGAAGACGTCTTCCACTTCGAAAGGGGGCTTACGGACTATCTCGGCTCGCTGGTCGCCGAAAAGCCGATCGTCGTCGACGACATCTTCTCCGGCAAGGTCGAGCGCAAGGAGGACGGCGGCCACGGCGCCGTCGAATGGGCGGTCGCCTGGGGCGCGGCGGGCTTCGTCGTCAACGGCGAGGACATGGACGGCTTCGTCAACTCCTACTGCAACACCATTCCGACGCCGGAAGGCGGCACCCACGAGGCGGGGCTGCGCGCCGCGCTGTCGAAGGGCCTCAAGGCCTACGCCGACATGGCGGGCGCCAAGAAAGCCGCGAACGTCACGCCGGAGGACATCATGGGCACGGCGGGCGCCCTCCTCTCGGTGTTCGTCAGGAACCCGGAATTCCAGGGCCAGACCAAGGACAAGCTCGCTACGGCGGAAGCCCAGCGCCTCGTCGAGAACGCGGTGCGCCCGGCGTTCGACCACTGGCTGGCGAGCCATCCGAAGCAGGCGGACGCGCTTCTCGCCTGGGTGATCGACAAGGCCGACGAGCGCCAGCGCCGGCGCCGCGAGAAGGAAGTCAGCCGCGCCGCCGCGACGCGCAAGCTGCGCCTGCCCGGCAAGCTCGCCGACTGCACCCAGAAGGAAAGGACGGGTACGGAGATTTTCCTCGTCGAGGGCGACTCGGCGGGCGGCTCGGCGAAACAGGCGCGCAACCGCGCCACGCAGGCCATCCTCCCCCTGCGCGGCAAGATCCTCAACGTCGCCAGCGCCGGGCGCGACAAGATCGTCCAGAACCAGGAGATCGCCGACATGGCGCAGGCGCTCGGCGTCGGGCTGGGGCCGAAGTTCGACATCGAGGAGCTGCGCTACGAGAAGGTCATCATCATGACCGACGCCGACGTCGACGGCGCCCACATCGCCGCCCTGCTCATCACCTTCTTCTATCAGGAGATGCCGGAGCTGATTAACGCCGGGCGGCTCTACCTCGCGCAGCCGCCGCTCTACCGCCTCACCGCCGGCGGCAAGTCGGTCTACGCCATGGACGAGGAGGCGCGCGACCGGTTGCTGAAGAGCGAGTTCAAGGCCAACCAGAAGGTCGAGATCGGCCGCTTCAAAGGCCTCGGCGAGATGATGCCGGCGCAGCTCAAGGAGACCACCATGGATCCGGCGACCCGCACCCTCGCGCGCGTCGTCATCGCCGAGGACCGCATCGAGTTCTCATCGGACCTCGTCGATCGCCTGATGGGCAAGAAAGCCGAACCGCGCTTCCAGTTCATTCAGGAGAACGCGCAGTTTGTGCGAGGAGAGTTGGATATTTAGGAGTAAGTTTTGTTATGGCAGCGGCCTGCAGCAGAACAGTTTCGTTATATCGTCACCTCATCTAAAGTTCCGGCTAGCCGCTACATTTAATCTCTTCTATAAATGCCCCTAACCTTACAAATCACGCGGGGCGGGTAATGAAATCAATAGTTATGATTGGCGCTGCGCTTTGTGCCGCGCTGAGCGCGTGTGCAAGCGCGCCAAAGCCAGTCGATCAGAGAAACAGTACGTTGACGCAAGGAAACGTACAAATGGTTCTCAAAGTCGGCGAAACTACTAAGAGTGAAGTGCTGGATGCATTTGGAGCACCCAACATCACTACCCGCGACGGCTCTGGCAGAGAAGTTTGGAGCTATCAGCGCGCGGCTACAGTTGCGCAAGCAAGTTCAAGCAGCAACTATTGGACCATTATATTAGCTGGTCAATCTAATCAGGCAGCAGGGTTCTCTCAGTCATCACGAATGATCACACTCATTATAAAGTTCGATGAGAACGATGTGGTGAGCGATTTTAGAAGTCGCGAGAGTAATTTCTAACAAAGCAGGAGGGGTCCAATGCGCTATCTAATAAGCGTTCTATTAGCTTTTTCTATTGTTGCTTGCTCGACGAACAACAAAGTTGCTTTGACACCTTTAGAGCTTCAAGCACTCCAAACGCGTGAGTACGAAACGACAAAAGAAGTGGCGTTCTCTAGCGTGATGTCGGTTTTTCAGGACTTAGGTTACACAGTTGAGAGCGCCGATAAAGAAACTGGCTTCATTACAGCATTTAGTGCATCAGATGCTCATCACGATTGGTTACTCACAGGCAACAAATACACTACCCAAACTCGTGGGACTGCCTTCGTTGAGCAAGTAACTCCAAATTTGACGAGAGTACGCCTCAATTTCGTAACAGGGACTCAAGCTTCAGCTTGGTATGGACAAAGCTCCAAACAGGACAAACCGATTCTAGATCATGTGATTTATCAAACCGCATTCGAGAAAATCGAAAGCGCCATTTTTGTGAGAGCAAATTAACAAAAGGAGCGCATTGCAGTTCCCCTAATGCGCCTATTACCACCCGTCATCCCGGGCGTGGCGCGGCATCGCAGATGACGCGGCGCTGACCCGGGATCGCTCTAGGCTCTGGCGTTCGCGGCGGGCGTTGCGGGGTCCTCGCCGGCCGAACTCGATCCCGGATCGGCGAAGCAGCGCTTCGCGCCGCATCGCATCGCGGATGTCCTCTCGCCCGTCCGGCCCGCCGCCGCGCGAAAGGCTCGCCTCGCCGCATCGGGGGTTCCGGGGCGCGGCGGCCGCCCCCATCATCTGCGCAGACAATAAGGGAGCACAGCCATGACCTTCTCGCGTTTTCAATCCGCCGGCCTGCGCGGCCTCGTTCTCGCCGGCGCGGGCGCCGTCGCGCTCGGGCTGACGGGCCCCGCCAGCGCCCATGAGTTCAACTGGGAGAGCGACGAAGACTTCCTCGAAGACGTGATTGCGATGGATGCGGACGATATCGCCGAGATGCGCGCCGACCTCGCCGAGGCGCGGGCCGACATCGCCGACGCCATGCGCGACATCGACGAGGCGAAAGCCGAAGCCGCGTCCGCGCCGATGGGCGGATTCTTCGCCGAGGCCGCTTTCGCCGCCGCCAGCGCCGGAGTCTCCGCCGGGGTCGAGGGCATGGACGAAGCCTTCAAGGCGCTCGACCGGGCGGAAGCGACGCTCGCCGAGCGTCGCGCCGAACTCGGCGAGGCCGAATACCGCGAGACGAAAGAAGCCCTCGCCATGCTGCGCCAGGAGCTCGCCGGCATCCAGACGGCGCTCGAGGAACTGGCGACGAAAATGAAGGAAGGCTGAGGCCTTCAGGCCGCCGTCAGCCGCGCGGCGTCTTCCGAACGCAGGCCGTCATTTCCATAAAAAAGCGCGGCGAGATTTTTCTCGCCGCGCTGATCGTCGTCGCGGCCGCGCCGCCTAGTTCTTGTAGCGGCAGTCCGAGCTGTATTGTCCGCTCGGAGTCGTCACCTCGTTGATGTCGGCGCCGCAGGCCGGCCACGGACCGGAGTTCTTCATGGCTTTGTCCGGGTGCGGCGCGTCTTCGGGAAGTTTGCCCTTGTCCTGATAGCTGAAGGAAACGAGATTGCCGTCCTTGTCGCGCTTGACGACGAGATGCCACTGGCAGTCCGCGTCGTAGTGATAGGCGCCGACGGCGTCGCGCACGAGGCAGCCCGAGCCGCTTGAGGTTTGCGCGGCGTTTTCAGGCTTGTCGGGTTTGGCGAAGGCGCCGCCGGGCGCCGCGCAGATGAGCCCCATTACCGAAACTGCGGCCAACGCGCGGCCGGCCTTTATCCGAGCAGTCATTTGTTTTCTCCCACCTTTTGTGATGCGGAGGCGCCTCTCTCAGCGGCTCCGGCGGGAGATGAGACAGCGGAAAAAACCGCCGGTCCAGCGCTAACCGCAAGCGACGGCGATTCGTGTCCAAACCTTCATCAGCCCCGCGCGTCGCCGACGAAGCGCCAGGCGGCCGGGAAGATGATTGCTGCGGCCGCGAGCTTGAGCGCGTCGCCGGCGAGGAACGGATAAAGCCCCCAGTCGAGAACCGGCGCGTCGAACCCGTAGACCTTGCCGAGCCACAGGAGGCCCGGCGCGTAGATGAGGGCGTTGCCGATCGCCATGGCGCCCGCCATCGTCGCCGGCGAGCGGTCCCAGCCGCGCCGCGCCAGAAAACCGAGCGCCGCGGCGGCGAGCGCGAAGCCGGCGAGATAGCCGCCGGTCGCGCCGGACATGTAGGCGAGGCCGGTTTGCTCCGCGCCGGCGAAGACGTTCGCGCCGGCGGCGCCGAGCGCCAGCCACAGCGCGACGGTCGCGAGGCCGAGCCGCGGCCCGTAGGCGGCGCCGACGGCGAGCACGGCGAAGGTCTGCATCGTCACCGGCACCGGCGCGAGCGGAATCCTGAGTTTCGAGGCGGCGGCCAGAACGAACACGCCGGCCGCGACCAGCGCGGCGCGTTTCGCCCAGAGGGCCGCGCCCTCGCCAGCGCCGAAAAGCGCTTCGCCAAGAACAGGGGCCGTCCGCCCGTACGCCGTCGCCGTCATTGTTTTTCCCATGATGCCATCGCCGAGGCGGGCGACCCTGCCCCGCCCGTTTGGTTCTGGCAAGCCTCCCCGGCGGCGGCGGCCGGAAGGCGGAAATAGTCCGTATGAAGCGTATAATCCTTACGCGGTCCGACGACGCGCCACACCATGCTGAAGGCGCCGGCGCCTTCGACGCGCGCCTCGCCGTCGTAACGGTCCTCGCCGCACGGATGCGCGAAGACGGCGCGCCATTTCCCGCCGACGCTTTCGAAAACCGCCCCGCAGCGCCCGCCGTCGCGGAATTCGAGTTCGACGGCCCCGTCCCGGAAGCGCCAGCGGGTCGCCTGCTCGCCGGCGAAGGTCCGTCCGCCATAGTCGATGGCGAGCCTCTCGGCGCAGATCAGCGCGCCGGGCGCCGAAGCATCGGAAGCGAACGCCGCCTCGCCCTCCGCCCGCCCCTCGCGGGCGCCGCGCCGGTCGTCGATGCGCCGCGCCATCCGCCACGCGCCCGCGAAATAGGAAAGCCAGTTCACGCTCAGCACCCGTCGCAGGTCTTCAGATCATTTCCGGACTCTTGCTCCCGGGCGCGATAGACCGCAACAGCGGCGTCATGGTCGGCGACGCACCGCCTGAGCGCCAGCATGTCGCCGTGCGTCGGCGAACTTCGCGACGGAAACAGCGACGCATAGTCCGGCTCGTCGATTTCCCAGGGCCTCTGCGGCGCGGGGTCTAAGAATGGCCGGGAAAGCCTCAGTTCTTCTTCGAGCGGATCCGGAATCCGTTGCTGCAGGCGGGTTACGCGCAACACTTCCTGCACTTGCGCTGCGCTCGGAACGCCGTTCGGCAGGTAGAACGCTTTCAGGGTCAGTGCGGCGATAGCGAGAGCCGCGATCAGAGAGGCTTCAACGAGCGACCGTACGGGCCGCCGCCACTGACAGAAAGCAAGGAAGCGCACGACAAACAGAACGGCTATCAGCGCAATGATCACGAAAAAATGCTGCAGAAGAGCGCCGCCTTCAAGCCACCCGCCGAGCCAGAACAGCGCCGCGCGGCACTTGCTGGCGAGTGTAACGACCGACATCAAATGAATGAGCGTGAAGAGGAAAACGATGAGGAGCAGGGTCAGCAGAAACGCGAGATCGACGCTGTCCGAACCGGACTGCTCCCGAGCCCTTTCTCTGCGCCTGCGCCCTGCGGCCATGCCTCGCGCCCCCGCTTCGGCCTTTCCTGTCGAGAGCTGGGAAAGGCGAAAGAGAAAATCAAGCCGCCGCAAATTTAGGACGGACTTCGTTGCGGCGCGGCTCTTCTTTCTAAAAACTGACGCATTACATCCGCAATATAGATCGGCGCTTTTCGGTCGGCGCGACTGCGGGTAGATTTGGCGCGGGGGAAAAGCGGCGAATCTCATAACGCTTGCAAGGGGAGAGGCGCGGCATGGAGTGGGCGCAATCGCAACCGTCGCTGGCCCTGGCGCTTGGTTTTTCCGCCGGGTTCCTGATCGCGCTGATTTTCGTCGGACTGATCGGCGGCGGGCCGCTGCGTCTGTTCGCCCCGATCGCGCGGCTTCTGGCGCTGCCGCTGCGTCCGTTCATCTTCCTGTTGCGTCTCGTGCGCATCCTGCCGAAAGCGAGCGGCCGCATTCGCGCCGCGCGCAACGCGGCGCTCGGGGCGGCCGCCGTCGCCAAACAGGGCGTCGGTCATGAAACCGAGGTCGACGCCGCGCTGAGCGAAGCGGACGAGGCGGCGGAAGGCGACGACGCGCCGCCAGCGCCCTACAGCTTCAAGGAAGAAGCCCAGCACCTCAAACGCGACGGCGTCGTCTTCCGTTCGATCCAGATCCGCGCCAACTTTTTCCCGGCGATCCTCACCGCCGCGCTGACGGATGAGATCGCCGATTCTTACGTCAAGGAGGCGCAGAAATTCTTCAACCGCCAGGTGGCGCTGACGGTCAACAGCCGCGCGCTTTACGAGGATGCGGAAGGGGCGTTCATCATTTCCCTGTTCCGGCGCAACGACCGGCGCTGCTATTACATCCTCAACGAGATGCGCAAGACCATCAACGGCAACGCGCGCCGGCTCGTGCTGCTGTTTTCGCTTCTGCTCGCCGGGGTTTTCGCGGCCGAGCTCATCCTGCCGGCGGAAGCCTTCGCAACGAAACTCGCGCTGTGCGCCGCGACCGTGGCGCTGATGTTCATCTGGCACAACGCCGGCTACCAGAAACAGCAGCAACACAATGTGCGCGAGCTGCGTTCCTTCCTGACGCGCTATCTCGGCCGCATCAGCGACCGGTACCGGGAGGCCACCGGCATCGCGCGCGGCGTCACCGTCGGCGACGAAACCGACTCGAAGAAGCTCTCAGAGGCGGCGCGCAAGTGGCACAAGATCATGATCTGGATGCCGTTCCGCACGTTCTTCATCGAATGCTTCGTGCGCAACGTCCTCTACCAGATCAACCGCAACTGCACCTACTATCTCTATATCGTGCCGCTGACGCTGCTTCTCATCGCCGGCGCCGCCGTGCTCGCTGTCGAAACGCATTGGATCGCGCTTGCGGATTTCACGACGATCGAGGGCGCGGCGCTGATCGTCGGCTTCCTCTTTGTCGCGCTTTTCTACGTAGAGCGCATCAACAAGGTGGTGATCGCCGAGGAGCTCGATCAGCTCGACTGGCTCGGTTACGACAATCTCAACGTCAGCGCCGCGATGGACGATGTCGTCGGCAAATACGCAGAGGATGTCGGGTTCTGGAAAGGCCGTCTCGATCGCTGAGCGGCAGGCGCTAAGTGGCCTCGCCGTCGCGCTTGAGGCGCAACTGTTTGAGCCGCTCGCTCTTTTCCTGGCGGCGACGGGATTCGAGTCTGACTTCCTCAAGCCCGGAAGCCTGCGCGCGCTCGCGGTCGGCTCGCCTTCCAGCGGGCGACGAGTTGTTGCGGGGGCTGCGGTCCATGAGTTCGGTCCTGGTGGTCATTTCTTGCCCTTCCGCGCGCCCTTGTCGTCATCGACCTTGCGGAAGAGATCGGTAAGCTGCGACGATCCTGCGGATGGCGCGCCGGCGGGCAGCTTTTTGCTCTTGTCCTGCTTCGGCTTCTTTTTCTCTTTGTTGCTGCGCATCTGGCCTTTGGCCATAACCGCCTCCCGGGCGTTGAAATTTTAGCCGGCGTCGACGCTGCTAGGGTGCAGTTCGTTTTCCGCTGCGACGCGCTCGAAAGCTTCGCCGCTGTTGCGGATACGATACTGGAAGTGCGCGCCATTAGACGGCAGCAGCGCCACGACCTTGAACTCGACGCCGGAGCCTCGCGTGTAGCCGAATCCCTGAACCAGAGAAACGCTCTGCCCGATGCAATAGCGATGGCTGCGTTCCAGAGACGGCATTATGTCCTCAATTGCGAAAGACGGGCGAAACGCGTTACGCGCGTTTCGCCCGACCTTGTACTCCCCCAGTTCGACCGTTTAGCCGACTTTGAGCGCCGTCGCCGACGTCTTGCCGCGCTCGGTGGCGAGCTCGAAGCTGACCTGCTGGCCGTCGTTCAGCGTGCGCACGCCGGCCGCTTCAAGCGCCGTCGCGTGCACGAAAACGTCTTTGCCGCCGTCGTCCGGCGCGATGAAACCAAAACCCTTTTGGGGGTTGTACCACTTCACTTTTCCAGTCGGCATTTTATCTCCTTCGCAGACATGGGTTATCGCGAGGCGGGCGACGCCCGCCCCTCATAGCGACCGATGTTTTGGAGGAGTTTAAAAAGCTTGGATCAGAGGCCTAGTAGACGGCCCAAAGCATTGGTGCGCCCATAAAGTGCGCGCTTTAAGCTTAAAAAGCAAGATTTTTCCGTATTCGGCCGATCCGCTCTGAGACAATATCACTCCTCGCCGAACAGGTCGCCGAGGCGAAACGCGCGCGGCGGCAACGGCGAGTCGAATGACGCCGTTTTTTTCGCCTTGTCGGCCTCTCTGTCGACGGAGAGAGCGGGCGCCGGATTTACATCGGGGTCCGGGCATTCGTCGCGGCCGCCATAGTTGAACTTTCCGTCGTCTTTTTCGCGCCGCCGCTTTTCCGTATGCGAACCATGCGCAGGCGGATGCTGCTGCGCGTCGCCGGGCGCGGACTCTGACGGCGGGGTCTTTCGTTTCGGGCGGGCGCCGATTTTTATCCGACGGTCGCCAATCATGCAGGAACCTCCATTGCATCCAGGTCCCCCAACACGCGGGCGGCGCCGGGCGTTCCCGCCTGGCGACGCAATCGTCTCTCCCCTTGCGCGGAATTTAACAGGCGCGGACGGCGGATCGTTTCCGCCATCCGTCAACGCCTCAGGCGCGCTCCTTGCGGCTCGCAAAGGCGAAGCCCGCGAGACCGGCCAGAAGCAGCAAGGGCGTCGTCGCCCCCTGCGTCGACGCGCTTTCCCGGGCGGCGAATTCGGTCTGATCGAGATTTTCAGCTTTCGCCGGTGCGGCGAGCGCCGACAGCGACAAGGCGGCCACGACGGCGAGGCGCTTCATACCCATTACTCGGCTCCCCAAACGACGCGAATTGGGCGACTGATCGCGTCCGCCCGGCTTGTTGCATCGCAGCAATTTTAAGTCAATCCGTAACATCCGATTAACCTACTGAATTCATGAAATATTCATCCTGATTAACGAGATCGCGCCTGAATGAGCCGCCTCGTCCCGACGCGGCGGTGCAACGCCCCGTCGCAAAAGCCGGACCACCGCCGCCCTTCCGACATCCAAACCGGGGGGCCGGGGCATCAAAGAGGCAAGCCGGGCGGCGAAGGACCGCCCCGCGTCCGCACATAAGGAGACAGCCAAATGGATGCAGGCATTCTGGTGCCCCTCGGGCTTTTCGCAGCCATCGCCGCGAGCCTGATCGCCGCCGCGTTTTTCAGCTACAAAAAGCGCCGCGTGGTTTACGACGCCATCAAGGTCGCCATCGAAAAGACCGGCCAGGTCGACGCCGCGCTGGTCGAGGCGATCATTCGCGACAAGGTCGGTCCCTATGCGGACCTTCGCAAAGGCGTTATTCTGATCGCCGTCGCCGCCGCCTTCGTCATTCTGGGCTTCTCGGTCGATGAAGAGGAAGCGGTGCGCCCGATCATCGGCCTCGCCTCATTCCCCGGCCTTGTCGGCCTCGCCTATGTGGCGTTCCACTTTTTCGCGCCGCGCGAGCCGGTGGTCTAGAAACAGCAGCGCCCCGGAGGCCGTCATGGCCCTCAGCGACACCGATCTCGTCATGCTTGCGAAGGCGGCGCCCGACCACGCCGCCTTCGACGCCCTCGTCCGCCGGCATCAGGGAGCGTTGCGCGCTTTCCTGAGAAAACTCGGCGCCGATGCGACGCAGGCGGACGATCTGGCGCAGGATACGCTGATAAAAGCCTACCGCCGCCTGCAGACCTATCAGGGCGGCGCCTCGTTCCGGAGCTGGCTTTACGCCATCGCCTGGCGCGAATTTTTACAGGGCGTTCGAAAGGAACGCGCCGCCGCGCGCCTCGGCGAGGCGATGGCGGCCGGCATGAGCGAAGAAGCTGCGCCCCCGACAGGAGATTTCTCTCTCGACCTGCAGCGCGCCCTCGCCTCTCTCGACGATCTCGAACGCGCCTCAGTTCTGCTCTGCGACGCGGTCGGCCTGTCGCACGGCGAAGCGTCGGCGGCGCTCGGCGCGCCGCTCGGCTCGGTCAAAACCTATGTCGCGCGGGCGCGCGAAAAGCTACGCGCCTTCCTCGACGCCAATGTTCCGCAAGCGGATCGCCCCGCTTCAGTCGTCGATTTTCCCGCCAACGATGGAGTTCGCCATGCGCTCTGATCCGATCGAAACACTTCTCGCCACGGACTTCGCGGCGGCGGCGGCGGAGCTGGAAAATGACGGTTTCACGGCGCTGGTGCTGGAACGGCTGACCAAGGCGCAGATGACGCGGCAAGCGCTGATCTGGATCGCCGGCGGCGCGGGCGCGTTGATCGCCGGCGCGCAGTTCGCCGGCATGACCCGCCTCTTCTCTCCGCTCGTGGCGGCGATGGATCAGACCCCGGCGCTGGGCGCGGCCGCCTCGAACCTCGCGACGAACGCCGTCGCGCCGCAGCTTTTCGCCGCCGCCGCCATCGCCGTCGCGTTCGCCGCCACCGCGCTGGTGCTGCAGGGCGAGCGCTAAAAAGAAAACGGCGTCCCTCGCGGGACGCCGCCGATTTCTTCCCGAAGGAAAAATCCTTAGACGCGCTTCAGATTGCCCGCCGAGGTCTTGCCGCGGTCGCTCATCAGTTCGTAAGCGATCTTCTGGCCTTCCTGCAGAGCGGCCATGCCGGCGCGCTCAACCGCGGTGGCGTGCACGAACACGTCCTTGCCGCCGTCATCCGGCTGGATGAAGCCGTAGCCTTTGGTGGTGTTGAACCATTTCACGGTGCCTGTCGCCATGTTTCGTCTCCTTCAGAGCAATGACCCTCGCCAAGGCATGGCGCGGGCCGGCGTTTGGTTGGCGCTGCGGGTAATTCCGGTCGCGCCTTTAGAGCCAACCTGATTGTCCTGGATAGAGTTCCGAAGGCTTTGGCGAGTCCCGGCGTCGGCCTTGAGGCTTATCCGGCGCAGGCTAGAGTCCTTAGAATGCAGCCCAAAACGATTGGTCACGGCGCGCGATATAAGGTTCGCCAAAGGTTCTGGCAAGAATTCGTTTGAAAGGGCGGAACGACAAAGTGCGGTATGTGATTTTCGGCAACGGTCGGGTCGGCGCCAGCATCGGCGCCTGGTTGCGCCATCTCGGGCACCGGGCGACGACGGTCGCCCGCGCCGAGGCGGCGGCGCAGGCCCCCCCTGTCCTCGCCGCCATCGCCGAGGCCGACGTGGTCGCCGCGGCGATTCCCGACGGGGCGATTGCGGCCTGGCGGCGGGCCTTCGCGCCGGCGCTTGACGGCAAGCGGGCGATCCATTTCTCAGGCGCGCTGCTGGTCGACGGGCTTTATAGCTACCACCCGCTCTATTCCTTCCCCCGTACGCCGCTCCCGCCCGAGGCCATGAACCGCATCGCCTTCGCCCGGCAGGAAGGCGCGCCGCCGCTACGGGAGATCATCCCCGGCGCCCCCAATCCGGAATTCGCCGTCGCCGACCGGGACCGGGCCTATTATCACGCCCTCGCCGTGCTCAGCGGCAACTTCGCCGCTTATCTCTGGAACGAGACCGCCAAAGGGCTCGCCGGCCGCCTCGGACTGAAGCCCGAAGAGGTGCTGGCCGGCTATCTCGAAGGGGTGGTCGCCCGCTTCGCCGAAAGCCCCTTCGATTCGCTGACCGGCCCGGTCGCCCGCCGCGACCGGGCGAGCGCCGAGGCGAACCTCGCCGCGCTCGCCGGCGAGCCGCGCCTCGAGGCCCTTTACCGGGCCTTTCTGGCCAGCGCCTGGCCTGACTTTGGGGGGCCGGAATAAGGCCGATCCGCCGCGGTTTCCGCGCTTGCCGAGCCGCGGCCTTTCCTCTATAGAGCGCCGCTCCTACGAGATTTGAAGGGCCATGCGCCGGGCGAGTCCCATCTGACCCGTGCGCGGCCCTTTATGCAGAAAGGCGCCGTCATGGCTGAGACCGACATCTTCTATTGCGAAGTCCGCGAAGGCAAAGGCACCGGCGCGGCGCGCGCCGCCCGCCGCAAGGGCTTCGTCCCAGGCACGCTGTACGGCGGCGAGCTCGGCCCGGTGGCCATCAACCTGCGCTATGTGGAAGTCGCGAAGGCGCATTTCGCCGGCCGCATGCGCGCGCACCTCGCCAAGATCCAGGTCCCCGGCCAAAAAGAACTGCAGCCGGTGATCGCTCGCGAAGTGCAGGTCGATCCGATCAAGGACATGCCGATCCATGTCGATCTCCTGCGCGTCGACGAAAAGACCCGCATCGACGTCGAGATCCCGGTGCACTTCATCAATCAGGAAGCCTCGCCGGGCCTGAAGCGCGGCGGCGTTCTCAACGTCGTGCGCCACCTTGTCGAGCTTTACGCGCCGGCGACGGCTATTCCGGAATTCCTCACCGCCGACTGCACCGGTCTGGACATCGGCGACGCGATCCACATCTCGGCGATCAAGCTTCCCGAGGGCGTGACGCCGGTCATCACCGATCGCGACTTCACCGTCGCCACCATCGCCGCGCCGTCGGCGATGCGTTCGGAAGGCGACGAAGGCGAAGCGGCGGCGCCGGCTGAAGGCGAGACGCCGGCCGCCGAAGGCGCCGATGCGGCGGACGCGGAGAAGAAAGACTAGTCTTTCTTCTCGCTTCGCGCGGCGCGGACTTCAGGAATCGCGCGATGGTCGTTCTGTCTCTCTTGTTGGTCGGTCTCGGCAATCCGGGCGAGAAATACGCCCGGCACCGGCACAATGTCGGCTTCATGGCGGTCGACGCCATCGCCGACGTGAACGGATTTTCCGCTCCCCGCTCGAAATTCCAGGGAGACCTGAGAGACGGCTATCTCGACGCGCCGTCGGGACGGATCAAGAGTTACGTCCTGAAGCCCCTCACCTACATGAATCTTTCCGGCCAGTCGGTCGGCGAGGCGATGCGCTTCTTCAAGCTGGAACCGAAAAACGTCGTCGTCTTCCATGACGAACTCGACCTCGCGGCCGGCAAGATCAAGGTGAAAACCGGCGGCGGTCACGCCGGGCATAACGGCCTTCGCTCCATCGACGAACATATCGGTCCCGACTTCCGCCGCGTGCGCATCGGCATCGGCCATCCGGGGGACAAGGCGAAGGTGACGGGACACGTGCTCGGCGACTTCGCCAAGTCGGATCAGGAATGGCTCTCGCCCCTCCTCGCCGCGCTGGCCGCGGGCGCGCCGATGCTGGCCGTCGACGATGCGCGCTATGCGACCGCCGTCGCCCAGCGCCTGCAGCCGCCGAAGCCGAAGAAAGAAGCGCCGCCGCAGGCCGCACCCGCCCCGCCAGCGCCGCCGAAGACCGAGGGCGGCCAAAATCCGGCGGCGAACAATCCCTTCGCCGACGCGCTGCAGAAAATATTCAAACGCAAGGACTAGACGGTAATGGGTTTCAAATGCGGCATTGTCGGTCTGCCGAATGTCGGCAAATCGACGCTGTTCAACGCGCTGACGCGCACCGCCGCGGCGCAGGCGGCGAACTATCCGTTCTGCACCATCGAACCCAATATCGGCGACGTCGCGGTGCCGGAGCCGCGGCTCCTGAAGCTCGCCGAGATCGCCAAGTCGAAGGAGATCATCCCGACCCGGATGCAGTTCGTCGACATCGCCGGCCTCGTCAAAGGCGCCTCGAAAGGCGAAGGCCTCGGCAACCAGTTCCTCGCCAACATCCGCGAGGTCGACGCTGTGGTTTACGTGCTGCGCTGCTTCGACGACGACGACATCACCCACGTCGCCGGCAGGATCGATCCGATATCGGACTTCGAAACGGTCGAAACCGAGCTGATGCTGGCCGATCTCGAAAGTCTCGAGAAACGCCGCCTCAACGTCGAGAAAAAAGCCAAGGGACAGGACAAGGAAGCCAAGGCCCAGCTCGTTCTCATCGACCTTGCGCTCGCCGAGCTGCGCGACGGACGTCCGGCCCGCAAGGCGAGCGTCTCGCCGGAAGACATGAAAGCGTGGAAAGGCCTGCAGCTTCTCACCTCCAAGCCGGTGCTGTTCGTCGCCAATGTCGATGAGGCCTCCGCCGCGACAGGCAACGACTATTCGCGCCGGGTCGAGGAAGCGGCGAAAAAGGAAGGCGCGGCGAGCGTCGTCATCTCCGCCAAGATCGAATCCGAGCTCGCCCAGCTCGACGACGCAGAGCAGAAGGAATTTCTCGACACGCTCGGCCTCGAAGAGCCCGGCCTCAACCGGCTGATCCGCACCGGCCACGAACTGCTCGGCCTGCAGACTTATTTCACCGCCGGCCCGAAAGAAGCGCGCGCCTGGACCATCGAGAAGGGCTGGACCGCGCCACAGGCGGCGGGCGTCATTCACACCGACTTCGAGAAGGGATTCATTCGCGCCGAGACGATCGCCTATGAAGACTATATCCGCCTCGGCGGCGAAGTCGGCGCCAAGGAAGCCGGCAAGATGCGCCTCGAAGGCAAGGAATACGTCGTCCGGGACGGCGACGTGATGATGTTCCGGTTCAATGCTT
Organism: Pseudomonadota bacterium; assembly: GCA_036337175.1. Classification (GTDB taxonomy): domain Bacteria; phylum Pseudomonadota; class Alphaproteobacteria; order Caulobacterales; family Parvularculaceae; genus Amphiplicatus. Next base: position 376,030 of record JAYZEQ010000006.1, read on the forward strand.
GAAGAGCGCGTTGCGCTTAATTCGTAGCGCCTGGAAGAAGCCAGCCGCGCCCTTTTTTCGAACGGCGTACTCTCAAACAGTCCCCGCCTCTAGCCCCAACGCGCCGGCGATGCGGTCGAGCATGGCTTCTTCCTGCGGGGCGACGCGGCGGTCGGCGACCACCGCTCCGCGGGCGGCCACCTTCACCGCTTCGCTGACGGCGGCATCGTCCTTCGTCGCGGCGATGCTCGAAAGGATCTTGGCGCAGGCGGCCGGATAATCGGTCTCGATTTCGGCGCGCAGCAGGTTGTAGGCCTCCTGCAACGCCTCGGTGCGGATGACGGCGAGCGCCGGGTGGTTGGCGATGGTGGAGAGGAACCGCTTTTCCTCGAGCGGATCGTATCGTCCGTCGGCGAAGGCGACGGCGAGGAAGGCGCCGGTGACCGGCAATGCTGACTGCATCGCTTCAACCCCTCTGTCGGTTCCCCCGGTCCCCATAATGGGACGGAGAGCGCGACATTCCAACAGCACAGTTCATCGTCCGGAGCGGGCGGGCCCGCTGCAAACAAAAGCCGCGGCCCTTGCGAGGCCGCGGCTCAAAAACGCTGCCGGTCCGACGGCTAGTGCTAGTGCTCTTTCGACCAGATCTCGCGGTACGACCAGTAAAGCAGGCCGGCGAGGATGATGAGATAGGCGAGCGACATGACGCCGAGCTTTTTCCTCGCCTCCATCTTCGGTTCCGACGCCCAGGTGAGGAACTCGACCACGTCCTTCGCATACTGGTCGACCGTTTCCGGGGTCGACTCGTCGGCGTAGTCGACGATGCCGTCGGAGAGCGGCGGGGCCATGGCGAGAACGCCGCCCGGGGGAACCTCGACGCCTTCTTTCGGATGCCCTTCCTCATCGAGGTATTGCGGCTTCAGAAGCTGCGCCATGTCGCCGGGGAACCACGGATTGTAATGCTGGCCGGGAGCGATGTTGACCGTCTCCGGCGCGTCCGCGAAGCCGGTCAGCAGGCTGTAGACATAGTCAGGCCCGTGATGGCGCGCCTTGATGATCAGCGACAGGTCGGGCGGCAGCGCGCCGCCGTTGGCGGCGCGGGCCTGCTGTTCGTTGGCGTAAGGGCTCGGAACGCGGTCGGAAGGAAGCGGCGCGCGCTGGAACATGTCGCCGGTGTCGTCGGGTCCGTCCGTAATCTGATATTTGTATTTCGCGGCCGCCGCCTTGACGATCGGATTCTCGTTCGGATTCGAGCAGTCGACGCTTTCGGGCACGCCTTCCGGGCAGGAGTCGAGATGGAACGGCCCGCCCTTCTGGCCGAGGTTGCGGAACGACAGCAGCTCGACGCCGTGACAGTTCGAGCAGACCGTTTCGTAGACCTGGTATCCGCGCTGCAGCGCGTCCTTGTCGTAGGTTCCGAACGGACCGGAGAAGTGCCAGTGCTGATGCTTCAGCGGCTCGACATTGGCCTCGGCGGCGAGCGCCGGCGCAGCCCCGGCGGCGACGGCGAACGAAGCGGCGGCGATGAGGTTCAGCGTCTTTGCGATCATCGTCTTTTCCATTGGGTCTACTCCGCCGCAGCCGGCTGCGCGGCGGCGCCGTCGGCTTTAGACGGCTTCAGCACCGATTCGGAAATCGATTTCGGCATCGCCCGCGGTTTCTCCAGGATGCCGAGCAGCGGCAGGATGATGAGGAAGAAGGCGAAGTAGAAGGCGGTCGCCGCCTGCGCCAGCGCCACATAGATCCCTTCCGCCGGCTTGCCGCCGAGATAGCCGAGCAGCAGGCAGTCGAGCACGAACAGCACGAACCAGAGCTGCGCCGTCGGCCGGTAGCGCATCGAGCGCACCTTCGAGGTGTCGAGCCACGGCAGCACGAACAGCACCCCGATCGAGCCGAACATGGCGATGACGCCGCCAAGCTTCGATGAGATCGGACCGATGTTGAAAGTGATGGCCCTGAGGATCGCGTAGAACGGCAGGAAGTACCATTCGGGCACGATATGGGCCGGCGTCGAGAGCGGGTTCGCTTCGATATAATTGTCCGGGTGGCCGAGAGCGTTCGGCTGGAAGAAAACGAAGACCGCGAACAGCACGAGGAAGAGCACGATCGCGAAAGAGTCCTTCACCGTATAGTACGGGTGGAACGGCACCGTATCCTTCTTGGTCTTCACCTCGACGCCCGCCGGATTGTTGTTGCCGGGGACGTGCAGCGCCCAGATGTGCAGCACGACGACGCCGGCGATGGCGAACGGCAGCAGGTAATGCAGCGAGAAGAAACGGTTGAGGGTCGGATTATCGACCGACGGCCCGCCCCACAGAAGGGTGCGGATCGACTCGCCGAGCACCGGGATCGCGCCGAGAATGTTGGTGATGACGGTCGCGCCCCAGTACGACATCTGCCCCCAGGGCAGGACGTAGCCCATGAACGCCGTCGCCATCATCAAAAGGAAAATGACGACGCCGAGAATCCAGATCATCTCGCGCGGCTCTTTATAGGAGCCGTAATAGAGGCCGCGGAACATGTGGATGTAGACGGCGAGGAAGAACATCGACGCGCCGTTCGAGTGCACGTAGCGCATCAGCCAGCCGTAGTTCACGTCGCGCATGATGTGCTCGACGCTGTCGAAGGCGAAATCCTTGTGCGGCGTGTAGTGCATCGCGAGGATGACGCCGGTGAGGATCTGGATGACGAGGCAGACGGCGAGGATGCCGCCGAACGTCCACCAGTAGTTGAGGTTCTTCGGCGTCGGGAAATCGATGAAACTGTCGTAGCCGAGACGAACGATCGGAAGGCGCTTGTCGAGCCAGCGCTCGAGAGCGGTGCCGGGCTTGTAGGTGGATTCGTGAGCCATGTTGGTCGCCTGCTCCCTTAGCCGATCTTGATCGTGGTGTCGGTGAGGAACTCATAGGGCGGCACCAGAAGGTTCTCCGGCGCCGGGCCTTTGCGGATGCGTCCCGAGGTGTCGTAGACCGAGCCGTGGCATGGGCAGAACCAGCCGCCATATTCGCCGCGCGTCTCGCCCTGCGCGGTGCCGAGCGGAATGCAGCCGAGATGGGTGCAGACGCCGACGACGACCATATAGGCGGGGTTGATGACCCGGTTCTTGTCTTCCGCGTCGGCGTTCGACGGCAGATTGTCGTTGCGCGCCTTCTCGTCCTTGAGCTGCGACAGCTGGACGTTCTCGGCCTCGCGGATTTCCTCTTCCGTCCGGTGGCGGATGAACACCGGCTTGCCCTGCCACATCACCTTGATGGCCTGACCGACCGGCAGATTCGACAGATCGACTTCCTTGGTCGACAGCGCCAGCACCGAGGCGTCCGGGTTCATCTGGTCGACGAGCGGCACCAGCGTTCCCGCCGCGCCGACCGCGGCGACCGAACCCGCGAGGATGTGGATGAAGTCGCGGCGCGTCGGCTCTTCGCCTTCGCCAGCCTTATGCGTGTCGGTGGATGCGCTCATCGCGTCAGGTCCCTCGCCTTTGATGTCGCCCGTGAGATGTCCGAAGATTCGCCGAGGCGGGAATTGGTGCGGGCGTGTCTCGCATGCCTTATTACCCAAGTCCAGCCGCAGGGGGCGTGCGGCCTAGCGTCGCGAAAGAGCCTCTTTCGCCGGCGATTCGAGAAGGAGAATCAGGGCGATGCGCCTTGCTCTGTACGAGCCCGACATGCCCCCCAATGTGGGCGCGGCGATTCGCGCCGCCGCCTGCTTCGGGGCCGGCGTGGACGTCATCGGCCCCTGCGGCTTCCCGCTCGACGCCCGGGACCTCAGGCGGGCGGCGATGGACTACGCCAGCCTCGCCCCGCCCCTGCTCCATGCGGGCTGGCGCGCCTTCCTCGACAGTCCGTCCCGGCGCGGGGGCCGGCTGGTGCTGATGACCACGAGGGGCGCCGGGTCCCTCTACGATTTCTCTTTCGCCGAGACCGACGTGATCCTGATGGGCCGCGAAAGCGCCGGCGCGCCGGAAGCGGTTCACGAGGCCGCCGACGCCCGCCTCCTCATCCCGATGGCGAAGGGCGCGCGCTCGCTGAATATCGCGGTGGCGGCGGCCGTGGCCCTCAGCGAGGCGAGAAGGCAGACGGGATGGGCTTGATCGGCGCGGGCCCGGCTGCGAGTGAATAAACATGACCGAAACAGAAACCCGCAAACTGAAGGCGAAAGGCTGGTTCGAGGCGCTGCAAGCCCGACTCATCTCTGCTTTCGAAAAGCTCGAAGACGACGCGGGCGCGCTTTACGGCGATATTCCGGCCGGACGCTTCGAGAGGAAGCCTTGGACGCGCGGCGACGGGGCGGCCGATCAGGGCGGCGGCGTCATGGCGCTGATGCGCGGGCGCGTGTTCGAGAAGGTCGGCGTCCATGTCTCGACGGTCCACGGCGAGTTCTCCGAGGAATTCAGAAAACAGATCCCCGGGGCGGAGGACGATCCGCGCTTCTGGGCGTCGGGCGTGTCGCTGATCGCCCACACGCGAAACCCGCACGCCCCCGCCGCGCACATGAACACGCGGATGATCGTCACCACGAAAAGCTGGTTCGGCGGCGGCGGCGATCTCAACCCGATGCTGGACCGCGGCCGCGCCGACGATCATCCCGATACGGTCGCCTTTCATGCGGCCATGAAAGCCGCGTGCGACGCGCACGACCTGTCTTACTACCCGCGCTTCAAGAAATGGTGCGACGAGTATTTCTTCCTGCCGCACCGGGGCGAGCATCGCGGCGTCGGCGGCGTTTTCTACGACCGTCACGACAGCGGCGACTGGGATAAGGACTTCGCCTTCACGAAAGACGTCGGCCTCGCCTTTCTCGGCGTCTATCCGAAACTCGTCGCGGGGCGGATGAATACGCCGTGGACGGAGGATGACCGCAAGGAACAACTATACCGGCGCGGGCGCTACGCCGAATACAATCTCCTCTACGACCGCGGCACGACTTTCGGCCTCAAGACCGGCGGCAACGTGGAGGCGATCCTCTCGTCGCTGCCGCCGCTTGCGGCGTGGCCGTAGGCGGCGCTTCGCGTTGCGCTTACCCGGCGGCGGCTTCCCGCTCCTCCCCGCCGAAGTCGTAGAAGACGCGCAGGAGGTTCCCGTCGAGATCCCTGGCGACGAACTCATGGAGCTTGTAAGGCTTCGACTGCGGATCGGCGGCGATGATCGCCCCGCGCTCGCGCCATCGCCCGTGAAGCGCATCGACTTCAGCGCGGCTTGAAAGGTTCAGCCAGACAACGAGCGGTCCCTGGCTGCCGAACCAGGCCCGATAGTCCGCGCTCGCCATAAACAGACGGCAATCGTCCAGCGACAGGCCGGCGAGGCCGAGCGAGGCGTCCGACCAGTCGATGTCGAACCCCAGCTTGTCGCGGTAGTAGGCGAGCGCCGGCTCAAGGTCGCGAACCGGAATCTCGGGGCAGGCCGGCGGGAGACGCATGTCCAAGCTCCTCTTGCAGCCCTTAAACAAAAGCGCGCTCCCCTGAAGGGAGCGCGCTTCCGGTCTCCTCCCTCTTTGAGGAAACAGCGGGGCGTTTACCGCCCTCGCATGCCGGACAGGCCGGAAACCAAAGTAAGCAGGCCGCCGCCGCCGGCGAGATAGGACCCCCACTGCACGCCTTCGAGCCCTTCCTTCGATCCCATCATGTTGAGAAGGAAGAAGCCGATGGCGGCGATGACGACGACGCCGGCGAGCGTGGTGATGAAGCTCGTCACCCGGCCGATGACCGGGATGAGGCCGAGAATCCCGAGCACCGCGGCGACCGCCGACACGAAGACCGCGCCGAAGATGAACTTGCCCTGCAGGCCGCCTTTCGGCTCGCAGTCGCCGGAAATCGAGAAATTGCGGTCGAGAAAGCAGTCGATGGTGTTTGCGACGAAGTAATTGCCCGACCGGACCGTCACCGTGTCGCCGGTGACCGTGCCCGAGGTCACTTCCGAAAACATCGGCGCAAGAAGAAGGGCCGCAATCACTGCGACCGGAAGGATTACTCGGATCATGCCCACACCCCGTTGACCCCTGCGAAAGAGGCGCTCACCTTACCTGTCTGTCAGAATATTGTGAAGCGGCGCGCCGATTGCGCCGGTTTCGCGTAATATTGCGACGCAACATCCTTTTGCGAGAGACATGACCGTGCCTTCCGCGTTCCGCATGGCGGCCATCCAGGCGGCGCCCGTCCTGTTCGACAAGACCGCCTCTACGGAGAAAGCCTGCGCCCTGATCGCCCGCGCCGGGGCGCTCGGCGCCGACGTCGCCGCTTTCGGCGAGACCTGGCTGCCCGGCTATCCCTTCTGGATCGAGGGCGGGGTGCAGGATCTCACCTGGGAGGCGAGCGCCGCCTACCTTGAAAACGCCGTCGAGATCGGCGGGCCGGAAACCGCCGATCTGTGCCGGGCGGCGAAGGCGGCCGGCCTCGACGTCGTCATCGGGATCGCCGAGCGCGACGCAGACAGTCAGGGTACGGTTTATTGCACGGCGCTGACGATCGGCCGGGATGGCGCAATTCTCGGCCGGCACAGGAAGCTCAAGCCGACCCACGCCGAGCGGATCATCTGGGGCGACGGCGACGCCGCCGGACTGAAGGTCCACGCCCGCCCTTACGCCCGCCTCAGCGCCCTCAACTGCTGGGAGCATCAGATGATGCTGCCCGGCTACGCGCTCGCCGCGCAGGGAACGCAGGTGCATTGCGCGCTGTGGCCGGGCTGGGAGAAAACGCCGCGCGCCGAGGAGTATTGCTGGGCGCGGCAGCTTTTGCTGACGCGCGCCTTCGCGAGTCAGGCCGCGTCCTATGTGATCTGCGCCGCGGGCCTGCGGCGCGCCGCCGACATTCCCGAACGCTGGAAGCCGCTCGGCGTGTGGGAGCATACCGGCCAGTCCGCGATCATCGATCCCCGCGGCGAGATCGTCGCCGGACCGATCGACGGCGAGGATATTCTTGTCGCCGAAGGCTCCCTCGACGTGGTGCGCGCGGCGAAGGCGGCGTGCGATATCGCGGGACATTATTCGCGTCCGGATATTTTCTCTTTCCGCGTCGACGACGCGCCGGCGGCGCGGGCCTCCTTCGCCAGCGAGGAAGCGCTGAGCGAGGCGGAATGGGAGGAAATTTTCGCCCGCTCCGAGACGGATCGCTAATCGAGTCCCAGCCGGGCCAGCGCCGCATCGAGCCGGGAGAGCCGCGCCGGCCACGCGTAGGCCGCTTTCATGCGGGCGCGCGCCGAAGCACCGATGGCGTCGCCGCGCTTCCGGTCGCTCATCAGCCACAACACCGAGGCGGCGAACGCCTCGGGCGCGTCGGCTAGGATGAACTCCTCGCCTTCCCTCGCGTCGATCCCTTCCGCCGCGCCGGAGGTGGCGACCACCGGCCGCGCCATCGCCATCGCTTCCAGCATCTTGTTCTGCACGCCGCGCGCGATGCGAAGCGGCGCGACGACGGCGCTCGCATGTTGCAGCCACGGGCGCACATCCTCGACCCTGCCGGCGACAGCGACGCCGTCGCGCCCGTCGAGGGCGCGCACCGCGCCGGAAGGGCGCGCGCCGACGATGGCGAAACGCGCCTCCGGCGCCTTGGCGCGGACGATCGGCCATACCTCGCGCGCGAACCATCGCACGGCGTCGATATTGGCGCGGTAATCCATCGCGCCGGTGAAGACGATGTCTGCGGATGGCTCGGGCGCGGGACGGTCGGCGCTCGGCCGGAAATGCTCGACGTCGACGCCGTTGCCGAACCAGTCGCAGGACCGCCCGACGCCGGCGCGGGCGTTGAAAATCGCGGCTTCCTCGGCGCTCACCGCGAACGCGGCGTCCGCCCAGCCGATGATCTCCGTTTCCCGTCTGGCGAGCGTCTCCGCCTCGCGCGCATAGATGAGGCTCATGGGTCCGCCGGTTTCCGCCGCGTACTGACGCCACTTTTCGGAATCGGCGTCGCAGAGATCGACGATGCGCGGGCGGCCGCCGCGCGGTTTGGCGATGTACGGAGCCATGGCGGAAGAGAAGGCGAATTCGGCGGCGAGGCCGCGCGCGCGCAGTTCGTCGATCCGGCGCTGCATGCGCGAGTCGCGGAAATAGGGAAAACTCAAAGGCTCGCCGGTGACGAGCCCGGCGGCGCTCCGCAGCTTCGCCGCCGGCGGATCGAGCGGAACGAGAAACACGCTTTCGCAGACGCCGGCGAGGAACGCCTCGTGCGCGAAATCGGTCCTGTCGTCGACGAAGGCCGCAAGGTGCACGCGAAAACGTCTGGAAAGATGCTCGACGAGCCGCCACGAGCGGATCTTGTCGCCCTTGTCCGGCGGATACGGGATCCGGTGCGCAAGAAAGAGAATTTCGCGCAAGCCGCTCATGCCAGATGGCGGGCCAGCAGCGGCCCCGCAGCGTTGGCGAGCGCCAGCGGAAGACGCTTCCAGGCGCTCGACGCGGCGGCGAATTTCGGATTCTGGGGATTGACGTTCGGCGTCTCGCGGGCGCCGATCAGCCTGTATTGATATTCGAGCGGTTTCGCCTCGAAGCCCCAGAACGATTTGTAGGCGAACGGCCCCGAACCGTATTTGCTGCGGCCGAAATCAAAGACGCGCGCGCCGCGCGCCGCCGCCCGCCGCATCTGAAGCCAGATGGCGTAATCGTATGCGCCGTGCGCCCGCGCATCGGGGCGCGCGCCAAAATAATAAGGCATCACCCGGTCGCGGAAATAGAAGGTGAAGAGCGACAGCACCGGCGCGCCTCCGGCGTCGATAAACAGCATCTCCGTTTCGCCGTCGAATTCCCGGCTTATCTCGCGGATGAAGCGGCGGGGGAAAATCGGCGTGCCGAGATCTCGCATCGAATTGGCGTAAAGACGATAGAAACCGTCGACATCGTCGTCGAAGCGCGCGGCGAAGGCGCCCTCCTTCGCGGCGTTCATGCCCTTGCGCACGCCGGCGCGGCGGCTGCGCGGGATCATTTTGAGGTTGTCGCCTTCATCGGCGGGCAACTCCTTTTCGAACCCTGCATAGACTGAGTCTTTCACCGCCCAGCCGTCGATCGGAACGGGACGCCCTCGCAGCTCGACGTAGCGCACGCGCCGCGCGCGCCCTTCTTCTTCGGCGGCCTCGGCGAGCAGGGCGTGAACATCAGGATCGCGGGCGGCGGCGCCGCCGCCGACGGTGAAGGCGGTCGAGATCAGCGAGCGGCCGAGAAGCGGGCTTCTTACGTCCGTAAGCGGAAGAACGCCGACGACGCGCCCCTCTGCGACCGCCATCAGATTGACGCCCTCGTAGCCGTAGGCGCGGGCGATGACGCGGCTCCAGCCGAAACGATGAAACAGGGTCGCTTCGGGCGCGGCCTCGACGAAGGCGTCCCACCGCGCCGCGTCGCCCTCCCCCGCCCTGACGATTTCGACGGCGCCCATGGTCAGGCGGCGGCCTTCAGCCGCCCGACGCCGAGCGTTTCGTCGATGCGGCTCCAGCGATGCTCGGCGAGCAGGCGCGCAAGTTTTTTCTCCATGCCGCCGAGATTGAGGTAGTGCCGCAGCCGCGACTTCAGCGGCGCGCCGTCGATGCGCGGTTGGCCGGGATCGATCTCCCAGGGATGGAAATAGAAAATCGCCGGGCCGTCGAGACTTCGGCTGGCGCGCGCGAGGAGCGCCTTCGAGAGGCCATAGGGCGCGGCGCGGAACCAGCCGCCGCCCGCGCAGGAAAAACGCTGGCCGAATATCTCCGCCGTCGCCACGGGCGCTTCAATGAAGCCGCTCTCCGGCAGCGGCCGGTAAGGCGACCGCGGCGCGCGGGGATCGCCGTAATGGTCGTGCCTTATCGGATGCGAACTCGACGAATAGCGGTATCCGGCTTCCACAAGCGTCTCGTGCGCCCACGGAACGCGCGCATCGATCGAAAAGCCGGGGGCGCGATAGCCGAGCACCGCCTCGCCCGTCAGATCTTCGAGCAGTTTCTTGGTCCGGCCGGCGTCCTCGCGGAACTGGTCGCGCGTCTGATCGAAAACTTTCGCATGATCGAAGCCGTGACTCGCCACCTCGTGCCCGCGCGCGGCGATCTCGCGGACGAGCCCCGGCGCCCGCTCGGCGATCCAGCCAAGGATGAAGAACGTCGCCTTTGCGCGATGCGAATCGAAAAGATCAAGAGCGCGACGCGTGGAGGCTTCGACCCGCAGGGGATAATCGTCCCAATCTTCGCGAGCAACCTGCGAGGAAAAAGCCCAGACCTGGAAATAGTCCTCGACGTCGACGGAAAGGGCGAAACGCGGCGCAGGCATGGTCGTCTGTCCCCTGATGGCGCGGCGTTACCGTCCGGCCCCGCCCCGAAGCTCCGCCAGCAGCGCCTCGGCGCGCATCAGTCCCTCGACGACGGCGCGGCGCTTTTCCGCCCGGCGCAGGGCGGCGTCCGTGAGTTCGCGGCGCAGACGTTGCGCGCCGGCATGGGCCGCCTTCAGCTCATCGCGGGTTTCGTTGACGGATTTCATCAGCGCCGCCGGCCAGCCCTTCGCGTCGCTTAGCGAGGCGTCGTCCTCGTCGTCCCCGTCGAAACCCAACTGCGCCGCCATCGCCGCGTCGTCGGGGGCGGCGGCTGCGAGCGCGATGGCCTCGGCGACATCCTTGAGGGTCGCGGGCGCCGGGGCGCTGTCGCCGTCGGCGGCGCGGCGGGCGCGCAACCGGTCGAGCACGCTCATCTGCGAGGCGTCGTTCGGCGGCGCGCTTTGCTTTTTCGCCGGGGTCTTGGCCGGCTCGGCGTCCTGAGACGGTTTGGCCTCGCCCTGAGCCGAAGCCTTTTTCACCGCGCCGAAAGGAACGACGACGGAGCCGCGTCCGCCGCCGGCGGCGCGCGCCGGCTCCTGCGCTTCGGCCGGCTCGGCCTCCACGGGTTTCGCGGCTTTCGCTTTCTGCTTCCTGACGGGCTTGGCGGGAGGCGTCTCGGCGGGCGCGGGCTCTTCCTCGCCCTCGAATTTCTCCTTCGACAGGTCGGCGACCACCGCGCCGACGACGGCGGCGTCAATCGCGTGCAGCTTTTCGAGCGAGCAGTAGAGGAAGATGCGGTTGCACAGGGAGTTGATCTTGCGCGGCACGCCGCCGGTCGCCGCGAAGATCGCCGCATGCGCCTCGTCGGAGATCGACGGGTCGCCCGACCATCCGACGACGGACAGCCGGTGCATGATATATTCCTTCGTCTCGTCGGCGGCGAGCGGCTCGAGATGATAGGTGGCGATCACCCGCTGCCGGAACTGCTCCATGTCCGGCTTGGAGAGAATCGCGCGGAATTCCGGCTGGCCGATCAGGAACACCTGGAACAGCGGCGTGCCGTCGTAATCCATGTTCGACAGCATGCGCAGCTCCTCGATCGTCCGGGCGGGGAGATTCTGCGCCTCGTCGACGATCAGCAGCACGCGGCGGCCGCGGTTCATCTGGTCGAACAGGAAGTCCTCGAACGCCTCCAGCTCGGCGCTCTTGCCCGTATTGGCGGGCTCGATGCGGAACGCCGACAGCACGTGCGCCAGCAGCGTCGCCGGCTCGAGATTGGAAGTCAGAAGATTGGCGGCGACCACATTCGTGCGGTCGAGCTGGTCGAGCAGGTGTCCGATCAGCATCGACTTGCCGGCGCCGATTTCGCCGGTGATGACGATGAAGCCTTCAGCCTGGCGCAGTCCGTAATGAAGGTACGCCATCGCCTTGTTGTGGCTTTTCGATCCGAAGAAAAATTTCGGGTCGGGATTCAGCCTGAACGGCGATCCGGCGAAGCTGAAATACTCTTCATACATACCGACGGCCAGTCGTTAGAAGTCGATGGTCAAGCCCACCAGAACGTTGTTCTCGCCATATTCGAGGGTCGGCGTTTCGGCGAAACGGGTGGCGTGCGAAAACTCGCCGAAGGCCGAGACGTTTTCATACAGGCGGTACGACGCGCCCACCCGCCCGCCGACCGTATCGGTGCGGCCGTTCTGCAAGGCGAAGCCGAGACAGGCCGCCACCGGATCGAACAGCGGATCGGACACGTCGAAGCCGAAAATGAACGGGCTCGCCTGGCAGATCGCCTGATCGACGGTGGTGTCCGAGTGGCGATAATAGGCCCCGCCATAGGCGGTGATGCGGCGGGAAATCTGCCGTCGCGCATCGAGGCTGAGCGTATAGATCTCGTTCTGCCTGTAGCCGAAATCGGTGTTTTCGTAAGAACCGCGCGCGCTCACTTCGAAGCGGTCGAAGGCGCCGACAAGACTGGCGAAGGCGTGATTGGAGACGCCGATGCCGACCGACTGCGACCGGGTCGAGCCGCGCGCCACCCGGTTCGCGACATTGACGATGCTGTCGGCGGAAAGCTCGGCGCCGTCGCGCAAACGGTCGGCGAAGTCGAGCGTGTCGCGCTGGAGCGCGCGGAACTGGCCCGAAATCGACTGGGCGCGGGTCTCGAAGGAACGGCCGGCTCCCGCCGTAAAGCGGAAGCGCGAGGAAATCTCGTAGCTCACCGACGCGTCGATAAAGTCGTCGTCGTACCGTTCGCCATACTCAAGACGGATCGACGTCTTGCGGCCCGGTTTGGCGGTGAACCCGGCGCGCCAGAACACGCCCGACAGCGCGTCGTCGTCGTAAAGGCCGGGGACGGCGTCGGTGTTCACCTCGTCGTAACCGACCGCGCCGCTCAGCGCGAAATTGTCGGTGAGCGCGAACCGGACGGCGCTGGTGAACGAACCCTGCTCGTACTCGAAGTCAGGCGCGAAAGCCGAACCGTCCTCCACCGTGCGGTTGCCGTAGGCGGTGAGAAGAAGATTGAGCCGGCCGAAGCGCGAGCCCGTGTCGTAGGCGGCGACGGCTTCATGCGTGGTCGAGTCGTTGAGCAGACCGCCGGCGAACGGATTGGCGCCGGCGTTGCGGTCGCCGACGAACACCTGGCTGAAACGATAACGCAGCTCGGCTGCGGAGTTGTCGGAGAACTCGCGGTAGAAATACGGGCTCGCCGAATAGCTGTGCACGTCGGCGCGCTGCGATCGGGCGGCGTTGATGTTGGAGGAGAAGCGCGCGTTTTCGCCGACGAGCTGGCGCGACGTCGACCCGGCGAGGTCGAAATACAGCAGGTTCTCGACGACCGTCGCCGTCGAGGCGGCGGCGATGTTCTGGTTGACGACGAAATCGCTTCCCTGCTCAAGGAAAGACAGGTCGAGATCGCCGCTGACGATGCCGGTGAAGCGCGGCTTTGAAATAATCGCCCCGCCGGAGAACAGGTTGGAGAAGATGAAAGAATCTTCTTCGAGCCCGTCCGGCGCGAGATTGAGGTTGTCGGTGTAGCCGACGCGGGGGCTGACGCTCGCGCCCCATCCGAAATAATCCGAGCGCAGACGAAGCGGCGCCGTCGGCTCGGCTGTCTGCGCCATGGCGGTCGACGCGACGATGCAGGCCGCGCCCGCAAGCAGCGCCGCCTTGACGCCGCGGCTCGCCCAATGATGTCGCTTGGTCATTCCTGTTTCCCCTCGTCTTGCCGGATGGGCTGCGTCGTACCGGAGTCGCGAACCCGATCATAGTCGTCATAGGAGCCGTAATAGGCGGCTCCGCCCGAGACCAGACAGCGATTGAGCACCAGGCTCACATTCGGATTGGCTTCGAGCATTTCGTCGAGCGCCGCGCCTGCCGCCACTTCCGGGGTAGCATCGGCCTCAATGATGAAAATTACCTCATCGACATGCCGCGCCAGGATGATCGCCTCTTCGGTGGCCAGCGCCGGGGGCGCGTCGATGATCACGAGGCCGCCCGGGCGGCGGGCGGAAAGCTCGGTGAACAGGCGCTGGGCCTGCGCCGAACCGTAAAGCTCGCCGGCGCGGTCGACGGGACCGCCTTCCGACATGATGGTTAACGGCGCCTGCCGGGCGCGGCGGCAGACCGACAGGGCGGGTATCGCCGGATCGCGCAGCCTGTCGGAAAGGCCCGGCCCCTGCGGCAAGCCGAAGGTGGCGCGCACTTTCGGGCGCGGCGCGTCGGCGTCGACGAGCAACACCTCGAGCTGTTCCTCGCAGGCGAGGCTCAGCGCCAGGTTGATGGCGCAGAAGGTCTTGCCCTCGCCGGGCCGCGACGAAGTCACCAGAACGAGGTTGCGGTTGCGTCCGCCGCGACGGGTCATGCGCCGCTCGCCGGCGGAATTGCGCAGGCCGAGACGGCGCAGCAAACGGCGCTTGATGGCCCGCAGCTCCAACGACAGACGGTTGGCGCGACCGGCGGGCGTATAAAAGCCCGACGCGGCGAGCGCTTCGAAATTGATGTCGAACGGCGCCGGCTCGCCGCCTGTTTCAGGCGCCGGCGCCAGTTCGTTCGCGGCGTCGGGAATGTCGCCGAAGGCGCCGCCGGCTTTTTCGATCAAGCCCATCACATCGCCCCCCGCACTGAACTCGCGAGGCTCGCCGTCTGCGCGCCGGCAGCGGACACCGACGGCAATCGCAACACCTCTACATAAATATAGCCGAAGCAGACGAGCGCCAGCGCGCCGAAGGCGCCGGCGAGACGCAGGCGGTCCTTGCGGGCGAGCTGTTTCAGGAGCGGCGTCTCGACGATGCTGACCGCGCCGAGCACCGGCAGGCCGAACGCCTGCGAAACATCCGCTGGCTGAGTATAGGTCTTGTCGAAATGGGTCATCGCCAGCGCGACGCCGACCCCGCCGGCGAGAGCGAAGGCGAGCACGCCGAGGATCAGCAGCAGGCGCGGCGGCGCGGCCGGCGTCAGCGCCGGGGTCGGCCGCTCGAACACCTTGTATTCGACGCCGCGCCCGCCGGCGCCGAGGCTCGAGGTGAGCGCCAGCCGGTCGCGGCGTTCGAGCAGTTCCTCATAACTCTTCCGCGTCTGTTCGTAGTCGCGGACGATCTGCTGAAGCTCCGCCTCGACTTGCGGCGCCTCGCCGATCGTGACGGCGAGCGCGGCGAGTTCGGCGCGCACCCGCGCCTCCGCCGCCTTCAACCCGTCGACCGAACCCTGCGCCGTCGCGAATTCGGTCGCGATGCGCTTGTATTCCGGGTTCGCCGGAAGCGCCCCCGCCGGACCGTTTTCAAGCTGCTCTATGCGCGCTTTCAAATTCTGTATGTCGGGATAATTCTCGTTGTACTGGCTGCGAAGCTGCGCCAGCTGCACCTTGAGACTGTCGAGTTCGGAGCCGGAAGAGGTGCGCGCCGTCGCCGACAAGAGGTTGCGCAGCGTCGCCACCCGCCCCTCCTCGCGCGCGAGATCGTCGCGGATCCGCGCCAGATCGGCCTCGCGCAGTTCGCGCTGGCGGGCGTTGCCCTGCACCACCGCCAGCTCCTCGGCGTGGTTGCGGCGGAACTCGGCGACTTCGCGCTCTTTCGCCGTCAGCCGTTCGTCGAACCGGGCGATCTCCGCATCGAGCAGGCGGCGCGCTTCCTCCTTCTCCTGAAGGCTGGCGCCGAGATCCTGTTCGATGAGGAGGTTCAGCACTGCATCGACGACATTGCGGGCGATGTCGCGGTCCCCGAAACGGTAGGTGATGTTGAAATACATCTCCTGCGGGCTCTCTACCTGGATCTGGCCGGCCACCCAGTCGACCAGCTTTTCCATCTTCACCCGCCGCTCGATTTCGGAGCGGGCCTTGACGGTTTTGTCGAGGCCGGAGCGGTAGATCACTTCCTCGACGTTCGGGCGCGTCAGGAGCTGCTGGCGCATCACCTCGACGCGCCGTTCATAGTTCGGCTGCGCGGTGACGCCGGTCATCACCGGCTGCAGGATGCTTTCGGTCTGCACGAACACCTGCGCCCGCGACTCGTATTTGTCGGGAAGCAGCCAGACCCCGAACCAGCCGATCAGCGCCAGCGCCCAGGCGGCGATCATCGCCGCCCAGCGCCGGCGCCAGAGGCCGACAGCGTAGCGCACGACCGGACGCGGCAGGTCTGCGAGATCGAACACCGGTTGCACCCTCTACATACCCGAGCGAGGCGCGCCGGCCCCCAAGCCGGCGCGGTCCCGCGATTAGAACCTGCTTTCGGGGATCAGGATGACGTCGCCCGGCAGCACCGGCACGTTCGCCTGAATGTTCCCCTTGCGCAGAAGATCGTCGAGCTTCAGGCGATAGGACTGCCTGTCCTCGCCCGTGCCGCGGATCAGCACGGCGCGGTTGCCCGCCGCGAATTCCGTCAGGCCGCCGACCGCCACCATGACGTCCAGCACCGTCATGCCCGACTGGAACGGCAGGGCGATCGGCTTCTGCGCTTCGCCGAGCACGCGCACCTGCTGGTCGAAGGTCGACGAGAAATTGGAGACGATCACCGTCACCTGCGGCGACTTCACATATTCGCTGAGCACCCGCTCAAGGTCCTTGGCGAGCTTCGACGGCGTCTTGCCGGCGGCCACCATGTCCTCGACCAGCGGCGTCGAAATGCGGCCGTCGGGCCGTACGACGATCTTCGTCGACAGTTCCGGGGCGCGCCATACGAACACTTCGAGCGCGTCGAGCGGTCCGATCAGATAGTCGGGCGAAGCGGCGGCGATTTCCGCCGTGGTCGTCGGCGCGACCTGAAGCTCCTTGCTGCTCAGAACAGTGCCGGAACCGCAACCGATCAGCGCGAGCGCGGCGGCGAAGGCCGCGAGGCATCGTAGAATCATGGAATCTTTCCCCATTGGTTAAGCTGTCTGGTCATGCCTGCGCGCCGCACCCGCCCGCCGTGGGAAGGCGGCGACTCGCCTCGTAAGTGTACCGATTCAGCAAGTCCTTTGCCATGCGAGCCCCGATTACCGTTCCACAACGGGAAACGCCCCTAACCGCGAAACCGCTAGGTTTCCTCCCGATTCGCCGCGGCGCACGCGGCCTGCGCCGCGTGGAAACAGGCTTCCCGTAAAACCGCGGCGGCGGTGGGATTTCCGGCGGCCCGAAGCGCTGCGCCATATTGGAACGCCGCCGCCGCATCCGCCGGGTCGTGGTAATAGGCCCTCGCGGCGGCCTCCCGGCTTACGGATTTTTCAGTCCCCGGCGCCGTCGCTTCCGGCCTCGCGCGGGCCAGCGCCTCGATGAAACTCTCGGCGTCGGCCGACGCGCCGATGCGCGCCATGGCGGCCCTGTAGGCGTCGATCCGCGCCGGGTCGCCAGGGCTTGAAAGGACGGCGCGCCGCGCGGCGGCGGCGGCCTCCCGGTCGAGCCCGGCGAGAGCGAGGACGCCGACCGTTTCCGGCGCGGCCGGATGCGCCCGGCGAACGGCGCCGGCGAAATCGGCCAGCCGCTTCGTCTCGCCGGCCGCCGCCAGAAGCTCCGCATACGTCAGGGCGTCGTTCGCGGAGGCGGCGAGCCTTTCCGCGACGGGCGCAAGGATCTCCGTCGCCGCCTTCGCCTCGCCTTGCGCGCGCAGCAGCCTCGCCAACGCCAGCCGTTCCGGAAAATGGCCGGCTTCGCCGGTTTCCGAAACGGCGACCTGCGTTTCCAGGCGGCGGCGCGCATCGGCATAATCGCCGGCCCTGACGTCGAGACGAAGCAGTCCCGCTTGCGGGGCCCAGGCGGCGGGGGCGAGCGCGGCGGCGGCGCGGTATCGCTCGCGCGCCGCGCGGTCGTCGCCGGCGATCACCATCAGATCGCCCGCCAGCATGAGGGCGGCGGCGTTATCCGTATAGGGAGCAAGCGCGCCGGCGGCTTTAACGGCGCGCGCGGCGTCGCCCGTGGCGCGCGCGGCGCCGGCGGCGGCGAGCGTTTCGAGCATCGGCCTGTTCGCCGCATCGTCGCGGGCGGCGGCGGACCCTGCGCCGAACAACGCCACAGAGGCGAAGGGCGGCGCCGGCGCATTCGTTTCGACGGACCGCGCCGCTTCGAGGAGCCCGTCGACGTCGTCGAGGCGCGCAAGAACGGAAAGCCGCCGCAACGCGCCGAGTTGCGGCGAAACGGTTTGCAGCGCCGCCGCCGCCTCGAGCGCCTCGCGGCTTCGTCCGGCTCTCGCATGGAGCGCCGCCATCGCATCGAGCGCGACCGGATCGCCGGGCGCAGCGCGGCGCGCGTCGAGATAAAGCGCCTCGGCCTGCGCGCTGTCGCCGACCCCGTCCTTGACGGCGGCGAGGATGAGCCTGCCGTGAAGCTGGTGCGTCAGCCACGGCTCGACGGCGCGCAACCGCCGCGCCGCGTTCGCATAGTCGCCGTCCGCCGCATCGGCGAACCCGAGAAGATACTCCGTCTGCGCATCGAATGCGGCGCGCGCCTTGCGGCCGAAAAGCCGCTGGCGCGACGGCCCGGCCGATTTCGCAAGTTTCGCGCGAGCCGCCTGCGTCTCGCCGGCGCGGATCAGGATTTCGGTTTCGAGGGCGCCGGCCGCGCTCTCGGCCGCGCCGGCCTCCAGCGCCCTTTTGATTGACGCCCGCGCTTCGTCCGGCGTGCCTTTCTCGAGTGCGACGCGGGCGCGAAAAAGCCAGGCTTCCGCGACCGCCTCGCCGCCGCTGCGCAGCGCTTCTGCGAGATGCGTCTCGGCGCGCGCATGATCGCCCTGCGCATAATAGGCGCGCGCCGCGATCAGCGCGAAGCGGCCCGCATAGGCGGAACCGGCGGCCTCGGCGGCGGCTCGCGCCTCGTCGAAACGGGAAAGCCGCAGCAGCGTTTCGGCGGCGAGCGCTGAGTCTTGCGGCGTCGGCGCTTCGCGCCGTGTTTCGAGCACCTCAAGCGCCCCCGCGAAATCGCCCGCCCCATACAGCGCGCGGGCGAGCCTGAAACGCAGCTCCGCGGTCGGAGTTTCGCGGTAGGCGGCGCGCAGCGCATCGGCCGCCCGGCGATAATCGCCGGCGTCGTACAGCTCGTCGCCGAGCGCCGAAGGCGACAGCGGCGGCGCCGTCGGCGCGGTCGCCGAAACGATCGCATAGGCGGCGAGCATCGCGGCGCCGACGGCGCCGGAAACCATCAATGCCTTATGCCCTGCTCTCTTCGTATCGTCCGCCTAACGGCTTCCCAGCCCGAACAGCGCCACCTTCACGGTCATCGCCATGATGAGAAGATCGCGCGCCAGGCTGAAATGCCGGATGTAGAACAGATCGTATTGCAGCTTGACGCGCGCGTCTTCGACCGACGCGCCGTATACATATTTTACTTGCGCCCAGCCGGTGATCCCCGGCCGCACCGAATGGCGAAGCTGGTAGTTGGGGATTTCCCTCTCCAGAAGCTCGACGAATTCGGGCCGTTCGGGGCGCGGGCCGACGAAGCTCATCTCGCCCTTCAGAACGTTGATCGCCTGCGGCATCTCGTCGATGCGGAGCTTGCGGATGAGACGACCGACGCGGGTGACGCGCCGGTCGTTCTGCTGCGCCCAGCAGGCGCCGTTCTTTTCCGCATCCGCGACCATCGAGCGGAATTTGTAGATGTGGAACGGCGCGCCGTTGAGGCCGATGCGGCGCTGCCGGTAGAGGGCGGGACCGGGACTGTCGAGTTTGATGAGCAGGGCGACGAGCGCGTAGAGCGGCGCGAAGAACACGATCAGCGCGAGGGCCGCGGCGATGTCGAGTCCCCTTTTGCCGGCGCCGGCGCAGGCGGCGCGGCGCGCGGCGAGCGCTTCGGCGAATTCGGGCGCGCCGGCGAGGGCGGGATCTATCCGGCCCGTGAAAGCGTCGAACGCGACGCCCGGCGGTTCCGTCGAAGTCTCTTTTTCAAAGAGTTTGCGACCATACCCGGCGCCCTTGCGCGCCGATCCTCCAAGCAGGCCCGGCGCGTAGAGCGTGGCCCCGACCGTCAGCAACGCCACGCTCGCAACGACCGGCGCCGCGACCAAGGCCGCCATCGCCCAGTCCCCCACATCGACACTCATACGGCCCCAATTCGGACACTACCCAACCAGCCCGTGTCCCGACCTGACACAGACCTTCCCCTGCAACGCAGAAGGCGTGCCTAACAAAACGTTAATAAGCTACGCTGCGCCGGATTGGTTTGGCCAGAATAAATCACGCCCGAAAGGCGCGAATTTCATTAAATCAGCCGATGAAGAACGCGGCGAGACCAGCCCATAAGACAAAGGTCGCGCCGATCCAGATCGCCCAGCACAACACAAGCGGCAGCGGCGCTTCTTCCTCGGCGCGACGGGGCCGGCCGGCGGTCGCGTCGTTCCAGGCGGCTGTCGAGGGAGTGCTCTGCTGCATAAGGCTTGACCCGCTTTCCCTTTGGGTCGCACGCCGTCGGTCAACAACTCGTTAACGCGATGGTTCCCTCGCCGCGGCGCGGGGCCTGAACCGCTGGTTGCGCGGCGCGATTCGTGCTGATCGGGAGACGATGCGGATCCTCACCCTGACAACCCTCTATCCCAACGCCGCCGCGCCGGCGCACGGCATTTTCGTGGAGAACCGCCTGAAGGATTTCGCCGCGCGGTCAGGGGCGGAAATCCGCGTCGTCGCGCCGGTTCCGTGGTTTCCGGTCTCGGCGCCACAGGCCGGGAAGTACGCCGCCTACGCCGCCGCCCCGGCGCGCGAGATCCGGCACGGGCTCGAAGTCCGCCACCCCCGCTATCTGATCCCTCCCAGGATCGGCATGACCTACGCCGCGACGGCGCTGACCCGTTGTTTCCTGAAGAGCGCCCGAGCGCTGCTCGACGAGGGCTGGGACTTCGACCTTATCGACGCTCATTATCTGTATCCGGACGGAGTCGCCGCGGTCCGCGCCGCAAAGACGCTCGGCAAGCCCGTCGCCTTGACCACGCGCGGCACGGACGTCAGCCTGCTGCCGCAATTTCCCCGCCAGAAGCGGATGATCCTCGACGCCGTGATCCGGGCGGACGCGGTCGTCGCTGTCGCGCAGGCGCTGAAAGACGAACTCGTCGGCCTCGGCGCGCCGGCGGAGAAAATCCGCGTGCTTCGCAACGGCGTCGACCTCGAAATGTTTCGCCCGCTCGACCGCGCGGCCATCCGCGCCCGCATGGGCCTTTCGGGTCCGGTCATCGCCAGCGTCGGCCACCTCATCGAGCGCAAGGGCCATCACCTCGTTATCGAGGCGCTGAAGGGGCTTCCGGATGCGACGCTTCTCATCGCCGGCGACGGCGAAGAGCGCGCACATCTCGAAGCGCTGGCGGCTGCGCCCGAAGTCGCCGGCCGCATTCGTTTTCTCGGCGCGGTCCCGCACGGCGAGCTTGCGGAAATCTACAACGCCGCCGACGTGCTCGCCCTCGCCTCTTCGCGCGAGGGCTGGCCGAACGTCCTGCTCGAAGCGATGGCGTGCGGAACCCCCGCCGTGGCAACGCCCGTCTGGGGCAACGGCGAAGTCGTCGCCGCGCCGGAAGCCGGACTCCTCGCCGAAAGCCGCACGGCGCCCGCGATGGCGGCGGCGCTGGAAAGCGTTCTCGCCGCGCCGCCGGAGCGCGCCGCAACCCGTCTCTATGCGGAGCGGTTCTCCTGGGCGGAAACCTCGGACAATCTCGCTTCCCTGTTCAGCGACATGCTGGAGCGGCGGCGCGCGGCATCCTCGGTCAGAACCCGCCCTGTTCAGGCGAGGCGCGCCGCGCGGCCGCGAATGATCGTCACCGTCGACACCGAAGAAATGTTCGACTGGGACTCTTTCGACCAGGCGCCCTTCGCTGTGGCGGCGCCCGAAGGCGTCGACCGGTTCCAGATCGTCTGCGCGTCGTTCGGAGCGCGTCCGCTGTATTTCCTCACCCAGCCGGTGATCGAGGACGCCGCGTCGGCCGCCTATTTCCGCTACCTGCAGGATCGCGGCGCCGCCGATCTCGGCCTGCACCTGCATCAATGGACGACGCCCCCCTACGGCGCCTATGACGGCGAATACTATTCCTGGCAATGCAATCTTCCGGCGGAATTGCAAGCGGAGAAGCTGCGCCAGCTCGGCGCCGCGTATGAACGCGCGTTTTCAAGAAGGGCGCGCGCCCACCGCGCCGGACGCTACGGCGTCGACAGGGGCGCGTACCATGCCATCGCCGCAGCGGGAATCGACCTCGATTTCAGTCCGAGCGCCGCCTTCGATTTTTCGAAATCCGGCGGACCCGATTTCAGGGCGATGGGTAACTGGCCTTTCGAAGTCTCGACGGAACACGGCAACGTCTTCGTCACGCCGGTCTGCGGCGCGCACTTCATCCCCGGCGTCAACATGGCGCTGCCGAAGCGCGCCGCGCCGGGCTTCAACGACAGCCGCGGCGGCGCCCTGCATTCCTTGATCGAACCGTTGCGGCTGAGCCCCGAAGGCGCGCGCCATAAAGAACTTGCGGCGATGACGCGGCGCTTCGTCGCCGAAGACACGCCGGTGCTCACCTTCAGCCTGCATTCGACCTCGCTGACGCCGGGCGCGACGCCCTATGCGCGCGACGAGGCCGGCGTCGATGCGCTGCTCGACGCCTGCAAGCGCTATTTCGAATTTTTCACGAAGGAAATCGGCGGCGAGTTCATCTCGCTCGACGAGCTCGCGGCGCTCTACGGCGTTAACGAGTGATGAATTTCCCGCGCCTCCATGCTTAACCGCGCGTTAAATCGCGGCTCATAATTGTAAGCGGCGACAACACGCGCAGAAGGCGCCGCCCCATGGACATTCTCGACTTCTCCCGGATTTTTTTCGCGCTCATCGCCGTACTCGGCATGATCGGCCTTTGCGCGATGATCGCCCGCAAGGCGGGGCTGGCGCAGAACGCGCTGCAATTCGCCAAACGCCGGCGGCTTGCGGCCGTTGAGAGCCTTGCACTCGACGCGCGCCGTCGCGCCGTCATTCTGCGCTGCGACGGGCGCGAACATCTCGTCATTCTCGGCCCGACGTCGGAAACGGTGGTCGAAAAGGACATTCCGCCGGCGCCGCCGCTCGAAATCGTCGAGCCCGCGCCGCAGCCGAGTTTCGCCGACGCCATGGCGCGCCTCAAAACCTTCGCGGGCGCCAATCCGTTTTCGAAAGCGCAAAAGGCGGACGCCGCCTGATGCTGCGCGTTCTGGTCATTGTCGCCGCCCTCGCCTGCGCCTTCGCGCCGGCCGACGCCGCGGCGCAGACCATGACCCTCGATCTCGGCGGCGACGGCGGCGGATTCGCCTCGCGCATCGTGCAGCTCGTGCTGCTGCTGACGGTGCTCTCGCTGGCGCCGTCGATCCTCATCATGATGACGTCGTTCGTCAGGATCGTCGTCGTCCTGTCGCTGCTCAGGACCGCCATCGGCGTGCAGCAAAGCCCCCCCAACCCGGTGATCATCTCGCTGGCGCTGTTTCTCACCCTGTTCGTCATGGCCCCGACTTTTTCGGCCGCCTACACGCAGGGAGTCGCGCCCTTTATGCATGACGAGATCCCCATCGAGGAAGCGCTCCCGCGCGCCGCCGCGCCGGTGAAAACCTTCATGCTGAGCCAGACGCGCGAAAAGGACCTGGCGCTGTTCTTCGACATGGCGCAGGTGAAACCGGAATCGCCGGAAGCGACCCCGCTGCATATCGTCGTCCCGGCGTTCATGATTTCCGAACTGCGCCGCGCCTTCGAAATCGGCTTTCTGATCTTCATTCCCTTTTTGATCATCGACATGGCGATATCGTCGATCCTGATGGCGATGGGCATGCTGATGCTGCCGCCCATCGTCATATCGCTGCCGTTCAAGCTGATATTCTTTGTGCTGATAGACGGCTGGCGGCTGATCGCCGGCTCGCTGGTGCAGAGCTTTGGAACGTAGGCCGTCGCGCTTCGCGCGTAGTACGCAGAAAACCTCTACGCACCAAGCGCTAAATATAATTCAGCAACGAGAGCTGCGTCGCCTGCGCGAGGGCGCGCGCCGACGCCTCGATGGCGATCTGGTCCTGCGACAGGCGCGCCACCACTTCGGCGATATCGATGTCCTCGATCCCCGAGGCGATCTGTTCGGCGAGGTCGCGGCGCTGGACGTTGCGCGTCCTGGCGGCGTCGGCCTGCGACTGCGCCACGCCGTTGACGCCGAGCGCCGTGTTGAGGTCGGCGGAAATGGCGTCGAGTTCGGCCACCATATTCACGAGGTAATCGCGCTGCGCGGCGGTAAGTTCGCCCGCGAACGGACCGAGCGCCGCGCCGGCGTTGGCGAAATCGTGGAACAGCGCCATCAGATCGGCGCCGATTTCCTGGGCGAGCGGCCCGCCGTCGACCGTCGTTCCCTCTTCGACGGTCAGGCGCAGATGCGTCGCCGTCGGATCGAAAAGATCGTTGGGATCCGCCGCCGCGCCGATATCGGCGAGGCTCGCGGCGCCCGCCGGTTTCGTCGTTCCGTCGGACCCGCCGAATACGTAGACGCCGCCAAGCTGCGTGTTGAGCGAGGCGAGGACACGCTGCGCGGCGGTCTCGACTTCCGGCGTCACAAGCTCCGCCGAGCCGGTGGCGAGAACGGCGACGAAACGCTGGCGCAGATCGGCGACGGCGTCGCCGATATTGGTCATCGCCGTCTCCTGGGTCTGCAGGCGCGTCGCGGCGACTTTTGCTGCGTCTTCGTAGGCGCTGGCGCGCGCGATGACGCCTTCCGCCGACAGCAGCCGGTTCGTTCCTGCGCCGACGCCGCTATAGGCGGTCGAAATCTTGCCGGAGGCGAGCTGAATCTGCCGTTCCTGCGCCGCGCCCTGAATGCGCTGGAAGTTCTGAAGAAGGATCTGCTGAAAACCGAGATCGGAAATGCGGGGCATGGCTCAGCCTCTACAGGATCGAAACCAGCGCCTGCCACATCTCGTCGATGGCGGCGATGACGCGCGCATTGGCGCCGTAGGCGCGCTGGTACAGGATGAGATTGGAGAGTTCTTCGTCGAGATTGACTCCGCTCTGCGTCGCGGCGCGCGCCGAAAGTTCGTTGGCGAGCGCCGTATTGGACTCCGCCGCGCGCGCCGCGTTGGCCGACGCGGAGCCAATGAGGCCGACCGCCTGGCGCACGTCGTCAGCCTGCGACGATGCGGCGAGATCGGCGAGCAGCGCCGCGCCGGTTCCATCATTGGCGCCGCCCGCCCCGCCGGGACCTGGCCGCGCCACGGCGAAGCGCGACGGGTCGCCGGCGATGGCCGCGTTGACCGAGAAGTTTCCGCCCGAGTCCTCGACGATCAGCGCGCCGTAGGAGGCGTCCGGCGCCGTCGCGCCGACCGGCACGTTGAGCGCGTAGACGGCGTTCATTTGATCGGCGACGCCGCGCGCCGCACCGGCGACGACGCCGTCGAGCCTCGGCAGTTCGATGTTGCGCAGATCGAGCAGACCGCGAATCTCCCCCGAGGCGACCGAACCGCCGAAGTCGGCGCTGATCTGCGTCTGGGCGCCCGATTCAGGATCGACCGAGGAAAGCGTCAGCCGGGCCGGCGTTCCCGGCGCATAGCCCAGCGCCGTATAACCGCCGGCGTTGGCGAGCACCTGTCCGCCGGCCGTCACTTCCACCTGTCCGCGCTCATTGCGCGTTACGGTGATGGAGACGAGCTTCGAAAGCTCCGACAGGCGCGCGTCAAGGAGGTCTGCCGCGCCGTCGCTGCCCTCGACCACTGAATTCAGCCGCCACACTTCCTTGAGCAGCGCATTGGCGCGGTCGATGTCGAGGGCGATCTGCGAGTCGGCGGCGTTGATTTCAGTGGCGATGGCGGCGCGGGTCCGCGAAAACGCCGAGAAGGCCGCGTCGAGAGCCGCCACCGCGTCGGCCTTGGCGGCGAGCGACGACGGATTGGCCGCCAGCGTCGTCAGCGCCGCGAACGCATTGTCGAGTTCGTTGGCGAAGGAAAGGTCGTCGCCAGGAGCGCCGAGCGACGCCTCCACGCGGCGCAGCGCCTCTGCGACGGCGCGCGACGACGCCGCATCGGCCGCGCCGCGATAGGCGGCGCTTTGCAGGAAGCGATCGACGGCGGAGCGCACGATATTGACGTCGACGCCGGCGAACTGGTTCGGAATGGCGTCAGTGAAGAACTTCGCCTCGCGGCGGGCATAGTCGGCGGTGTTGACGTTGGCGATATTTTCCGACGTCGCGGCGATTGCCCGCTGGTTGGCGAACAGCCCCGACACCGCCGTGTTCAGCGCCACATTGAGGCCGCTCATCGCCCGCCCTCCGGACCCGGCAGAAATTGCCCGCCCGGCAAAACTCGCCGGGCGCTGCTTGCCGCTTGCGCCGCCCGGACGGGAACGCATTCAAGGAACTGTGCGGGTTTCGTCATGCCGATGGCCGTCGCCTCGCGTCGCGGGAACTGATTCCGAAGAACAAAGTGCAATCGCCGCACCAATGCGGCGCGACGGCCGCGCGCCCGGCAAATTCGACCGCCGGCGGAAATATCTGCACGCCGTTTTCTTCCGCACGCGAATAATTGCTAACGGCTTTTAAGGCTGCGAGGCCAGCGCCAGCGCCGATTGCGCGTATGGCGCAGGGCTTGCGCATCGAGGCGCGAAAGAATCGCGAGCGCCATGATCGAGTCCCTGCAACCGGCGAGCCTCTCCCTTCCGAAGCGCGCGGCGCCAGACGGCGCCGGCGCCGCGCCCGGCTTCAGCTATGCGCTGGCGAGCGCGTCGCTGGAAACCCGCGCCGGCGAGGCGCTGAAAGCTTTCGGCGCGACCGGCGGCGCCGAATTCACGGAGAGCCGCGATGCGCGGCCGCGCGCGCAAGGCGCCGAGCCGGCCGCGCCGACGCGGGCCGACGCGCCCCAACGGGCCGAACGCGCCGCGCCGGCGAACGCACCGGCGCCTGCCGCCAAACCTTCTGTCGCGCAGACGACGCCGGCGCCGGCCTCCGCGGCCGCATCGCCTGCCGCCGCCGCAGCGGCGACGCCCGTCGCAATTGTCTCTCCCGCCGCCGTTCAGCAGCCTGCGCCGGCCGCCGTCGCGCCGCGCGTCGAAGCGGGCGCGCGCGAAACCCTGGCTGCGCGCGGCGCGCAGGAAGCGGCGAAACCGAAAGCCCCCGCCGCGCCGCGCGCGGAACCGCCGGCGAGCGTTCACGACTTCGCGCGCCTCATCGCCCGCAAGCTCGAAGCCGGCGCGTCGTCCTTCGACCTGCGTCTCGATCCGCCGGAACTCGGCCGCATCGCCGCGCGCCTGACGGTCGGCGACGACGGCAAGGCGCAGCTCGCGCTCAGTTTCGACAGCCAGACGGCGCTCGACCTGTTCCGCCGCGACGAGGCGGGGCTGCGCGACATGCTGACGGCGTCGGGATTCGATCTCGGCGCCGGCGATCTCGCCTTTTCATTCGACCCGTCCGGCGATGCGCCGGGCGCCACCGCCGAATTCGCTCCCGCCGCCCCGCCGCAGACCGCTGCTTCTTCCGAGCCGCCGATGTTCCTCGCCTCTTTTTCGCGCGGCGTCGTCGATCTTTTCATCTGAGGACCGCCATGGATGTTTCCGCCGTCGCCGCCTCCGCCCACGCCGCCAGCGCCAACGCCGCGTCGCAGCTCACGGCGAATTTCGACACGTTCCTGAAACTGCTGACGACGCAGCTCCGCAATCAGGACCCACTCGACCCGCTCGACACCGAGAAATTCACCGAGCAGCTCGTGCAGTTCTCGTCGGTGGAGCAGTCGATCCAGACCAACAGCAATCTTGAAACGCTGATCGCCCTGCAGGCGGCGGGCGAACGCACCAGCGCCCTGTCGCTGGTCGGCCGCACCGCGACCATCGCCACGGACAAGGCGGCCAACAGCGGCGGCGGCGCAAGCTGGACGTACACGCTTCCCGAAAACGCCCAGTCGGTGTCGATCGCCGTCGTCGATTCTCTCGGCCGCGTCGTGACGACGCTCGACGGCGCGAGGGCCGAAGGCGCCCATACGGTGACGTGGAACGGCGAAACCTCGAAGGGCGACGCGGCGCCGGAAGGCGTCTACCGGCTCGTCGTCTCGGCGCGAGACGCCTCGGGCGAGGAGATTACGGCGCGCATCGAGACGCTGTTGCGCATCAGCGCCGTCTCCTTCGCCGACGGTTCGGCGAAGCTCGAAACGCCCGCCGGCCTTGTCGCCCTTTCCGCCGTCACGCGCGTCGGCGCCGACTCATAAGGAGATCGTCATGTCGCTCACCGGTCTTTTCTCCATCGGCGTCTCCGGGGTCACCGCTTTCACGACCAGCCTCGAGGCGGTTTCCAACAACATCGCCAACAGCCAGACGGTCGGCTTCAAGCGCGCGCGCACCGATTTCGCCGATCTCGTCACCGCCGGCGCGCAGCAGCCGGGCGGGCGCGGCGGAGCGGGCGTCGGCGCCGTCAACCGCCAGCTCATCGCCGAACAGGGCGCGGTGACGCGTACGCAAACCAAAACCAACGCGGCGATATCGGGCGACGGCTTCTTCGTGGTGTCCGAAACCGCGAACGGTAACGGCGGCGTCGCTCCCTATCTCTTCACCCGCGCCGGCGATTTCGCGCCGAACGCCGCCGGCGACCTCGTCAACGGCGCGCATTATTTCCTGCAGGGCTACGCGCTGAACGCCGACGGCGGGGCAAACGGCGCGCGGGGGCTTTCAGGGCTCGAAACCGTCAACATCAACCGCCGCCCGCCGCTGCCCGACGGCGCCGCCGATCCGGGAGCGCTGCTGGGCGTCGAGATCGCCGCCGACGGACGGCTGATGGCCTCCTACGCCAACGGCGAAACCTACGCGCTCTATCGCATTCCTGTCGCATTGTTCACGAACAGCGGCGGACTCGACGAAGCGTCCGCAACTGCGTTTCTTAACGCAACCGATGCAGGAAGCATTCAAATCGTTAACCCTGGCGAGAGCCGTTCAGGGATTCTCGAAACGGCCGCCGTGGAGATTTCGACCGTCGACATCGGCAGCGAATTCTCGACGCTGATCGCCACGCAACGCGCCTACGCGTCGAATGCGAAGATCATATCCGTCGCCGACGAGCTGTGGCGAAAGCTCGTCGAGACGGCGGCGTGAATCGCTGCGCAATTGCTCCGTAATGGGACAGAGTTAGAGCCAATTTTTCGCAAATTGATTCAGGCGTTTAGCATACAAATTCACCATGGCATTTAGGCGTTTTTTAAAAGCGCCGCCGCTAAATTGCACTCTGGATCAGTCGCCTGTTCAGCATAGTTGCGTACCCAGAGGACCATAACCCGATGACTGTCGCCGCATCAAACGCTGCGCCGCAAAGGTCGAAGGAGCCGTATGTCATCGGCCCCGACGGCATGCCGCTGACGCTCGCGGATCTTCCCCCCGCCAACACCAAGCGCTGGGTCATCCGCCGCAAGGCTGAAGTCGTCGCCGCGGTCCGCGGCGGCCTGCTCACCCTTGAAGAAGCCTGTGAGCGTTACACGCTCACGCTCGAAGAATTTCTCGGCTGGCAAAAAGCCATCGACCAGTACGGCATGCCCGGTTTGAGGGCGACGCGCGTGCAGCAGTATCGTTAGCTTTCGCTTAACTCTCTCCTCCTCTCTCTCCTCCACGCCCCGCGCCCGCTGCGCGGGGCGCTTTCTATTGAGGTCCGCGCCGCCCAAGGGAAACGGTTTCTTTACGACAAACCGGGCAAAATTTGCCGAGCGATAGGGGCGCCTCCTGCAATGGCGCCGTGCGGACAGGCGCTTGGCAGTGAACGAATTTCTCGGATTCATCCGATCAGTGGGAGCGGCGCGTCTCGCCGCCATCATCGGCGTCAGCATGGGCGTGGCGCTGGCGCTCGGCCTCATCGTCGCGCGCATCGGCGAGCCGCCGCTCGCCATTCTGTATGCGGACCTTGACCTCGCCGACGCCGAAGCCGTCACCGAACGGCTGGAGCAGCAGGGCGTCAAATACCAGATCCGCGAACGCGGCGGCCGCGCCGCCATCCTCGCGCCGCGCTCCGAGGCCGCGCGCCTGAAGGTCAGCCTCGCCGCCGACGGCGTCGTCCGCCAGTCGGGCGTCGGCTACGAAATCTTCGACGGCGAAAGCGCCTTCGGCTCGACATCGTTCCAGCAGAACATCAACCGCCTGCGCGCTCTCGAAGGCGAACTCGCCCGCACCATCGCCTCGATCAAGGGCGTCAAGAGCGCGCGCGTGCATCTCGTGCTGCCGGAGCGCGAACTGTTCGCCAGCGAGCGGCAGGGCGCCACCGCCTCGATCGTCATCGACGCGCCGTCCGGGCTCGATCAGCGGTCGGTGCGCGCCATCGTCAACCTTGCCGCCACCGCCGTTCCGGAGCTTTCCCCCCAGCACGTGACGGTGCTCGACGCATCCGGG
Organism: Pseudomonadota bacterium; assembly: GCA_036337175.1. Taxonomy (GTDB): domain Bacteria; phylum Pseudomonadota; class Alphaproteobacteria; order Caulobacterales; family Parvularculaceae; genus Amphiplicatus. The sequence continues at coordinate 405,960 of JAYZEQ010000006.1, forward strand.
GCGCTGCTCGCCTCGGGCCAGAGCGACGACGCGCTCGCCGGCGTCGGCGTCGATGAACGGATCGCCGCCACCGAGACGCGCATCCGCCGCGTCGTCGAGGACATTGTGGGGCGCATCGTCGGCGCGCAGAACCTCCGCGTTCAGGTCGCCGCCGACATGGACTTCAATCGCGTCACCGAAAACGCCGAAATCATCGACCCGGACAGCCAGACGGTGCTGTCGTCGACGACAGTCGAGGAGACCTCGGACTCCGTCGATCCGGCGCTGTCCCGCAGCGTCACCGTCGCCAACGCCCTTCCCGGCGCGCAAGGGGCGGTTCAGGGCGACGCCGCATCGACCTCCACCAGCCGGCGCACTGAGGAAACCACCAACTATCAGATCTCCCGCACCGTCAGGAGCGAAGTCCGCGAACAGGGAGCCGTGAAGCGCCTGTCCGTCGCCGTCGCGCTCAACCAGACAGGCGCGCCGCGCAGCGCCGAAGAGCTGGCGCGCATCGACGCGCTGGTCAAATCGGCGATCGGCTTCGTCGACTCGCGCGGCGACCGCGTCGAGATCGTCGAGATTCCCTTCCAGCCGGCCGCCGCGACCGCCGCCGCCGCGCAGGGCGCGACGGCCGCCGCGCCGTCGCTGCTCACCGCCGCGCAGTCGATGCGTCTCGCCGAAGTCGGCGCGCTCGGGCTCATCGGCCTCGCGCTCATCTATTTCGTGCTGCGTCCGATGCTGTCGCCCGCCGCGCCCGCGAGCCCCGCCGCGCGCGCCGCCGCCGACAACGGCGTCACCGCGCTGATCGGCGCCGGCCAGGCGGCGCTCCCGGCGCCCAATCGCGCCTTCGAGGAAAAAATCGACCTGGCGCGCGTCGAAGGCCAGGTGAAAGCCTCGTCGCTCAACAAGGTCTCCGAAGTCGTGCGCGGGCATACGGATGAATCCGCGGGCATCCTCAAAGGCTGGATCAGGCAGGCGTCATGAGGGCGAAAACCATCACCACGCCGAAAGAGCTGACCGGCGCCGAAAAGGCGGCCGTCGTCATGCTGGCGCTCGGCGAGGAAACCAGCCGCCCGATCTGGCGATCGCTCGACGAGGACGAACTGCGCGAGGTGACGCTCGCCATCTCCAACCTCGGCTCGGTCACCGCCGAAGTCGTCGAGGAGCTGCTGTTCGAATTCGTCGGCAGTCTCTCCTCGACCGGCTCGATCACCGGCTCCTTCGAGTCGGCGCAGCGTTTCCTCAAGAGCATCCTTCCCGAAGACAAGGCCGCCTCGATCCTTGAAGACATCAAGGGCCCCGCCGGGCGCACCATGTGGGACAAGCTCGCCAACGTGAACGAGCGCGTGCTCGCCGGCTATCTCAGAAACGAACATCCGCAGACCGTCGCCGTCATCCTGTCGCGCATCAAGCCGGAGCACGCCGCGCGCGTCATCGCCGCGCTTCCCGAAATGTTCGGCGAGGAAGTCATCAACCGCATGCTGACCCTGGGGCCCGTGCAGAAAGACGTGCTCGAACAGATCGAACACACGCTGCGCGCGGAGTTCATGGCCGCCTTGTCGCGCGCCCAGGAAAAAGACCCGCACGAGGCGATGGCGGAAATCTTCAACAATTTCGACCGGCCCACCGAGCGCCGCTTCATCTCGGCCCTCGAAAGCAAGAACCCGGCGGCGGCCGAAAAGATCAAGGCGCTGATGTTCGTGTTCGAGGACCTGTTGCGTCTCGACGGACAAGACGTTCAGGCGCTGCTGCGCCACGTCGACAAGTCGGTTCTGGCGACGGCGCTCAAGGGCGCCAACGAACAGATCCGCGCGCATTTCTTCTCCAACATGTCGGAGAGGGCCGCGAAAATCCTGCGCGACGACATCGACATCATGGGCCCTGTGCGCCTGCGCGAGATCGACGCGGCGCAGGTGAAAGTCGTCGAAGTGGCCAAACGTCTCGGCGAGGAAGGCGAAATCTTCCTCTCCAAGAGCAGCGAAGACGAACTGGTGTATTGAAATGCAAACGGCGCGCGTCACTCCTTTCTCCTTCGGGGACTTCTCCGAACCGGCCGAGCCGCAAGCCGCGAAGGCGGCGCCGCGCGCCGACGCCGACGTCCGAGCGCAGGCCTATGACGAAGGCTGGGCCGCCGCCAAAGCCTCCATAGAGGCGGAAGAGGCCGTCGCCATCGCGCGCCTCGCCGACGCGCTCGCCGACGAGCGCGCGCGCTTCGCCGAAGGGCTGGCCGCGCAATCGCAGACGATGCGCGAAACCGCGCGCGCCTTCCTCGCCGAATTCGCCGGCCGCTTCACAGCCTCGCACGAGGTCGATCTCGCCGCCGCGCTGGTCGACCGCCTGCTCGCCGCCTGCGCCGAGCGCACGCCGGCGCGGCTCGAGGTCAGCGCCCGCAGCTTCAACGCGCTTCGCGAAAAATTGCTCGCCGCCCTGGCCGAGCGCAACGCGGGCGACTTCGTCGATCTCGCGCCCGCCGCCGATCTCGCGCCCGGCGACTGCCGTCTCGTCTGGCGCGGCGGCGCCGCGACGCGCCGCCTCGCCGACGCGCTCGCCCGCCTCGAAGAGGCTTTCGCCGCGTCGCCCGCGCAGCCGGGCGCAAGCGACGAACCCTCGCTGAACTGGCGGGCCGCAGCCGACCCCAGTTTCACCGATCTCGACGCCGCCATCGCCCGGTGCGGCGCGCCCGATTCCGACCGACACGGAGGAAATTCATGACTGGCCTCGCCAAGACCAACAGCGCCGATGCGCTGCTTCCGGAACTCGCCGACGACGCGGGCCATCGCCAGACCGGCCTCGACGGCATTTTCGACGTGCCGGTGAAAGTATCCGCCGTGCTCGGCAAGACCAGAATAAGGGTCGGCGAGCTGATGGGCCTCGGCGAAGGCGCCATCATCGCCCTCGACCGCAAGGTCGGCGAGCCGATCGACCTTTACGTCAACGACCGCCTGATCGCCCGCGGCGAGCTTGTGATGGTCGACGGCGCGCTCGGCGTCACCATGACGGAAATCGTCAAAGACGACGAGATTTAAGGAGTAAGCGATGCGGCTTCTCATCGTCGGCGGACTGTCGGGCCAGCTTTCGGCCGCTGCGAAAATCGCCATGGATCGCGGCGCGAAGGTCGCGTTCTCCGGCGACGTCGACGCGGCGCTGCATGCGCTGCGCAAAGGACAGGGGGCCGACCTGCTGATGGTCGACGTCCGCCAGGACATCGCCCGCCTCATCAAGTCGCTGGCCGAGGAGCGCATCGCCGCGCCGGTCGTCGCCTGCGGCGTCAAGTCGGACGCCGACGCCGCCGTCGCCGCCATCAAGGCGGGCGCCAAGGAATACATCCCGCTGCCGCCCGACGCCGAGCTGATCGCCGCCGTGCTCGAAGCGGTCGCCGAAGAAGCCAGCGATCTCATCGCCGTCGATCCGGCGATGAAAAAAGTCATCGCCCTCGCCGACCAGATCGCGCCGTCGGAAGCCTCGATCCTCATCACCGGCGAATCCGGCGTCGGCAAGGAGGTCATCGCCAAATACGTTCACCAGCGCTCGCGCCGCGCCGACAAGCCGTTCATCTCCATCAACTGCGCCGCCATTCCGGAAAATCTTCTGGAGTCGGAGCTTTTCGGGCATGAGAAAGGCGCCTTCACCGGCGCCGTGGCGCGCCGCATCGGCAAGTTCGAGGAAGCGGACGGCGGCACGCTGCTGCTCGACGAAATCTCCGAGATGGACGTGCGCCTTCAGGCCAAGCTTCTGCGCGTGCTGCAGGAGCGCGTCGTCGACCGGGTCGGCGGCGGCAAGCCGATCCGCATCAATATCCGGGTGATCGCCACGTCGAACCGCGACCTCGCGGCGGAAGCGAAGAAAGGCGCGTTCCGCGAAGACCTTCTGTTCCGCCTCAATGTCGTCAACCTCAACGTGCCGCCGCTGCGCTCCCGGCCGCTCGACATTCTGGCCCTCGCCGAACATTTCTCGAAAAAATACGCCGAACTGAACGGCGTTCCGCGGCGCCCGCTGTCGGAAGCCGCAAGGCGCGCCGTCGCCATGGCGGCGTGGCCGGGCAACGTGCGCGAACTTGAAAACGCCATGCACCGCGCCGTGCTGCTGGCGGCGGGCGACGAAATCGACGAGGCGGCGATCCGGCTGCCCGACGGCTCGGCCCTGCGCCAGCAGACTTTCGCCGCCGTCGGCGAGGAAGGCGAAGCGCCCGGCGGGCTGGTCGGCCGCACCGTCGCCGAAGTCGAACAGCGCCTCATCCTCGACACGCTCAACCACTGCCTCGGCAACCGCACCCATGCGGCGACCATTCTCGGCATCTCGATCCGCACCCTCCGGAACAAGCTGAAACAGTATACGGACGAAGGCGTGCCGGTGCCGCCGCCCGGCGACATCCGTCAAAGCGCCTGAGGCCGGCGATGTCCGAAACCGCCGTTCGCTCCCGCTTCGCCTTCCTGAAAGGCCCGGCGCTGAAACAGGCGCTGAGGGGCGACGTGCTGTTCGCGGGCGCGATCGTTTCGATCCTGGCCCTGCTGGTGCTGCCGACGCCGAGCTGGATGCTCGACATCCTGCTCGCCTCGTCGGTGACCTTCGCGGTGATGGTGCTGATGACGGCGCTGTTCACCAGAAAGGCGCTGGAGTTCTCGACCTTCCCGACGATCCTGCTCATCGCCACGATGTTCCGGCTCGGCCTCAACATCGCCTCGACGAGGCTCATCCTGTCGAAAGGCCATGAGGGACCGGACGCGGCCGGCCGCGTCATCGAGGCGTTCGGCGGCTTCGTCATGCAGGGCAATTACGTCATCGGCATGATCGTGTTCGCGATCCTCGTCGTCGTGAACTTCGTGGTCATCACCCGCGGTTCGGGGCGCATCGCCGAAGTCGCGGCGCGTTTCTCCCTCGACGCCATGCCCGGCAAGCAGATGGCGATCGACGCCGACCTTTCCTCCGGGCTCATCAGCGAGGACGAGGCCCGCGCCAAACGGAAAAATCTCGAAGACGAATCGAATTTCTACGGCGCCATGGACGGCGCCTCGAAGTTCGTGCGCGGAGACGCCATCGCCGGCCTGCTCATCACGCTCATCAACATCATCGGCGGCATCGTCATCGGCGTATTGCAGATGGGCATGTCGCTCGGCGCGGCGGGCGAGACCTACACGCTGCTGACCATCGGCGACGGTCTCGTCTCGCAGATCCCGGCGCTCATCGTTTCGGTCGCCGCCGGCCTTCTCGTCTCCAAGGCCGGCGTCGAGGGCTCCGCCGACAAGGCCGTGGGCGAACAGTTCGCCGAATATCCCAAAGCGCTCGCCGTCGTATGCGGCGTCCTCGTCGTCATCGCCATCCTGCCCGGCATGCCGTTCCTGCCGTTCATCCTGCTCGCCGCCGCCGTCGGCGCGGCGGCGCTGTCGATCAGCCGTCAGAAGCTGAAGCGGGCCGCGCTCGAAGCCGGCGAGCAGAAACCGGCGCCGCGCATCGAGGACGAGCCGTCGCACATGCTGGCCATGGACGATCTCAGGATCGAGCTCGGCTACGGCCTCCTGCCGCTGGTCAGCGACACGTCCGGCCCGCGCCTCACCGACCAGATCAAGGCGCTTCGCCGCGCCATCGCGCAGGAGCTCGGTTTCGTCACGCCGCCGGTGCGCATCCTCGACAACATGCAGCTCCCGCCCAACGCCTATGTCATCCGCCTCAAGGAGCAGGAAGTCGGCCGCGGCGACGCCCGCCCCGGCGCGTTCCTGGTCATGGATCCCGGCGGGCGGCGCATCGACCTTGTCGGCGAGCCGACCCGCGAGCCGGCTTTCGGACTCGACGCGATGTGGATCGACGCGAGCCAGCGCGAGGCGGCGAGTCTCAAGGGCCTCACCGTCGTCGACGCGGCGACGGTGCTGACGACGCATCTCACCGAAATCATCAAGGCCGAAGCGCCCGACCTTCTGTCCTACGCCGAGACAAAGAAGCTGCTCGACGCTCTCCCTGACAAGCATCGCAATCTCGTCGGCGATCTCGTGCCGGGCGTCGTCTCGGTGACGACCATCCAGCGCGTGCTGCAATCGCTGCTCGCCGAGCGCGTCTCGATCCGGGACCTGCCGACCATTCTCGAAGCGATCAGCGAAGTCGCGCCGCGCTCAGGCAACGTCGCCCATGTCGCCGAACATGTGCGCGCCCGCCTCGCCCGCCAGATCTGCGGCGCCCTCAAGGGCCGCGACGGGGCGACGCCGATCCTCACCCTGTCGGCCGCCTGGGAGCGCGAATTCGCCGACGCCCTGATCGGCGACGGCGAGACCCGCCAGCTCGCCCTCGCTCCCTCGAAACTGCAGGAATTCGTCGCCGCCGCGCTGAAAAAGCTCGAACAGGCCGCGGCGGCCGGGGAATCCGCGGCGATCGTGACCAGCGCCTCGATCCGGCCCTTCGTGCGGTCGGTCCTCGAGCGTGTGCGGGCGCAAACCACGGTGCTTTCGCAAAACGAAATTCACCCCCATACTAGGCTGAAGAACCTCGGCCAGATTTAAGTCAGTTGTGTGCCCATGATGAAATTCATCGCCTCCTCGGTCGACGCGGCGAAAGACCGAGCGCGCCGCGCGCTTGGGGACAAGGCGGTGATCATCGCGGTGCGCAACCTGCCGAGCGGCGACGTCGAGGTGTCGGCGTCCGACAAGCCGCAGCCCGCCGTTCCGGCGATGCGCGTCGAACCCAGCTTCGCCGACGAATTCCGTCACGACATCGCCGAAGCGCGCGAACGCCCGGCCGCCGGCGCGCGTCTCAATGAGGCGATCGAGCAGCGTTTCGGCGAGGACGCGCTCGCCAGGCTGCGCGGCGAGCTGACCCGCTCGAAAAAGCCCGCGCAGATCGACCTTTCCGACAGCATGGTCAAGAACCTCGCCGACCTGCTGGCGCCGCACGGCGTCGGCGACGACCTGCTCGCCGCCATCGTCGAGGGGGCGCGCGGCTCGCGCATCGACGCCGATCTCTATCTTCTCGAAGCCGGATTCGCCCGCGCCTTCGCCTATTCGCCGCTGAGCTTCAACGCCTCGGCGCCGGTGATGCTGATCGGGCCGACCGGGGCCGGAAAGACTTCCTCGGCCGCGAAGCTCGCGGCCGCCGCCATCGCCCGCGACGGCAGGGCGTTCATCATGACCGCCGACGCGGCCCGCGCCGGGGCCATCGACCAGATCAAGACCTACGGCGACGCTCTCGGTGCGGACTATTACGTGGTGCAGACGCCGCCCGACGTCGCGCAGGCCATCGAGATGGTCAGGCCGCAGGGCGCGATCATTCTCGACACGCCGGGCGTCTCGCCGTTCGACCCCGGCGACATCGCCGCGCTCAAGAGCTTTCAGGAAGCGGCCCGCGCCGAGCCGATCCTCGTGCTGCCGGCGAGCGGCGACCCGGCGGAGTTCCGCGACTGGGCGCTCGCCTTCAGGGATTTCGGCGTCCGCCGCGCCATCGTCACCAAGTTCGACGCGACGAAGCGGGTCGGCGCGGCGCTCTCCGCCGCCTACGCCGGCGGCATGGCGCTGGCGCATTTCTCCGAGACGGCGTTCATCTCCGAAGGACTGCTTGACGCGAGCCCCGAGTTCCTCGCCCGCCGCCTGATGGCGAGCCGTCCCGGACGGGTGGGGTAGCGAACCGCAATTTTCCCCCGCTCATCCCGGCGAAAGCCGGAATGAGCGGCGTGTGATGGCGCTTCCATGAAAGGCGCCAAAAAACTGACGGGATACTTATCCCCGCCCTTCCTCGCGGCCTTACCTTTGTCTCGCGGGCCGAATTGCGCCCGCCGGAAGGAGGTAAATCATGGCCCGTTCGCCCGCCGACGACGGCGTTTCCCGGAAAAGCATGTCCGCACGCAGCCGGAAAGTTTCGTGCGAAAGCCGGCTGCGGGCCGCGCCGGCGCTGAACGCGGCGCGCGGCGAGATCTGCGTTTCGCGCGAAGCGGCGCGGCTTGCAGCCCTAGCCCTTTCCGGAACCGGCGTTGCGCTTCGCCAGCACGTCGCGCGCTTCGTTGATCTTGGCGGCGAGATAGTCCGTGCCCCCCTTGTCCGGGTGGAGCTGGCTGATGAGCTTCTTGTGCGCCGCCCTGATCGTCCCGGCGTCGGCGTCGACGGCGACGCCGAGAACAGAGGCGGCCTCGTCGGCGCCCATCTGCGCGCGCGGCGCCGGGGCCATGCGGGTCCCCGCCTCGTCGGCCTTGATGGCCCGCTCGCGCCACATCTCGATGGCGGTGATGCCGCCCGCCGCCACCAGCACCATGAAAGCGAGCGGCCACAGCTTCGCCGCGAACAGCGCCGCCGCGAGGCCGAGAAACACGACGCCCTTGAGGATCGTCACGTTGCGCCCTTCCCCGCCGGCGCGCGCGCCGCGCCCGGCGCGGAACAGAAGCCATCCCGCGGCGCCGACGGCGCACAGAAGCGCAAGAAATCCGATCATTCAGGGTCCGGTCTATGTCGCGGAAAGCTTGCCCGAAACCGCCGGCGGGGAAAAGCGCGCGGCGCGGCCGCCTCAGGCCGCTTCGCGGGCCTCGCGATGCGGCAGTTTCAGCGTGGCGATCAGCGAGCGGATTTCGAGCCGCGCCGTCACATGGCTCATGGTCGAAAGCCTGACCGGCGCGTCGGCCCCGCCGAGATCGAGCAACGTCAGGCCCATCGGAAACAGCTCGCGGTAGATCACCCGGTCGCCGAAGCCGCGCGCCAGCCGGTAGCCGATGCGGCCGGCGAGATCGTCGAGCTTCTTGCCCATTTCGAGCTTGTTGCGGGCGTGGGTCGCCGAAAGCCGGTTTCGCATCACCACCCAGTCGATGCCGCCCTTGACCCCGGCGAGGGCGCGCTTCTTGCGGGCGTTCCACACCATCTCGCTGTAAAGGCTCGGGCCGATCACCGCCCCGGTCTCCGGGTCGAGCCGCGCCAGGAGGTCGAAATCGACGAAACTGTCGTTGAGGGGGGTGACGATGGTGTCGGCGTGGGCGTGGGCGAGACGCGACAGGTGGGTGTCGGCGCCGGGACAGTCGATCACCACGAAATCGCAGTCGCTGAGGGTCTGGAGCGCCCCGGTGAGCGCCGCCGTTTCCTCGGCGCGGGCCGCCTCGCGGCTGTCGAGGCTCGACGGGCGGACCTGCGGCTCCACCGGAAAAAGAAGCGCCTTGCCTTTGCTTTCGCTGAATTTTCTCCGGTTCTCAATGTACCGGCTGAGGCTGCGCTGGCGCATGTCGAGATCGATCGCCGCGACCCGGTGGCCGCTTTTCAACAGGGCGACGACGACGTGCATGGCGGCCGTCGACTTGCCGGAGCCGCCCTTTTCGTTGCCGAGTACGATGACGTGGGTCATCCGACCTTCCTGATTTCCGTCCCGGACGGCGCTTACCCGGCCGAAACCCTTGCCCGGATAGACTCCGCCAGCCTTTCACACCCTGCGGCGATTCTCCGCCGGACAGGATGCAATTGATGCGTGCAGCCTTTCTCATTCTTCTAGGTCTTGTTGCAAGCCTGCCGGCCCGGGCCGAGATCAGCCTGACGCCGCTCAGGCAGGTGATCACCGAGGCGGCGCCGGTCGCCACGTACCGGCTGTCGAACCCCTCCCGCCGCATCGTCGAGGGCCGGGTTTCATGGATCGACATGACGGCGACCGAAACCGGCTACGCCCCCGCCTCCGCCGGGGACCGCGAGCGGCTGAGCGCCGCCCCCTACCTCACCGTGTGGCCCGCCTTCTTCAAGCTGGAGCCGGGCGGCAGCGCCGTCGTCACCGTCGCGGCGCGCGACAGGACCGCCATCCCCGCCGGCGAACGGCGCTCGCATCTTCTCATCGAGACCGGCGCGGCGCGCACGCCCTTGCGGCGGGCCGGCGGGCTCGAACTCGATATCGGCCTCGGCGTCTCGACGCCCGTGGTGCTGCGCGGCGGCGAAGGCGAGGCGCGCGCCGAGATCGGCGATACGAAACTGTTGCGCGACAGCGGCGGCCTGCTCGAACTCTCGACGACAATCACGCCCAAGGGAGAGTATTCAGCTTACGGACGGATTGAGCTGCGTCTTGCTCCGTTCGACGGAGAGCCGATCGAACTCGCCGCGCTCGACAACGCCGCCGCGTGGCGCGACGCCGGCAAGCGGCGGTTCGTGCTGCCCCTCAATCTCAATTACCTGCCGCCCGGCGTTCTGGAGATCACCTATCGCGGCCGCGACGAATTCGAGGGGCGCGTGTTCGCCTCTCGTTCATTCGAGGTCGCGCCGCCGAAATAATGATGCGGGCCGCCGTCAGCCGAAAAACGATTCTTCGACCACGGAGACGAGCGCGGCGTCGTCAGTCCGCACATGATCGGCGGCGAGTTCGGTCTTCACGATCGCCGCCAGTTGCTTCGGCGCCGTCTCGCGCCAGTAGCCGAGGGCGCGCGGTCCCGCCGAGACGATCAGCCGGTCGAACAGCTTCTTGCCGCGCAATGCTTCAAGCTGGGCCGCCACATCGCAGACGAACCGGCGTTCGAGATGCTTCTCTGGATCGGTCTGCGGCTCGATGGCGCTGCGCCCCGCGCCGGCGGACTGGAAGGAGCGCGGCCGCTTGTCGTCGAATTCCGGTTTTCTGTCGCCCTCCATGGGAAAGCCGGGCAGCGGCGCAAGGCGCTTTTCGGTACGCTCGTAAACGAAAGCGCGCGCCGCTGCGCCGTCGAAAGTTGCGAAAGCGGTTTTGGATTTCATTGGCGTTCGCCCTCTCGGGTTCGAGGTAATAACCTTTTATATGGGCGCCGCGGCGATGGTTTTCACCCGTCCCGTCATGAAAGTTCGTCCAAAACGCGCCCGCGACGAAGCCATTTCGATAGTGCGCAGCGGCCGCGAAGAGTGTTATCTGCAACAAGAGAACGGCGCAGTCAGGGAGCGGCAGGCGTGATGAAAAGCAGAATAACAGGCGCAGCGCGCGCCCTCATCGGCGCGGCTGCATTGGGCGCGGCGCTGTTTCCCTTCGCCTGCGCGGCTCAGTCTTCCGCGGGATCGCCCGCCCTGTGGCGCGTCGCGGACGCCGACTCCGAACTTTATCTGTTCGGCACGTTTCACCTTCTGCCGTCCAGGCTCCAGTGGGAGACGTCCGCTTTCGACTCGGCGATGCGGGAGACGGAAACGACGATCGTCGAGGCCGACGTTTCAAGTCCCGAGGCGCAGGCGGCGATGCTCGGCCTCGTGCAGCGCTACGGCCTCAATCCGAAAGGCGTGACGCTGTCGTCGACGCTCGGACCCAAGCGCGCCGCCGAATTGAAGCGCGTCGCGGCGAACCTCAACGTGCCGATGGCGACGCTCGAACCGTTGCGCCCCTGGCTGGCGCTGGTGACGCTCGCCGGCGTCGCCATGCAGGTCGAGGGTTTCGATCCGTCGCACGGCGTCGAAACGGTGGTGCTCGCGCGCGCCGGAGAAGAAGGAGACGCGCTCGCCTACTTCGAAACGGCGGAGGAGCAGGTGAAAATCCTCGCCGATCTCGACGACGGGGAGATGCTCGCCAATTTCGACATCACCATCGAGGAGTTCGACGACTTCAAGGCGACGACCGAACGCATTCTCGAAGCCTGGCGCGTCGGCGACGTCGAAACGCTCGACGCTGAAATTCTCGCGCCGCTGCGCGACGCCTCTCCCAAGGCTTTTCATGCGCTGATCGTCGCGCGCAACGAAAACTGGGCGAAGAAGATCGCCGACCTCATGAGCGGCGAAGGCGACTATTTCATCGCCGTCGGCGCCGGCCATCTGATCGGCGACGACAGCGTTATCGATCTTCTTACGGAGCAAGGCTTCACGGTCGAACGCGTGCAATAGCCTAGCTGAACATGTCGGCGAACAGCGCCAGCGCCGTCGCGCCGATGTAGAGCGCGAACAGTTTGCTCAACAGCTCGCCTTTCAGCCGATGCGCCAGGCGCGCGCCGACGGGCGCGGTCAGCGCCGCCGCCGCCGCGACGGCGACAAAGGCCGGCAGGCTGACGAACCCGAGCGACCCCGGCGGCAGGCCCTCATGCGCCCAGCCGGAAAACATGAAGCCGAGCGCGCCCGGAACGGCGACGGCGACGCCGAAGCCGGAAGCGGTCGCCACCGCCTGATGGATGGAGCGTCCCGACCACGTCATCACCATGACGCCCACGGCGCCGCCGCCGAGTCCCATCAGGCTCGAAAACAGGCCCGCGCCGAATCCGATGGGGATATGAACGGCGCGCGACGAAAGATCGACGGCGGGCTTTGCGCGCGCGCCCTTGCCGCCGGCGAGACGACGCCAGGCGATGAACAAGGCGCCGGCGGCGAATACGAATGTCAGCGCCTCGCCCGGAACCCAACGCGCCAGAACGCCGCCAAGGCCGGAACCGACAGCGATCCACGGCGCCCACGCCCTGAGCAGGCGCGCATCCACATGACCGCCTGCATGATGCGTCATCAGTGAACGGATCGACGTGACGATAATCACCGCCAGCGACGTGCCGATCGCCGTTTTCAGGCTCGGCTCCTCCGGGATGCCGTAAGCGCGGAACAGCGCATACAGCGCCGGCACCGTGACGATGCCGCCGCCGATGCCGAACAGCCCGCCGACGAATCCGGAAGCAAGACCCGCAGCGATAGCCGCGGCGAGAAGCAGACCGTGGGCGTCAATGAAGGACTGCACCATGTTTCAAACGGCGCCTTCCATCTCGCCGGCCATCTCTGCGATGGCGCGTTCGAGAATGTCAGGCCCGGCCGACGCGCCCTGCTCGGACAGCCGCCGGCGCCACGTCCGCGCATGCGGTCTGCCGTGATAGAGCCCGATCATATGCCGCGTCACATGATGCGGCCGGACGCCCGCCGCCGTCATGCGCCGAAGGTAAGGAACCATCGCGCGCGCCGCTTCCTCGACGCTCGGCGTCCGCATGTCGTCTGCAAAGAAACGTCTGTCGACATCTGACAGAATGTAGGGTTCTCCATAAGCGGCCCGCCCGAGCATCACGCCGTCGAAATCGGGCAGCAGCTCCGCCGCCATGTCGAGAGACGCGATGCCGCCGTTGAGCACGACGGACAGCTCGGGCCGCGATCTTTTCAGCTTGCGCACCAGATCGTAATCGAGCGGCGGTATCTCGCGGTTTTCCTTCGGCGACAGTCCTTCGAGCCAGGCTTTGCGCGCGTGTACGATGAAGAGCGCGCAGCCCGCCTGCGCCACGGTCTCGACGAAACCGAACAGACTCTCTTCCGGATCCTGATCGTCGACCCCGAGCCGGCATTTCACCGTAACCGGAACGCCGACGGCCCCTCGCATCGCGGCGACGCACTCCGCCACCAGCGCCGGGGTCTTCATCAGGCAGGCGCCGAACGCGCCGGACTGCACGCGGTCGGACGGGCAGCCGACATTGAGATTGATTTCATCGTAACCGACATCAGCGCCTATGCGCGCCGCTTCGGCGAGCAGTTTCGGATCACTCCCGCCGAGCTGAAGGGCGACCGGATGCTCGCTCGGATCGAAGCCGAGCAGCCGCTCGCGGTCGCCGTGCATGATCGCCTCGGCGGTGATCATCTCCGTGTAGAGACGGGCTCGTTTCGTCAGCCGCCGGTGAAAGTACCGGCAGTGACGGTCGGTGCCGTCCATCAGAGGCGCGACGCAGAAGCGATGCGGGTGAAAAGTCACGGGGGCGACGGGTTCCGGCTGGCTGCGCAAACGGCGCCGCAGCGCCGCCCGCGTCATACCGGCTTTTTCCGCCATTGAAAATCCGCCCCGACGGCCGTTTCTATTGCACGAGCACCGAGCGGTCGCAGCGCACTCCGTTCACCCTCACGTCCGCCTCGCCGACGCTGACGCCGAGCGTCTCTAGCAGGGCGGCGACGGGCTCGTCGATAAGACCGAAGATGTCCCCGAGCGCTTCGGCGAGGGCCGGCTGCAGCAGGGGGCCCGTATTCAGCCCGAGACCGAGCACCCTGATATCGAGATCGAGATCGCCGGCGAGACTCACGAACAGACTTTCGAGAATGTCTGTGGTCGATGTTCTTTTGATCGAGCCCGAGGCGATGTCGTGATAACTGAATGTCAGCCGCGATTCCGACAGGTTCTGCACTGTGGCGCGCGCCTTGCCCGTCGCCTTTATCGCCGGCGACTCAACAAGACGGGCCCGGTCCACCTTGGTCGAGTGGGTCACGCGCTTTGAAAGGTCCGCTTCCCCGAGCCAAAGATCAACGACGCCCGGCCGCGCCATGATGTCGACTTCGGCCAGATCCGAGCGGCCGCCCGGACAGCGGATGTCCCCTAGGCTCGCTTCAGCCCGCGCCACTTCGATATATAAGGGCGCGCGCACCGCCACTGCTTTCAAGGCCCCCTCGCCCAGCAGGCTCGCAACGAGCTGGACCCGGATCTGCACGTTGGAAACGACTTCCTTGTTGAGGCCGACGCGCAGCCATGGGGAGTCCTGCATCAACTCGCCGATCGAAACGTCGGCTTTTAACGAAGCGAGATTCGGCGCGGTTGCGCCCAGATCGAGCTTCAGGAGCGACTCGCCGTTGGCGACGACGGCGTTGGCGAAGATAAGATCCATGACGCGCGCTTTCGCAGGCATGCCGTTCGCGCCAGCTTCTCCGATAGCGACTTCTGCGAAAGGTCCGAGATCGATCACCGTGGTCAGATCGATTTTACTCCCTGCGTCGAGCGCCGTGCTGTAAAGGCGATTAAGCACATTCGTTGCGAAACTGTCGCCGCTTTCGCCCGACACGCTCGCCAGCGCCTTGATCACATCGCCCAGCGTCGGGTCCCCCTCCAACACATCCTCGTAGCGGCCGGAAGTAATGTCGAGCTCGGCCGCCAGCGCATTGAGGAACTGGAACACCTCGACATCCGCCTTGAGCAAGGCGTTATAGTCGAGCACGGAAAGGTTCACCTGCACGCCGAGCAAGCCGCTCAGCACCTGGTTGGCGACGCCTTCCCTCAAGGCGGCGAGACGCGACCCGACGGAAAATGCAGCAAGTTCCTGCGCGCTGGCGATGGCGCTTACGGAAATGACGGGCGGAGCGGCGAACCGCGCGCCGAAATAGAGCCGGCCCTCCTTGCTCATCGTCACCCGCGCTGCATTGTACGGCGTCTGACCGGGCGTGAACCGCTCACCCGCCGGTAGATCCGCGTCCGGCGCATAACGTCCGCGCTCGACGGCGACGCGCGGACGGGCTTTCGCTTTTTCCTTCTCCTCCTCGTCGAGCCGTCCGAATTCGGTGTCGGTGATCGTATTGTCGCCGTTGAGCGCCAACACGCGCCGCGCCGCGTTCTCGGCGACGGCGATGTTCTGTGCAGCGATGATCGCGGCGAGATCCACAGAACTCTGGGCCTTCTTCTTCTCCAGCGACAGCATCGCCAGATCGACGACGATCGCCGCGCAGATGATCGCCACAGGAAGAAAGACAGCGGCGATCACGCTGAAGCTTCCCCGATCTGCACGAAGGAAAACGCCAAGGCGCGCGAATATCATGGAACGAGACATTCAGAATCCTCCGTGCCGGACCGTCGCCACGCTGCGGATCACCGGCGGCGGGCGATGAAACATTTCTGTCCAGACGATCGTCGGCAGATGTGACGCGTCGTACTCGACGCGCACGTCGAACTGTTGCGGTTCGGTCGGACTGTCCGAGACCTCGACGGTGAGATAGTCGGGCTTGAGGAGGATGTATTTGCCGACGTTGGCGTTGAGAAATTCCTGCGCGATCTCGACCCGCTCGCTCTCGCTGACCCCCGCGACGGCGGCCCGGGCGATGTCTCCGCAAAGCTGCTGGACGCTGTTGGCGGCGCCGAAGTGGATGCCGAACGTCATGATCCCGAACAGCAGGCCGAAAAAGATCGGGCTGAGTATGGCGAACTCGATCGCCGACGCGCCTCGACGGTCGGCGGCGAAGCGGTCCGAGGCCAGCCGAACCGACACCATGAGATGC
The DNA here is from genome assembly GCA_036337175.1 of Pseudomonadota bacterium. Classification (GTDB taxonomy): domain Bacteria; phylum Pseudomonadota; class Alphaproteobacteria; order Caulobacterales; family Parvularculaceae; genus Amphiplicatus. The sequence continues at coordinate 421,793 of JAYZEQ010000006.1, forward strand.
ATACATCTCTCCAAGCAACCTATGCGTGCATATTGGAGTGAAGATGCTTTCGTCGCGTATAAAAACAGAGACGAATTATTTGCGGTTGATTCAGCAGCCGTTAACCACGCTCGCAACGGCGCTTATGAGGCTTACTGATGATAACGCGTGATCGTGTTGGGTGCGGGGATAGGATTTGAACCTATGACCTTCAGGTTATGAGCCTGACGAGCTACCGGGCTGCTCCACCCCGCGCCAACATGATCCGGGCTGCAGCGAAGCCGTCAACAAAGCTTCATATGTCCCGGAAGAGCAGGCGGTATATCGAAGCCATGCACCTCCCGCAAGGCCCAAGACGACGATTTCGGCCGGAACGCCCTCATCGGCCTCAATGCTTCGAATTACGGAAATGGTGAAACCCGCAGAGTGGTGCCCAGGGGCGGAATTGAACCACCGACACGCGGATTTTCAATCCGCTGCTCTACCAACTGAGCTACCTGGGCGAACCCTTGAGGGTCAGGAGGGCGGTGTATAGGACAAGGCCCGAGGGCTTGTCCATATTCAACGCCCTCAAGATCGAGGCCGCCGCCCGGCGCCTCTCCGCAGAAGGCTCCGACCCCGCCGCGACGGGGCGCGCGAGGTGTGTTATGGAGCCCGGGGGATCGCCGCGCCCAAGCGATTCTGACTTTCCCGTCGCCCAAAAGCCCGATGTCAGACGCGCCGCATATCCTTATCGCCGACGATCATCCGCTGTTCCGCCTCGCGCTTAGCGAAGCGGTCAAAACCGCCGCGCCCGGATGCGACATCACCCAGACCAGCTCGCTCGACGAAACCAGCGCCGCTCTCGCCGCCCGCGGAGGCGCCGATCTGGTGCTGCTCGATTTGCTGATGCCAGGCGCGAACGGGTTCTCCGGCCTGCTCTATCTCCGCGTCGAACGCCCGGAAACGCCGGTGGCGATCGTTTCCGGCATCGACGATCCGAGGGTCATCCGCAAGGCGATGCAGTTCGGCGCTTCAGGCTATATTCCGAAATCCCTGTCGCCGGGACGGATAGCGGAGGCGATCTCCGCGATCTTCGCCGGCGAGAACTGGGCGCCGGAGACCGGAGCGCACGGCGACGCCGATGCAGGCGACGTCGATTTCGGCCGCCGCCTGTCGACGCTCTCGGCGCAACAGTTCAAGGTGCTTCGTCTGATCGCCGAAGGAAGGCTTAACAAGGAAATCGCCCACGAGCTCGATCTGTCGCTGTCGACGGTGAAAGCCCATATGACGGCGCTTCTGAAGAAGCTCAACTTGCAGCGGCGCACGCAGGTGCTCGCTGCGATGCAGACACTCGATCTCAGCGATTATTCGCGCACAGACAGCCTTTAAGGGCGCTAAAGAGCGACAGCCGGGCGTGTAGCAGAAAGACTCGCCATCAACGCCCTCAGCGCCGCCGGACGAAGCGGCTTGGCGAGGAAGCGGCAGCCGGCTTTTTCAGCGAGACGCTTCACCTTGTCCGTCCGGTCGGCGGAAATGATGATGGCGGGCGTTTCAGCGCCGAATCGCCGGCGCAGCATGGCGACCGCTTCGAGGCCGGTCTCGCCATTGTCGAGATGATAGTCGACAAGCAGAAGGTCGGGCGCAACGCCTTTCGCTTCAGCCAGCGCGATGGCCTTTTCCGCCGACGGCGCGGTAGCCACCCGGCAGCCCCAGCCGCCAAGGAGCTGCTCCATGCCGACAAGAATCGAAGCGTCGTTGTCTATGCACAGAGCGGACAGTCCCGCGAGCGCGTTCGCGGTTTCACGGCCCTGCTCGGCGACATGCGTCTCCGGCGCAGTCTCCTTGCCGCAAATAGGCGCGGAAACCGTGAAGACGGAGCCTTTTCCTGGAGTCGATCTGACGGAGACAGGATGATCAAGCATGCGCGCGATGCGCTCGACGATCGCCAGTCCGATGCCGAGACCTTTCGCGCCGTCGGCGGCGGGAGACGGGATGCGCCTGAATTCACGGAAAATGTCATCCAGATGGACCGGCTCTATGCCCATTCCTGTATCCCAGACTTCGATGCGCGCATTTCCATCCTTTCTGCGCACGCCGAGGACGACCCGGCCAGACGGGGTATAGCGGATGGCGTTCGAGACGAGGTTTTGCACGATGCGGCGCAGATACCGGGTGTCGCTGCGCACCAGAAGCGAGGTTTCGTGAACCTGCAGAACAATGCCGCGCTCGCGGGCGACCGGCGCGAATTCGTCTGCGAGTTCCCGGAAAAGACGGCGAAGCGAAGCCGTCTGGAATTCCGGATCGAGCCCGCCCGCATCGAGGCGGGAGAGATCGAGCACCTCGCTTAAGAGATCCTGAACAGAATTAAGGGAGCTGTCGAGATTGCCGATGGTGCGCGCCAGCGCAGGCTCCCTGTTCTGTTGAGCGAGCGCAGAGGCGAACAGTCTGGCGGCGTTCAAGGGCTGCAGCACGTCATGGCTCACGGCGGCGAAAAATCGCGTCTTCGAACGGTTGGCGCGTTCGGCTTCGGCTTTCGCCTCTTTCAAAGCGCTGTTGACGAGGGTCAGCGCTTCGGTGCGTTCGACGACGCGTCGCTCCAGCGTTTCGTTCAGATCCTTGAGCGCCCTCTCGGCGGTGACGAAGTCGGATACGTCTGTATAGCTAGTCACGAATCCGCCGCCGGGCATCGGATTGCCGCGCGTCTCGATGACCATGCCGTTCGAACGCGCGCGCTGATAGGTGTAAGGCGTCGCGGCGCGCAGATGCCGCAGCCGTTTTTCGATTTCGGCGCCGGCGTCGCCATCGAATTCGCCCCTTGCGGCATTGTATTCCAGCAGATCGCGCACGTGACGGCCTTCATAGAGGAAGCCATCCGGATAATTGAACAGCTTCTCGTAAGCGCTGTTCCACGCCACAAGCCTCAAGTCCTTGTCGACGACAGAAATGCCTATGCTGACATTGTCGAGGGACGCCTGAAGCAGGTCGCGGTTGAACCTGAAAACACGCGCCGTCTCATCCGCGAGCATAACAACGTCGCTGACTTTAAGGTCTCGCCCGCTGGCCGCTGAGCGAAGCACGACCTGCGCTGAGGCGGCCCCGATGGCGCCGGCGAGCAGCCGCTCGGCGAACTGGAATGTTTCACGGTCAGCGCTGGCCGCAGCGGGCGCGTCGGCGCCGCGCGAGCCGAAAAAGCGTTCAAACGCTTCTCTTGCCGCCGCTTGACCTACGAAGCGGCCCACAAGCGCCGCAAGCTGGTCGTTGCGGATCGCAGCGAAGGCGGGGCCGGCCGATGCGGCGCTCTCGAGCCGGACAAAAGCGCCCGACTGCAGCCGCATAGATATGTCTGCGGGCGCTACGAGCGAAACTGCGGCATACGCAGCCGTATTTGCAGCGAGCGACCAGAAGAGGCCGTGCGCGATCGGGTCCCAGCCGTCGAGTCCGAGCATCGCGGTCGGCCGCAGCCACGCCAGGTCCCACGGCCCTTGCGAAAGCAGCGACGCATCGCCGATGCCCGCCTGAATCAGCGCCGGCGCAAGCAGCGTATAAGCCCAGACAGCGGCGCCGAGAATGAGTCCGGCCGCAACGCCGCGCGCATCGCCGCGCGACCAGTAAAGCCCTCCGACGATCGCCGGCGCGAACTGCGCGGCGAGAGTCATGGACATGAGGCCGATCGACGCGAGCTGCCCCGAACCGCCGATAAATCTATTGTATCCATAGGCCAGCGCCAGCAATGAGACGATCGACAGCCTGCGGATCATCAGAACGCGCGCCGAAAGATCTTCTCCGCCGCCGGTCAGCGTCTTGTTGCGAATGGCGAAAGGCGCGACAAGGTCGTTTCCGACCATGATCCCTAGCGCGACGGTGGCGACGATCACCATGCTGGTCGCGGCGGAAAGGCCGCCGAGATAGGCGAGAATCGCAAGCCCCGTCTCGCCTGACGCGAGCGGCAACACCAACGAATGATAGCCAGAAGCTGCGGCTTCCCCGCCCTTGAGCAGCGCCGCCGCAGCGATCGGCCAGACGAACGCGCCCATCGCGAGAAGGTATAGAATGTACCATTTCTGCGCCGCCTTGAGATCGTCGGTCGACACATTCTCGACGACGAGCACGTGGAACAGGCGCGGCAGACAAATGATGCTGGCCACGCCCAGAACGACTGACGCCAGAAACGCATGCCGCCCAGCGCCGCCGGCGTTCTCGAAAACGCGGGCCTCCACCGTTTTCCGCACGAGATCGCCGACGCCGTCATGAAGCGTGAAGATGGCGAAGAGGCCTATCGCTGCAAACGCGACGAGCTTGAAAACAGCCTCGAAGGCGATCGCCAGCATGAGGCCGCGATTGTGCTCGGTGGTCAGTGAACGCCGCGCGCCGAAAAGAATAGAAAAGACGGCCAGCATGACGGTGACGATCAACGCCGTATCGGGCAATCCTCTTTCGCTTGCAGCCTCGCCGGATAAAAGATTCAGACTCTCCGTGACGGCTTTAAGCTGCAAGGCGATGTAGGGCGTTACGCAGATCAGCGCGATGAAGGTCGCAAGAAAAGCGAGCCCGCGGGACTTCCCGTAACGCGCGGATATGAAGTCGGCGACAGAAACGATGTTCTGCCGTTTCGAGACGACGATCAGCTTGTGCAGAAAGCCGGCGAGAAACACAAAAAGAATGATGGTGCCGACATAGGTGGGGGGAAACAGCCAGCCGGTCACCGCAGTCTGTTGCGTCGTGCCGTAGAGGGACCACGACGTGCAGTAAACCGTCAGCGCGAGACTGTAAACGATGGGCTGACGCGCCGGAACACCGACCTTGTCAGCGCGCTTGTCGCCGAAATAGGCGATAAGGAACAGCAGCCATAGATAAGCGACCGAAACGCCGATCAGCCCCCAGCTGCTTGTCAACGCCACAAACCGCCTCCGCCTGTCGCGCCGCGGGCTCTATTGCGGAATGATGATGGCACCGTCATCGACCTCGATGGCGTTCGCTCCGGGTTCCGACTTTATGCCGCCCAGACGCTCCTCGCCTAGAGGGAATGCTCCGCGAGGCGCGTTGCGAACGACCTGGCTCGGAGGCAGCGGCGCGCCGGACCTGAGATGCGCTAGCATCAGATCGACGCTCCTGTCGAGATAGACCGCCATCGGCGTCAGCTTCGCGCCGAGATCCGGCAGCATCAGGAAAGCGTCGAAATGCTGGCCTCCCTCGATCTCATAGTAGCGAAGCGCCCCCTCCCCCCTCGCCGCAGCGACGTAAGGCCGGCTCATGTGGCTCACGGGAAGAAGCGCATCGGATCGCCCGTGCAGGATGATCATGGGAACGCCGCCGTGATCGCCGGAATTCTGCGCTTCCGCGGAGCCAGTCCGAACTTTCTCGCCTTCAGCGCCGGACCACAGGTTACGAAAGCACAACGCCGCATCGATAGCCGCACCAGGCGAGTTATCCCTGTAGAGAATATCGACGCCAGCCGTGGGCGGTATGCCGCTGCTCAACGCGGCGAGCGAGGCCTTTTCCTCGAGCGTGGCTGAACGCGGCGCGCCGTTGCTCGCGTAAGCATAGTAGGCGCCGCAGGGCTTATCCTCGACGCTGTAGCGGCCGTAGGCGTTTGTGTAAGCGGCGGCCAGAGCCGGCCAGAGTCTGATGGCGACGCCATAGTGAAACAGAAGATCCGTGTCGCGCGCAAACCCCGCGTCGTGAATGACGACGAGCGCGTCGCTCGCCTGTTCGGCGGCTGTTTCGCCATGCACCAGCCCTTCCACGGCGAGGCGGGCGCACCAGGCCGTTAATGCGGGCGCCGCGAAAAGAGTCGCGGCGACGCCAGGCTCAGCCGCCAGGTCAGGCGCAAGCGCGGCGCAAGGCGCGTAGACATTCATCAGAGTCGCATAGTCGAGCATTTCCCACCCGGCGCCGGCGATCTCCGCCCCGCCGACCAGCACGCGGCCGGGCGCGCTCAGCGAGACGTTGGGCTCGGAAGCGACGACGCCGTCGAGAAATCCCGCGCGATCGGCCTCGGCGGCCATCACCGCCGCCTTGCCGCCATTCGAAACGCTCACTGCGAGAACGAGCGTATTTTCGGGCGTGAAATCTGCGCCGGTGAGATGCCGGTTGAGGACTGAGAGAGCGTACTCTCCGGCGGCGAGCGTCGTCTCGCCCCAGAACCGTTCGACATTGTCGCCCGAGTGGGCGTGCTTGACGGCGATCACGTTCGGAGCGCCTGCGCCCGTCTTCGCATCCGCCGGCGAGAACATCATCTCCGCCGGATCCGAGGTCAGGGCGAGGCGCGCGTCGTACCCTTCGCCCGTGTCGAGGTGAATGAAGCCGGTCCCCGTCCCCTTGTCGGTGAAGGCGACGGCGCAGCCGCGCGTCAGGCCTTCGAGTCCGCCCGTGCCGATCGCGCCGTATACGCCCCGAGATCCGGAAGACGGCGCAATGAAAAGGCAGGGCTCGCCGGCGTTGAAACTGTCGGGAACAGCCACAGCGACCGTGAAAGGCTGCGTCATGCCGGCAAGCTTCAACATCGCCACATATTCCGACCCGGCGATCTTCAACCGATCTTTCGGCGGGCCGTAGAGCCTTGTGAAACCGCCCGCTTCGGTGACGTCGACAATGGCGCGGAAATTGGTGTGAATGGCTTTCGTGCGCAGCGACGCCTCGGCCGGCGGCGCCGGCAGATTGAGTCCTTCGAACCCGAGCCCGCCGGTGAGAAGATCGTCCGACGCGCCATCGTAATGAACTGGAGAGAGTTCGCTGACGATTTCAAAGCGCGGCGCCGACACCGTCTTTGCGGATTTCTCCGAGCAACCGACGGCGGCCATCGCAGCCAGCACGACTGCGGTTGCATATCTTGCTTCGAGAGTCATCTTCAATTCCTAGAAAAACACGAACAGCGCGATGGCGACGGCGAGGCCGATCATCGGCACCACGACGGTCAGCGCCCAAACCGCGCCGTAAGCGTCTTTATGGGTTTCGCCGCAAATCGCCCTGATGGTCGTCACCACATAGCCGTTATGCGGCAGCGAATCGAGCGCGCCGGAAGATATCGCCACGACCCGGTGCAGCTCGCTCGGATTGACGCCGACGTCGAGATAGTGCGGAGCCAGCAGCGGCAGGGCGATGGTCTGCCCTCCCGAAGCCGATCCCGTCAGCCCGGCGATGACGGTCACCGCGATCGCGGCGCCGATAAGCGGATCGCCTGGCATATTCTGCAGAAAAACCAGCGCTTCCTGAAACGCCGGCGACAGTTTGGCGATGGCGCCGAAACCGACGACGGCGCAGGTGTTGGTGATGGCGACGACGGCGCCGGTCGCACCGACCGAAAATGCAGCCGGCATCTGCGCCAGCCGGGGCAGGCCGATGAGCAGGCCGACGAACGCGCCGGCGCCGAGCGCGCCAAGCAGCGCGTACTTTCCTAGGGACGCGTCCGGCATCACTGGCGCCAGAAAGCCGGGCGCCCGTTCGGGATATTGCAGCAACAGAAACACCAGAAGCACAGTCACCAGCGGCGCGACGCTGAGCAACGGGTTTGGCAAGGTGTGCGCCTCGCGCATTTCCTTGTCGCCGTCGCGCGCGACGAAATGCTCTCCCTTCGCCACGGCGCGACTGATCATCCGCGCCATCCACAGAAAGCCTAGCCCCGCCATCAGCACGGCGGCGATGATGCTCACCTGCCACCCGGCGTAAGCGGTTGTGCCGAGGAACTGCATCGGGATCAGATTCTGGATCTCAGGCGATCCGGCCGAAGTCATCGTGAAAGTGACCGACCCGAACGCCAGCGCCCCGGGAATGAAACGACGAGGCAGATTCGCTTCGCGGAACAGGCTGACCGCCATCGGATAGACCGAAAAAGCGACGATGAAGACGCTGACGCCGCCATAAGTGAGCGCTGCGCAGGCGGCGACGACGGCGATGGCCGCGCGTTTCACGCCGAATGTCTTGACGACCCAGTGCGCGACGCTGTCGGCCGCGCCGGAGACCGCCATCACCTCGCCGAAGATCGCGCCAAGAAGGAACATGAAAAACCAGTCGGCGAAGAAACTGGTGAAGCCGGTCATGTAGGCGGTAAAAAAATCCGGGGCGCCCTCGGCCGCCATCGGCGGCAACCAGGGGACGCCGCTGGTCGCCGCCACGAGAATCGCAGCCGCCGGAGCGGCGATCAGGATGTTGACGCCCCGGATCGTCAATAGAATTAGGAGGGCGAGCCCCCCGACAAGACCGATCGCGCTGAGCATTCAATCCCCTTCGAGAAGCGCCCTGTTGGGATACCCAACAGGCCGCAGGTTTCCTCCGCCCGGCCCCGCGTTTCTATCGCCGCAGCGCGCCGAATTCCAATTGTGAGGCGAACCGCCGCTCCCGCAACTAAGACCAAGGTCCTAGCAGGGGGTTTTCACGTTCGATGCTAGCGTCCGCTTAACGATGGCGGCCCTCGTGTCGGGAACCAGCCTTCGCATGCGCACCCAGGGAGGGGAACACCATGAAGTGCAAAACTACGCCCGGATTCCGCAGCCTGCTTCTCGCCGGCTCGTCTGTCACCGCCGCATTGATAGCCTCAGCGCCGCTCGCGCCGGTTTTCGCGCAGGACGGCCAGCCGGCCGCCGGTGACGAAATCGTCGTTTCGGCCCGCCGGCGCGATGAAAACCTGCAGGATGTGCCGATCGCCGTGTCCGCCTACAACGGCGACCAGCTCTCCGACATCGGCGCCGTCGATCTCACCGACATCGAGGCGCTGACCCCCAACGTGACGCTGGAAACGACTCGCGGCTCCAACACCACCCTCTCCGCCTTCATTCGCGGCGTCGGCCAGCAGGATCCGGTCGCCGGCTTCGAAGCGGGCGTCGGCATCTATATC
>JAYZEQ010000007.1:0-153709 GCA_036337175.1 Pseudomonadota bacterium
GGCGACCGGCAGCGATCCCGATGAAGGCGACTCCATCGGCGCCTGGCAGATCAAGGGCGGCGACGGCGCGCCGGCCTTCGACATCGACCCGGCGAGCGGCGTCATCAGCATCGGCGACGCCGGGGCCATCGACTTCGGCAAAACGTCTTATTCGCTGACCGTGTTAATGGGCGACGGCAAGCTGCCGAGCCACGACCAGACCGTGACAATCAGCATACCGACCAAAGTCAATGTCTGTCACAAGAACGGCAATACGCTAAACATCCTGAAAACCAGCGTCCCCGACCATCTCGGTCATGGAGACAGCATCGGAAACTGCGCGTCTTGATCGATCCGCTGATCGCATGATCGGCGAAAAGGACAACTGAGAGCAGAAGGAGAGGGACGCTGGCCGTCTCTCTCCTTTTTCGCCGTCCGGCGCAGTCCTGACCGGACTGCGACCGGCGTCGCTGCGGCGCCGGGGGCGAAGGCGCGTTCGCCGCCGAAGGCCGCTGACGCCTGTATTCCCGCTCCGAATACAAAACTGTGCTTTGAAAGAAAAATTTTTCCGGCTTTGCGGCAAATAAAACTGTGTCGTCGCGATAGGGCGTAAATTATTCTCGGGCTGATTCCCGTCGGCCGGCGCGGCGCGCATGGCGCGCGTTGTCAAAGTCCCCCGACGCGGCGTAAGGCGTTGAAAGACGAAGAATATGGCCCCGGCAGGCGTCTATTGGGGCAGGGAGCAGGAAGGGTGGCCCGTAAGAGCGCCCGCCGCGGCGGCAATGTCGTGACAATCCATGAGGTGGCGCGCCACGCCGGCGTTTCGCCCATGACCGTGTCGCGAGTCATTAACGGCGAAACCAACGTCCGCGACCAGACGCGCGCCAACGTCCTCGCGTCGATCAAGGCGCTGCGCTATTCGCCGAATCAGGCGGCCCGCAGCCTTGCGAGCGCCAGCGCCATCCGTATCGGACTCATATGCAGCAACCCGAGCGCCGCCTATCTCAGCGAGTTTCTTGTCGGCTGCCTCGAGCAAAGCAGCATCAACGGCTGCCAGCTTGTCGTCGAAAAATGCGACGATCCTGAAAGCGAACGCGCCGCCATCGCCAAGCTCGAGTCGACCGGCGCGGACGGCGTCATCCTGCCGCCGCCGCTGTGCGATTCGGAAGTGGCGCTCGCGGCGGTGGCTGAGGCGGGAATTCCGGCGGTGAGGGTGGCGACGGGCCGGCCCGCGCCCGGCTTGTCGGCCGTCAGCATCGACGACTTCGAAGCGGCGCATTCAATGACGCAGTTGCTGATTTCGCTCGGCCACAAGTCGATTGGATTCATCAAGGGACACCCGAACCAGACGGCCAGCGCCAAGCGCTACGAAGGCTTCCTCGCGGGCATGGAGGAGGCCGGACTGAAAGTCGCGGCCAAGCAGGTCGCGCAAGGGTATTTCACCTATCGCTCCGGCCTCGAAGCGGCTGAAAAACTGCTGCGCGTTTCAAACAAACCGACCGCCATCTTCGCCAGCAACGACGACATGGCGGCCGCAACGATGGCGGTGGCGCACAGACGCGATCTCGACGTGCCGAAAGACATGGCGGTCGCCGGCTTCGATGACACGCCGCTCGCCACGGCGGTTTGGCCGGCTCTTACGACCGTGCGTCAGCCGATTTCAGCTATGGCGCGCGAAGCGGTGCAACTGCTGTTCGAACAAATTCGCGCGAAACGTTCTGGTGCGCCGCAAAAAATCGTACAGAAAAGGCTCGATTTCACGCTCGTAGCCAGAGATTCAACAGGACATCCCCCGCAAGCGTCCCGCAAGCGCCCGGTTTCCGGGCGGGCTTGACACTTACGGTCGGCCTGCAATGTTAGCGCAACCACGGCGCAAAAAATCTGGACTTGCGCCGTCGGCTGGTTGGAACGCTCAAGACGCTGGGCCCGTAGAATGGCTGACTTTCTGCCTGAAGACTGGCGACGCGCGACTCTGGTTGGCCGGGTCGACGCCGGCGCCGGCCCAACGCCCGTCGTCGTGCGCCAGGGGCGCGCGCTCGATGTGTCGCGAGCGGCGCCGACCGTTTCGGCGCTTCTCGAAGACTGGACGCCGTCCGTCGAGGGAACCGATCTCGGCGACATCAGCGAGATCGGTTTTTTCCGCGCGTGGGATCAGCGCGCAACAGAAGCGCGCATGCGCTTGCTGGCGCCGGTCGATCTGCAATGCATCAAGGCGGCGGGCGTCACCTTCGCCGTGTCGGCGGTCGAGCGCGTCATCGAGGAGCGCGCGCGCGGCGACGCGCGCAAGGCGCAGGATATCCGCAGCGCGCTGAAAGATCGCGTCGGCCAGGACATCCGCTCCGTCAAGCCGGGCTCGCCTGAAGCGGCCCGGTTGAAAGCGGCGCTGATCGCCGACGGCCTGTGGTCGCAATATCTCGAAGTCGCCATCGGGCCCGACGCGGAAGTGTTCACCAAGAGTCCGGTTCTTTCGTCCGTGGGGTGGGGCGACTATGCGGGCGTGCGTTCCGATTCCGAATGGAATAACCCGGAGCCGGAAATCGTCATCATTAGCAATTCGCGCGGCGAAGCGGTCGGCGCGGCGCTCGGCAACGACGTCAATCTGCGCGACTTCGAGGGCCGCAGCGCGCTCTTGCTCGGCAAGGCCAAGGACAATAACGCGTCATGCAGCATCGGCCCGTTCATCCGGCTGTTCGACGAGACCTTCGGCATGGACATCGTGCGCAAGGCGATGGTGAAGCTCGAGATAGAAGGCGAGGACGGCTATCGTCTCGAAGGCGGAAGTTCGATGGCCGAGATCAGCCGCGATCCGCTCGATCTCGTCAGGCAGGCGATGAGCGAGCATCAGTATCCTGACGGATTTGCGCTGTTCCTTGGGACCTTGTTCGCGCCGACTCAGGACAGGGATGAGCCGGGCAGGGGATTCACTCACAAGAAAGGGGATGTCGTGCGAGTCTCCACCCCCGCGCTCGGCGTTCTCGAAAACAAGATCGCCCCGTCTAAGACCGCGCCGCCCTGGACCTTCGGCGTCAGCGCGCTGATGCGGAATCTCTCGGAGCGCGGGTTGCTGAAATAGCGCGGCGATGAAATTGCAGGAGTTATTGTCATGACCATTACCCTTACGCACTATATTGACGGCGAGCGCGTGCGCGCCGCCGCTCCGCACGAAAGCCTCAACCCTTCCGATACGAGAGAGGTCGTGGCGGTCTCCCCCGACGGCGGGCGGACCGAAGTGGACGCCGCCGTCGGCGCGGCGCGGCGCGCCTTTCCGGCCTGGGCGGACGCTTCGCCGGAAGTTCGCAGCGACCTCCTCGACAAGGTGGGCGATACGATCCTGAAACGCCGGGAGGAGCTTGGCCGCCTGCTGTCGCGCGAAGAGGGCAAGACCCTGCCCGAGGGCGTCGGCGAGGTGACGCGCGCCGGGCGCATCTTCAAATATTTCGCCGGCGAAGCGCTGCGCCGTCACGGCCAGTATCTCGACTCGACCCGTCCGGGCGTCGAGGTGATGACGTCGCGCGAACCTGTCGGCGTGTTCGGCCTCATCACTCCGTGGAATTTCCCGATCGCGATTCCGGCCTGGAAAACCGCGCCGGCGCTCGCCTTCGGCAACACTGTCGTCATCAAGCCCGCCGGCCCGACACCGGCGACCGCCGCCGCGCTCGCCGACATTATATATGAGGCCGGCGCGCCCGCCGGCGTCTTCAACATGGTGTTCGGAACCGGCCGCGTGGGCGAGGCGATCGTCAACCATAAGGATGTAGACGGAGTATCCTTCACCGGATCGCAGGCCGTGGGCGGCAGGGTCGGCGCGTCGGCGGCGGCGCGCCAGGCGCGCGTGCAGCTCGAAATGGGCGGCAAGAACCCGATGGTCGTCCTCGACGACGCCGATTTCGACCGGGCGGTCGCGGTGTGTCTCGACGGCGCATTTTTCGCGACCGGCCAGCGCTGCACGGCGTCGAGCCGGATCATCGTGACGGCTGGCGTTTACGACCGCTTCGTCGAGGCGCTGGCGGCGAAAGCCGCCGCGCTCAAGGTCGGCGACGCGCTCGATCCTCAAACCAAGATGGGCCCGGCCGCCAGCCAGCCGCAATTCGAGCAGGATCTTTCCTATGTGGACATCGCCGTGAAGGAAGGCGGCAGGCTGGTCGGCGGCGGCGAGCGCCTGACGCTCGACAAGCCCGGCTACTATATGAGTCCCGCGGTCATCGCCGACACCAAGCCCGACATGCGCATCAACTGCGAGGAAGTGTTCGGGCCGGTCGCCAGTCTTATCAAGGTTGCGGACTACGACGAGGCGTTGGCGATAGCGAACGCCGGCGAATTCGGCCTTTCAGCCGGCATCTGCACGACATCGTTGAAATACGCCCGGCATTTCCAGCGCAACGTCCGCGCCGGGATGGTGATGGTGAACCTGCCGACGGCGGGCGTCGACTATCACGTGCCGTTCGGCGGCTCGCGCAAATCCAGCTACGGCGCCCGCGAACAGGGATTCGCGGCGATAGAATTCTATACGCAAACCAAAACGGCGTATGTTTTGGCCTAGGGGGGAAAACTTGGCTCAAGATGCGTCAGTGACGTCAGCGATCTATCCGAGCCTTAAAGGCAAGCGCGTCGTTATCACCGGGGGCGCGACCGGAATCGGCTGCGGACTCGTGCAGGCGTTCGCCCGGCAGGGCTCAAAGGTGAGTTTCATCGACGTGCAGACGGCGGAGGCCCGCGCGCTGGAGGAGAAGCTCGCGCGATCCGAAACGCCGCCCGTGTTTCATTACTGCGATCTCCGCGACGTCGACGCGCTCGCCGCCGTCTATGAAGAGATAGGGCCGGTGGAAGTTCTTGTGAACAACGCCGGCAACGACGACCGTCACAAGCTTGAGGACGTGACGCCCGCCTACTGGGACGACCGCATCGCCTCGAACCTGCGCCATATGCTTTTGAGCGCCAAGGCGGTGGCGCCCGGGATGAAGAAGCTCGGCGGCGGAGCGATCATCAATTTCGGGTCGATCTCATGGCATCTCGGACTGCCGGATCTCGTCGTCTATGAAACCGCGAAAGCCGGCATCGAGGGCATGACGCGCGCGCTCGCGCGCGAACTCGGGCCTTCCGGCATCCGCGTCACGACCGTCGTGCCCGGCAATGTGCGCACGCCGCGCCAGACGAAATGGTATACGCCGGAAGACGAGGCGGATATCGTCGCCCAGCAATGCCTCCGGGAGCGGATAGAGCCCTCGCACGTGGCGTCGCTGGTGCTGTTTCTCGCCTCGGACGACGCGCGTCTGTGCACCGGACACGAATACTGGATCGACGCCGGGTGGCGGTGAGCATGGCTATTGAACCGGAGTGCGTCTGGGAGGTCGGCGCCGAACTCGGCGAGGGGCCCGTCTGGTCCGCGGAAGAACGCGCGCTGTGGTTCGTCGATATTAAGCAGAAGAAAATCCATCGCTTCGAACCGGAAGTTGGCGGGAAAGCGTCATGGGATGCGCCGGCGCCGCCGGGATTCCTGGCGCCGAAAGCCGGCGGCGGCTTCATCGCCGGGCTGAAGACGGGCCTTCACGATTTCGATCCGAAGACCGGCGAGTTCGTCCTTCGCCACGCGGTCGAGCCGGATCGTCCCGGCAACAGGCTGAACGACGGGGCGGTCGACCGCAAAGGGCGGCTGTGGTTCGGGTCGATGGACGACGGCGAATCGAAACCGACCGGCCGCCTCTATCGTCTCGGTGCGGACGGTCCGCGCCCGATGGACGACGGCTACGTCATCACCAATGGTCCGGCCTTCAGTCCGGACAACCGCGTGCTCTACCATACCGATACGCTCGCCCGTCTCACTTACGCCTTCGATCTTTCGGCGGACGGCGGCATCTCCAACAAGCGCGTTTTCCTTCGCTACGACGACGGCGCCGGCTATCCGGACGGTCCGGCGGTCGACGCGGAAGGGTGCGTGTGGATCGCCTTCTTCTCCGGCTGGGGCGTCCGGCGCTATTCGCCCTCCGGCGAATTGCTGGCCTGCGTGCGTTTTCCCTGCGCCAACGTCACCAAGATCGCCTTCGCCGGCGCGGATCTGAAGACGGTTTACGCCACCACCGCCTGGAAGGGACTGAGCGCGGAAGCGCGCAAGAAGGAGCCATTGGCGGGCGGACTGTTCCGCTTTACCGTCGATGTCCCCGGACTTCCGCAACAGGCGGTGCTTCATGGCTGACCGCAAACCGGCGCGCCGCTTTCGATCCCGCGACTGGTTCGAAGCGCCCGGCCATATCGACCTCGCGGCGCTCTATCTCGAGCGCTTCATGAATTACGGGCTTACGCCTGCGGAGTTGCGTTCGGGCCGTCCGATCGTCGGCATCGCCCAGACCGGCAGCGACCTCAATCCCTGCAACCGCATCCATGTCGAGCTTGCGAAACGCGTCCGCGAGGGCGTTCGCGACGCCGGCGGCGTCGCCATGGAGTTTCCGGTGCATCCGTTGTTCGAGAACTGCCGGCGACCGACCGCAGCCCTCGACCGCAATCTCGCCTATATGGGGCTGGTCGAGATTCTTCACGGCTACCCGATCGACGCCGTGGTGCTGACCACCGGCTGCGACAAGACCACGCCCTCGGGCGTGATGGCGGCGTCGACGGTCGACATTCCCGCCATCGTGCTTTCCGGCGGCCCGATGCTGGACGGCTGGCGCGACGGCGAACTCGTAGGGTCCGGCACGGTGATCTGGCGCAGCCGGCGCAAGCTCGCCGCCGGCGAGATCACCGAAGAAGAATTTCTCGAAGCCGCCTGCGCGTCGGCGCCGTCGGCCGGCCACTGCAACACAATGGGCACGGCCTCCACGATGAACGCCGTCGCCGAGGCGCTCGGCCTGTCGCTTCCCGGCTGCGCGGCGATCCCGGCGCCGTACCGCGAGCGCGGCCAGATCGCCTACGAGACCGGCAAGCGCATTGTCGAAATGGCGTACGAGGACCTGACGCCGTCGAAGATCCTGACGCGGACTTCTTTCCTCAACGCCATGACCGTCGTCGCGGCGATCGGCGGCTCGACGAACGCCCAGCCGCACATCATGGCGATGGCGCGTCACGCCGGCGTCGATCTGCGGCCCGACGACTGGAACGCCACGCACGACGTGCCGCTGCTTCTCAACATGCAGCCGGCGGGGAAGTATCTCGGCGAGCGCTTCCACCGCGCCGGAGGCGTGCCCGCCGTGCTGTGCGAGCTGCTGAGCGCGGGCCGCATCGACGGCGCGGCGATGACCGTCACCGGCCGGTCTCTGGCGGAGAACGTTGAGGGCCGCGAAACGCGCGACCGGGAGATGATAAAAAGTTGCGACGCGCCCTTGCGCGAACGCGCCGGGTTTCTCGTGCTCAAGGGCAATCTCTTCGATTTCGCCATCATGAAGACGAGCGTCGTCTCGGAGGAGTTTCGCGCCCGCTACCTGTCCGAGCCCGGCCGCGAAAACATCTTCGAGGGCAGGGCGGTCGTGTTCGACGGGTCGGACGACTATCATGCGCGGATCAACGATCCGTCGCTCGGCGTCGACGCGAAAAGCATTCTCGTCATTCGCGGCGCCGGGCCTGTCGGCTGGCCGGGGTCGGCGGAAGTCGTCAACATGCAGCCGCCGGACGCCCTGCTTAAACAGGGGATCGCCAGCCTGCCGACCATCGGCGACGGTCGGCAGTCGGGAACGTCTGACAGCCCTTCCATTCTCAACGCCGCGCCCGAGAGCGCGGTCGGCGGCGGCCTCGCTTTCGTGCGCGACGGCGATACGATCCGCATCGATCTCAATGCCGGCCGCTGCGACATGCTGGTTTCCGACGAGGAGCTCGAACGCCGTAGAAAGCAGGCGCCGCCAGCAGTCCCGGCGAGCGCCACGCCGTGGCAGGAAATGTATCGCGCGACTGTGGGCCAGCTCGATACGGGCGCGGCGATGGAGCCGGCGCTGAAATACAAACGCGTGCGCGAGACGCCGCCGCGGCATAATCACTGACGGCGGATCGCGCGTGCGACCGCCGCATGAAGAGAAACGAGGGCGAACCGGAGGCGCTGACTTCCGGACGCTTGAGGGAACGACCGACGCTGTCGGCGAAAGGAAACGGGAAGGGCGATGATCAATTTTTCTCAGCTCGACTGGATCATGGTCGGGATTTACTTCGTTCTGATCGCCGGCATCGCCGTGTGGGTGGCGATGCAGCGCGAGAAGGATACGACCGACTACTTCCTCGCCAGCCGCCACGGCACCTGGTTCCTTATCGGCGCGTCTATCTTCGCCTCGAATATCGGCGCCGAGCACCTTGTCGGGCTCGCCGGTTCGGGCGCGGGCTCCGGCATGGCTTTCGCCCACTGGGAGCTGCATTCCTATCTCTGTCTGGTGCTCGGCTGGGTGTTCGCCCCGTTCTATCTGCGCTCGAAAATTTTCACGACGCCGGAATTTCTTGAAAAAAGATATACGCCGGCGACGCGCACGTTCCTCTCGCTGATCTTCCTCGTCAGCTATATCCTCACCAAGGCGTCGGTGACGATCTACGCCGGAGCGCTGACCATCACCACCATTCTCGGCTTCGACAAGGTTTCGCTGCCTCTTTTCGGCGAGGTCGATTTCTTCTGGTTCGCCGCTTTCTCGCTGGTGATCGTCACCGGGATCTACACCATCGTCGGCGGCATGAAGGCGGTGCTGTGGACGGAAGGCATACAGGCGCCGCTGCTGCTGATCGGCTCGGCCGTCATTCTCGTCGTCGGTCTCGACAAGATCGGCGGCATTGAAGCGCTGCGCGCCGCCAATTCAGAGACCATCCATCTCTGGCGTCCCCTGTCGACCACGCCGGAAACGCAGGGCTTCCCGGGCTTCCTGTTCGATCCGAGCCAGACGCCGTGGCTCGGCGTCATTCTCGCCTCGCCGATCATCGGCCTGTGGTACTGGTGTACGGATCAATACATCGTTCAGCGCATCCTCACCGCCAACAATATCAAGACCGCGCGCCGCGGCGCGATCTTCGCGGGCTATCTGAAACTGTTCCCGGTGTTCATCTTCCTTATTCCCGGCATGATCGCCGTGGCGCTGAAGCAGGCGGGCGTCGAGGGTTTCGCCGATATGGAGCGGCCCGACGAGGCGTTCCCCCGCATGGTGTCGAACCTGTTGCCCGACGGGCTGCGCGGCCTCGTTCTCGCGGGGATGCTCGCGGCGCTGATGAGTTCTCTGGCCTCGCTGTTCAACTCCACAGCGACGCTTTTCACCGTCGACTTTTACAAGCGCATGTTCCCGGCCTCGACCGAAAAGCATCTGGTGTCGGTGGGGCGGCTCGCTACGGTGGTCGTGGTGCTCGCCGGCATGGCGTGGATTCCCTTCCTGCAGCAGCTCGGCGAAGGCGAGCTTTACACCTATCTGCAGCTCGTCCAGTCGCTGCTCGCCCCGTCCATCGCGGCCGTATTCATGCTCGGCATTTTCTCCAGCGGCGTGACGCCAAGATCGGGATTTGTCGGCATCGCGCTCGGCTTCGTCGTCGGCATGGCGCGGCTCGGGCTGATCATCGCCTATGACAACGGCGTCGCGTTCCCGCCGTTCATGGAGGCGATCGCCAAGATCAACTGGCTGTATTTCAGTTTCTTTCTGTTCGTCGGCACCTGCCTTGCGATCTATCTCGTGAGCATGGTGACGCCGAAAGCCTCGGCCGAGCAGATCGAGGGGCTGACCTATTCGTCGGTCACGCCGAGCCAGCGCGCCGAAACGCGCGCCAGCTACGACGTCTGGGATATCGTCCACACCGCGATCATTCTCGCCATCATCGCGGGCGTCTACATCTTCTTCTGGTGAGAAGGTCAGACCGATGACGCAGGCGCTGCATCTAAACCCGGATCGGTTTTTTCCAGCCGACCCTGCGACGCGGGCCGTTGCGCGCAGCCTGTATGAGCGGGCTCGCGATTTGCCCATCATCAGTCCGCACGGGCATACCGATCCCGCCTGGTTTTCGACCGATGCGCCGTTCGAGGATGCGACCAGCCTGTTCCTGTGGCCGGATCATTATGTCTTGCGCATGCTCTACAGTCAGGGCGTAGGGCTCGAACAGCTCGGAATCGCGCCCAATGGCGGCAAGGCGACCGTCGACCGGCGCGCCGCCTGGAAGACTTTCGCGGCGCATTACTATCTGTTCCGCGGCGCGCCGTCCCGGCTTTGGCTCGACCATGTTTTCGCGACGGTTTTCGGTTTCGAGGCGCGGCTGAGCGGCGAGACCGCCGATCACTATTACGACGCCATCGGCGAAAAACTGGCGACGGACGAGTTTCGCCCGCGCGCCCTGTTCAGGAAATTCAACCTCGAGGTTCTCGCCACGACGGAAGGGGCGCTCGACCCGCTTTCTCATCACGCCGCTTTCCAGAAAGAATGGAGCGGGCGGGTCATAACCACTTTCCGTCCCGACGACGTCGTCGATCCGGACCGGGACGATTTCGTCCGCAATCTCGAAGCGCTGGGCGCGCTCACGAACGAAAACACATCGACCTGGGCCGGCTATCTGAAGGCCCTGCAGACGAGACGCGCCTTCTTCCGCGCGCACGGCGCGACGGCGACGGATCATGGCCATCCGACGGCGCGCACGGCCGATCTCGGCCCCGCCGACTGTCAGTCGTTGTTGGACAGACTGCTCAAAGGGCGGGGCGACGCGGCTGAGGCTGAACTTTTCCGCGCGCAGATGCTTACGGAAATGGCGAAAATGTCGTGCGACGACGGCATGGTGATGCAGATCCACCCCGGCTCCTTCCGCAGCCACAATCCGCAACTTCTCGCCAGATTCGGCCGCGACCGCGGCGCCGATATTCCGCTCTCCACCGAATATGTGCGCGCCCTGAAGCCGCTGCTCGACAGGGTGGGCAACAGAGCGGACCTGACGGTCATTCTCTTCACGCTCGACGAAACGACCTACTCGCGCGAACTGGCGCCGCTCGCCGGGCACTATCCCTGCCTCAAGCTGGGCCCCGCCTGGTGGTTTCACGACTCGCCGGAAGGCATGCTCCGCTTCCGCCGTCAGACGACGGAGACCGCAGGGTTCTACAACACCGTCGGCTTCAACGACGACACGCGCGCTTTCTTCTCAATTCCGGCGCGGCACGATCTGGCGCGCAGGGTCGATGCGGCGTTCCTCGCCGAACTCGTCGCAACGCACCGGCTGGAGGAAGACGAGGCGCACGAACTAATCGGCGATCTCGCCTACGCCTTTCCTAAAACGGCCTACAAACTCTAGGTGCGACGCGCCGGCTTCTTCTCTTTTTTGATGGTGCAGTGCGGCATGCTGCTTCTTGTGAAAAAGCGCCCTGCACGCCTGTTGCGCGGTTGCTACGATTTGCATCTTCTTGCTTTCAATGCGCGCGCGAACGGCTTGACGGGCTTCCGCAACGGGCGTTACTAATTGTCAGTGTGACCGGTAACATTCCTAGAAATGGTACCGTTACCAATTGCGAAGGAGAGGGCGCTACCGAGTGAGGCTAGGGGCGAAGCCGGCGAAGATCGGCGTCGGGTCCTCGAGAACGTAAACCACCGAACAAAAGCAACACTTTTCAAAGGGGAGGAATGAGCATGCATTCCACTAAGACGCGCAGCGCCCGTCGGGCGAGATCTATCTTGATGGGCTCGAGCCTGCTGGCGGGGGCGGCGGTCGCCCTTTTGACGCCGGTCGCGGCGCTGGCCCAGGACGATGACGCCTCCACCGACGAGATCGTCGTCACCGGCTTCCGCGGAAGCCTTCAGCAATCGGCTGACGCGAAGCGCAATTCCACAAGCTTCATCGACTCGGTGTTCGCCGAGGACATCGGCAAGTTTCCGGACACCAACATCGCGGAATCCTTCAACCGCATTCCGGGCATCACCATCAACCGCGAGATCACGGGCGAAGGCCTCAACATCACGATCCGCGGCCTCGGGACGAACTTCACGCGGATTCTTCTGAACGGCGCTCCGGTCGCCGTGGCCTCCACCGGCCGCACCGACGCGCAAAACACCAACCGCGAAGTCGACCTCGACCTGTTCCCGACCGAGCTGTTCACGCAGTTGACCGTCAACAAGACCTCGCAGGCGAGCATGCTCGAAGGCGGCGCCGCCGGCACCGTCGACATGCGCAGCGCGCGTCCCTTCGACAATCCGGGCGAGCACATCACCTATTCGTTCCAGGGAACGAAGAACAGCAACGCCGACGCCTGGGGTCAGCGCGGTTCGGTTCTCGCCAGCAAGACCTGGGACAATTTCGGCGTCCTCGTCGGCGTCGCGGGCGTGCGCAACAAGGTCCGCGTCACGGGCTTCGAGACGATCGGCTGGACGACGCCCAACTTCTCGGCGGCGCAGTGCGGCGTCGGCAACACCTGCAACCAGGACGGCGGCGGCAACTGGACGATTCCGTCCACCGTGCCGATGAACGCCGGCAACGGTCTGACGCCGGGCGACACCATCGACGCGGCTTTCCTGCTCGCCAACAACCCCGGCTATACGACGACGCAGCTGAGCAACGCGCGCATTCCGCGCCTTGGCCGTCCGTCCGACGAATTCGGCACGAAAGAACGCGCCAACGCCATCGCCAGCATCGAGTTCAGGCCGACAGACAACCTTCATTTCTTTGTGGACAGCATGTACGGCCGCAAGGCCAACGATCTGGAACGCATCGACATGAACTGGGTCGGCCGCAACGGCGCGATGGTTCCGCTGAACCTGCAGCTTGACCAGAACAACGTCGTCACCAGCGGCACGTTCGCCAACGCGCAGTTCTTCCTCGAATACCGTCCGTTCATCGAGGATGTCGAATACTGGGGCGTCAACCCCGGCATGGAATGGCAGTTGACGGAAAGCCTGAAGTTCGACGTTCAGGCGAACTGGACCGAAAGCGATTTCCATCGCGAATCGCCGACGGTGCTGGTGATCACGCCGGCGAGTTCGGGTGTCACCGTCAACTACACCAACGACGGCAGCTCGCCGTTCCCGATCATCGATTCGAACATCGACTTTAACGATCCGTCGCTGTTCGGCTGGCCGGGCGGTCGCGTCAACATCCAGGACGAACGTCGCCACACCGAAACGAAAGGCGTGCGCGGCAACTTCACCTGGGGCGACGCCGATTTCAACATCAAGGTGGGTGCGGCCTATGACGACGTGTCGCGAGACATCCGCGCGTTCGACGCGAGCCAGCAATGGCAGAACGCGGTTTGCGGCGGCAATCCCAACGTTTACCTCGAAAGCCCGAACTCGCAGCCGCCTTGCCAGGGGCTGACCGCGGGCGCCATCACGCCCGGAGTCGGCGGCTATCCGAGCTATCCGGGCCTCGGCACGGGATCCTCGGCCGGCATTACGACGCCGCTCGCCTATCAGGGCTCTCTCATTCCGCAGGGCTCGCTCGCCAACTATCTGATCCCCGGACCGAGCGGCTTCATCACGGTCGACTGGGACAGCTTCGTGGCGGACTCCAACTACGACGCCATTCACGACGGCGCGCCGGAAGCCGGCTCGTCGAACACCGGCGCGAGCGGCGGCTCCGTCCGTGAAAAGACGACCGGCGCTTACGGCGAGGTCAACGGCGTGCTGCCGGTGAGCGATCACCAGCTGCGCTTCAACGTCGGCCTGCGCTGGGTGCATACCGATCAGACGATCGGCGGGCGGGTGTCCATCCGCGACAACCGCAACGACACGGCGCCGGTGCCGGCTGACGGCGGCCTCTATCCGAACGTCGTCACTTTCGTGGAGACAACCAACTCCTACGACAACTGGCTGCCGTCCGGAAACTTCGCGTTCGACGTCAGCGACGACTTCGTCGTCCGTCTCGCGCTCTCGCGGACGATGACGCGGCCGAACCCGAACTCGATGCTGCCCGGCCTCAACTTCTCGACGCCGTCGGCGGACGTCGGCAACGTCGGCAACCCGGCGCTCGAACCCTACATCTCGAACAATATCGACCTTGGCTTCGAGTACTATACGGGCGGCGAAGGCTTCATCGGCGCTGCGGTGTTCCGCAAGACGGTGAAGAATTTCACCCAGAACGGCACCGCCACGGTTCCGTTCTCAACGCTCTCGGCTTACGGCGTGACCTACAGCACGCTGACGCCGACCCAGCAGGCGGCCATCGACTCGCGCTGCGGCGTGGGCAACGCCAACTCGGCGAGCTGCACGGTCGTGCTGAACCAGCAAGTCAACGCCACCGGCCTTCTGACGGTGAACGGGCTTGAATTCACCTGGGTGCAGCCCCTCGACTTCCTGCTCGCCAAGCACGGCCTCGAAGGCTTCGGTTTCACCGGCAACCTGACGATCGTCGATCAGAAGGGCACCGGGGCCGCGCCGGCCGTGGCCGTGGGCGTTGCGCCGTACACGTACAACGTGACGGGGTACTACGAAAACCATGGCGCTTCGGTGCGGATTTCGAAGACCTTCGCAAAAGGCTCGGTTTCGTCCAACCCGAACCAGAACGGCATCCCGCTCGCCTCGATCTACGGCGACGACTACGGACAGTGGGACATGTCGTCGAGCTTCAACATCAACGAGATGTTCGGTCTGAGCATCCCGAGCTCGCCCGAGTTGACGTTCGACATCGTCAACCTCTTCAAGGAAGACCAGCGTTCGTACTTCCAGTATGAGAACGCCGCCTTCACCTACTACAATCCGGGCCGGACCTTCTTCATCGGCTTCCGGGGCGGCTTCTAAAGCGGGGGTTCTGAGCGGCCAGGCCCGACCTGCCGCTGAGAAACCATGGGCGGCGCGATCCCTCCCGACGCGCCGCCCATTTCTTTTTCCGCGGACGCCGATAGGCTTGGCGTCCGCACAGCCTTTCCGACTATCCGGCAAGCGACATGTCCGATCCTCGCCCGCGGCTCACATCCTCAACGCTCGACCGGCTGCATAAAAATGTCGGCGCGCCGGGGTACGACCGCCGGAAGGTTGCGAGCGGCGTGGCGCATTTCGGACCGGGTGTATTCTTCCGCGCCCATGTGGCCTGGCACTTCGACCGGTTGCTGTCCGTCGATCCGCGCTGGGGCGTGTCCGCCATCTCGTTGCGCAGCGGCGGGCTGGCGCAGGCGCTGGGCGAACAGGACTGTCTCTACACTCTCGCCGAACTCGCCGAGCCCGCACGTTTCCAGATTATCGGCGCGCTGACGGAATATGTGTCCGGCGCGGACGACCCGGCGCGGGCGCTCGACCGGCTCGTCGATCCGTCGACGAAGCTGGTCACGCTGACGGTCACGGAAAAAGGCTATTGCCTCGATGCGGGCGGCGCGCTCGACTGGAAGCACGACGATGTCAGGCGCGACCTAGCGGGCGGCGGACTGCTGTACAGCGTTGTCGGCTGGCTGACGGAAAGCCTCTGGCGGCGCCGCGAAGCCGGCCACGCCCCTTTTACGGTGTTGAGCTGCGACAATCTCTCGGACAATGGCCCGAAACTGCGGCGCGCCGTGATCCAGTTCGCTTCGGAGCGGCGCGGGCCGTTTTTCGCGCAATGGATAGAAAACGAAGTCCGCTTTCCGGCGACGATGGTCGACAGCATCACGCCCGCCACGGACGAGGCGCTGAAGCGGCGAGTCGCCGAAGCGACCGGTCTCGCCGACGAGGCGCCGGTGCAGCGCGAGTCCTTCACTCAATGGGTTATCGAAGACAGTCTCGGACCGGACGCGCCTGATCTCGCGCGGGCCGGGGCGATCCTCACCGGCGATGTCGCGCTCTACGAACAGGCGAAGCTGCGTCTTCTCAACGGCGCGCATTCGGCGCTCGCCTATATCGGCCTGCTCGCCGGACAGGAGACGACGCGCGATGCGATGGCGCATCGGATCATCGGCCCGTTCGTCGAACGGCTGATGCGGAACGACTCCGCCGCCACCCTTAGAGCCGGCGGCGGCCTCGACGCGCAAGCCTATGTTTCGGCGCTTGTCGAGCGCTTCCTCAATCCGGCCGTACGTCACACGCTTTCGAAAATCGCTTCCGACGGTTCGCAGAAACTGCCGTACCGTATTCTCAATCCTGTCAGAGACCTCCTGCGCGCCGGCCTGTCCGTCGACAGGCCCGCGACCGTCGCCGCCGCGTGGATGCGCTATGCGGTCGGCAGGCAGAGGGCGGGCGAGAAGCTGGACGATCCGCTTGCGCTTCAGCTTGAGAAAATCGCGGCGGCGTGCACGGACGATGCGGCCGGGGATACGGACCGCTTCCTTTCGCTTCGCAGCGTGTTCGAGGCCGATTTGGCTGAAAACCCGCGCTTCGTCGCAGCGGTGAGGGCGGCGTATGGAAGGCTCGTCGGCGATCCGCTGAACCTCGAGGCGTAAGCCGCGTTCAATCAGCCGCCGCGCCGTCGCTTTCGGGGACATAGGGCGCAACCGCCGTGACGATGCAGCTTTCCCGGCGTCCGTTGGCGGCGGTCGCGACAACGGCGTCGCCCTTGCCCATGCAGGCGTAGCTGGTCGACAGGGAAATCCGGTCGATGTCGTTGAGACTGGTGCAGCTTGTCGTCAGGCGCAGCGCCGGGCCCTTCTTGCCCAGCGTGTTTCTGGCGACGACGTCATTGGGGCTGACGACTTTGGCCTCGTAGCTCTTGTCGGGGTCCACGCAAAGCGCCTGCGCTTCCGACGCGTCGGCGCGTTGAACGATGAAGGCGGCGGCCGCGAACGCGGCCATGCGAGCGATGTTCATCCTGCGCTCCTGTTGGAGACGCCCGAAATTTACCGCAGGCGTAGGCCGCGCCTCAATAGCCGGCGAGGTGCGGAAAGCTGATCGCCTTGTAATAGTCGAGCGAATGCTCCGGCGGCTCGACGCCCTCGGGCAGCGGCAGTTTCGAGATCGACTGGAAGTAGGCGATGCTGGCGTCGCGCCACCATTGCGCTTCCTTTTCCTGGATCTCCAGAAGCGCCGCCGTTTCCGTAAACCGTTCGTCGTCGACATAGGGTTCGAGTTTCGACCATGTCTGGCGCATCTGCGACACTTCCTCGACGCCCAGCGTGTACCGCCGGACGAGCTCGTTCCACAGCGTGTCGCCGGATTTCATTTTGTAATTCCAGGGCACGTGATGGAACCACAGCAGAAGATTTTCAGGCGTTTCTTCGAGGCTTGCATACTTCTCGGCGAGCGGAGCGGCGTATTGCGCCGTCGCCTTGCTGCCCTTCGGCGTGCGTTCGAAGCCGACGCCCTTTGCGTCGGCGCGGTGATAATAGACGGGATTCCAATCGGCGCGCCCCGTGTCGGCGACCCACGGGCCGGGGCCGTAATGATGACCCGTCGCCATCAGATGCGTCAGACCGAGCGGCGTCATGTAGTTCACGACCGCCTCGCGCGACTGCATCATCATGTCGACCACGGGTTCGACGAACGCAGGGTCCGTGGTGAACGTCTGTCCGGTCCATTCCTCGGCGATGTCCCGCGACGAGGCTTCCGGATTCCAGGCGAGGCGTCCGTAGGCGTACCAGTTCGCTTGGTTGAAAATCGAACCGGTCCAGTTGCGGTCGTCGCCGGTGTTGGCGACGCCGGCGATGCCGGTGCGCTTGTAGCCGAACAGCGAGCCGTCGATCACCTTGGCGACCGTCGAGCCCTCGCCCTTAGCATAGGTGTCGCTCTCGAGGACTTCTTCGTAAAGCGCGCCCAGATAAACGAGGTGCGCCTCGAAGCCGAGATATTCCTTGGTGAGCTGGAACTCCATCATCAGCGGCGTCTGCGGCGTCGCGCCGAACAGCGGATGGAAAGGCTCGCGCGGCTGGAAGTCGAGCGGGCCGTTCTTGACCTGTATCATCACATTGTCGCGGAACTTGCCGTCGAGCGGCACGAACTCGTTATAGGCCTGCTTCACCCGGTCGTCGGGAACGTCGTTCGAATAGACGAAGGCGCGCCACATCACCGCGCCGCCATGCGGGGCGACGGCGTCGGCGAGCATGTTGGCGCCGTCGGCGTGGGTGCGGCCGTAATCCTGCGGGCCGGGCTGGCCTTCCGAGTTCGCCTTGACGAGAAAGCCGCCGAAGTCAGGAATGTAGGAGTAGATCTCGTCGGCCTTGGCTTTCCACCATGCCTGCACTTTGGGATCGAGCGGATCGGCGGTTTTCAGCCCGCCGATTTCCATCGGCGCGCTGAAACGGGCCGAGAGATAGACCTTGATCCCATATGGCCGGAACACGTCAGCCAGCGCCGCGACCTTCTTCAGATAGAGAGGCTGCAGGATGGAGGCGTTGGCGTTGACGTTGTTCAGCACGGCGCCGTTGATGCCGAGCGAAGCATTGGCGCGGGCGTAGTCCGTATAGCGAGGATCGAGATACTCCGGCAGTTTCTGCCAGTCCCAGAGCGACTCGCCTGCATAACCGCGCTCGATGAAGCCGTTCAAATTGTCCCAGTGATCGAGCACGCGGGCATCGATCTTCGGCGCGGAAACGATATCGAGGCCGCCGAGATCGGCGCGCAGCTGCATCCGGCGCAGCAATTCGAAGGCGCCGTAGAGGACGCCGGCGTCGCTGTTGGCGGCGACGACGATAGTCTTGCGGCCGTTCACCGAGACGTTGCGGATGACGAAGCCTTCCGCGCCCGCACGATCGAGGGGGAGGCTGAGCGCGGCGATTTCAGGCGCGCTTTCGGGCGTGCCGGCGAGGATCGCGCCGTTGCGGCGAACCGAGTCGGCGAGCGGCGCTTTGCGGCCGAGCATGCTTTCCAGCCCGCGCGCCAGTTCGTCGCGCGCCGCGGCGAGGGTAGGGGAATCGCCCTTGACGACGAGTTCGCTCGCCGCCTTGCGATAAGCGGCGAGCTGCGCGCCTTCGACGGGTTTGTAGCGAAGCCAGAGATCGTACCCGTCCTCCGCTTGCGCCGCTGCGGCGAGAAACAGCGCGAGAATCGGTACGATGCATCGCAGAACAGGCTTCATGTTTATCTCCCGTCGGTTTCGCTCTTGTCTGTCAGGCTCGGGCAGGCGCCGCGCGGAACGCATCGGCGATCGCCTCGCGCATCGCTTTCGGCTGATAGTCGTCATCATAAGGGCAGGGGCGCTTCGGCAGGCCGTCTTCGCGCGGCCAGCGCTCGCGCAGCCACGAATATTTGTCGGTCAGTCCCCAGGTCATCACATAGCGCGTCTGCGGATAGCTTAGCATCACGTCGAGATATTTCCGGGTCAGCGCCGCCACGGCGTCGTCGCGCTCGGATACGTCGCCCGGAAGGTGCTGGTCGCCCACGTCGAGCTCGGTGATGACGATGTCGAGCCCGAGCGCGACGGCGCTGTCCAGAAATTTTCGCCATTGCGCTTCGTCGTCGGCGCCGAACTCGGGCGTCGTATCGGAGGCGCCGGGACCGATATGCCCCTGCACCCCGAGCGCGCCCACCGGGACGCCGCGGCCGGCAAGCTCGTGCAGCAGCCGCGTCACGCCCTCCCGATGCGCCGCATTGCCGGGGCCCCAGCTCATGAAATCGTTATAGACGAGCTCAGCATGGGGCGCGGCCTGCCGCGCCGCGTCGAAAGCGATGTCGATGACGGCGTCGCCGAGATGGCGCGTCAGCGCATTGTCGCGAAGCGCGCCGGTTTTCGGCTCGATGGCCTCATTGACGACGTCGTAGGAAAACACGCGCTCTCCGTAATGGCCGCACACCGTCCTGATATGATCCCGCAGCAGCCGCTCCGCCTCGCTCGCCGGCCGCGTCCCGAAATCGTACTCGTTTAGCCAGGCCGGGAACCACTGGGAATCCATCCAGAACAGCGTGTGGCCGCGAAGGCGCATGCGGTTCGCTTCGGCGAAATCGACGAGCGCGTCGGCGGCGGCGAAATCGAAGGACGCCGGATCGGGCCGCAGCGCCGCCCACTTCATTTCGTTTTCCGGCACCAGCACGCCGCACTCGCGCGCCATGATTTCGCGGACCCGGTCGTCGCGAAATGCCGCGCCGCCGAGGCAGCTTCCGAAATCGCGACCCTTCGCCCGTGCGATATCGCGAAGCCCTTGTGAGCCAGGCTGTTTCACGCCGCCCGGCGCGCAGGCTGCGACGGCGCCGCCGAGCCCAAGCGCGAAACAGTCGCGGCGCGTGAACGGGAGAAACCGATTATTTTGCAATGCACAATCCTCCCGGACGTTATCGCCTGCCGCTTGATTTATATTTTGCGTTCAGGAAAGGTAGCGGTAACATAATCAGGGTCGCCGCTCAACCGCGCAAGCGAATGAGCGCAAGATGAACCAGACGCAGAGCCGGGGAGGAGATATCGGCATGGTACACGACACCGCCCGCGCGGCGGCCTGCGATTTTCATCCGTCTGTCTCGAACCTGTTGCGGCGCGCGCGATGAAAGGATCGCCTGTTAAGTTCCGCGCGCTCGCCGCCGCGGCGCTGTTCGCCGGCCTCATCCAGCCGGCCGCCGCCGAACAGCTTCTGGCCAATCTCTTCCAGGATCATCTCGTATTGCAGCGCGACGCCCCCGCGCCGGTCTGGGGGCGCGCAGCGCCTGGCGCGCGCCTCACCGTCAGCCTCGACGACTGGACGACGCAGGCGAAGGCGGACGCTGACGGCGCATGGAGCGTCATGCTTCCGGCGCTGTCGGCGGGCGGTCCGCATACGCTCGCCGTCCGCAGCAGTTCGGGCGCGTCTCAGACCGTAAGGGACGTGCTTTTTGGCGACGTGTTCCTGTGCTCGGGCCAGTCGAACATGGTGCTTCAGGTGCACCGCACCAACGATTCGCGCTCGGAAATCCTGAACGCGCAGAACGATTCGATCCGCATGGCGACGATTCCGAATATCGGCGCGCCGACGCCGCGCGCCGACTATCCTGCGCCCGTCGAATGGCGTCCGACGACGCCGCAGACCGTGCGGGACTTTTCGGCGGCCTGCTATTATTTCGCGCGGGAGCTGCAAAAGACCGTCGACGTTCCGCTCGGCCTCATCAACGCATCGTGGGGGGGCGCGCGCGTCAGAAGCTGGGTGAGCGCCGGCAGCGCCGCCGAGGCCGGCCTCGATCCGTCGGAAACGGAGATCGCCCGTCTTTACCTGTCGGATCGTCCGAAAGCGGAGCAGGCGTGGGCGAAGATATGGGAAACATGGTGGACGGACGGGCCCGGGGCGCCCTCCGACAAGGAGCCATGGGCGCCCGGCGCCGTCGATGAGAGCTGGCGCGTCGTCCCGTCGATCGGAAGATGGGACGACTGGCCGGAGGCGGGGCTTGCGAATTTCGTCGGCACCGTCTGGATGCGCACCACCGTCTCCCTGACGCCGGAGCAGGCGCGCGCGCCCGCCGTCCTGACGCTCGGCGGCGTCGACGAGGTCGACCAGACCTGGGTGAACGGCGTCGGCGTCGGCGCGACTTCGGACGGCGAAAGGCGCTACCCGATCGCCCCGGGCGTGCTGCACGCCGGCGATAACGACATCGTCGTCGCGGTGATGAACACCTATAAAGCCGGCGGTCTGATCGGCCCCGCCGAGCGGCAGGCGCTCGTCTTCGGAGACGGAAAGAAAATCGCGCTCAACGGAACGTGGCGCTACAAGGTCGCCGCCTCGGAAGGCGAAGCGGGTTTCCCGCCGCGCGCGCCCTGGGACGTGCTGGGCGGCCTCGGCGTCATCTACAACGGCATGATCGCGCCGCTGGGCGATTTCGCCCTGAAGGGCGCGATCTGGTACCAGGGCGAATCCGATACGCCGGTTCCGGACAATTACTGGATGGGGCTGACGGCGCTGATGAAAGACTGGCGCCGGCAGTTCGGGGAGGATCTTCCTTTTCTGATCGTCCAGCTCGCCGGTTACGGCGCGCCGCCGACGGCTCCGGAAGAATCAGGATCGGCGGAAGTGCGCGAGGCGCAGCGCGCCGCCGCGGCCGGCGATCCGCACGCCGAGCTTGTCGTCACCATCGACATCGGCGACTCCTATGACGTGCACCCGGCGAACAAGCAGGAGCTCGGCCGTCGACTGGCGCGCGCCGCCCGCCATCTCGTCTACGGAGAGGATATCGTCCCGACGGGGCCGACCGCCGTAAGCGCGCGGCGCGAGGGAAAGAAAATCGTCATCGGCTTCAAGGATGTCGAGGGCGGGCTCGTGGCGCATGGCGCGGCGTATCCCATCGGCTTTGAACTCTGCGGCGCCGGTCCCGGCGCGTGCCGCTACGCCGCCGCCGCCGTCGACGGCGGCGAGGTGAAGCTCGACGCCGGCAAGCCGTCGCCGGTTCGCGTCCGCTATTGCTGGGCCGAAAGCCCGATCTGCACGCTGTTCGACGCGACGGGCCTGCCCGTCGGCCCGTTCGAGCTTCCCATCGAAACCGCGCGCGACTGACGCGAAGGATCCGCCATGAACGCCACGCGCGCCGACGTCGCCGTCCGCAAGGGAACCATTCTCGGCCTGCGCTGGTGGACCATCGCGCTGATCATGCTGGGCGCGATCATCAACTACCTGACCCGCTCGACGCTCTCCGTCGCGGCGCCGACCGTGCTCACCGATCTCGGCATTTCAGAGCAGGAATATTCCTGGATCACCGGCGCGTTTCAGATCGCCATCATGTTCCAGCCCGTGGTCGGCTATATTCTCGATGTCGTCGGTCTGAAGATCGGCATGACCATCTTCGTCGTCATGTGGTCGTTCGTCTGCATGGCGCACGGGCTCGCGCACAACTGGCAGATGCTCGCCGGACTGCGGGCGCTGCTCGGCTTCGCGGAAGGCTCGGCGAACCCGGCCGGCATGAAGGTGGTCGCGGAATGGTTTCCCGCGAAGGAGCGGGGGTTTGCGGGCGGGCTTTACAATATCGGCGCGTCGCTGGGTTCGATGCTGGCGCCGCCGCTCGTCGTCTGGGCGATCCTCGCCTACAACTGGCAGGCCGCGTTCTACATCACCGGCGCTCTCGGCTTTTTCTGGGTCGTGTTGTGGCTATTAGCCTATGAGCGTCCCCAGAAACACAAGGCCCTGTCTGAAAAAGAACGCGCCTACATCGCTGAAGGGCAGGAGGCGCATCTCGCCCATGCGGAGGGCAAGCCGCGCGTCGGAGCGATCATCCGCCAGCGGAATTTCTGGGGCATCGCCCTGCCGCGCATGCTCGCCGATCCTACCTGGGGCACGCTCAGCTTCTGGGTGCCGCTGTATCTGACCACCGTGCGCGGTTTCGAGCTGAAGGAAATCGCCATGTTCGCGTGGATGCCGTTCCTCGCCGCCGATCTCGGCTGCATGTTCGGCCCCACCGTCGTGCTGTTCCTGCAAAAGCGCGGCGTCAGCCTGATCAACGCCCGCCGGGGCGCCTTCACGCTCGGCGCGTTCATGATGCTCGGCGTCGCCTTTACGGGTCTGGTGGAGAATCCCTATGCGGCGATCGCGCTCATCAGCCTCGCAGGCTTCGCGCACCAGACGCTGTCGGTGACGGTCATCACCATGGCGTCCGACCTCTTCAAGCGGAGCGAGGTGGCGACCGTCGCCGGCATGGCGGGAACCTGCGGCAATCTTGGCCTTCTCATCTTCACGCTGATGGTCGGCGGGCTTGTGGCGACCGTCGGTTACACGCCGTTCTTCATGAGTCTCGCCGCGCTCGATCTGCTCGGCGCCGTCATACTCTGGACGCTGGTGCGGGACCCTGAGAAGGACGTCGCCCATGCCTGACGCGGCGATAATCCGTAATCCGATATTGCCCGGCTTCAATCCGGACCCGTCGATCTGCCGCGTCGGCGACGATTACTACATCGCCACGTCGACCTTCGAATGGTATCCGGGCGTGCAGATTCATCATTCGCGGGACCTCGTTCACTGGCGGCTTGTTGCGCGCCCGCTCAGCAGGCCGAGCCAGCTCGACATGCGGGGCGATCCCGATTCGTGCGGCGTCTGGGCGCCATGCCTTTCCTGGGCGGACGGCCTGTTCTGGCTGATCTATACGGACGTCAAGCGCTACGGGAGAACGTCCGTAGGCGGCGCGTCCGGAGCGTCGCTTCGCGACTTTCACAATTACCTCGTCACCTCGCCCGCCATCGGCGGCGAATGGTCGGATCCGGTCTATCTCAACAGCAGCGGCTTCGATCCGTCGCTATTTCATGATGACGACGGCCGAAAATATCTCGTCAACATGCTGTGGGACCACCGGCCGGCGCGCAACCGGTTCGCCGGCATCGTTCTGCAGGAATATTCGCCAGAAGAGCGCAGGCTTATCGGCGAGCGCCGGGTCGTTTTCGAGGGAACGCCGCTCGGCTTCACGGAGGCGCCGCACCTCTACAAGCGCGGCGGTTGGTATTATCTCCTCACGGCCGAAGGGGGCACCGGCTGGAATCACGCCGTGACGATGGCGCGTTCGCGCTCGATAGAAGGGCCGTACGAGCTGCATCCCGATACGCATATTCTCAGCGCGCGCGACAGGCCCGACGCGCCGCTCCAGCGCGCCGGCCACGCCGACATCGTCGAGACGCCGGGGGGCGAGACCTATATGGTCTATCTGTGCGGAAGGCCGCTGCGCAATCGAGGGCGATGCGTGCTCGGGCGCGAGACGGCCATTCAGAAAATGGTATGGGGCGACGACGGCTGGCTGAGGACGCCGGACGGCGAAGGCGTTCCGCAGGCGCAGACGCCTGCGCCTTCGCTACCCGCCCATCCGTTTCCGCCTGAACCGGTCCGATGCGATTTCGACGAGCCTCGCCTGCCTTCGGCGTTTCAGTGGCTCCGCTCGCCCTACCCGGAAGAGCTGTTCAGCCTGACGGCGCGGCCCGGATACCTGCGCCTCTACGGACGCGAATCCATCGGCAGTCTTTTTCGGCAGGCGCTGGTCGCGCGCCGTCAGCAGGCGCATTGCTACAGCGCCCGGACCGTCATGGAGTTCGAGCCTCGGCACTTCCAGCAGATGGCGGGCCTCGTCTGCTATTACGGCGGAACGAAGTTCCATTTCCTGTACGTTTCCCGCGACGACGAAACGGGCACGCATATCCGGGTCATGTCGGCCCTGCCGGATCAGCCGCAGACCGACGCCTTCACGGCGCCCGTCGCCATCCCGGCCGCCGGCCCGATCGGCCTGCGCGTCGAGGTCGACGAGGAACGGCTATATTTCGGTTGGCGGATCGGCGAGGGGGCGTGGTCGTGGATCCCGCAGCAGTTCGACGCCAGCATCCTTTCCGACGAAGCGACGGCGCCGGGGAATCCGAATTTCACCGGCGCTTTCGTGGGTATGGCGTGTCAGGATATGTCGGGCGCGGGGCTTTTCGCGGACTTCGACTTTTTCGAGTATCGCGAGCGCGAATTCCGGCCCGACAGCCGGATAAATCTTTGACAGGAAAGATCGCGCTTTCTATTATGGTAACGCTACCAATAATGCGCCCTACGCCTTGAGGCGAAACGGGGCGATCAGGGAGGGAAAGTCGATGATGCTCGCCACGCATGTCTGTTCGCTGCGCGCGCTCGCTCCGCTGTTGTTCGGACTGGCGCTTCTCGGCTGGGCGCCCGCCGCGGCGCCGGCGGCGACCCCCGTCTACAAGGATCCATCGGCGCCGGTCGAGGCGCGCGTAAACGACCTCCTGAAGCGGATGACGCTGGAAGAGAAGATCGCCCAGATAACGACGCTGTGGCAGAACAAGGTCGAGGTTTTCGACGACGACCTGCAATTCGACGCGGCGAAAGCGAGCGCCAATTTTCCGAACGGCATCGGCCAGATCGCCCGGCCGTCGGATCGGCGCGGCGCCGTATCGCCCCGCGAGGCGCCGGGCCGCGACGCGAAGGAAACCGTCGCCCTCATCAACGCCGCGCAGAAATGGGCGATAGAGAACACAAGGCTCGGCGTTCCGATCCTGTTCCATGAAGAAGCGCTGCACGGTTACGCGGCGGTCGATGCGACGAGCTTTCCGCAGGCGATCGCGCTCGCCAGCACGTGGGATCCGGAACTGATCCGCGAAGTCAATTCGGTCATCGCCCGCGAGGTGCGGGCGCGCGGCGTTTCGCTTGTCTTGTCGCCGGTGGTCGACGTGGCGCGCGATCCGCGCTGGGGCCGCATCGAGGAGACGTTCGGCGAAGACCCGTATCTTGTCGGCGAAATGGGCGTCGCATCGGTTCTCGGCCTGCAGGGAGAAACCCTGCCGCTCGCAGACGGAAAAGTTTTCGCGACCCTCAAGCACATGACCGGCCACGGCCAGCCGGAAAGCGGGACTAATGTCGGCCCGTCGCAAATCTCTGAACGCACGCTGCGCGAGAACTTCTTCCCGCCGTTCGAAGAGGTGGTGAAGCGCACCAACATTCATGCGGTGATGGCCTCGTACAACGAGATCGACGGCGTGCCGTCGCACGCCAACGCATGGCTGCTCGGCGACATTCTGCGCGGCGAGTGGAAATATGACGGCGCCGTGGTCAGCGACTATTTCGCCATCGAGCAGATGGCTGAAATCCATCACATCGAACCGGACATTGAATCCGCCGCCGTGCGCGCCCTCAACGCCGGCGTTGACGTCGATCTCCCGGACGGGGTCGCCTTCCGCACGCTCATCGACGCGGTGCGCAAGGGCGAGGTTTCCGAAAAGCGCATCGACGCCGCCGTCAAACGCTTTCTCACCATCAAGTTTCTCGCCGGCCTGTTTGAACATCCCTATGCGGACGGCGAGGCGGCTGACGCTCTGACCGGCGACGACGAGGCCCGCGCGCTGGCGTTGAAAGCCGCGCAGCGCGCGCCCGTGCTTCTCAAGAACGACGGCGTGCTGCCGCTGTCTGCGGACGGTTTCAAAACGCTGGCCGTGATCGGACCTAACGCGAACGTCGCAAGGCTCGGCGGCTATTCCGGCAAGCCGCGCCAGACCGTGAATTTCCTCGAAGGCGTCCGGGCGAAAGTCGGCGACGCGGCGAAAATCGTCTACGCCGAAGGCGTCAGCATCACCGACAGTGACGACTGGTGGGCGGACGAGGTCAATCTCGCCGACCCGAAAGAGAACGAAAAGCGCATCAAGGAAGCGGTGAAGACGGCGCGCAGCGCCGACATGATCGTCCTCGTGCTCGGCGACACCGAACAGACGAGCCGCGAGGCGTGGGCCGACAATCATCTCGGCGACCGCACCGAACTCACCCTGCCGGGCCAGCAGGACGAACTCGCCGAAGCGATCTTCAAGCTCGGCAAGCCGACGGTCGTGGTGCTGCTCAACGGCCGGCCGCCGGCGGTGGTCAACATCGCGGAGAAAGCGAACGCGCTGATCGAGGGCTGGTATCTCGGTCAGGAGGGCGGAACGGCGATGGCCGACATTCTGTTCGGCGACGTCAACCCGGGCGGCAAGCTGCCGGTCACCATCGCGCGCTCTTCGGGCCAGCTGCCGATGTTCTACAACAGGAAGCCGAGCGCGCGGCGCGGCTATCTCTTCGATACGACGGAGCCGCTCTATCCGTTCGGCTACGGCCTCAGCTACACGACGTTCGAGATCGGCAAACCGCGTCTCTCGTCGGCGGAGATCGGCGTTGCGGGATCGGCCGAAGTATCGGTCGACGTGACCAACACCGGCGGCCGCGAAGGCGACGAAGTCGTGCAGCTTTATGTGCGCGACGTCGTCAGCTCGGTGACGCGGCCGGTGAAAGAACTGAAAGGCTTCGAGCGCGTCACGCTGGCGCCCGGCGAAACCAAAACAGTGACGTTCCCCGTCACCTCGAAAACCCTGCGCTTCTGGGACAAGAACATGAAGCGCGTGGTCGAGCCCGGAGAGTTCGAGATCATGGTCGGACCCAATTCGGTCGACCTCAAGACGGCGGTGCTGACGGTGAAGTAAGGTTTCGGCCGGAGCGCTCGCCGCTCCCGGCCGGTTTTGGAGGCGCCATGCTGAAAATCAAAAACGCGCGGGTGATCGTGACTTCGCCCGGACGCAACTTTGTCACCCTGAAGATCGAAACCGCCGACGGTCTGACCGGCGTCGGCGACGCTACGCTCAACGGCCGCGAACTGGCGGTCGCGAGCTATTTATCCGATCACGTCATACCCTGCCTGATCGGCCGCGATGCGCATCGCATCGAGGATATCTGGCAATATCTCTATCGCGGCGCCTACTGGCGGCGCGGGCCGGTCACCATGTCGGCGATCGCAGCGGTAGACATGGCGCTGTGGGACATCAAGGCGAAGGCGGCGGGGATGCCGCTCTACCAGCTTCTCGGCGGCGCCGCGCGCGAAGGGGTCATGGTCTACTGCCACGCCAACGGACAAAGCGTCGAAGCGACGGTCGAGCAGGCGCAGTCCTATGTCGAGATGGGCTACAAGGCGGTGCGCCTGCAATCGGGCGTTCCCGGCCTCAAATCCACATACGGCGTCTCGAAGGACAAGCTGTTCTACGAACCGGCCGACGCGGATATTCCGACCGAGAATGTCTGGTCGACGGTAAAATACATGCGCACGGTTCCGGCGCTGTTCGAGGCGGCGCGCGACAAGCTCGGTTGGGACGTTCACCTCCTGCATGACGTTCATCACCGGCTTACGCCGATAGAGGCGGCGCGGCTCGGAAAGGATCTCGAACCCTTCCGGCTGTTCTGGCTGGAGGACGCCGTTCCGGCGGAGAACCAGGAAGCCTTCCGCCTCATCCGTCAGCATACGACGACGCCGCTTGCGGTCGGCGAGGTGTTCAACACGATCTGGGACTGCAAGCAGCTCATCGAGGAGCAGCTCATCGACTACATTCGCGCGACCGTGGTGCATGCGGGCGGGATCACGCATCTGCGACGCATCGCCAGCCTCGCCGCGCTCTACAATGTGCGCACCGGCTGCCACGGCGCCACCGACCTGTCGCCCGTCACCATGGCGGCGGCGCTGCATTTCGATCTGTCGACGTCGAATTTCGGCATACAGGAATACATGCGTCACACCGCGGAAACCGACGCGGTGTTCCCGCACGCCTACAGTTTCGCCGACGGCATGCTGCATCCGGGCGACCAGCCCGGCCTCGGGGTCGATATCGACGAGACGCTCGCCGCCAAATATCCCTACAAACGCGCCTATCTTCCGGTGAACCGGCTGGAGGACGGGACCCTGCACGATTGGTGACAAAATGATAGCGCTTGGCCCGAAGACTGACGCGGACGAAGCGCTGCGCACGGGGCGCGTGCGCTGGATCGTCTGCGCGCTGCTGTTCGCGGCCGTGACCCTGTCTTATGTGGACCGGCAGGTGCTGTCGGTTCTCAAGCCGCACCTGCAGGAGCAATACGCCTGGACAGAGACCGGATACGCCGACATCGCCTTCTGGTTTCAGGCGATCTACGGCGTCTCCTATGTCATCTTTGGGCGGATAATCGACAGATTCGGAGCGCGCATCGGATACGCCGCCGCTGTCGGCATCTGGGCGGTGGGACACATGGCGCAGGCCTTCGTCACGACGACGACGAGCTTCGTGCTGGTGCGTATTCCGCTCGCCTTCGGCGAGGCGGGCACGTTCCCCGGCGCGCTCGCCGCAGTGGCCGAATGGTTTCCGAAGAAGGAACGCGCGCTCGCCATCGGCATCTTCAACGCCGGCGCGAACGTCGGCGCCATCCTGACGCCGCTGATCGTGCCGGTCATCACGCTGACGCTCGGCTGGCAGGCCGCGTTCATCATCACCGGCCTTGTCACCGCCGCGTGGGTGTTCGTGTGGCTGTGGTTCTACCGGAAGCCGCGCGAGCACAAGATGGTCTCGGCGGCCGAACTCGCCCATATCGAGTCGGATCCGCCCGAGAAGCACAAGCCGGTCGCCTGGTCGGTGCTGCTGACCAAGCGTCAGACATGGGCTTATATGCTCGGCCGCTTCACTATCGATCCGATCTGGTGGACCTTTCTCTTCTGGCTTCCGGATTTCTTCGGCCGGCGCTACGGCGTCGATCTGCTCGGGTTCGGTCCGCCGCTGGTCGCGATCTACATTCTCGCCGATGTCGGCTCGGTGCTCGGGGGCTGGCGCTCCTCGGCCTTGTTGAAGCGCGGCGTCGCGTTGCCGCGCGCCCGCAAGATGACGATGCTGCTGTGCGCGCTGGTCGTGACGCCCGTCGCCTTCGCCATGTATGCGCCGAGCATATGGGTGGCGGTGGCGCTCATCGGACTCGCGACCGCAGGCCATCAGGGTTTTTCCGCCAATCTGTATGCGCTGCCGGGCGATGTGTTCCCGCGCTGGGCGGTCGGGTCGGTGGTCGGGCTCGGCGGCTTCAGCGGCGCGCTCGGCGGCATGCTGATGGCGAAGTTCGCGGGCAGGGTGCTGGAGACGCTCGGCACCTACACGCCGATTTTCATCGTTGCGGCGAGCGCCTATCTCGTCTCGCTTCTGATAATTCACCTTCTGGCTCGGAATTACGAACCGGCGTTCGAGGCTGAGCCTGATCAGGTCTGAGCGCCTTTTGTTGGCGCAGCCTATGGGAATGCCTGTATTCTCCTGACATCGCTCGACGATGAGGATGCATCTTCATGACGGACCGCCCGCTGATCGTATGCTTCGGCGAAATCCTTCTCCGGCTCAACGCGCCAGGAAAGGAACGGTTGCTCCAGACCAACCGGTTCGATGTTCATGTCGGCGGGGCTGAAGCGAACGTCGCGGTTTCGCTCGCCCGGTTCGGACGCCGGGCGCGCATGGTCAGCATCGTCGCAGACAATGCGCTCGGCGAGGCGGCGCTTGGAGAACTCGCCCGCCACGGCGTCGACATATCCTTCGTCGAACGGATCGCCGGCAGGATGGGGCTGTATTTCATGAGCGCCGGCGCGGTGCGGCGGCCGTCCGAGATCCTCTACGACCGCGCCTCGTCGGCTTTCGCTCTGGCGGACCCGACATTTCTGAACTGGCCGGCGTTGCTCGCCGATGCTGGCTGGCTGCATATCTCGGGCGTCACCCCGGCCATTGGCCCCAACGGCGCGGAGGCGGCGATCCGAGCCGTGCGCGCCGCGGAGCAAGCGGGGGTCAAGGTTTCATTCGACGGGAACTATCGCAGCCAGCTGTGGGCCGCCTGGAAAGGCGACGGGCCGGCGATCCTGAAACAAATACTAGCCGCCGCCGACCTCGCCTTCATCAACGAGCGCGATATCGCGCTCATCCTCGCCCGCGACTTCAAGGATCGGGCCGACGCTCTCAAAGCGGCGTTCGATATGTTTCCCCGGCTGCAGACTATCGCGGCGACCGAACGCAACCAGACGAGCGTCGACGATCATCAGCTGACGGCTCTCCTGACGACCCGGTCAGGCGAATGGCGGTCGCGACGGCACATCCTGACGGGCGTCGTGGACCGCATCGGCGGCGGCGACGCCTTCGCCGCCGCCATGCTCGATTGCCTGACGTCCGGCAAGGAGAGTCAGTACGCGGTCGATTTCGCCGCCGCCGCCGCCGCATTCAAGCACTCCATATCCGGCGACTTCAATCTGGCGAGCCGGGACGATATCGAGCGGGCGATGAGCGACGCCGGCTTGGACGTTCGCCGCTAGGGAACTGAAAGCGTGTTGGGCCGCAAGGCTTCGAGACGGCTGCTATTATCGCTTTCATTAACATACCCATTGGGGTAGCGTCTGCTATTGAAAGCGACGGAGCGGCTCTGCTCCGGCGCGGAAAAGGGAGGAGGTCCGTCTGTCATGACGACATCGCCAGGCCGTTCCGTCGAGGCGCTTTTCGACCGACAGGAAATATACGACGTGCTCGTCAAATACGCGCGCGGGGCCGACCGCGGCGACGCAGATCTTATCGCTGCTGCGTACCATCCTGACGCCATTGAAGATCATGGCGGAACCTTTCTCGGCCCGGCGTCAGATTATGTAGCGATGTTGCGCGATGTCCTGCCGACGGCGCCCCGAATGTCGCACATCATCACCAACATCGTCATCGAACTCGACGGCGATAAGGCGCTCACGGAGTGCTATTTTCTCACCTTCTCGCGCCGGGAGACGCGCGAGGAGACGTTCGACAATTTCACCCTCGCGCGGGCGGTCGACAGGTTCGAGAAACGCGACGGAGCCTGGAAGATCGCGCATCGCCGCATCGCCTGGGAGTGGAACCACGAGATGGAGCACCGCGAAACCTGGGGCAGGGGCGCGATCGCGGCGGATCCCGCCAAGCTGGTGCGCGGCGGCAAGAAACCGAACGACATTCTTTATCAGGGTTGAGGAAAATGAACATTCAAGGGTGCACGGCGCTGGTCACCGGCGGGAATCGCGGGATAGGCGAGGGTTTCGTTGAAGAATTGCTGGAGCAGGGAGCGGCGCGCGTTTACATCGGCGCCCGAAATCCGGCGGACGCAGAAGCGCTCGTCGCCAGGGACCGCGACCGCTTGCGCGCCGTGAAGCTGGATGTGACAAAACCGGATCAGATCGAGGCGGCTGCGGCCCAGTGCGGCGACGTCAATCTTCTGGTCAATAACGCCGGCGCGTTCAGCATGCAGACTCTGATCGGCGCGCCCGACCTGTCGGCGATGCGCGCCGAGATCGAGACCAATTATATCGGCCTGGTCGCCATGTGCCGCGCCTTCGCTCCGGTGATCGAAGCGCGCGGCGGCGGCGCCATTCTCAACGTGCTGTCGGCCGGCGGCATCGTCGCGGTGCCGGTGATGGGCGGCTACAGCCCTTCTAAATTTGCAGCCCGCGCCGCCTGTGACTGCATGCGCGCCGAGCTGGCGCCGCGCGGTGTGCATGTCGCTGCGCTGATCGTCGGTTCCGTCGACACGCGCATGGCGGCGCATGTTAAGGGACGGGTCAAGTCTCAGCCGCGGGACATCGCCAAAGCCGGTCTCGTCGCCGCGAAACACTCGATCAACGAGCATGACACGGATCCGCACGCCATCGAGGTGCGGGCTTTTCTGGCGCGCGATCCCAAGGGATTGGCGAATTCAATGGCCGCAGCCGTCGCGCCCAAGCCATAAGCGCGTTCCGTGCGGGTTCGCTAAAGTTGGCGGCATACGGATGAGGGAGGACCATGTAATGGGCGCAGGCAACACGATCGATACGGTGATCGCCAAGCAGGACATTTCGGATGTCGTCATGCGGTATGCACGCGCCGTCGATCGCGCAGACGCCGTTCTTCTCAAGTCATGCTATCATGACGATGCGATTGAAGAGCATGGCAGCACCTATGCGGGCCCGGCCCACGCCTATGTGGACGAGGCGGCCCCGCGTCTCAGGAAAATGGGTGTTCTGGCTCATTATATTTGCAACATGTCCATCGAACTTGAGGGCGAACGCGCTTTCGTCGAAACCTATGTGCTTACTTTCGCCCGCTTAACCAAGGACGGCGAGCCTTGGGACACGCTGACCGGCGGGCGCATCGTCGACCGCTTCGAGAAGCGAGCCGGCGTCTGGAAGATCGCGCACCGCAAAACGGTTTTCGACTGGAACCGCGACGCGCCCTCGAGCGAGGGATGGTGCCTGGGCCTGTTCAAGCCTGACGATCCGAAAATGATCATGGGCGAAAAGGGCGCCGGCGACCTGAGCTATCAACGCTTTTAATGCGGCTGCCCCGATCGGCTGCGCGCGGCGGAAAGCGTTCGCCGGCGATGTTCTGTACGCCAATTTAAGACCGGGCAGTCTATTATTGACTGCGCATGCTGTTTGTTGCCGAAGAGCATCAGCCCGCCTCGAACAGGTTGAAAACCGGCGATGCGTTGACGCTTGCATTGACGAACTTACTAGAGAGGAATAATGTCGAGCTCATAACGAACCGGCGTCAGCGGCCGCAAAGACGGTTTCCTGTTTCAGGCGCGCCCGGTCACAGAGGGAGGGGTTTGGAATGCGCTTCATACTGACGGCGTCAACCTTCGCGCTTGCAGCATCGGCGTTGGCGGCGCCTGCGGCGTCGGCTCAACAGATCGCCGCCAATAATCCGCAGCTCGACGAGATCACCGTCACTTCGCAACGCCGCGAAGTGGGCGTTCAGGACACCTCGGCGGCTGTCACCGCTCTATCCGGAGAAAGCCTGGAAAAAGACCGCGTCCTGAGCTTCGAGGACGTGGCGAGCCGGGCGACATCGCTTTCATTCACAGCCCTGTCGCCGCTTGATCAGGAATTCAATATTCGGGGCATCACTAACACACGCCTCGACTCGCCTTCCGCCGACCAGTCGGTCGGGATTTTCGTCGACGAGGTGTATATCGGCCGCTCCGGCCTCTTTAATTTCGACATGTTCGATATCGAGCGCGTCGAAGTGATCCGCGGCCCGCAAGGCGTGCTGCTTGGCCGCAACGTCGTCGGCGGCGCTATCAGCATCATCACCGCGGAGCCTGACGACGAGTTCGGCGGCAATATTTCCGCTTCCTACGGCAATTACGAAGACTGGTCGGTGCGCGGACATATTACGGGGCCGATCACGCCGGAGCTTCTCGGGCGGTTTTCATTCTACAAGCGCAAGCATGCCGGCTACGCGCAGGACATTCTGCACGGCCGGGATCTGGAGGATCTCGACTCCATCCAGTTCCGCGGCCAGCTGCTGTGGCAGCCGGAGAATACTGATTTTTCGGCGCGTCTCATCGTCGATTACACGAACGACGACTCGAACGGTTTCCTGTCGGTCGCCATAGACGGTCCGGGGGCGGGGCAGGGGCCGTGGAGCGCGGCGCGCGACGCGATCGGCGTCTTGCGCGGCGAGCCGTTGAGCCTGCGCGAAGGATTGCCGGAGCATCCTCGCTATAAGGGCGAGGCGGAGGATACGCCGCAGCAACTCGAACGCGAGGCTTGGGGCGTGACCTTGCATCTCAACAAGGGCGTCGGCGGCTTCGCCACCCTCCAGTCCCGCACCGGCTATCGCACCGCCGACGGCTTCAACGTCTATGACCAGACCGGCATGGGGCCGAACAACGGCTACGGCGTGCTCACGCCGACCCTGTTCAGGTTCCCCGTGAACGAAAGAGAGGAAATCGATCAGTTCACACAGGAAGTGCGCCTCGTTTCCGATCTCGGGGACAGCCGTTTCGACTGGATCGTGGGCGCTTATTTCCAGAGGGACAGCGTCAACAAGGTAGACCGCTTCTGGGCGGAGGTGCCGGCGGCGATCCCGACCCTCTCCGGCGAATCGCAGTGGAACAATGAAGCGGACAACACGTCCTACGCCGGCTTCGCGCAGATCGGCTTCAAGCCCATCGACATGGTCAGGCTGGTCGGCGGCGTGCGCTATTCGCACGACAAGAAGGAAGGAACGGTCACAGGCCTCGCTGTCGAGACCGGCGACGCTTTCCATCCTGCCGATCCGGTGGCGCTGACGCCGCTCGCGGCCACCTTCCTCGAAGGGGAATCGTTCACGACCGACTACAGCGACACGTGGTCCGAAGTGACGCCGCAAGGCACGATCGAATTCACCCCGGCTGAGAACGCCTTCTTCTACTTCACCTACGCCAAGGGCTATAAGGGCGGCGGTTTCGAGGACGATCCGGCGAACGCCGCCGCGGCCGCCGCAAGTTACGATCCGGAAACAGCGCGGAACCTCGAACTTGGCGCCAAGCTCGATTTCTTCGACCGGCGGGCCCGCCTCAACATCGCTCTCTTTGACATCAGGTACCAGGACCTGCAGGTCACTCAGACTGACGACGGCTGCCTGTGCAACATCACGGACAATGCCGCAGACGCCAAAATTCGCGGCGTCGAGGTCGAGGCGCAGCTCGCCGCCACGGACAATCTCACTTTCTGGGGCGGCGTCACCTATCTCGATACGGAGTATATCGAGTTCATCGACTCGACTGGTCTCGACGCGAGCGGAAACTTCCTGCAGCGAACGCCGAAATATCAGTTCAATATCGGCGCCGAATGGGCGGGGGATCTCGGCCCATGGGAGAATGCTCTTCTCGCGCGGGTCAACTACAACAGGCAGGGCATGATGTTCTGGGCTCCCGACAACGCCCAGACCGAAGACCCCTTCGGGCTTCTCGACGCGCGCGTCGCCATTACGCCGCCCGGATCGCGCGTGACGCTTTCGGCTTACGGCCGGAACCTTCTGGATACGGTCCACCGGACGAACATTATCGCTTTCTTCGGCGACGAAGTGTCGAGGCTTGCGCCGCCGCGAACCTACGGGGTCGAACTCTCCTTCGACTTCTAGACCGGGATCGCGCGTCGGCTTCAGGCCGGCGCGCCGCTCGTCAGGCCGGTTATGTCCGAAGCCGCCCGCATCAGCGAGGCGGCTTCGTACGTTCGGCGGGGAGGGAGCCGCCGCCCCTTGCTTCGGGCTCTTGCCCGGCGTCGACTGACAGGCCGCGCCTGGCGCCTGCTC
The DNA here is from genome assembly GCA_036337175.1 of Pseudomonadota bacterium. Classification (GTDB taxonomy): domain Bacteria; phylum Pseudomonadota; class Alphaproteobacteria; order Caulobacterales; family Parvularculaceae; genus Amphiplicatus. The sequence continues at coordinate 35,971 of JAYZEQ010000007.1, forward strand.
CCGATAGTCTTTTCTGAATGCGGAGGATAATTTATCACTCCGTATACATAGTAATTTATTCTTTGAGCCGCGACGCGCAGACTCTGCAGACTCTGTTGCTCGACCGTTTGTTTTGCAATGCAGCAAACGGAGCGCCTTGCATTCGCGAAAGACGAAATCCGGATTAGTTCAGCATGCTGACGCCGCCTCGAACGGCGTCTGCGCGGCGCTGGTCCGAGAAAATGACAAAGTTGTCATTGACTGAGGCTGCGAGCCGCGCTACTGGTTAAAAAAAACAAGGTTGTCATTTTGGGAGGGTTTTTGATCGACCAGCTTCATCGCACGAGAGCGTAAGGCTCGCCGCGTCTGGCGCGCGCGAGTCTTTCAACGGGCGCGCTGCGGTAGTCTCCGTCGGGCGCATCCGGAACCGCGAAAGGGCGGCGAACCATCGGTTCGCGCGTGGTTTGCGTGCGGGAGCGTACGGTCAGCTTCAGCCGCTGAATTGCGGCGAAACTCTCATCAAAGCCGGGACGACTAGCGTCCGATAAATAGCAGCGCGCCGAGGGGATCGGTTTCGGACGCGCATTTCAGGGAGCGGAAATGATGAAAAAGAGCAGGCTGACACGCGGCGGGGCGGCGATGCGCGCGTCATTCGCCTTATTGGGAGGCGTTTCATCGCTGGCGCTAGGCGCGGCGGCCAGCGCCCAGGACCCCGCCGAAACCGAGGACGTCATTCTCGTCACCGGCATCCGGGCCTCGCTGGAAACATCAGCGAACATCAAACGGGACTCGTCGGGCGTCGTCGACGCCATCACGGCGGAGGATATCGGAGCGTTTCCGGACTCCAACCTCGCCGAATCCATTCAGCGCATCTCCGGCGTCTCCATCGACCGGTCCAACAACGAGGGGAGCCGGGTGACGGTCCGCGGCTTCGGGCCCGAGTTCAACCTGGTGACGCTCAACGGCCGGCAGATGCCGACCTCCAACCTCGGCGCCGACTCCACAAGGTCGTTCGATTTCGCCAACCTCGCGTCGGAAGGGGTGAGCGGCGTAGAGGTGTACAAGACCTCGAACGCCACGATCCCGAGCGGCGGCATCGGCTCGACGATCAACATCAAAACCGCGCGGCCGCTCGACAGGCCCGGTTTCATCGCCTCCTTGAGCGCCAAAGCGCTTCACGACACGACGAACGTCACCGGCTCGGACGTCACGCCGGAAGTGGCTGCGACTTTCTCCGACACGTTCGCCGACAACAAGATCGGCGTCGGCCTGTTTTACTCCTATCAGAAGCGCGACAGCCGCCTCGAACAGGCTGATATCGCCCTGTGGCGGGAAAATATCGACGATCTTATTCCGGCGAGCACGGTCGTCGTCGATCACCGCACCGGACCGACCAACACCTGGTACCCGCGCAATTACGGTTTCGGCATTGAGAATATCTCCCGGACCCGGATGAACGGCCAGGCGGTGCTTCAGTTCCAACCCGTCGATTCGCTGCGCGCGACCCTCGACTACACCTATTCGGAATTCGAGAACGAGGGCCTTCGCCAGGGCGTCGGCATCTGGTTCGGCGACTTCCCGCAGACCACGCAGGTCGAGATCGACGAAAACGGAACCTATGTGTTCGTCGAGGACCAGTGCTGCGACTACGCTTCCAACCAGCGCCTCAACAAATCGCGCAACGAGAACAATTCGATCGGCTTCAACCTCGACTTCCAGCCGACGGACAGGCTCAGCCTGGTGTTCGACTTCCATGACTCCGACGCCATCTCCAAGGGCGTCGATCGCGGCAATGACGTGTTCCTGATCCTCGCCGCCAATTGCATCGACACCAAGAGCGCGGACTTCCGCACGGGCAACGACATTCCCGATATGGCGATCAATTGGGGAACCTGCACGGACGCGGCCGCGAACGGCGAGCCGACCGCGGGAAGCTACGACTCCCTGTTCGGGCAGGCGGGGGCCAACGTCAACGAATCTGACATTCGCCAATACCAGTTCGCCGGCGAATGGAAGAATCCGGGCGACAGCGGGCTGACGAGCATCCAGTTCGGCGCGGGCCGGATCAACAACGAATACCGCACGCGGTCGTTCAACACCGGTCAGATCGCCGCCGGCTGGTATGGCGGCAACGAGGGCGTCTATGACGACTCGATCTTCACCCGGGTGAGCACTGACAAGCTGCTGAAGCGTTTCTCCGGCGGCGGCTCGAACATCTCGCCGGACTTCTATTACGACTGGGATTTCGAAGAGGGCATAGCTGCGTTCGAGCAGGCCTTCAACGGCGGCGAACGTCTGGAGGTCGATTTCGACGCGACGCCGATTTTCGACCATACGATCAACGAAAAGACGACCTCGGCCTATCTTCAGTTCAACGCCGAAGGCGACTTTAACAACATTCCGATCCGCATGACGGGCGGCGTCCGGTATGAGGATACGTCAGTCGCGGCGAGCAGCCTGCAGATCGAAGTCGAGGAGATCGTCTGGGTCAACTCCACCGAGTGGAGCGTCAACCGCGCGGCGGACCAGACTTATTCGGACGTCCGGGCCGACTACAGCCTGTGGCTGCCTAATCTCGACGTCAGCGCCGAGATCTTCGACGACGTGCTGCTGCGCTTCTCCTATAGCAAGTCGGTGACGCGCCCGACACTCGTCAGCATGCAGGGCACCACGTCGGTCACCGACCGGCCGAAGCCCGGAGAGCGGATGGGCACCGCCGGCAACCCGGCGCTGCAGCCTTTCACGTCCGACAACATCGATGTGTCGCTCGAATGGTACTATAACGAAGGCAGCTACATCTCCGTCGGCGCCTTCCACAAACAGGTCGACAATTTCATCGTCAATCAGCAAACGGACGAGATCGTCGGCAATCTGAGAGATCCGTCGGCGGGACCGCGCGCCATGCAGGCGGCCCTGGACGTCGCCGGCATGGGCGGCGATCCGACCGACCCGGTGCAGATCCATAACCAGATCAACATCAACGCCGGCAACCCGATCGGCACGCCGATCGTGCAGAACGACGACGACCCGCTAATCAACTGGCGGATCACCGCGCCGTCGAACCTCGAATCCGCCGAGCTCTACGGGTTCGAATTCGCCATCCAGCACCTGTTCTGGGACACCGGCTTCGGCCTTCAGGCCAACGCGACTCTCGTCGACGGCGATATCGACGTGGACGTGTCGCAGGTCGGCTTCCAGTTCGTGCTGCCGGGTCTCAGCGACTCCTACAACCTTGTGGGCTTCTACGATAAGAACGGCCTGCAGGCGCGCGTCGCCTACAACTGGCGCGGCGAGTTCCTGTCGAGCACGGAGAACAACCAGCCCCAGTTCACGGAGTCGTTCGGTCAGCTCGATGCGCGGATCAGCTACGACATCACCGATCAGTTGACGGTGTTCGCCGAGGGCATCAACATCACCAACGAATCCCAGCGGATCTACAACCGTTATGAGAACCAGCTCAGGACAGCGAACCAGTTCGGCGCGCGCTACGCCGTCGGCCTGCGCTTCATCTTCTGAGATGGAAAGAAAGTCTCGCTGCGCCTGCGAGAAAGAAAGGCCGCCCGAGAGGGCGGCCTTTTGTTCGCTGTGGGAAACCGTCGGGCGCGAGCGCGGGCGATGAGCGGGCGGCTGAAACGGGTCGTCGTGGTCGGCGGCGGCGCCGCGGGATGGATCACCGCGGGCATGATCGCTGCGGAGCATGGCGGCGAGTCTTCGGCTGGGCCGGGCGTCGAGGTCGTGCTGATCGAATCTCCGGACGTCGAAATCATCGGCGTCGGGGAGGGCACCTGGCCGACCATGCGCATGACCCTGAGCAGGCTCGGCGTGCGCGAAACGGATTTCGTCCGGGAATGCGACGCCTCGTTCAAGCAGGGAACCAAGTTCCTTCGCTGGACGACGGGCGCCGCCGGAGAGTTTTACTATCATCCGTTCACGCTGCCGCAGGATTATCTGCGCACGAACCTCGCTTCGGCATGGATCGCCGGCGCCGGCGACACGCCGTTCGCAGACGCCGTCTGCCCGCAGATACATGTCTGTGAAAAAGGGCTCGCCCCGAAACAGACGGCCACGCCCGAATACGCGTTAGTGGTGAACTACGGATACCATCTCGATGCGGGAAAATTCGCGAAATTCCTGACGCGCCACTGCACGGGCGCGCTCGGCGTCCGCCACGTTCGCGATCATGTCGCTTGCGTCAATCCCGATGAGAACGGCGATATCGCGTCGCTGTCCACCAGGGACAATGGCGATATTGCTGGCGATCTCTTTATCGATTGCACGGGGTTTTCCGGCCTGCTTCTGCGCAGGCATTTCGGCGTGGGGTTCATCGACCGGAAGGACGTCCTGTTCATAGACCGGGCCCTCGCCGTACAAATTCCCTACGCCGCCGAGGACAGCCCTGTCGCTTCGACGACCCTGTCGACAGCGCAAAGCGCCGGGTGGATATGGGATATCGGACTGCCGACCCGGCAGGGGGTCGGCCATGTCTATTCGAGCGCGCACATATCCGACGCCGCCGCTGAGGACGAACTCGAGGCCTATGTTCAACGGTTGCCCGGCGCCGGGGGCGCTGCGGTTTCGCCGCGAAAGATTTCGATCTCTCCCGGTCATTGCGAGACCTTCTGGCGGCGGAACTGCGTCGCCGTCGGCATGGCGGCGGGGTTCCTCGAGCCGCTGGAAGCGTCCGCTCTCGTGATGATCGAACTTTCCGCGCAGATGATCGCTGAGAACCTGCCTGCTTCGCGGGACGCGATGGATTTCGCGGCGCGCAGGTACAATGAAAAAATGCGTTATCACTGGGATGGGGTGATCGACTTTCTCAAGCTGCATTACGTCCTCAGCCAGCGGACGGATTCGGCGTTCTGGCGCGATAACCGCGCCGACGAAACCATACCGGAAAGCCTGCGGGAGCGTTTGCACGTCTGGCGCGGCCGCCCGCCCTGGCGCCAGGATTTCGATCGCGTGGACGAGGTTTTCTCGTCGGCGAGCTACCAATACGTGCTGTATGGTATGAATTTCAGGACCCGACCTGCTTTCGCGTCCCGAAGCGATGCGCGCGAGCGGGCCGATGCGGCGTTCGCAGAAGTCGTCCGCAAGAAGGCGCAGATGGCGGCTGCGTTGCCGTCCACCCGGGCCCTTATCGACGCCGTAAAGGCGAGCGGCCTGCCGTCAGGAGAGTAAGAGAAGAATCATGGCCAATCATGTCGCCCTCGACAATATCACGCACAAGGATCTGCGGATCGTCACCCGCCGTGCGGCGGCGCTGGGAGACGATATCGCGGCGGTGACGGTCTTCCCCATCGAGTTTCGCGCGCTACAGGCGGATTATCCGATCCTGTTCCGGAAGCTCGCCGACGAGGGCAGATACGAGCCGGTCGCAATGCTGGGCTTCGACCGGAAGGAGAATCTTTTTCTTCGCAATGGAGGCTGGGACGCCGGCTATATCCCGCTGTCCGTAGAGCGGCAGCCTTTCCTGATCGGTCTGGATGAGGCGAATCCGGATGGTGAGATGATGGTTCATGTCGACATGGACAGCCCGCGCATCAGCAAAAACGAAGGCGAACCCGTGTTTCTCGAGTTCGGCGGCGTGACGCCCTACCTCGAGCATATCCGGTCGGTGCTTCTCGCGATTCATCAGGGACATGCCGCGAACCGCGCGCTTTCTGCGGCGTTGACGGAATTGAACCTTCTGGAGCCGTTCGTTCTCGACGTCGAACTGAAGGACGGCGTGAAACGAAAGCTTGCGGGTTTCCATACGGTCAACGAGGAGCGCCTTGCTAAGCTCGATGGCGCGGCGCTGGGCCGGCTGCATGTGCGGGCTCATCTGGAAGCCGTTTATATGGCCGTGGCTTCGCTGGATAATTTCAGGAAACTCATCCGCTGGAAGAACGAAAGCCGTTGAAAAGGCCGATGGCCGGAGCGAGTTATGCTGGGCGTCGAACGCCGCATCAAGGAACTCAGAAGCGATCGTTCGCGCCGACCGGCCGACGCGATTCTGAGATCTTCCGAACCGGTCATTATTCGGGGCCTCGTCGCTGACTGGCCCGCAGCGCAAGCGGCGGAGCGGTCTTCCGGCGATGCGATAGGCTACTTTCGGCGCTTTTGCGGAGAAGCGACTGTCGCCGTTTCTCACGGCGCCGGGGGCGGAGACAGACGGGTTTTTTATAATGACGACCTTTCAGGGTTCAATTTCGCCATGGAAAGGCGTCGCCTGTCAGAGGTGCTTGCTCTGCTGCAAGAGCGCTGCGACGACGAAGACGCGCCGCTCTGTTATGTCGGCTCGACGACGCTGGACAAATGCCTGCCGGGCCTGAGCGACGAAAATCACGTTCTTCTCGACGTTCCCGATCCGCTTGCAAGCGTCTGGATAGGAAACCGCGCGCGTATCGCGGCGCATTTTGATGTGCCGGACAATCTCGCTTGCGTTGCGGCGGGGCGGCGGCGTTTCATTCTCTTTCCGCCCGATCAGGTAGGGAATCTTTACGTAGGACCGCTCGATTTCACCCCGGCGGGACAGCCGGTGAGTCTCGCCGATCCGCGCCACTGCGATGACGAAAGATTTCCGCTTTTCCGGGAGGCTTTGAAACACGCCCAGACAGGAGAGCTCGGGCCCGGCGACGCCATCTTCATTCCAAGCATGTGGTGGCACTATGTGGAAAGCCTCGACGCGTTCAACGTGCTCATCAACTACTGGTGGCGAACGTCTCCCCTCTACATGGGCAACCCGATGGATGTGCTGACACATGCGCTTCTCAGCATTCGCGATCTTCCTGCAGCCGAGCGCGAGGCGTGGCGGGGTCTGCTGGCGCATTATGTCTTTGATTGGGACGAGCGGTCTGTGGCGCATATTCCGAAGAGCGCGCGCGGCGCGCTCGCGCCCGTCGATGACGACGGCGCAAGAAGACTTCGCGCCGCCTTGCTCAAACGGTTGAACAGATAGCGGCCTGAAGGAAACCATGCGTGGCGGACGGTAACGAAGGCGTCAGGAAAATCGTCATTGTCGGCGGCGGCACTGCAGGCTGGATGGCCGCCGCTGGTCTCGGCAAGCTGCTCGGGAAAAATCTCGAAATCTGCCTCATCGAGTCGGACGAGATCGGAACAGTCGGCGTCGGCGAAGCGACGATTCCGCTCCTGACTTCTTTTCACAGCCTTCTAGGCATCGCCGAGCAGGACTTCATGCGGGCCTGCCAGGCGACCTTCAAGCTCGGCATCATGTTCGAGAACTGGGGCGCGATCGGAGACGAGTATCTGCACGCCTTCGGCCATCTCGGGCAGGACTGCTGGGCGGGCAACTTTCACCATTTCTGGGTGAAGGCGCGGCAAGGCGGCGACACCACGGATCTCGGCGAGTATTCGCTGCACCAGCACGCCGTGCGGCAAGGCCGTTACGCCCCGCACGCCAAGGAAGGGCTGTTCTACGCCTATCATTTCGACGCAACGCTCTATGCAAAATTTTTGAGAAGTTTCAGCGAACGCAACGGCGTCGCGCGCATCGAGGGCAAGATCATCAATGTCGACACCGATCCGCAAACCGGCGACATCGTTTCGGTGCGTCTTGAGTCCGGACGGGTGATCGGCGGCGATTTCTTTCTCGATTGCAGCGGGTTTCGCGCCTTGCTCGCCGAACACACACTGCATACGGGCTATGAGGACTGGACGCACTGGCTGCCGTGCGACCGGGCGATTGCGGTGCAGACGACCGCGACGGAAGCGCCGGTCCCCTATACCCGCGCGATCGCGCGCGAGGCCGGATGGCAATGGCGGATTCCCTTGCAGCTTCGGGTCGGCAACGGGCTCGTCTATTGCAGCGCTCACCAGTCGGACGAGGAGGCGCGGGCGGTTTTGACGGCCAATATAGACGGTGAGATGATCACCGAACCGCGCCTCATACGCTTCAGGACAGGACGGCGGCTCAAACAATGGAACCGCAATTGCGTGTCGCTCGGGCTCGCCAGCGGTTTCCTCGAACCGCTCGAATCGACCAGCCTTTATCTGGTGCAGTCCGGACTGATCCGGCTGATGCAGCTTTTCCCTGCGCGCAAGGTCGAACAGGTGGAGATTGACGAGTACAACAATCAGTCCCGCCTCGAATTCGAATACATTCGGGACTTTATCATTCTGCACTATCATGTGACGCAGCGTGCGGACAGTCCGTTCTGGAACTATTGCCGGACGATGGATATTCCGACGTCACTGCGCCGTCGCCTCGATCTGTTCCGCGCGAACGGGCGGTTCTTCCGCGAAAATTTCGAGCTGTTCTTCGACGGTTCATGGGCGCGGGTGATGACCGGGCAGGGGCTCATCCCCCAGGGGTATCACCCCATCGTCAACATGATGACGGATGCGGAGCTTTCGTCGTTCCTGAGCGACATTCGCACCCGTCATGCGCGGGTCGCGGCGTCCTTCCCGACCCATCAGGCTGTAATAGATCGTTACTGCAAGACGGAAGAGGCGCTGCTGCGGAACGGAACGGCCCGGCTGTGAACGGCGCTTTCCGCCGCGTCGCGCGCCAGTCTAAAGATGCTCGCCCGCCCTGTTTTCCGAAATGCTTGCGACGATTTGCGCGTGGCGCGCCGAGGTGATCGGGTAACGGCTGAAGACGAACGCCGCAGCAGCCATGAAGACGACAGGAGCGACGGTCATGAAGTTATGCAGCGCAATTATGGTCGACGGCTGCTGTACGCTGTTTCCGCGATAGCCGATCAGATCCAGCACAACGCCGATGCCGAGACCGGCGAGCGCGATGCCGATTTTCTGGATCGCGGATGCAAGCCCGATAATCCCCGATTCGATGCGGCAGCCCGACGTCAGATGGCCGTAGTCTATCGTGTCGGGAAGGATGCTCCAGAAGCCGACGGCGAAACAGCTGAATCCCGCAGCGATCGCTGTATAGGCGGCGATCGAAAGCGGCACGTTGCTGTTTCCGAACGCGAACAAGGCGCACAAGCCGGCGATCACCGCAGCGCATCCGCACAAGAAAGCCGGCTTCTTGTCGATCTTCAGATATATCCATACCCACAACGGGATCGCCGCCAGCGGCGCCGCTGTCATCAGCGTGATTGCGAGACCGGCCGCAAGAGGCGCGTCCAGCACATTCTCGAACCGGTAGAGGACGGTTTTGATGACGATCATGTTGGCGACCGTCAGCAGGAAGATGGCCGTGACCGTGATGAGAAAAGGCTTGTTCGCGGCGATCGCCGGTAAAAGTTTATCGAGGCCGTAATCGGCCACGCCCGCATCCGTCGCAGAGGCCCGGGTCAGGCGCGGCTCTCTAGAGCCGGCGAAGGTGAGGAATATGAAAACCGCGCCAGCCCCGGCGGCGACCAGGCTCGACAGGAAGAACGCCCTCGAATCGGCGGCGACATTTCGAAAAGCGCTGACGATCAGCACCATGACGACGCCCCCGAGCGCGCCGCAGACCATGCGTACGCCCGACAGGGTCGTTCGCTCGGACGCATCGAATGTCAGACGCGCTCCCAGCCCGCTATAGGGAATGGAGACCGCCGTGTAGCAAATGCGGAAAAGCACGTGCGTCGCCAGCGCGGCCGTCAGCGTCCACTGGAGAGGCGTCAGCGACGGCAGGGTCAGCAAAAGGATGAAAGACAGTCCGAGCGGGATGGCGCCGAAAAGAAGATAGGGGCGATATCTGCCCCAGCGCGTCCGCGTCCGGTCCGAAATGACGCCCATGGCGGGGTCGGTGACGGCGTCGACCAGACCGCCAAGGACATAGGCTATGCCGGCGGTCGTATTGGGCAGGCCGGCGACGTCCGTATAGTAGAACAGAAGAAAATAGCCCGCCCCCTGCCAGTAGAAGTTCAGGCCGAAATCGCCTACCCCATAAGCGAGTCTGGCGCGCCAACCGAGTCGCAAAGAGGGTTCGCTCGCTTCGATCATCCCCTGCGCGCCTGTTTCGGTCTTGCTGCCGCGCGAATGTGTCATGAGCGGGATATGTTGTCATCCTGCGAATGCCGCTAAAAGAAGGGGTCGGGCGGGGGTCGCGCGGCGCCGGACCTCGGACATCGGAACTCAGGAATAATCGAACAGCACTATGGCCGGAACACCCAGAAAGAGGGGAACTCCCGCGACTATTATCGATGTGGCCGAGCGGGCGGGCGTGTCGATGAAGACGGTTTCCCGCGTCATCAACAATGAACCGACGGTGCGCGAGAAAACGCGCGACCGCGTGTTGAGCGCCGTCGAAGCGCTCGGTTATCAGCGCAACGTCTTTGCGCGGGGGCTGCGCGCCGATCGCTCGCTGGTGCTCGGGCTGCTCTACGAAAATCCTCAAGGCGACTATCCGGCGGATGTATTGCACGGCGCTCTCGCTTACTGCCGCTTGCGTGGTTATCACCTCGTCGTCGAGGTGCTTCGCGGCAAGAATATGGGCGATCAGACGACGCGCTTTCTGTCGCAGACGCGGCTCGACGGCGTGTTCATGACGCCGCCAGTCTGCGACAACCCCTTCGTGCTCAAGGCCTGCAACAGTTTCGGCATGCCTTATATCCGGATCTCGCCGAGAAAGCCTAAAAAGGGGGAGCGATATATCGCGATCGATGACTTCGCCGCCGCCAAGGACGTGACCGAATATCTGCTGCAACTCGGGCATCGAAGAATCGCCCTTATCAAGGGCCTTCCCGGACATGCGGCGACAATATTGCGCCTCGCCGGCTACAAGGAGGCGCTGAGAAACGCGACTGTCGAATTCGACAGCGATCTCATCATCGATGGCGACTTTCATTTTCAATCCGGCGTCGATGGAGCGAGAAAACTTCTGGCGCTCAAGCAGCGGCCGACCGCCATCTTCGCTGGAAACGACGAGACGGCCGCCGGAGTGCTCGCTTACGCGCATGAAGAGGGCGTCGGCGTGCCGGAAGAATTGTCCGTCTGCGGATTCGATGGCGGAACGGTGTCGAAGGTGGTGTGGCCGAGACTGACTACAGTGCTGCAGCCGACGCCGTTGCTCGGAGAAACGGCCGTTTCGATTCTGATCGGGGAGCGCGACGCGGACGGAACGGACGCGCCGATTATCCTCCCTCACAAGCTTATCGTCGGTCTTTCCACTGCACGCCCTCCGCGCTGAGCCTGTTCAGGCGAGGCGGCTCAAGGGGCTGCGGTAAAGCGACTATTCCACAACGCTTTTTGCGCTGCAGCAGCGGCGCCCGCAACGGCCGCTTTGCGAGCGTTGCAATCACTGGAAAAGATATGCGAAATGCTCTATCTGACAAGCTTGTCATTGACGCCAACAGGTCCCCGGCGTAAGCTGAGAAAAAAGACAAGGTTGTCATAAAGCGGAGGCGACGCATGCAATCAAGGAAACTGCCGGCGGCGCATCGCGTGTGAGCGATGCCGCAGGCGGCGACGTCATCCGGGCGTCGGCCGCACCGGCATCAGCAACGCCCCGCCGTGCATCGACCGCTCGCATTTTCGGCCGCGATTGTACCGGCCAGAGAGCGCGGTCGAAAAAGCTTCCTCCCGAAGCGGGGAAGGAAGGGCGATTGTTCCTGCTCTTTCTTCCCCGCCCTTTTGGGGCCTAAGCGAGCGGCGAATTTTCCATACGGCTGATTTCGCAACCGAGGAATTGATGACGGAATTGACAAGAAAAGTTTCTGCGAGACGCTCAAGACTGGCGCTTTCGGGGTTGGCCACGCTTAGCCTCGTGGGGTGCGTGACGGCGGTTGTTGAGCGAGACGCCTTCCGCCAAGGAGCGCCGGGCGCTCATTATACGCAGATAGACCCGGCAAAATGGCCGCAGGCAAAATCACCCGTTCCGTATGATGAAGATCTGGAGCGGCGCGTCAAAGATATCGTCTCCCGCATGACGCTGGAGGAAAAGGCCGGACAGGTGATCCAGGCCGATATAAACTCGGTTACGCCGGATGATGTCCGAAAATACCATCTTGGTTCTGTGCTGAACGGAGGCAACTCCGGGCCGCACGGCGAAAACCGGGCGGCGCCGAAAGAGTGGCTAAAGCTGGCCGACGCTTTCTACTTCGCTTCGGTGGACACGAGCGACGGCGGCGCAGGCGTGCCGGTGATCTGGGGCACTGATGCGGTGCACGGTCACAGCAACATCGTCGGCGCGACGCTGTTCCCCCACAATATCGGTCTCGGCGCCGCCAACGATCCTGATTTGATACGGCGTATCGGCGAGGCCACGGCGGAAGAGGTGGCGGCGACCGGCATCGACTGGACCTTCGCGCCGACCCTCGCCGTCGTTCGCGACGATCGCTGGGGGCGTACTTACGAAGGCTACGCCGAATCTCCTGACATCGTCGCGGCGTATGGGTCTGCGATCGTCGAGGGCCTGCAGGGAAAACCGGGAACGGACGATTTTCTCGGCCCGAAACGGGTGATCGCTTCCGCAAAGCATTTTATCGGCGACGGCGGAACCAATCTCGGCATCGACCAGGGAAACAATCTGGCGAACGAAGACGATCTCGCCGCCATTCACGGAGCGGGCTATGTCACGGCGATAAACGCCGGCGTGCAGACCGTCATGGCGTCCTTCTCCAGCTGGCAGGGCGTCAAGATGCACGCCAACAAGGCCCTGCTGACCGACGTACTTATCGGCCGGATGGGATTCGACGGGTTCGTGGTCGGAGACTGGAACGCGCACGGACAGATCGAGGGATGCACGAATTCTTCCTGCGCGGCGGCCTTTAACGCTGGCGTCGACATGTTCATGTCGCCGGACGACTGGCGCGAACTGCACGCGAATATGCTGCGGGACGTTCGTGACGGCGCGATATCCATGAAACGCCTCGATGACGCCGTAACCCGGATTCTCCGGGTCAAGTTTCGCGCCGGCCTGTTCGAGGCGGGGCCGCCCTCCAAACGGCCCGGCGCCGGAAATTTTGCGACGATCGGTTCGCCGGAGCACCGCGCCCTTGCGCGGGAAGCGGTGAGAAAGTCGCTCGTGCTTTTGAAAAACAACAACGGCGTTCTTCCCATCGACCCTTCTTCCACGATCCTTGTTGCGGGCGACGGCGCCGACAATATCGGCAAGCAAGCCGGCGGCTGGACGATCACCTGGCAGGGCGATACCAACGGCAAGGCTGATTTTCCGGGCGGGCAGTCCATTTACGACGGCGTTCGCAAGGCCGCCAAAGCCGCCGGCGGGCGCGCCATACTGAGCGTCGATGGTTCAGCCAAAGTCAAACCCGACGTCGCTATCGTGGTGTTCGGCGAGGATCCTTATGCGGAGTATCAGGGCGACCGCGCCAATCTCGATTTCGAAGGCGAGAGCGGCCTCGCGCTTTTGAAAAAATTCAGGGCGGCGGGCGTTCCGACCGTCGCTGTTTTCCTTTCGGGGCGGCCGCTTTGGGTCAATCCCGAATTGAACGCCTCGGATGCGTTCGTCGCCGCCTGGCTGCCGGGATCTGAAGGCGAGGGCGTGGCGGACGTGCTGCTGGGCAAGCCGGGCGGCGGGATCAACTACGACTTTTCCGGCAGGCTTTCCTTCTCCTGGCCAAAGCTCGCCACGCAGTCGCCGCTCAACTCCGGCGATCCGGACTACGATCCGTTGTTTCCATACGGATACGGACTGACATACGCCGAGAAACATGCTGCGCTCGGCGCGCTCAGCGAAGAGTCTGGTCTGATTCAGAGTGGAGAGTTCGCCGCGCAGGCCTTCATGCTGTCCGGGCGCGCCAGATCGCCGTTCGAGCTTGTCCTTCGCGACGACAAAGGCGGGGAAATGAAAGCCGCAGAAGCGACCGCTGCGCTGGGCGACACGCTCTCGCTTAAGGCCGTTGACCGCTTCGCTCAGGAAGATACGCGCCTGATCTCATGGGCTGGCCCGGCGACGCTCTCGATTGAAGGGCCGACAGTCGATCTCAGCGAGCAGGCGGCGAACGATATGGTTCTCACCATCACCTACTCGGTGAACGAGCGGCCAACGGGACCTGTGCGCATCGGCATGGCGTGCGGCGCCGATTGCCAGGGATTTCTTGATGTTTCGCAAGGCTTCAATCTCGCCGCAAGCAAAGGATGGCGGGATGCGAGCATCGCCCTTTCCTGCTTCAGCAGGGCCGGGGTGGATCTTTCGAGGGTGACGGCTCCGTTTATCATCGAGGGAAGCAAAGGCCTGGCGCTCCAGGTTTCCGACATCAGGCTGACGACGAACGCCGGAAACGCGAGCTGCGATTTCTGAAGCTGGCCTCTCAGGGTTCGCGGCGGCTAGAATAATCAAAAAAGGGGAGAGGGGCGGATGTCGTTATCGCAACTGGACATGGCGATCGTGGTTGGCTACGCGCTGGCGCTGGTCGCCGTCGCGACGCTGGTGTCGCGCGAGAAGGCCGGCCATAAAAAAGACGCCGCCGATTATTTCCTCGCTGGAAAATCGCTGCCATGGTGGGCGATCGGCGCGTCGCTGGTCGCCGCGAATATTTCCGCTGAACAGATTATCGGCATGTCCGGTTCGGGCTACGCGGTGGGCCTTGCAATCGCATCCTATGAATGGCTGGCGGCCGTGACGCTGATCGTCGTCGGCAAGTTCTGCCTGCCGATCTTCCTGAAGCGCGGCGTCTACACCATGCCGCAGTTTCTCGAACAGAGGTTCGGGTCCGGCGTCAAATATGTAATGTCCGTTTTCTGGCTCGGCATCTACACGTTCGTCAACCTGACTACGATCCTGTGGCTCGGCGCGACGGCGATCAACACGCTCACAGGCGCCGACATGACTCTCGGCATGATATTGCTCGCCATGCTAGCTGCCGCATATTCTTTGTATGGAGGGCTAAAAGCCGTCGCTCTCACCGACATTATTCAGGTCGTCCTGCTGGTGATCGGCGGCGTTTTCATTACCGGCATCACGCTTTCCCAGGTCGGAGACGGAAACGCCGTAGCGGGCTTTCTCAAACTCTCGTCGTCGTTTCCCGACCGGTTCGACATGATTCTCTCGAAGGACAATCCACAGTATAAAAACCTGCCGGGCCTTGGTGTCATTCTCGGCGGCATGTGGGTCATGCATTTCTCGTACTGGGGATTCAATCAGTACATCATCCAGCGCGCGCTGAGCGCCAAGGATATTGGAGAAGCGCAGACCGGAATCATGTTCGCGGCGTTTCTGAAGTTGCTCACGCCGTTCATCATCGTCGTACCCGGCATCGCCGCTCTGGCTCTGGCGCCCGACCTCGCCAAGCCCGATCAAGCCTATCCTGAAATGATGAAGCTCGTTCCGACCGGCGTTCGCGGGCTGATCTTTGCGGCGCTTATCGCGGCGATTGTTTCTTCGCTCGGGTCGATGATGAATTCGATCTCGACGATTTTTACGATGGACCTCTACAAACCGCTGTTCGGCCGCGACAAAACGGAGCGCTCGCTTGTCACGGTCGGCCGGATCACCAGCTTTACGGCGCTGCTGATCGCAATTCTCGCAGCCCGACCCTTGCTCGCCGGCGCCGATCAGGTTTTTCAGGTCATACAGGAGTACACCGGCTTCTTCACGCCCGGCATCGTCGCGATTTTCCTTCTCGGCCTGTTCTGGAAACGCGCGACAGAGATCGGGGCAATAGGCGCGGTGCTCAGCTCGTTCGGACTTTCCCTGGCGTTCAAACTCACAGCGCCAGACATGCCTTTCATCGACAGGGTAGGCATTGTGTTTCTGCTGTGCACGGCGTTCGGCGCTTGCCTGTCGTTCCTGCAGCGGCAGGCGACGGCGGATAAGGTCGTCGACCTTTCAGGCATATCGTTCAGAACAAGCCGGGGCTTCAATATCGGCGCCGTCTTCGTCGGAGCGGTCCTGATCTTCTTGTACGCCTTTTACTGGTAAGCGCAGGCGGAATGTTCCAACGGACGGCCTGCTTGGTGGCGTCGCCGCCGGATTCCGGATACGCTATCCCTGCAGACGCTGTAGCAGCGTTCCGGGAGACGTCACAATGAAAGCATTACAAATCTGCGCGGCCTTGGCGGCCGGTTGCGCTGCAGGACCTGCCTTCGCCCAACAGGATCCTATTGAAACGTGCCGCAAACAGAGCGCCACCGACGCGGCGCGCATAGCATGTCTCGAGGAAACGGTGCGGATGCTTTTGGGAACGCCCTTGCAGGCGTCCGGAGAACCGGCGTCCGTCGCCTCGAAAGAGACAGCCCCTCAGGACACGTCTGTCGCTCAACTTGATCCGGCTCCTTCCGCCGAACCGACGGGAATGGGCGCGGAACAGGTAAAGCGCAGACAGATTGAAAAAGGCGAACGCAACCGCGACGAGGATAAAGCCGAGCCGGTGGGGGCTGTCGTTACGGAATTCGCGTACACTTCTCTGGGGAACGTCATCTTCTTTCTCGATAACGGTCAGATCTGGCGGCAAAAAGACGCCGACGCCAGCAGAATTCGCCTTTCCAAAAAGCGGCGGTACTCCGTGGTGATTTCGGAAGGAATGTTGAGCGGCTACCGACTGACCATCAATGAACTGAAAAAGACGCTGCTGGTTGAACGCCTCAAATAGGTGTTTTCAAGATTCGCCTCGCGTCAGTCGCGATTTAAAAAAAAGGGCCGGATCGCTCCGGCCCTTTCCGTTTTTCCCCGCCAGCAGTGCGGCGATCAGAACGACCCGGTCAGATTTATGAAATACGACCGTCCGATTTGATCGTAGCCTGACGACGTAACGAGGTTCGAACGGTTCGAGCCGACGCCGCCGCTGACCAGAGGCGGACGCTTGTCGAACAGATTGTTGACCCCGATCGTCGCACGAATGCTGCCTGAAATCTGATAGGACAGAGAAGCATCCTGATAGATGCGGTCATCCGCATGGCAGACAGCGAACGTCCGCGGGCTGCCGGGATAGGCGGTATTGATCGCGGACGTTCCGCCGGGGCAGTTGTCGTCCACGTTAGAAAGCGCGTCCGCGCTCGGATCGGTTCCTTGCAGATAGCGGGTCTGGAAGTTGGCCTGCCATGGACCTGAGATGAACGCGAAATCCGACTGAATGCGTTTCTTGGGCACGCCGAAATCGCCAAGCAGATCGTCGACAGGATCGTCCTCGAAAATCTGCGCGGTGCGTTTGGTCTGGAAGGTGACGGCGTTGGTCCACACCAAATCCAGCGGCGCGTCGCCGAGAACCTTGTCGAACGAGGTCCTGAAGCGCGTGTTGACGTCGAGACCCTGCGAGGTCTCCTCGCCCACATTGACGAAGGAAGCGTCGATGAACGTGATGAAGTTGAACGCCGGGTTCGGGTTATTGCCGCGCTGAATTCTCGAGCACAGCTCGTTCGAGAGGTTCGCGGATTCATAGCACCTGTTCAGCATGACTTCCGGCGGCAGGGAGGTGATGTTGTCGCGTATCTTGATGTCGAAGAAGCTTACTGACAGCGAAACATCGAAGGCGTCGCTGACCGGTGGGCTCATCAGGAATGTAGCCGTATATGCGCGGCTCGTTTCCGGTTGAAGATCCAGCGCGTTGCCGCCCAAGGTGACGGGTATTGTCACGTTGGCGGTGATGCCGAGCACGGTCGGATCGGCCCCGGTCAGCGCGCAGTTGGCGAATACTGTCGCCGAACGCGTATCGTTGGCGGGGACATAGACGCCGCCGACGTTGGCCTGCGCCGGAATGGTGCAGGGGTCGTTGAGACTGGACGTGCCCGCCTGTTGCGGCGCAAGGAAAGCGTCCCGCAGGTTCGGCGCGCGGAATGAAGTGCCGTAAGACCCTGAGAAGGTCATCCAGTCGATCGGGCTGTACGAGAAACGGCCGCGGTACGTGACTTCGCTGCCGAAATTCTCTTCGTTTGTGTATCGAACCGCTCCCTCGATGGTGAGATCTTCCATCATGGGTTTGCCGCGCACCAGGGGCACGACGAGTTCGCCGTAGATATCGTAGATTGAACGCTCGCCCCGGGTCGGTTCCTCGGTCAGCGGGTTTTCACCAGCGTTGTCGCCGGCGGCGCTGAGAAAGTCCGTATCGGAGTCGATCCGGTCGATTCGATATTCGCCGCCGAACGCTGTCGAAACCGGTCCGCCGCCAGGAATATCGAACAGTTCGCCTGTGAGATATCCGCCGAACAGGATCTGCTCGACTTTCGTACGGTTGACGCGTTGACCGAAAAGATAACGGGTCTCCGCGTCGGTCGCGAAAACGCCTTCGCCGTTCGGGCCGCCTGTGTAGACGGAATCGGCGAAGAAATTGATCGGCACGCAGTTTTGCCCGGTGATGAATCCGAACTCATTGTCTCCGGTCGGCACGCCGCAAATCGGATCGCCGTCCGCATTTAGCCTCAGCGTGTTGAGGGCGAGATTGAGGTTGGTTTCATTCAGCAGCGCTTCGGAAACAAAGCCGACTCCGCGGTCGAAGCTGAAGAATGTCTCATACGTCCAGTTCCGTTCGGAGAGAGCCTGCACGGGAATATCTCCGCGCAGCCCGCCGACGAAGCGGAACTGCGAAAGCTCCGTTTTCCGGTCCTGCGGCAGCGAATCCATCGTCAGGATCGGGTTCACGTTGCCGGGAAACGGATTGAGAGGGTTGTCGACAAGGATGGGATTTCCCGAACCGTCGACAATGATGTTTCCGTTCGCATCTTCCTGCGGGATCATACCGGGAATGGTCGGAAAGATCTGGACGCCGGTGGCGCGGTTGTTGGTCGTGCGGTCGAAATAATAGGCCTCAAAGAACAGCTCCTGATCGTACCCGAACGCATCGAAGTTGAACCCCCCGAGCGCGACTGTGGAGAAGCGGGTGACGGGCTGGACCAGGTCGGAACGAAGCTGTTCGTCTTCGCTGCTGTAGAAGGGGATGAACGGGAAGCGGCAGCGCTGGTCTGCGCGTTCGCAGGCGCCATCTCCCTCTATTTCAAGCGGAAGCTGGAACGCTGAAACAAAATTGGCGATGCCGATATCGGATTGCGCCGCTGACACGCCCGGAATGTAAAAAGCGAAAATGTCGCCCGTCGGAAGCGCCAGCGATCCGTCTGCGATGCCGACCACGTTGTCGAAGAGACCATTCGAGCATTCGCTCAGGCGCTCTCCGGTCGCTTCGACGATGACCATCGAACGCGTACAGTCGGTGCGGCTGCCCACCGAGACGCGATTTTGTTCAAAATACTCCGCGCCGAAGACGATATGAGCTCGATCGCCTTGCGCGCCCGCGGTAAGGGAGAATTGCTTGGTCTCACCACCGTCCGCTTCCGGATACTCAAGGGCGGTCGACAGTTCGAGGCCTTCGAAATTGTCGCGCAGAATGACGTTGATGACGCCGGCGGCGGCGTCCGCGCCGTAAATGGCGGAGGCGCCTTCGGTGAGCACTTCGACGCGTTGCACGAGCCCGATCGGCAGCAGGTTGATGTCAGGCTGCGAAGGCGCCCCGCGCACGCCGGCCGACCCCAGGCGCTTGCCATTGACGAGGACAAGCGTGCGCGACGGCCCAAGGCCCCGGAGGCCGACGTTCGACGAACCGACCCCGCCGGGAGGCGGTTCTTCGGCGGCGTTGGAATTGCCTGAGGCGGTGTTGAGCGTGGTGTCGAACTGCTGCCCGTTGGCGACAGTCGAGCGCTGCAGAAGCTCGGTCACTGAAGTTACGCCGATTTCCTGTGCGGCCTTGGCGTCGAGGCTTTGCAGAGGCGCGGCGCTGGAGAAGGAATCGCGGGCGACGCGCGAGCCGGTGACCACGATCTGGTCTTCAACCGCATCGTCCGTTTCCTGAGCGAAGGCGCTAGGCGCGCTCAGGGCGGCAAGCGCCATAATTGACGCCTGGGTGAGGAATATCCTGCCCAGCTTGGTTTTGTTTGGTTGAGTTTTCATGAAAGCCCCTTGTCTGTTTGGGTTATGAACGCGGGCTGGCGCGAAAGGTGAATCCCCTCCCGAGACAGCCCTGCGCATGACCTGAGACAGCCGGGGCGCGGTTCCCCCTCAGCGGGAGCGCGCAGATAGCGGACGCACCGTGTCCGCCAGGCAACACACAGGGAGTTGCGGAATTTCTTCGGTTGGCTTTATTATTCTTGAAAAGCCGCCGGGATGCGCTGGATGCACCCCGGCAGGCAAGTTTCTCGGAGGGATCAACAAGGGGCTCGCCTTTGCTGTCCCGCCTATCTGACACCTGAAGACGTCGCTCCCTCAAAGATTTGGAGCCCGTCGGGTGGAAGGGGCGTGTGGACGCTTTGTGCGTCCGTCAGGCGCGTATTTTGCCTGTATGGACGCGAGAGGGTGAGCCGATAATGCCAGAGAGCGAAGAGCTCCCGATCTTTGACGCGGCGCAGCGAAGGTTAATCGAAGCTGCGATCCGCGAGAATGATCGCATGCTTGTGCGCTGGTTGGCGCGTAAGCTTGGCGATATTGAAAGCGCCCGCGACATCGCCCAGAGCGCCTATCTGCGCGTATGGCGGTACGCTCAGTCGGAAGGCGTCGAAAACCTGCAGGCGCTGATCTTCAAAACCGCCGCCAATCTGGCGGCGAACGAATTTCGGGCGCGCAAGCGCCGGGGTTTTATGCGGGCAGGCGCTCCCGTTCCCGACGCGGATCCGGTCGCCCAAGTGGCGGACGACAGTCCTTCGCCGGAAAGAGCGATGGTCGCCAAACAGGCGCTCGACGGCTGCCTCTCAGCGATCAATGACCTGCCGCCGACGGCGCGCCGCGCTTTCATCATGAGCAGATTTGAAGAGAAGACTTACCGCGACATCGCGCGCGAACTGAAAGTGTCGGAGAGCAGCGTCGAAAAATACATCATTCTGGCGCTTAAGGAACTTAGAGACGCCGCAAGACGGCAGAAAGAACACCGCGTTGTCGTGCCCTTCGTTGCGATGCGCGACGGCAGCAGATCGAATTGAGAGTTAGAACGGACGCCATGACTGAAAAAAACAGTGCGGCTATGACGCCCGAGGACGAAGTTGCTTATTGGCGCGCGCGACACATGTCCGGCGCACTCACCGACGCTGAGCGCGCGGATTTCGAATCCTGGCTCGCAGCTTCGGAAAAAAACAGGCGTCTTTGGAGCGAACTTGAAGAGGCATTGAATGCGACGGATGTTTTCGCTGAAGACATTCTCGCTCAGGAATTCGAGCGGGAGTTGCTTGAATCATCGGCGGCAAAAAGGTTGTTCGCGCCGTCTCGCGCGTCAATCGCGGCATGCGCAGCCGCTCTTGTCGCCGTTGTCGCGCTCTCGATTCTGTTCATACCGCGGTCGCAAGATTTGGAGACTTATGCGACTGCCGTTGGAGAGTCAGCGGAGATATCGCTTCAGGACGGCAGCCTCATTCAGCTAAATACGGCGACGACGCTGAGCGTAGCGTTTTCAACCGACGAACGAGCGGTCAGGATTGAGGATGGCGAGGCGATGTTCAATGTGTCGCGAGATCGGCAGCGGCCTTTTGTCGTCGAGACGCCCCATGCACAGATTTCAGTTACAGGAACGCTGTTTGACGTATCGACTTTTGGCGGCAAGTCTACCGTGTACGTCCTTTCTGGAACAGTCGAGGTCCTGCCGCGCCAGAACGATTCCATCACTTTGGTCGCCGGAGATTCGATAAAGGTGAATCTTCCGGAAAGCGATAGAACTGAACCGCGCGTCCGTAACAGGATCACATTGCTGGCGGGTGATTCGGTTAGCATAGACGCGAATGGCGTCGCGACGCGCGTTTCTCCGTTCGATCCGAATGAGATGTTGGCGTGGAGAACCGGCAAGGCTCGGTTTCGCGAAGCGCCTCTTCAGGATGTAGTCGGACAGCTTAACCGCTATTTCACAAAGCCGCTTTCCCTCAGCGATCCGTCTCTAAATGACCTGCCTGTAACGGGCGATTTCGACACGAGAGATCAGCAGACGGCTGTTAGAGCGTTGCAGCAGGCGTTTTCGCTCGATGTCCGCGAGGAGCCGGAGCGGATAATTCTTTCATTGTCGCGATGAGCCGCTTCGCCCGTTTTTGCAGCGCGGCGGTCCTCGCATTCGCGCTTCTGACCGACGGCGCCGCTGCTGCTGACGATCAGACAACGCTGGCTGACGCCCAGACGCGGATCGTCTCCGGCGGCCGGTTAGGTTCCGGCGTTTTGCCGGTAGAGGACATACTGCGCTCGCTTACCCAAACTTTCGGATTTTCCTTTGTTTTCGACAGCAGGGTGGTGAGAGGAAAATTCATTACGCCAATTGACGATCTCAAGAGACCTGCGACTGGCCTTGAAGCCCGGTTGAAGTCGGTGGACTTATTGCTGGAGCCTATCAGCGAACGTACTTACACAATCCGACTGGCGTCGGCGCCGGAGCCTGCGCTCGCCGCGCCCGCGCCGATTGCAATCTCGTTTATAGACACGATCGTCGTTACGTCGACGGCCGCTTCGTCCCCCGGCGTCGTTGAGGCGAGCCGCATCTTCGATCTCGACGAGATAGATTTCTCGCATCTTAACTCCTTCGAACCAAGCGAGGCGTTGTACGCTATCCCGCAAGCGCTTGCTTCGTTTACGCCGGCGAATACGGCTCGCTACGGCACCAGCGCCGGGCTGAGTCTGGCAGACTTGCGGGGCTTGGGACCTGAACGGACGCTCGTCCTCGTTAATGGACGGGCGCCGACAATGGCGCCCGGCGGCAATGACAGCGTAGTCGGCGTCGATCTTAACTCGATCGCTGAGCCCTTCCTGGAGCGTATTGAAATCGATACGACTCCCGCCGCGGCGCGTTATGGTCCTCAAGCGAGCGTCGGCGCCGTCAATTTCAAGTTGCGCTCAAATCTCAACAGCGGTCAGGCGGGCTTGCGCCTTGGAATATCGGAACACGGCGATGCTGAAGAGCTGTCAGCGTACGTCCTGGGCGGCCGCGACTTATGGGCGGGAACGGCCAACATAACCGGCGGCGTAAATATGACGCGCAGGGAAGGCCTCATCGGCGCGGACCGGGACGCCACGGCTGTGCCGTACGGATTTGCGCTGAATGGGCGCGCAAGCTACGCGCCGGGCTCGGTGTTCGCGCCGGGTTTCGGCGGCAGTTCGACGACTGATCGCGGGGCCGTTTCCGGCGTGCTGCTCGAGAATGGCGACGTTGTTTCTCCGCCCGGAGGAAAATCGCTTATACCAAACGGCGCCGGTGAACCGTCTCCTTATGTGGGAACTCTGGATCAGCTTTATAACTGGGTGGCGCAGCAGAATACGGTTCTCCCATCAGACCGGGCGCTAGCCTATGCCGCATTTAGCATCAACGTTGCGCCTGACGTGCGCGCCTTCATAGAGGGTTTCGGCGGTCTAGCCAAAACAGAAGGGCGGATTGCGTCTCTTCCTGCAACGCGCTTCGCGGGAGTTGATTCCGCGACCGGCGACGCTGCGGTTATACCGATCGACAATCCGACCATTCCTGCTCTAATCCGACAGCTCATCCTTGATGAGTATGGCGCGGCGGCGAACGCCATTCTTTTCGATCATCGATACGCGGAGTTCGGCCCAAGAAGACAGAATGTCACGCGCCGATACATTGATATGCGCGCAGGAGTAGAGTTTGCCGAGGCGGCTGATGAATTTATCTCGCTCAGCTACCGTTACGGGTTAAGCGGATCGCATACGAGAGAAGTCGGACGCATTGACCGAAATCTGCTGATGACGGCGCTGGATCCCGCAGCGTGCTCAGCGGCGCCAGGCTGCGCGCTCGCTGATTTTTTCGATCCCGGCGGATTGTCGGCCGCAACGCGCGATTTCATTATGGCTCCGCCGGTTCAAAGAGATACGTCGATCGAAGAGCATGAAATCATCGCATTCGCGCGAAAACGCATCGGGACCGGTTTGCCGGACGAGGGAAGGGCGTATGCGGGAGTCGAAGTCAAACGCTCTGCCTTGTCCGATCGCGATCTGACGCCTCAATCGGCAATCGTCATCGGTTCGTTTTCAACGATAGGGGTGGAGGAAGCGCTGACGACGGCGGACGCCTACGCGGGTCTTGATTTGCCGCTGTTCAGATCCGCCGGTCTGCCCGGAGCAGTCGACATGTCGGCCGTGCTGCGTGAAACGTTTTCCTCGGCATTCGACTCGAGTCTCAATTTTGAAGGCGCGATGACATGGGAGCCGATCGAAGGCGTAAAGCTGTTCACGCGCCAGCATGTAGGCCATAGAACGCCGAACGTCGTCGAACTTTACAACATCGGGCAGACGACGGAGGAGACCTTCGTCGATCCTTGCGGGCCCGGCGTTGCTGATGGCGACCCTGTGATCATCGTCAATTGCGCAAGCGGCCCTCCTTTCGGCGTCGGATCCGACTTCGATGTGGTGGAGGTGCTGGCGGCGGCCACATTTTACGGCAATCCGGATCTTAAGCCGGAAAAGTTGCGCACGCGCGTTTTCGGTCTCGCCGTTTCGCCTACCGACCTTATGCCCGAAATGCCCGGCGAGTTGCAGATAGCGGCTAATTGGCTCGATTATCGGATCAACAACGCTATTGTGGGCGAATACGATCCGCTGACTGACTGCTATACGAGCGTTGATCTGTCGAGCACCGCATGCGCCATCAACCCTCGCAGCGGCAGACCCAGCATTGTCCGCGATCAGGAAAGCGGGCGGATCGTTGCGGTGGAAAGCCTGCTGACAAATGGCGGATTGTTTGCATGGCGCGGCCTCGACATGGAGCTGCAATATGCGCTTGAACCGGACAATCTCGGACCGATCGACCGACTATGGGTCAACGGCGTTCATTCTTTCGCGGAGCGCGTCGAAACCGTATCAACCTCAGGAGCGGTCACCAAGCTAGACGGGCTCGTCGATTTTCCGCGCCATCGCACTCTCGCCATTCTCGGAATCGAAAGCGGAAAGCTGGAGTTCGCCGCAATTGTTCATCGCCGTGGAAAAGTGCTTACGAGAAGGCTTGAAGAGCCGGCGGCCCGGATTGAGCCGGCGGTCTATCTCGACGCCAGTCTGCGGTATGAGCTAGACGACGGTGCCTATGTAAAGCTCGGCGTTGAAAATATTACGGACAAGTCTCCGCCGATAGCCGCTTTCAGCGATCTGGCGAATACCTATCCGCAATATTATGATATCGCAGGCCGAAGCTATTCGCTCAGCGTACAAATGAAATTTTGAAAAGCGCGTCAGTCGGCCGATGAGATGGCGCTTCGGGCGTCGAATTCTCCGCCCAGAGCGCGATAGAGCGCAATGACGTTCGCCGCTTCGTCGAGGCGCGCGGCGACCAGTTCTCGCCGCGCCGCATAGTCGGCGCGTTGCGCATCGAGGACGGCCAGATAGTCGTCTACCCCGTTTCTGAAGCGCGCTTCCGCCAACGCGTATGTTTTTGCAGAAGCGTCCGCAAGATTTATTGTCGCATCGAGTCTTTCGCCGATCGTGCGCCGCGTCGCCAGCGCGTCAGCGACTTCGCGAAACGCCGTCTGGATGGCTCGCTCATATTCGGCCTGAGCGATCTCACGATCTATTTTCGCCGCCCCGAGCTGGGCGCGGTTGCGGCCGCCGGTGAAGATAGGAATGCTGACGGAAGGAGCGAAGCTCCAGACGCCGGTTCCGCCAGAGAAAAGATCGCTAAGCTCGGCGCTGGCCGTGCCCGCGCTAGCCGTAAGGAGTATGCGCGGGAAGAAGGCGGCGCGCGCTGCGCCGATATTGGCGTTGGCGGCTTTAAGCCGGTTTTCCGCCGCAAGAACGTCCGGACGATCGAGAAGCACGTCGGAACTGACGCCGACAGGAATTTCCCGGCGGATGTCAACGGCGCCGAGGTCGCCTGCGTCTTGAGTTTCTGGCAACACGGTCCCAAGCAGAAGGCGCAACGCGTTTTCGTCGCGCTCGACCTGCGCCTGAGAAGTTGCGGCGTCGGCCCTGGCGCGTTCGATCGAGGTGCGAGCCCGCTGAACGTCGAGATCGTTGCCGACCCCGTTTTTCACGAGCTGCGTCGTCAACTCGAGCGACTTTTGCTGACTCGAGAACGTATCGCGCGCAAGGGAAAGCAGCTCGCGGTCGGCGGCGAGCTGCAGATAAGCGTTGGCTACTTCTGCGACGAGAGAGATCTCAGCGGCTTTGCGCGCTTCATCGGTCGCCAAATAGGTTTCAAGCGCCTGCCGGTTAAGGCTTCTGACGCGTCCGAACAGATCAAGCTCATAAGCACTGACGCCTGCGCTGACGCTGAATTGCTCGATCTTGATCGGCCCGGTTCCGGGCGTGGAGGGCGCGCCGGCGATTCCTATGGAAGCGTTTTCGCCAAGTCTCTGGCGGGAATAGTCGCCGGACGCGGCGACGGTCGGTAAGCTGTCGGCGCGCTGAACCCGATAGAGGGCGCGGGCGCGTTCCACGTTAAGCGCGGCGACGCGTAAGTCGCGATTGTTCGCAAGCGCCGTTTCGATCAATCCCTGCAAAACAGGATCGGTGAAGACAATGCGCCAGGATATGTGAGAGGCGGTCTCCTCGCTGCGATCTTCGGCGTAAGGAAGCGTATCTGCGATCGGCGCCGAAGGCCGCTCGTACTTCGGCGCCATCGTGGCGCAGGCGGATACGGACGTCGATGCAAGCAACGTCAGAACCGCTTTTCTGGTGAAAGACAGGGACATCAAATCAGGCTCCAGCTGATCGCGGGCCGGGCGGAAGCGCGCTCGATTGACGAGCTTCCTTGCCGGCGAAGAGGCGCCGGACCAGCACGTAGAAGAGGGGCGTCATGAATACGCCGAGGAATGAAGCGGCGAGCATGCCGCCAAGCACGGCCGCGCCGATGGCCGTGCGGCCCGCGGCGCCGGCGCCCGAACTCAGCACCAGCGGGGAAACCCCGAGGCCGAAAGCGAAGGAGGTCATCAGGATAGGCCGCAACCGCACGCGCGCGGCCTCGATGGCCGCCTCGACGGCTGTTCTGCCCTGTTCCTCCAGAACTTTCGCAAACTCGACAATGAGAATCGCGTTCTTCGCGGAAAGCCCGATGGTGGTCAGCAGGCCCACCTGGAAAAAAATGTCGTTCGAAAGCCCCGTCAGCAGCGCCGCCACGACGGCGCCCATTACGCCCAGAGGCACGATCATCAGCACCGAAATCGGCACGGACCAGCTCTCATAGAGGGCCGCAAGGCAGAGGAACACGACAAGGATGGACAGAGAGTAGAGCAACGGAGTCTGGGCGCCCGTCTCGCGTTCCTCGGTGGACAGGCCCGTCCATTCTACGCCAAAGCCGTCCGGAAGCTGCTTGGCGATGGCCTCGATGGCCTTCATCGCTTCGCCGGAGCTGACGCCTGGCGCCGCCGAGCCGAGAATTTCGATAGCGGGCACGCCGTTGTAGCGCTCCAGCTTCGGCGAACCGAACGTCCAGGACGTATCGGCGAAGGCGGAGAAAGGCACGAGTTCGCCAGCGGCATTCGGCACGCGCCATGCGTTGAGGTCTTCTGGCGTCATTCTGTATGGCGCGTCGGCGGCGACATAGACGCGTTTGATGCGTCCGCGGTTCAGGAAATCGTTGACGTAGGTGCCGCCCATGGCGGTGGTGAGCGTCGCATTGATGGCCTCCGGAGCGAGACCCATCGCCTGCGCGCGATTGTGGTCGATATCGATTTTAAGCTGAGGCACGTCGTCGAGACCGTTCGGACGCACGCCCATCAGCGCCGGGTTCTGGTTGGCCATGCCGAGGATCTGGTTGCGCGCCTCGACAAGCGCGTCATGTCCGCGTCCGGCGCGGTCCTGCAGGAAGAAGTCAAAGCCATTGGCCTGACCGAGCCCCGGAACTGAAGGCGGCGTAAAAGCAAACACCTGCGCGTCTCGGATCTGCATGAAAGCGCCGAAAGCGCGATTGGCGATGGCCTGCGCGCTCTCATCGGCGCCTTTACGGTCGCTCCAGTCTTTCAGCGCCACGAAACCGATGCCCGCATTCTGCGCGACGCCCGCAAAGCTGAAACCCGCCACCGTAAAATAGGAGTCGACCGTATCCGCCTCGTTGTCGCGCAGATGCGCCTCCACCTGATCGAGCACGGCTGAGGTGCGCTCGAACGTGGCCCCGGGCGGCAGGGTCGCCTGGAAAAGCAGGAGGCCCTGATCTTCATCGGGGAGAAACGACTGTTCAATGCGCGTAAACGAGAACATGGTTACGGCTGTCAGCGCCAGGAAGATAATGAAGAAGCGCGGCGCGCGCGCGATGATCCCCCGAACGCCCCGCTCATGCTGTCGCGCCGAATTGGCGAAAAGCGTGTTGAAGGCGCGGAACGGGGCCATCAGCCGGTATTGCAGGGAGCCAGGTTTCGGCTGATGCTTCGGATCGTGCGGCTTGAGGATGCTTGCGCAGAGAGCCGGGGTTAGGATGATCGCCACCATGACGGACAGGATCATCGCCGAGACGATGGTGACGGAGAACTGGCGGTAGATCGCGCCCGCCGTTCCAGCGAAAAACGCCATCGGCACGAACACGGCCGACAGCACGGCGCCGATGCCCATCAGCGCGCCGGTGATCTGCGACATGGCTTTCTGGGTGGCGGCGCGCGGCGGCAGCCTCTCCTCGGCCATCACCCGGTCGACGTTTTCGATGACGACGATGGCGTCGTCGACAAGGAGACCGATCGCCAGAACCATGGCGAGCATGGTGAGCGTGTTGATAGAGAAGCCGAGCGCCAGAAGGACAGCCATCGTGCCGAGCAAAACCACCGGCACCGTAATCATGACGATGGCGGTCGCCCGGAAGTTCTGCAGGAAGACGAACATGATGAAGGTGACGAAGATGGCCGCTTCGAGCAGCGTCTTGACGACCTCCTTAATCGATTCCTCGACGAACGGCGTCGTATTGTACGGAAACGCCACTTCGTATTTCGGCGGAAAGAACTCGGAAAGCTCGGCGATGCGGGCTTTCACGGCGGCGGCGGTGTCGAGCGCGTTCGCGCCGGGGGCCAGCATGACGGCGAGGCCGGACGCCGGCCGGTTCTTGAATTCTCCGATCGTCGAATAATTGTCGGCGCCAAGCTCGACGCGCGCCACGTCGCCGACCGTCACCTGTGAGCCGTCTTCGAGTGTGCGCAGAGAGATCGCGCGGAATTCTTCCGGCGTCTGCATTAGAGACTGGATGGTGATGGTGGCGTTAAGCTGCTGTCCCTCGACGCTTGGGCCGCCGCCCAGTTCGCCTCCGGCGACCTGCGTGTTCTGGGCGCGAATAGCGTTGACGACGTCCTGCGTCGACAGGCTGTAGGCTGCAAGCGCGTGCGGGTCGAGCCAGATGCGCATGGCGTATTGCGCCGCGAACAGCTGCACGCCGCCGACGCCGTCGATACGGCTAATCGGGTCCTGAAGATTGCTGACGATATAGTCGGCGAGATCGACTTCCGGAACGGATCCGTCCTCGCTGGTCAGCGCCACGACCATCAGGAAGCTCGATTGCGATTTGTTGACGACGACGCCGCGCCGCTGGACTTCCTGCGGAAGCAGGGGCGTCGCCAGCGACAGCTTGTTCTGGACCTGCACCTGCGCGATGTCCGGATCGGTTCCGGCGGCGAAGGTGAGGGTCATCGACATCGTGCCGTCGGAGCTCGACGAGGACGAGATGTAGCGCAGATTGTCGATGCTCTTCATCTGCTGCTCGATCACCTGCGTGACGGCGTCCTCGACCGCTTTCGCCGAGGCGCCGGGATAAATCGCGGTGACGTTCACCGAAGGCGGCGCGATGTCGGGGTACTGCTCGACCGGCAGATTGAGAATGCTGACGACGCCCGCGAGCATGGCGATGATGGCTATCACCCATGCGAAGACGGGGCGTGCAATAAAGAAGTTCGCCACGGAATGAGTCCTTATATCTTCGTCTGCCGCGGCCTAGCGGACGCCCGCCGTCTCGGGGGCGGCGTTTTTAGGCGAGGCGGCGTCGGCGACGCGAGACACTTCAACGGGGGTCACTGGGTCGCCGGGACGGAAGCGCTGAAAGCCTTCGACGACGATGCGCTCGCCGGGTTTCAACCCGGAAGCGATGACCCACTGGTCGCCCATCGCGCGATCGGTGGCGACAATGCGCTCTTCCGCCTTGCCTTCCGCATCCACGACATAGGCGACGCCTTCGCCTTGCGGGTTGCGGGCGACCGCCTGCTGCGGGACCAGGATCGCATCGTTGCGCACGCCTTCGGAAATCTGAGCGCGCACGAACATGCCGGGCAACAGCAGGTCGTCCGGATTCGGAAAGACGGCGCGCAGAGTCACCGCTCCGGTCGCAGGATCGACGGAAACTTCGCTGAGCTCCAGCTTGCCTTTTTCTTCGTAGATGCTGCCGTCCTCGAGCGTGAGCGTGACGCCTAACTTTTCACCGTCGGCCGTCTGGAGCTCGCCTTTTTCCTGTTTGCGTTTCCAGCGCAGAATTTCCGCGCTCGATTGGGTCACATCGACATAGATCGGATCGAGAGCATGAATGACGGCGAGTTCCTGAGTCTGGTTGGCTGTAACCAGCGCTCCGTCGGTGACGAACGAGCGACCGATGCGTCCGTCGATCGGCGCTGTAATGGTCGTCCGGTCGAGATCGATCTTGGCGCTGTCGCGCGCAGCCCTGGCGGCGGCGATGTCGGCCCGGGTTTGGCGTTCGGCGGCGACGGCGTCGTCGTAATCCTGCTGGCTGACCGCGTTCGTCTTGACGAGTTCGGCGAAACGCTCGGCGCGGTTCTTGGCGGCGTTCGCCAGCGCTTCAGCGCGGGCCAGAGCCGCCGCGGCGCTTTGATAGGCCGCCTCGTAAGGCGCCGCGTCGATTTTATAGAGAGGCTGACCCGCCTTTACGGCGTCGCCTTCTTCAAACAGACGCTCTTCGATAAGGCCAGAGACCTGCGGCCGAACCTGCGCCACGCGCCAGGCCGAAGTCCTGCCGGGGAGCGTGACGGTCATCTGTGCGGACTCGGTCACAACTGTGTGAACGGCGACCTCAGGCGGGGGCGGCGCGCCGGTCTGCCCCTGGTTTCCGCCGCCGCACCCAGTTGCGGCAATACTTGCCGCTGCAACAGCTAGGAGAGCATATCTCCTTGAAATGAATACCATAAATCTCTCCCGGCGTGTCGGTCGAATGCGTTGGCTGTAGCCGCCTGATAGCGGTCTTGATTAGAATGAACGTTTATTCTAATCCCTTATTCCTAAGTCAAGCAGATTCGGGTGAATACTTTTGCAACGCAGCGCAAATCGGGGGCGGCAGATGTCAGAAGCGCCGGCATTGAATACGGAAAACAGGCGCGAAAGACTTCTGCAGGCCGCCGAAAGGTGTTTCATCGCCAGCGGCTTTCATGGCGCGCGCATGGCGCAGATCGCCAAAGAGGCTCAGATGAGCCCCGGCCACATCTATCATTACTTCGACAGCAAGGAGCAGATCATCGCCGAGATGGTGCAGGCGCATTTCGACGAAAAGCAGTCGATGCTCGAGCGTTTAGAGCAGGCGGGCGACCGGGTCGTCGATGTGATGATCGATAATCTCGAAGAGAACGTCGATTCAAGCGCCGATCCGTTCTGGTCTGCGCTGATGCTTGAGATCATCGCGGAGGCGACCCGAAACGAGGAGATCGCCACGATGCTTCGCGCCGTTGACGCCGACATGAAGGCCCGCGTCATCAAATGCCTCGGAGAGGGAGTCAATCAGGACAAGCTCGACGCGCGCATCGAGGTTCTGGTGGCGTTGATGCAAGGGCTGGGCGTGCGAAACATTCTTAACCCGGGTCTCGACAAGGCGAGCGTTCTGGCGCTCGTTAAGGGGATTGTCGAAACGCTGTTCCGCGCGCCTGCCGCAAAGCAGGCTTAACAGGCGTTCTGCACGCTTATGCGGCTTTGAGACGCTCGCGGACGATCCGCCATTCGCCGTCCATCCGGCGCCATTCGTGCTCGCCGCGCCAGCGGGGAGGGGGATTGATCGGCCGGCCATCTTCCTGTTCAGCCCGCATGATAAGCTCGAAACTTATATCGGCGCGGTCGTTGCTGACTTCGACTTTCGGTTCGCCGACGATCTCGAACGCGAGCATTTCCAGCCCGTCGAGCGCCTCCAGCCACTTTTCCTTGTACTCGGCGTAGCTGCGCGCGGTGATGGAAGAACCGAAAGCGTCGTCCCTGACGTCGATGGCGCCGTCGCCTTCGGCGAAAATCGACGCAAGCGAATAGGCCGCGCCGGGTTCGCCGCATTCGTTCCAGGCTTTTAGCCAGTATTTGAGCAGACATTGAACGATCGAGGTGCTCTTCTCGCATGCTCCGATCATGTCGTTTCCTCCTTCAATCCCCTTGTC
Organism: Pseudomonadota bacterium; assembly: GCA_036337175.1. Lineage (GTDB taxonomy): Bacteria > Pseudomonadota > Alphaproteobacteria > Caulobacterales > Parvularculaceae > Amphiplicatus. The sequence continues at coordinate 68,002 of JAYZEQ010000007.1, forward strand.
AGCGTGAGGCGGGCTTCTACGGCTCGCTTATGAAAGTGCGGCGAACGTCTGACGTCCGGTATTTCAACAGGAAAGCAGAGGGCGCGGCAAGCGACAGGCGCATGGGCGGGCGGTACGGGAGGGGGCGGCGTCCCATGCGCCTGTCGCAAAGCGGCGCAACGCCGCTTGTTTGTTGATACTTACGAGGCATTTGACGGAGCCTCGGAGCGCCACCCGGCGCCGAGAGCCAGATAGACGTTGATGAATCGCGAGGCGACGGCGGTCTGGCTTTCGGCGAGCGCCGCTTCCGCGGCGAGCCGGCGGCCTTCCGCGTCGAGCACGTCGATGAAGTCGTCGGCGCCGGCGTCATAGCGTTCGCGGGCGAGTTCGGCCGATTCGCGCGCCGTGGCCGCCGCCTGGTTCAGCGCCTCAAAACGCACCCGTTCGCGGCCGTAGGCGGAAAGCGCCGTCTGGGTTTCTTCGAGCGCCGTAAGAACGGTCTGTTCATAAGCGGCGAAGGCTGCGTCGGCGCGCGCGTCGGCTGCCTTCACCTGCGCCCGCACTCTTGGAATGTCGAAACCCGACCAGGCGATGGAGGGGCCGACGCCGTACCCGAACGAACCGTCGGAGCCTACGCCCGAAAGGCTTTGCGCGGAGGCGCTGACCGCGCCGACTAGCGTGACGCGCGGGAAATAATCGGCCTTGGCGACCCCGATGCGGGCGGTCGCAGAGGCGAGGGCGCGCTCCGCGGCGCGGACATCCGCCCGACGTTTGAGCAGGCTTTGCGCATCGCCGATGGCGAGCGCATCGGGCGGCGACGGCAGGCGGCCCGTCGCCGGCGCCGAAAGGGTCGCAAGAATCTCCCCGACCGGCGTTCCGGTGAGCGTGGCGAGGCGGTTGGCCGCGCCGGTCTTCGCTGCTTCGAGCGGCGGGATCGACGCTTCAGTGGTTTTCGCCTGGGTTTCTGCGCGCGCCACGTCGAGGCGGGAGCCGAGGCCTTCCTCGAAGCGCGTTTGCGTCAGCTTGCGAGTCTCACGCTGAATGTCGAGGTTGCCCTCGGCGACGGCGAGTTGAATCTCGGCGCCGCGATAGTCGATATAGGCGCGCGCCGTTTCGGCGGCGACGAGCGCCTCGGCGTCGCGGCGCAGATATTCCGCATTCTGCGCGTCGGCGCGTGCGGCCCGTGTCGCGCTTCTCACGCGGCCGAAGAAGTCGAGCTCCCACGCCGCATTGAGGCCGACGTTGAAGTAATCGGTGTCGTCGAAGCTGGCGCCGTCGACGCCGAAGCCCGCGCCGGACAGCCGCCGGCGCTGGTAATCGGCGCCGGCTTCGCCGGTCGGGCGTAGGTTCGTGCGCTCGAGCCTGAGAGCGGCTCTCGCCGCTTCGACATTGGCCGCCGCGACGCGCAGGTCGCGGTTTTCCGCGAAAGCCTTTTCTATGAAGGCGTTCAGGGTTTCGTCCTCGAGCGCCACCCACCAGCTCTGAGCGGGTTCGACCGCATCGACCGACAGTGCGGGATCGCTCTGTATGGGCTCCTTCGTGAAGGCGGTGGAATCGGGCGGCTCGTAGCTCGGTCCGACGGTGGCGCACGCGGCGATCGTCAGCGAGGAGGCGGAAGCGGCGAGCAATCTAATCAGCGTCATGATGAAATCTCCCTAGGGCGGCTGTTCGCCGTCTTTGGTTCTATGCGGTTTCCTTGGGGGCGTTGTTGCGGTTGAAGAGGCGGCCGACCCGTTCGCCGAGCGCGCTGGTGACGATATAGAACACCGGCGTGAACAGCAGGCCGAACACGGTGACGCCGAGCATGCCGAAGAAGACGGCCGTGCCGAGCGACTGGCGCATTTCATAGCCGGCCCCCGAAGCGATCATCAGCGGCACGACGCCGGAGATGAAGGCGATCGAGGTCATGACGATGGGCCGCAAGCGCAGTTGCGCCGCTTCGATCGCCGCTTCGGTGCGGGACTTCCCGGCGTCGTAGCGTTGTTTGGCGAACTCGACGATCAGGATCGCGTTCTTCGCCGCGAGGCCGATAAGGACGACGAAGCCGATCTGAACGAGGATGTTCACGTTGAAGCTGCGGAACAGCACGCCGGAAATCGACGCAAGCAATGACATGGGCACGATGAGGATGACCGCGAGAGGCAGGGTCAGGCTCTCGTACTGGGCGGCGAGAAGCAGGAAGACGAACACGACGGCGAGCGCGAAGGCGATTGTCGCCGTGCCCGCCGCAAGTTTTTCCTGCAGCGCCAGTTCCGTCCACTCGAAACCGAAGCCCGGCGCAAGCGTGCTTGCGGCGAGGCCGTCGATGGCGTCGAGGGTCTGGCCCGTCGAATAGCCTTTTCCGATGTCGCCCTGCACTTCCGCAGCGGGGAAGAGGTTGTAGCGGGCGACGCGGTTCGGGCCGGTGATGTTTTCGAATGTCGCCACCGAACCGAGCGGCACCATGTCGCCATTGGCGTTGCGGGCCCTCAGGCGTCCAATGTCCTGCGGGGTTTTACGATACTTGTCCTCGGCCTGCGCCGTGACGCGGAAGGTGCGCCCGAAAGCATTGAAGTCGTTGACGTAAGCAGAACCCAGATAGACTTCGAGCGTTTCGAACACGTCGTCCACGGATACGCCGAGCTGTTCGGCCTTCACGCGATCGATGTCCGTGAAAAGCTGCGGCGTTTTGGTGTTGAAGATGGAGAACACCGAAGTCGCGGCGGGGTTCTGGTTCGCGGCGCCGACAAGGCCCCAGGTTTGGGCTTCGAGAGCGCGGTAGCCTTGGCCGGAACGGTCCTGGACATACCCCTTGAAGCCGCCGGCGTTGCCGATGCCGCGCACCGGCGGCGGCGGAACGACGAGAATGAAAGCGTCCTGATGGGCCCCGAACGTTTGACGCAGATCGCCAAGGATCCGGTTGACGTCGTAGCCCTTCTTCAGACGGTCCCCGATGTCGCTCATCGTAAAAAACACGGCGGCGGCGTTAGAGGCGGTGGTGAAAGTCGCGCCGTCGAAACCGGCGAAGGCTGCGGCGTGCTCGACGTAAGGATGCGCTAGGCCCTCCTGGATGACGCGGTCCATGACTTCCTCTGTACGCGTCAGCGACGAGCCTGGGGGAAGCTGGATGACGGTGATCACATAATTTTGGTCGACCGCCGGCACGAAGCCTTTGGGCGCCGTGTTGAACTCAACGCCGGCGAGCACGACGAGCCCGGCGTAGACGGCCAGGACCATGGCGGTCATGCGAGTCAGTTTGCGGACCACGCGAGCGTACCCGTTCTGCGAAGCGGTGAATCCGGCGTCGAACTTCTCGAAGAACGCCGCCAGCGGACGCTCCCAGACTTTCAACTCGCTTGCGTGTTTCTTCGGTTTCAGAAGCAGAGCGGCGAGAGCAGGCGACAGGGTGAGGGAAACGCCGGCGGAAATGATCGTCGCCGAAGCGACGGTCACCGCGAACTGCCGGTAGAATTCACCCGAGATGCCTTCAAGGAAGGCCGTCGGAATGAACACCGCCGAAAGGACGAGCGCGATGGAAATCAGCGCGCCGCCGACCTCGTCCATCGTGGCGTGGGCGGCGTCGTTCGGCGTAAGGCCGTCATGGATCTTCCGCTCGACGTTCTCGACGACGACGATCGCGTCGTCAACGACGATCCCGATGGCGAGCACGAGACCGAACAGCGACAGCGTATTGATCGAGAAACCGAGAGCCTGCATCACCGCGAAAGTGCCGATCAGTGAAATCGGGATGGCGATGATCGGGATCAGCGAAGCCCGGAGGCTTTGCATGAAGAGGAAGACGACGATGGAGACGAGAATCACCGCCTCGAAAATCGTCTTTTCCACCTCGTGAATGGACTCCGCGATGAACTCTGTCGGATTCCAGATAACGTCGTAGGCGAGGCCTTCAGGAAACGACTTAGACATTTCCTTCACGGTCGCCAGGATTCTGTCTGCGGTTTCGAGCGCGTTTGAGCCGGGCTGCTGGTTGAACAGCATGGCGAGCGCCGGCTTGCCGTCCAGTTTCGCCGCCGTCGAATAGTCCTGCGCTCCGAGCTCGACGCGGGCGACGTCGCGCACCCGCACCTGCCGGCCGTCTTCCCCGGTTTTCAGGATGATGTTCTCGAACTGATCCGGATCGGTGAGGCGGCCGAGGGTCTGGACGCTGATTTCGAAGGCGCCCTGGGTGTTGGTCGGCGGCTGATCGAGAACGCCGCCGGCGACTTCGACATTCTGGCCGCGGAGCGCGCGCACGATGTCGCCGCCCGTCAGGCCGAAGTTCGAGGCGCGCTCGGGGTCGATCCATACGCGCATTGAGAATTCGCGGAACCCGAACAAGCGAATCTGTCCGACGCCTTCGAGACGCTGCAAGCGATCGCGCATCTGCAGCCGCGCATAGTTCGATATGTAGAGCTGGTCGCGGCTGTCGTCCGGAGAATAGAGGTGGACCACAAGCAGCGCGTCGGGATTAGCCTTGATCGTGGAGACCCCTAAGCGACGCACGGGTTCGGGCAGGCGCGGCTCGGCGAGCGAGACGCGGTTCTGCACGAGCACTTGCGCCGTATCGAGATCGGTGCCGGGTTTGAACGTTACGGTGATGGTCGCGGTGCCCGCCGCCGTCGATTGCGAGGTGATGTAGAGCATCCCCTCGACGCCGTTGATCTCTTCTTCGATGGTGGCGGCCACCGTTTCCGCGATGGTTTCGGCGGAAGCACCCGGATAAACCGCGTTCACCTGAATGGTCGGCGGCGCAATGTCCGGATATTGCGATATCGGCAACGACGAGAATGAAATTACGCCGATGAGGACGACAATCGTCCAGATTACGGCGGCGAAGATCGGTCTGTTGATGAAGAAGTGTGCGAAACGCATGGCTGTTTTTCCCCTTTTAAGGGTTATTGAATGTTGGCCTGAACGGTCTGTTCTGGTTCTTCCTGGCTGATGGAGAGCGGCGTTCCTGCCGCAACGAACTGGGAGCCGCCGACAATCACCCGCGTATCGGCCGCGAGACCGGAACGAACGACCCTGAGGCCTTCGGCTATAGGCCCGGGCTCGATGCGCCGGCGCTCGGCGGTGTCGTTGTCGCTGGCGATCCAGACGAACTTTTCGTGTTGATCGGTCTGGACGGCGCTATCGGGGATCATCAACGCTTCGTATTCGCCAGACGCGACGAGTTGCAGATGGCCGAACATGCCGGGAATGAAAACGCCGTCGGCGTTGTCGAAGGTGGCGCGTCCGCGCATCGTGCCCGTCGAGGGATCAAGCTGATTGTCCACGAAACTCATGCGCCCTTCATGGGCGAAGGAAGATTCATCGATCAGTTTTACGAACACGGGATTGGCCGCATTGCGCGAACTGGCGCGCTGGCGCTGCTGATCGAGACGAACATACTTCAGGTAAGCCGCTTCGCTCGCCGTGAACTCAAAGTAGATGGGATCGAGCGAGACGATGCGCGTCAACAGCGTGCCGCCCTGGGCGCCGCCGACGATGAGATTGCCGTCGCTGACGAAATTGTCGCTGATGCGGCCGGCGATAGGCGCCCTGACTTCCGTAAACTCCACATTGAGCTTCGCCTCGTCGACATGCGCCTTGGCGGCGGCGCGCTGGGCTTGCGCCTGAAGCAGCGCGCGAACGCGCCTGTCGGCTTCTTCCTTGCTTAGCGCCTGGCGTTCGACAAGTCGTCCGCCCCGCTCCTGTTCCGCCTTGGCGTTCTGATACGCCGCATCGGCGCTGGCGAGGTTGGCCTCGGCGGCGTCGAGTTCGGCCTGGAAGGGCCTCGGGTCGATCCTGAAAAGCAGATCGCCCTGCTCGACGATATCGCCGTCCGTAAACGCGACCTCGGTCAGATAGCCTGAGACGCGCGCCCTGACTTCGACGCTGTCAATCGCCTGAAAACGCCCCGTATATTCGTCCCACTCGGTGATCTTTTTGCTGGTTGGAACCGAAACCGTGACATTCACGGCGTGCGGCGCGGCTGCCCCGTTCGTCGTTGAGGCGCGCGGCTGCGCGAAATGCACGGCGCCCAGGCCTATAGCGCCGGTCGAAGCCGCCGCAGCCGCAAGCGCGTAAAGACGTATATTCGATTTCGTGGATTTCTCAGTGACCATGGTATGGCTCTCCCATGCCGCCCCGGCGCGGCCGGGACGCCCTATTCCGCCGATGGGCAGACTAGGCCGGGCGAATTCCAGAGCCGATTGTACGTGCGGCATGGGACACCAAACCTTGGTATTATCGGGGCGACTAGTTGGCCGCCGCCGATGAAGACGCGGCTGCGACGCTCGCCAGTTTCGCCTGATCAGCCTGAGGGGCGACCGCCGCGCCGGCCATGACGAACTGCGTGCCGCCCACAATGATACGGTCATCGGCGTTCAGACCCGAGCGCACGATGCGCCCGCCCTCAATGACGGGACCGAGCTCGACTTTGCGCCGTTGCGCGACATCATTCGCATCGGCGACCCAAACGAATTTCTCGTTCTGGTCGGTCTGCACCGCGCTGTCGGGAATGAGGAGCGCATTGTATTCGCCGGAGCCGGCGATTTTCAGACGGCCGAACATGCCGGGAGAAAGCACGCCGTTCGGATTGTCGAAGGTGGCGCGTCCGCGCATGGTGCCGGTCGACGGGTCGAGCTGGTTGTCGACGAAGCTCAGCTTGCCTTCATGAGAAAATTCGGACTCGTCTATGAGTTTGGCGAAAACAGGGTTGGACTGTCCCTGAAGGCCGGCGTTTTCACCGCCGCTGGCGAGACGGATATATTTTAGATAATCGGCTTCGCTCGCCGTGAATTCGAAATAGATCGGATCGAGCGAAACGATGGTGGTCAGCAAGGTGCCGCCCTGAGCGCCCCCGACGATCAGGTTGCCTTCGCTGACGAAATCGTCGCTGATGCGGCCGGTGATGGGCGCGCGCACTTCGGTGAACTCCAGATTGAGCGCGGCCTGGTCGACGCGGGCCTTGGCGGCCGCCCGTCCGGCTTCCGCCTGGCGCAAGACGCGCGTGCGCCGATCGGCTTCTTCCTTGCTCAGCGCGGCGCGCTCAAGCAGTCGGCGGCCGCGTTCGTTTTCCGCCTGGGCGTTCTGAAGTTCGGCCTCGGCGCTGGCGAGGTCCGCCTTGGCGGCGTCGAGTTCGGCTTCGAAGGGGCGGGGGTCGATTTTGAAGAGGAGGTCGCCTTTCTTGACGATCTGCCCGTCTTCGAACGCGATCTCCTCGAGATAGCCGGAGACGCGAGCGCGCACTTCGACGCTGTCGATCGCCGCGAAGCGCCCGGTGAATTCGTCCCACTCGGTGATCTGCTTCACAGTCGGGTGAGCGACAGTCACACTGGCCGCCTGCGGCGTCGTCTGTTCAGTCTGCGCATCATTGGCGCGGGAAGTCGAAAGGTAAGGGATTCCTAAAGCCAGAGCGCCGGCGAGCGCGGTCGCTCCAAGCGCGTAGTAACGAAAGCGTGAAGACGCATGTTTCGGGCTGTTCGTACTCATGATTTTTTCTCTCTCGACGTTGTCGCAGGCTGTGGGGGAGCTGTTTAGAAGCGGAGAAACGGTTCTTGATGCCGGCAACATCGTCGAGACGAGCGGGGAATTCTAATCGTTGCTTCTCATGTCGCGATAACTGTAGGTAATCGCCGATGATCGAATTGCGGTTATGGCGGTCCTTTGTTGCGCTGGCGGAGGAATTGAATTTCCGCCGGGCCGCAGACCGCTTGAACATCAGCCAGCCGGCGCTGACGAAGCAGATTCAGGAGCTCGAAACGCGGCTCGACATGCCGTTGTTCCGGCGCGAGGCGCGCGGCGTCGAACCGACGGAGGCGACTATCGCCTGCCTCGACGCCGTCAAGGCGCTTCTGGACAAGGCGCAATCCGTCGAGAACAAGTTCAGCGCCACGCAACGCTCCGCCGAGACGCTGATCAAGGTCGGCCTGCTTGAGTTCTTCTCACGGGCGTATCTGCCGAGCGTTTTGCAGAAGGTGAGGGCGGAGTTTCCCGAAGCCAAAGTCTCGATCGTCGAGATGAACACCTATGAGACGGCGGCGGCTGTCGCAGACGGACATGTCGATCTCGCCATCGCGCGCGCGCCCGTCACTGAACAGAATGTGATCGCCAAACCTTTCCGGCGCGGGTCATGGATGCTTGTCATGCCCGAATCGCACCGGCTCGCTGCGAAGCAGGAGCTGTCGGTGCAGGATCTCGGGGACGATCCGGTTATTTTCTTTTTACGCCGCCTCAACCCGCCGCTTTTCGATGAAGTGATGGAGGCGATCGGGCGAGGCGGGCGGCGCATCGACATAGCCTATCAGGCGCAGGACCCGATGATCGGCGTCGAGCTGGCGGCGAACGGAATCGGGCTCTTTCTCGCAGTCTCTTACGCGATGCGCGCTCTGCCCGACGGACTCACGGCGCGGCCCATCGTCGATATCGGCCTCAACCCGATGCTGGATCTTGTCTGGCGGCGGGACCGGATGACGCCGGTTCTGCGGTTGCTTATCGACGCTTTTTCCGAAGTGGAGAGCGACTGAAAAAGCTGGCCCGGCGGCTGCGACGCCGCCGGGCCATTGTCCCCGCCGAAGCGATCCGGCGAGAGGCCAGCCATGAAGCGCGAGGGAGGTGCGCGACGTATGGCTGTAAGTCAGCCGCCGCGGACAGGGCGCGGCGGCGGAAGGCGCTAGAACCGGATCGTCAGCGTGCCGCCGAACGTCCGCGGATTGTTGTAGTTCTCGTATCCGAAGCCGAGGCTCGTCAGGTTGACGCCCTGCACCTTGTAAAGTTCGTCGAAGATGTTCTTTGCCCAGAACGCCGCCTCCCAGGAACCGTCCTCCGGACCGACCGCTATGCGGCCGTTCCAGAGCGTGTAGCTATCGGCGGCGATGATCGGGTCGTTGAGGGCGTCCTTGAAGGTCGAGCCGGAATAGCGTCCGTCGACCTGGATGAGGCCCTTGAGCCCGCCGCCGAGCGGACGCTCATAGCGCGCCAGCGTATTGAAGGTGACGCCCGGCGCGTTCGGCAGATCGTTCCCCTCCGGGATGGTGCCGCCAAGAGCGAGAAACTCTCCGAGTTTCGATTCGAGAAGGCCGACGCCGATTGTCAGGGTCAGCCCTTCGATCTGCGGCGGCGCGAACGTGGCGTCGAGATCGGCGCCGTAGAGGGTCGCCTCGTCGACGTTGCCGAGGCGCTGCGTCGGAACCGCGGTGGTCTGGTCGCGAATGAACGTCTGGATGTCGGAATAGTCGTAATAGAAGCCGCTGGCCGAGAAGCGAAGCGCTCCGTCCGCAGTCTGATGTTTGACGCCGACCTCGTAGGAAATCAGGCTTTCCGGTTCGAAGGGCAGGAACGAATTGTTGTTTGTGGCGAAGCCGAAGAAGAAGCCTCCCGACTTGATGCCCCGCGATATGCTCGCATAAAGCAGGGTGGAGTCCCAGGGTTTCCAGTCAACGCCCGCCTTCCATGATACCTTGGTGTCGTCGAGTTTTGCGTCCGTCGTTCCGGCGAGCTGCACCGGCGGCGTCGGTCCCGGCGTGCAGGTGAGGCTTAGCAGACAGCTCGTGCCGAACGGATTGTCGTCAAAAACGGCCGCCGTATAGGTTTTTTCTTCCCACGTAAGCCGCACGCCGCCGATGAGGGTGAGCGTGTCGGTCAACTTGTATTCGCCGTGCGCGAAACCGGCGGCCGAGTTGGTGATCTGGTCCCCGAAGCCGCTCGTGCGGGTGCGGAACAGGTCGTCGGCGAATCCCGTCGAGCCGACAATGATGTGGTCGCGCGAATAGAACACGCCGAACAGCCAGTTGAACCGGTCGCCGGCGTCTCCCGCAAGGCGGAATTCCTGCGAATACTGACGAACGTCCGTTGTCGGAATGAATTCGAGCGCCGTCGCCGGCGTGGCGTCGAGGTCGGTGTAGTAGGAACGTTCCGCATCGATGAACCCGGTGACGCTCGTCAGCTCGACGCCGCCGAGATCGAACACGCCGCGCAATGTCGCATTCACCTGATTGGCGTCGTAGTGGTTGCGGACCGACCAGTCGCCGGTGAACGGATCGCCATCCGTGTCTTTGTAGCCGAACGGGCTTGTGCAGTTCGGATCGATCATGCCCTGAGCTAGGGCGGCGCATTGATTGGTCGGCGGGTTGGTGAAGTCGCGGCCGCCGAAGAAGGAGCCGATGCCGATGTTCGAGTCGGCGGTGAAGGCGTCCACCTTGAGATTGATGTCGGCCCCGTCGTTGGGACGCCACCTGACTTGCGCGCGGCCCATGACGACATTGCGCTCGCCGATATCGTCGTCGATCGTGCGGTTGAAATAGTAGCCCTTCCATTGCTGGATCGTCTTGGCGCTGAGGCGGATGGCGAGCGTGTCGCTCACCGGCAGATTGGCCATGCCCTCGACTTCCAGCGTGTCGAAGTTGCCGTACGTGCTGGTCAACATCGCCGCAGGGCCGTCGAAGTTCGGCTTGGCGGTGATGAAATTGATGGCGCCCGCCGTAGAGTTGCGGCCGTAGAGCGTTCCCTGAGGCCCTTTCAACACTTCGACTCGCTCAAGATCATAGAAGTCGAACGCCATCAGGCCCAGCGACGACAGATATACCTCGTCGATATAGATGCCGGCGCTCGGATTGTTGGTGTTGCTGAAATCGTTCAGTCCGACGCCGCGGATGGTGATGACGGGCAGGAGTCCCGGCGCCTGTTCGCGGATGTCGACGTTAGAGACGTAGGTCGCGAGTTCGCGCATCTCGAGAACGCGCGAATCCTTCAATGTTTCAGCTCCCAGCGCCGTAACGGTGAGGCCGACGTCGAGAATGCTCTGTTCGCGTTTTTGCGCCGTGACGACGATCTGGTCCGTCGTGCGCGTTTCAGCGGCCGGCTCCTGCGCCGCCGCCCCTGTCGCGATAGCCGCCGCGCACACCCCCGCGATGAGCCGATGCTTGTTCGCCATAGTTCCCTCCCTGGCTTTCGTTTCTCTCCCGACGGCCATCATCGATCTGTTTTCAAAAAATGTCGATAATTGACCTAATGAGAAATTATCGAGAATTTTGACGATTGTCGAGGTCCGGCGGCGGATATTTTGACGCCTCCGCCGACAAATCGGCGGGGCGCGGGCGATTCAGAGATTCAGCTTGGCCTTTGCTCGCGGCCGTTTGGCGGCGGCGCCTGACTGTTTGCGGGCTGACGGCTTCGGAGGCTTATGCGCCGCCAGATAGTCGGCGACGGCCTCCGCGAATGTCGCTTCCGGAAACGCCATGAGCTCGCGCGCCGCCGCTTCAGCCTGGACCGGGTCTTTCGCGACGATCGCCTCTACGACCCTGCGGAAAAGCTCTGCGGACTTGATGCCGGCCGCCGGCTGTTGGCGGGCGAATTTCTTGGCGCGCAGCAATCCGTATTGCCAGCGCGTGTGGCGGGCGACCCGCAGCAGCGTTTCGGATGCTGCCTGATTGCCGCAACGGTCGCTGATGAACTGGCCGACAAAATTCGAGGCCCTGAAATGCTCGACCGGGTCCGTCGTCACGCGCACGGTCGCCTCATAGCCGACTATAAGCTGCATCAGAATACGCGCGTCCTCATCGCTTATTCTCATCGCGGCGAGGCCGCAAACCATAGAGAACAGCAGCTTCCAAAGCTCTATGACATCGCGAGCGCGCTGCGCGCTGAATTCGACCACCCGCGCGCCCCGCCAGGGAACAACCTCGACGAATCCGTCCCGTTCGAGCCTGCGGAACGCTTCGCGCACAGGGCCGTGCGAAACAGAAAACCGCTCGGCGATCTCACGTTCGCGAATCCAGCCGCCCGGTTTTATCCGCCAGTTGATGATGTCCGCGACGAGCGCGTCGGCGATGCGCACGTCATGGGTCGGCGTCTCGTCATCCGCCTTGTGTTCTATAAGCCCCGCGCTCGTCATTTCGCTCATCCGCTCGCCTCGTTCAGGCCGGGCCGGTCGACAAGTCCGGCAATTTGTGAAATTATTGACAACATTAAGGTCCTGTCTGACCTTAAAATTATCAATAATCGCGCCAATACTCAAATGGCGCGCTTCGGGAGGCGGCAGTGAAGGGTATTCCAGCGGGACGGCGTGCTTTTTCGGATCAGTCGGCCACTCAGCGGGGGCTCGGCGCGCGGGCCTCATATCGTTGCAGCGTCGCCATTCTCGCCCTGCTGTTTGGAAGCGGCGAGGCTCTGGCGCAGGAATCAGCCCTCGCCGATACGGCGGATACGAATCGTCTTGCGTCGAATGCAACTGAAACCGCCGCCGGCGGCGAGATCGTCGTCACGGCGCGCCGCCGCGACGAGCGCTTGTCGGACGTGCCGGCCTCGGCGGCGGCGCTGACAGCCGATTATCTTCAGGAACGGGGCGGCCCCAGATCGGCCCGCGACGCTCTTGCCGGGCAGGCCGGCGTGCGATTCTTCGATACGACGTCTCCGGTCAATTCCGAGGTTTCGATCAGAGGCTCCTCGACGGCGCGCGCCACCAACGCTGATCCCAGCGTCGGCCTGTATCGCAACGGCGCCTATATCGGAGGCGGACTTGTCGGCGGGCGAAGCTTCGCCCGCATCGACCTGTTCGATGTCGAGCGCGTCGAGATTCTGCGCGGAGTGCAGGGGGCGTTGTATGGACGCAACGCCGTTGGCGGCGCGATCAACCTTATCAACATGAAGCCGCAATTTGAAAACAGCGGCTTCGTCGACCTGCGCTATACGACGCAGACGAAGGGCAAGGAGGGGCAGATCGTCCTCAACCTGTCGCCCACGGACGAACTCGCCTTCCGGGTGGGCGCGGAAGGCGTTCATCAGAACGGCGGATTCTTCTACAATCCTTATAACGACGTGTATTTCGACCGCCAGAAAGGACAAAGCTACCGGGGCCAGATCCGGTACAAGAACGACCGGCTTGATGTGACGCTCCTCGGCGAGCGGCAGAATCTCGACGTGCCGGCCATCACCTATCGCGTCCTGATAGCGCCGGGACCGCTGTTTCCATTGGGTTACGAACAACCGCTCTACGAATACAATCACAACACGGCGCCCTACGCTCATCAAGAAATCAACACGGGCACGCTGTCGATCGAGTATGATTTCGACTGGGCGAAGCTGGTCTCGACGACGCTGATCCGCCAGCGCGATTCCGTCTACATTTTCGACGCCGACGGCGTGACGCGAGAAGAGGCGGTGGCCAATTACCTCGCCGGCCTCGCTGCTTTTCCGCTGAGCGGCAACAGCTTCTCGTCCACGCAGGACGATACGCAGACGATCAGCGAGCTTGCGCACCTGACTGGTTCCCTTTTCGATGACCGCATCAACTGGCTGGTCGGCGTCGAATATCTGACGCAAGAAAGCGATGGCGCCGTCATCACCGGTACGACTAACGCCATCACCAATGTTCCTTCAGGCACGCGCTCTCCGCTCGTTATCGACTATGAGTCATATGCGTTCTTTGGCTCTATTGGCGTCGACATTACGTCGCGCTTCAACGTCACCGGAGAAGTGCGTTACACCAACGACGAGCGCACCGCGATGGCGAGCCGGTTCAACAGTCTCACTGGCGCTGAAATAGGCGGCCCCGCCTTCAATTTCACTTCCGGCCTCGAGTCCGATAACGTTTCCTATAACGCAACGGCTTCCTACAAGTTCATCGACGACTGGCAGGTCTATGCAAAAGTCGGCAGCTCCTATCGCGCCGGCGGATTTAACTCCAACCTCGGCACGCCCGCGCAGCCGATACCAATTCCCGCCTCCTACGAAGATGAAACCTCGACGGCGTATGAAGGCGGGGTGAAAGGTCAGCTCGGCGATTTCTACGTGGCGCTGGCGGGCTATGTTTCTGAGGCTGATAATCTGATCGTGCAGCGGGATAACGGCTGCCGGGTGACATTGCCGGCCTGTCCGGTTGCGGCCACCAGCTTCCTCACCAACGCCGGCCAAGCACGCACCTGGGGCGTGGAGGCGGAGGTCATCGGGTCGATCGACATCGGCGCGGGAAGGCTGACATCGACTCTCGCCGCGTCGCGTCAGGATGGAAAAGTGACTGACGGTCCGCTCGAAGGGCTGCCGACCGCGCAGACCCCGAACTGGATCGCTTCCGCCAACCTCCATTACCGGCGAGAGTTCAACAGCAAGGTCGCGATGTTCACGAACCTGTTTGTATACGGGCAGTGGGGCGGCGTTCAGGAACTGGTCGCCTCATCTCCGCCCCTCGACAACTATCAGCTCGTCAATCTTCGCTTCGGACTCGACTTCGACGACGTTGAGATCGCCGGCTTCATTAACAATGTTTTCGACGTCGAATACCGGACGTTCCAGGACTTCTCGACGACGGAGAGGCTCGGTCAGCCCATGACGACGGGCGTCGAAGTCCGCTACAGATTCTGAGCGGGCCGATGCCGATCGCAACAACCCGTTTTCGCCGAAAGGGCAAGGATGATATTCGTAACCGACGCCGCGTATACGGAGGAATTGAATCGTCGCGCGGTTCTTGCCTGCTCGGCGTCGGCTTGCTGTTTTGGCCTCATGATGAATCGCGCCGTGGCTGAACCAGCGGCGTTGGGGCATGCGCGGGCGATCGCCGACGCGGCCGTGACGCTGCCGGCCGAAGCGCCGGCGCCTGTCGCTTCGCGCGTCGCTTGGACTGTCCTGGATGCGATGGGGGCGATTCTCTACGCATCGACCTTACCGGACGCCATGGCGGCTGCGCGATATTTCGCCGGCGATTCTCGGCGAGGAGCCGTTCATGTCCCTGCGACGGGGTTCGCTGCGTCGGATGCGGCGGCAGCGGCGGCGATCGCTTTCCTCATTCATGCGGCCGAGATCGACGACAGCGACATGCGCGGTCAGTTGCGCGCTTCTTCGGTGATCCTCTCGGCGACGCTCGCCGCGGCGCAGGCCGCCGATTCCAGCGGCGCCGCATTTATCCGGGCAGCGGCCTTGGGTTACACGCTCCAAGGCCGGTTTGTCGCTCCTGTCGGCGCGATCCAGGGCCGCGGCTGGATGGCCTCGGGCGTCTGGGGGCCGCCTTCCGCCGCGGCGGCAGTCGCGCTGTTAAGAGGTCAGCCTGCGGAGGAGATCGCTTCAGCAATCTCCTTGGCCTGCGCCTCCTCGGGCGGACTTTTTCAATATTATTTCGATCAGACGGAAGAAAAACGCCTCATCGTCGCGCGCGGCGCGCGCGCCGCGGTGGAAAGCGCCGAACTCGCAGCACTCGGCGAGCACGGAGCGGCCCACGCCATAGAAGGAAAGTCGGGGCTCTACAGCCTTTTTGCGGGAAGCAAGGCGCCGCCGGCTGAACATTTCACTGCGAGTCTCGGCGAACTCGAGGGGCCGCTGTTCGTCCGGCCAAAATTCTTCGCCGCTTCTCATTCAATCATCCCGACGCTCGACGGGCTGGCCGCCGCCGCTCCTCAGGGCGTCGCCGCCGGCAGCGTAGAAAGCATCGTCATCAGGGGGGATTCCGCCTGGGGCGAGGTCATCGGCGACAAAATAAACGCCTTCGAGGCTCCGCATTCGCGCATCGGCGCGGCGCTGAATTTCAGCTTCGTCGTCGCCATGTGGATCGCTCGCGGCCGCGTGCTGCCAACCGATTATACTGAGGCGACGATGGAGGACGAAACCATCCTCGCGCTGGCCAGGAATACGAGTTTCGAGACCGCGCCGGGAGAGCATCTGTCCATTGAGGTGCGGCTGAAGAACGGAGAAACGATTCGCGCCAGTGCGGTCGATCCCGATCCGGAAGAGCCCGCGCCGCTCGACGAGGCGCGCAGAGTGTCGAAGTTCGAAGGGCTCGCTAGATCGCGCCTTTCGCAAGGTCAGGCGGAGGCTTTGCGGACGCATTGCCTGGCGGTCGGGGAAGCAGAGTCGATGCGCGACTGGGCGCGCCGCGCACGATCCATTTGCGAATAGAGCGCTATCCCATCGCGCTGTAGACGGCGGTTTTGAGCATGTCGAGCAGCGGCAGCGTGCCTGACGGGAAAAGCTGCGTCATCAGAACCGCGTCGAGGCCGAGGTCCGGCACGACGAAAAACGTCGTGCTCGCCGCGCCGCCCCATGTGTATTCGCCCTTGACCCCGGGCTTGTCGGAAAGTTCAGGGTCTAGGAGAACGGCGCCGCAAAGACCGAATCCCATGCCGCCGCCCGCGCCGCCTGCGCCAAACGCCATGAAGCGCGACAGAGATTGCCCAAGCACGTCGGGGCTCACATGATTGGACATCATGTTCGTCGCCGTGCTCTCGCGCAGAATGCGTTCTCCGCCAAGCGCGCCGCGCCGGGCCAGCATTGAAGCGAATTTGCCGTAATCGCCGAGCGTCGACATAAGGCCGGCCGCGCCGGACTCCGCCGATGGCTTGTTGAGGAAGGGAGAGCCTTGCGCGGCTTCTGCCAGGACCAGCGCGCCGTCCTTAAGCGCATACATGCTGGCAAGCCGCCCGGCTTTTTCGGCGGGAACGTAAAAGTCTGTGTCCGTCATGCCGAGCGGATCGAAAATGCGCGCCTTCAGATAGCCGCCGAAGCCCATTTCCGAGGCTCGCTCGACGACGAGCCCGGCGATATCCGGCGAGAAGCTGTATAACCATTTCGAGCCGGGCTGGAATTGCAATGGCGCCTGCGCCATGCGGGCCGCAACGTCGGGCAGGCCCTTGATGTCCGGATCGTGAATGAACTGGCCGGCGTTGAGCCCCAGCTTCCTGTAGATCGGTGCGATCGGTCCCGGATTCCAGCTGTTGCTGATGCCGGAGGTATGGGTGAGCAAATCCCCGATATGCATCGTTGCAGCCGGTTCGGTCAGCGCCTTCCCATTCTCTTCGCCCACATAGACGGCGAGATTTTTGAATTCCGGCACGAAACGTTCCACCGGATCCGACAGGGAAAGTTTTCCGTCATCGACGAGCGCCATAATCGCCGCCGCTGTAACCGGTTTTGTCATCGAATAGATGCGATAGATGGTGTCAGGCGTAATTGGCTGGCCCGTGGCGAGATCGGCTTTGCCAGCGTGCCGCTCGAACAGGGTCTTGCCGTTGACGGCGACGCGCGCAGAGCCCCCGGCGATCTGGCCATTCGACACGAGGCTGTCGAGCAGATCGCCGACGGCGCTCAGCTTCTTCGCTTTGAGCCTGCCGCTGACGGTGGAAGCGCGGGCGTGGCCTAGAAAAGAAGCGGCGAAGGGCGCGGCGGCCCCTGCGGCGAGGAGTTGGCGGCGGGTCGTAGGCGGCGGCATATAATCCTCCCGGCATTGTCAATAAACGGCAATATTTCGCTTCGCCGCTGTTATTAACGAGATGATAAGCCGAATTTTCCGCTCTTGTCATGCTTAGGATTGACTAATTGTCGATAATTGACAAACTGATCGGGCCCGCACGCTCCCGACTCGAGCGCCCTCCGCGGGCGGTAGGCGCATGGCGGCGAGGCTCCCCGCGACCGGTCCTCGTTCGTCTGATTCTTCGTATGCGTTTCCGGTCGGCCAACAACAAAAATCTGGAGGAAAATGTGCTCAGTATACGGAAAGTGGCGCTGCGCGCCGCGGCTCTATGCGCGGCGGCCGCAGCCGTCTCGCCGGCTGCGGCGGAATACGACTGGACCGAAGTCAAGGCGGCCCTCGACAATTCGCCGTTCGAACACGGCGCGCTGATCATTTATCACGACGGAGAAGAAGTGTACCGCGCCGGCTTCGGCTGGTGGGACGGTTATTCGGATTCGCAACTGGCGAATCTCCCGGCGATCAATGTGGCGTCCCTCTCGAAGACGTTCACCGCCGCACTCGCCCTGACGATATCGGAGGATGCGACCGTCGGCCTTTCGTTGAACGATCTGGTCAAAGACTACATCACTAACGCGACAACGCTGAACAAGAACAAGATCAACGCAACCACATATGCTTACGACGTGATGAAGCTCGACCATCTCATCACGATGACGAGCAGCCATGACTACTTCCTGCCATGGCCGACCAATCTTCTGACCTGCGTCGCGAACCCTACATTTTCATTCAATACGTGCGGCCAGAACATGGTAAAGAAGAATCTGGAAAAGCCGAGCGCGCTGTCGACTTACGTGATTCCGCCGGGAACGGCTTTCGGCTATTCAAGCGCGCCGTGGCAAATTCTGGCGCTCGCGCTTCTCAATGCAGTGAACACCGCGCATTCGACAAGCCTCGATTTCGAAGCGTTGTTCGATTTGTATCTTACGGGCGAGGATGCGTGCGATATGCAGAAAACGATCATCACGCCCGCAAACAACGAATGGCCCGCAGGCGGGGTCGAAACCGACCTTATTGACGGGGGCAAGCTCGCCCAGGCTTTGCTGTCCGGCGTGTGCGGCGACAATCACACGCTGCTTTCGGCGGCTTCGCGAACGGCGATGGAAACCAACACCATGCCGGCGCAGACTATATATAATCCCGATACGTCGGGCCTTGGCTACGGCCGCGGCGGGTTCCTTTATGCGCCGACTGGCACGACGAGCACGAAGATTTTCATGGGCGCCGGCGCCTGGGGAGCGACCGTGTTTTACTCCCGCGACGCCAACTGGGCGGCGTATCTGCACCTCGATGATCATCTGCTGACCGGATACGAAGATGCGATTACGCTCGTAGAGGAGCTCGTGCCCTTGATCGACGATCAGGCGGACGCCAACCCGTAAAACCCCCAGGGCGCGGCCGCCGTCAACGGAAGCGCGCGAGGAACCCTCCGACCCGGTCGGTTCCGTCGCGCGCTTCCGGCAACGTCGGGAAGCCGTGATAGATGTGAAAAAGCTGATCGCCGACGACGAGACGGGCGTCGCACCCGGCGGCTCTGGCCCTGTCGACGAACCTGGCCGCATCGTCAAACAGGATTTCGAGCGAACCGACTTCGACGAGCAGAGGCGGCAGGCCCGCAAGGTTGGCGAACAGCGGCGAGATAAGGGGATCGCGCCGCGACGTGTCGCCTGCGTAGGCGGCTGCGGATTTTTCCAGGCTGTCGGGGGACAGGTAGGGATCGAGCGACGCACGTTGTATCATCGATGCGCCGGACAGCGTGAGATCAGTCCAGGGTGAAATTACTGCGGCTGCGCGCGGGGTCGGCAGCTTTCGGTCGCGAAGCGCGACCAGAAGCGCCAACGCCAGCCCGCCGCCGGCGGAGTCCCCTGCAAGCGCCGTCGGAGGCGCGCCCGTGCTTTCCAGAATGGCGCCGTATACGGACATCGCATCATCGAGCGCCGCCGGAAAAGGATGCTCCGGCGCGAGGCGGTAATCTGGCGCGACGGCTTTCATCCCGGCCGCGTGAGCGATGCGTCCGATCAACTCGCGATGACTTCTGGGCGAGCCGAGACAATAAGCGCCGCCGTGAAGATAAAGCATGGTTGGCGCTTCGGACGCTCCTGGCGGCGTTAGCACGTCGCATCTAACTCCGCCGAAGTCTGTCGGGATCACAGACAGAGTAGCGGGAATGGGAACGAGACGAGCGCGCTCTTCGAACCGGCTCCGCCTCACTGCGAGAGCTAGAGGCGTTTGTGAGTTCGCGGCGCGGTCTGCACGGAGCATCGCCATAATCTCGCTGGCGGCCGGGCTTGTCATGCCGCCTCGAACTCCGCGCGACCGGCTACGGCGATAACGCCTTTCGGGGTTGAAAGCGTGTATGGCGTTGTTTCCGACCGGGCGTAGGCGCGCAAAATCGCCGCTTCTCCAGCAAACACGGGCGAGATGAACCGGGCTGTGAGACGCCGTAGCCGCCGCTCGTTCTTGCCGCCCGCGATCAGAGCGAGGCCCGCCTTCGCCCATAATGCAGTCCCGTGAACGATAATATCAGGCAGTCCTGCAGCCCGAGCCGCCCTTCGCTCGGTATGGATCGGATTCCAGATCTCGGCGCATTCGGAATAGATGTGGGCGAAGCCGTGATCGAGAGCGATTTCCGCTTGCACGGGCGCAGCGGCGAGATCGTCCACGGGCGGAGGAGAGGGGACCTCTCCTTCCTCTTTCGCCGCGACATCGCGGTAGACAGTGGCCGCCATCGTCCGCGAAAGGATGGTTTTATCGCGGGCGCGCTTCGTAGTGACGAGAGAGGCGAGAACTGCTCCGCGCCGCGTTGGATGGACGCCGAGAATTTCCGCCTCGGTCTCGACCATGTCGCCTGCAACGATAGGAGAGAAAAATACCGTGTCCTGGCTGGCGTGAACGCCGCGAGCGGCCTCCTCTGGAGGCAATACCGCTTTCAGTTGGTCGAGCATATCGACCGTCAACAACCACTCCGGCGTGGCGACTTGCGTTGGCAATGCGAGGAATGGCGTACGGGAATCATCAAGTCCGTCGGCGTCGGCCGGCGACATCGCCGCCCGATAGGCGAGAATGCGACGCGGGGTCGCTTCCCAATGCAGCGGACCGAAACGACGTCCGGCGAGACCCAGCGGCAGGGGCATGATTGCGCCTTTCCAGAACGAAATCGAAACCTATACTATGTCAATAATTTACACTAGCCGGCGTGCCAAATGGTTGTGCTGGCGGAATCAGGTCGAATAAGCCACAACCGATTGAGGAAAAAACAAAGAGGCCATGGCTACCGACAAATCCAGCGCGGAGAAAAAGCAGAGCGCAAACACGCGCGGCCAACCCGGTCCTCTCAGCGTTGCGGCGGACCTTCGGCACCTGATCGTCGATGGAACGTATAAAGCCGGCGCGCGCATTACAGAGCGCACCGTGGCGGAACGTTTCGACTGCACCGCCGCCTCAACCCGCGAAGCGTTTCACCTGCTTGAGAAACAGGGAGCGATCATCGTTTCAGCGCGGCGCGGCGCCCGCGTGATCGACCATGCGCAGGCGCCGCCATCGGAAATTTTTCTAGTCTGGGACCGCCTGCGATGGCTGCTTGGCGAGGAGCTCCGCCGTCACGGCCAGGCCGTTAACGGCGAGGGAGCGGTTACATCTTCCGGCGCGTCGCGGTCGCAACGGCTTATTGCAGCGGAAGCTAATCTGAACAGGCTGGGCGCGCTCGCCCACAACAAGCGCCTCGCTGAAGTCATGGCGCGCATCGCCCTGCACGTGATGATCGTCGCGCCCGACCGTTTCGAAGAAATTGAAGCGAGCCTCGCCCGATGAGATCGGAATTCGAACCAGACGTACGCGCCTTTTTCGCTCGCGCCGAGGCGTTGATAGGGGCCGTGCCGGGGCCGCCGCCGACGCTGCCGGGCCATATCGCTGCATGGATCGCCGACCGCATCCAGTTCGGCGACTTCAAGCCCCGCGATTCGATTCGTGAGCTGACGATTGCGGATTACTTTGACGTCAGCCGCGGGCCGGTGCGCGAGGCGCTGAGACTGCTCGATCGCGATGGGCTCGTCGTGCTGAACGGGCGCAAGGGTGCGATGGTGCGCGATCTGTCGGCCGAGGAGACCGATGCGTTGTTCCATATCCGCGCCGAATTGTTCGCGGCGCAGGCGGGACTCGCTGCGAGCGTGACTCCGCGCGATCCCGCGCTGATTTCCGCCCTCGGCGACGGCGCGAAACTGCTTGCGCGAATTGCGGCGGCGGACAACGCGCCGGTCGGCGATTACATCACGGTGCGGCGCGCTATTTCGGTCCTCATCGCAAGTCTGTCGGGGGCCAATTACATGGCGCGTCTTTCCGCAGCGTTGGAACGCGAAGTCGCCGTGTTGTGGGCGAGCGTGCAGAACCCTGACCGGCGGCGCCGGTCCGCGGCGACCTGGGGAGGGCTGTGCAGGGCGATAGAGAATTCTCGCGTCGGCGAGGCTGAGCGGCTTGCCAGAGATCTTGTTCTCGACGGTCTCGCGGAAGTTCAGCGCCGGTCGGAAACAGGCGAAAAGCAGGCGGCATCGTCGCCCAAAAGAACGCGACGCCGGTAGGATTCGCCGAACTCCCGCGTTTCGGCGAATTCCGGAGGCAAAGGCCGCCGGTTGCGGCGAAGCGTCGACCATATCCGCAGCATGTGCCTGGCGCGTTCCTGCTCTTCATGATCGAGGAAGGCGGTTCGGGCGTGCAGCACGCAATAATTATTGGCAATCTCAATGTCGCCGGGCTGCATCAGAAATTCATGGTAAAACGCCGGATCGTTCAGAACGTTGTCGAGAGCGTTCATGGCGGCGATTTGATCGCCGGTGAGGCGCGGCGCGCCCGAGATAAGTTGGGACAGCTCGATATATCCTCGTTTGTACAGGATGCTCATGCGGTCCGCGTGCCAGACGAAAATGGGCGCGATCTGATAGGGGCGGTCGGGGCCCAATTCTCCGCGCGCATCGAAGGCAAATGGCGTTTGCAGCGCCGCCGCAAGAGTCGGGTCGCGGGCGAGAACTTCGTTGAAGACGGCGGTGGCGCTGGCGACGCGGCTTTTGCCGCCTGACTTGGCCGCTTGTCTGCAGAGAAAAAACAACGCGTCCGAGCCGTCGCCATGAAAAGTCAGTTCGATGTTGGTCTGGTAGCCCCGTACATTCGAACCTGTGAAAGCGTCAGCCGCGTCGGCGGCGGAAGTAAATGTCCTTTCGGCGCGTACATGATGCAGACGTTTGCCAGACAAGTCCTGTTTCTCGGCGAAACCGATATGACTGGCGAGCCCCCAGAACAGCCGCTCCGCATCGGCGATTGAAAGACCCGTCACGGGCGCGCCGCGTAAAAGCGACACGCCGCGCCCGCCCTCGATCTCATCGATCACGCCGTCGAGGATCGGTCCAAGAGTCGGCAGGATGAAATTGTCCGCATTGATATTTTCGAGAGGAATAGCCTGCGCGTTCACTTCAGCAAGCGCGGCGAGCGCTTCCGCGCGGTGTGCGTCTGAAAAAGCGATTATCCAGGAAGGGTCGCGCCTCAGGTCTTCGGCGCGCCATACGCTATTCTCTGTAATGGGCGTCAGCCTCATCAGGGTTTCCTCGCTTGAAATCGCGGCTTATTTTATGTCGATTATTGACAATCGCAAGCGGGCGCGCTTCCATACGACCGTCTCGCCCGGAAACCCGGCCGCGGAGTCGTTTAGGGATAGCGTGCAAAGAACCGGCGCGAAAAGAACGCCGGCGCGGAAACGTCAGGACAGGAACGGCATTTGACCTCCAGCGACATCACAGCACCGACAACCGAGTCCGAAGCAGGACGAACGCCGCTGCCGTATTTCCTCGGCCTGATGTTTCTGGTTTCGACCCTGAACATGGCCGACAGACAGATCATGGGCATTGTGGCCGAGCCGCTAAAGAACGAGTTCGGCCTTTCTGACACGATGCTCGGTCTCGTCGGCGGCACCGCTTTTGCGCTCGTCTATCCGACTCTTGGACTGCCGCTCGCCCGGTTTGCGGACCGTTTCAACAGACGCAACATTCTCGCCGCCTGTCTCGCTTTCTGGAGCGCGATGACCATGCTGTGCGGTCTTGCGCCGGGGTTCTGGACGCTGGCGATCGCGCGCACCGGCGTCGCGGCAGGCGAGGCGGGCTACGCGCCCTGCACGCATTCGCTGATCGCCGATTCCGTCAAGCCCGAACGGCGCTCCACAGCGTTCTCCTTTCTCGTGCTGGGAATATCAGCAGGCGGACTTGTCGCCTCCGTCGTAGGGGGACTTGTCGCCGAACATCATGGCTGGCGAGCGGCATTTCTCGCCGTCGGCGCGCCGGGTTTTCTGGTGGCGGCGCTCGTCTATCTGACGATTAAAGAGCCGCCGCGCATAGCTTCGGTTGCACCGCGCTCCAGCGCTTTCGCCGCGTTCGGCAAGCTTATCAAATCGCCTCCCTTTCTTTTTTGCGTGATCGGATCGGCTTTTCACCTGATGGTGGCCTACGGGCTCGCCGCGTTCGGAGTCGCCTTTTTCGTGCGCGTCCACGGCATGTCGGTGGGTTCGGCGGCGGTGACGCTTGGCTCGGCGGCGGCGATCGCCGGCGCGGTCGGGAGCCTTGTCGGGGGCGTCGCCGGCGACTTCCTCGCAAAGCGAGATCGTCGCTGGCTCGCCTGGTGGCCGGCGGCCACAGTGCTTATTGCGGCCCTCATCGGCGCGCCGGCTTTCTTCATACCAGGAATATCTTTCGCCATCGGAGCGGTCGTCGCCGCCGTGTTCGCGAACGCTCTCTATCAGCCGGCCACTTACGCGCTTGTGCAAGGCGTCGCCGATCCGAGCGAGCGGGCGAGCGCGGCAGCATTAATGATCTTCATCCAGAATCTCGCGGGGCTTGGCGCCGGACCGCTCATCGTTGGTCTGCTGAGCGACAGTCTTCAGCCCACGTTCGGGCCGCAGTCTCTTGGCTTCGCTCTTGCCTGCCTGTTTCTGATCAACATTCCTTCGGCCGTCGCCTTTTTCTTCGCGGGGCGCGCATGGGGACGCGGACCGGTGAGCGCCGCGACCGCCGCCCGATAGCCGGGATCGCATTGCAATGGAGCAAGTATGAACATCGTAAAGGAAAAGCCGAAGGGCGCGCCCGCCGTGGCGGCGGCTGGCGGCGAGGCCTATGCGCATATTCGCGTGAAGAAGCTCACCGCCGTGATCGGCGCGGAGATCGAAGGCGTGGACATCGGCGCAGGCCTGACTCCTGCGTTGGTCGACGAAATCAAGCGGGCCTTTCACGAAAATCTCGTCATCTTTTTCCGCGATCAGCATCTTTCTCACGATCAGCACGTCGCCTTCGGCAGGCTGTTCGGCGAACTTCATTGCCACCCGGCGGCGCCGAGCGAGCCGGGGCGTCCTGAGCTGATGATTATCGCCGCGGACGAGAACTCCTCGCGCGCCAACGGAGAAGCATGGCATACGGATGTTTCCTGCGAAGAGGAACCGCCGCTCGGCAGCATTCTTTATATCAAGGAAACGCCGCCGGTCGGCGGCGACACGCTGTTCGCGAACATGTATGCCGCTTACGAGGCGCTTTCCCCTCAGATGAAAACCTATCTAGAGGGGCTGAAGGCGGTTCACGACGGGGAGCATGTCTATCGCAATCTGTATCCGGACGTCAGCGCCGCCGAAAAGCCTCGTTATCCGGTCGCGCGCCATCCCATCATTCGCACGCACCCGGTCACCCGCAAAAAGTGTCTGTATGTGAACTCAGGCTTCACAACTCATATTGAAGGCGTGTCGCGGGACGAAAGCGATGCAGTGCTGCGCTATCTTTTCACCCACATGGCGCATCCGGCTTTTCAGTGCCGGTTCCGTTGGACAGCGAACGCCGTCGCCTTCTGGGACAATCGTTGCGCCCAACATCACGCTGTGTGGGATTATTGGCCTAACCGACGCTATGGAAACCGCGTAACGATCAAGGGCGACCGCCCGTTTTAAGGCGCGTCCAGTCGGAAGGGCTGAAGAGTGACGGGTTCAGGCTTAGCAGATTTCGTCGTCGTGGTTACCGGCGCCTCCACAGGCCTTGGGCGCGCCATCGCGGTCGGGGCCGCCGAACGGGGCGCCGAGGCTGTGGTGGTGAACTACGCCTCCAGCGAAAGCGAAGCCAGGGAAACAGCCGCCCGCGTAGAGCGGGCGGGCGCCAAGGCGATCCTGGCGCAGGGGGATGTCGGCGACGACGAGATATGTAGAAAAATAGCCGACTCGGTGAAGCCGTTCGGCCGCATTGACGCGCTGTTCAATAATGCCGGCGTCACGACGTTTGCGCCGGATCACGCCGATCTCGACGCCGTTTCCGGCGAGGATTTTCTCAAGGCGTATCGCGTGAATGTGGTCGGCGCCTACCAGATGATCCGCGCCGCCCGGGCGCTGCTCGAAGCGGCGCCTCAGCCGGGCGCCGTCGTCAACACGTCGTCGATCGCAGCGGTAACCGGCGTCGGTTCGTCGGTGCCGTACGCAGCCTCAAAAGGCGCGCTCACCACCATGACGCTGTCGCTCGCCAGGGCCCTCGCGCCCAGGATCCGCGTCAACGCCGTCTGTCCGGGGTTCATTGACACACCGTGGTTCTCCAAGGCTTTTCCGGCCGAGACTGTCGCCGCGCTGCGCGAAAAAATAGTGGCTTCGACGCCGCTGAAAGCCGCATCGACGGCGGAGGACATCGCAAGCGCCGCTCTCTTCCTCGCCTCGCCGGATGCGCGCCATATCACCGGCGAAACGCTTCTTGTCGACGCCGGGACGCATCTCGGATTTGCGCCGCTCGTCGCGCGTTGAGGGGTAAAGCAAGGTGAGCGGTCAAGACGCCACGCCGGCTGCGGCATGGTCCGCAGCGCACATTCGGGAGCGCGTCCGTTCGCTGGCGCCGGGCCTTCTCCTGGCGATCACCATAGCGTTCGCTTCGCGGTTCATATCGATGCGTTATGGCGGACCCGTGATGCTGTACGCGCTTCTGTTCGGCATCGCTTTCAACTTTCTGTCCGAAGAGGCGAGGTGTGCGCCAGGCATACGCTTTGCGAGCAGGACTGTGCTGCAGATAGGAGTCGCCTTGCTCGGCGCGGCGATCACCTTTGGCGAGGCGGTGGCGCTCGGACCGATGACTCTTGCGCTTGTCGCGGCAGGGGTCGTCGTCACGATATGCGGCGGGTACTTTATCGGTCGGATGTTCCGCCTTTCCCCTGATCATGCCTTTCTGTCGGCCGGCGCAGTCGCGATTTGCGGCGCCTCGGCGGCGATGGCGATCGCGGCGGTCCTGCCAAAATCCGAAAACAGCGAACGAAATCTTGTTCTAACAGTCGTCGGAGTCACGACCATGTCCACGGCGGCGATGGTGCTCTACCCGTCGCTCGCGCAATTCTTGCGGCTCTCGGATGCGACGGCGGGCGTTTTTCTTGGGGCGACGATACACGACGTCGCTCAGGTCGTCGGCGCCGGCCACATGATTTCCGATGAGACCGGCGCGATTTCCGCCGTAGTCAAACTTGTGCGGGTGGCGATGCTGCCGGGCGTCGTTCTGTTCACGGCGATGGCGTTCCGGGGGAATGAGACGAAACGGACCCGCTTGCCCGCTCTACCGCTTTTCGTCGCCGGTTTTGCGGCGGTGATGCTGTTTCACAGCTTTCACATTTTTCCGGCGCCTGTATTTTCGATGCTCTCCGATATTTCCAAGTGGTGTCTGGTTATCGCCGTCGCCGCCTTCGGCATGCGCACTTCTCTTAAAGAAATAGCGGCCGTCGGAGCCCGGCCGATCGCCGTGCTGGGACTGCAAACCGCCCTGCTGTTAGGAATTGTTCTCGCCGGGCTGGCGGTTATCTCCTGACGCGCGGCCGCTTTCTTCTTCTCGGGCTCGTCTGGTACGGTTGGAAAGTCGATACGAAGGATTTCACAGAATGGCGCTCGGCGATCCGGCGCAAAAACCTGCAGGCGCCATGGCGTTTGACCCGTCGGGCGGGGAGGTGATCGCCTTTGCGCTGGAAGAACGTTTGGCGGGAAGGCCGGCGGCGATTGTCACTCTGATCGCCATAGACGGTTCGTCTCCGCGCGAACTCGGGGCCCAGATGGGGGTCTCCGCCGACGGGCGTTTCGTCGGCTCCATCTCCTCCGGCTGCCTTGAGCGCGCAATCCTGGAGGAGGCGCGCGCGGCGATGGTCCGGGGTGCCGGCGGGGTCGTGCGCTACGGCAAGGGGTCGACCTTCCTTGATATTGTTTTGCCGTGCGGCTCAGGGGTCGATCTTCTCTATACGGTAAACCCGCCGATTGACGTTTTACGCTTTGCAGACGACGCGCGCCGGATGCGACGCTCCTTCGCGCTCGACTTTTTTCCGGACGCTGTTAGCCGATCCGACGCCTTGCGCACCGGCCTCCAGGAAAAAACAGAAGCGTTCTCGCGCGTCTACGCGCCCGCCTTAAGGATCGCCGCCGCCGGCGTCGGGGCCGAGCTTGTTTTGTTGAGTCGTCTCGCCAGCGCCGCCGGCCATGCCTTTTGCGCTATCTCGCCCGAGGCCGAAACGCTCGCGCGCTGCGAGGCCCAGGAAAAAATAAGACTGCAATCAGCCTCGTCAGTTCCCGCTCTCGACATAGACCCCTGCACGGCGTTCGTATTCCTTTTCCACGACCGCGAGTGGGAACTGGCGCTGGCGCCGTCGATTCTCGCGTCTCCCGCCTTTTATATCGGCGCAGTCGGCAGCCGGAAGACGCACGCGGCGCGTCTTGAAGCGCTGCGCGCGCTTGGGTTGGATGATAGCGCGCTCGATCGCATCGTCGGTCCCAGCGGGCTCATCCCGGCGACGCGAGATCCTTCAACGCTTGCGGTTTCGATTCTGGCCGGCGTTCTCGCCGCCTGGCCCCCGCGATGAAAATCGCCGCCATATTACTGGCGGCCGGAAGCAGCGTGCGCTTCGGCGGCGACAAGCTCGCCGCGGTCATCGACGGCGAAAGCATGCTGGGCCTGTCGGCTTCGGCGCTCGCCGCATCCGGTTTCGAAGAACGCGTCGCCGTCGTAAGCAAAGGCACGAAGATTCATGAGCCGAGGCTGAGAGAACTGGGTTTTGATGTTGCGCTCAATGCCGAGGCGGACGAGGGAATGAGCTCATCGATCCGTGCGGGCGTCGGCTGGGCGCAGTCGCGCGGCGCGAACGCCGTTCTGATCGCGCTCGCCGACATGCCGTATGTTTCGGCGACGCATTTGCTTCGCCTCTCCAGAAAATTCGACTGCTGCACGAGCGGTCTCGCCTACAGCGTCAGCGCC
This sequence comes from Pseudomonadota bacterium, assembly GCA_036337175.1. Classification (GTDB taxonomy): domain Bacteria; phylum Pseudomonadota; class Alphaproteobacteria; order Caulobacterales; family Parvularculaceae; genus Amphiplicatus. Next base: position 96,436 of record JAYZEQ010000007.1, read on the forward strand.
GGTCGGCGCGCGCCGCCGGCGATCTTCTCGCAGAACTGGTTCGACCGTCTTCGCGCGCTCGAAGGCGACGCCGGGGCGCGCGCCTTTCTCGTGGCGGCGTCGGCGAGCGACGGTGTCGAGGCGCCTTACGGCATGCTCGATGATATTGATTCGCAACAAGATCTTGCCCGATCGTAGCGCCGCATTGCTCATTCCTCGCCAGATAGACGAACCGCGCTAGACAATTTCTCGCGCGGCGGCGCATTATCGATTCGAACGCGGCATTGATGGCGATGGGAGGCAGGGGCGTGAAATTTACACTCGGCGTCAACGGCGAGCAGCGGACGGTCGATGTAGAACCCGACACGCCATTGCTATGGGTTCTGCGCGATGAACTGAGACTCACCGGCACGAAATTCGGTTGCGGCGTAGCGCAGTGCGGCGCTTGCACCGTGCATCTGAACGGAATGCCTCGCAGATCTTGCGTAACGCCGGTTGAAAGCGCGGCCGGCCAGCAAATCACCACGATTGAGGGGCTGAAAGGGCCTGAAGCGGATGCGTTGCGCGCCGCATGGGCCAAGTTCGATACGCCCCAGTGCGGCTATTGCCAGTCGGGTCAGATCATGACGGCGGCGGCGTTGCTTGCCTTCACGCCGAAACCTGCCGACGAAGACATCGACAATGCGCTGGCCGGCAATATCTGCCGGTGCGCAACCTATGTCCGCATCCGCAAGGCCGTGAAGGCCGCCGGCGAAGCGCTGGGAGGCTAGGACCATGGCGCCCTATGACACGCCTCTTGCTTCTCGCCGCTCGTTCCTCGCCGGGGCGGGAGGGCTTGTAATCGCGGTCGCGTTGCCGCTAGCGGGTCGCGCGCAATCAGGCGCCGCCGCGGTGCTCGGCGGGAAGGCGGCAGAAACAGTTTACGCGCCCAACGCCTTCATTCGCATCGGGACCGATAATCTCGTCACGGTGCTGATCAAGCATATCGAATTCGGCCAGGGACCGTTCACAGGCCTCGCCACTCTCGTCGCCGACGAACTTGATGCAGACTGGTCGCAGATTCGCGCGGAACACGCGCCTGCAAACGCGGCGCTATACGGCAACGCTGCTTTCGGCGGCATGCAGGGAACCGGCGGGTCGACGGCCATAGCCGCCTCGTTCATGGTGATGCGCCAGGCGGGCGCCGCCGCCCGGGCCATGCTTGTCGCGGCGGCGGCGAAGGCATGGGGCGTTCCGGCTTCCGGGATCACTGTATCGAAAGGCGTCATCAGCCACCCGGCGAGCGGCCGCAGCGGCAAATTCGGCGAATTCGCGGAGGCCGCCTCGGCCTTGACCCCGCCTGAAAACCCGATCCTGAAGACGCCGGATAAATTCGTTTATATCGGCAAGAGCATCCCGAAGCTTGACACCGGCATGAAGTCGACCGGCGAGGCGATATTTACGCTCGACGTTTATCGTGAAGGCATGCAGACCGTCGTCGTGGAACATCCGTCGAAGTTCGGCGCGATCGTTGCGTCGTTCGATGACGCGGCTACGCGCGCCGTACCGGGCGTCGTCGATGTGAAGAAGATTAGCGACGGCGTGGCGGTCTATGCGCGCAACTCCTATGCAGCGCTCAAGGGACGCAAAGCCCTCAAGGTGACATGGGGCGAAGGCGGAGCGGAAACGCGGTCGTCGGACGCCATCGCGCAAGAACGCATGGAGCGCGTGAAACAGCGCGGCGCCGTGGCCGGTCAGCAAGGCGATGTCGATGCAGCCCTGGGGTCGGCGATGACGACGCTCGAGGCGGAATACGTTTTTCCGTACCTCGCTCATGCGCCGATGGAGCCCCTGGACGTGGTGATCGAACGCAGCGCCGACGGCGGCGTGGAAGTCTGGATGGGCTCTCAAATCCAGTCAGGCGATCAGCCGGTTATCGCTTCGGTCTGCGGTCTTGAGCCGACGCGCGTGAAGCTGAACACCATGCTGGCCGGCGGCAGCTTCGGCCGGCGCGCCCAACCGACCTCGCACATCGCCAGAGAAGCAGCCGAGATATTCATGGCGGCAGGCGGCCAGACGCCAGTCAAGCTCATGTGGACTCGCGAGGACGATATTCGCGGCGGCTATTACCGGCCGCTGACGGTTCACCGTCTGCGCGGCGGACTGAATGAGGCCGGGGAGATCGTCGCCTGGGAGCAGGTTATCGCGGGGCAGTCTTTCCTCGCCGGATCGCCGTTCGAAGGTATGGTCCAGAACGGGCTCGACCCGACCATGGTCGAGGGCGCGGCGTCGATTCCTTATCACGTGCCTAACTTCCACTGCTCGGCGCATATAGTGAATTGCCCCGTTACGACTTTGTGGTGGCGATCTGTCGGTCACACCCATACGGGATACGCCGTCGAGACTTTCATCGACGAGCTGCTTGAAAAGGCGGGAAAGGATCCGGTCGAGGGGCGGCTTGCGCTGATGACCGATCCCAAGGACGCGCGACTTGCAGGCGTTTTACGCCGCGTCTCGGAAATCGCCGGCGGCGTGAGCGCGCCGGCGGGCAGGGCGCGCGGCGTCGCCGCTGTCGAATCATTCAACTCCTTTGTCGCGCAGATCGCCGAAGTTTCCATGCAAAATGGACTGCCGCGCGTTCACAAGGTCTGGTGCGCCGTCGACTGCGGGGTAGCCGTCAATCCGGAAGTGATCCGCGCCCAGATGGAAGGCGGGATCGGCTACGGGCTCGGCGCGATCTTGTTCAATGAACTGACCTTGGGCGAGGGCGGGGGCGTCACACAATCCAACTTCCATGACTATCGGTCGTTGAGAATAAGTGAGATGCCCGACGTCGAAGTCGACATCATCGCTTCCAGCGAGCCGCCGACGGGGGTCGGAGAACCCGGTGTTCCGCCGATCGGTCCCGCAGTAGCCAATGCTGTGCGCCGGCTTGCCGGTAAAACGCCGCGCCGGCTGCCGATGATCAAAGAGCTTCAGGCCTAGGGGGCGCGAATGCGTGCAGTATATCGAATGGGAACGGCGGCCGCGCTGCTGGCGGCGGTCGCTCTCGCCGCCTCCTGCGGCAAGAAAGAAAAAACCGAGGCTGACGGCGAGCGCGAAGTCAACGGGCTGATGACGCCCGCGGCCTTCGCGGGAATAGGCGATGAAAATGAACGTGCCGCCGCGCTGTTCGATGAGATGGCTAAAGTCATGCTGCATCCGCGCTGCGCCAATTGTCATCCGGTGACGGGCGGGCCGACGCAGGGCGATAACATGCACCCGCACGAGCCACCGGTGATTCGAGGCGCCGACGCCGGCGCGCCCGGCATGGAGTGCTCGACCTGTCACGGAACTGCGAACGTGGAGTTCGCGAGCATGGAGGGCTCAATCCCTGGCGCCGATCCATGGCGTCTTGCCCCTCAATCCATGGGCTGGGCGGGCAAAACGCCCGCGGAACTCTGCGCCCAGCTCAAGAATCCGGACCTGACAGGCGGGCGGTCAGTCGAAGATTTGATCGAGCACAATGGCCGCGACCATCTCGTCAACTGGGCTTGGAATCCGGGAGCAGGCCGTACGCCTGCACCCGGCGACCAGGCGACCCTCGGCGCCTTGACGGCGGCCTGGGTGAAAGCGGGCGCGCATTGCCCGGCCGGCTGACGGTCTTTTGTCTGGAAAGGCGGTCGGGTTCTTCGCAAGGCTTGTTTTATCGTATAGTCGGCGTCTTCGCCCGGCGCTGGATGGTGCGCCCGGCCACAGGGCCGGAAAGGCGTGAGAGCAAGGCGAGCGCATGACCCGCAGCGAGACTCTGGTTGATGGTTTCGGACGTCGCATCACCTATCTGCGCCTGTCGGTGACGGATCGCTGCGATCTGCGCTGCAGTTATTGCATGGCGGAGGACGCGCGCTTCGAACCCAAAGCCAATGTTCTGACCCTGGAAGAGCTTGAAGAGGTTGCGGCCGCTTTTATCGCGCGCGGCGTCCGCAAGGTCAGGTTGACCGGCGGCGAGCCGCTGGTGCGCCGCAACGTCATGCAGCTTGTGCGAGGTCTGTCGAAACATCTCGGCGCCGGTCTCGACGAGCTGACGCTGACAACTAACGCGACGCAGCTTTCCGCGCATGCCGCGGCGCTCAAGGAGTGCGGCGTCAGGCGCATCAACGTATCGCTCGACACGCTTGATCCGGTCGTGTTCGCCGCCATCGCGCGCCGCGATGCTCTTGAAAAAACGCTGGAAGGCGTCGATGCGGCGCTCGCCGCCGGGCTCAAGGTGAAAATCAATACGGTTGCGTTGAAGGACCGCAATCTCCACGAGATTCCCTCGCTGATCGAATGGGCGCATGGGCGCGGCATGGACCTGACCTTGATCGAGGTCATGCCGATGGGGGAGGTCGAGGAAGACCGGACCGATCAATATGCGCCGCTTTCGGATGTCAGGACCTCGCTCGCCCGGCGCTGGACGTTAGAGCCGCTGGAAGAGCGGACAGGCGGCCCGGCCCGTTATGTGCGCGTCAGAGAAACCGGGGGAAAGATCGGCTTCATTACGCCGCTTACGAACAATTTCTGCGACGGCTGCAATCGCGTGCGGGTCACCTGCACCGGGCAGCTTTACATGTGCCTCGGTCAGCAGGACAGGGCTGACCTGCGCGCTGTGCTGCGGGCGGGCGGATCGGCGGCGCTCTCCGCGGCGCTCGATGAAGCGATGACGAGAAAACCGAAGGGGCACGATTTCAGCATCCGGCGTCGCGGCGAGGCGCCGGCGACGCCTCGCTTCATGTCTGCCACGGGCGGTTGAACCGATGGCGCGGCTGCTTTTTTTCGGCGCATTGAGCGATGTCATGGGGCGCGAACGCGCGCTGATGTTGCCTGAAAATGTCCGCACCGCTCGGGCGCTCATCGATCATCTCTGCGGCTTCGACTCCGCCTTCGCCGCCGCCTACAGCCAAAGCCGGCTGAGGATCGCCGTCAACGAAATCATTGTTCCGCCCGAAACGCCGATCGGCGATAGCGATGAGATCGCTTTTCTTCCGCCTTTCAGCGGAGGGTGAGATGATCCTTCTCGAGCCCCGCGCATTCGACCCTTATGCGCATCTTTCCGCATTCTCGGCCGAAGCCGTCGGCGCAGGCGCTGTCGCCTCTTTTATCGGGGTGGTTCGCGGCGATGATGGAAAAGGCGTCTTGGCCCTGTTCCTCGATTACTTTCCCGGCGTGACCGAAAAGGCGATAACCCAGGCCGCCGAAGAAGCGCGAAGGCGGTGGCCGCTTGTCGGCGTGCGCATCGTTCACCGGATCGGAGAAGTAAAGGTCGGCGAGCCGGTCGTGCTCGTGGCTGTCGCCGCCGTTCATCGCCGGCCGGCGTTGGAGGCTTGCGACTTTCTCATGGATTTCCTGAAGACCGAAGCGCCGTTCTGGAAAAAAGAAAGGCGCAAGGATGGCGATGTCTGGATAGAGCCGCGAGCGGAGGATTACGCCGACCGCGCGCGTTGGGACGAGTGAGGATATAGAACGCATGCACGGAATTAATGAAAGCCTTCCCTTCGTTCCGGTTCGCATCGCGGTTCTTACCGTGAGCGATACGCGCGGGCTCGACGCCGATACGTCTGGCGCGACGCTTGTTCAACGGCTCGAAAGCGCGGGACACATTCTCGCCGACCGCAAGATTGTCCGCGACGATGTGGAGGAAATACGCAGGGTCGTGAAAGCATGGATCGACGATCCTTCGGTCGACGTCGTCATCTCATCGGGCGGCACAGGGTTGACGGGCCGGGACGTCACGCCGGAAGCGCTGCGCCCATTGTTCGACAAGATCATCGAAGGGTTCGCGGTGGTCTTTCACAAAGTGAGCTTCGAGAGCGTCGGGCTATCGACGCTGCAATCTCGCGCCACCGCCGGCGTCGCCAGGGGAACATTCATCTTCGCGCTGCCGGGCTCCACCGGCGCGGTGAAAGACGGATGGGACAAAGTGATTTCGCAGCAGCTCGATTCGCGGCACATGCCCTGTAATCTTGTCGAGCTGATGCCGCGGCTCATGGAGAAATAACCATCGCCTCCGATCTCACTCATTTCGACGAAAGCGGCCGTCCGCGCATGGTCGATGTTTCCGCAAAGGAGGCGACCGAGAGGCGCGCTGTCGCGCGAGGAAGGGTGACGTTCAGCAAGAGCGTCTATTCGCAGGTGCGCGCAGGCGGCGGCGCGAAAGGCGACGTCGGAGTTGTCGCCGAACTGGCCGGCGTAATGGCGGCCAAGAAAACCGCCGACCTCATCCCGCTTTGTCACCCGCTCAGCCTGTCGTCCGTTCGCGTTGAGACGTAATTCAACGACTCCGATTGTTCGATCGGAGTGACTGCGACAGTCCGCACGAATGGGCGGACGGGCGTCGAAATGGAAGCGCTCACGGCCGTGTCGGTTGCGTGCCTGACTATTTACGACATGGCCAAGGGCCTCGATAAATTGATGACTATCGGCGATATTCAGCTTGTGGAGAAGTCCGGCGGCGCGTCCGGCGATTTCAAACGATAGGCGGCCGATGCTTTCCGTAGAAGAAGCGCTTCGCGTTCTCCGGGACAGCGCGTCGCCGCTTCAGGCCGAAACTGTCGGGCTTGAGGACGCATGCGGGCGCGTTCTCGCCGAGGACCTTGCGGCGGCGATCGCCCAGCCGCCTTTCGCCGCCTCTGCGATGGATGGATACGCCGTGCGGCTGGCGGATGTTCGCGGCGTTGGCTCCCGGCTGCGCGTCATCGGCGAAGTCCGCGCCGGCGGCGTCAGCAACGTCCGCGTCGAAACCGGAACCGCCGTTCGCATTTTCACCGGCGCCGCCGTTCCTGAAGGCGCTGACCATGTTCTTATTCAGGAAGACGCGCAGCGGGACGGTTCCGACATTATTGTAAAAGTCTCACAGCAATCGACTGCAAATATCAGGGCCGCCGGAATCGATTTCGAACAGGGGAGCTTGTTGAAGCGGGCGGGATCGCGATTATCGCCGGTGGACATTTCGCTCGCGGCCGCCGCGAACATTGCAACCTTACGTGTGACCCGGCGGCCTGCCGTCGCATTCTTCGATAATGGCGACGAATTGAGAGAACCTGGGAGCGAACTTCTTCCTGGACAAATTGTCGGCTCTAATCGCTACGCGCTTGGCGCGCTGATCGGGGAATGGGGCGCCGAACCGCGCTATCTTGGTCGTGCGGCGGACACGACCTCATCCATCCAGGAATTATACGACCGCGCATCTGGAGCGGACGTTCTTGCGCCGATCGGCGGTGCTTCCGTCGGCGATTATGATTATGTGCGCGCCGCCTTCGCTGAGGCGGGCGGGCGTCTGATTTTCGAGAAAATCGCCGTACGTCCCGGCAAGCCGACTTGGTTCGGCGAGCTTGGCGGCGCTCTGGTGCTGGGGCTGCCCGGCAACCCGGCATCGGCGATAGTCTGCGCCGCCCTTTTCCTCCGTCCGCTTATCGCCCGGCTGCTGGGCGTCCGTGAGAACGGGTTGCGTTTCGTTCCTGCTGTCCTCGCCGGGTTTGCGCCTGCGAACGGCCCCAGGGAGACTTATCTTCGCGGAAAAGCGCGTTTTGACGGGGAGGGAAGGCTTTTCGTCGAGCCGGCGGGACAGCAAGACAGTTCGTTGCTGGCCGTGCTTGCGGCTTCCGACGCTTTGATCCGGCGTCGTCCTAATGCGCCCGCCGCTCAGACCGGAACATTTGTGGACTGCCTCTTCCTTCGCCCTGTCGAGTAAGATTGCCATCCGCGGTTGATCCGCATGCGGCTTGATGCGGGCGTAAAACCCGCACGCTTCGTTGCGTTGCAAAAAGTCCCTTCAGCCTCCGCGGCGTCCGAGCAACGGTAAGATAAAAAACAAAACCAAAAATATTTAATCATTGACAGGCGCTGGAGAAATTCTGTCATATGCCGGTGCTGCGTTGATCGGATGCTTTCGCAAATACAGTCCGGCGACGAAGCGGGAGGACGCGCCTTGAGCGGCCTCGGCGTAAAGCCGAGGACATGGCGGCGAGCTTCGGGTTCATAGCCGGAGCCGCGGTGCAAGCCATGTCCCGTCTATCGTCGGGTTTGCTCGATGCGATGCGGATAAAGCATCGGACCATCGAACAGGGAGGGTACCCTTGAACCATTCTTCATGTCTGAAACGCCGCGCGTCGCGGCCAGCCTTGATGGCGGCCGCTTCCATAAGCGTTCTCGCCAGCGCGCAGGCTGCAAAAGCGCAGGATGAACCGGCGCCCAGCGATGAGATCGTCGTGACCGGCTTTAGAGAGTCGCTTGCCGACGCGTTGGCCAACAAGCGCAATTCGACCCTGATCATCGAGTCGATTACGGCCGAAGATATCGGCAAGTTTCCCGATCAGAACATTGCGGAATCTCTGCAGCGGCTTTCCGGCGTGCAGATCGATCGCGATAACGGACAGGGCACTCAGGTTCGTATCCGCGGTCTCGACCAGAACGTCACGCTGCTCAACGAAGATATCTTTCTGACCGGCCTCGAAGTCTTCAAGGTCGGCGAAGGCAATTTCCGCCGCGACAGTTCGCTGGAAGGCATACCGGCCGAACTTCTCGGCGGCGTCGATGTCTACAAGTCGCCCAACGCCTCGCTCGTGGAGGGCGGTCTCGGCGGCATCATCAATCTCAAGACGCGCAGCGCCCTCGACCTGAAAGAAGGGTTCACCCTGGCGGGCAACGCGCGCGCCAGCAAGGGCTCCGACATCAGCGGATGGAAGCCGGTCGGCGCCGTCGTCGCCGGCTATAACCATGAGGATCGTTTCGGCGTCGTCGCCAGCTTCTCTTACGACAAGCAGAATATTCATACGGATGTTCTGGGTGGTGAAAATCGCGGCAACTGGGCGTTTTCGAACCGCGACGACACGGCGACAGTTCCTCAGGACTACTACCAGCCGGAATATCGGTATGCGACGGATCGCGATCAGTTCCGTGAGCGCTGGGGCGCATCGGTCGGGCTGACGTTCAAGCCGATCGATTCGGTGGAAATGAACGCAAAATGGTTCCACTCGGAGATCGATATCAGGACGGAAGAAGCCTCGGTCAAATATCCGGTGGCGTCGGAAAGTCCGGGCCTCGACACGTCGATGCCTTATCAAATCGACGCCAATGGCGTGCTGCTAAGCGGTACGATCATCGCCAATTCCGCAGAAGCGATTTCTTTCACCGACGTGACGGAAACCTCGGCCGATAACTTTCAGGCCGACATCAAGTTCGATAATGGCGGTCCGTTGGCGGCGTCATTCGCCTTCAATTACGCCATGTCCGATTTGTTCCGGGACGCCGCGAATAACGACGTTCGCTATACCCAGTACTCGGTGCCGACTGCGGATCCGATGAGCCCGACCGGCTATAGCCATCAGCCCGCCAACCCCTCGGCGCCGGCGAATTATCGGTATACGTATAACAATGAGGATGGAAAACTTCCCTCGTTCACACTGGTCGACGTGCCGGACCTCTACACGAACCCGGCTTACGGCTTCTTCAAGTCGCACTGGGTGTTCGGCGACAGGGCGGACCTCACCAACTGGTCGGCTCGCGGCGACGTGACGTATACGCCGAGCTGGGATGTCGACGGCGATCTCAAGTTCTCAAGCGGATTCCGTTACGCCAATCGTGAAGTCGATTTCCGTTCAGGACGCTATCTCGCCGACTATCACGGCAAGGGCGAACTCGACGGCATCGATTACGGGCAAAACTGGACCGCTTTCGGGTATTTCCAGGACGGCGCCATCGGCTTCAAATCGTGCGAGATCCCCGGCCAAGGACCTAGTGGCTGCACCAACCGCTTCGGCGATTCGCCGCCGCTCATCACGCCGTTCCAGACTTTCGTCAGCAACCCCGATCGGGTCGAGACCATCCAGAACTTCTGGGGCTCCGGAAACGCGGGTTCGGATAGTGTGCAGGTGCAGGACCGCTCCCAGCAGAAAGATCCTGCGGCGTGGATCCAGTCGCTTTATCCGGATACGCCTTTCGCCTTCTTCGAGGAACCGCTGGAATCGTTCATCGTCGAGGAAAAAACCATCTCCGGCTATGTCATGGCCGATTTCGAAGACGCGGGCGGGAATGTTCACCTCAATGGCGGCGTCCGGTTCATCAATACCGAACTCACCGTCGATCAAGGGCAGGCTCTTCCCAATCCGACATATTGGGGCACGGACAGCTGGAACGGCGTGCTGCGCAGTTACGAGCGCGTCGAGACGACGCGGTCGTATACGGATATCCTGCCCAGCATCAACGTCGTCTGGAACATCTCCGACGAATGGAAGGCGCGGGCGTCAGCCGCGCGGGTCGTGGCGCGCCAGGATCTCTTCCAGCTCGGCCGGGGCTTCCAGACCGACTTCACGCGGAACCCGATGACCAACCTCTTCGAGTTCACGAACGGCAGCCGCGGCAACCCCGAACTCGATCCTTTCCGCGCCTCGCAGTTCGACGTCAGCCTCGAATACTATTTCGGTTCGCAGGGCCTGTTCGCCGTCACCGGGTACTGGAAGGACGTGATTTCCTTCATCACCGAAGAAACCATCCCCGTATTCGTCAACGATCAGGCGGGCGGTCGAGAAGGACCGGTGCGGCAGCCGGTCAACGGCGAGGGCGGCAAGATCCTCGGCTTCGAAGTCGCGGGCCAGTACGCCTTCGACTGGGGCGGCGGCTTCAATGTCAACTACACTTACTCAGACTCGTCGTCGCCGACCGCCAACGACTTCGACACCGGCCTGCCGATTCCCGGCGTTTCCAAACACGCCGCGAACGCGCAAGTCTACTATGACAACCATGGGGTCGAGGCGCGCCTTTCTTACGCCTGGCGCAGCAAGAGCTTCGACAGCAATTTCGGCTTCAGCGACGGCTCCGGTTCCGGCGGGGGTAATATCACGCGCACTCTCGGCATCTGGAATCGATCTTACGGCCAGCTCGACGGCCAGATCGTCTATCATCTGACCGAGAACTTCGACCTGACCGCCGAAGCAGTGAACATTCTCAAAGAAGAGCAGAGCGCCTATCTGCAATTCGAGAACCTGCCTTTCCGTTACAGCACAGGCGCGCGCCGCGTGCTCATCGGCGGCAGGTTCAGGTTCTGAGCGCAGCGGGGGCCGAGACGGCGCATGCGGTTACAGCTGCGCCGATCCTTCCGGGAAAGGCGGCCGGCCCCGGCTGGCCGTCTTTTCTTTTCTTGCCGCAAGGCTGCTATGCTTGGAAGTTCGCCGGACGCGAATATGAATGGAGGCGCGGCTGACGGAGCGCGCTGTATGTTGAAAGAAAGCCCCGACGCATGGAAACGACTCTGCCGCAATCGATAGCGATTATCGGCGGCGGAACGGCGGGCTGGATGACGGCTGCCGCGCTGTCCCGGGTGCTTGGCGGCGCAGTCAAAATCACTCTGGTGGAATCGGCCGATATCGGCGCTATCGGCGTCGGCGAAGCGACCATCCCGCCGATACGCGCCTTCAATAACCTTCTCGGCATTGATGAAGGCGATTTTCTCCGGCAGACCAAAGGAACCTATAAGCTTGGCATCGAGTTTCGCGACTGGACGCGACTGGGTCATTCATACTTTCACCCATTCGGCGTCTACGGAGCGGCGCTCGAAGCCCGCTACTTCCATCACTACTGGCTGAAACTTCGTCGCAAAGGCGAAACATCGCCGCTTGACGCCTACTCCCTGTGCGCCGTCGCGGCGGCTATGGGGCGCGCCGGGCTGGCGTCCGGCGATCCGTCGTCGGTGATGGCGACTTTAGGGTCGGCGTTTCATTTCGACGCCGCGCTCTATGCGCGATACTTGCGGAACTACGCCGAGGCGCGCGGGGTCATGCACCTTGAACGAACCGTCAACGATGTCGTCCTTAACGGCGAGACCGGGTTTATTGACGGCGTGATGTTCGAAGGCGGCGGTCGTCTTGATGCGGACTTCTTTGTCGACTGCACTGGCTTCTATGGGCTTCTGATAGAGAAATCGCTGAAGGCGGGATACGATGCGTGGACGCAGTGGCTGCCATGCAATCGCGCTGTCGCTGTTCCATGCGAGAGCGCCGGGACCTTGACGCCCTATACGCGCTCGACAGCGAGAAAGGCAGGCTGGCAATGGCGTATTCCGCTGCAGCACCGTATTGGCAACGGCTATGTCTATAGCAGCGACCATATCAGCGATGACGAAGCGGCTGCTACGCTTCTCGGCGATCTGGACGGAAGGCCTCTTGCAGAGCCGCGATTTCTGAAATTCGTTACGGGCGTGCGCAAGAAATTCTGGATAAAGAACTGCGTCGCCATCGGGCTTTCCAGCGGCTTCATGGAGCCGCTCGAGTCGACGAGCATCCATCTCATCCAGACAGGGATCACCAAGTTTCTCGATTTCTTTCCGGGTCGTTCCGCCGTTCAGGCGAACACCGACGAGTACAACAGGCTAGCGCGGCTTGAGTTCGAGGGAATCCGCGATTTCCTGATCCTTCATTACCATGCGGTCGAACGCGACGATTCAGCATTTTGGAACCACTGCCGGACCATGGATATACCGCAAACGCTTAAACACCGCATGGAGCTGTTCGCGGGGATAGGGCGCATTCCGCCGCGAACGCATGATCTGTTTACGGAAACGAGCTGGATCGCCGTGTTCAACGGGCAGGGGATAGAGCCTAACGGCTACGAGCCCCTGATCGACGTTTACGAGATCGACGAGGTCGCCCGGCGGTTGCGCGCCCAGAAAGAGCTTATCCGCCGCGCCGCTCTCAGCCTGCCGTCTCACGCCGACTTCATCCGGAGTCAGATCGACCGCCTGGAGGCAGCGACATGAGCGAGCGGCGCTGGCAAGGATCGTTGAGGGCCCGGTCAAGCGTTAACTTAGGCTTGATCGCCAGAGGCTTGACGCAAGAGGCGATTTGCCGTCCGGTCGCTGACGCCTCCTGGAAGGCGCGCCCGTCCGCACGGAGCTCCTGAAAAGCGATGAGGGAAGAAGAATACAGATCCGAAACTTCTCGTCGCGCCGCCGGCGGCGGATCGTTTTCCGGGACAAACCTTGAGCTTGCGGGGGGCCACAACCAGCGCGTCACGCTGCAGGCGATTCGCGTTAACAGCCCGATCACGAGGGTCGATCTCGTCGAACTTACGGGGCTTACGGCTCCGGCCATAGCCAACATCACCAAACGCCTTCTCGACGAAGACCTCATCGCGGAAGTCGGCCGCGTCCGCGGCGGTCGCGGCCAGCCCGCGAAAATGCTGGCGATCAATCCTGACGGATGTTTCTCGATCGGCGTCAATATCGACCGTGACCATATCACCATGGTTGCGCTCGATCTGGTCGGTCGCGTTCGCGCCCGCGCCACAAGGGAGATCGACTACGCGTTGCCCTCCGCGGTCGGCAAGTTCTTTAAGAAGGAAGTCGACGCATTCTTTACGAAAGCCGGAATCCCCCAATCCAAAGTGATCGGCGTCGGGGTTGCTGTTCCGGACGATCTCGGCAGGGTTGAACTGCCGCACAGGCCTCCAAGTTATACGGCGTGGAACGATATCGATGTCGCTTCGCTATTTTCCGACATCCTGCCCTTGCCGGTTTACGTAGAAAATGACGCTACGGCCGCCGCCATTGGAGAAATGCAGTTCGGGCACGGACTTCAGCGGCCCAGTTTCTTTTATATGCTGATAACCTCCGGGCTCGGCGGCGGGCTTGTGATCGATGGCGCTTATATTCGCGGCGCCACAGGGCGAAGCGGTGAAATCGGTTTCTTGCCGCTTCGAACGAAAAAGAACGCACGTACGCTTCAAGAAGTCGTTTCGCTTTCAGCGCTGTATCAACATCTTGCCGAGAGGGGTTATGAAGCGGCGACGCCCAGGGATCTCGATGCGCTCGATGAAGATGGGCGCGCCGCTCTTGATGAGTGGGTAGGGATCGCCGCAAAGCATCTCATAGAACCCGTCATTTCCGTCGTCTGTCTGATCAATCCGCATGCGGTTCTTATCGGAGGGCGATTGCCGTCGTTTGTCGCCGACGCTATCGCGGAGAAACTCAACGCCGCCCTCGTGAAGCGATGTGGGGAGCTTCCGGCCGTTTGCATCGTCGAACGCGCCGCCATCGCTGACGATGCGCCCGCCGTGGGGGCGGCGATTCTTCCGCTGAGCGCCAAACTGTTTCCAACCCGGTCCGCCTTGATGAAAACGGGGGCGCCGGCGTAACCGGCAGACGGCTGGCAAGATTAATTATGTTTTTTGTCTTTTTTTAATTGCAAGTTTTTGCCGGTTTAGGGAAACTCGCCTCAAAACGCCCGCGGGGGGCCGGATGATCCGGACCCCGCCCGCTCCATGAGGAATCGCGGGCCGGAGGAACGTCTGTGGCTTCATTGAAGTCGGTGCAAAGCGCGAGCATGCCCCCGGTCGCTGCGGGCGCATTCGCCTATGTGACCACGCTGTTTTTCGCATGGGGCTTCATTACGGCCGCTATTGATCCGCTCATTCCGACAGTGCGCTCGGTTTTCAACCTGGGCTATGCGGAATCGATGCTCACCCAGTTTGCGTTCTTCATGGCATACGGGCTGGTTTCGTTGCCGGCGGCGCTCCTCCTCGGCAGGGCAGGATTCGCTGGCTCGATCGTCATCGCGTTGACGGCGATGGTCGCGGGTTGCGCGCTGATGCCGGTCGCAGCCGCAGTCGACAACTACGGGATCGTTTTGATCGCCCTGTTTGTCATTGCTGCAGGCATCACGCTTCTGCAGGTCGCGGCCAATCCGCTGGCTGCGGCGCTTGGCGATCCCAAGGGAGCGCACTTTCGGTTGACATTTTCGCAAGCGTTCAACTCGCTGGGAACGGTTCTGGCGCCGTTTCTGGGCGCCGTATTGCTTTTGCGCGGCGGCGTATTCGGCGCAACTGGAGAGCATGCCGCCAATCGCGCTGAAACGCTTCAGAATGTAGCCCTTTCATTCGCCCTGATCGCCGTGTTTCTCGTCGCGCTGGCGTTTATGATGTTCCGCGCCAAAGGACGCATCGCCGCGGCTTCCGCTCACATCGATGTTCGGACTGTTTCTCCCTTGCGAGCCTTTTCGTCGCCTTGGGCGCTTGCGGGAGCTACGGCTATATTCCTGTATGTCGGCGCTGAGGTCTCGATCGGCAGCGTCATGATCAATTTTCTGTCGCAGCAGGATATTCTCGGCGCGTCGCCTGAAGAAGGGGGCCGTTTGCTCAGCCTTTACTGGGGCGGCGCGATGGTCGGCCGCTTCATCGGAAGCGGAGTGCTTGCGAAAGCGCCCGCAGGCCTAGTGCTCGCCGCGGCCGCCGCATGCGCCGCCTTGCTGTGCTTTGTGGTTTTTGCGGGACATGGCGTCGGAGCGGCGGCGGCGGCGCTGTCGATCGGATTGTTCAATTCAGTGATGTTTCCGACGATCTTCACGCTGACCTTGCAGCGTTCCAGCGCTCCGACATCATCCGTATCCGGGCTTTTGTGCATGGCCATTGTCGGCGGCGCGTTGCTGCCGGTGTTGACAGGCGCGGTTGCGGACGCTGCGAGCCTCTCCACCGCCTTTGTCGTCCCTCTTGCAGCATATGGCGCCATTTCAGCGTTTGGAGCGCTCGCTCTGAGAGGAGAAGAAAGATTTTCGCCGAAGCCGTCCGCAGCGGGCGCGTATGTGAACAGCGTGGAAGGTTGACGAATGCAGATTGGAGTGGATTTCGGCGGAACGAAAATAGAGGCGGCGGCGCTGGGTCCGGACGGACGCTTTCTTGCGCGTCGCCGCATGCCGAACCCTGGAATTTATGACGCCGCGCTGGAGACTGTCCGCACTCTTGTTGAAACAATCGAAAGCGATATCGGCGAACGGGCCACGGTCGGCGTCGGCATGCCGGGATCGATGTCCCTCAGCTCCGATACGATCCGCAACGCAAATTCCGTGTGGCTTAACGGCAGGCGCTTTCGCGACGATCTCGTTGCGACGCTCGGACGCAATGTTCGCGTAGCCAACGACGCCAACTGTCTGGCGCTATCAGAGGCGAGTGACGGCGCGACGAAAGGCGCAGCGGTGGCGTTCGCCGTCATACTGGGCACTGGCTGCGGCGGAGGGCTTACAATAAACGGCCGGCTCATCGAAGGCGCGAACGGCATAGGCGGTGAGTGGGGGCACATGCCCTTGCCATGGCCGTCCGGCGCCGAGGTTGATGGGCCTCTCTGCTGGTGCGGCAAACGCGGCTGTCTTGAAACGTGGATTTCAGGATCGGGCCTGTCGCGCGATTACGAGCAGGCGACCGGAATGCGCAAATCGGCGCAGGAGATCGCCGCAGCAGCGCGGACAGAAGGCGTCGTCGAAGCGGTCGCGGCCCTCGACCGGTACATCCATCGTCTGGGGCGCGCGCTTGCAGTCGTGTGCAACATTGTCGATCCTGAGGTGATTGTCCTCGGCGGTGGGCTTTCGAACGCGCCGGAAATCTATGCGCGTGTTCCGGACATCGTCGCGGGCCATGTTTTTTCCGATGAATGGCGCAGCCGCATCGTTCCCGCCCAATGGGGAGACTCATCGGGCGTGCGCGGCGCTGCAAGACTATGGCCTATCGCAAATCCCGCCGAACCCTCTGTCTTCGACGTTGCGGCGGCGAAAGCGCGATGAATCGCCGACGCGAAACCGGGATATCCGTCCGTGTTCGGACGGCGCCTTCAGCCGGAACCGAAATCGGGAGCATCCCGAGCGCGTCCGCCGCTTGTCCGTCAATTCCTCCCAGGCGGACGGCGGCGGACGTTTTATTTCGAATGAGGGGGCTGGCGACAGTTCTGACAGCATGCGCCGTAGCATTATTGTTCTCCATAGGAGGATTAAACGCGGCGGGTGAGGATTTTGTCGCTGTTAAGGGAACGCAATTCGTCATCGCCGACCAACCTTACCGTTTTGTCGGCGTCAATCTCTGGTACGGCGCTTACCTGGGCGCTTCCGCTCCTTATGGGGACAGGGAAAGGCTTGTCGCCGAACTCGATGCGCTGAAGGCGCTAGGGATCGACAATCTACGCGTTCTCGGCGGCTCTGAAAAATCTCCCTTCAAGCGGTCTCTGCGGGAGACCTTTCGAGACGGGACAGCGGCCTACAACGAGGATCTTTTGCAGGGACTCGATTTCCTGCTCGCCGAGATGCGGAAGCGCGAGATGCGCGCCGTGATCTACCTGAACAATTTCTGGGAATGGTCCGGCGGCATGGGAACCTATCTCTATTGGACGAACGGGGGAACTTTCGTCGATCTCGGCGATCCCGCGCATCCATGGCCCGAGTTTCAGAGCGCAACAGCGAAGTTCTACGAAAATGCAGCGGCGAAGGCATCATACCGCGATTACGTTCGTGCCGTCCTCTCGCGCGTCAATACTATCACTGGTGTGCGCTACAGCGACGATCCGACGATAATGGCCTGGCAACTGGCGAATGAGCCGCGGCCCTCTGCGGAAGCCGCCGAAGGAAGCGCCGAGCTGCAAGTCTTCTATGCATGGATCGACGAAACAGCGGCGTTCATCAAGTCTCTCGACGCCAATCACCTCGTGTCGTCCGGCAATGAAGGCTTCATGGGGTGCAATGAGATCGAAAGTTGCTTTTCCAATGCGCATCGCGCGCCTTCTCTTGATTATCTCACATTTCATCTGTGGCCGCGAAACTGGGGATGGATCGATCCGGGGCGACCCGAACAAACGTTTGAAGAAGCCGTCAACCGCGCCGCCGACTACGTCGCCGTCCATGTCGAGATGGCCCGGAGCCTCGGCAAGCCTGTCGTTCTTGAAGAGTTTGGCCTTGATCGCGACGGCGAGGCGCTGACGCCCGGCTCTCCTGCGACCTATCGCGACGCGTTGATGAAATCGATCTACTCTTTCGTGGAGGCCGACGCGGGGGCGGGCGGGCCGCTGGCCGGCACGAATGTCTGGTCCTGGGGCGGGGTCGGAAGGGCCGAACACGCCGACTTCGAATGGCGCGCTGGCGATACGGCGTTTACTGGTGATCCGCCGCAGGAGCCGCAAGGGCGAAATTCCATTTTCGACGCCGACTCCTCGACGCTGGCCGTCATGCGCGCCCATGCTCAGCGCTTGAAGCAGATGACAGACAGTCGGCGAGACAAAACCGGCGTAGACTAGCTATCGGGGCGACGCAGAGCGCCGGCCTTCAGGGAAGGAAACTCATTGTGGGCGTTCAGGGCATCGATCTCGCGATTATCCTGGTTTATCTCGCCGTGTCGGTGGGCGTCGGCTATTGGGTGTCCACGCTCGCGTCCGCTAACACGCGCAACTATTTCCTCGGCGGCAACAAGCTGCCCTGGTATGCGCTGGGCGTTTCGAACGCCTCGGGCATGTTCGATATCAGCGGCACGATGTGGCTCGTCTATCTTCTGTTCGTCTATGGCTTGAAAAGCATCTGGATCCCCTGGTTGTGGCCGGTGTTCAATCAGATTTTTCTGATGGTGTTTTTGTCCGCGTGGCTGCGGCGTTCGGGCGCCATGACCGGCGCAGAATGGATCGTTTTCCGTTTTGGCGACGGCGTAGGCGCGCGATTGTCGCATCTGATCGTCGTCATTTTCGCGCTTGTGACCGTCCTGAGCTATCTCGCTTACGGTTTTGTCGGCATCGGAAAATTCGCTGCAACCTTCCTGCCGTTCGAGTTCAGCGCGGACCCGCGGCTCAATGAGATTTTCTACGGCCTGATTATTGTCGCAGTCACGTCCTTGTACGTCGTCAAGGGCGGCATGCTCAGCGTTGTCGCAACTGAAGTGCTGCAGTTTGTCATTATGTTGGTCGCCTGTGTTGTCGTCGGCGCAATCGCGATGAGCAAGGTCACGCCCGACATGATCGCGGCGGCGACGCCGTCCGGGTGGGGCGACGTCTTCTTCGGATGGCGTCTCGATCTCGACTGGAGCGGGCTTCTTGAACCTGCAAACGCTAAGATAGAGGAAGACGGCTGGTCTCTGTTTTCAATATTCTTCATGCTGATGGTGTTCAAAGGGATCATGCAGAGCTTCGCCGGTCCGGCTCCGACTTATGACATGCAGCGCATCCTTTCGGCGCGCACGCCGCGGGAAGCGGCCATGATGAGCGGGCTGGTGAGCCTTGTCCTCAATCCCGGCCGCTATCTGCTGATCGCCGGCCTCACCGTGCTTGCGCTGGTCTACTTCACGCCCGAGCTGCGGGGTATGGGACCGGGTGTCGATTTCGAACTGATCTTGCCGTTCGCGCTGAAGAATTTCGTCCCAGCGGGATTGCTGGGCGTGCTGATCGCGGGGCTGCTGGCGGCTTTCATGTCGTCCTTCGCCGCGAGCGTCAACGCTGCTCCGGCCTATGTCGTCAACGATATTTATCGCCGCTACATCAATCCCAATCTCGAAGAAAAAGTCTATGTGCGGGCGAGCGTAATCGTCTCCGCCCTTTTCATCGTCGTCGGCACGGCCATCGGGCTGTTCATTCCCTCCCTTAACAAACTCGTCCTCTGGCTGGTCAGCGCGCTTTACGGCGGTTACACGGCGGCGAACATGCTCAAATGGTACTGGTGGCGCTTCAACGGCCACGGCTATTTTTGGGGCATGGCCGCCGGCATAGCGGCGGCGCTTCCGCTGGCGCTCACCGACATTTCGCCGCTAAGCGCCTTCCCTGCGATGTTCGTATTCACCTTCGCCGCCAGCATCGCCGGCGCGCTGGCGACCAAGCCGACCGAGATGGACGTGCTTATGGCGTTCTACAAGAAAACACGGCCTTGGGGATTTTGGGCGCCGGTGCGGCGCGCGCTCGCCGAGAGCGGCGATCCGGTTTCTGCCAATACGGACTTTCCGCGCGACATGTTCAACATATTTGTGGGGATCGCCTGGCAGACGGCGCTCGTCGCTGCGCCAGTCTATCTGGTGATCGGAGACATGCAGGCGCTGTGGATTTGTCTCGGGTTGGCGGCCGCCGGCGCCGCGATCCTGAAATTCACCTGGTACGATCAACTGAGGGACTACCCTGACGATGCGGCGGCCGCCGTGCAGGCGCCGAGCCCGGTTCGCGTTAAAGAGGCGGGGGCATGATTTCGCGCTTTGTCATGCTCGCCGCTTTCGCTGTTCTTTCCGCTTGTGTCCGCGGCGGCGAAGAGAGCGAACCCCGGCAGGCCGGCTACGGGCAAACCCGGGAAGCCGTAATGACTCTGATCGGAAAGAACGCGAGCGAAGGCCGTTCCCTCTCAGGCGTGCAGGTCAACGAGTACGAGGCGTTCATCCGCTGCAGCTCGATTGAGCGGATTTACGAGCTTACCGGAAAATGGCCAGCGATCCTCGGGCTGGAGATGATGTTCCTCATAGAATATCCTCCCTACCGGGAATACTTCATGCGCCGCGCACGCGAGCACGCCTCGCGCGGCGGGTTGATTGCTCTTACCTGGCACGAGCGCAACCCTATCGAAGTCTGTCCGCGCGGAGAATTCTATATGTGCTCGCAGCATCCGATGACGGATGAATCCTTGGCGCGTCTCCTCGATCCTTCGACGCCGGAGCACGCTCTGTGGGCGGGCGATGTCGACGCGGTGGCCGACGTCCTGAAAGAGCTGGACGCGGCGGGCATATCGCCGATATTCCGTCCTTACCATGAGATGAATGGCGGCTGGTTCTGGTGGGGACGCAAAACTGCCTATGCTGATCTATGGCGGGCGCTGCATGATCGCCTGACCGAGAAACATGGCCTTAAGAATCTGGTCTGGACGTGGTCGCCTGACAAGGAGTCGGCGGGCGCCGCTGTTTACTATCCCGGCGACGGGTTTGTGGATTTTGTCGGCGCCGATCTCTACTCGAAGGACAGGACGGGGCCGATGTACGAAACGGCGAAAGAGAATGTCGCTTCGCTTCATCATTCAGGGTCATTCGCGTTTACCGAAATTGGACTGCTGCCTGCTCCCGATCTTTTCCTCTCGCTGAAGCCGTGGTGGTTTCTGCTGTGGGGCGGGGAATTTATCGACCGGCGCTGGGCGAGCGAGGGTTGCGCGCTTTGCAATGAGGCGGAGGACGTAGCTGCAATATTCGCGCTGCCTACGGTCGTAACCGTCGATGAGTTGGAATGGCCCGAGAGCATCGCTTCGAGAATCCGTGCCGCCGCCCGGACAGCCGCGCCCCAAGCGCAATGCCCTGCAACCCTCATCGAACAGCCTTAATCGGACGCGAGCCTGGTATGTCTGCAAGGAGCGATTTTGACGCCCGATTCAGAGCGATCGCCGATCGCCACGAAAGGCTTATCGGTCGGCCTAACGAACAAGAGGAGGAACCGGGCAGCGGCGTCTTCGAGCGCTGGCGCCGTCCGGTGCTCACGGCCGCACACGCGCCCTTGCACTGGCGCTATGACTTCGACAAACAAACCAATCCTCGCTTTCTGGAGCGGCTCGCCGTCAACGCCGTCTTCAATGCAGGCGCGATAAAGCTCGACGATCGTTACATTCTTGTCGCTCGCATAGAAGGCGCCGACCGTAAATCGTTCTTTGCAATCGCTGAAAGTGAGACAGGCGTCGACCGGTTCCGGTTCAGAGACTTTCCTCTGGATATTCCAGACGCGACAGTTCCTGCGACGAACGTCTACGACATGCGCCTGACGCGCCACGAGGACGGTTGGATTTATGGTCTGTTCTGTGTGGAAAGACATGACGGCAGATCTCCCGGTGACCCCTCCGCGGCGACTGCGCAATGCGGCGTGGTGCGTACGCGCGACCTCGAGGCGTGGGAGCGGCTCGCCGATCTCAGAACAGGCTCGTCGCAGCAGCGCAATGTAGTGCTGCATCCCGAATTTGTGGACGGCAAGTACATGCTCTACACGCGCCCGCAGGACGGATTTATCGACGCCGGCGCGGGAGGCGGGATCGCATGGGGGCTCTCTGCATCTATGGAATCGGCCGCCGTCGAGGAGGAAAGAGTTCTCGACCCGCGCATCTACCATACAATCAAGGAAGCGAAGAACGGACAGGGGCCGCCGCCGCTCAAGACACGCGAAGGCTGGATTCATCTGGCGCATGGCGTGCGTAACACGGCGGCGGGACTTCGCTACGTTCTTTATCTCTTCGTCACCGAACTCGACCGCCCATGGATCGTCAAATACGCGCCGGGGGGGCATTTCCTTGCGCCGGAGAGCGAGGAAAGAATTGGCGATGTCTCGAACGTCGTGTTCTCGAACGGCTGGATCGCCGATCCGGACGGGCGCGTCTTCATCTATTACGGCTCCTCAGATACGCGCGTGCATGTGGCGACAACTTCTATCGAACGTCTTCTCGACTACGCCCGGAATACGCCGAGCGACGGGCTGACGAGCAGCGCATGCGTCCGCCAGAGGATCGAACTGGCGCGCCGCAATCTCGATTTTCTGGCGCGCGGGAAGGGAGCCTGATTGCGCATGAGCGCCGCGTTGTGGGACCCGTCGGAATTCAGGGAAGAACTGCGGCGGATTTGCAGCTGGTGGCTGACGCACGCCGAGGACCGCGCGCGCGGCGGTCTTTACGGCGAGATAGGCGATGACAATACGCCCCGGCTGGACGCGGATAAGGGCGTCATCCTCCATACGCGCGCCTTGTGGTTTTTCAGCGAAGCTGCGCGCATCGCCCCCTTGTCGGGAATGGAGCCATCAGCTCGCGAATTATACGGGTATGTCGTCGAGAAGTTCGTCGACAGCGAGCACGGAGGCCTTGTCTGGAGTCTCAACGCCGACGGCGCGTGGAGCGCAGACCGCAAGCAGGTGTATGCGCAAGCATTCGCAATCTACGCCTTCAGCGCCTACGCGAGAGCGTTCGACGATACCGAAGCGCTCGCGCGAGCGTTATCGCTAGCTAGGCTTTTGGAGGACAAAGTCCGCGACGTAAAGCATGGCGGCTATATCGAGGCTTTTGCATGCGACTGGTCGTCAATAGATGATGTGCGGCTCTCGGCGCGCGATCTCAACGCGCCCAAAACCATGAATACGCATTTGCACGTACTCGAAGCGATGACGGCGCTGCATGCAGCAGCAAAGAACACCATTACGGCCGATCTTCTGGCCAGAAATATCGATCTCTTCGTCAAATGGTTCATCGAGCCTCGCAGCGAGCATCTGTCGCTATTCTATTCCATGGACTGGAAAGACCTCTGCGCTGATGAATCTTACGGGCACGACATCGAGGCTAGCTGGCTGCTTTGGGAGGCGGCGCAGGTTCTGGGTGATGAAGAGAGGCTCGAAACTGCCCGGAAGCACGCTCTTGCGCTTGCGCATTCTACGCTTCTCAAAGCGGTCGGCGCCGACGGCGGGCTTGTCTATGAACGTCACGCCGACGCGCGCGGCCTGGTGAGCGAGCGCCACTGGTGGCCGCAGGCGGAAGCGCTAGTCGGATTTTACAATGCGTACGAACTTACAGGCGACGCGCGTTTTGCGGACGCAGCCGCAAACGTATGGGCGTTCATTAAGGCCAACCATATCGATCACGAACGGGGCGAATGGAGCTGGCTGGCGAAAACCAACGCGCCGAAGCGCGGCCCTTATAAGGCAGGGTTCTGGAAGGGTCCGTATCACAATGGCAGGGCGATGATCGAAATGCTCAAACGGCTGACGGCGAAATGATCAGCCATTCAACGAAAGCTCCCTCCCGAATCGCCTACGGCTTCTGGCGGTATTCTCGAGCGGAAACCGAAACGGCGATGCGCATGATGGAAGCGGCGCGCGCTGCGGGCGTCGATCATTTCGATACGGCGGACGTCTATGGCGTGGGGGAGTTCGGCGGCGCAGAGACGCTGCTCGGAGAGATACGAAAACGCGCCCCGTCGCTTTTGTCTGGGGTGCGGCTGGCGACCAAGGCAGGCGTAGAGTCTGGAACTCCATACAACGCCTCAGCGGATTATCTGGAGCGCGCAGCGGAAGCGTCGTTGCGAAGGCTGGGCGTCGATGCGATCGATCTCTTTTACGTTCACAGGCCGGATATTTTTGCCCACCCGGCCGAGACTGCGAAAGCGCTCGACAGGCTTGTCGCATCGGGAAAGGCGAAGGCGGTCGGCGTGTCGAATTACGCTGTTGCGCAAGTTACGGCGCTGTCGGCGTTTCTCAAAAGCCCGCTCGTCGCGCACCAGCTGGAATTTTCCGCGATACAGGTCGATCCTATTTTCAACGGCGCGCTCGATCAGGCCATGGAGCGGGGCATGGGAGTTTTCGCCTGGTCGCCGCTCGCCGGCGGCAGGCTGTTCGACGGCGCCGACGAACGGTCCCGGCGTACGCGTGCGGCCCTGGAGGCTTACGCCAAAGAGCGCGGGATCGATATTTCAACGGCGGCGCTCTCTTTTGTAGGGAGCCACCCATCTCGGCCAGTTCCCATAGTCGGCACCAAGAGCGTCGAGCGCCTGAAATTTTGTGCGGCTGCGGGGGCTGGGACGATGGAGAGAAGGGACTGGTACGCGATATTGCAGGCTTCTCTCGGAGAGAAGCTGCCGTGACGCCGCAACCGATAAAGGAGGGAGAGGCGGGCCATGCTGCTTCGTTTTCTACGGGTTCGAGCTGCATGCGCCGTATCGGCGCTTTGTATTCCTGTCCTGTCGGCCTGCGCGCCGGATGCGTCGGATAGGATCGAGAGTGCGGAGATGACAGTGCAGTTTTCGGCGACCATACATCCTGAAATCTGGCGCCAACCGAAGCAGCCGGCTTACAAGGACGCCGCAGCGGTTGAAGCGAGAATCGAGAGCATTCTCGAAAGCATGACCCTTGAAGAAAAGGTCGGGCAGCTCATTCAGGCGGACATTGCGTCTATAAAGCCCGACGATCTTCTGCGTTACCCGCTTGGCGCGGTTCTCAATGGCGGCAACTCCGCGCCTGATGGCGACAATCACGCGCCGGCGTCGGTCTATCTGTCTCTGGCGGACGCGTTTTACGATGCTTCTGTCGACCCGAGGGGCGGGCGGGCGGCCATTCCGGTGTTGTGGGGCACCGACGCCGTGCACGGTCACAACAACATCATGGGCGCCACGCTGTTTCCCCACAATGTCGGCCTAGGCGCCGCGCGCGATCCGGATCTGATGCGTCGCATCGCCGAGGTCACCGCGCGCGAAGTCAGCGTTACCGGCATGGACTGGACTTTCGCGCCAACCCTCGCCGTGGTGCGCGACGACCGCTGGGGCCGCTCGTTCGAAAGCTATTCCGAAGACCCTCAGCTTGTCGCCAGCTATTCGTCGGCGATTGTCGAGGGTTTGCAGGGCGCGGCCGCCGAGCCTGATTTTCTCGGAGACGGCAGAGTGATAGCGACCGCCAAACATTTTCTTGGCGATGGCGGCACTGACGGCGGCAAGGATCAGGGGGACACGCTCGCTACTGAAGAGGAGCTGAGAGACATTCACGGCGCGGGGTATCCCCCCGCCATTGAGGCCGGGGTGCAGACCGTCATGGCCTCGTTCAGCTGCTGGCGGGGGCTGAAGCTTCACGGCGCCGAAAGCCTTCTGACGCAGGTGCTCAAGGATCGCATGGGCTTCGACGGCTTCGTGGTCGGCGACTGGAATGGGCACGGCCAGGTTCCAGGTTGCACCAACGCATCGTGTCCCGCCGCCATTAATGCCGGTCTCGACATGGTGATGGCCCCGGACAGCTGGAAGGAGCTTTACGCCAACACGCTGGCGCAGGTTGAGGAAGGCGTCATACCGATGACGCGGCTCGACGACGCCGTCCGCCGGATTCTTCGCGTCAAGATTCGATACGGGCTGTTCGAACGAGGCCGTCCGTCGTCGCGGTCGCTTGCCGGCCGCTACGAGATTCTCGGCTCGCCGGACCATCGCGCCGTCGCGCGTGAAGCCGTGCGCAAGTCGCTCGTGCTGCTTAAGAACAATGGCGGGTTGCTTCCTTTGAATCCCACAAAACGGATCTTGATCGCCGGAGATGGCGCAGACAGCATCAGCAAACAGTCCGGAGGCTGGTCTATCACCTGGCAGGGCGAAGGAAACACGAACGAGGATTTCCCGAACGGGCAGTCGATATACGCAGGTCTCGCAGAGGCTATCGTCGCAGCCGGTGGAAAAGCTGCGCTCAGCCCGAACGGCTCGTTCGACGAGACGCCTGACGCCGCCATAGTCATTTTTGGAGAGAATCCCTATGCGGAGTTTCAAGGGGACCGCGCGGACGTCGATTTTGACGATGACGGGCCGCTGGCCGTTCTAAAGGCCTTGAAGGCGCAGGGGGTACCAGTGGTTTCGGTGTTTCTCTCCGGCCGGCCGCTTTACGTGAACCCGGAGATTAATGCGTCTGACGCATTTGTGGCCGCCTGGCTGCCGGGGACCGAAGGCGGCGGCGTCGCCGACGTGCTGCTCGCCGGTCCCGACGGGCGTCCGGAATATGACTTCATCGGGCGGCTCGCCTTTTCTTGGCCGAAAACCCCGTCGCAGACCCCGCTCAATGCAGGCGAACCGCAATACGATCCGCTGTTTCCGTACGGATATGGATTGACCTACGCGGACAACCGCGACTTGCCGTTGCTCGAAGAGGCCGCCGTCGAATGCAAGACCTCCGCAGGATCGACATTCATGACCGCAGGCCGCGCCCGTCCGCCCTACAAGCTGACGCTTGAGAGCGCCGGCGTTTCAACCGCTCTCGACGGACCTCGCGGCGGTACTCCCGACGGCGCTATTTCAGCGCGCTCCATAGACAGGAACGCTCAGGAAGATGCGCGTGAATTACGCTGGACTGCGCCGGGCGCTTTCGTCATATCCGGCGTGCAGCAGGATTTGTCGCGTCAGGCCAACGCGCGGATGACGCTGTCATTTTATTACGCGGTTGCGGCGCCGCCTCAGGGCGCCGTTAGGGCCGGCCTGCGCTCGGCCTCTGGCGTGTTTGGCTATATGGACATGACGGCCGTCTTCAAGGAAGCGGCCGGCAAAGGGTGGCGAAAGGCCGACCTCCCGCTCAGTGAACTGCTCCCCGACGAAGCGGAACTGAAGTCGGTCATAGAGCCTTTCGTCATCGAGAGCGATGGCCGTCTCGCGCTTCAGCTTTCATCTGTGCAGATCTCCATGCGCGGTCCCGATTCCGACTGCCAGGAGTAAGACCCTCGGCCGAAACAGGAGATTTTGAAGCCGCCCTTCGCGTCGCCATGTGAGGGGCTCATACTTTGGTTTAGCTGAAGCGCCGCGAAGTAGAATTGGCGGTGCTATTTTCATCTCTATTTTCCTGAAAGCGGCCTGAAGCGCAGCTTGGAGATTACAGTGTCAAAAGACATCGCCGCTTTCAGCGAGGAGGCGATGAAAACCGCTCGCGAAATAGATACGCCAAGCTTCATTCGTGCGGGCTAACGACAAGTACTCTCGTTAATGTGCGTGCCGGCGGATGATGCAAGCAGGCCGCACAAGGTCTACATTCTTTGCCTATGTTGGAGCTTTCCCATGACTGACATCTTTCTCGCTCCCGGCCTTCGCACGCCTTTTGTGAAGGCTGGCGGAAAGTTCTCCGCCTACTCGGGGCTCACGCTCTCCGCGCCGCTAGCAAGGGCCATGGCCGAAAAGGCGCGCCCCGACTTTCTGATCTGGGGGCAGGTAATCCCGGATCCGACTGTTTCCAACATCGCGCGCGAGCTGATCTTCGAGGCGGGCCTCGATCCTAAAATCCCAGCCTTTTCCACCGTACTCGCCTGTTCGACGAGTTTTGTCGGCCTGATTCAGGCGGCGGGAATGATCGGCAAGGGCGGGTCGCACCTTGCGCTTGTCGGCGGCGTCGAAACCATGAGCCATGTGCCGATAGCGCTCAAACGCGAGCGAGCCGACGCGCTCATCGCGCTGTTCGCCAAGGATCCCGGCGCAGCGGTGAAGCTGATAGCCGAGATTGGTCCTGACGATTTTGATCTCGCCCGACACGGATGGGTCAATCGCGTTAGCGGGCGCTCCCAGGGCGAGCACACGGAAGATACCGTCAAATATTTCAAGATTTCACGCGAGGAGCAGGATAAACGCGCGTTATTGAGTCATCAGGGTGCGATAGCGGGACAGGACAACGGCTTTTTCAGCGACCTTGTCCTGCCGATTGGCGAAGTCGATCACGATCTATTTCCGCGGCGCGACACCTCGCTCGAAAAGCTTGCGGCCCTGCCTCCCGCCTTCGACAAGACAAGCGGCAGCGGCACGCTCACGGCCGGTAATTCATCGCCTAATACGGATGGCGCGGCTTCGCTCTGGGTCGGCGATGCGGAAGGTCTTAACCGGCTCGACGTGGAACCGGCGGTGAAATTCATCGACTGGGAAATGGCCGCGATCAATTTCCGCGACGAGGAGGAAGGGATTTTAATGGCGCCGGGCCGTGCGATCCCCCGGCTGTTGGCGCGGCATGGCCTGAAATTCGCTGATATTGATCTTTGGGAGATTCACGAAGCCTTCGCCGCACAGGTCCTCGCCAATATAAAAGCTGCAGCCGACCCGGCGTATCGCAAGGAAAAGGCGGGGGTCGATGTCGATCTCGGCGCCTTTCCGTGGGAGCGCGTCAATCCGCACGGCGGCTCTCTGGCTATCGGTCATCCGTTCGCCGCCACCGGAGCCCGCATCCTCAGTCAGGCCGCTAAAGAACTCGCCGCCATGAAATCCGGCGCGCGCGCAATCGTTTCCGTGTGCGCGGACGGGGGACAGGGCACCGTTGCGCTTCTGGAGCGCGTATAGTGGAAGTCGCAGCCTCTCTTTGAAAGGAGACTAATCGCATGAAAATCAATCGCAAGGGCTCGGCTGTCTGGAAGGGCGGCCTCAAGGACGGACGCGGCGCGCTATCGACCGAAAGCGGCGCGCTGGACAAGTATCCTTATGGATTCGCCAGCCGCTTCGAGGGGCAGAAGGGCAGCAATCCCGAGGAGCTTCTGGCCGCAGCCCACGCCGGATGCTTCACGATGGCGTTGTCGCTCATTCTGGGGGAAGCCGGATTGACGGCCGAGGAGATGAACACTTCAGCAAATGTAACGCTTGAAAAACTCGACAGCGGTTTCTCTATCACCGCCGTCCGGCTTACGCTTAAGGCAAAAATTCCGGGAACGGATCAAGCGACTTTCGAGGGACTGGCCAGGAAGGCCAAGGAAAATTGCCCGGTCTCGAAACTGTTCAAGGCCGACATCACTCTCGAAGCGACACTGGAAGCCTGAGATTTTATCCGAACGTCCGGGGCGGGTTTATAAAACCTGCGCCCGGATGTTTGCCGTCCGGCGGAAGCCAGCGGACTTTCGGCTGCATCAGCCGAGCGCGCGGGCGATGGCTGCGACCAGCGTCTGCGCCGTGAACGGCTTGCGCAAAAAATCCCGTACGCCGGCTTTTTTTGCTTGCGATGCAGCCTTTTCGGTGTCGAAGGCGGTCATCAGGATGACTGGCGGGCCGCCGCCAGCCGAAAGCCTCTCGGCTAGGCCAAAACCGCCAAGGCCGGGCATCTGAATATCGCTGACGACGCAATCGGATTTCAGGCCGGCGTCTGAAGCAAGAAATTCTTCCGCGCTGTAAAATGTCAGTACACGGAATCCAAACGAACGAAGCAACCCTTCAGTCGAGCTTCGCATGGAGTCGTCATCGTCGACGACGGATATGACTACAGTGTCGGGCAACGCCGGTCCTTCGGATAGATCGCAAAACGGCGCTTCGATCGCGCTGCCGCAGGCGTGATGCGCACCATCGCCCGAAGGGCGGACATCTGAAACTATACTGAGGTTTATGCGCCGACTGTCGGGGCCGAGTCGATTTTGAGACTTTCCGACATTTTAACCAGATCTGCGAGGGATTTTGCTCCCATCTTCTTCATGGCGCCGCCGCGGTGGATTTTTACGGTAATCTCACTGAGCCCCAGCTGGTGCGCGATCTGCTTGTTCATAAGGCCAGTCGAAACCAGCGCCATCACTTGCTTTTCGCGCTTGCTCAAAGTCTCGAACCTGGCGCGCAGCGCGTCAAGATTTTGAGCCTCGGCTCGATTCGCCCTATCCCGGTCTATCGCGATGGCGACGGCGTCGAGCATATCCTGATCGCGAAACGGCTTGGGAAGAAAATCGATCGCGCCCGCCTTCATTCCCCGAACGGACATCGGGATGTCGCCGTGTCCTGTCATCAGGATGACCGGAAGCCTGACCTCCAAGGTCGAGAGTTGCGCTTGAAAATCTAGACCGCTAACGCCCGGAAGCCGGACATCGAGCACCAGGCATCCCGCGCGGTCGTCTCGCGGCGCGGCCAGAAAGTCGTGGGTCGACGCATAGGTGATGACGCTGAGGCCGACCGACCGGAATAGCGCGTCCAGAGAAGCGCGAATGGAAGGGTCGTCATCGATGACATGCACAAGAGGGGTTCCGGCGCTCCCGCTCAACTCGGCCGGAGACGCCATGCGGCCGCCGTCCGAGGCGGAGCGGGAGGGGCGGGAGGCGGAGGAACCGGACATCATATCGTTCCGCTATGAAGAGGTTACGCTGGACCACGATGTCGGGTTCGTCAATAATCGTTTTGCACTGCGGCGATGCGTATTGATGGCTGGGGAACACTCTTGCTCGCCTCTGAATCCTCACGCTGGCCTGATATCGACTCCCCGGTCGAGGAATGGATTGGCGCCGCCGATACAGCGACGGCGCTGATATCCTTTTACGATTTGGGTCATATATGCCGGTACGCCAACAGCTATCACCGGCTGTGGTGCCATCGGGATCCCGCGACCTATGTGGGTCTGCATATGAGCGATTGCATCGGGCCCGACCTTTACGCCCGTCACCTTCCCTTTCTCGCCAAAGTCGCCGGCGGGGAGGAGGTCTCTTTCGCTTCGACGGTGCCGCACCGGGACGGAGGCCTTTGCGGCGCCACCGTCCGCTACATACCCAAGCGAACGCAGCAAGGGCTTGAAGGCTTCTTCATTCATGTGAGTTTCGACGGGGAGCGTAACCTCGCTCAGCTTCTTGACCTGGCGCATGACACGATTTTTGTCCGTAATGTCAACGACGCCGTGACATACTGGAATGTTGGCGCGGAGCGGCTTTTCGGCTGGCGGCGGGAAGAGGCTGTCGGACGCAACGCCCATGATCTCATCGAGACTGTGTTTCCTGCGCCGATAGAACAGATCAATGCCGAATTATTCGCTTCTGGCGTGTGGGAAGGGGAGCTTGTCCGAAAGACGCGGGACGGGTTGGAGCTGACTATCGCTGCGCGCTGGGCGCTTCGCCGTGACGCGGAGGGGGCGCCGGTCGAGATTCTTGAGGCGGGGCGGGATATCACGGCGCGCCGGCAGGCCAATGAAGAGCTTCGCCGGAGCGAGTACCGATACCGGAATATGTTTCAGGCGATGGCGGTGTCGTTCTGGGAATGCGATTTCACAGGCGTCGGCGAGGAATTGAGGCGTCTGAAGGGCGAGGGCGTCCTCGATTTGAAGCGTTATTTCGCGGACAATCCCGCGTTCATCCGCAGTCTTATTAAGCGAACGATCGCCATCGACGTAAACCAGCGATCGGTGGAGCTGTTCAGGGCGCGCAGCAGGGAGGAGTTGCTCGGGCCGACGGACCGTTTCTGGCCGGCCGCAAGCGAGTGGGTGTTCGCGCAAAGCGTGCTCGCTGCGCTGAACCGGTCGCCCAACTACGAAACGGAAACCAAGCTTCTCGCTGTAGACGGCGACGAGATCGACGTGCATTTCACCGTATCGTTTTCACAAGAGAATGTCGGCGCTGGCGCAATTCTTATCGGGCTTGTCGATATGACCGAGCGCAATCGCGCGCAGGACGAGCTTCGAAAGGCTCAGGCCGAACTCGCCCATGCGGCCAGGATTTC
Organism: Pseudomonadota bacterium; assembly: GCA_036337175.1. Classification (GTDB taxonomy): domain Bacteria; phylum Pseudomonadota; class Alphaproteobacteria; order Caulobacterales; family Parvularculaceae; genus Amphiplicatus. The sequence goes on from JAYZEQ010000007.1 coordinate 128,041, forward strand.
GACGCTGGGGGAAATGGCGGCGTCCATCGCACACGAAGTCAATCAGCCCCTGGCCGCCATTGTCACGGGCGGGGAGGCGGGGCTGCGCTGGCTTAAACGAGACGAGCCGGACATCGAAGAGGCAAAAAACGCCATAGCGCGCATCGTCAGCGACGGGCAGCGCGCTGCAGAGATCATCGCGCGCATCCGCGCCATGTCGACAAAAGCAGCGCCCGAAAAAACCGCCGTCGCCGTTAATGAGACAGTTGAGGCCGCCATCGCCTTTGTGCGGCGTGAATTGTCAGCGCACGACATCGCCTTGCGTCTGGATCTGGCGCCCGACCTACCTTCGACGGAAGCCGATAGGGTTCAGTTGCAACAAGTGATGGTCAATCTGCTCATGAATGCGATTCAGGCGATGGCGGACGTCGCTGACAGGGAGCATGCTCTGGCGATACGGTCTCGGCTGAACGCTGAAAGTCTGCTGCAGGTCGATGTTGTGGATTCCGGCCCCGGCGTCGAGACGGCAGACGCTGATCGTCTGTTCAAGGCGTTTTTTACAACAAAGGCGACGGGCATGGGCATGGGGCTATCCATCTGCCGCTCGATCATCGAGGCGCATGGCGGGCGCATCTGGGCGGAAAAGAACGAGGGGGCCGGCTCCACCTTCACCTTCGTGCTGCCGCCGTCGGCTTGAAACGGAGCTCCTTTTCGCGGCGGCCCAGAGAGTTTGCCGGCGCGCCGCACGCCGACGGACGAATTAACAAACCTTTAGATTAATTTGAACAGTCTCGCCTTTGCCCCTATCAATGGCGGCCCGCGCCAGACAATGGTGAGGAGGGGAAAATAAGCGACGAGAAGAGGCATTCAACGGCCCGAAAGGCTTGGTTCGCAGTCTTGCTCGCCCTGCTTGTGTGGGGGGCGATCCTGCTTGTCGCCTCCAAGGTGCTGGGCGGCTAGGGTGGAAGCCTGGCTAGCTTGCGCCATCCCCCGAGACGACCACGCCGAACGTCTTCAGCATAATCGCGACATCCAGCGGCAGAGTCTGGTTCAGCGCATAGTGCGCGTCCAGTCGGACGCGGTAGGCGTAAGAAGTGTCATTGCGTCCGCTCACCTGCCAGATGCCGGTGATTCCGGGGCGGCATTTCGCATAAAGCGCAAAGCGGTCGCCGTACCGCGCGATTTCATCGGCTACGATCGGGCGCGGCCCGACGAGGCTCATATCGCCTTTCAGGACATTGAAGAACTGCGGCAGCTCGTCGAGGCTGGTGCGCCGCAGGAAAGCCCCAAGACGAGTGACGCGCGGGTCGTTGCGAAGCTTCTGGTCCCGGGCCCATTCGGCGCGCGCCTCGGCGTCGGTTTCGAGGAGCCGCGCCAGTTTTTCCTGGGCGTCAGGAACCATCGTCCTGAACTTGAGGCAGCGAAACGGCTTCCCGCCGCGTCCGATGCGTTTGTGGGCGAACAGCGCGCCACCCTTTTCGGTAGTGAGAAGAAGCGCGGCGATGACGAGCATCAACGGCCCGAAAAGGGCGATGCCGACAAGGGCTCCTATTACGTCTACAGAGCGTTTGAGCGTGCAGGCGCCCGCTTCGACGCGCCGTCGCGATAGAGGTTGCCGCGAGGCGGTTTCTTCATGCGCATACTCCGCGGCGCGCGCATATAGAGCGGATTCATCGCCGCTGGCGAAGCTGAGCTTTCCGTGAATTGTTCCGTCCGTCATAGGCGCCTCATGTCCGGGCTGCGCCCCCCGACGCCAAAGACTTTCTGATCCGAAGATGCATTTCATGTAAACGCGCCGCGCGCGTGAAACCGAAAATTGCTGAACTAATCATTCGGTTTCACCCCGACAATCACGAGCTTGCGAAACCAGAACCGCAGGCCGGGCACATTGCTCAACGCCCGATCCGCATCGTAAGCGGCGCGCATAAGCCAGTTATCCGGATCTTTCATCGCGAAGCGGGAAACGACTCCCGCCGGTACGGATAAAAACTGCTGTGGGTGAAAGCTGACGTCGAACCGTTCCCGAAACAGGCGGAGATGAGAAAGCTTCAACGGCGCTTCATCGTCTGTGCGCGCTTCCGGAGTCGCCCGGCGCACAATGACGCCGACCGGGTTAACATCGAGCGGCTCGTTGAAAATCATCGTTCCGCCGGGTCTCAGCACGCGGCGGATTTCATCGAGAGCCCGCGCGTAATCGAGATGATGGAGAATGCCGAAACCGAATATAACATCGAACGAACTGTCATCGAATTCGAGACGGTGTGCGTCCATGTTGTGAAACTTCATCGACAGGCCGCGCGCCGCCGCTTTACGACGGCCCGTTTCGAGTTCGGCGTCGGAGATGTTAATGCAGTGCAGATTGCGCGGCGGCTTCGTCCCGTCGGCGAACACCATATCCCAGCCGTGCGAGCCGATCTCGAGCGCGTCGTTCACGCCGTCGCGGGTCAGCGTCTTGCGAAACAGGCCGAGAACGGCCGCATGCCAATACGTCTGACAATGGGAAAGCGCGTCGTCGTAACGTTCGCGGCGAAGCCCGGCGTCATATGTTTCCTGTTCGCGCCGGACCCTTGCCGCAAGGGCGACATCTTCGGAGGAACGCAACTCGGCGAGCACAGGTTGAGACATATCTCTTCCCTCCTGCGGCGCGGCCGCGGATTCAACCGAAAAATTGGTAAGGCTCCGAAGAAGCAAGCGCTTTTTCTTATGCCACGAATGTTGCTATGCGGCAAAGAAGCAGTGATGAGCTTTCATCTTTTTAATACAGCAATCTGATTAAAATTATTCAGCAATCAGATGATGCGGCTTTCGTTGCCGTCGGCTCGCGACGAACGGCGTGCGAGTCAGAGCGGGATGAAAGCGCTTCGCGAATTACTGTTCGCATTTCATCGCGGGGCTGAATGAATGTGTCGCGCGGCAGCCCGAGCAGCCGGGTTTGCATTTCCGCGATCCTGTCGGGCGAAGCAAGAAGCTCCTGGACGAGCGCCGGCAGCGTTTCTTCAAGAGGCTCCGCAACTGTGAAGCCCGCGTTGCGCTCATTAACCCAGCGTCCGGTTTCGCTGTCTTGCGGGGCTATGGAGGGGACAGCGAAATATCCTCCCTCATAGAGCCGGTTAGGGAGAAGCCAACGGGAGTTGAACCCGGCGTCGTGAAAATCGCCTGCCCAGACGAGATCGAGGGCTGCGTAGTTTTCCTGCAAATCTTCAGGCGATTTATATCTACCCCGGTAGCGAACGTTGTGATGCTTGCGCACGCGCTCATGAAAATCCGGGAGCATTACGTCCGGGTAACCGCGCAGAATGATCTCGATTTCGGAACCGAACCGAATAGCGAGCGATTTGAGAAGGTCGAGGCTGCGGCGGCAACGCAGAACCCCGAACCAACCGATGCGCAACGGCGAAGAAGGTTTCGCGCGCATCGGCGGACGCGGACCGAGCAGGGGCGAGTTGGCGAGGCGATTTTCGATCAAATATGCACGAAATTTTCCAGGATGACGGGCATGGAAGTATTCCCGGAGGAAGCCGGGCGAACTCACGACCAGCAACGCCGACTGGTCGAGAACGAGCCGTTCGAGCAGGCGCAGGAGTATTCCGACGCCGTCGTTCCGATGCATCAGACGGTGAACATCAAGGCATTCATAGACGAGAGGCCGTTTGAGGCCCGTCATCAGCATGGTCAACTGTGCGCACAGAGCCATGTCGAGGTTGCGCGCATAGAGGACGTCGCTATTAGCGAGAAGCGGCCGCGCCGCCGCCGCTTTACGCGCGCCGGCGAGGATAGCGCCAGCCCGATGCATGAAACGGGCGTCATGCGTGCGCCCAAGATCAACGGTGTTCCATTCGCTGTCGGCGAGCTCGCTGCGGCGCATGGAGAAACCGGCGACATCGTATCCGGCTTCCTTGAAGGCGAACACGCGCCGCCGGACGGCCGCATCCTTCTCGTCGTGAGCAAAGAAGGCGATTGTCGTCATAAGAATGCGTAAATTGATTTGTCCTCGTCATATAACGTAGAGAGTGCGACGATACCGTTACTTGAGATCGTCGGAACAGAGAGCAATCATGACGAATTCGCAAGCTTTCCCGATGCATTCGGCAATCGATACAATCGTTGCGATTCCGGCTTTGAACGAGGCCTTTTATATCGAAAATGTCATCGCCGATCTGATGACGGATCAGCCCCATATGCGCCGTGCAGAGCTCTGGATCATCGACGGCGGCAGCATCGACGGAACGAGGGAAATCGTGGGAAGGATTGCGGCGTCGAATCCATGCGTGCGCTTGCTGCACAATCGGGAAAAGATACAGGCCTGCGCCGTCAACCTTGCAGCGCTCGAAGCGCGACGGCGAAGCGGGGTCAAGTATCTTGTCCGCGCTGATGCGCATGCGCGCTATCCCGACCGTTGGATAGGAACATTGATCGCCGCCGCCGAGGAGACCGGCGCCGACAGCATCGTCGTGCCGATGCGCACCTGCGGCGGCGGGCCCATGCGCGACGCCTCGGCGGATCTGTTCAACTCATGGCTCGGCAATGGCGGTTCGGCTCACCGTTCCGGGGTAGTGCGCGGTTTCGTCGATCATGGCCATCACGCCCTGTTCCGGCTGGAGGCGTTTCTCGAGGCGGGAGGATACGATCCTAGATTTCTCGCCAATGAGGACGCCGAGTTCGATATGCGCTTGGGGAATATCGGCCGCCGGATTTTTCTCGAGAACCGCGCCGCGATTGATTATTTCCCGCGCGATACGCTGTCAGGAGTATTCAGGCAATTTTTCAGGAACGGAAGATACCGGCTTTGTACGAGCCTGAAACATGGCCGGCGCCCGGGCTTACGTCAGCTTGCGCCCATATTTCTGTCGATAGGCTTCCTGCTTTCTCTGACGGCCGGTTTTCTGGTCCACCCGGCCTTCGCCCTTTTGGCGGGGTTCTATGTCATCGGCGTGTTTGTCGCCTCGAGCGTCATTGCGAGCCGCAAAACCCCGACGCGCATTACACTAATTGCGGTCACAGCGATAACGGCGCATCTCGCATTCGGCTTCGGCGCGCTCTCGACCCTCCTGTTCTGGATCGGAAACAATTCATTGCCGCTGCCCGGGACGGCGCAACCGAGCGTGCAGCAGTGATGCGGCCACGGCAGGTACCAACGAAAGTGATCTCTCATGCGCAATCTGCCCTTTATTGAACGGAGCGTTCGCCGCAGCCGCGTTTATGGCGGACGGTTGCTTCGGTCGGTCGGCCGCCAGCCGCTTCGCTACAATTGTTGCTTTCATCACATACCGAAAAGCGGCGGCACGTCTCTTTCGGAGGCGTTGCACGCCGTCGTGCCGCTCAATCGGCATATTGGCGAAGTTCCCGCCAATACGACGCGCCGGGCGGCCTCGATTTTTTATAGCGGTCTCGACGATGAGATAGCCTTCTACGACGACGGTGACCGAGGCGCAGAAGTGTTCTCGCTTCGCGAGAAGATGCTGCTAGCTTTTATGGCGAACGATTGCGCTCTGGTTCACGGGCATATTTTGTTCAGCCAGAAAGCCGATCGGCATTTTGGCGAACGGTACAAGTATGTAACGATGCTGCGGGATCCCGTTTCCCGAGTAATTTCCAACTATCGCGCTGCGCAGCGGGCGGGCTACGTATGCGACGAGTTCAGCGTTTATTTGAATACCCGGATCGGAAGGGCGCATGCGACGCACAATCTGCGCTATTTCTCCGGCCGCGCCTTTGTCGAGGAGGCGGACGCTGCTGCGGCGCTGATCGAAGCCAAAGCCGCCATCGACAGATTCGCAGTGATCGGGTTCGTCGATGCCATGGACGATTTCGTGAGCCGTTTCGAGGAGGTCTTCGGCGCGCGGTTGTCCATTGGCCGCTACAATGTCGGTAAAAGCGCCCCGCCTGAAATCGCCGCCGATGAGCGGCGACGGCTCGAAGCGCTATGCGCTGCTGACATCGAACTCCACGAGTATGCGATGGCGGCGATGGCGCGCGGCGCCGACAAGGCGCTTGCGGGCTAGATCGACCAGCGCGGAAAGGCGCGGCCGGTCAACGCTCGGAACCGCGCCGCGTCCTCGGCGAGCGCATCTTTGACGCGCGCCCGCGCCTCCTCGGAAATCGTCGGCGTGCGACGCGGCCTCGTCTGCACGTGCGACAGGGCGCGGCGCATCGAATCTTTTACTTCCGCTGACAACGCGGCGCGCAAGCCTACGAGCGCCTTGTGCTGCGATAGTTTCAGAGCCCACCCCGGCGTGCGAGCGAGCGACTCCGCCGAATTGGCGGCGTCGGCGCCGGCGATATGAAAGCCAGGGCCCGCGCCCACGAAGCCGCAGATCTCATCCAGCGTCCGAGGCGCGTTGAAGGCGAAATCGTCAAGATCGACGACGCGAATCTGCTCGGCGGGAAAGACCCGCAGATAGGCGTCGAGCTGACGGCTGTACATGCTGCTCGCAAGAATATGCGCGCCTTCGCCGGCGCTCAGCAGGTCGTCGGGAAGGGGCAGGTCGCCGCGCATCAGCCATGTGTGATTGTATTGGGACCAGAAACGATCGACGGGATCGCGAACGATATAGATCAGCTTGACGTCCGGGCGCGCTGCGCGAATGCGTTCCGGCACGCCGGCGAAGACATCGTTTTTGGTGTAATTCGGCGAGGCTTCGCCGCGGATCGGCTTTTCCTCCGGGAACAGCGACCGATACCAGGCCGGTCCCCGGTCGTAGTTCTTTTCAGCGATGAAGTAGTCCGTCTCCTTGAGCCGGGACATGCCGATGTCGGGATGGCGCGACAGCCGTTCAGCGAGCGCGGTCGTTCCGGCGCGCATTGCGCCAATGATGATGAAGTCCGGCGGCGGCGGCTTCACGCGGCCTTCTCCGCGACAGCACGCCAGCGCGGCCATGGCAGTTCGTGGACGCCGAGCAGCGAGGCCAGCTCCTTCACCTCGTCGGCCAGGCGAACGCGAAGAGCCTCCACAGTTTCGGGTCGCATGGGGGGAACGCGATCGCGCAGGTTTTCCTTCGCCGCTGTCCATATCGATGCGACGCCCGGCGTGCGCTTCGCCCAGCGGATCGCTTCGCCCATGCCGATAGCGCGCGCCGCGCCGCCGATAACGCCGTACATCGCGCCCACCGCCGGGCTTCGATAGACGACATTTTCGTTGGCGCGCCGTTCAAAAAACTCCGAATCGAAATTGGCGTCGACGCCCAGAAACGCGCAGACGCGCGCCGCCTCGCCGCGAGGGGCCCGCGTGATATCCTCCTGCAGCAGGACAAGAACGTTCTCCCGCCCGAAAGTCTCCATCCATGGCTTCAGATGCCGGGCGTACAGAGACTGGTGAAGATACATCGGATTGCGCGCCATCGCGCGTTCGAAGGAAAGATCATCCTCCGCAACATGGCCTTTGCGTACTTCGTGGAGGTGGTTGGAATACATCCGCTCGACCGGGTCGCGCAGACAGACGAGAATCCTGAAGTCGGGATTGTAGAGACGAGCGCGCTCGACAGCGGCCGGGTTGTAAAAATAGGAAGGGGAGGTCTCGCCGATAGCGACGGCGTCTTCGCTGCCGGCGAAGAAACGTTCGTACCAGTCGAATCCCCGATCGAAGTAATTCGAGAAGAAGTCGAGTTCCTTCGGGTCGCTGACACAGACCTGCGGATGGGTCTCGAGGATTCGGTGCACCCACGTGGAGGCGCATTTCTGGGCGCCGACGCCAAGGAAGGTCGGCCTTGCGCCGGTTCTTGCGGGATGTCTGGTCATGGCGAAATTTTCTCAGGCGCGCGGGCGCGAACAGGCGCGGCTTGCGCGGGCGCCGGCGGCGCAGCAGTGGCGGCGAAGAAGGCGCAGATCAGGACATGCACCAGTTCGTGCTGGCGAAAGAAGGCGTTGTTCACGGCGCCGCAGGTGACGGCGATCGCAAGGAAGAAAAGCGGATAAAGCCCCGCCGCTGACACAGTTCTGCGGTAATACCGGAAAGTGCGGCGCGCGTACGCCAGGAGCACGCCGATCAGCGCCGCAAAACCGACGAGGCCGAGATCATTCCAGACCTCGATGCCGACATTGTGGAAGCCTTTCACGCTCTCCAGCGTAATGTGACGGATCCATAGAACTTCCGATGATCGTTCATCGACCCAGAACGCCTGGTACCCGCCGCCGATCAACGGGTGCTGGGCTATCTGCTCCGCGCCGCGCTCCCATAGCCAGGTGCGGCCTGTCAGAGTCGAGTCCTTTCCGAAACTGTCGAGAATGAACGATATGGGATCGCCGCTGGCGATGAAAAGCGCCATTACGCTGGCCGCAGCAAGTCCGAAGCCGGCGATGGCGCCGAGAGTCGCCCGCTTCGCGTCAAGACGCAGAAAGGCGAGAGCGAGCAACGCAGCCGGGGTCAGCAGGCCCAGAATCTGGGAGGTGGCGGATTTCGACAGAAACAGGAGATAAACGGCGACGCCTAGAATAGCGAGCAACGGCAACCGCCATCTCTGCGCCGTGAGCAGCACCAGGGCTGCAGCGATCAGCACATTCATTCGCTGGCCGAGGGTGTTCTTGTGAGCGAATACGCCCTCGAAGCCCCCGGAAACAGCGAACATTTCGGGAGAACCGATATAGAGCAATGCGAGAGACGCAAGCGCCGCCCCGGAAAGCACGACCGTTACAGCGACCAGAATGTGATTGAGCGGAAAGCGCGACCCCACGAAAACGGCGATGATCGTCGTCATCAGCAGCTGCATTCCTCCCTGCAGACTGGCGAGGGGAGAAAGTGACCACGCCACCGATGCGAGCGCCAGCAACGGCCAGACAAAGACCGCCCAGTTGCGGACAGTCGCCCGCATCAACGCCGGCAACTCCGCGCAGAGACGCGCCAGGGTCCACAGATAGATCGCATACCAGAGGTAGGTGTTGACCGCGCCGAACCGGAAAACCGCGCCGCTGGCGGTGAACATGACGACGTAAAGATAGAAATAATCGAGCCGCAGAACCAAAGCGCCTAGAACTCCCGACCGTTCTGGCGCGCTGTAGGGCAGGGCGGACGCAGCCGTCGTCATGACGCCCCGCTTTCGTTCGGATCGTCGCATGTCGGCGTTTCCGAACCCTCTGGCTGGAACGAGATGCAGCGCACGAGCGCGGTCGCGGGCAACGCCGTGGGATCGATCTCGCCCGCCCATTTTTTGAGGTTTTTGGCGGCCCAGACTTCCGCGATGATCTTTCCGGGATGACGAGGCAGTCCTTCCGGGGAACCGTTGACGCGAAATAGCTCTTCGCCGTCTACAGACCAGACGATCTGGTTCGCCCGCCATTCGAATGTGTAAAGGTGGAAACCCTCAGATGCGTCGAAAGGCAGCTCCACGGTGCGTTTTAGCTTCGCCTCTCCGCTGACGAAGTAATTCAGATGCAACAGGCGAGGGTTGCGTCCCAGAAATTCGAAGTCGATTTCATCGTGCGGATCGCCGTAGGCGGGGCCTGTATAGGTGTAGAACCCGGTGACGACGCCAGACCCTTTCGCCGCCTTTAGAACCGCGTCGTAGCGGCCATAGGAATAGAGAGCATCCGACTTAAAAGATGCGCCTGTGTGACCGCGATCGCGATAGGGCTCGTCATCCAGCCGCAGGCTCATCACGCCGTCGTCGATCGAGATGTTATCGGCGCTATAGCCGGTATCGTTAATTCTTTTACCGCCGACGCGATCATCGGCGCGCCACCAGCGGCTTTCATCGCCTCCATTGAATTTTTCGACAAAAGCCTCGTTCGATAAAATTTGCCGATATTGCTGCGCGCCCGCGGGCAATGCGAGCGTCAGAACGCCGAACAAGACTGCGCCAGCCCGGCGGCGGTCAGTCGCCATACAGCGCCTCCTCCCGGCGGCCGAGCCGTGCTGAAAAAACGCCCCAATGAAACACGCCGCGCAAAGTCCAGTAACGATGCTCCGCTTCAGAAAAGGCCGTAAGCCCAGCCATGGCGCCGCAGCTCGCGAGCTTCAGAAGCGAACTCGCAGCGAGGCCGGCGGAGGCGAGCGGCGCGGTCCGCGCATGTCGGCCATACGACTGACCGGCGCGGAATTTTCGTTTTCGGATCCAGTCGAAGGTAAGGCGCGCCGGATCGACTGTTTCAAAAACTTCCGCCGTTTCACAGATTCCGAACCGCGCGCCCTGCCGCCACAAGCGGAAGAAGAACTCAGTATCCTCGCCGCCGCTCCGTCCCTTTTCGGGAAGAAAGCGCTGATTTTCGAATCCTCCGCCGCGCCATCGCAGCAGCGCGTTGCAGGTGTGTCCGGTCTGAACTTCGCCGAAGCGCCGGACGGGGCGATTGGAGTGATAGTCGAATGAGCGAATCCAGACCGGCGCGGCTTCGTCGTAGGCGGCGACGGCGGGACCGAAGGCGGCGTCGAGTCGATTGTCTTTTGCGAAACCATAAAGAAGGGAGAGCCAGTGCGGGCCTGCGGTTTCATCATCATCGATGAACGCGACCCAATCGGCGTCGGCAGCGTCGAGGCAGGCGTTGCGGGCGATGGAAATGTTCCGGGCGGGGGCGTGCGCATAAAGCACGGGAGTTTTCATGCCGGCCGCCGCTTCGGCGACCCGCCCGGCCGCCGAGGGGGTGTCGTCATTGTCGGCGACGATGACGCGCAGGGCGACGCCTTCAGGGAGTTGCTGCGTCTCTATCGATTGAAGGGCGGCGCAGACGGACTTCCGGCGGAAGGTGCAGATCAGAACGTCTATACGTTCGCTGTGAAGCTTCGGGTCATGCTCAGTCATCGTTCCGCCGGGTGCTGATCGTTGCAGGTTCCTACGAGCCGAGTTCTGAACAAGAACTACTCAACCATGATGAACTTTTACACGCTATGTATGAAAAGGCTCAAATGGTCACTTACATCTTTGTAAGCTCCCGTATGCGAACTATTGCCCTAGAAAGACGTTGAGCGATGGATGCGTCACGCATCGTTCGCAAACATCTGCGAGTGTTGATGAACGAAATGACACGATGGCGGGGGGAAGTCGCGGCGGCTCCTGCCCCCTCATGGGGGGCGTCTTCGTCTTTTCAAGATCCTGATCTCGGCGCCATCATCCGCTCGCTGGCGGCAAATTTTCGCTTAATTGCAACGATCACTGTTCTCGGCGCGATAGCGGCGTTTTTCATTCTGCGAGCGATGCCGCCGCAGTTTACAGCATCAACGCTGATCATGCTCGATTCGCGCAATACTCTCCTCGATGAAACCGAAAGCGTATTCGCTGGCATGCCGGTCGCCGACACCTATATCGAGAGCGAACTTGAGCTGGTGCGCTCGGACGCCATTGTTCACCGCGTGATCGAAAAGGAAGGGTTGCTCGACGATCCGGAGTTCACGCGCGACGAGATTCCAGCCGGCATAAGCATGATGGCCGAGAAACGCGCCGCCGCCGACGAGGCCGGCAAGCAGGAAGCCGAGGAAATCCTCGCGAGCGTCAAACTTCTCCAAGTCGCCAAGGAGGTGCGCAAAAGGCTCGACGTCGAGCGGCGCGGCCTGTCGCAGGGCATCGTCATCAGCTTTCGATCGAAGAGTCAGGTGAAGGCCCGCGACATCGCCAATGCTTTTGCTGAAACCTATGTGAACGATCAACTCGACGCCAAGCTCGACGCCTCGCAGAAGGCGACCGACTGGCTGCGCGCCGAGTTGACCCAGCTTGCGGAGGAAACCCAGAAGGCCGAGGCGGCGGTCGAAGCCTACCGCGCCAAAAACACGCTTGTCGGCGAAGGCGAAGAGGGAGTCAGCAACCAGCAGCTCCGTCAGCGCAGCGCTGAGCTGACCCAGGCCAAAGCGAGGGAGTCGGAGGCGCAGGCGCTCGTCTCTCAGTTGCAGCGGCTGCGCGCGGAAGGAAAGTCGCCCATCCTGCTCAGCGAGATCGGCGACAAGCCGACCATTCTTGAGCTTCGGCAGAAGCTGAACCAGTCCGACAGCGAAATGAAGGAACTGGCGAGCCGCTATAACGCCGAAAAGTGGGAAAGCATTCCGCCGTATCAGGAAGCGCGCTCGCGCAGGGATGCGTTGCAGGGCGCGCTCAATGACGAAGTCGCGCGCGCGGTGGATGAAATCGAGACGCGGCTGGCGTCGGCGCGGTCCGTCACAAGTTCTCTTGAAGCGCAGATGCGGCGGATGCGCGACGACAACGCCGAGGTGAACACCGCCAGCATAGGCCTTAACGAACTCGAGCGCGAAGCGGAAGGAAAGCGCAAACGCTACGAAACGCTGCTCGCCGAATACAACGAAACCAACAATATGGCCGCGTCGCAAACGCCGCACGCCCGCATCGTCTCGCCGGCTGCGCTCCCGCTCAAGCCGTCGGCGCCCCGCAAGAAGGCGGCCTTCGCCGCCGCAGTGTTTTTTTCGGCGGCTTTCGGCGTGTTTATCGCGCTGATGCGGGAGTTTTCACGACGCTCGGTCCGGACGCCGGAGGAACTGCATGCGGCGACCATGGTGCGTCCCATCGGCGTCATACCTGCAGTCGGAACGCGCAAACGGGAGATTGCGGCCGCCATGAACGCCGTCGTCAGGGCGCCCAATTCCGCCTACGCCGAAGCAGTGCGGTCCTTGCGCATTGAGCTGTCGCTCGGCGGCGGCTATGACGCCGGGGAAGTAATCGTCGTGACGGCGCCCGATTCCGTTGCGGGGCAGGCGGCGACGGCGGCCAGCCTCGCGCGTTCCATCGCTCTCGCCGAGCGCAAGACGCTGCTTGTCGACGCCGACCTGAGACGAGCGGACATCCTGCATCAATTATTCAAGCGCTTTGAAGGGCGCGACTTCGCTGAAACCCTGTGCGGAGGGGGCGAGTGGCGGGATGCTGTCGTGACGACGCGCAACCCGCGCCTGTCCATACTCGCCGCCCGCAAGGGCGGCTGGAGCGAGCCGGTGAGCAGCGCTTTCTCCGCGCGGTTCCGGCATCTTGTGGAGACCTGGAAGCAGGAATTCGAGACGATCATCATCAATGCGCCGCCGGTGCTCACTTTTCCCGAGACGAGATTGATTGCGACCGCCGCCGATGAGGCGATTCTTTGCGTTGAGTGGAACCGCACCGATCGCCGGCTTATCGTCGAGGCGCTCGACCTCCTTTCTGAAATCGGCAAGGAGCCGAAAACGGTGCTCACCAATGTGGCGAAAGGGTCGTACCGGCGCTTGCTGGGAGGATCGGCCCCTTACTACGCCCCTCCGAAGCTGCGCGTAATAAACGGCTAGCTTCGACGCCCGAAAACGGCGAACAGGGATGCATCGACCCCGAATTTCGTCCTGACGGTGACGAAGAGCGCCGCTTCCCACGCCGCGAACGCAAGCGAGGCCGCCATCGCCGCTCCTTCGACGCCATGAAGCGTCCCGGCGGCCGGGATCGCGATAAACGCCAGCAGGATCGCGCCCAAAGAGACGCCGAACACCCAGCTCCGCGCGCCGGATATGTTGAGGAGAAGCTGGTTGGGGCCGAAGACGGCCGACGACAACGGGATGAGGGTGAACCAGGCGAGCGCTTTGCCGCCCCCGACATAGTCCGGGCCGAAAAGCGCGAGGATTGGCTCCGCAAGAAAGGCGATGACAAGACAGGCGAGCGCTGCAGCCGGCGCCTTGAGAAGCGCAGCGGCGCGGAGCTGCTTGTCCCGTTCGCTATGATCGGCGCGGGCGACGGCGCGCGATAGGGCGGGGCTCGCCGCCATGTTGACGGCGAGAATACCGAATCGCACCAGCGAAATGAACCGCAGCGAAATCGCCAGCAAGGCTACTTCGCTCGCATTCAACGCGATGGCGGCGGCGATGACGACGCCGTGTTGCAGATATTCCTGCAGCAGGATGATTGGGGACATGAAAAAGCCGTTGGCCAGCCACTCGCGCCAGTCGCTGAAGTCCCTTCGCTGGCTCGCGCCTGGGCCAATATGCTTTCGGATGAGAACAAACTGGACGACGGCGGTCGCAACAAAGGAAGCGAGAAAGCAGCCGAGGGCCAGCTCTGCGCTTGCTGCGGCGCCTGCGGCGAGGCTCAGCGGAAAAAGGATTAACAGCAGCAAAGGCTGCAAAGCGGTGCGCGGCAGCGAGCCTATGGCGGGTTTGCCGAGCGCCGTCGCATGAGAGCCTGACAGACGAAGCCACCCCATCGCGGGAATGGACGCGGCGGCGCAGGCGATTACGACAGTCCGGGCTGCATTGCCTTCGACGATGGCGAGTACGGCGTAGCCGGAGACGACGATCGGGGCCATACAGAGCAAGAGCAGTCGTCCGAAATAGATAAAGCCGCCGACGGCGTCGGTTTTCTGCGCCTCCTTGGCGGCGACAAGAAACCGGATGCTGCCGGATTCTACATTCAGCGTGATGAGCACCGAGGCGAGAAAAGCGCTGGAAATCGCCGTGAGAGCCAGACCTACTTCCGGTTGGGGCAGCGTGCGCGCGAGCATCACGGCGAAGACAAAACTCGCCGCTGCGCCGGCTATCCGGCCGGCGAGCAGAACGCCCGACGCGCCCGCGAGTCGTCGCGCGCCGGAAAGGCCGCTCAAAACGTGTCGCATCGACGCAGCGAACCGCATGCAGGTTTATTTTGTTTACGCAAAGCCACTCACAATTGTTCGCAAGCGGCAGTCGCGCAAATTACAATCTGAAGAGGCGAGAAGCGTCTAAAGCTTTTGATTGTACGCCCCGACTTCAGGGTGCTTTTTCAAAATGGCGTCCAGTTCCCCGAACATTTTCTTCATGTTTTCTTCCGACGCCGGACTTTCGACGACGACGACCAGTTCTGGCTTGTTCGACGACGCCCGGATGAGTCCCCAGGTGCCGTCCTTGGCGGTGATTCTGACGCCGTTCACCGTAACGACGTCCCTGATTTCCTGGCCGATTATCTTTCCCCCGGATTTCGCCCTTTCGACGAGCTCCGCAACGATCTTGTCGACGACGGCGTATTTTTCCTCGTCGGAGCATTTCGGCGACATGGTCGGCGACTGCCAGGTGCGCGGCAGCGACTTGCGCATGTCCGACAGTTTCATATCGGGATTGCGGTCGAGCATGCGGAGAAGCGCGATCGCCGCGACGAGACCGTCGTCGTAACCGCGGCCGATCGGTTTGTTGAAAAAGAAATGCCCCGACTTTTCAAAACCGGCGAGAGCTCCGAGTTCATGGCTCTTGCGTTTGATGTAGGAGTGGCCGGTCTTCCAGTATTCCGTTTTTGCGCCGTTCCGTTGCAGAATGGGATCGGTGACAAACAGGCCGGTCGATTTCACGTCGACCACGAACTGCGCTCCTGGCTGTTGCGCCGAAAGGTCACGCGCCAGGAGAACGCCGATCTTGTCCGCGAAAATCTCCTCGCCCTCGTCATCGACGACCCCGCACCGGTCGCCGTCTCCGTCGAAGCCGAGCGCAATGTCGGCTCCATGCTCTTTCACCGCATCGACCATGGCGTGGAGCATTTTCAGATCTTCGGGGTTCGGATTGTACTTCGGAAAAGAGTGATCGAGTTCCGCATCCATCGGGACGACCTCGACGCCGAGGCGCGCGAGCGTTTCCGGCGCGAAAGCCCCGGCGGTGCCGTTGCCGCAGGCGGCTACGACCTTCAGTTTGCGTTTGATTTTTTCCCCGCCGGCCAAGTCGGCGATATATCGCTCACGCAGACCCTCGACATATTTGTAGGCGCCGCCAGGCGCCGGTTTGGCTTTGCCCGAGAGAACGATTTCCTTCAGCCGGGCCATTTCGTCCGGACCGAAGGTGAGGGGGCGTTCGACGCCCATCTTCACGCCGGTCCAGCCGTTTTCGTTGTGGCTTGCAGTCACCATAGCGACGCAGGGAATATCGAGAGCGAATTGCGCGAAATAGGCGACCGGCGAGAGCGCGAGCCCGACATCGTTGACCTCGATCCCGGCGTTCATCAGGCCGACCGTCAGGGCTTGCTTGATCGACGCCGAATAGGAGCGAAAATCGTGGCCGACGACGATCCGCGGCTCCTTGCCCATTTCGCGGATCAGCGAGCCCAGCCCGAGGCCCAGCGCTTGCACGCCGAGCAGGTTGATCTCCGGGCCGAACAGCCAGCGCGCGTCGTACTCGCGGAACCCGGTCGGTTTGACGAGGGGCGTCACTTCGTAGGCGAGCGTATTGGGCTTGAGGTCGGCGCGGGGGGCGGGAAGCATGCGGTTTCCTTACTCGGCGGGATCGTCGGGCGACGGCGCTCTTATAGCGTCCTGCGCCGATCCGGCCAGTGGGCGGGCGAGGCGCAAGGCGTGCGGCCAATAGGGCCGTGACAAGCCTTAAGCTTTGCTTTCATAGTCCTTTCAAAAGGGGTTGGCCCGAATCGGGCGCAGGCGAGGGCGGGCAGAATGGATTTATCGTTAGATTTGAGCGCGATCGGGCTGCGCGGGCAAAGCGCCATCGGCATCCTCGCTTTCACGTTCATCGCCTGGCTGTTCTCGAACGGAAAGACCCGATTCCCCTTCTTGATCGCCCTCACAACCATAGCCGCCCAGATCGGCGTGGCGTTGCTTCTCCTCTATTTCAAACCGGCGCGCGATGCGCTCGGTTCCCTGCAGATCGTCGTACGGGCCCTGCAGGAGGCGACAAGGGCGGGCACGACTTTCGTGTTCGGTCACCTTGGCGGGGGTGAAACGCCGTTCGAGGTGGTCAATGAGGGCGCCATGTTCAGCTTCGCCTTCGGGGCGTTGCCGCTTGTCATCTTTTTCTCAGGCCTGTCGGCGCTGCTGTGGCACTGGAAAATTCTGAAGTTTTTTGTGCGCGGCCTGGCGTTTCTGCTGCAACGGGTTTTCAATGTCGGCGGCGCGGTGGCGCTATCGTCGGCCGCGAACACTTTTCTCGGACAGACGGAAGCGCCGCTGCTCATCCGGCCGTATCTGTCGAAAGTGACGAGACCGGAGCTTTTCATCATCATCACCGGCGGATTCGCTACAGTCGCCGGATCGGTGATGGCGGTGTATGCCACGATCCTCGCCAACATCGATCCGTCCATACTCGGGCACATCATCGTCGCCTCTATCATCTCGGTGCCGGCGGCGATCCTGATGGCGCAGGTGATGATGCCGGAAGAAAAAGGCGTGAAGCCGACGCCAGCCGCCGCCGCAGACGATTTCGGCTATGCGAGTTCAATGGACGCCTTCATGCGCGGCGTCACCGACGGGCTCGGACTCTATCTCAACATCATCGCCTCGCTGATCGCCTTCACCGCTTTTGCAGCGCTGGTCAATATTATGCTCTCCGGCGCGCCCGACGTGGCCGGCGCGCCGCTGACGCTGGAGCGCATTCTCGGGATCATCTTCGCGCCCTTCATGTGGCTCGCCGGCGTTCCGTGGTCTGAAGCTTTCGAAGCGGGCTCGCTGATGGGCGTCAAAACAGCCGTGAACGAACTTGTCGCTTATGTCGAGCTATCGAAGGTTCCGGAGGGAACCTTCAGCGAGCGTACGCTGCTCATCATCGTCTACTCTCTTTGCGGCTTCGCCAATTTCGCCAGCCTCGGCATCGTCATAGGGGGTCTGACCGCGCTCGCGCCGGATCGCCGCCAGGACGTCATCGCGCTCGCGCCGCGCGCGCTCGTGGCGGGCACGCTCGCGACCATGATGACGGGCGCTGTGATCGGCCTGATCTGGGTGGGATGACCAAAAGCTGGAAACAGGGCGGCTGCCATTGCGGCGCAGTACGGTGGGAGGCGGAGGTCCACGACGCCGTGACGGTCGAGGACTGCGACTGCTCGATGTGCAGACTCACGGGCTTTCTGCATGTGATCGTGCCGGCCGATCGCTTCCGGCTGCTGTCGGGCGAGGGCGAGCTTTCTGAGTACTGCTTCAACACCGGCGTCGCGCGACATCTTTTCTGCCGGCGCTGCGGGGTCAAATCCTTCTACGTTCCCCGGTCGCATCCGGACGGCTACTCGCTCAATCTCCGGTGCTTCGACGCCGGTCAGTTCGCATCTGTTGAAATCAAGCTCTTCGACGGACGGAACTGGGAGCATGGCGCGGCGGCGCTTGCTCATCCTTTCCCGGATTAATTTTTGCTAAGCCTTTGAATCGACGGGCGGCTCATGCGATCTTTGCAGCCGCGCCGACCGTCTGCGCAGGCCGCATAGGCGCGGCTTGGCGGGGGGCGGCGCCTGAACGGGGATCAAGACATGAAACTGAGACTGATTGCGGCCGCCGCCGGCGCGATGGCGTTGCTTGTAGCCGCCTGCGGACAAAAGACAGAGGAAGCGGCGCCGGCCGCCATAGAGGCGACAGAGGAGGCTGCTCCGGCAGATGAAACTGGGACGTCGCCTGCTGCGGAGCAGGAAGCGGCGGCGGATGCGACGCAAACAGCGTCGGCGCCGCCCGCCTGCGTCATGGATGTGCCCTCGGGCGCCATCTGCACCATGGATATCAACGCCTGCGGTCATGCGAGCGTCTGCAATTGCGGCGAAGGCTACGCCTACAATGCGGCGCTTGGAAAATGCTTGCTCATGCTCGACGGCGTCGGCGAGGCGACGGTCGTGCAGGTCGATGATAATGAATGCGTCGCAAGCGCCTCGGTCGCCTCACGCTGCACCCGCGACATTAACGCTTGCGGCCAGCCGTCGAACTGCTCTTGCGACGAGGGCTTTGTGTGGAATGATGTCGTCGGTAAATGTCTGAAAGACCTGACAGCGCCGACCGAATAAAACCGAGAACCGGGAAGCGCGCCGAGCCGCTCGGCGCGCTTCTCGCCGATATCCGCGCCTGTCGCTTCTGCGTCGACACGCCGAATGTCGCGCCGCTGCCGCACGAGCCGCGTCCCGTCCTGCAAGCATCGAAGAAAGCGCGCCTAGCCATTTTCGGCCAGGCGCCGGGAACGCGCGTGCACGCGAGCGGCAGGCCGTTCACGGATCCGTCCGGCGACCGGCTGCGTGAGTGGCTCGGGATCGGCGAGGATGTTTTCTACGATCCGGCGCGCGTCGCCATCGTCCCCATGGGTTTCTGCTTTCCCGGGCTCGACGACAAGGGCGGCGACCGGCCGCCGCGAAAGGAATGCGCGCCGCTCTGGCGCGATCGCCTGATGGCCGCGCTGCCAAACCTCGAAACCATGGTGCTTGTCGGCCAGTATTCGCAGAAGTGGCATCTCCGGGAGCAGGCCAAACCCTCTCTCACCGAGACGGTCGCCCATTGGCGCGACTACGCCCCGCGCTTCTTCCCGACGCCTCATCCGTCGTGGCGCAACAACGCATGGCTGAAGAAGCATCCGTGGTTCGAGGCGGAACTGCTGCCGGCGCTGAGGAAGCGGGTGAAGACGCTGCTGGGTTGACGGCCAGGGTTAGCGGCGCTTCGCAAGAGTACAAATCAAGGGGGTTGCACTCTAGTTGGACGCCGACTTCAGCTCCGGCAGCGGCAGTTGCGTCACCGCCTTCTCGCCGCCCATGCGGCGTTCGAGCCTCGAGGCGAACCAGGCGATGATTCGCCGCCACAGTTCGTCCTTCAGAACCGCGCCTTCATAATCGCTGTCGAGATTGGGGTTGTCGTTGATCTCGATGACGAAGACGCCGCGGTCATTTTCCTTCAGGTCGATGCCGTAGAGCCCGTCGCCGATGAGGCGCGCGGCCTTCACCGCTGTTTCGATGACTTTCGGAGGCGCGTTTTCGACGGCGACCGTATTGGTGCCGCCCGAACTCACCGAACCTCCGGGCCCATGCTTCATGATCTGCCAGTGACCCCGCGCCATCTTGTACTGGCAGGCGTAAAGGGGCTCGCCGCCGAGCACGCCGACGCGCCAGTCGAACTCTGTCGGCATGTATTCCTGCGCGAGGATCAGCGCGGTGTCCTTGAACAGGAGCTTCGACGTCGCCTCGAACTCCGCCAGCGTCGATACTTTGTGCACGGAGCGGCTGAACGAGCCGTCCGGCGCCTTCAGCACAAGCGGCGCGCCGAGACGATCGAGCAGCTCCTTAAGGGAGGCCTTCTCATCGAGGATCTCGGTTCTGGGAGCGGGAATGCGGGCGTTGTCGAGCAGCTCCTTCAGATACACCTTGTTGGTGCAGCGGATCATCGAGCCAGTGTCGTCGATGACCGGCATCCCCTCTTGCTCGGCGCGCCGCGCGAAGCGGTAGGTGAAATTGTCGATGGCGGTGGTCGCGCGGATGAACAGCGCGTCGAATTCGGCGAGAGAGGCGAGGTCGTTCGGGTAGAGCGGTTCGACCTCGACGCCCATGCGTTCGGCGACGGCGGCGAACTTCTTCAGGGAGCCGGGCTCCGAAGGGGGCATCGCTTCCTTGGGATCGAGCAGCACGGCCAGCGACCACTTCGCCGAAGCGCGGGTTTTCGGCGCCGTCCAGCGCCGCTTGGTGTGGCCTTCCAGCGCGTCGAGGAACAGGCGGCGTTCATCGCCCTTCAGTTTATGGGGCGGGATGATCTTGAGGGTCTGGATCGTGGCCCGGCCGTTGCCGCCGATCGTCGCTTCGAGAACCGGCGTTCTGAACCAGTCGAAAAGCAGCTTGGCGAAGCGGTCGTAACCCGCCGCATTCGCCCGCGTGAAGCAGATCAGCAGCCGCTCCGTGCGCGGCGCGCCGCCTTCGATATCCTTCTGGAGCGCGGCGTCGAGTTCGGGCAGGGCGTGCGCGTAGAGCGATTTCTGCGACAGCTCGACCATCGACTGCACCGTCGGCGAGACGCGGTGGCGACGCGCCTCGGCGAGCAGCGAGGCGTAATAGCCCTCGCTCTGATAGGAGTAGGAGCGGGCGAGATTGAGAATGTTCGGGCGCCGGCCGGTGAACAGGTTCGGGTTGGTGAGGTAGTCCCGCGCCCGCATCACCTTGTGAGGGGTTTCGTACTGCGCGAGGTCGCTGGCGCCTTCGACGAGTATGAGCCAGTCGCTCATCGTCTCGCCTCGCCGCGCGTATCAAGGCGCTTTTCCATCTGAAGGGCCGTCTCTCCGTCCTCGTAATAGCCGGGCTTTCGGGCGAGAATCGCAAAACCCGCGCGCTCGTAGAGCCGGCGGGCTGCAAGGTTGGATTCGCGGACCTCGAGGCGCAACCGCGCGCATCCCCTATCTAAGGCTTTTGTCGCGGCCGCGTCCACAAGCGCGCGCGCCGCGCCCCCTCCGCGCGCATCCGGCGCGACAGCCAAGGAATAAAGCCGCGCTGCTGTGGCGCCCTTCCGGAACAGAAGCAAGACATATCCGACGACCGCTTCCTCATATTCGGCAACAACGGCGGAGGCTGTTTCGTTCCGGAGCAACCGGGCGAGGTTGCGTCGGGGGAAGCGGTCTGTGGAAAAACTCCGGCCCTCGATCCGGTCGATGGCGTCGAGATCGCCTGGACGCGCCGGGCGGGTGCGGAACGGG
Source organism: Pseudomonadota bacterium (assembly GCA_036337175.1). GTDB lineage: Bacteria > Pseudomonadota > Alphaproteobacteria > Caulobacterales > Parvularculaceae > Amphiplicatus. The sequence continues at coordinate 149,267 of JAYZEQ010000007.1, forward strand.
GCGGCGCCCATCAACGGTCTCTGGCGGCGATCACGGCCTCATCCTGCCCGTTAGGCGGGCGTCCCTGTTCGAGGGAGGGCCATGATGGCTGATTCGCCGTCCCGCGGCGTGGCAACAACAAAGCGGCGAACCGCCTCAGCGCCGCGGTCGGGCGAATTTGACCGGCCGGACGGCGCTTTTATGGTTGGGCAGGGACAAGAGGGATAATCATGAAAAAGCTGCTGATTGCGAGCGCGCTGTGCGCCGTGTGGCCCGCCTACGCTCAGGAGCCGGCGGCCGACGCTTCCGGGAAAGACGAAAAGTGGGATGTGGCCGCGCCCCCCATGCCGATGCGTCAGATTTCCATCGACGTCGAAGAGGGCACCTGGATGAACGTCGATGTGAGCCCCGACGGACGGACCATCGCCTTCGATCTCTTGGGCGACATCTACACCATGCCGATTGCGGGCGGCGAGGCGACGCGCATCGCCGCCGGGATGCCCTTCGAGATGCAGCCGCGGTTCTCGCCTGACGGCGCGAAGATCGCCTTCACCTCGGATCGCGGCGGCGGCGACAATATCTGGGTGATGAACCGCGACGGCTCCGATATGCGGCAAGTGACCAATGAGAGTTTCCGCCTGGTCAATGAGCCAGCCTGGAGCGCCGATGGGAAATACATCGCCGCGAGAAAGCATTTCACCACCGAGCGCTCTCTCGGGACCGGTGAGATATGGCTCTACTATCTTGGCGGCGGCGACGGCGCGAAGCTTGTGGCGCGGGCGAGCGAGGCGCTGCAGAAAGAACTGGGCGAACCGGTTTATGCGCCTGACGGCGCGTCGATCTACTACACACGCAATACGACGTCCGGAAATACGTTCATCTATGCGCAGGACACCAACAGCGAGGTGTTCGCCATCGAGCGTATCGACATCGCTTCCGGCGAGACGACGTCCGTCGTCGGGGGGGCGGGCGGCGCCGTGCGCCCGACGCCGTCGCCTGACGGCAAGCGGCTCGCCTTCGTAAAGCGCGAGCGCGGCAAGTCGAAGCTTTACGTCATGGATCTCAAGTCCGGCGAGATCGCCAAGCTCTACGACGCGCTCGATCAGGATATGCAGGAGACCTGGGCGGTGCACGGGACTTATCCGGCGATGGACTGGACGCCCGATTCAAAATCGGTGGTGTTCTGGGCTGGCGGCAAGATTCGCCGCGTCGACCTCGCCGGCAATGCTTCCGTCATCCCCTTCCATGTCGCCGACACGCGCGATGTGATTGATCCGCCGCGTCCCGCCGTCGAGGTCGCGCCGGCGAAGTTCGAGACCCATATGGTCCGTTTCGCAGCAGTTTCGCCGGATGGCGGTAAGGTCGTCTTCGAAAGCCTTGGCAAGCTGTGGATAAAGTCGCTGCCTTCCGGCGCGCCGAAGCGTCTCACCGGTGATGGCGGCGCCGACTTCGAACTGTTTCCGGCCTGGTCGCGCGATGGTTCGCGCATCGTGTTCGTACAATGGAATGATGAAAAACTCGGCCGAATACGGATCGTCTCTGGCTCTGGCGGCGGCGCGAAGGATGTGACAAGCGAGCCCGGCCATTATCGCCGGCCGCAATTCTCGCCGGACGGAAAGACGATCGTGTTCGAGAAGGGGACGGGCGGCTACCTTCTCTCCGATCGCTGGTCCAAGACGACGGGCGTCTATCGCATCCCTGCTTCAGGCGGGGCGATGACGCGAATTACCGACGATGGTTCGGCGCCGCACTTCGGAGCCGCCAACGACCGCGTGTTCCTCAACAGATCAGGGGAGGGCGGGCAAAAGCTCGTCTCAGTGACGCTCGGCGGCTTCGACGAACGCGTGCACGCTTCGGGCGATCTCGCCGTCGAGTTTCAGGTTTCGCCGCGCGGCGATGCGGTCGCCTTCCGCGAGAACTATGCGGCGTATGTCATGCCGATGACGCCGGGACCGCAGAACATCAGCGGCGGAAAGGCCGGCTCGGCGACGCCGGTCGTGCAGGCGAGCGAAGGGGGCGCCAATTACCTCAACTGGTCGGCAGGCGGCGGGGAGCTCAACTGGTCGCTGGGCGCGACCCTGTATTCGGCGAAGCTGGCCGGCATGATTCCGTCCGAACCGAAGCCGAAAGCGGCGGAGGGGGAGGAGGAAAAGCCCTTCTATGAACCGCCTTCGGCGGGCGTTTCTCTCTCCATGATGGTCGACGCCGATGTTCCGTCCGGCCGGGTCGCGCTCACGGGCGCGCGCATCGTGACCATGGCGGGCGCAGACGGGGGCGTGATCGAAGACGGCGTCATCGTCGTCAACGGCGACCGCATCGAGGCGGTGGGCCGCAACGGCGAGGTTACGATCCCGTCCGGCGTCAAAACTGTTGATGTCGCCGGCAAGACCATCATCCCCGGCCTGATCGACGGTCACGCGCACGGCGCGCAGGCGGAAGACGAAATCATTCCGCAGGCGAACTGGAGCGCCCTCGCGCATCTCGCGCTCGGCGTCACCACGGTGCAGGATCCGTCGAACAGCGCCAGCGAGGTGTTCGCCGCCTCGGAGCTGCAGCGGGCGGGAAAAATCATCGCGTCGCGCATCTTCTCCACCGGCGACATCGTCTACGGCGCCAAAGGGCCCGGCTACTATGCGGAAATCAACAACTATGAAGACGCCCTGAAACATGTGCGGCGCCTGAAGGCGCAGGGCGCCTACTCAATCAAGAACTATAACCAGCCCCGGCGCGAGCAGCGCCAGCAGGTGGTGAAGGCGGCGGCGGAGGAAAACCTCGCCGTCGTCGCCGAAGGCGGCTCGCTGTTCACCATGGACTATACGATCGTCGCCGACGGCAACACGGCGCTCGAACACAACTTCCCGCAGTCGGTATTCTACGACGACCTCGTCGACTTTTATGCGCAGACGAAGGTCGCTTACACGCCGACGCTGGTCGTCACCTATGGCGGCCTCGCGGGAGACCCCTACTGGCGCTACGCCACCGACGTCTGGAAACATCCGCTCCTGTCGAAGCATGTGCCGCCGCACATCCTTCAGCCGAAATCCGTGCGCCGGACGAAGGCGCCGGAGGAGGATTTCGTCGATGGTTATTCGGCGCGCGAGGCGAAGAAACTGGCGGATCGCGGGGTCATCGTCACTATCGGCGCCCACGGGCAGGAAGAGGGCCTCGGCGCGCACTGGGAAATGTGGTCGTTCGTCAAGGGCGGCTGGAGCCCGCTCGACGCCCTGAGGGCCGCCACCATCGCCGGGGCCCGCAAGATGGGCTTCGACAAGGATGTCGGATCGCTCGAACCCGGCAAGCTCGCCGATCTCGTCATCCTCGACGCCAACCCGCTCGAGGACATCCGCAACTCCGACAGGATCGACCGGGTGATGCTGGGCGGCAGGCTCTACGACGCGGCGACGATGAACGAGACGGTCACCGGGTCGAGGAAGCGGGGCCGGTACTATTGGGAAGGGTACGGAACCTCTGCGGACGGATCGCCCGCCTATCCGGCGGGGGCGAGCGCGGCTGCGGCGGGCGCTGCAGTTCATCTCGACGATTAGAGATTCTCTTGACGGGCGCGCGGCGCGGGGCGCAGGCTTCGCGCAAGCAAACCGGGGAGAGAAACAATGAGCCACCACGGCGCCTGTTTTTGCGGCGCGGTTACGCTGACGGTGTCCGGCGATCCGTTAGGCATGGGCTACTGCCACTGCCGGTCCTGCCAGTCCTGGTCGGGAGGTCCGGTCAACGCCTTCACGCTCTGGCCGCCGGAAGCGGTCAAGGTCACCTCCGGCCGCCATCATCTGAAGACCTTCAAGAAAACGCCGCTTACGGAGCGCAAGTATTGCGGCAAGTGCGGCGGACACCTGATGAGCAACCATCCCACGCTCGGCGTCGTCGACGTCTTCGCAGCGGCGATCCCGACACTGGAATTCGTGCCGGCCATGCATATCAACTATGAGAACACCGTGCTGCCGATGCGCGACGGGCTGCCGAAATACAAAGGCTTCCCGCCCGATGCGGGCGGAACGGGGGAAATGCTGCCGGAATAAGGTGCGGCGCGACAGCCTCGCCATAAAAAAGGAAGGCGGTTTCCCGCCTTCCTGCAGTTTCGCTTTGGGAGTTCCTCAGGCGGTTGCTATCGAGGCCGCCGCCTAAGACGCGCAGTTTCCGATGCTGTCTCCATGGCCGAGATGGTCGGGGACACTGGTTTTCAGGATGTTCAGCGTCTTGCCGTTCTTGTGACAGACATTGACTTTGGTCGGTATGCTGATCGTCACGGTCTGGTCGTGGCTCGGCAGCTTGCCGTCGCCCATGAACACGGTCAGCGAATACGACGTCTTGCCGAAGTCGATGGCCCCGGCGTCGCCGATGCTGATGACGCCGCTCGCCGGGTCGATGTCGAAGGCCGGCGCGCCGTCGCCGCCCTTGATCTGCCAGGCGCCGATGGAGTCGCCTTCATCGGGATCGCTGCCGGTCGCC
>JAYZEQ010000008.1:0-437614 GCA_036337175.1 Pseudomonadota bacterium
CGTTCAATATGACCGCGAATATGTATTGGTTTTGTCCGACTGGCTTTTCCAGCATCCGCACAAGGTCTTCGCAAAGCTTAAAAAGAGCAACGAGGTATATAATTTCCAGGAGCGCACCGTCGGCGACTTTATTGACGACGCCAACGACATGGGGCTTGGCGGTGTCATCAAAGACCGTGCCATGTGGGCACAGATGCGCATGTCAGCCACCGACATTTCTGACGTCACGGGCGCTGTCTACACCTATTTGATCAACGGGCATTCCACCGCGGATAACTGGAACGCCATCTTCAATGTCGGAGAGCGCGTTCGACTACGCATCATCAATGCGTCGGCGATGACTATCTTCAACTTCCGCATACCCGGCCTGCCGATGACCGTCGTCGCCGCCGATGGGCTAAATGTGCAGCCAGTCGAGACGGATGAATTCCAGATCGGCGTTGCCGAGACATACGACGTCATTGTCCAACCAAAGCGGGAACGCGCGTTCCCGATCGTCGCCGAGGCGATCGACCGATACGGCCAGGTCGTGGCGACCCTCGCACCCGAACCCGACATGCGTGCAACGGCGCCGCTCTTAAGAGAGCGACCGATCCTGACCCACAAAGACATGGGCATGGCGGCGATGGGGCACGAATCCATGGGCGGTATGGATCACGGTTCGATGGGACACGGCGCTGGGAGAGCTGGTTCGATGGATCACGGCGCCATGGACCATGGATCGATGGCCGATATGGAATCGCCGACCGCGCCAAAGGCTGAAATGGCGAGCATGACCGGAATGTCCGGCATGTCACATGCCATGTCTGGCGACGCGATGCAGGAGCACAATCACAAGACCGGCTTCGGAGTCGATAATATCGCCATGGCGCCGACCAACCGTCTCAATGAACCAGGTCTCGGCCTTGAAGACGTTCCGCACCGAGCGTTGACTTATTCTCACTTGAAAAGCCTTGAGCCGAACCCGGACAAACGCAAACCCGGCCGGGAACTGGAGATTCATCTGACCGGCAATATGGAACGCTACATGTGGTCGTTCGACGGCGTAAAGTTTTCCCATGTCGTCGACCCGATTGTTTTCCATGAAGGAGAACGGCTGCGAGTCACGCTCGTCAACGACACAATGATGACGCATCCGATCCATCTGCACGGCATGTTCTTCGATCTCGTCGTTGACGAAAGCGATCACAAGCCGCGCAAGCATACTGTCAACGTCAAACCCGGCGACAAGCTCTCTTTTGACGTCTCAGCCGATCATGTCGGCGACTGGGCGTTTCATTGCCACCTCCTCTTTCACATGCACGCCGGCATGATGCAGGTAGTTTCCGTCCGCCCGCGCATGGCGATGAACGATCATGACAACCACAAGGCGATGGATCATGGCGCCGGCGATCACCAATCCATGGACCACAAACAGATGAAACACGATGCAGCCGATCATGGTTCAATGGACCATGGGAGCCGTGATCATCAAGGTGTGGATCATGATGCGACGCGCGATGAAGATATGGACCACTCGAAAATGAATCATGGAGGGAAACACTGATGTTTCAATCCATGAAAAGCTCACTCGCGCTGGTCGCAGTGTTCGCCGCGACGTTCCCCGGCATACAGGCCTTCGCTCAGAGCGAAAGCTCAAACGATTCCCAAAGCGGCTGGTCCGCTGCGGACGAGTATTGGGGGGGCGCAGAAATGGCCGAGGCGCGCCGCGCCGTCCAAAGAGAGCATGGCGCGTCGAAGACGTTCTTTGTTCAGGGCGACCGACTTGAGTATCGCAGCAATGAAGGCAAGCCTTTGTTCCTGTGGGACGCCCAAGGTTGGTGGGGTGGCGATCGCAACAAGCTGTGGCTCAAAACCGAAGGCGAATATTCGTTTGACGAAAACGCCTTTGAAGAGGCGGAAGTGCAGGCGCTCTGGTCGCGCGCTTTCGCTCGCTACTTTGATGTTCAGGCGGGCGTCCGTCACGACTTCGCGCCTGGCGATGACCGCACCTTCGGCGTTCTCGGCATACAAGGTTTGGCGCCCTACTGGTTTGAAATTGACACCGCCCTCTTTGTCAGCGGTGACGGCGATGTTTCAGCGAGAATAGAGGCTGAATACGAATTGATGCTGACCCAGCGTCTCATATTGCAACCGCGCACCGAATTGAACTTCGCCGTGCAGGATGTCGCCGAATACGGCGTCGGCTCCGGCCTTTCAACCGCCGAACTTGGCGCGCGCCTGCGCTACGAAATCAAACGCGGGTTTGCGCCCTATATCGGCGTCGACTGGACGCGATCGGTTGGCCAGACCGCCGATTTCGTGCGCGCCGACGGCGGCGATCCGTCCAGCGTATCGTTCGTCGCCGGACTAAGACTGTGGTTCTAGGGAGGGACTTCAAATGGAAAACATTATTGAACCGAACATCCATCCAATACTTGTTCATTTCGCCTATGCGTTATCGATAACGGCGTTTATCTCTTATGTCTTGGCGTCGTTTACACCGTCAGGGAAATGGCGTGAAACGCTTCGTCCCGCTGCTGACTGGATGCTCGCTTTCGGCGCGCTGGCGATCATTGCAACTATCGCAGCTGGCTTTCAGGCGTATTTCACCGTCGCCCATGACGGGCCGTCTCACGCGGCGATGACAACGCACCGCAATTGGGCGGTGCCATCCGGCGTCGCGATTTTATTGCTCGCACTCTGGCGTTGGACGTCGAGGACAAAGCCCGCGTCTGTGATATTTTTGACTTTTCTTGCAGCCGCCGCGTTGTCGCTGTCTGTCACCGCATGGTGGGGCGGAAAGATCGTTTACGGTTATGGCCTGGGCGTGAAAAGCATGCCGACCGTCACCGGCGAGGGCCATGACCATGAACACGCCCCAGGCCAGGGCCATGGCGATGAAGCAACAGCAGAATCGTCGGGAGATCATGACGACGGTCATGATCATGGGACGGCGGACGATCGCGAATCCGGTGAAGCGCATGAGCATGGCGACACTGCGAGTGCCGAACCGGGAACTGACAGCGCAGAGCCGGCAGCGGCGTTTGACGCTGACAATTATCCTACGACTCCGGAAGCTGTCGTTGACGCCTATAGCACCGCATTGAAAGCAAAAGACGAGTCCGCAATTCGCGCCATACTTGCGCCCGATGTCATCATCGCCGAAGGCGGCGGCGCGGAACGCTCTGTCGACGAATATGCCGGCCATCACATGCCAGCCGACATGGCATTTACGGCGGCGGTCGATTTTTCCGTCAAAAAGCGCGACGTCATCGCCAAAGAAGACCTTGCGACCGTTATTTCGGAATCGCAGGTCCATGGAACCTTCCGTGGCGAGAACGTGCATTCGCGGATGATGGAAACCATGGTGCTCCGCCGCGACGACGATCGTTGGCGCATTGTCCACATCCATTGGTCTTCTGCGCCGATCACCGGCGAGCATGAGCACTGATGGCGGATCGCCAACGACAGAGCGATTACAAAAAAGGAAGCCTGACGCTTTCCGGAACCGTCGCGATGGGAACTGGCGTCATGATCGGCGCCGGCATCTTCGCTCTCACCGGGCAAGTTGCCGAATATGCCGGTCCATGGTTTCCGGCCGCGTTTCTGATCGCCGCTATCATCAGCGCGTTCAGCGCCTACACCTACATCAAGATGTCAAACAAATATCCGTCCGCGGGCGGCATCGCGATGATCCTCCACAAGGCGTACGGACAATCGGCGGTCACTGGCGCCTGCGCGCTGCTGATGGCGTTTTCTATGGTCATCAACGAAAGCCTCGTCGCCCGGACTTTCGGAACCTACACGCTGCAACTTTTTGACGCCGGTGAGAAGCAATGGTTCGTTCCCGTACTCGCCGTGGCTTTGATCGCGGGCGCCTTCCTAATCAACCTCGCCGGAAACAAATATATCGGTGCCGTTTCGAAGATCACCGCGGTCTTGAAAGTCGGCGGCATTCTCGCCTTTGCAGTCGCTGCCTTATGGGCGTCTGGCTTTTCATTTGAAGCTGCGACAACTCTGGAAAGTTCTGATTATTCATTTACCGGCTTCCTAGCCGGTGTCGCGCTAGCCATTCTGGCATACAAAGGTTTCACCACCATCACGAACAGCGGCGGCGAAGTCAAAAACCCTGAACGCAATGTCGGCCGGGCGATTATGATATCTCTCGGCGTTTGCTTAGCTGTTTATATGGCGGTCGCTTTCGCCGTCGGTACGTCGTTGACAATTGAAGAATTGATCGCCGCCAAGGACTACGCCCTCGCCGAGGCGGCGCGTCCGGCGCTCGGGGGATATGGCGTCATTTTCACAGTGACTATTGCGATCATTGCGACGGCGTCCGGATTGCTGGCCAGCGTCTTTGCGGTGTCGCGCATGCTCGCCATGCTGACGGAAATGAATCTGATCCCGCACAGCCATTTCGGCATGCCGGGGCGCATTCAGAATCACACGCTTGTCTATACGGTCGTACTCGCCGCCCTACTCGCCGTATTTTTCGACTTGAGCCGCATCGCCTCGCTAGGCGCTATCTTTTATCTCGTCATGGACATCGCCATTCACTGGGGCGTTTATCGGCATCTCCGGCACGACGTCGGGGCGAAAGGGTGGATTCTCCTCAGCGCAATTGCGCTGGATGCAGTCGCACTCGGTGCATTCCTGGCGATTAAATCGGCGGCCGACCCCTTGATCGTATTCATCGGTATTGCCGCGATCATCGTCATTTTTGCGTTCGAGAGGTTTTATTTGCACCGCCTAAGGGGCGGTGGCGTCACGGCAGCGCAACATAAACATAACGCTTGACTATACCCCATAGGGGTATTATGTATGTCGCATCGACAGCCCACACGCCTTGGGCGATGGCTGGAATTCGACAGCGCCAACCTGACGCTGCCGACGAACAACGGAGGCACATCATGCGCATCGTTCCCGTCGGACACGCTCTGTCCATATTTTTCGTCATCACATTCACCCTCTGCATCGCATGGGGACTCGTCACGCCGCCCGCCATGCACATGCATGAAGCTTGGGAGATGATGATGCCAGGGTTTCACTGGCTCTCATTTCCAGCGTTCCTGATTGGCCTCATCTGGGCCTATGCCTATGGCTGGTACACGGCGATCGTTTTCGTTCCGCTCTACAATCTGTTTAACAAACGCGGAGCCGCGGCATAGCCATGGACACGCACGCTCATTGCCACGCCCAGTCGGACGCCGCTTCTGCAGCGGCCGGAAAGTACGACAACATACCGGAAGGGTATACCGGTACGGTCTGGACCTGCCCGATGCACCCCCAGGTGCGCGAGACATCGAATACCGGATGCCCAATCTGCGGCATGGCGTTGGAGCCGGAGAGCATTTCTCTTGATACAGAGGAAGACACGTCCGAACTCGACTCCATGACGCGGCGCTTCTGGGTTGGCGCCGCCTTGAGCATCCCCCTCTTCATCTACGCTATGGGCGATATCATTCCCGGCAAACCGTTCGAGGGATTGCTGCCCGGCGCCTGGCCGCAATGGATTCAATTCGCGCTGGCGACGCCAGTTGTCCTGTGGGGAGGATGGCCGTTTTTCGTGCGCGGCGTTCAATCCGTCCGCACGATGAATCTCAACATGTTCACGCTGATCGCCCTGGGCGTCGGTGTCGCCTATCTGTTCAGTGTTGTCGCAACGGTCGCGCCCGGTATTTTCCCAGATGCATTCCGCGGCATGCATGGGAAGGTCGCCGTCTATTTTGAGGCGGCGGCGGTCATTACGACGCTCGTGCTGCTGGGACAGGTGCTGGAATTGCGCGCCCGCAGCCAGACGTCCGGCGCCATTCGCGCGCTTCTGGAGTTGGCGCCGCCCACGGCCCACCGCATCAACAATGACGGTTCGGAAGAAGAAATATCAATTGACCATTTGCGCGAAGGGGATCGCCTGCGCGTTCGTCCGGGCGAGAAGGTCCCAGTCGATGGGGAAATCGTCGAGGGCAAAAGTTCTATCGATGAGTCCATGGTCACTGGCGAGCCTATTCCGGTTGAAAAGAATGTCGGCGACAAGGTCACTGGCGGCACGGTCAACGGAACCGGCGGCTTCATCATGAAGGCGACGCGGGTCGGCGAAGACACCGTGCTGTCGCAGATTGTCAAAATGGTCGCCGCCGCACAACGCAGCCGCGCGCCGATCCAGCGGCTCGCCGATACCGTGTCGGCGTGGTTTGTTCCGGCGGTCGTCATCATCGCCATCATCACCTTCATTGTCTGGAGCGCTTTCGGTCCGGAACCGGCTATGGCGTTCGCGATCGTTAACGCCGTCGCGGTTCTCATCATCGCCTGTCCGTGTGCGTTGGGTCTTGCTACGCCCATGTCCATCATGGTCGGCACCGGCAAGGGCGCGCAGAACGGTATCCTTATCAAGAACGCCGAAGCGCTGGAGACATTCGAGAAAGTTGACACCATCGTCGTCGATAAGACCGGCACACTGACGGAAGGCCATCCGAAACTGGCGCTCGTCGAACCGCAACCGCCATTTTCTGATACTGAACTCCTGACGCTCGCCGCCTCGGTCGAAAAGGGAAGCGAGCATCCGCTCGCGACCGCGATTATTGCAGGCGCAGAGGAGCGCGGGGCTGAAGTGAAGAATGCGACCGGGTTTGCTTCGGTCACTGGCGAAGGCGTCGAAGCTGAAGTCGACGGCCGCAAGGTGGCGCTCGGCAACGCGAAGATGATGAAACGCGTCGGCGCGCATGACGAAAAGCTCGTTGCGGTCGCTGAGGACCATCGACGTGAAGGTCAGACTGTCATGTTCATTTCTGTTGATGGCAAGCCAGCCGGCCTCATTGGCGTCGCCGACCCTATCAAGGAAACGACGCCGGAAGCCATCCGAGCTCTTCACGCAGCCGGTGTTAAAGTCGTGATGCTCACCGGCGACAGCCGCGCAACGGCGGAAGCGGTCGGCGCAAAGATCGGCATCGATGAAATCCATGCGGACGTGTCGCCTGAAGACAAGAATCGCATCGTGCGCGAACTGCAGGATGCGGGCGCGAAGGTCGCCATGGCCGGCGACGGCATTAACGACGCCCCCGCCCTTGCCCAAGCCGATGTCGGCATCGCGATGGGTACTGGAACCGACGTCGCTATGGAAAGCGCCGGCGTCACGCTCGTCAAAGGCGATCTACGCGGCGTCGCCCGCGCGCGTCGCCTAAGCCAGGCGACCATGCGCAACATCCGCCAGAACCTGTTCTTCGCATTTATCTACAATACGCTTGGCGTGCCTGTAGCGGCGGGCGTCCTTTACCCGGTTTTCGGCCTGCTCCTGAGCCCGATGATCGCGGCGGCCGCGATGAGCTTTTCGTCCGTATCGGTCATTGGCAACGCATTGCGGTTACGGGGTTTGAAGCTGTGAGCAGCGCGACGAGGACCGGTCGAGCTCATGCGCACACGCCGCCGCTCGGCCATCGCGCGCTGACGCCGCTTTACGATCTCGCCATTGCGGCGATGACGCGGGAAACGACGTGGCGCGCGGCGCTGGTTAAAGTAATGGCCCCATCGCCCGGCGACCGCATTCTCGATATCGGCTCGGGCACTGGCAGTCTTTCAGTTGCGCTTTCTACTGCGTGCCCTCGCATTCGATATGTTGGCGTCGATCCCGACGCAGACGCTGTCCGGCGAGCCCGTCAAAAGATTGTTGGGCTGGAAGGTAACATTCGGTTCCACGGAGGATATTTCTCAGCAGAGGAGGAATATTTCAGCGAGCCGCCGAACAAGATTGTATCGAGCCTTGTACTTCACCAGGTTTCGCTTGCCGAAAAGCGGCGGATTATTGTCCAGGCCAGAAAAGCCCTTGCGGCAGGCGGCTCTTTATTCATTGCAGATTACGGGCTGCAGCGAGGGATCCAGCGATTGCTGTTCCGGAGCACAGTCCAGACGCTGGACGGCGTTGGAGACACCCAACCGAACGCCGAGGGAATAATCCCGAAGCTTCTGGAAAGCTCAAGGTTTTCTTCCGTGAATGAGACCGAGAGACTTGATACCGCCACCGGTACAATTTCGATTTACGTGGCACGCCTGACACGCTGTCGACAGTCGGATGGCAGCGCCTAAGAAGAGTTATTCAATTGTGTCTGGGACTAGCGATTCAAAAATCCTGCTTCGCTTGCGAACAAAACGAAAAAATTGTCCCCAGAAAGAGCAGCAAAAATTTGGTACCCCGCTGGTACCCTGAAAAGAAACTCAGAATTTCAGAAAACTTTGGAGTTTCTTAAGGCGTTCATTTTCTTGAAGAAAATGGCGCGAGTGACGGGACTTGAACCCGCGACCTCCGGCGTGACAGGCCGGCACTCTAACCAACTGAGCTACACCCGCGCATCTCCCGCCGGGCGCGCCGCCCCGCGGGAGGTCGCGGTGTAGGCTAGGCGGCCCGGCGCCGTCAAGGCGCTTTCGCCCGGAAAGGCGGCGGGAAACGGCCGCCGCCGCTCCCCGCCCCGGCCCGGCTGGAAATCCGCCTCTAGGCGGTCTGCGGCCGCCCGGCGGCGGCCGGCTTCATGGCGACCAGCGGGAACAGGTACATCGCCGCGAAAAGCACGTTGAAAACCGCGTTGGAGCCGACGCCCGAGGCGATCGAGCCGGCGCTGTCGACGGCGAACCACACGAGGATCGCCGCGACGGCGCCGCGCCTGACGCCCTGGTCTCCGCGTTCTATGGCTGGGGCGATGATGGTCAGAATGGCCACGGCGTAGCCCGCCAGCAATCCGCCGCCGACGCCGCTGAGCCAGCGCGCGTCCTGGCCGAGCGCGCCGGGATTTCCGTCCAGCGGCCATTTCAGGAGATCGAGGAAGAGAACGCCGGGCGCATCGACCGGCGCGAAGGCGGCGAGGGCGAAAACAAGGCCGGCGAGAAGAAAACCGGCGCCGACGAGGCGCAGAAGGCTGGCGGCTGTTTGGGGCGACATGGAAGACTCCTTTTCTTTGCTTCCCCCGACCCTGCCCCGGCCCCCTTCCCCGAAACAATTACGCCGGAGGTAATCGGCGGGCGCGCGCCGGCGCCCTAGGCTTGGCCCGCCAGACACCGGGAAAAACAACCATGACGACGACTTTCGGCGACATTCTGCGCGAGTGGCGCGGCCTCCGGCGCTTCAGCCAGCTTGCGCTGTCGCTGGAGGCGGAGATGTCGGCCCGCCATCTGAGCTTCCTGGAATCGGGGCGCGCCTCGCCGAGCCGGGCCATGGTGCTGCGCCTCGCCGAAGCGTTGCAGATGCCGAGGGCGATCGCCAATCACGCGCTGCAGGCGGCGGGCTTCGCCCCGGCCTATCCGCAACTCGGCGCCGGCGCCGTCGATCTTGCGCCGATCCGCACAGCCATCGACGTCACCTTGTCGAACCATGAACCATTTCCCGCGGTCGCCATCGATCAGCACTGGGACATTCTGGCGGCCAACAGCGCCGCTCTGACTCTGTTCGCGGCGATCGGCCTCGCCGGACAGAGCAACATGATCGAAGCGCTGACCGCCGCCGGCGACGGAGAGGCGATCGAGAACTGGGAGGAGACAGCCCTGCTCGCCCTCCAGCGCACGCGCGCCGAGATGATCGCGCTCGGCGGCGACGCGCGCCTCAAGACGCTGGCCGACCGTCTCGCCGCGCATCCGCGTCTTGCTGACGGCGACCTGTCGTCGATCAATCTCAATCAGGCCGTGATCCCGACGCGCATCCGCGTCGACGGCTCTTCGCTGGCGATGTTTTCGACGATCGCCCAGTTCGGCTCCGTTCAGGACGTAAGCGCCAGTGAAATCCGTATCGAGATGATGTTTCCGCTCGACGATGCGACGCGGCGGCATTTCATCGCCGCCGGCAACTGACGCTGCGTTGCGGAATCGTTCTTGCGCCCGAAGTTTACATTAAAAAGGGATTGCGTCCCGGCCTTCGCGGTAGTTTGATGGAGAAGACGTCTTCGGCGCGCCGCCAGTCGCGCGCTAGAGCCGGACGCGCTCCTGTTTTCGCCTGCGAGAACGCGGCTCTAGGGATTTGATCCGCCGGTTTTCATACGGCTGATCGACGCCGATTGGATGGATACGCTGCTTTCTGCGACGCGCCGCCGAAGCGCCCCGCAAAACGGGAGATCGTCGCCATGAAAGAGACCCAACAGACTGTCAGATGCGCCGCGTTCGTCGGCCCGCAGGGGGCGGGCAAGACGACGCTGCTTCGAGCTTTGATGAAACGGGCCGGCTCTGCCGGCCCTTCGCTTGACTCCTCGCAGGAAGCGAAGGAATTCGGCTCCACGACCGAGCCGAACGTCGCGCGCTGCGACTATCTCGGAGAGCCGTGGGTGTTCATCGACTGCCCCGGCTCCGTCGAACTCGCGCAGGCGAGCTACGAGGCGATGGCGGCGGCGGATATCGTGATCGTCGTCGCGCCGCCCGAGCCGGAACGCGCCGCCGGCCTGTCGCCCTATTTCAAGTTTCTCGACGACCGCAAGATCCCGCACGCGCTGTTCGTCAACCGCATCGATGAAGCCGGCGCGCGGGTGCGCGACCTGATGGAGGCGCTGCAATCGGCGTCGTCGCGGCCGCTGGTGCTGCGGCAGGTTCCGATCCGCGACAAGGACGCGGTGGTCGGCGCCGTCGATCTCGTCAGCGAGCGCGCCTGGAAATATCGCGAGGGCGCGCAGGCCGAACTGTTCGAGATTCCGGAAGATGAATTGCTGCGCGAAACCGAAGCGCGCGAGGCGATGCTCGACACGCTCGCCGATTTCGACGACGCGCTTATGGAGCAGATTCTCGAAGACAAGACGCCGCCGAGCGACGCGATCTTCGAGGTGATGAAGAAGGAATTGCAGAGCGACCTCATCGTTCCGGCGCTGCTCGGCTCGGCGGCGCACGGCAACGGCGTCACCCGCCTGTTCAAGCTGCTGCGCCATGAAACGCCGCCCGTTTCGGCCGCCGCTGCGCGGCTCGGCCTCGACAAGGGATGCACGACCGCCCTGTCGATCGTCCGGACGGTCCACGCCCCGCACATCGGCAAGCTCTCCTTCGCGCGCATCTGGAACGGCTCGGTGAAAGACGGCGACGCCGTCAACGGCGGGCGCATATCCGGACTTCTCACCGTCAACGGCGAGGAGCGCGCAAAATGCAAGGACGCCTGCACGGGCGACATCGTCGGCCTGCCGCGCCTCGATCACCTCAACACCGGCGATCTCATCATCGACGGCAAGGTGAACGGCGGCGATCTGAAAATCGCGCCGCCCGCCCCGGTGTTTTCGCTGGCGATTCGCCCGAAGAACGAGAAGGACGACGTTAAACTCTCCGCCGCGCTCGCCAAACTGACCGACGAGGACTCCTCCCTCGTCGCCGAACGCCGCGCCGACACCGGCGAGACGGTGCTGCGCGGACAGGGCGACGTGCATCTGCGCCTCGCCGCCGCCAGGCTGAAGAACCGGTACAATGTCGAGATCGTCGCGGCGCCGCCGAAACCGGCCTACCGCGAGACCATCCGCGCCGGCGCCGACCATCACGCCCGCCACAAGAAGCAGAGCGGCGGGCACGGACAATTCGCCGACATCCGGGTGAAGGTGAAACCGCTCGGGCGCGGCGAAGGCGTCAGCTTCGACGAGGTGATCCACGGCGGCGCGGTGCCGCGCCAGTTCATTCCCGCCGTCGAGGCCGGCGTGCGCGAAGGGCTGGAGACCGGCCCGCTCGGCTTTCCCGTCGTCGACGTGGCGGTGACGCTTTACGACGGCCTGCATCACCCGGTCGATTCCAACGAAATGTCGTTCAAGCTGGCCGGTCGTCAGGCGATGCGCGAGGCGCTGCCCGACTGCGATCCGGTGCTGCTCGAACCCATCTATGCGACGACGATCCACGCGCCGCAGGAGGTGTCGAGCAAGGTGCACGGCGTCATCGCCTCAAGGCGCGGGCAGATACTCGGCTTCGATTCGCGCAAGGACTGGTCGGGCTGGGATACGGTCAGCGCCATGATGCCGGAATCCGGCCTGCAGGACCTCATCATCGAGCTGAGGTCGCTGACGCAGGGCGCCGCGACTTACGAGGCGAAGTTCGACCACTATCAGGAATTATTCGGCAAGGACGCAGATAAGATCGCGCTGGAGCGGAAAGCGGAATTGGCGCGTTAGGTCAGGCGCCCGTCTCCGGGCGCCACGGCGTCAGCCGCGGAATCCATCGCGGCACATGCCGGCGGTAAACTGCGTACGCGTCGCCGAATTCGCGCGCGAGGCGGCGCTCCTCGAAAAACACCACGAAGATGTGGAAGGCGAGCCATACGACCGTCGCATAAGCGATAAGCGTCGCGCTGCCGAAGAACAGCGCCTGCCCGAGAATGAGGGCGAGCACGCAGACATACATCGGGTTGCGGACATGGCGGTAAAGACCGCTGACGACGAGCCTTCGCGTCGGCGCGACCGGCGCCGGCGTCCCCTCGCCTGTCAGGGCGAAGCGCAGAAAGGTTTCCAGAAGAC
This sequence comes from Pseudomonadota bacterium, assembly GCA_036337175.1. GTDB lineage: Bacteria > Pseudomonadota > Alphaproteobacteria > Caulobacterales > Parvularculaceae > Amphiplicatus. The sequence goes on from JAYZEQ010000008.1 coordinate 12,420, forward strand.
CCGCCGCGCCGAGCGCGATCAGAAGCAGGCCGGGCGCCGCCGCCCAAGAATAGCCGGCGCTCTCGCGCGCCCATTGCGTCATCAGCCACGGAACGAGGACGCCAACCGTTCCCGGCGCCGCGAGAAGGAAAACCGCCGACCCGATCAACGCGTCGATCTTACGCATCGCCGGCGCCTTCGGCTTACGCCCTGTCCGGCCCTACCCGCACAACCGCCTTGCCGAAATTCTCTCCCTTGAAGAGACCGAGAAACGCTTCCGGCGCCTTGTCGAGCCCTTCGTACACGGACTCGCGGAACGTGATCTTGCCGGCCGCCAGCAGCGGCGCGACTTCGGCGGCGAATTGCGGCGCGAGATGCATGTAGATCGACACGACGTAGCCCTGCACCGTCACGCTGCGGCCGATCAGGTTGATGAGGTTCGGCGGCCCCGGCTCCGGTTCGGTCTTGTTGTACATCTCGATCATGCCGCACAGCGCCATGCGGCCCTTGACGTTGATGCAGTTGAGCGCCGCTTCGAGGTGCATGCCGCCGACATTCTCGAAGTAGCAATCGACGCCCTTCGGCGCGGCGGCGGCGAGCGCCTTCGTCAGTTCGGCGGCGTTCTTGTAGTCGCGATAGTTGAGCGCGACGTCGCAGCCGCCTTCCTTGGTCAACCAGTCGCATTTCTCTTTCGAGCCGGCGGACCCGACGACCCGCATCCCCTTCAGCTTGCCGAGCTGACAGACGACGGAGCCGACCGCGCCGGCGGCGCCGGAGACGAACAGCGTTTCGCCCTCTTTGGGTTTCAGGATCTGGGTGAGCCCCGACCATGCGGTGAGGCCCGGCATGCCGAGCACGCCGAGATAGGCCGAAAGCGGCGCCAGTTTCGGATCGACTTTGGTGACGCCGTCGCCGGAGACGACGGCGTGCGTGCGCCAGCCGCCCTGAAAGCCGACGACATAGTCGCCGGGCTTCAGCTTTTCGTGCTTCGATTCGATCACTTCGCCGACGGCGCCGCCGTCGAGCGGCGCATCAAGCGAAAACGGCGGAATGTAGCTTTTCACATCCGGCCGCATGCGCCCGCGCATGTACGGATCGACCGACATCCACACCATGCGCAGGAGGACCTCGCCGTCCTTGACCGGCGGCGTCTCGATGTCGCGCAGCGCGAACTGATCCGGCGCCGGAAGGCCGTTCGGATAGGATTTCAGAAAGATCGCTTTCGCCTTGATTCCCGTCATTGTTTCCTCCCGGCCTGTTTGCGCCCAGCCTAGACCTCGCGCCGCTTCTCGCAAGCTCGTGATGCAGGTTCCGGAAATAAGCCCAAGCGCCGCCGCAATTCGCCGCCGACGCGCCCCAATCTCGCCTTGGAGCCCCGCGATCTTACGAACAGGCAAGGACGGCTTACGGGGCTTCGGGTGCAGCGTTCTGATAGATCGCCCCGGCATCAACCAGGAGAACGACAATGAAGATGATGCTGATCGGGGTTGGCGCGCTGGCGCTGGCGGCGACGGGGTGCCAGTCGACGGGCGAAGGCGCGCTTTACGGCGCGGCGCTTGGCGCCGCGGGCGGCGCGGTCGCCGGAGAAATTTTTGCGGGCTCGCCCGGCAAGGGCGCGGCGTATGGCGCGCTGATCGGCGCCGCCGTGGGCGCCTATGAAGGCTGTTCGCGCGCCGGCACCTGCTTCGGACGCGCCCGCGACAACGGCCGCCGCTATTACGACCAGGGTTACAATCGCTACTACTACGAAGATCCGTATTACGGCGACACCTATTGGGAAGACGGCGAATTCCGCCGTTACGGCCAGCGCCAGCAGCCGCGCCGCCGTTACTAAAATAAAACTTACCGGCCGCTCCGCGTCTCTCGCGTGATGCGTTGCGACCTGGGGGAGGGGCCTGCGCCGCGCGCGCGGGCCCCGTCGCTGATTCTTCAGCGAGCGGAACTCGCCCGAGCGCGACGTGTTTCTTCTGCGTCTCCCGTTCCTCGACCGAGGGGATCGCGTTCAAGCAGGAGGAATTATGCGTAGAGGACTTCTCGCCGCCGCTTCGAGCGGCCTCATTTTCATCGGCGCCTGCACGTCGTCGGGCACGGCTGAACGAAATGCAATCTATGGCGGCGCGGCGGGCGCGGCGGCCGGCGCTGTCGCCGGTCAGGTGATCGCCGGCAAGCCGGGCCAGGGCGCGGCGGCCGGCGCGGCCATCGGCGTGGTCGGCGGCGCCATCGCCGGCTGCGCGCGCGCCAAGGACTGCTTCGGACGCGCCCGCGACGGCGGCGACCGCCATTACGATTCCTATGCCGGCCGGTACTACTATGTCGACCCGCACACCGGCGACACCTGGTGGGAGAACGGGGAATTCCGCAGCTACGGCCGCGGCCGGCCGTAAGCGTCCGTACAAGGATGAAACATCAGCCCGGGATTTCGTCCCGGGCTGATTTTTTTGCGCGGCCGAGCTGGGTGAGCGCGATGATCGTCATGGTCGGCGCGAAACCGTCGATCTGCCCGGTCGGGTCCGCAAGCTCCCAGAAGGCGAACAGCCCCGCCCAGCCCCACATCGCCACCGCCGCGACGCCGAGAAACGCATCGAAGGCGATCTCGAAGCCCGGAATGCGCCCGACGGTGAAATCGAGAATATCGAGCAGCACGGCGACGGCGAGTTTCGCATAAGCGGATTTCATCGCCTCACCCTACCCTTTTGCGGTTCGCCCGCGAACGAAATCGGCGGTGAGCGCGACCGTCTCCTTCGCTTCGGGAATCACCGGATGGAAGATCGGCCAGGCGTGGGCGAGCCCCGGCCGCGGCTCGAAACGCACGCCAACGCCCGCCTGCGCCGCCTTCTCGGCGAGGCGCGCCGCGTCGTCGAACAGCATTTCCGAAGCGCTGGCGAAGACCAGCAGCGGCGGCAGGCCCTTGAGATCGCCGTACAGCGGCGAGACCCGCGGATCCTTGCGGTCGAGCGCGCCCACATAATGGCCCGGCCCGTTGACGATGGAATAGCGCTGGAACATGGCGTCGCTGTCGGCGTTAGCGTCGATCGAGGCGCCGGTCGTCGCAAGGTCGGTCCAGGGAGAATAGAGGAAAGCGCCCGCCGGCGTCGGCGCGCCGCGATCCCTGAGCGCCATCATCGCCGCCAGGCAAAGGCCCCCGCCCGCCGAATCGCCCCCGAGAACGATGCGCTTCGGGTCGCGCCCGGAAGCGATGAGCCAGTCGTAGGCCGCCAGCGCGTCGTCGATGGCCGCCGGGCAGCGATGTTCCGGCGCAAGCCGGTATTCGGCCGAGAAAACCTCGCAGCCCGTCTTCGCCGCCAGCGCCATGGTCAGCGGGCGATAGAGCCGCACCGAGCCGAAAACGTAGCCGCCGCCATGCAGGTAGAGGATCGTCGCGTCGCCGGTTATGGCGTGCGGCCTGTGCCACTCGCCGCGCACGGGGGATTCGACAGTCTCGCGCGAGACGTCTTTGGGATAGAGCGGCAGGGCGCGCTTTTCGACCCACTCGCGCAGCGCGGGCGGGTCGATCTCGGGCAGCCGTTTCGGCTTCATCACGAGACGCAGATAACGGTTCAGAAGACGGGCGCGGATGGATGGCATCGGGCGAGCCTAGCGGAAGGCGCGGGAGGGAGAAACCGCCCCGAACAGCCGGGCCTCAGCGCTCGTGCTTTGCCACCGTCTGATCGATCCGCCCAAAGATCGAGTGGCCCTTCGCGTCGAGCATCCTGATCTCCACCCGGTCGCCGAATTTGAGGAACGGCGTTTTCGCCTTGCCCGTCTCGATGGTTTCGATCATGCGAAGCTCGGCGATGCAGGAATAGCCGGCGCCGCCTTGCGAGACCGGTTTGCCCGGCCCGCCGTCGAGCTTGTTGGAAACCGTCCCCGAGCCGATGATCGTCCCAGCGCACAGCGGCCGCGTTTTCGCCGCGTGGGCGATGAGCTGGCCGAAGTCGAAGGTCATGTCGACGCCGGCGTTCGCCCGTCCGAATTCCTCTCCGTTGACCCGCACCAGCAGCGGCAGATGCAGCTTGCCGCCGTCCCAGGCCTCGCCGAGGGCGTCGGGCGTGACGGCGCAGGGCGAGAAGGCCGACGAGGGCTTCGACTGGAAGAAGCCGAACCCCTTCGCCAGCTCGGCGGGAATAAGCCCCCTCAGCGACACGTCGTTGACCAGCATGACGAGACGGATGAAGCCCCGCGCCTCTTCCGGCGATACGCCCATCGGCACGTCGCCGGTAATCACCGCCACCTCGCCTTCCATATCGACGCCGAACGTTTCGTCGTCGGCCATGACGATGTCGTCGCGCGGCCCGAGGAACGAGTCGGAGCCGCCCTGATACATCAGAGGATCGCTCCAGAAGCTGGCGGGCATTTCGGCGCCGCGCGCCTTCCTCACCAGCTCCACATGATTGACATAGGCCGAACCGTCCGCCCACTGATAAGCGCGCGGCAGGGGGGAGGCGCATTCGCGTTCATGGAACCGGTCGACCGGCGCAGCGCCGACTTCGAGGCTTTGGGCGAGCTCGCGCAGATGCGGTTCGATCTGGTCCCAGTCGTCGAGCGCCGCCTGGAGGGTCGGCGCTATCCGCGAAGCGTCCGTGCAGCGCGTCAGATCGTTCGAGACGATGACAAGGCGGCCGTCGCGACCGCCTTTCAATGATGCGAGTTTCATCCTTGCTCCGGCTTTACTGGCCGGGCGCGACCACCTTCGCCAGACGGCAAAGCACGCCCACGGCTTCCTCGCGCCGGAATACAACGAGGAGCAGGATCGCCGCAACGAGGTTGATGCAGGCGGCGATGAATAAACCGCCGCCGTCCTTGTTGGGATCGACGCCGAGCGGCGTGAAGAGGTGGAAACTCACCGCGCCGGCCATGATGGCGAGCCCGATGGCCGCGCCGATGGCCTGCAGATGGTGATATTTCGGCAAGAGGCCGGCCAGAAGGAAGATCGAGGCGACGAGCTCCGCGCCGCCGATCACATACTGGCTGAAAAGGCCGGTCTGCGCGAACAGACCCGGCAGGCCGAGCGACCCGGCCCAGTCGTTGAGCCTTCCGAAGATTTCCTGCGTCTTGGGATGGTTGGTGAATTTGTAGCGCAGGCTGTCGAGAAAGATCACGGCCATGAACAGCGACAAGCCGTGCGGCAAAAGCCGGATGATGGTTTGCATAAGGAATTCTCCCTCCGCCGCGGGCGTCCCGCCGGCGCTGGCGAGGCTCCTAGCACCGCCATTTCCGACGCGGCGAACCACAAGCCGCGCACAGCGCATCACGAAATCGAGGGTGCGCCGTGAGCCGGGACGACTTTATTCCTGGCTGCGCGAGTCGAAAACCTCGTAATGCGCCGAGCGCTGATCGAAGCGTTTGAGGACCGCCCGCGCCGCCGCCGGCACATGTGCGACCTCGTAGTCTTCGCCGACGAACCGCTTCACGGCGGCGAGATCGTCGAACCACATGATGGTCGCGAACTCCACTTCGTCGCCGAGGTCGCGGCGCATCATGTCGATCCGGCGGAAGCCGTCGATCCTGCGCCCCTCGATGGCCGGCACGACCTCGCCGACCAGCACTTTCTGATAGGCGTCGGCGTTGTCTTTCGTCGTCCAGCCCCGCCAGTACCGGCAGATCATGCGCGCCCTCTTTCGAAATCGCTCTTGAGCACCACCCGGTAGCGAGCCTTGCCGCTTTCCAGATGCGCCATCGCCGCGTTGATGTCCGACATGGGAAATTCCTCCGTCTGCGGCGTAATGCCGTGACGGGCGCAGAATTCCAGCATCTTCGCCATGGTCGCGGGCGCGCCGACGGGCGAGGCGCTGAGCGAGCGCTGCGCGCCCATCATCGACGACACCGGCATGATCACCGGCTCCTCGACGGCGCCGACGATGTGCAGGCGCCCTTTCGGGGCCAGCGTTCCCATCAGCCGCGACCATTCGAGAGAGGCGGCCACCGCGACGATGATGAAATCGAACCGCCCGCGCAGGCCTTTCCATTCGGACGAGTCGCGCGACGAGACGACATGGTGCGCGCCCATCGCCTTCGCTTCCGCGGCCTTGTCCGGCGACGAAGTGAAGGCGGTGACTTCGCAGCCCCATTTGGAGAGGAACTTGATCGCGAGATGGCCGAGACCGCCGATGCCCACGACACCGACGCGATCGGTCGGCCTCACGCCGAACTCGGCGATCGGGCTGAACACCGTGATGCCGCCGCAGAACAGCGGCCCCGCCACGGCGATGTCGAGATCGTCCGGGAGCGGAACGGCCCACACCCACTGGCAACGTACGATGTCGGCGAAACCGCCGTGACGGCCGACGATGGTGGCCTCATTGCCGGGCGAGAGATGATGCGCGCCGGCCAGACATTCGTGGCTGCCGATATGGCTGCGCGATATCCATCCCAGACCGACTTTCTGGCCGAGCGAAAGACCGGGAACTTCCGTTCCGAGCGCCCTCACCCGCCCGACCGCCTCGTGCCCGCCCACGAATGGGTATTGCGTGCGCCGCCACTCGTTGAGCCACATGGAAAGATCGGAATGGCAGACGCCGCAATATTCTACGTCGATATCCACCTCGTCGGCGGCGAGCGGCGGCAGCTCGTACTGAAACGGCCGGAATTCGGCTTTCGGGCCGTCTGCGGCCCAGGCGCGGACTTTGGTCACAGGCGGCGTTTCCTCGGTTTTTGATTGTGCCGCCGCGAGCCTATGCGGCGGTCCGGATCAAGTCCACCGCGCAGGCGCGGACCTCACCAGGCGACTTCGCCGCCGTCCCAGTCGAGGAACTTGCCGCTGTCGGCGAGCGTCAGTTTCTCGATGCGCCTGCGCATGGCGGCGACGGTCGGCGCGACCTCCTGCGGCGCAGAAGGTCCACCCATGTCTGTCTTCGCCCAGCCGGGCGACATCGGCGCGGCGAAAACGCCGTCCGGCCGCAGGTCGTTGGCGAGAACCCGGCAGATCATGTTGAGCGCGGCTTTCGAGGAACGGTAGGCGAGATAGCCGCTGCCCCCGTCCTCGATGGAGCCCATGCCGGAGGTGATGGCGATGAACTTGCCTTTCGCCGCCCTGAGATTGGCCGCGAAAGCGTCGGCGAGACGCAGCGGCGCGATCGCGTTGACCGCCAGCGTCTCTGCGAACTGGTCGTAATCGATGGCGCCGAGCCGATGCTGCCGGTCGCCGCCGAACACGCCGGCGTTGGCGATGACGAGATCGACCGGCGCGCCGCCGACAGCCGCCGCGAAGGCTTTCACCGACTGCGCGTCGGCGACGTCGAGGGCGTGAACGGTTAGCCTGCCGCCGGATTCGCCCGCCGCCTCGTTCAGCGCCGTCGCGCCGGCCGGATCGCGCGCGCCCGCATGAACCCGCGCCCCGTCCGCCGCATACTGTCTCGCAAATTCAAGCCCGAGCCCGCGATTGGCGCCGGAGATGACGATGGTGGGCATAACCGCTCCGCATAATACAAGGTCGCGAATGACGCGCGAAAGGATAGGCCCGCCGGCGCGCGGCGTCAGGGTCCGCGCCTTCACAAGCGCGTTTCAGGATCGCTTTTCCGGCTAGTCCCGCGCCTTCCACGAATCCACATAGCCGGCGAACTCGACCGACGCCGCGCCGTCGCCGACGTCGAGCGGATCGCGCGCGTCGATCATCACCGCATATTCGTCGGTCGCCGGCTTTTTCTGCTCCAGCATGTTCTTCAGCGCTTTCGGATGCGGTCCGTGCGTGAAACCCGACGGATGGAACGTCATCATCCCCGCATCGATATTGTCGCGGCTGAAGAAATCGCCCGCGTGATAGAACAGCACCTCGTCGAAATCGTCGTTGTTGTGGAAGAACGGCACCTTGAGCGCGCCTGGATCTGTCTCGAACGGGCGCGGCGCGAAGGTGCAGACGACGAAGCGGTCGGAAACGAACGTCGTGTGCGCCGACGGCGGGATGTGATAGCGGTGGCTCATCACCGGCCTGATATGGCGGATGTTGAGGCGCACCGGCGACAGCTCGCCGTGCCAGCCGACGACGTCGAGCGGATTGTATGGGTACGTTGCAACCGAAACCTGCCCGCGCTTCTTGATCTCTACCCGCGTTTCGCCGTCCTCCGCCTGATGCGCCTTGAATGCGTCGTCGAGCTTCGGCGCGTCGAGCATCGCCGGATCGAAGATCGCGTGACCGCCGAGAAGGCCCTTGTCGGGCAGCGTGTAATGCGTGTTCGTCGCCTCGATCATCAGCACGGCCGCGCCCTCGTTCGGCGACAGCCGCCACATGGTTCCGCGCGGCAGCACGATATAGTCGCCCGCCTCGAAGGCGAGATGGCCGTAGTCGCAGTAAAGGTCGCCTTCGCCCTTGTGGATGAACAGGAGCTGGTCGCCGTCGGCGTTGCGGGCGAGCGCCGGCATCGGCGCGCTGAGTTTCCAGAAGCGGATGTCGACCGCCTTGTTATGGAGGACCGACGGCACCGCCCACGGGCTCGCCGACGCCTCGTTCAGCGCCGCGAGATTGAAGGCGCGCGGCCTGAGCGGCCCTTCGAAATTCGCCCAGCCGGTGGGCGGGCGCTTGTGGTGCATGAAGGCGGCGGGACCGAAGAACCCTTCCTTCGAGATTTCCCGCTCATAGGTGCCGGCGGGCATGTCGGCGTGCGCCTGGCGCGAGGCGGTCCCCTCGACGCGGGACGGGGCGATCCATTTGCGGGCCATTAAGGGCCTCCTCAAGTTAGTAACATTTGTTACCATTTCCGGCGAAGCGCCGCAAGGACGCCATGCTTGCCCCTCCCCGGCGGCGTTGGTAACGGCTGCGAGACCGCCGCTTGCAAGGCGGCGGGCCATCGCCCACATCGCTTTCTCGAAAAGGACTTCCCATGAAAACGCGCGTGCTCATTCTCGGATCGGGACCCGCCGGCCTGACGGCGGCGATCTATGCGGCGCGCGGCGGTCTTAAACCGGTCGTCGTCCACGGCATCCAGCCGGGCGGGCAGATGACCATCACCACCGACGTCGAGAACTATCCCGGCTTCGCCGACGTCATTCAGGGCCCGTGGCTGATGGAGCAGATGCAGAAGCAGGCCGAGCATGTGGGCGCGGCCTTCATCTCCGACATCATCGTCGACGTCGATCTCTCCTCCCGTCCCTTCAAGCTGAAAGGCGACAACGGGACGGTCTACGAGACGGAAACCCTCATCATCTCGACCGGCGCGCAGGCCAAATGGCTCGGCATTCCCTCCGAGAAGAAACTGCAGGGCTTCGGCGTGTCGGCGTGCGCGACATGCGACGGTTTCTTCTACCGCGGCAAGGACGTGATCGTGGTCGGCGGCGGCAACACGGCGGTCGAGGAAGCGCTGTTCCTCTCGGGACTCGCCAAGTCGGTCACGGTCGTCCACCGCCGCGACACGTTCCGCGCCGAGAAGATTTTGCAGGACCGCCTGTTCGCCAAGCCGAACATCGAAGTGATCTGGGACCATGCGGTCGACGAGATCCTCGGCGAGAATGGCGTCGACGGCGTTCGTCTGAAAAACACCAAAACCGGCGAGACCCGCGAGATCGCGGCGCACGGCGTGTTCATCGCCATCGGCCACAAGCCCGCGACGGAGCTGTTCGCCGGCAAGCTCGCCATGAAGCCGAACGGCTATCTCATCACGGCGCCGAACTCGACGGCGACGGAGATCCCCGGCGTCTACGCGGCGGGCGACGTCACCGACGACATTTACAGACAGGCCGTCACCGCCGCCGGCATGGGCTGCATGGCGGCGCTCGAGGCCGAGCGGTTTTTAGCCGGCCGCGATATCGGCGCAGGACACTGAGAGCGTAGTCCGTAGAGTATAGCCGCACTTTTTCCAGGCGCTAAACGCTACCAACTACGCGCTCTTAAACTCAAAGAGGTTACTTATGGCGCACTCCTTCGAAACCGCGATCCTCGCCGGAGGCTGCTTCTGGGGCATGGAAGATCTGATCCGCAAGCTGCCCGGCGTCGTCAACACCGAAGTCGGATACACCGGCGGCAAGACCGCCGATCCGACGTACAAGGACGTCAAGACCGGAACCACCGGCCACGCCGAATCGATCCGCATCGAGTTCGATCCCGCGAAACTCAGCTACCGCGCGCTGCTTGAATTCTTCTTCCAGATCCACGATCCGCAGACGCTGAACCGTCAGGGCAACGACGTCGGCTCGCAGTACCGTTCGGCGATTTTCTACCTGACGCCGGAGCAGGAAGCGACGGCGCGCGCCCTCGTGCGCGAATTCGAATCGTCAGGCGTCTTCCCCAACGGGATCGTCACGCAGATCGTCGCGGCGGGCGAGTGGTACGACGCGGAAGATTTCCATCAGGACTATCTGGAGAAGTATCCGGAAGGCTACACCTGCCATTTCATCCGCCCGGACTGGCGCCTGAAAAAAACCGCCTGAGACGTTTTCGCCTCCGAAAACAAGCGGCTTTTCCGTCCTCGCCTTCGCATTTGCAGCATGAAGCGGCGCTCGACGCCCGCTTCATGACTGTCATATTATCCGCATAGTGAGAGTTTGAGTTCCGAAGGCCAACCGGCGAAAGGACAGTCTCATGGATATGATGCAGTTACTGCTCAACGGCGCTGGCGGCGCCATCGTAGGCCCGCTTGTGGCGCATTTCCTTGGCGGCAAGAACGCCAGCATGCTGATGAAGATCGTCGCCGGGGTGGTCGGCGGCGTCGGCGCGGGCTACGGCGCGGACGCGGCCGGCATGGGCGCCGTGCTCGGCAGCGACCAGACCATGCAGATGGTGCAGTCGTTCCTCGAAGGCGGCGTCGGCGGCGGCGTGCTCTCGACGCTCGGCGGCATGCTGATGAAACCGAAAACCTGAAACGCGCCCCCCTTTTTCCATCGCGGCGAACGGGTCGCGATGGAAACCGGGATCAGCTCGTTTTTTCCCCCGCCAGGAGGGTATTCAATTTATCGAGCGTCGAACCGATCGCGATGAGCGGCAGCAGCATGCCTACGATCATGCCGAGAAACGGGATCGCGCACACCGCCGCGAGCAGCCATCTGTTCCTGCCCATTTTCGGGGCGATCCACCACGCCGCTCCTGCGAATATCAATTGCATAAAAATCATCGGAGCCAGCGATACTAAAGCGTTCGGCTCTGCCGCCTGATCCATGCGCGCCCTCCCTGCTCTTTTCTTCACCTGTATAAGAATTCGCCAATAGCGGCAAGAAAAGACGAAGACATCTTTTCTCAGACCGTCGCCGGATTCATTTCTCTTCCTTTGCCACTGGCGCCGCTTGCGGGCGAACGGAGCGCGCGTCTGCAACTCCGGGGCAAACTTATCCCCGGCCTTTCCGGCGGTCTTAGATTCCTCGCGCGGACGAAATTGCGTCCGCAGAAAGGAGCAGAGACCCATGACGCCCGCATCGGCGATGAAAACTGAAAACGCGAAATCCGATTCCGGAAAATCCGTCGCTTTCGGCGAGAGCGTTGTCCGGAGAAACGGGCGGCGGACCGCAAGAATAGCGGGCCCCGCAGATCGCGCCCTTTCGGCTTTTCCGGAATTCCCGCTCCGCGCGAAACCGGCGCCGGCCGGCCTGAAAGTTTCGCGCGAAAGCCGGCTGCGGCCCGCGCCGGCGCTCAACGAGCCGCCTCGCCGGACGGTTAATTTCGCGCGAAAGCCGCATCGCCTCTCGGCGGGGCGGCGGGCGTTACGCCTTTTTCTCGACGATCGGCGGGGCGAGGCGGATATGCAGCTCCTTGAGCTGCTTCTCCGTCACTTCGCTCGGGGCCTGCATCATCAGGTCCTCGGCCCGCTGGTTCAGCGGGAAGGCGATCACCTCGCGCAAGTTCTCGACGCCGGCGAGCAGCATGACGATGCGGTCGACGCCGGGCGCCGAGCCGCCGTGCGGCGGCGCGCCGTAGCGGAAAGCGTTGAGCATGCCGCCGAATTTCGCCTCCACCACCTCGGCGCCGTAGCCGGCGATCTCGAAGGCTTTCAGCATGATCTCCGGCTTGTGGTTCCGGATCGCGCCCGACGACAGTTCGACGCCGTTGCAGACGATGTCGTACTGGAACGCCGTCATGCCGAGGATCGCCTCCCTGTCGCCCTTGTCGAGCTTCAGGAACGCCTCGTGATCGTAGTTCGGCATGGAGAACGGGTTGTGCGAGAAGTCGATCTTCTTCTCGTCCTCGTTCCACTCGTACATCGGGAAGTCGACGATCCAGCAGAAGCGGAACGCGCCTTCCTCGACGATCCCCAGCTCCTGCGCGACCTTGTTCCGCGCGAGGCCGGCGAACTTGTAGAACTCGTCCGGCTTGCCGGCGACGAAGAACGCCGCGTCGCCGATGCCGAGGCCGAGCTGGTCGCGGATGGCGTTGGCGCGCTCCGCTCCGATGTTCTTGGCGATGGGCCCGGCGCCGCCTTCCTCGCCCTCGCGCCAGAAAACGTAGCCGAGACCCGGCTGGCCCTCGCCCTGCGCCCAGGAATTGAGCTTGTCGCACAGCGCGCGGCTGCCGCCTTTCGGACCGGGGATCGCCCAGATCTCGACCTTCGGATCTTTTTCGAGCATCCCCGCGAACACCTTGAAGCCGGAGCCGCGGAAATGCTCCGAGACGTTCTGGATGACGAGCGGGTTCCGAAGGTCCGGCTTGTCGGAGCCGTATTTGCGGATGGCGTCGGCGTATTTGATGCGCGGGAACGGCGTCTTCGTCACCGTCTTGCCCTCGCCGAACTCCTCGAACACGCCGGCGAGCACCGGCTCGATGGCCGCGAACACGTCTTCCTGCGTGACGAAGCTCATCTCGAAATCGAGCTGGTAGAATTCGCCGGGCGAACGGTCGGCGCGGGCGTCCTCGTCGCGGAAGCACGGCGCGATCTGGAAATAGCGGTCGAAGCCGGCGACCATCAGCAGCTGCTTGAACTGCTGCGGCGCCTGCGGCAGCGCGTAGAACTTGCCGGGATGCAGGCGCGACGGCACGAGGAAGTCGCGCGCGCCTTCCGGCGAGGAGGCGGTGAGGATCGGCGTCTGGAATTCGATGAAGCCCTGGTCGATCATCCGCCGGCGGAGCGACGAGATGACTTTGGAGCGCAATTCAATCTTGCGGTGCAGGCTTTCGCGCCGCAGGTCGAGGAAGCGGTATTTGAGGCGGACGTCCTCCGGATAGTCGGGCTCCCCGAACACCGGCAGCGGCAGCTCCTCGGCCGCCGACTGAAGCTCGAACGCCTCGATCCTCACCTCCACCTCGCCGGTGGCGATGGCGGGGTTCACCGTCTCCTTGGCGCGCGCGACGACCTTGCCGGTCACCGAGATGACGCTCTCCTGGCGCACCCGCTCGATCTCGGAAAAGAACGGCGCTTCCGGCTCCACCACGAGCTGGGTGACGCCGTAGTGGTCCCTGAGGTCGAGGAACAGAAGCCCGCCAAGATCGCGCTTCCGGTGCACCCAGCCCGAAAGGCGAACGGTCTCGCCCACGGCTTCCGGCCGCAGGGCGCCGCAGGTATGGGTGCGATAGGCGTGCATGGGGACTCCCGGCCCGAACGGCCCGTTACGTGGGCGGGCCCGAACGGGCCCATCTTGAATATCCGGCCGCCTCGGCGGCCGGGCCGGAGTGGCGAAGAGACCTGTGCTTGTCAAGGCTGCGCCCGGCCGCAGCAGCCGTCTCCGCACGGAGACGCTGCGGCGATGTTTCCTCGCCTGCGCCCCCTTTCGGCCAGTGACGGCGCCCGCGACGCCTGCTACACGCCCCGGAACGCCCTTCCCCGCGAGTCGCCCGGTCCTTTTCGGACTGAGGGCGTTTCCCGGCGGAGGGCGCGCACCATCCCGACCAGTCCAGCACGCCCGGAGCCGCATGCGCATCATCACCACGACCGACGAACTCCATTCCTTTTCCAAAGACCTGCGCGAGCGGCCTTTCATCGCCGTCGATACGGAGTTCATGCGGGAAAAGACCTACTGGCCTATCCTCTGCCTCATCCAGGCGGCGGCGGAGGGCGTCGAGGCGGTGGTCGATCCGATGGCCGAGGGGCTGGACCTTGCGCCCTTTCTCGAGCTTCTCGCCGACCGGAACGTCGTCAAGGTGTTCCACGCGGCCCGGCAGGACGTCGAAATCTTCTACCAGAAGATGGGCGAGGCGCCGGCCCCGATGTTCGACTCGCAGGTCGCCGCCATGGCTTGCGGCTTCGGCGACCAGATCGGCTACGAGCCGCTCATGCGCGGCCTCCTCGGCGTCAACATCGACAAGGGCTCGCGGTTCACCGACTGGGCGCGACGCCCCCTGTCGCAGAACCAGCTCGCCTACGCCCTTTCCGACGTGACGCATCTGCGCGACGCCTACCCCCTGCTCGCCAGGCGCCTCGCCGAGGACGGGCGCGCCGTCTGGGTCGAGGAAGAGATGGCCGCCCTCGCCGACCCGAAGCTCTACCGGGTCGAGCCCGAAGAAGCGTGGATGCGGCTGAAGCTGCGCGGGGTGCGCGCCAACGAACTCGGCGCGATCATCAAGCTCGCGGAATGGCGCGAGGCCGAGGCGCAGGCGCGCGACATCCCGCGGGGACGCGTGCTCAAGGACGAGGCGATTTTCGAACTGGCGCGGCTCAGGCCGAAGACCGTCGAGGATCTTTCGCGCGCCCGGTCGATCCCCGCCGGCTACGAGCGCTCGCGCGCCGGAGCCGGCATTCTCGAGGCGATCGCCGCCGGCGTCGCCATGGACCGCAAGACGCTGCCCGACATCGAGCGCAACGAAAGGCGCGCCCCGCCGCCGCCCGACGTCGTCGACCTTCTGAAAGTTCTTCTGAAGCGCCAGTGCGAACGCTTCCACGTCGCGCCGAAGCTGCTCGCCTCGACCTCGGACATCGAGGCCATCGCGCTCGACGACGACGCCGACGTGCCTGCCCTGCACGGCTGGCGGCGCGAGGTTTACGGCGAGCCGGCGCTGCGCCTCAAGCGCGGCGAGATCGCCCTGCGGCTGAAGGGCGACGGCGTCGACATCGTCGAGATGAAATAGTCCTTATACGGACGAAATGCCGGCGGCGCTCAGTAATACTCTTCGGCCGCCGCGGCCTCGTAGGAGCTCGCCAGCGCGTCGAGACGCTTGCGCGGCAGCTCGCCCATCAGCGACCGGACGGCTTCGGGCGCGCGGAACGTCACCTTCGCATCGGCGTAAACCAGGCGGCAGCCGGCGATGGCTTCTGGCGCCTTCGGCGCCAGCGCCCCGGCGAACCGCAGGGCGAGACCAAGACGGATCGCCCGCTGCTGCTCCTCGAGCGACAGAAGTCCCAGCGTGTGTTCGTCCGGCAGGCTCGGCCGGCGTCCGTCATGCCGGCAGAACAGCGACAGCGCGATGGAAACCCGCTCCTTGTGCGTCACGCCGTAGAACGGCGCCCTCAGCGCCGTGTCGAACGCCTGCGCCGCGCGCAGGTCGGGATGGAAGAACGCGCCGATGTCGCACAGGATGCAGGTGGCGACGCGCAGGCGTTTCTGCGACGGCGTTTCATCCGCGAACAGCGTATCGGTAAGAGCGGCGACCGCGCCGCCGATGCGCGGCTCCGGCGCGAGCCGCTCCGCGAAGAATTCGGCTCCCGCGAACAGCGGGTCCGCGAGGCGCTCGTCCGCTGTCAGATTGTTGAACAGCACCCCTTCGCGGACGCCGCCGGCCGATACGACGATCTTTTTCGCCTTGGCCTTTTGCAGCACGGCGCGCATCACCACCGCCGCATAAGGAAGCGTATCGATGCGCCGCCTCGGAATACCGGGAATTTCTTCGAGAGACCGCCGGCTCTGCTTGGCGAGGATATCGCAGACCTCGATCGCTTCTTCCTTGGTCAGTTCGTAGTGATGCAGCACCGACAGCGGATAGCTCTTGAGCCGCATATGGATGCGGGCGATCGCCCGCCACGCGCCGCCGACCGCGTACAGCGTGTCGAAGCGATCGGGGGCGATCCAGTCGACCGCCTCGAGCGCGCGCAGGATGAGCGGCTCGGCGTCGGCGATCTTGCCGCCCGTCTGTTGCATCAACCGCAGCGGCCCGATGGAAAGACTGATATTGTCCTCGACGAATCCGTTCGCGACGGCGATCAGTTCGAGGCTGCCGCCGCCCATGTCGCCGACCAGTCCGGTGGCGCCCGGCTCGTAGGAAACGACTCCAAGCGCCGCGAGCGTCGCCTCCTCGACGCCGCCGATGACGCGCACGTCGAAGCCGAGCGCCTGCACGCGCGCCACGAATTCGGGACCGTCCGCCGCTTCGCGCACGGCGGCGGTTGCGAAAGTCACCGTCGGCGGCTCGCCGTGGGCGACGATCAGCCTGCGGAACCGCACCAGCGTCGAAAGCGCATAGTCGACCGCCGCGGGATTGAGCCGGCCGTCGGCGCTCATGTCGCGGCCGAGGCCGCACAGCGCTTTCTCGTTGCAGATCGGCGCCGGGGCGCGGCGCGGCCCGTCATAGATGACGAGACGGATCGAGTTCGAACCGATGTCGACGACGGCCTGACGGCCGCCCTCCCCCGCAGCGGCGCGGCCGGGCTCCCATGCCGAGTGATTCGTCTCGTCCAACATTATGCTGCGCGTGCGGCTTCCAGTTCGAAGGGTTCGCCCGATTCGCCGATCGCCGCGCCCCTTCTCACCCGTCAGCCTCCCGACGTCAGCGATTTCGGCGCGCTGAGTTCAATGGAGGCGCCGCGGCCGGAAAGGCTCGGGTTGATCATCATGTAGGTGTGCACGTTGAAAGGCGCGGCGTTGGCCGGCGCCACGACCCGCTCGTAGGTCGCGTCCGGCAGCAGCCGCCAGCTCTGGGCCTCGTCCTTCAGGTTGGCGACCATGATCTGGTTGAGGATCTGGCTGTGAACCGTCGGATTCTCGATGGGGCAGAAAAGCTCCACCCGGCGATTGAGATTGCGCGGCATCAGGTCCGCCGAAGCGATGAACACTTTCGCCTGCGCATGCGGCAGCGGTTTGCCGGCGCCGAAACAGTAAATGCGCGCATGTTCGAGGAAGCGGCCGACGATGCTCTTGACGCGGATATTTTCGGACAGCCCCGGCACCCCCGGCCGCAGGCAGCAGACGCCGCGCACGACGAGGTCGACCTGAACGCCGGCTTCGCTCGCTTCGTAGAACTTGTCGATCATCACGCCGTCGACCAGCGCGTTCATTTTCGCCCAGATCGACGCCGGCCGTCCCGCCCGGGCGTGCCTGATTTCATCGTCGATCAGCGAAGCGATTTTCTGGCGGAAATTGATCGGCGCGACGGCGAATTTCTCGAAGCTTTCGGGACGCGCCGTCGACGTGACGAAGTTGAAAACCTTGGCGGCGTCGCGCCCGATAGCGGGATCGCAGGTGAACAGCGACAAGTCGGTGTAAATCTTCGCGGTGATCGGGTGATAGTTGCCGGTTCCGACGTGTGTGTAGGTGCGCACGCCGTCCGCCTCGTCGCGGACGACCATGGAAAGCTTGGCGTGCGTCTTGTACTCGACGAATCCGTAAACGACGTTGACGCCTGCGCGTTCGAGCGCGCGCGCCCAGTTGATGTTCGCCTCCTCGTCGAAGCGCGCCTTCAATTCGACCAGCGCCGTGACATTCTTGCCGGCCTCCGCGGCCTCGATCAGCGCGTTGACGATCGAGGACTGTTTCGACGTCCGGTACAGCGTCTGCTTGATAGCGAGGACGTTCGGATCGGCGGCGGCCTGCTTGAGGAACTGAACCACCACGTCGAACGATTCATAAGGATGATGAACGAGGATATCCTTCGAGCGGATCGCCGAAAAGCAGTTGCCGCCATGCTCCCGAATGCGCTCGGGGAAACGCGGCTCGTAGGATGGAAACTGCAGGTCGGGACGGTCCGAGGGAATAAGCTCCGATGTCTGGGCCAGCCCGAGAATCCCGTCCACCAACACGATATCCTGCGGCGTCGCGTGCAGCCTTTCGGTGATAAGATCCTGAAGCACCTTCGGCGTCGAGGCGTCGATCTTGACGCGGATGACTTCGCCGCGGCGTCGGCGCTTCAGCATCGTTTCGAACACCCGCACCAGATCTTCGGCCTCCTCCTCGATCTCCACGTCAGAGTCGCGAAGGATGCGAAAAGCGCCGTTGCCCACAAGATCGTAACCGGGGAAAAGATGCCGGATATAGCGGGCGATGATTTTTTCGAGGGCGATAAACCGTACGATCGTCCGCCGGTCTTCGCCGCGCGGCTGCGCCGGCAGGCGAACGAAGCGGGCGATCTTGATCGGCAGCGGCAACAGCGTCGTCAGGATCGAGCCGTCACGCCGCTTCATCTTGAAACACAGGACGAAGCCGAAATTCGGTATGAACGGAAACGGATGCGCGGGATCGAGCGCGATAGGCGTCAGCGTCGGGAATATGTTGCGCAGAAATTCGCCTTCAAGCCATGCGTCCTCCTCCGGCGTGAGCTCCCCGCCGTCGAGAACCTCGACTCCCGCTTCGCGCATCCTCGGCAAAAGCTCGCGCCAGCATTGCTGCTGTCGTTCGAGCAGCAGCGCCGCCTCGCGATTGATGAGCGTCAATTGCTCCTGCACGCTCAGCCCTTCCTGGCTGAGCATGGAGACGCGCTCGCGAAGCTGACCCCTGAGGCCGGCGACGCGCACCATGTAGAACTCGTCGAGGTTCGACGCCGAGATCGACAGGAAGCGCAGCCGCTCCAGAAGCGGGTGCGTTTCATTGAACGCCTCGTCCAGCACGCGGCTGTTGAAAGCGAGCCAGGAGAGTTCGCGGTTGATGAACCGCTCGGGCGAATCCGGCGCGATCCGCTTGGGCTCCGGAGGAGGCTCGGCGGCCATGAGATCGTTCGCCGGAGCGATCGCGCTCGTGGTCTGGGTTCCGTCGTCTGCGCTGGCCATGACTGTTCCGTCCGTTCGCCGGCGGAAGGCCGGCGGTCTGGAATATCCCCAATTTATGACGGGGAAACAGCTTCAGAAAGGTTCCCAAGGACTTTTCTGGCCAAGGGAATGCTGATGTTTCCAGCCGTTTCCAGCAGTTCACGCTCGGAAAGCTCGATAAACGCCCGCGCGGCGGCGAAGGTTCTGGGCATTCGCGGCGCCGCATAGTCGATGACCGCCGCTGGAACCCGCAGGCGTTTGTCCTCGAAACCCTTGAGAAGAACCGCCCGCAAAAGCTCCTCGTCAGGCTCCTTGAGGTCGGCGCGGACCATGGCCGCAAGCCGCGTCTCCAGGTCGATCAGCCCTTTCGCCCAGCTTCTCGGCTCGCCCTGCCCTGCTAGCGCAATCTTTGCGCCGCGCTCGCGGCAGGTCTCGATGAAAACCAGCAGGTCGGGAGGCGCGGCGCGAGCATCGATATTGTCGAGGACAATGAAAGCTCCTTCCCTCACGGGGGAGTCGGCAACGGAAAATCCATCCCGGACTGAAACCCCGGCGGCGGCGGCGAGAATGTGGGCGAGATGCGTCTTTCCCGACGCGGCGGGTCCGGTGATCGCCAACGCCGGCTCGGGCGAACCGGCGAAGGCGTCGATCACCGCGAGCGCAGACCGGTTGCTCGGACCCGCAAGAAAGGTCTCCCTGCCGTATCGGGGCGGCTGTGTTGCGAAGTCGAGCGCTAGCTGGCGCACGCCTGCTCCGTCATGAGGCGGCTGACGGTTTGTCAGTTCCGCTGTTCGATTTTCAGGCCGGCGCCCGTTTCGACCGGTTGCGACGCCGGCTCGACGCGCGGACCGTCGGGCTGCACGCCCGAGTCGCCGAAAAGGCCGCGCCGTTGACGAAGCCAGCGACTGCCTCTGAGCGCGCGCGCCTGTCCCGGCGTCGCCAGCAGCCAGTGCTCGCCGTCTTCGCTCCAGAAGGTGACGCCGTAATTCTCCATCGCCACCGCCAGCCGGCTCGGATCGCCGAAAACCTTGAGGCGCATTTCAGCGCCGCGCGGCGACAGAGCGAACACCTGCACCGAGCCGACCAGGGGCGTGGCGCTGAGGCCAGTGCGGATTTTCGTCCAGTCCTTGATCGACTCGAAGAAGGCGCTGGTTTCCAGAATGGACTCCGCAGAATGGTCGATCAGCGTTTTCGCCTTCCAGCCGCTGGCGTATTTGGCGATGGCGCTCTCGATGGCGCGTTCGGCGAGCGCCGGAAAATTACCGGTCCCCTCGGCGTCGCTGACCTGCGCCAGCACGTCGCCGACCTTGGCGGCGATCTCTTCCGCCACTGGCGTCTTAACTTCGTAATCGGTGCTTTCGATGTCGGCGAGCGCCGGATCGAACTGCGTGTCGACAGGCGCATGCGCGGATTCGCGGTATCCGTTTATCAGGCGCACCACGAGCTTGTCCTGATCGGCGGCCTGCTGCAGGCGGGCGTGAGCGACGATCACCTGACTGACGCCGTAATGCTCGGCCATAGTGGCGAGCGCGGTTTCATCGAACGCCAGCGCCTGGCGCGCCGTGATGCGGCTGGCGTCTTCAAGGTCGCCGAGCGGCGCAGACATCGGCGTCAGCTCGTTGTTGTAGGGCCGTGACTTCCATGCCGCCATCCACGGATTGTTCTCTTCCCAGAGATAGAGGCCATTGGCGGTTTGCAGCACCGGAATGACCAGCGCCGTCCGGGTCTGAGTTTCGCTGTAGGGAAGGCGCGCGTCCTTGAGAAGACGGCGCACCGCATCCGGCTTGAAGCGATAGGTGATGTAGGCGCGGTAGGTCGTCGCCGAACTTTTCTCCGCATAGACTTCAAAGCCGGATTCAAGCAGCTCAAGATCGCGGCCGGTCAGCGAGATTGCGCGTTTTGCATTCGAATACGCCGATGACGCCGACGGCGGGACGTAGGCGTCGTTCGGATTGGAGGCCGTCGCGACGTCGGCGGCGCCCGCTGCAGCCGCCTCCCCGGCCGCAAGGCGCGGCAGATAGACCCAGTCTTCTTCAACGGTCAGACGGCGCAACAGGATGTCCATCGCCCGGCGCCGGCCCATGTCCTGGGCCGCGGCCTTGGCCGCCGTGGCGCTGTCCGCCTGGGCCTGGACCGGGACCCGGGGCACGACAAAAACGTCGTCGCCCACCGCCCAGGCCGGTCCGCCGAACAGCACCCCCGCGAAAACCAGCGCCAAAATCGCCTTCGCCAACCGAACCATGGAATCAACCATCCCCGTACTCCTGCGCGCCGGTAAAGAATCGCCCTGGCCGCGTCGCCGCTTTATAGCGGCGCCCACGTCCCCATGCACCCCTTTCGCGGCGGTTTCATGGTTGAGAATCCCTTAGGAAACGCCATTTGACGCCTGTTTTGACGCTCCCGCGGCGAATTCCGGCGCATGCGACGCGGAAGCGATTCCCACCGGCCCGCGAAATGCTCTAGAGGAACCCGCATGGCGGATGCTTACAAAAAGGCGGGCGTCGATATCGACGCCGGAGAGCGGCTGGTCTCGGCGATCACGCCGTTGGCGAAGGCGACGGCGCGGGCCGGCGCCGATGCGGCGCTCGGCGGTTTCGGCGGCCTCTTCGATCTCAAGGCGGCGGGCTATCGCGACCCCATTCTCGTTTCGGGAACAGACGGCGTCGGCACCAAGCTGAAGATCGCCTTCGAGACAGGCGTGCATGACACGATCGGGATCGATCTCGTCGCCATGTGCGTCAACGACGTTCTGGCGCAGGGCGCAGAGCCGCTATTCTTCCTCGACTACTTCGCCACCGGAAAACTCGAGGAAGGAGTCGCCGCGCAAGTCATAAAGGGCGTTGCAGACGGCTGCCGGCAGGCGGGCTGCGCCCTGATCGGCGGCGAGACGGCGGAAATGCCTGGCATGTACGCCGCCGGCGAATACGACCTCGCCGGATTCTGCGTCGGCGCCGTGGAGCGCGAGGACGTGCTGCCGCGGCCTGTCCGGGCGGGCGACGTGATGATCGGCCTGGCTTCTTCCGGACCCCATTCCAACGGTTATTCGCTGATCCGCAAGATCGCCGCCGACGCCGGCGTTCCGTACACGGCGCCGGCGCCTTTCGACAACGAGAAGCCGCTCGGCGCCGCCCTGCTCGTTCCGACGCGCATTTACGTGAAGTCGGTGCTTCCTTTGCTTAAACGCAAGGAGGTGCGCGGCTTCGCGCACATCACCGGCGGCGGACTGACCGATAACGTGCCGCGCCTGTTCGATGAAACGCTGACGCCGCGTTTCGACGAAAAAGCCCTCGCCCTGCCGCCTCTATTCGCCTGGCTGCAAAAAGCCGGCGGACTGACGACCGCCGAAATGCATCGAACATTCAACTGCGGCGTTGGCGGCGTGCTTGTCGCGGCGCCGGACGCAGCTGACGCCGTGGTCGCGGCGCTCGCAGCCGCCGGCGAAACAGCGCGCCTTATCGGCCACATCGCGAAAGCCTGACGATGGCGCGGGCGAAAGTCGCTGTTCTCATTTCCGGGCGCGGCACCAATCTGCAGTCGCTGCTCGATGCAGCGGCGGACCCGGCCTATCCGGCCGAAATCGCGCTTGTCGTCTCCAACCGGCCGGACGCCGCCGGTCTCGACCGCGCTCGCAACGCTGGAGTCGCGACCAGGGTCATCGATCATCGTGAATTCGGCAGAGGCGAAACCGGGCGCGCCGCATTCGACGGCGCGCTGGATCAAACGCTGCGGGCCGCCGGAATCGAATTTATTTGCCTCGCCGGATTCATGCGTCTGCTCACGTCCGCTTTCGTCGAAGGATGGCGGGGACGCATGCTCAACATTCACCCTTCTCTACTGCCCGCCTTCAAGGGACTCGACGTGCACCAGCGCATGTTGGAGGCCGGCGTGAAGCTGGCTGGCTGCACCGTTCATTTCGTCAGTTCAGAGATGGATGCAGGCCCCATCGTCGGACAGGCGGCTGTGCCGGTGCTGCCGGACGACGACGCGGAAACGCTCGCCGCGCGCATACTTGTCGAGGAGCACAGGCTCTATCCGGCCTGTCTGGCGCTCGTCGCCAGCGGCAGGGCGCGCCCCGGCGCCGACGGCCTCGTCTCGTTCGACAAGGGGGTCGCCGGCGCGGGCGCGCTGCACAACCCCGATTTCAGCCGCGCTTGATGGCGATCCTGCGCGAGGCGCGCGCCGCGTCCGCCGGCTTCGGCAGCGTCATTTTCAGAACGCCGTTCTTGAACACCGCCTCGACGGCGTCAGGATCGACTTCATAAGGTAGCGGAATCGACCGGGCGAACGAACCGTAACTGCGTTCGATATAGTGATAATCGCCGCCGCGCTCGTCGCGTTTCTCGTTGCGCTTTTCGCCGCGGATGGTGAGCGTATTGTTGGCGATCTCGACGTTCAGATCGTCTTCAGACACGCCGGGAAGCTCCGCCTCGATTTCAAGCGCCGTGTCGGTCTCGTGCACGTCGATTCGCGGTCTCGCGTCGCTGAAAACGCCGGGGGCGGTGAAGCCGAATGGCGCGCCGAGCCCCGCGAAGGCGTCGTCGAAAAGCCGGTTGACCTCATAATGCAGCCGGTAGAACGGATCGGCGTGGGTTTGATCGCGCTGCGCCTGAACCTGGCGGTTGCGCGAAAAAAGCGTGAGAGGATGGAACATGGCGACCTCCGATTTGACAAAGCAAACAAAAGATCAGACCGGCGCGGCGCATAAGTCCGCACCGGCGGAAGCCATGTAGGACCGCTCGATTTCGCGTTCAAGATCCGCGACGGTCAGGCCGCGCTTTTCATCCTTGCAAGGAACGCCCTGACGCGCGTCGCGTTCGCCCCGAGGTCGGAAAGCCCGACCCGCGATTTAGAGCGCACATCGATGCGCACGCCGCCGTCCAGTCCCGGCGACAGCCGGACGATGAAATCATCTTTGAAGCCGTACCAGAAAGAGGTCGAGACCGCCTCGATGCGCCAGCCGCTGCCGGATTCATCGCTCACCGGACCTTCGGCGAGCGTCTCCATTCCCATGCCCGCGACGGCGGCGCGCGCCGCCTTCACGGCGTCTTCGAGCTTGCCTGAAACTATGAGCGGCTGAATGTCCGGAAAAGCCGCCATCTGCGCTTCAGCGAGCGTTTGGGGCGGGTCGGTGCGCGGCACGGTTTCGTCGGCCAGATAGTCGGGCGGGTTCTTCCTGTCGGCCCCGGCGCCGGCGACGATCGCCGGCGGATGCTCGAAATCGGTGGTGATGTCGTGGATGAGCGGGTTCGCTTCGACCATCGCCTTCATTTTAAGCGGCGCGTAGCCAGCGGCGACGGCGGCGATAAACGCGATAAGCGCAAGCGGCGCCAACCCGCGCGCCTTCCACAAGGCGAGCAGCAAGGCCAGCGCCGACAGGCCCGCCGCAATCAGAAGCGGCAGGGCGAGAATATTCCGCATCCAGCCGAGCGCCGTCGAATAGTCCCAGAACCCCAACCGCACGCCGGGTCCGAGCGCGGCGAGCGCGGCGGCGAGCCCTATGGCGGCGATGCTTACAATCAGGATGAGCAGGCGCATGAGCGTTCCCCTTTGCCCTTGACGGCGACGACTATAGCCGGACAGCCGGGCGGTGGGCAGCCGTCCCTGCGGTTGCGTCTGCGGCGAGGCGTTCCCATCTACAGCGATTGAAGGAGAAGCGAATGGCTCGCCCGGTCACAGTTACGGTATCTCACGAACTTGGCAAGGACGAGGCGCGGCGGCGCATCGCCGAAGGGTTCGACAAACTGAAGCGCCAGATGACGGGCGGCATGATGTTCGCTTTCACCGAGGAATGGGCCGGCGAAGACCGCCTCGATTTCACCGCCCGCGGTCTCGGTCAGAACATATCGGGGCGGATCGACGTTTTCCCCCAGCACGTCCGCATCGAGGTCGTCCTGCCCGGTCTTCTCGCCTCAATCGCCGAGATCATCACCGGCAAGGTCGAAAAGGAAGGCCGGCTGCTCCTCGAA
Organism: Pseudomonadota bacterium; assembly: GCA_036337175.1. Lineage (GTDB taxonomy): Bacteria > Pseudomonadota > Alphaproteobacteria > Caulobacterales > Parvularculaceae > Amphiplicatus. The sequence goes on from JAYZEQ010000008.1 coordinate 37,099, forward strand.
AAGAAATAAGAAACCGGCGGAAGCAATATGCTTCCGCCGGCTGAACTGACCGCCGAGCCTTTAATGAAGGCTGGGCGTAAACCGCAGCTCCACCACCCAGTTGCCGCTGGTGCGCTGGTTGAAGGGACCGCCGGCGACGGAGAGATAGGAATGGCCGGCGCCGGGCCCGGCGTCGAGACCGAGCAGCGGCGGAAGACCGGAGTCGCCGACCACCGGATTGTTCTTGGCCTCAAGCACCAGGAACAGATCGAGGGTCGGATCTTTCTTGAGCGCCTTTTCGATCTCCCTGCTGAGCTGCACGGGCCGGGCGAAGAAAAACGGCGTCAGGTCGCCGTCCTTGCCGACAAAGTTCGCTGTCGACTGCAACGGCTTGCTGAGGTTGATGTTCGCGGTGCCGTTCGGATTAAGTTTTCCGGTGAACAGCGCCGCCCGCTTGAACACCCCTACCGTCGACGCGTCGAAGACGCCGGTTCTATACAGTCCGGTCGTCAAAGTCGCGCCGCTTTGCAGAAGGGCGAGCACGTCGGCGTTGGGAAAACGCTCCGCGTAACGAACGTCGGCGACGCCGATGGCGGCGCCCGTTCCAATAAACGCGACGGCGCCGGCATGACGCATCGGGATATCGGTGTTCGTCACAATGTTTACGCCGGGCGTGAAATGAGTCGCCACAACGGGGATGGACAAGGACGGCTCGATTTCAAGATCGTCCTCGAGGCCCGGCGGGCCGCGGTACTCCTCGGCGAAGTTGTGCTGGCCGAAGACGCCGCCGATCTGGGCGGTGAAGGAGATGTTGCCGGTCGCGACAGGGTCTCCGTCGAGCGCCTGAATGTGCAGATCGTACAGGCCGAAGGGCACCGGCATTTCCCAGTCGCCGTCAATCACGTCCGTCTCAGGGTCGGAGGTGAAGCAGCAGGCGCCGTCCGACGCACGCTCGTAGACGCGCACGAAACCCGAATACGCCTCTCCGACCGTCTCGCCGCGCAGTTTGGAAGTGGCGAGAATATTGCCGCCAAGGACGCCGACGCCGTTCTGCGTAAGCGTGCCTTTGATCACCTTGAAGATCAGACTGAACGGAATGTCTCCGGGCTGCAGCGCCGCCGGACCGCTCGAGGCCGTTCCTTCCGGATAAACGAAGGAAGACCAGGCGATGTCGTCGACATGCAGCGTTCTGCCTCCGGCTTCAGCGGCGCCGTCGTCGATGTCGATGAACGGAAACATCGTTGAGCCGGTGCCATCCTCATCGGATATCTGATTGATAACGCTGTGCGACAGGCTGTGCGAATGGCCGAATTCATGCACGGCGATCGCCTGCACGTCCGCCGCCCGCGGCTGTCCCGACAATGTAGATCCGGGGCTGGTCTCCCAGGCGATCGGGAAGGTCGTCGGGTTAAACGCGAAGTCGTTGAACTGCACGTCGTTTTCGAGAATCGTGCCGGCCTTGTAGAAGCCGGCCGAAAATTCGATATCGCCGTCGCCGTCCGCGTCGAAACAGGTGTCGCGTCCTTCAACGGCCGGATCGTAAACGTCGGAATCGCCGTCCCCGTCTATGTCGTCGCCCGGCGCGAGATCGACGTCGACAACGAAAGAGACCGACGGCGAACTGGCGAGGAAGCCCGCGCCCGGCGGGGTTTCCCAAGTCAGCTCATTGATGAAATCGAAACGCCGCGTGCCGTTGCCGAGCGTGCGGATCTCGCCGATGTTCATTTCGATATAGGACGTGCGGATGTTGTTCCACTGATCGAACGCGGTTTGCAGTTCGCCGCGCAGCGTGGACGGCGAAATGGGTCCGGTCGCGCCGGTCGCCGGGATGTTGTCGAGCGTATAGACGATGCTGGTGCAGCGGTCGTCCCAGAAAATCGGCACGACTTCCAGGTCGTCGAACCCCGGGAACGTCTGTTCGCCGGTATAGACGGTCTGTTCGAGCCGGCCGCCCGCCTGTACGGGCCCCGCGGCCGCTAAAATCGCCGCAGCGCCGATAGCGGCGCCTTGCAGCAGGCGGGAGCTGCGTCCGAGAATATGCATGTTGTTTTTTGCGCTTTGCATGCCGCCCCCCCTAATCCGCGAGCCCGCGCACGCCCGATTTCGCGCCGGATTTTTTCGAAGCGCGAATTTCGAGGATGCGGGATTTAAGGTCCGATACGGCCATTTTGCCGCCGGGCGCGTTAAGCGACCGCACGGCCTTGCCCTGCGCCGTCTCTTCAACAGGCATCACGCCTTGCGAAAAGCCGACGACTTCATAGCCCTTCTGCGCAGGCATGCTTTCAAGGAAGAGGACGACCTCTCCGCCGCTGATAAATCGCGGCGCGCCGGGATATGTCTCGGCGAGCTTGAATTTTCCGGAGGTGAATACGCCGCCCGGCGCCACGACCTCGACGACGGATCCGACATTGCCGACAATCGCGTCGGAAACGTAAACCTTGGTGGTTGTGAACACTCCCCCTTCAGTCTGCTTTGAGACCGATGAGTCGACGACGCCCTGAACGATGACGGCGGAATCGGCGACCATTTCTTCAAAGCTCAGTTTTCTCAGCGACGTCGCTGAGCCGGGGGCGGCGCTCATGAATGCGGCGGCGCCGAGCAATACGGCGACGCCTTGTTTCTTCAATTGCACTTGGTCCTCCTTGGTGCGTGCGTTTGCACGCAATACTGGGTTGGCAGCAGTACTCGGAGTTACGCATGATGACTTGCAGTCATCCGGCCCGCACGCCAGTTAATTGCGAGACCTCGGTCCGGAATTATTGACGCTATGTCCTGCTTACGCTGTTGTAAATCCGCATTTTCAGCATTGTTCGATATTTGCGAAGTTGAGCAGTATCTTTCATTGCGCCGCGAGAATCATGCGCCGGGACCGTTCACAGTGATTGATTTGTGTGCGGATTTATAATCGATTTGAAGCAAATACCGCGAGTTTCAGGGAAGGCTACTCGCTCGCCGCTTCCGTCCCGCCGAAAAGATCAAGCGCCGCGGCCGTGAGCGCTTCAACGCCCGTTTTCAACGTCGGCTCCGGAACCGGCGCGAAGAAGGGCGAATGGTTCGACGGCGGAATCGGCCCCTTGCCGGCGCGCGCCTTGGCGACCGCCGCCGGATCGCCGCCGCCGATCCAGAACATGAAGGAGGGTATCGCCGGCTCGGTCTGACCGAAAAAGGCGAAGTCCTCCCCGCCCATGATCGGCGACGACTCATAGACCTTGTCCGCTCCGAAGCGGGCCTTGAGCGCCCCGGCGACGCGGCCCGCCAGCGCGGGATCGTTGTAAGTCGAAATCAGATTGTCGGGTTCGACAGTGACCTCCGGCGCGAGATTGTCCGGCAATCCCGCCGAGAGCGCCTGCGCGCGCGCAATCCTCTTGATCCCGTCGAGGATGCGATCGCGCACCTGTTTTTTGTACGAGCGCACGGTGATCTTGAGATGCGCCGCGTCGGGAATGATGTTGTGCTTGTAGCCGGCGTTGAAGGCGCCGACGGTGACGACCGCCGAGTCGAGCGGGTCCGTCTCGCGAGAAACAAGCGTTTGCAGGGCCAGCACGATTTGCGAGGCGACGACGATCGGGTCCTTGGCGAGATGCGGCGCGGCGCCGTGCCCCCCGACGCCCTTGACGAGAATGTCGACGCTGTCGACCGCCGCCAGCGCATAGCCCGGCACATAGGCGATCGAGCCGGCCGGGTCGATCCCGTTGACGTGCAGGGCGATATTATAATCGGGACGCGGAAATTTCTTGAAAAGACCGCCGTCGATCATCGCCAGCGCGCCGAGACCGAGCTCTTCCGCCGGCTGCGCGACCATAACGAGCGTGCCGCTCCACTTGTCTTTCGCAGCGACGAGCCGGCGCGCGGTTCCGGTCCATACGGCCATGTGGACGTCATGTCCGCAGGCGTGCATCACGGGCGCGTCGCCGCCGAGATAGTCTTTGCTTTTCACCGCGCTGGCGTAGGCGAGCCCGGTTTTCTCCTCGAGCGGCAGGGCGTCCATGTCGGTGCGCAACAGGACTGTCGGCCCGTCCCCGTTCCTCAGCACGCCGACGACGCCGTAACCGTCGACGCCCGGCAGCACAGAGCCTGCGTCCGCCGCCGCCTTTTTCCGCGTCCAGGCCGAGCCGACGCCGGTCGTCACCTCGAAGCCGAGACCTTTCAGCTCCTCGGCGAGACGTTTCGACGTCTCCGCTTCGCGGAAGGAAAGTTCCGGATGGGTATGGAACTGTCTGTAGAGCGCTTCGACGTAGGGATAGTCGGCGGCGACATCCGCCCTGAGGTCGTCCGCAAAGGCCGGCGCCGCCAGCAACGACGCGCTCGCGGCAAGCGCAGCTAACAGTTTCATCCCCGACCCTCTCCCCTCAGCCATGCTCAATCATACGCATTTCGCGCCGAACGCAAACCCGTCCCGCGAAGAAGCCCGCTACGGCACGAAATGGCCGAAGCTCGAATAGGCGATGCCGCCGTCGACCGCGAGCGTGTCGCCGACCACATAGTCGCCGGCCCGGCTGGCGAGGAAGACGGCGGCGCCCGCCATGTCCTCTTCGGAGCCGATGCGTCCGGCCGGCGTCATCGACGACACCATGTCGGCGTGATCGCGGGCGGCGCGGTTCATTTCGGACGCGAAGGGACCCGGCGCGATGCCGCTGACGACGATCTGATCCTTGACGAGACGGTTCGCCATCCGCCTTGTCAGATGGATGAGCCCCGCCTTCGACGCATGATAGGAGTAGGTCTCCCACGGATTGATCCGTATGCCGTCGATCGACGCGATATTGATGACTTTCGAAGGCCTTTCCGGCGACGCCGCGGCCTTGAGCGCGCCATGAAGGACCTGCGTCAGGAAAAAGGGCGACTTGACGTTGAGGTCCATCACCTTGTCCCAGCCGCTTTCCGGAAACTCCTCGAACGGCGCGCCCCACGCCGCGCCGGCGTTGTTGACGAGAATATTGAGCGACTTTTCCTTGGCGAGATACTTGTCGGCGAGCGCCTTGCAACCCTCGACGGTCGAAACGTCCTGCGGGATCGACACGCAGGTTCCGAACTTGGAAAGTTCGGCCGCCGTCGCGTCGCACTGGTCGGCCTTGCGGGAGGAGATATAGACCTTCGCGCCGTATTCGAGAAAACCCCTGGCGATCATCTCTCCGATGCCGCGCGAGCCGCCGGTGATGAGGGCCGTGCGCCCCTCGAGTGAGAAAAGATTCTTCATCGGACGGCTCCTTCCGTATCTCCATCCGCAAGGAAGTCCCCGCCGGGAATGACCGCCTTGCCGTCGAGACTCCAGTTATACAAATAAACCCAGGCGCTGAATCGCCGGTCGCCGAACCGCACCGATCGCTTTTCCCTGCGATACTCATGCGGACGGGGATCATCCTCGCCGCAACCCTCATAAACGTCCAATTCTTTGAGCAGTTGCGACGTGGGAGACAGACTGTAGAGATCGCCGTAAACGAGATCCGCTTCATTCGCCGAATCGACGGCGCCCGGATACCAGTCGATGCGGTAAAGCAAGCCCTGCATCGCGCCTACGCCGATGAGAGACGCTTCCTCTCGCAGCCGCTTCGCCAGAGCATCGTCCCGCTCCGCGCGAAGCGTGCCGTAAACGAACAGAAAATCCGCAGCCATTATTTCTTACGGCTTCCCTTTTGCAGCGACCTGACCAGCCGCGCAAGATTCTCGAACCCCTGCTCGTCGATATACTTCATGATGAAGTCGTGCATGAACAGGCGTCGTATATAGTAGTCGAAAATATCGACGACCTCGCGCTCGCTGATCTGGCCATCCTTGACCTGAATGGCGATCAACTCGAAAAAATTCAGATAATCGACCAAAGCCTCGACATTTTCGGAGCCGACGTTGGCGTCGATGTCCCGACGCAGCGCCGCGATTTCATCCTCGGGCTGATAGTCGAGAAGGCGGCGCATCGGCTTGTAGTCGCGATTCTCGTAGAATTTTTCAAAGAGCTTATAGAGCCATTCCGCCCTGCGCTGGCGCAGGTTCGCTCTGTAAGTGAACGCCGCGACAAGCGCCGCAGCGACAAGGCCCGCCGCTTCAACAAGACCGCCCGTCAGCTCCCAATCGATCAGCCTCCAGTCCAGATTCATTACGCGCCCCGCTATTCCGCTCCGAATTTCTCCCGCCATTCGGCGACCTGTTCGTCCTCGATCTTCTTGAACAGCACGTCCGCCGGCGCGAACGCATGGCCGGGCTTCAGCGTTTCGAGCGCCGCCCTGGCGTTTGTCGGCCACTTGCCCGCTTCGGCCGGGGCAAGCCCGAAGATCGCGAACATCCGGTCCGCCGCATAGGGAATGACCGGCCGCGACAGCGCCGCGAAGAGCACGATCAGGTTGAGCGCGGCGCGCACCGAGGCGGCGGCGCGCTCGGGGTCGGTCTTGAAGGCGGTCCACGGCGCGGCGACCTGCAGGTACTCGTTGCCTGCGACCCATATTCCGCGAAGGTCAGCGAACGCCTTTCTGAACTCCATCGCTTCGAGATTGTCCGTATACGACCTTATCTTCGCGTCTAGGTCGGCGGCGAGCTTTTCCTCGAGCGGCCCGTAGGCGCCCTCACCCGGAACCTTCTCGCCGAATTTCGAGGCGCAGAACCGCGTGATGCGGTTGACGAAATTGCCGAGCACGTCGGCGAGATCCTTGTTCACGACCGAGGCGAAATGCTCCAGCGTGAACGAGGCGTCGTCGGACTCGGGCGCGTTCGCCATCAGGTGCCAGCGCCAGTAGTCGGCGGGCAGCAGTTCAAGCGCCTGGTCCATGAAGATGCCGCGGTTCTGGCTGGTCGAGAATTTTCCGCCGTACCAGGTGAGCCAGTTCAGCGATTTCAGCGTATCGACCGTCTTCCACGGCTCCTCGGAGCCGAGAATGGTGCACGGGAAGCTCACCGTATGGAAGGCGACATTGTCTTTGCCCATCACCTGCACGTAGCGCACGTCGTCGGCGCCTTCGTCGAGCCGCCACCAGGAGCGCCAGTTTCCGCCGTTCGCCTGCGCCCATTCCTCGGTCGCGCCGATATATTCGATAGGCGCGTCGAACCACACATAGAAGACTTTCGTCTCGAAGCCGGGACGCGGCTCGCCGTCCTTCTCGACCTTGATGCCCCAGTAGAGGTCGCGGGTGATGGAGCGGTCCTGCAACCCCTCCTTCATCCATTTCAGCGCGATGGAGCGGGTCAGCGACGGGAAGTCCCGCTCGTTGAGCCATTTCTCGACCCGGCCCTGCATCTTCGATTGCAGGAGGTAGAGATGCTTGGTGTCGCGCGCCTCGACGTTGCGCGAGCCGGAAATGGACGAATACGGATTGATCAGCTCCATCGGGTCGAGCAGCGTCCCGCAATTGTCGCACTGGTCGCCGCGCGCCTTCTCGTAGCCGCAGACCGGGCAGGTTCCCTCCACGTAGCGGTCGGGCAGGAAGCGCTGGTCGTCGATCGAATAGATCTGTTTGGTGGTGCGCTCCTCGATCAGCCCGTTCTTTTCCAGCACGGCGGCGAAATGCTGGGTCAGCCGGTGGTTCGGCGGGTTCGAGGAGCGGCCGAAATGGTCGAACGACAGGCCGAAGGCGAGGCAGGCCTTTTTCTGGATCTCGTGCTGTTCGGCGCAATATTCCTCAGCCGTCCGCCCTGCGGCGCGGGCCGCGAGCTCGGCCGGCGTGCCGTGCTCGTCGGTGGCGCAGATGAACAGCACCTCGTCGCCCCGCGCCCGCTTGAACCGCGCATAGACGTCCGCCGGCAGCATCGACCCGACCAGATTGCCGAGATGCTTGATGCCGTTGATGTAAGGCAAGGCGGAGGTGATCAGGAGGCGGGACATCTAGATCCTTTCGAGGCGGGCGTGGGGGCTCCTATAGCCGCCCGGCGCGCCGGAGAACAGAACGCCGGGCGCTGCGAATCGCCCGAAATTAACCTTCCGGCGAGCCGGCTCGTTCAGACCCGGCGCGGGGTTCAGCCGGCTTTCGCGCGAAACTCTTCGGCCGCCCGGACCCGGTTCCGGGCGCCGGCCCGAATCTTCCTCGGCGGTTTTGACCTTCGCTGGCGATGTTTTCATCATGGCCTGATCCTTTCCAGGCTCCCAATATAGGGTCGCCGGAAAGGGCGAGGATAAGTTTCCCAGCGCTTTTAATTCGGGAGGTCCGTCATGCTCATCCGCGCCGCCACCGCGCGCACCAACGCCGCCCGAAAGTACGATCACATCGAGGTCGCGCCCGTCGCCGGGACCATGGGGGCGGAGATTTCCGGCGTCGATCTGCGCTCGATGAGCGACGCCGCCTTCGGCGAGATCAAGACCGCCCTTGCCGACCACCTCGCCGTGTTCGTCCTCGATCAGGACCTGTCGGTCGATGAGATGGAGGCGTTCACGCTGCGGCTCGGCGATTTCGGGCCGGATCCCTTCATCGAGGGCATGCCGGATCACTCCAACGTCCTGCATGTGAAGAAAGAAGCGAACGAGATGGCGCCGATGGTGTTCGGCGGCGCGTGGCATTCGGACTGGTCGTTCCTGCCGGAGCCGCCCGCCTACACGCTGCTGCACGCGAAGGAGATTCCGCCCTTCGGCGGCGATACGATCTACGCCAATTGCTATCTGGCTTATGAGTCGCTGTCGGATGAATTCCGCCGCGTGCTCGAAGGGCTGACGGCGCTCCACTCCGCCGAGCGCGGCTACGGCGCGCAGATGAAGACGGTCTACGCCTTTCTCGAAAACATGAAGGTGAAAACCGGCGGCGAGGAATCGACGCGCCAGCAGGAGCATCCGCTGGTCAGGACCCATCCCGTCACGGGGCGCAAGGCGCTCTACGTCAATCCGGTCTACACGGTCGGAATAAAAGGCATGCACCCGGAGGAATCGGCGCCGATCCTCGCTTTCCTCGCCGAGCACATGACGGCGGAGAACTTCACCTGCCGCTTCCGCTGGAAGAAAGGCGCCGTCGCCATCTGGGACAATCGCTGCTGCCTGCATCTGCCGGTGAGCGACTATCTCGGGTTCCGGCGGGAGATGTACCGCACGACGGTGAAGGGCGAGCGGCCGGCGCTCGGCTAGGGCGGTATTTCCCTCCCCGCCCCATCCGTGCTACCCGCGCCCGCTCAATCCCTGTCAGTCCGGGCGTCCCCTCGCCCCTGCGAGTAACGATGCCCGATTCTTCCAACCGGCCCGCCTACCTCTCCCGCCGCACCTTCGCGATCATCGCGCACCCGGACGCCGGCAAGACGACGCTGACCGAGAAGCTGCTGCTCGGCTCCGGCGCGATCCGGCTCGCCGGCGAGGTGAAGGCGCGCGGCGAGCGGCGGCGGGCGCGGTCCGACTGGCTCGAGATCGAGCAGAAGCGCGGCATCTCGGTGACGACCTCGGCGATGACCTTCGAGATGAACGGCGTCACCTACAACCTGCTCGACACGCCGGGCCACGAGGACTTCTCCGAAGACACCTACCGCACGCTCACCGCCGTCGACTCGGCGGTCATGGTGATCGACGCGGCCAAGGGCATCGAGAGCCAGACGCTGAAACTGTTCGAAGTCTGCCGGCTCCGCGACATTCCGATCATCACCTTCGTCAACAAGATCGACCGCGAGGCGAAAGATCCGTTCGAGCTGATGGACGAGGTGGCGAGCGCGCTGGCGCTCGACGTCGCACCGATGGTCTGGCCCCTGGGGCTCGGCTCTGATTTCGCCGGCTGCTACGACATTGCGACGAACCGCGTCCTGCTTCCCGAGAGCAAGGAAGAAAAGAACTACGGCCGCGTCGAACAGGTTTCGGGGCTCGATGATCCCAAGCTTGAGCAGCTTGTCGGCGCCGAACGCGCCGCCGAGGCCCGCGAGAACATCCCCCTCGCCGCGGAAGGCTTTCCGGCCTTCGACCGCGAGCAGTTCCTGCACGGGGCGCAGACGCCGGTGTATTTCGGTTCGGCGCTGCGCGAGTTCGGCGTGCGCGAACTCCTGCGCGACATCGCCGCCTTCGCGCCGCCGCCGCGCGCCCAGGAAGCGGCGGGGCGCGAAGTCTCGCCCGCCGACGCCGGCGTCTCCGGCTTCGTCTTCAAGGTGCAGGCCAACATGGACCCGAACCACCGCGACCGGGTGGCGTTCCTGCGCCTGTGCTCCGGCGAGTTCAAGCGCGGCATGAAGCTCAAGAACGCCCGCACCGACAAGCAACTCGCCGTCAACAATCCCATCTTCTTTTTCGCGCAGGACCGTCAGCGGGCGGAGGAAGCCGTCGCCGGCGACATTATCGGCGTGCCGAACCACGGCGCGCTCTCGGTCGGCGACACGCTGACGGAAATTGACGGCGTGCGCTTCACGGGCCTCCCCGACTTCGCGCCGGAGATCATCCGCCGCGTCCGCCTCGCCGATCCGATGAAGTCGAAGCAGATGAAGAAGGCGGTCCTCGCCCTCGCCGAAGAAGGCGCGAGCCAGATGTTCACGCCGCTGCTCGGCAGCGACCTTTACGTGGGCGTGGTCGGCGCGTTGCAGCTCGATGTTCTCGAAGCGCGCATGGCGGCGGAGTACGGCGTCGCGGCGAAGCTGGAGCCCTGCGGCTACGAGGTCGCGCGCTGGCTGGTGTCGGATGACAAGGCGGCGCTGGAGACGTTCATCGCCCAGCACCGCTCGTCCATCGCCTACGACCGTTTCGACGCGCCGGTGTTTCTCGCCCGCTCGGCGTGGGAGGCGAATTACGAGGAGCAGCGCACCGCCGGCGTCAAATTCCTCAAGACTCGCGAGCGGTTGCGGGACTAGGCGCGGCGCGAGACCCAGGCGCGCATCAGTAGCGACCGCCAGATCTCCTGCGGCGCCTCGAAGCCCGCGGACGATATCAGCGCCGCAAGCGAAGACGGCGGAAGCAGCGACACGCCCTTCTCGAAGGCGCGCTTATACTCCTCCAGCTTCTCCTCGCTGAGATCGGCATGACGCATGGCGCGCAGCCACAGATCATATTGCGCCCGAAAATCCGGCGCGTCGCGATCCGCCGACAGGTCGGCGTTGACGAGCGGCGCGCCTTCGCGAAGCCGCGCGGCGATCCCGCGGAAGAACCCGCGTCGAGGCTCTTCCTCTAGGATAAAGTGCGACACGAGAAGCGCCGTCGCGGCGTCGAACGGCGCGGTCTCGGGCAGCGTGTCGAGATAGCCTTCATGAAAGTCGCAGCGCGACGCGACGCCCAGCCGCTCCGCCCGCCGGCGGCATTGAGCGAGCATCGGCGCCGCCGGTTCGACGGCGGTGAACCGCCAGGCGGGGAACGCTTCCGCGAGGTAGAAAAGCTCAAGACCCGTTCCGGCGCCGACGCACAAGACGCGCGCATTGTCGGGAATTCCCGCCAGCGCGAAACGCATCACGAGATGAAGGTTATCGCGCATGGGCGCGATCTTTTCGAACCGCTTGTCGTACGCCGCCGCCTGCTCCTCGCCGAAATGCTCTCCGCCCCGCCGATCGTTCATTCCGTTCTTCTGGCCGCCATTTCTTTTGATATAACATCACATAACATAGCAGGCAATCTGGTAGTTCCGGCGCCGCCTCGGGGTGGTCAGGCATGACGCACCCCGAGACGGAAAGCCTGTTACCGCCGCACCAGGAACAGCAGCCTGCCGCCGAGCGTGAAGGACGCAGCGGCGAGCGCCGCCAGCAACCCCCACCAGATCCCGACGGCGCCGACTTCGGTGCCAAGCCCGAGCCAGGCGGCGAGCGGGAAGCCGATCACCCAGTAGCTGATCCCGGTGAGCAGCATCGGCATGCGCACGTCCTTGAGGCCCCTGAGGCACTGCGCCGCCGCGACCTGCGTCGCGTCGAAAAGGGCGAACGCTGCGGCGATGGGCAGGAAGCGCGCGACCAGTCCCAGCACCGCCGCGTTGTGCGGCTCGGCGGCGTTGAGATAGAGCCCGGCGATCCGATGCGGCGCGAGCATGACCGGAATCGCGAACATCATGATGATCGACGCGCACACGAGGATGGTGAGCGCGGCGGCGCGGCGAACCCCCGCCCGGTCGCCGGCGCCGGCAGCCAGCCCGACGCGCACGCCGCCCGCCATCGACATGCCGAGCGGCATCATGAAGGCGAGCGCGGCGACGTTGAGCGCCACCTGATAGGCCGCGACTTCATTGACGCCGATGCGGCCCATCAGGAACACGGACGAGTTGAACAGCATCGCCTCGAAGCCGATGGTGACGCCGATCGGCCAGCCGAGACGGAAGATTTCGCGCAGCCGCTCCCAGTCGATTTTGTGCGCATTCTTCAGGATCTCGAACCGCCTGGCGTCGCGATCGACGCAACTGTACCCGACGAGCAGGAAGAATCCCGCCGCGTGCGATATCGCCGAAGCGATCCCCGCCCCCACCAGCTCCAGCCGCGGGAAACCCCAATTGCCGTAGATCAGCAGGTAATTGAGGAACGCGTTGACGAACGTCGTCGCCAGAATGAACAGCAGCGGGATTTTCGTCTTCTCGATCGCCGCGAGATAGTTCCGCATCATGATGACGCCGAGCATGAACGGCAGGCCGGGCGCCAGCGCGATCACATACGGCCCGGCGAGCGCCGCCAGCGCTTCCGGCTGGCCGAGCGCCCGCGCGATCGAGCCGGCGTTGAGAAACAGAACAAGCGCCAGCGGGAACATCAGGACGTTCGCCCACAGGCCCATGCGCACCGAGCGGCGCACGTCGACGACATCGTTGCGGTCGCGCCCGAGCGCCTGGGAAACCAGCGGCGAGATCGCCATCGCCGGTCCGAGCCCCAGAAGAAACACGGCGTAATACATCACAATGCCGAGAGACGCCGCGGCAAGCGGTTCGGCCCCGAGCCGTCCGATCATCAACACGTCGACGGTGTTGATCGAAAACTGGATGAGCTGCGTCAGCGCCATCGGCGCGCCGAGCAGGAGGAGCGCCTTCAGTTCGGCGCGCCAGGGCGAAGCGCGCATTGGCGCGTTATGTTCGGCCGGCAATTCCAAAGTCTGTGACATCTTCTTTATCGCTGCTTTATCGTTTCGTTATGCAGCCATCCGGAGACTTCATGCTTGCGGGCAAAAAAAACCCTCCGGAGCGCTGCGCTGGGCTCGGAGGGCGGGCGGTCTGAAAGAACCCTGAAGGCGCTAGAAGCCTTTCCCTTCGCGAGCGGACGCAAGGCCGGTCGGTCGACCGGCGACGCCGTCAATGAATGATTTGCGAAAGGTCATAGGGTCCAACTCCGTTCGAGCTTTCTGCGGCCCGACGAAAAGCTGGCTACGCCCGGCGGCGGACGCTGTCAACCGCCGGTATGGGCGGTGGCGACGCCCTGCTCCTGCGCCTTGGCGCCGCCCGGGGACGGGTTCTGGTTCCAGCGCACCTGGTAAAGATCGTAGCGGCGATCATTGAGATTCTGCACCGCCCCCGCCTCGCGGCTGACCAGCAGGTCGGAGATCGAAAGATCGGCGATGGCGATCGTCTCGGTGTTGGGCGCCGTATCCGCGGCGACGCCGTCGCGCGCGAACGGGAAGTCGGACGGCGTCAGGATGCAACTCTCCGCATAGTGAATATCCATGTTCTCGACATTCGGCAGATTGCCGACCACGCCCGAGAGCACGACGTAGCACTGGTTCTCGACGGCCCGCGCATGGCAGCAGTAGCGCACGCGCAGATAGCCCCGGCGTTCGTCGGTGCAGAACGGCACGAAGAGAATGATCGCCCCCTGATCGACGAGATGACGGGCCATCTCGGGAAACTCCGAGTCGTAACAGATCATCACCCCGATCGGCCCGCAATCTGTCGGAACGATTGACACCGTGTCGCCGCCCTTGATGTTCCACCAGCGCCGTTCCGCAGGGGTCGGATGCAGCTTCTCCTGCGAATAGACCGCGCCGTTGCGCAGGAAGATGTAGCAGACGTTCCTGATGTCGCCGCTTTCGTGCAGCGTCGGATGCGACCCTCCGATGATGTTGATGTTGTAGGAGACGGCGAGCCTCTCCATGAAGGCGCAGAAGCGTTCCTTGTATTCGGCGATCTTCTTGATCGCCGTCGTCGGCGCCAGGCGCTTCTGCTCCAGCGACAGAAGCTGCAACGTGAACAATTCGGGAAACACCACGAAATCCGCCTTGTAGTCGGAGGCGACGTCGACGAAATAATCGACCTGCTCTTCGAATTCCTCGATGCTTGAGATGCGGCGCATCTGGAACTGCACCGTCGCGACGCGCACGCTTTGCGGCAGGCGATTGGTCGGCCGCGTCGCCTTGACCCCCGACGTCTCCGGAGCAAGCGGATTGCGCCAGTACATCAGCGTCGCATAGCCGAGCGAATCCTTGTCGCTCAGCAGATATTTCGGCAGGACCCCGATGGGCTCGAATCCCTGCGCCATCTGAAAGTTGATGACCTGGTCCTTGAGTTTCTTTTCGGCGACGGCGTTGATGTAATCGAGCGGGTTGGGATACTCCGCCGCGCGTTTGGCGTATCCGGGCATCCGGCCGCCGAAAACGATGCCTTTCAGTTCGAAATATTCGCAGAGTTCGCGGCGCACGGCGTAAAACCGCTGCCCGATGCGCAGCCTGCGGAACGCCGGATCGACGCCCACATCCATGCCGTAGAGCGTGTCGCCGTCGGGATTGTGCCGCGCCGCGAACCCGCCGCCGGTGATCTCCATCCATGAATGCGGCTTCAGGGCGATGTCTTCATTGATGATGAAGGTGGCGCAGTTGCCGACGATCTTGCCTTCATATTCAGCGACGAACTGGCCTTCGGGAAAATTGTTGATCTGGCCCCGGACATTGCCTTCGACGTAGCAATGATCCTCGCCGTAAATCGCTTTGGAAACGGCGACGATGCCGGGAACGTCTTCCAGCGTCGCCTGACGGATGACAAGTTTCGGTTTTGTTGTGGTCACAGGCCGTCCTTCCGCTTTGTGGAAGAGGCCTGTAGCACACTATGTCACGCGCCGCCAAACGCGGCCGGTCAGGCGACCGGTTCCGACATGAAAGCCTGCGCGGCGGCGGCGGCCCTGTGCATGAAGTCGCCCGCGAACGAACCGATGTCGCCGATGGTCACTCCCTGCGTATACAGAACGAAGACGCCCGCCATGATGATGAGGCCGGCGAAACGCGCGATGCATCGCCCCGCAGCGAGAAAAATCAGAATCGCGCCGATGATCTGCAGCGGCCCGGTAAGGCCGCCCGTGGCGAGCGATTCCGCAATGCCGTTCAGCGACGAGAAATCTACGACCGGCTCCGCGGCGTCAGCCGCGGCCGGCGACAGCATCGCGTCCGAACCGGTGAGCACCAGCCACGCGGCTCCGGCGCCCTGCCCGAATTTCCTGAAGACCTCGAAAGGCGAGTGCGTATGCGGCCCGGCGTAGCGCTGGTCGATCGGCACGACATCGTAGAATGCTGCAGGACGGGTCAAAACTGTTGACGGCATGACGACGATACTCCTTGAAAGCGCAACTTACGCGCCATTCATGAAGCCCCTCCGCGTAAAGAGTGATGCCGGATCGTGACAGAAACAAGGCGAGTCCAGCTTCGCGCGCGCATCTGTGAATGTTCGCGACCGAGCCGCGCGGAGAAGCGTAGCGCATTGGAATCCCGGCCATTGGCGCATGTGAACTGCATCTCGGGACGAAGCGGACGAGCCTGAAACTTTCGAAAGAGTGACTTCACCGGCCAGGAGTCTTCGGAAGAGATGACGGGCGAGTGCTGCATGGCGGAAACTGTCCGCCTGTTCACGCGGCGATGAGGCCGGCCGCTCCGAAGTTAGACAGAATCTGCGAAAGCTTCGCATAAAGATTTTCTATGTAGGCGACAACTTCCGCCGACTCCGCGCCGTTCGCATAGACGGAAACGAGAACAATGAAGGCGAGAAGGCCGAGAACCCGTCCGGGCCCCTTGCCGGCGCTGAGGAAGAGCGCAGCCGCGCCGGCGATCTCGATCGCTCCCGGCGCGCCGCCCTGCATGACGCGATGCATTACGGTTTCGAGAGTGAGCGGCGCGGCGCCGGCGGAAAGTTTCATGGCGCCGAGAAAAGTCAGCGCGCCCGCGCCCGCCCCCTGCGCCAGGTCCTTGAGAAAGCCGAGAGGACCGAAAACCGCAGCGCCCGGCGAAGAACGCCGGCGAGCGACCCGGTAAACCGCCGGAGACGGTGCGGCGACGAATTTCCCGCTCGGAACGGCGTTGGCGACATAACGCGGCATCGCAGCATCTCCCCGGTCTCGATGCGGACGGCGTTCAGCCAATGCGCAAACGCCGTCGATGGTTCCATCGGACGCTTGCCGCATGGCTCAAAAAGGGATGTTCGGCGGCATTATTGGGGCAAGCGGGGCGATGGCCGGCCTCCCCCCGCTCGGTCAGACCGCAGAGGCGGGATATTTCTTGCGCATGTAGGCGACCGATTTTTTGACGATCTGCTCCAGCACGCCAATGTCGACGTCGGCGAGCCGTTTTATGTAGAGGCACGACTTGCCCGTCGAATGCTTGCCGAGCCGCTTGTAGAGATCGTCCGTATCGGGAACGCCGCCTATGATGTAGACGACGACGGCGGCGCTGCGCGGCGAGAACCCCGTCACGAGCATGTCGCCCTCGCGGCCGGTCTCATACTTGTAGTGATAAGAGCCAAAACCGACGATCGACGGTCCCCACATTGTCGGCTTTTCGCCCGTGACCTTCTTCATCAGCGCCAGCAGGGCTTCCGCGTCCTTACGACGGGTCTCGTCCGGAACGGATGCGATGAAGGCGCCGACATCGGCGGCGGTAGCTTTGGTCTTGTTCTCGCCGCGGGGAGCGGCCTTTTTCGCGGCGGGCTTTTTCGCCGCCGTCTTCTTTACGGTCTTTTTCCGCGCCGGCGCGCCGGAAGAGTTCTTTTTCGCCGCTTTCTTCGCCGCCGCCATTCTTCTCTCCCTTAAACGCCGGCCTGCTCCTCATTTGTGGCTTTCGCCCAGTCCTTCGGCAAGCGCTTCGCGGTCCAGAAAAACGCGAGCGCGGCGAGCGCGCTCGAGCCGCCGAGCGTCGTCAGCGCGATCCTGAGACTCGTCACGTCGCCATAGCCGGCGAGGAACATGTCGGAAATCGCTCCCACCCACAGCGGCGCGAGACCGAGCGCGATGAAATTGAGGATGAGGAATGCGAACGCCGTAGAGAACGCCCTGAGCTTCACCGGCGCGAGGGTCTGGATCAGCGAAAAGCACGGCCCGAGATAGAAGCCGAGCGCGATGAGGAACGGCGCCGACCAGAAAAACGCCCAGAACGGCGTCGGCGCCCACAAGGACAGCCAGCCCGCGGGAATCGTAATGAGCATCCCGACCCCCGGAATCCATGCATAGGCGCCCTTGCCCTTCTTGCCATACCGGTCAGTGAGATATCCGCCGAGGAAGGTGCCGATCCCGTAGGCGACGCCGTTGAGCAGCGCCAGCGGCAACGTGATGCTGGTATAGGAGAGCTCGTAGGTGCGCCGGTAGAAGTCGACGATCCACAGCCCCGTGCCGTAGCCGGTGAACGATGCGAGCGTGATGCCGGCGATGACGCCCCAATAGCTCGGGATCCGAAGCAGCTGCTTGACCCCGTCGACGAACTTCACCGGCGCCGCCGCGCCCGCGGCCTCCTTCGCGCCGCGGATCGGTTCGCGCACCGTCAACTTCATGATGATCGCCAGAAGGACCCCGGGAATGCCGACGACGAAAAAGGCGTTTCGCCAGCCGAGATTTTCGAGGACCCAGCCGCCGGCGAGGAAGGCGAACATCTGGCCGAAGGGAATGCCGAGCGAATATATGGCCAGCGCGCTCGCCCGCTTCTCCTTGGCGAAATAGTCCGAAATCAGCGAATGCGCCGGCGGACTGCAGCCCGCCTCGCCGATGCCGACGCCGATGCGCGCAAGACCGAGCTGCAAAGCGTTCGCCGACATGCCGGACAGCGCGGTGAAGCCGCTCCACAACGCCAGCGAAATCGAGACGATCGAGACGCGGTTCCAGCGGTCCGCCAGCCAGGCGATGGGGATGCCGAGCGTCGTGTAGAGAATGGCGAAGGCCATGCCCTTCAGCAGCCCCAGCACCGAATCTGACAGGCCGAGATCTTCCTTGATGGCCGGCGACAGGATGGCGATGATTTGCCGGTCGATGAAGTTGAACGTGTAGACGATAGTCAGAATCATCAGCACGTAATAACTGTAGCGCTCCGCCTTGCGTTCGGATGCGGCGGGCGCGGCGGCGACGGCTTCTGCTGTTCCCTCGCTCATCAGAGTCTCAGTCCCGACACGCAGGAGACTCCGGCCGCCCCTATCGCCGTGACGGCGCGCGGATTGTCGATGCGCATCAGCGAGCGGATGGCCGCGACCGTCGAATCGGCGCGGGCGAGCCCGATCGTATAGCGCGCGAGGTCCTGAAGATCCTCGTCCGACAGGCGCCGGTCGAGCTCGTCCACCATGCAGACGGCCGTTCCCTGCGGTATGCCGATCGCCTGAAACCGGTCTTCAAGGGTGGCGCGCGCCACCGTCGCGCAGCCTGCGACAAGCGCCGCGCCGAACGCAGCCGCCAGTATGGATCGCCTCATTCGCCTTCCTCCGCCCGGTCAGGTGTGATTGGTCGTTTATGGGCGCCGTGACCATGCGTAAGATGCGCGCCGACCGCAAGCGCAACAGACATGAGCAATTCCATGAAAGCGATGATGAGCCACGAGCCCGGCGGGCCGGAGTCCCTCAAACTCACCGAGACCTCGACGCCGGAACCGGGCGCCGGTCAGGCGCGCATCGCCGTGAAGGCGGCGGGCGTGAATTTTCCCGACACGCTCATCATCCGCGATCTCTACCAGTTCCGGCCCGAGCGGCCCTTTGCGCCGGGCGGCGAAGTCGCCGGCGTCGTCGACGCCGTCGGCGCCGGCGTCACGTCTCTCAAGGTGGGCGACCGCGTGCTGGCGGGCGGGATCAACGGCGGTTACGCCACGCATTTCATCTGCGATGCGCCGCGCGCCAACAAGATTCCGGACGCCATGCCGTTCGACGAGGCCGCCGCCTTCATGCTGACCTACGGCACCTCGCATTACGCGCTGAAGGACCGCGCCCGGATCAGGCCGGGCGAATCGCTGTTCATTCTCGGCGCGGCGGGCGGCGTCGGCGCGGCGGCGATCGAACTCGGCAAGGCGATGGGCGCGAAAGTCGTCGCCGGCGTGTCGTCCGAGGACAAGGCGAAATTCTGCAAGGAGCTCGGCGCCGACGAGGCGCTCGTCTATCCGCGCGAGCTTGACCGCGACTCGCAAAAGGCGCTCTCAGGCGAAATCAAGAAACTGTGCGGCGGCGAAGGCGCGAACGTCGTCTACGACGCGGTCGGCGGCGACTATGCGGAAGCGGCCATCCGGGCGCTCGCCTGGGAGGGACGCTTCCTCGTCGTCGGCTTCCCGGCGGGGATTCCGAAAATTCCGCTCAACCTGACGCTCCTCAAAAGCTGCCAGATCGTCGGCGTGTTCTGGGGCGCTTTCACGATGCGCGACCCGAAACGCAACGCCGACCATGTCGCCGAACTGTTCCGTTGGTATGCGGAAGGAAAGATCAGACCGCGCGTCACCGCGACCTTCCCGCTCGAAAAAGCGGCCGAGGCGCTGAAGATGATCGAGGAGAGGAAAGCGCTGGGCAAGGTCGTGCTGACCGTTGAATAGCGCGCCGCAGCGCCTACTTTCGCCGCATGAAACGTCTCACCCTTCTGCGCCACGCCGAGGCCGGAAAAGGCGCGCGCGACTTCGAGCGGCCGCTGACGGAAAAAGGCCGGCGCGACGCCGCCCGGATGGGCGCGGCGATGGCGGAGCTGAGGCTTGCGCCCGATCTCGTTCTCTCTTCCCCCTCGGCGCGCACGCGGCAGACGCTTGAGCATGTTGCGCCGCACCTTAAAGACCGCGCGCGCGCTGAGTTTCCCGACGCGCTCTACAATGCTTCGCCCTCTGCGATCCTCTCGGAAATATGGGCGGCGCCGGAAAGCGCCGCGCATATTCTCGTCATCGGCCACAATCCGGGCCTGCATGCGCTGTCTTTGTCGCTCGTCGATCACGCCCGCTCCGATGCGGCGGCGATCGTCGAAACGGCGCGCCGGTTTCCGCCGGGCGCGCTGGCGCATTTCGAGTTCGCCGCCGCGGAATGGACGGCGGCCGACGAGCGGCTCGGCGTCCTTCTCCATTTTGCGGCGCCGGAAGATTAGGGCGCCGGCGCGCGTCAATCCCTTTTCCTCGCCGCCGAACCAAGTCTAAGCTCGCCGCAAAAGACAACGAGGCATCGGAGGGCGCGCCCGGCCATGGCTCAGACTTTGGTGAAGAGCGTCGCCTCCGGCGGCGCCCACGAGACCGATGCGATCATCATCGGCGCGGGACCCGTCGGCCTCTTCGCGGTGTTCGAACTCGGCCTGCTCGGCATCAAGGCGCATGTGATCGACATCCAGGACAAGCCCGGCGGACAGGTCTCCGAGCTTTATCCCGAAAAGCCGATCCTCGACATTCCGGGCATTCCCGTCATCACCGGCGCGGCGCTCACCGACCGCCTGATGGAGCAGATCGCGCCGTTCGACGCGACGTTCCACCTCGGCGAAATGGCCGACGCCCTCGAAAAGACGCCGGCGGGCCGCTGGCGGATCTCCACCGATCTCGGCACGACGATCGAAGCCGCCGTCGTCGTCATCGCCGCCGGCGGCGGCTCCTTCACGCCCAAGCGCCCGCCCATTCCTGGCGTCGAGGCGTTCGAGGGCGAAAGCGTCTTCTACGCCGTCAGGAAACGCGAAATATTCCGTGACAAGACGATTATCGTCGCGGGCGGCGGCGACTCGGCGCTGGACTGGACGCTCAATCTGGCGGAGATCGCAAAGCGCGTCACGCTCGTCCACCGCCGCCCGGATTTTCGCGCCGCGCCGGACAGCGTCGAGAAGATGCGCGCCCTCGCGGATGCGGGAACCATCGACTTCCATGTCGCGCAGATCGCCGGCCTCAAGGGCGCGGGCGGACAGATCGCCGCCGTCGCGCTGAAGTCGGAAGAGAAAGGCGATTTCGACGTTCCCTGCGAGGCGCTGCTCGCCTTCTACGGCCTCACCATGAAGCTCGGGCCCATCGCGGAGTTCGGCCTGCAGCTCGAGGAAAACCGCATCCCTGTCGATACGGAGAAATTCGAAACCTCCGCCCCCGGCATATTCTGCATCGGCGACATGGCGTGCTATCCGGGCAAGCTGAAGCTGATCCTCTCAGGCTTCCATGAAAGCGCGCTGATGGCGCACGGCGCGTTTCATTACGTCTTCCCCGACAGGAAGCAGAAATTCCAGCACACGACAAGCGCGAAAGGCTTGCAGGAAAAGCTCGGCCTTGAGGCGAAGGAGGATTGAAGCCGAAAGGCTTACAGGTCTTTCAGCCGCGCCAGCGCCGCCTTGAACTTCTCGCCCTGCGCCGCATAGTCCTCGCGGCGGGCGCGCTGCTCCTCGACCACCTCGGCCGGCGCCTTGGCGACGAAGCTTTCGTTGGCGAGCTTCTTGTCGATCCGGGCGATCTCGTCGGCGGCCTTGGCGATCTCCTTTTCGAGCCGCGCCTTCTCCGCGCCGATGTCGATGACGCCTTCGAGCGGCAGCGCGAAGACGGCGCCGTCATGGACGATCTGCACCGCGCCTTTCGGCGCCTCGCGCGCGTGATCGATGACGGAGAGGCGCGCGAGGCGGCTCACGATGTCGCCGTGAGCAGCGAGGCGCGCTTTCTCCTGCTCTCCGAGCGCGACCGCGACGAGCGGAACCTTCGCGCCGGCGGGCGCATTGATCTCGGTGCGGATGGAACGGATCGCCGAAATGAGATTGATGGTCCAGTTCATTTCGGCGGCGGCCTCGTCGCTGGAGAGTCGCGCGTCGAACGCCGGCCACTGCGCCTTGATGAGCATCCCGTCCCGCCTGGCCAACGACCCCCAAAGCTCCTCCGAAATGAACGGCATGAACGGGTGCAACAGCTTCAGGATATGATCGAGCGCCCAGGCGGCGGTCTTGCGGGTCTCGCTTTTGACCGCCTCGCCGCCGTCGAACAGCAGAGGCTTGGACAGCTCCACATACCAGTCGCAGAAGACGTTCCAGGTGAACTTGTAGATCGCCCCCGCCGCGTCGTTGAAGCGATAGGCTTCGAGCGCTTCGGTGACTTCCCTCGCGCAACCGTTCGCCTCGTGCACGATCCACTTGTTGAGCGCCTCCTTCGTCGAGGCGGGATCGAACGAGGGATCGACAACGCACTCGTTCATCTCGCAGAACCGCGCCGCGTTCCACAGTTTGGTGCCGAAATTGCGATAGCCTTCGACGCGCGCCTCGGAAAGGCGGATGTTGCGCCCCTGCGCCGCCTGCGCGGCGAGCGTGAAGCGGAGGGCGTCCGCGCCGTACTTGTCGATGAGAAGAAGCGGGTCGATGACGTTGCCCTTCGACTTCGACATTTTCTGGCCCTTCTCGTCGAGGACCAGCGCATGGATGTAGACGTCCCTGAACGGCGCGACGGGATGGCCCTTCTCGTCCTTCATGAAGTGAAGGCCCATCATCATCATCCGCGCGACCCAGAAGAAGATGATGTCGAAGGCGGTGACGAGCGTCGTCGTCGGATAATGCTTTTTCAGGGTCGGCGTCTTTTCCGGCCAGCCGAGCGTCGAGAACGGCCAGAGCGCCGATGAGAACCAGGTGTCGAGCACGTCCTCGTCGCGTGTCAGCAAAGGCCCCTCGCCCTCGCCGCGCACCATCTTGTCGACTTCCTCGAGCGTGTAGCCTTCCGCGGTGTAGCGGGCGATCGCGTCCTTGCGGGCCTCTTCTTCGGTCTCGGCGACAAAGCAATGCCCGTCCGGCCCGTACCATGCAGGAATCTGATGACCCCACCAGAGCTGGCGCGAGACGCACCATGGCTCGATGTTGCGCATCCACTGGAAGTAGGTCTTGGTCCAGTTTTCGGGGACGAAGCGGGTCTCGCCGTCCTCGACCGCGCTGATGGCGCGCCTGGCGAGCGTTTCGGCGTCGACATACCACTGGTCCGTCAGCATCGGTTCGATGACCACGCCGGAGCGGTCGCCGAAGGGCTGCATGATCTTCTTGTCCTCGACCTTGATGAGCAGCCCGCGCGCATCGATGTCGGCGACGATCTCTTTGCGCGCCTCGTAACGGTCGAGCCCGCGATATTTCTCGGGAATGTAATCGGCGTCGAGCATCCGCGCCTTCGTGTCCATCAGCTCGTAAAGCTTGATGTCGTGCTTCTTGGCGACCTTGTAGTCGTTGAAGTCGTGCGCGCCGGTGATCTTGACCGCGCCGGAGCCGAAATCCGGGTCCGGATAGTCGTCGGTGATGATCGGGATGTAGCGGTCGGCGAGCGGCAGCAGGCAGCGCTTGCCGACGATCGGCGCATACCGCTTGTCGGACGGATGCACAGCGACGGCGCCGTCGCCAAGCATCGTCTCGGGCCGCGTCGTGGCGATGGAGATATAGTCGCGCGTCTCCCATTCGGTCGCGTTGCCT
Source organism: Pseudomonadota bacterium (assembly GCA_036337175.1). Classification (GTDB taxonomy): domain Bacteria; phylum Pseudomonadota; class Alphaproteobacteria; order Caulobacterales; family Parvularculaceae; genus Amphiplicatus. The sequence continues at coordinate 60,469 of JAYZEQ010000008.1, forward strand.
TCTTCGTCGAAGGCGATGGGAAATTCGTAGGTCTCGCCGTTCTCCAGCGGATATTTGAAGTGCCAGAAATGGCCGTCGACTTCCGTGTTCTCGACTTCGAGATCGGAGATCGCCGTTTCGAATTTCGGGTCCCAGTTGACGAGGCGCTTGTCGCGATAGATCAGCCCCTCGCGGTGAAGCTGCACGAACACTTTGCGGACGGCGGCCGAAAGCCCCTCGTCCATGGTGAAACGTTCGCGGCTCCAGTCGCAGGAAGCGCCGAGGCGCCGGAGCTGGCGGAAGATGGTTCCGCCGGACTCGGCTTTCCATTCCCAGACGCGCTCGACGAATTTCTCGCGGCCCATCTCGCGGCGCGACGGCTGCTGCCGCTCCTGCAATTGCCGTTCAACGACCATCTGGGTGGCGATGCCCGCATGGTCCGTGCCCGGCTGCCACAGCACCGACTTGCCGCGCATCCGCTCGAAACGGACGAGCGCGTCCTGCAGCGTGTTGTTGAGCGCATGGCCCATGTGCAGGCTGCCGGTGACGTTCGGCGGCGGGATGACGATGGTATAGGGCTCGGCGCCCGGCGCATCCGACGGCTGGAACGCCCCGGATTTCTCCCAAGCATCGTAAAGGCGCGCCTCGGCGCTGGCGGGATCGTAGGATTTCTCGAGCATGGGCGCGGTCGTTTTCTTTCAGGAGGCGGGAAGGATGGGGGTTATAGCTTGGGCGGTGCGGCGCACAAACCCGCCGGGGCCAGCAACGTCAGCCGGATAAACGAAAACCGGCCCCTCGCGGGGCCGGCTTTCAGAATTCCACTGAAAAGAAAGCCTTACCCGCGGCGGCGCGCGATGCGCTGTACTTCCTCTTCTACTTTTTCCTCGACGATCTGCGGCAGGTTGGCGTCGAGCCAGTCCTTGACCATCGGGCGCAGCATGTCGGTGACGAGGTCCTCAAGCGTGCGGCCCTCGCCGCGGGAGACGCGGACGGATTGGGAAAGCGTCTGAAACGCCTTTGACGCCGCCGTCGCGACATCCTCGGTCAGGATCTCTTCATCGCTGTCGTCGGCCATGGCGCTCGTCGCGGTTTTCTTAAACATTTCAACGTCTTCCGTTTTCAGAGTGAGGCCGGCGCGGTCTTCCTCGCCCGTCCGGGCGGACGGATCGAGAATAAGGGCGGGCTTGGCCTGCGGTTGGGGCTGAGCCGGACGCGGCGGCTGTACGGGCTGGGGGGCGCGCGCGGCCGCCGGCTTCGGGGCCGCCTCCCCTTCCTCGTCTTCGGAAATGATCCGCCGGATGGAGGCCAGAATTTCTTCCATGCTCGGCTCGGGCTGCGGATTCGTCATGGGGCCTAACGCCTTCTCAAAACCTTCGGGCTCCGGGCGATTGCGACAGGTCGCAGATTTCCCTTGTCGGGCGCTTCGCAAAAACTAGCAACAGTTAGATGGCCATACAGAGATGACCGGTCTGTTAAAAGCGCCGGAAGATGCTCAGTCTTCAGCCGGAATCACCGATTCCGGGTCGACGCCGATGGCGTCGAGGGTAAGCACGCCGGCGGCGGCGAGCAAACTGAAGGCGGCGGCCCTTTCGTCGCGCAGGGCGGTGGCGAGCTGCACCTCGGCGTTCAGAAGCTCCTGCTCGGCGTCGAGCACGTCGAGGGTGGTGCGCGCGCCGAGCTGCGATTCCCGCCTGACGCCGTCGAGGGCGAGGCGGTTGGCCTCGACCTGCGCGCGGGCGGCGGCGATCGTGGTGCGCGCCGCCATCAACTGCTCCCAGGCGCCGGTCACCTGCGCCTCCACGCGGCGGCGGGCTTCCTCGACGCCGGCCTCGGCGCTGTCGGCGAGGGCCCGCGCCTCGCGCACCTTCGAGAGATTGCGCCCGCCCTGAAAAAGCGGGATCGAGGCGCGCGCCCCGTAGGTGAACTGCTCGTCGGAGAGCGCGAAGGAGCTTGGCTCTTCCGCATACTGATAGCCGGCGGTGATAGAGACGGTCGGCGCGAACACGCCCTTGGCGATGGCGACCTGCCGGCGGCTGGCCTCGGCGTTCTCGCGCGCCACGATCACCGCCGGCGCATAGGTCGCGCCGAGGGCCTGCGCCGCTTCGCGCGAGTCGGGCGTCTGCGGCAGCGGCGGCGCGTCTTCGAGCGTCCCGGGCGCCTCGCCCACCAGTTCGGTGTAGCGGGCGCGGGAAACGGCGAGTTGCGCCTGCGCGCCGGAAAGGGAGGCGCGCGCCCGCGCCAGCCGGGCTTCAGCCTGCGAAACGTCCGTGCGCGTTACTTCGCCGACGCGGAAGCGCGCCTGCGCTTCGTCGAGCTGACGCAGCAGGACTTCGACCTGATTGCTGTTGGAGTTGAAAATGGCGGTGTCGCGGAGCACGTCGAAAAAGGCGGTGGCGACGTCGAGGAGCACCGCCTGTTCGGTGGCGGCGAGCTGCGCGCCGCCGGCGCGCACCCGCGCCTTCGCCTGCCGGATGGCGTTGTAATTGCGGAAGCCGGAGAAGATCACCTGCTCGCCCTGAACGCCGGCGGTCAGCGTATCGAGGTTGAATTCTTCCGTCGTAGGACCGGTTCCGCCGAAGACTTCCGAATTGATGGTCTGGGTTTCGTTGACCTTCTGATATGAGCCGCTCGCTGAAATCTGCGGCAGCGCGCCGGCCCAGGCCTGCGCTTTGAGTTCTTCCGTCGCCCGAAGGCGCGCCCGTTCCGCGCGGATGGTCGGATTGGTGCGATAGGCGACCGCGAGCGCGTCCTCAAGCGACTGGGCCGCCGCCTGCCGCGGCCCCAGAGCGACGCCGGCGGCGATGAAAAAAGCGAGTGCGGCTCCGGCTTTTACGCTCACGCGATCTCTCCAAATCGGCGGGCGGCGTCCATCGGATAAGCGGCCCCCCGTCCCTTTAGGCCGGCATCCGTTGAGATTGAATGACCCCGCGCAGATGCGACCGCCCGCCGACGATTTCAACGCAGCGACCGCAGAAAGCTGTGAGGATGTGACGATTCCGCCGCTAAAGCGGTCAGAAGGTGAAGGTCTTGGGAACCTGAAACTCGGGCAGCGCCGCCGAAGCGGAGGCGTCGAAAACGGCCCGGGCCGCGAACGCGTCGCCCGCCCGGCTGTAAATGACCCCCCTGGACACGCCGTTCGTGCGGCGGATCGCGGCGAGCCGCCCGCCTTCCTTCAATTGCGGCAGCAGCGCTTCCGGTTCCCGCGCGATAACCCCGCCGATGAAAATAACGTCGAACGGCCCCTGATCGGCGGCGGCCTTGGCAGGATCCGCGACCACCACGGCGGCGTTGTTGACGCCGAGTTCCGAAAGGCTTTCCTGGGCCGCCGCCGCCAGCGCCTCGCTCGCTTCGACGGCCACGACCATCTCGGCCAGATTCGCCAGGACAGCGGTCGAATAGCCCGAACCGCAGGCGACATCGAGGACAAGATCTTCCGGCCCGATATCCGCCGCAGCGATCAGCTTGGAGAAATCCCGGGCCGTAAGCAGCTGCCGGCCCGGCGCGTACGGGATTTCGCGCTCGACATAAGCCTGAGCCTTCAGTTCCGCGGGCAGAAATTTTTCACGCGGGATCGTCTCCAGCGCGACCTGAATGCGCAAGTCCGTCACGTCACTGGTGCGCACCTGGCTGTTGACCATGTGCTTTCGTGCTTCGGCGTAATCCATGCGATCCTCCGCTGACCGGGGCGGCCTCGCCAGATACAGGCGCGCTCAATTGGACGCAACTCGAGGCTGAAATCTTTTTTGACCGCCCCCCGGCGGCGCGCTAAGAGGCTCCTCCCGCCCGGCGAGGTTCGCCGGACCAGTGAGGCCACGTGGCGGAGTGGTGACGCAGCGGCCTGCAAAGCCGTGTACGCCGGTTCGATTCCGGCCGTGGCCTCCAATCATCACTCTTTAGAAAAAATAGGAAAGAATCCTTCGAGGCCTCAATTCTGGGCCCCTGTCGTCCTATTTTTATTAACCCTGACTATAGATACCGGCGATTAACCTTGGTCAGGCGCGCCAGAAGCCGCCGCTTGTCGCAGATCGCCGTCCACCCGTCGTTTCCGGGTTGAGGCCCGCGCAGCCTACGCATTATGTCGCAAAAAAGGCGACGTTGGGAAGGGTATAAGGAGTATTTGATGTTGCGCGGGGGCCTTGCTGTTTCATTTATTGCGCTGGCTGCAGGCTGCGCAAGCGTCGACCGCGAACTGCTCGACGCGCAATTGCCGGAGACGCCGTCCGCATGGGCCGCCGAAGAAAATGTCGGCCAGGTCCCGACCGGCGACTGGGTGGCCGCCTTCCACGACGACACGCTTTACACGCTGATCGACGAGGCGCTTCGGCGCAACAACGACCTGCTCGCAGCGGCGGCCAATCTCGATGCGGCGCGCGCGGCGGCCAAGGCGGCCCGCGCCGACTTGTTGCCGTCGCTCAACGCTTCCGGAAACGTCAGCCGCAACGCCATCGTCACCGATCCTTCAATCGCCGCGCAAACCGGCGGCGCCTCCGATCTTAGCGGCCTGCGCGCCCACGACCTTGAAGATATGTTCGGCGTCGACACGGACGGTGACGGCAAGCTCGACGGCCTCGACACCAACAATGACGGCGTGCTCGAACCCCTGCCCAACCGGCGCGTCTATATCGACAACTTTGCGCTCGGCGCGCAGATCTCCTGGGAGATCGACCTGTGGGGCCGGCTCAGAGACCAGACCAAGGCCGCCTATCGCGATCAGCGCGCCAGCCTCGCCGATTTCGAATATGCAAGGCTGTCGATAGCCGGCGCCGTGGCGCAGGCCTGGTTCGGTCTGATCGAAGCGCGTCAGCAGCGCGAACTCGGCGAACGCGACGTGGCGGCGCGCGAAAGCAATCTGCGGGTCACCGAGCGCCGATACGAGCGCGGCGTCGCTTCCTCGCTCGACGTTCGCCTCGCCCGCTCCGCGCTCGGAACGAGCCAGGCGAACCTGGCGCTGCGCCGGCGGGTCGAAAAGGAATCCTCGCGGCGTCTCGAAGTGCTTCTCGGCCGTTATCCGGGCGCCGAACTCGAAGCCGCCGCATCGCTGCCGTCGCTGCCGCCGCTCGCCGGCGCCGGCGCGCCGATCGATATTCTGACCCGCCGTCCGGATCTTCAGGCGGCCGAAGCGCGGATGGAAGCAGCCGGCCTCAGGGCGCGCGCCACCGCCAAGCAGATGCTGCCGAGCTTCACGATCTCCTCGCAGATTTCGACCAGCGGCCCGGAACTCGCCGATATCATCGATCCCGAGCGCCTCGCCGGCAACATCGCCGGCGGCCTGTTCCAGCCTCTGTTCCAGGGCGGCAGGCTGCGCGCCAATTCGAAACGAGCGCGGGCGCAGGCCGAAGCCAGCGTCCTGTCCTATGCGCAGACGGTGCTCGAGGCGTATGAAGAGGCCGAAAACGCCATTTCGGCGGAATCCTATCTCGCCGCGCGCGAGGACGCCCTGAAGCTCGCCTATGAAGAGGCGGCCGCGGCGGAAGAGTTGACCGAGCGGCGTTACAACAGCGGCGCGGCGACGATTTTCGATCTTCTCAACGCGCAGACCCGCCGCATCTCGGCGGAAAGTTCGTACATTCAGGCGCAGCAGCAGCGCGTCACAAACCGGGTTTTGCTTTACCTCGCGATCGGCGGCGACTTCCTGACGGACGTTCAGGTCGCCTCGAACGCCGGGGGGACGGGAGCGCAGTAATGATCAGAAAATTCATAACGATCTTCGGATCGCTCGGAATCGTCGTTCTCTTCATCGGCTTCATCGGCCTGATGGGCTCCATGCGTCCGAAAGTCGAAACGAAGCCCGTCGAGCTCGCGCCGCCGGCGGTGTTCTACGCCACCGCCGAAGCGCAGCCCGTCACGCTCGACGTGCGCGCTCAGGGCGAAGTCCGTCCGCGTACGGATATTACGCTGACAGCGCAGGTCGCCGGCAAGATCGTGCGCACCTCCACGGAGTTTCTCGACGGCGGCGCCTTCAACGAAGGCGACCTGCTGATCAAGATCGAGGACGCGGATTATCAGGTGGCGCTCGCCGGCGCGAAAGCCCGCGTGGCGCAGGCTGAAGAAGCGCTGCGCCGCGAAGAGGCTGAATCGGCGCTGGCGCGCCGCGACTACGAGGATCTCGGCCGCCGGGAAGATCCGACCGATCTCGCCCTGCGCTTGCCGCAACTCGCGCAGGCGCGCGCCAATTTCGAGGCCGCGCGGGCCGAACAGCGCGCCGCGCAGCTCAATCTCGACCGCACGGAAATCCGCGCCCCGTTCAAGGGCCGCGTGCGCACGCGGCTTGTCGGGGAAGGCCAGTATGTCGCGCCGGGCGCCCAACTGGCGCGAATCTTCTCGACTGACGTCGCTGAAATCCGCCTGCCGCTCACCGACGGCGACCTCGCCAAGCTCGGCCTGCCGATCTCCTTCGTCGAAACCGAAGACAACCCCGGTCCGCCGGCGCATCTGTCCGCGGTGGTGGCCGGCGACCTGCACGAATGGTCCGGCCGCGTCGCCCGCACGGACGGCGCCATCGACCCGGCGACGCGGCAGATCTCCGCCATCGTCACCGTCGACGACCCCTACGGCGCCGGCGCCGACGACGGCATGCCGCTCGCTATCGGTCTCTATGTCGACGCCGTCGTCGAAGGCAAACCGTTCGAGCACGCCATCGTGTTGCCGCGCACCGCGCTTTACGGCCGCGACATCGTCTACGTCATTCTGCCCGACAATACGCTCGACGAGCGCAAAGTCGTCGTCGTGTCCGCCGACCGCGACACGATCACTCTCGCGTCGGGCGTCAATCCGGGCGAACGCGTCGCCACATCGCCACTGCGCGGCGCGACGGCGGGCGGCAAGGTGACGCCGACCGATCCGAACGACATCGCCCCCAAGGATGACGACGCCGCCGCCTCGACCGGCACGCCCGTCGCCGACGCCGGAGGCTCGAAATGAACGGACTGATCGCCTGGTGGGCGCGCAACTCGGTCGCCGCCAACCTGCTGATGGTGACGGTGATCGTGGCGGGCTTTTACGCCTTCAACCAGCTTGAGCGCGAAGTCGACCCTTCCGCGACGTTCAGCGGCGCCAGAATCAGCGTCGCCTGGCCCGGCGCCAGTCCGCGGGAAATAGAAGAACAGATTGTTCTGCGTATCGAGGAGGCCGTCTCCGACATCGACGGCATCCGCCATATCGACGCCACGGCGCGCGAGGGCATCGCGTCGATCGACGTCGAAGCGATCGATACGATCGACATGACGCGGTTTCTGAACGATGTGAAAAACCGCGTCGACGGCATCTCTACATTGCCGCAAGACAGCTTCCCCCCTGTTATCTCGCAATGGCGGAACAGTCAGGGCGCCCTCTACATGGCTGTCTACGGAGACATGCCAGAGAAAGAACTGGGTCGTCTCGCCCGCGATCTGCGCGACGAGCTTTCGCGCATCCCCAACGGCTCGCCTGTGGTCAATCTGTGGGGCGCGCCGAACGAGGAAGTTTCGATCGAAGTATCGGAAGAGGCGCTGCGCCGGTACGGCCTGACGTTCGACGATGTCGCTCGCGCCATACGCGGCTCCTCGCTCAATCTCGCCGGCGGACAAATCAAGACCAACACGGGCAGCGTCCAGGTCGCCGCCCGCAATCTCGCCGACAGCCAGGAAGAGTTCGAGCAGATCATCGTCCGCCAGCAGGCGGACGGTTCGCTGATCCGCGTTAGTGACGTGGCGACCGTTATCGACGGACTAGAAGACAGCCAGTACAGACGCGAACTTAACGGCAAACCATCGATCTCGATGGCGGTGATGACGCCGGAGAAGGTCAACATCGTCAAGCTCTCGAAAGCGGTCCAGGACTGGGTCAAGAAAAAGAACGAAGAGCTCGGCGACAAAGCGCAAATCTACGTCTGGTTCGACACCGCGGACATCTATCGCGGCTTCATGGGCCTCGTCTCGTCAAATGCGCTGGGCGGTCTCGTGCTGGTGCTGATCGTCCTCGCCCTGTTCCTGCGGCCGACCGTCGCCATCTGGGTGGCGGGCGGCATCATCGTCTCCTTTGCAGGGGCCTTCATTCTGATGCCGCTGGCCGGCGTCACGATGAACACGCTCTCTCTCTTCGGGTTCTTGCTTGTCATCGGCATCGTCGTCGACGACGCGATCGTGGTCGGCGAGAGCATACACAATACGGTCGAGGAAGGCGGCAAAGGCCTCGACGCGGCTGTGGTCGGCGCTCAGCTAGTCGCGAAACCCGTGCTCTACGCGGTGCTGACGACCATCATCGCTTTCGGGCCGTGGCTGTTCATCTCAGGCGGCGCCTCTCAGTTTACAAAACACATCTCGCTGACGGTGGTTTTTGCGCTGATCTTCTCGCTGATCGAATCGTTCTTCATCCTGCCGTCGCACCTCGCCCACCTCAACAAGCAAAACAAGGACGGCGTCTATTACCGCCTGCAGCGCGGCTTTTCGGAAGGCCTCACCAATTTTGCGGAAAACACTTACAGGCCGCTGGTGAAAACCGCGCTCAAATTCCGCTATTTCACCGTCGCCACCTTCATCGGCTTTTTCATGCTCTCGGTCGCGCTGATGGCGCAGGGCTGGGTCGCCTTCAAATTCATGCCGGAAGTTCAGGGCACCTTTATCTCGCTGAACGTGCGGCTTCCCGAAGGCGCGCCGTTCTCGCGCAGCGAGCAGATCTTCCACGAGGTCGAAACGGCCGCCGAAAAGCTCAAGCAGAAGCTGGGCAAGGCGCGCGACGACGAGGATTACGTCAAGTCGGTCTACATCATGGCCGAAGAAGGTTCGATCACTTCCTACGTGACCATCACGGAGGCGTCGCACCGGAAGGAATCGACCGAGCAGGTGGCGCAAATGTTCCGCGACGAGCTCGGCGAAATCCCCGACGCCGAAGAAATCAATATCGGATTCACTACGAACGAAGGCGGGCCGGATCTCTCCTTCGGTATTGAAGCGAGCGATCTCGAAGCCCTGCGCCTCTCCACTATCGACCTTCAGAACTACCTGAAAACGCTGCCGAATGTTTACGACGTGCGCAACAACCTGCAATCGCCGACGCCTGAGCTCCAGATCGAACTGAAACCGGGCGCCGAACGTTTTGGCCTCACGCTCGGCGAGGTGACGCGTCAGGTGCGCCAGGCGTTCTACGGCGAGGAAGTGCAGCGCCTGCCGCGCGAAGGCCAGGATGTGCGCGTCATGGTCCGCTATCCGAAGTCGGCGCGCGAGTCCCTCGCCACGATCGATTCCATGCGCGTGCGCACCGCCGATGGGCGCGAAGTGCCGCTGACCGCCGTCGCCGATGCGAAATTCGCGCCGAGCTTCAAACGCATCGACCGTCGCGACCGGCAGCGCTCGACGCGCGTAACGGCCGAGCTGCGCGAAGGCGCCGACCGCGCCGCGATTATGAAGAAATATAATGAGGACTTCCTGCCCGAATGGCGCGAGCGTCATCCGGGCGCCTCCCTCGCCCAGCGCGGCGACGCCGAGGAGCAGGCGGAATTCATGGGCCAGTTCCTCGCTCTCTACGCGGTCGCCCTGTTCCTCATGTACATGCTGCTCGCCATGGCGTTCAGCTCCTACTGGCAGCCGGCGCTGATCATGACGGCGATCCCGTTCGGCTTCATGGGCGCGGCCTTCGGCCACCTCATCTTCGGCATGGACTTCGCGCTGTTCTCGTTCTTCGGCGTCGGCGCGGCGGCGGGCGTCGTGGTCAACGACAACCTCGTCCTGATCGATTACGTCAACCGGCTGCGCGCCCAGGGCGCCGGGGCCTTCGAGGCCCTGGTGAAAGCCGGCGCCTACCGCTTCCGGCCGATCATCCTGACCTCGATCACCACCTTCGTCGGCCTGTTGCCGATGATGTTCGAGCGTTCGACCGACGCGCAGTTCCTGAAGCCCACCGTCGTCGCGCTGTGCTTCGGCGTCACCTTCGCCCTGTTTGTGACCCTGTTCTTCGTGCCCGCCATGTACGCTGTGGGCGCCGACATCGCCCGCTTCTACCGCTGGGCCTGGACGGGCGTGAAGCAGCCGGAAGTCGGCCACGGCGCCTCAGAGGAGCACGATTACGGCGCCGATTCGCCCGATCACAAGCTCGGGCCGCGCAGCGGCGAACTGAAACCGGCGGAATAGCCGCCCTGCCGGCGGAAAAGGGCGGCCGCAGGCCGTTAACCTTATGTTAAGAGTTTGGGCGGAAGCTGATTCTGTCTTCTCCCGAGAAGATACCCCACCATACCCCACGACAGTGAGTAGCGGCCGCGTTTCCCCCAAGACGCGGCCGTCTCGCTTTCATGGCCTGAAAGCTCGTATTTTCCCGCTTTCCCGCCCGCCGCGGTCGCCCGCCCGCCTTCGGCGCCCGGCGCGCGCTCAATCGGTCAAAACGGGAAAAAGGGTGTGGATTCGCGGCGATCCCTTTGCTATATCCGCGGCCTTCCAACGACGGTCCCCGATAGCTCAGTTGGTAGAGCATTCGACTGTTAATCGAATGGTCGCTGGTTCGAGTCCAGCTCGGGGAGCCATTTGTTCGCGGGATCTTTACGCCCCTTTCCTCCCCCGATTTCTCCGGGAATGCCGCTTGATGTGACTTGCATGCTGGCGTGATGCGGCCGACGGCCTTCTCCGCTAGGGCTCCAGCCTGCGACGCAACCGTTTCTTGTCTGCGTGAAGGCGCGCGATCGCCGCTTCATGATTACTGCATCCGCCGCGAGCGCTTCTTTCAACGCGCACCCGACAAAACAGAAGATTCCCGCTTTGAACCGTTGCCGGCCTGACGGTGCACGCTTCGACAATTTGACGACGCCCTTCGCCGGGGTCTAGATCGACGCCGGCCTTGTATTCGCGACGCGACCTTGGTCTGTCGATGATGGCTGCTGCCTTCCCGGATATTGTCGCAATCTCGGCTCAATGGGGTCACGGATGAATCGACGGGAGCTGTCGAAATGACTTGGACTGTCGTCACCGGCGGCGCGAGCGGCATCGGTGAAGCCGTGACGCGCCGTTTGCGGAAAGCAGGTTATTCTGTCGTGATCGTTGATTGTTCGGCGCCTGCGGATAATACCGACAGCAACGATATTATCTTCCGACAGATAGACATCTCCGACGAAGCAGCCGTCGAGGCGTTGGCCGCGGAACTTGAAGAGAGCGGCGTCCGGCCTGAGGCGCTCATCACATGCGCAGGCGTTCTGCAGCGTCCGCTCCCTCCCGACAAGTTGAGCTGGAAGGAATGGGATCTCGTGCAGAACGTGCACCTTCGCGGCACTTATGCCTGCTGCAAGAGTTTTGGCTCCCGGATGGCTAGCCGAGGCGGACCTGGCGCGATCGTCACTGTCTCATCTGTTGCAGGCTTGCAGTCGTCGCCATTGCATTCTTACGGGCCCGCCAAGGCCGCGATCGCTCATTTGACGCGCTCCCTCGCCATGGAATGGGGTCGTCAGGGCGTGAGAGTGAATTGCGTCGCGCCGGGATTCACCAAAACACCCGCCCTCGATCGCGGCATGACGCGCAAAGTCTTGAGCGCGACGGCGATGGAAAAATTCTCGGCGCTGGGACGACTTGTCGAGTCCGACGAGGTCGCCGCAGCGATTGAATTCCTGATTTCTCCGGCCTCGTCGGGCATCACCGGCGTTGTCTTGCCGGTCGATGCGGGGAACCTCGCCGCCGCGCCGTGGCGCGCCTACGAGTCCGGAGAGCCAGGCTAACTCTCTGATTATAAAATAAAATTTGAATTTCTCGCAGCGCATGCAGCGGCGCATCGGAAAGCGACCTTTGCCTTCTGCAAAAAATGATTTATGAATCACTAGTCATTTTTATAGCCTGTCGCGATTTGACCTGCCCGGCAGGAGAGGAAACCGCATTGATGGACCGAAAGAAGATCGAGGAGCTGTATCATCAGATGCTGCTCATCCGCCGCGCCGAAGAAGCGCTGCAGAAACTATTCGCAGACGGAGCAGTTCCCGGCTTCCTCCATCTCTCGATAGGGCAAGAGGCCGTGCCCGTCGGCGTTTCCTCGCAGCTGCTTGAGCGCGACACGGTTTCTTCAAATCATCGCGGCCACGGCCATGCGCTGGCCAAGGGCGTCGGTCTCGAACCGTTTTTCGCCGAGATCCTCGGCAAGGCGACGGGCATATGCCGCGGCCGGGGCGGGTCGATGCATGTCGCTGATCTTTCGATCGGCATGCTCGGCGCCAACGGCATCGTCGGCGCCGGCCTACCGATTACGACAGGCAGCGCATTGGCGTTGAAGATGCAGGGAGAAGGACATATCGCCGTCGTCTATTTCGGAGACGGCGCGCTCGCGGAAGGCGTCTTCCACGAATGCATGAACATGGCGGCGCTGTGGAGCCTGCCTGTCCTCTTCGTTTGCGAGAACAATGGCTGGTCGGAATTCAGCCCCACGGAACGCCAGCTGAGCGCCAGCCTCGAAAGGCTCGCGGGAGCGTTCGGGGTCAGCTATCTCGCCGTCGACGGCAACGACGCCATCGATGTCGCCGACTCTGCGAGCCGGCTCATAAAACCGATGCGCGAAAACCCGCGCCCGGGCGTGCTCGAATGCAGCACGACGCGCGTGCGCGGACACTTTGAAGGCGACAAGCAAGATTACCGAGAAAGCGAGGAAGTCGCCGCGCTAGGCGAGCGCGATCCGATCAGGAAATGTCGCCAGGCGCTGGTTGCGGCGGGCGTTCCGGCGCGCTGGTTCGAAGAAAAAGCCGCAGAAATTGACGCGTTCATCGACGGCGCGGTGCGCGCTGCGCTGGCCGCGCCCGAACCTTCAATCAACGAAATTACAAGAGATGTTTACACGAATGCGGAGCTGGCGCCGTGAGCGAACTGCGGATGGTGCATGCGATCAACAAGGCGTTGCACGACGCCATGGCGGAGGATGCAAGCGTATTCGTCATTGGCGAGGATATCGCCGCCGCCGGCGGCTCATTCAAAGCCACGAGAGGGCTGCTCGAGAAATTCGGCCCGACGCGCGTGCGCGATGCGCCGATTTCCGAAGCGGCGATCACCGGCGTTGCGGTGGGGGCCGCTCTGACCGGAATGCGCCCCGTGGCCGAAATCATGTTCATGGATTTCATCACGCTCTCCATGGACATGCTGGTGAACCAGGCGGCGAAAGCCCGCTCGATGTTCGGCGGCCAGGGCTCCGTGCCGATGGTCGTTCGAACGCCCCATGGCGGCGGGCTCAACGCCGGCCCGCAGCATTCGCAGTGTCTCGAAGCCTGGTTCGCGCACATTCCCGGCCTGAAAGTCGTGTGCCCGTCGACCCCCGCGAATGCCTACGGGCTTCTGCGCGCGGCGATCGCCGATCCCGACCCTGTAATCTTCGTCGAAAACAAGGCGCTCTATGCGGTGAAAGGGGATCTTCCCGATACGCCCGCCGCCCTGAAACTGGGCGAAGCGAATATCGTCCGGCAGGGTCGCGACGTCACCATCGTCGCATATGGCGCGACGGTCGCGATGGCGCTCGCTGCCGCCGAAACGCTCAAACAGGATGGGGTGGAAGCGGAAGTCATCGACCTGCAGACCATACAGCCGTGGGATGAGACGCTCGTTCTCGATAGCCTGACGCGAACGCACAATATCGTCATTGCGCACGAGGCCGTCGAGCAGTTTGGCGTGGGAGCGGAAATCGCCGCGCGCATGGCCGATGTCGGCTTCGATGAACTCGACGGTCCGATCGTGCGTGTCGGCGCTCCCTTCGCCCCGTCGCCCTTCGCAAAATCCCTTGAGCGGGCCTACCGCCCGAAGGCTGACGACATCGTCGCCGGGGTTCGCAGGTCTCTGGCGTAACATGAAAGGATAAGACATGGCTGGCGATCCAATCCTTCTCGACAAGGACGGCCCCTTGGCCGTTCTCACCATCAACCGGCCGGAGACGCTGAACGCGCTCGATACGAAAACTATCGCGGCGCTTAACGGCGCGCTTGACGATGCGGAGCACGACGCGGATGTCAAAGCGATCATCATCACCGGGGCCGGCCGCGCGTTCGTCGCCGGCGGCGACATCGCGGACCTCAATTCTCGCACCGGCCTTGCGCACTACCTCGAGTTCGCCGAAGACATCCATGCTCTGTTCCGCCGGATCGAAACTTTTGAAAAGCCGACCATCGGGGCGGTCAACGGCTTTGCGCTCGGCGGCGGCGCCGAACTCTTGCTGACCCTCGATATCCGCATCCTGTCGGACAAAGCCAAACTCGGCCTGCCGGAAATAACCCTCGGACTGTTTCCCGGCGCCGGCGGCACGCAGCGCATCATCAGGCAACTACCTCTCTGCCGCGCCAAGGAAATCATGTTCACAGGCGACATGCTGACCGCCGAAGAAGCAGTCGCTGTCGGACTCGCCAATCGCGTCGTGCCGCATGACAGCCTCATGGAGCACGCGAAGGAAACCGCGCTTAAAATCGCAGAGAAATCGCCGCTGGTGCTGAAGTTTCTCAAGAGAACGCTCAGCGACGGCGCGGACATGCCCCTTCCGGCGGCGCTGCGTCACGAACAGGCGATGATCGGCCTCGTTCTCGACAGCAAGGACGCTCATGAAGGCTGCTCCGCATTCCTCGAAAAACGCAAGGCGATCTTCAAAGGCGAATAACGGACATGGCCGACCTCGTAATGCCCAAACTCGGCCTGACGATGACCGAGGGACTTCTGGCGGAATGGCGCGTCGACCCTGGCGCGGCATACCGGTCGGGAGACATCCTTTTCGTTGTTGAAACAGAAAAGATCGCCAACGAGGTCGAAGCGGAAAGCGATGGCGTCATCGCGGAAATTCTGGTCCGCGCAGGCGAGACGGCGCCGGTTGGAGCTCCGATAGCGCGTCTCAAAGGCGACGCGGACTCTCTCGACGCTTCGCATCTCCCTGCGATCTCGGATGCGTCTCTCAACATCTCAGACGCAACCTCGCCGCCCCCTGCGCGTCAACTTCAGACAGACAAGCAGCGGGTAAAGGCGACGCCTCTCGCAAGGCGGATCGCCCGATCCGAAGGCGTCGACCTATCGTCGATCGAAGGGACCGGTCCGCGCGGCCGCATCAAGGCGGCGGACGTCAGGCGCCAGGCGAAACGCGGCGATATCATTCCGCAGCTGTCCGGCGACATCAAAAAAGTTGCGCCAAGCGCTGCGCGAGCGGCGACGGCGCGCCGTGTCAGCGCCGCAAAACGCGACATTCCTCATTTTTATCTCACGCGTCATGTCGAGATATCCGCCCTCCTCAAGATGCGCGAGGATCTCAACTCCGCGAACGAAGGGCAGCGAATTTCCATAACGCACATGCTGATCAAAGGCGCAGCCCTCGCTCTCGCCGAAACGCCGCAAGCCAACCGGATCTGGTCCGATCAGCATATGCTGGCTTTCGATTCGGCTGATATCGGCGTCGTGTCCGAGACCGAAAAGGGTCTGCGCATTCCTGTCGTGCGTCAGGCGGAGGCGAAATCGCTCGACGAGATCGCCGCAACGGCGCGCGATCTCGCGCAGCGCGCGCAACGTGACGCCCTTCTCCCGCAAGATATCGGCGGCGGCGCTTTATCGATCTCGAATGTCGGCATGTTTGGCGCGGACAGTCTGACGCCGATCATCAATCCGCCCCAGTCGATGATCCTCGGCGTTGGTGCGGAACAACAGATATTCCGGCCCGACGAACGCGGTGCGCCGGCGCTACGCCGCGAGCTTATTTTGACCCTCGCATGCGATCATCGCGCGATCGACGGCGCGGATGCTGCGCGATTCCTGTTGCGCGTCGCGGAAACGCTTGAAAAGCCGGCGCGTCTGATGCGCGCGGCGAAGGCCTCGGCGTCAACGAACGGAGACTGTTGAATGGACTTCGCGCTGACTGAAGAACAGAACCTGATGATCGAGTCCGCGCGCAAGGTGGGCGAGAGATTTGGTCCGGATTACTGGCGGGCCAAGGACGCAGCCAAAGCCTACCCGACGGAATGCTGGCAAGCCATTTGCGCCGCCGGGTTCGCCGGCGCGATTCTTCCGGAGGAGCATGGCGGCGTCGGGCTGGGCATGGTCGACCTCGCCCTCGTCATTGAAGAGCTGTGCGCGGCCGGCGCAGGGTCGACGCTTGCGCAGATGTTCATGCTCAACTCCATCTTCGGCGGCGTGTCCATTTCGAAGTTCGGCGACGAACGGATGAAACGCGAATGGCTCCCGCGCCTTTGCTCCGGCGACATGACGTTTTGCATGTCGCTGACCGAACCGGACGCAGGAACGAATTCGCTGGAGTTGCGCACCTTCGCTGCGAAGGACGGCGACGGCTGGAGGCTGAACGGACAAAAGATCTGGATAACGGGTGTGCCGCAATCGGAAAAAATGCTGGTGGTCGCTCGCACCCTGACCATCGCGGAGGCGGCGCGGAAAACGGACGGAATCAGCTTGTTCATGATCGACACGAAGCGCGAAGGGCTGACGCACGCCGCCATCGACAAACTGGGCACGAACACCCTTCCCTCCTCGCAGGTCTTTTTCGACGATGTTCGCGTTGAACAGGACGAGCTCATCGGCGAAGAGCATGGCGGCTGGCGGCAGCTTCTCGACGTACTGAACACGGAACGCATCGTCACGACCGCCGGATTGGTCGGCGCCGGCCGGCTCGCCATCAGGCTGGGCGTGGAATACGCCAATCAGCGCGCCGTTTTCGGCGGGCGGCCCATCGGAGCCTATCAATCGATCCAGTTTCCGTTGGCCCAGCACTGGGCTGAGCTTGAGGCGGCGCGCCTGCTCAATCTGAAGGCCGCCTCGCTGTTCGATAACGGCCTGCCTTTCGGGTCTGAAAGCAACGCGGCCAAGCTCATCGCCAGCCAGGCGACGTCAGCCGTCGCCGAGCATTCGATGCAGATCATGGGCGGCATGGGGTATTCGAAGGAAATGCACGTCGAACGCATCTGGCGGGACGCGAGGCTGTTCCGCTTCGCACCGGTTTCAGAGGAAATGGTGCTCAACTTTATTTCGACCGCAAATCTGGGTCTGCCGCGATCCTACTGACAAGGTCAGCCATGCTCAATCTTTCGCGAATCGTCGCGTATAACGCGCAAACCAGACCGGAAGCCGATGCGCTCATCTACAATGACGAGCGGCTGAACTGGACCGCCTTGAATGATCGCGTGCTCACAACAGCCGCCGGCCTGGGCGCGCGGGGAATCGGCCCCGACTCCATTGTCGCGCTCGTGATGAAGAACAGCGCCGCCTTTGTGGAATTGCTCTACGCGCTGAGCCATCTCGGCGCCGTCGCGCTTCCCGTCAATTTTCGACTTACGCCGGACGAAGTTTCCTACATTGTCGGTCACGCGGGCGCTGTGCTGGTTATCGCCGATGACGAACTTGCGCCGCTCGCTGCGAAAGTCGCCGCGCCTGTCTTGCTGCTTGATGAGGCGGCGCAGAAAAATTCGACCGCCCTGTTTGACGCCGCCGCTCCCGCGCCTTCGCCATGCGTGAGATCGGGCGGCGACTTGTTTCGACTGATGTACACTTCCGGAACGACTGACAGGCCGAAGGGAGTCATTCACAGCTACGACAATTTCTACTGGAAATGCTTCGACCACATCATCGTCCTGGGGCTGAGCGCCGAGGACAGGCTCTGCGTCGCCGGACCGCTCTATCATGTCGGGGCCTGCGACCTTCCGGGGCTGGCCGTGCATCTGGCCGGCGGCGCGATTGTCGTGCTGCGCGAATTCGACGCCGATGCAGTCATGACCGCCATCGAAGCTGAGCGCATCACCGGGATCTGGCTCGCTCCAGTCATGACGAATGCGATCCTCGGGCTTCGAGACGTACGACGCTACGATTGCAAATCGCTGAAATGGTGCATCGGCGGCGGCGAGCGAACTCCAGAATCCCGCATACGCGAATTTCTCGACGTGTTTCCCAACGCCCGCTACATTGACGCCTACGGCATGACAGAGACGGTTTCCGGGGACACCTTCATGGTGCGCGGCTTCGAAATCAGCAAGATCGGATCCGTTGGCCGGCCTACGCCGATGCTGGAACTTGAGATACGCGACGATGCAGGCGCGGCGCTTCCCCCTACTTCAGCGGGCGAGGTCTGCATGCGCGGCCCGAAAGTTACGGCCGGGTACTGGAAGGACCCGCAACGGACGTCCGAGGCGATGTGGCCCGACGGTTTTTTGCGATCCGGCGACGTGGGTTATCTGGATGAGGACGGTTTTCTCTTCTTAACCGACCGGAAGAAGGACATGATTATTTCCGGAGGCGAGAACATTTCCTCGTCCGAGGTGGAGCGGGTGCTTTATGAAATGCCCGAAGTGAAAGAGGCGGCTGTCGTCGCCCGGCCGGACGAGCGCTGGGGCGAAACGCCTGTCGCCGTCATCGTGTTGCAGCCCGACGCGAAGCTGACTTATCAGCAGCTGAACGCGTTCTGCCGGGCCCGTCTTGCAGGCTTCAAATGTCCGAGGGATCTCGTGCTGACGGACTCCCTGCCCCGCAACCCCTCGGGTAAGATACTCAAACGCGTTTTGCGAGATATGATCTGATCGCCGAAAGGACTACCGCCCGCCCATGACTGACACGGCGATCGCAAGGCCGCGCGCGAGACGCAAGACCAGAGCGGAAAAAGCTCAGGCCACCTACCAAAACCTCATGGACGCAGCCGCGAAGGTCGTGGGCGAGGAAGGCTACGCCGCAGCTTCCATCACCAAGATTACCGCTCAGGCGAAGGTCGCGCACGGCACCTTCTATAACTACTTTCAGGACCGGCAGGACCTGTTCGATAAACTTCTGCCTTACGTCGGGCGCCAACTGACCGATCGCATCGTGGAGGACGTTAAAGGCGTCGGAGACAGTCTCGCCAGAGAGGTCGCGCGATTTCGCTCCTATTGCGACTATCTTTGCGAGTATCCGGGTTTCTACAGAGTACTTTATGAAGCTGAGGTTTTTGCACCTAAAGCGCACGCCGAACATATGAAGCGGCTGACCGAAGGGTACAGGCGGGCGCTGGACCGGGCGGTGGCCAAAGGCGACATCACAGGCTACCAAGATCAGGAGATCGATGCGCTGGCGTGGATGATGCTCGGCGTGCGAGCCTATATAGCGATGCGCTATTTTTCCGCAGGATCAAAAAGCATCTCCATCCCGGAGTCGGTGATTTCCGCTTATGAGAAGCTGCTCAAGAACGGAATGTTCAGCGCGCCGTAACGAGGCAGATTGGCGAGAGGAGCGCGGCCGGGCATGAACGACTTCAACTGGAACGATTTGAAGTATTTCATCGCCGTGGCGAGAACGCGAAATGTGGCGGCGGCGGCGCGCAACCTGAATGTCGATCACAATACTGTCCGCCGCCGAATTTCCGCGCTTGAAACCGATCTGACGGTCAGCCTCTTTGATCGCCGCAGCGAAAACCACCTTCTAACCGACGCGGGCGAACGGCTGTTGGCTTTAGCTGAATCGATCGAGCACAATGTCTGCAAGGCCGAAGAAGACGTCGCAGGAGGCGACGCATCGGTGGCGGGCGTCGTGAGAATCGGCGCGCCGGACGGCATCGGAACGATGTTTCTGGCTCCGCGGCTGGCTAAACTGTGCGATCGATACCCGCAATTGAACGTCGAATTGCTGACGACATATCAGCCGTTCGACCTGTCGCGACGCGAAGCGGACATGGCGATCCATATAGGACGGCCCACACGCGGGCGCGTCACCGTTACAAAGCTTGTCGACACGACTATGCGCCTTTACGCATCGAAAGAATATTGCGCGAAGATGAAGCCGCTTCGAAACATCGACGATCTCGTTTGTCATAACCTTATCAGCGGCATCTACGGGCTCGATTTCGGCCCTACGCTCAACGCGATGATGGACGATTCCGCCGTCATGACGGCGCGCGTCGTCTGCACCAGCAGCATCGCGCAACTCCAGGCTACTGCATCGGGCGCAGGCATCTGTCTGTTCTCAAAGTTTCTTGCGGAAACGGCGCCGGAATTGACGCCGATACTCGCAGACAAGGTCGCGGTGGAGCGCGAAATTTGGCTGTCCTACCATTCAGACCTCAAGGATCTTGCGCGCATCAAAGCCGTTCGCGAGTTTCTGATCTCGGAATTCACGCAATCGAAGGAAAAATTCAACTGACGCCCGCCGCGGTGACGGCGTCCTGCACAACACTCTTTTATCGAATGAATAATTATTTTTTTAAGAGAATCCTTCTTGTCCTGTTCGCACTCTCCCCGCCGGGCCGGCGAAGTTCGGATTGGCCTTTTAGTCAGATCATGGTCCGTCCGGCGGCCATGCGGACTTCGGTTCGCCGTTTGATTGCCTCTGCCAAGGAAGCGCCGCCTGCGGGGACGCTCGATCATGCCTGAATTTCGCCTCCTCCAAGGGCTTGCAGCATTTGCTATAATGAATGATTATATGCTACAGTGAATATATCGCCAGAATGCGCCCCGCGCTCTCGGCGGAGAAGGAACGGTCAGTATCGCATGTCTGCAAGCCGCGACGGGAGCAAGATCACCGAAGAGGCGCTCAACGCGCTCCGGCGCGAAATCGGCGTCGAGTCCGATCTGCCGCAGTTCAATCACGAAGCGACGGCGGACGCGATCCGTCACTTCGTGCTGGGGCGCGGCGACGATAATCCGCTCTTTTGCGATCGCGACTATGCGAAAACAACGAGATGGGGCGACATCATCGCCCCAGCGACATTCATACTCACATGCGGTTTCCCGAGATCACGGGGCCTGCCCGGCGTGCACGCGCTCTTTACCGGCGTCGATATTGTGTGCCGCAAACCCGTGAAGCTTGGCGCCAAGATCAAGGCGCGGAGCGCCTTGTTCGAAGTGAAAGAGCGCAACGGTCAGTACGCCGGCAAACAATTTCAACAGACTTCCCGGACGGATTACCGCGACGAGAACGGCGAGCTGCTCAGCACGCTTTACTCGCACGCCTTCCGCATGGAGCGCGGCGCAGCGGGCAAGAGCAATAAATTCGCTGATTTGACGCGGAAGGAATACAGCGCTGAGGAGATCGACGAAATCGACGCCGCGTATGTGCGCGAACTCGAGGAAAGGCGCGGCGCGAACCCGCGTTACTGGAACGATACGAATGTCGGCGACGTCCTGTCCGACATGGTCAAAGGCCCTCTGACAGTCACCGACAATGTCGCGTTTCTTGTGGGCTTTGGAACTGTGTTCGTTCGCGCGCATCGCATCTGGCATGATTTCAGAAAGCGCCATCCCGGCGCCGCCGTTAAGGACCCGCGCGGAGTATGGGACGTTCCTGAAAGAGTGCACTGGGATGAAGAATTGGCGGCGGCGATCGGCATGCCCGGTCCTTATGATTACGGGCCGCAACGCATTGCGTGGATCGACCATCGCGTCGCCGACTGGATCGGGGACGATGGATGGATGAAACAGCTGACGGTGAAACTTGTCGCGCCGAATTTCGTCGGCGACACCACATGGATCCGCGGCCATGTCGCTGAAAAGCTTGAGAACGGGGAAGTGATGCTGAACCTGGCGACGCAAGACCAGAGGGGACGAACGACGGCGACGGCGACCGCTCGCGTCGTTCTGCCGGTGCGGTGATGTCTTCGCCCGCTTTGTCTGCGGACGCCAAAACAGAGATGCGTCTATTCGACTCTTTTTCACCGGGACAGCCCTGCGGCCGCGCAGTGATCGCGCTCAACCGGACATTTACGGAACAGATGAAGAATTTACTGGGGCCGTCGCTTACAGACGACCGCATCCATATGGCGGCGGTGCCCTTGCTTCTCATGCGCGCCTTCACGACGGTTGTCGGCGGTCGCCCCCCCGGCAACCTTCATGTCGGCCAGGTTTGCGAACTTTTTGAACTGCCGGGAACAGAGGCGGAGCTCGAAGCCAACGTCGTTTGTCTGGGAAAAGAAAAGAAACGGGACCGGAAAATTCTTCGTTTCGAAATCTCGTTATCTGAGCCGGGATCTGGGCGACGGTTCATGTCCGGCGTCAGCACCATTTTCTGGGCCGCATGACACTCCGTCTCAGCCCGGTGCGCATGACAGTCACGCGCGATCTGATCCGCGAATATGCGGCGCTCTCGGACGATTATAATCCCATTCATGTCGATCCTGAGTACGCCGCCGCGTCTCCCATGGGCGGCGTAATCGCTCATGGGACTTTGTCGCTGAATCTTATCTGGCACTCCCTTGAGCTCACATTCGGAAGCCAGGGCGCCGATTGCATCATCACGGAAGTGCGCTTTAAAACGCCGGTGCGGGAGAACGACGCGCTCGAAGCGGGCGGAGAAATAGATGACAGCGGCGAGATCCGCATCTGGGTGCGCAATCAGCACGCGCTCAATGTCATCGAAGGCAGCGCGCGCCTCAAGGGACCCTGAAAACGGCATGCCCACAGACTCCGATTGGCGTAGGGCCGCCGCGGCGCATTCATGCGAATACGAATAGACTGTCTGCCGATTGCCACGAAAAGACCTCGGCCTAGTATTCTTTGCAGCGCAATCTGCGACGAGCGGCATAATCAGAACGATTCTTGAGCGAGGGTCGGCGACGAGCGCGAGCAAAGGGAGCATACGACCATGAGCGGCGACGAATCCGGGCCTGGCATTGACCTCGACGAAGCCCGCCGGAAATACCGCGCGGAGCGCGACAAGCGGCTCAAGGCATCGAAAGGCCGGGGCGATATCGCTCTGGATGGCCCGCTCAAGCGTTATCTCAACGACCCGTTTCAGAAGCCGGAACCAAGAGAGCCAGTCGCAGATGAAGTCGAGGTGCTTTGCATCGGCGCCGGTTTCGCAGGCCTGCTCGTCGGCGCCAGTCTCAAACAGCAAGGGTTTAATCGCGTGCGGCTTGTCGACACCGCCGGCGATGTCGGCGGCGTCTGGTACTGGAACAGATACCCGGAGGCCAAGTGCGACGTCGAATCTCTTTGCTACATGCCTTTGCTGGAGGAAACGGGATACATCCCGACCATGCGGTACGCTGCGGCGCCGGAAATTTTTGCGCACGCGCAGCGCATCGCGCGCCACTTCGGTCTCTACGATCACGCGCTCTTTCACACCACGGTAACGGATGTCGCCTGGGATGCGTCGCTTGACAGGTGGCGCGTTCAGACCGACCGGGGTGACAATATCCTTGCACAGTTTGTCGTGGTCGGCATTGGCCCCATGAATGCGGTGAAACTTCCCGACATCCCCGGCATCGAGAGCTTCAAGGGAAAATCCTTTCACACCAGCCGCTGGGACTATGGCTTTACCGGCGGCGCTCCCGACAATCCTGATCTGGACAAATTGCGCGACAAGGTCGTCGGTTTCATCGGTACAGGCGCTACCGCGTTGCAATGCGTAGCTCCGTTGGGACGCTCTGCGAAGAAACTCTACGTATTCCAGAGGACGCCTTCGACCGTCGGCGTGCGGGGGAACGGACCGATCAACGCAGAAACCGTGAGAAATCTCGAACCCGGCTGGCAGAAGCGGCGGCAGGAAAATTTCACGGCGATCTGGGCGGGGCAGCCAGTCGATGAAGATCTCGTGCAGGACGGCTGGACGTATGTTTGCCGCGAACTTCATTGCAGCACGCGATATCAAGGATTGTCCGGCCAGGCCCTGGCGCTTGAGAAAGAACGAGTTGATTTCGATCTCATGGCCGAGGTGAGGAAAAGGGTCGATGAAATCGTCAAGGACAAGGACACAGCCGAAAAACTCAAACCCTACTACAACTACTTTTGCAAGCGGCCGGGCTGGCACGACGAATACCTCGACACGTTCAACCTTCCGAACGTTGAACTTGTGGATACGAAAGGCGAAGGGGTCGAGCGGCTTGAAGAGGACAGCGTCGTCGCCAACGGCCGGAAATACCCGTTGGACTGTCTTATTTTCGGAACCGGCTTTGTAACGGAAACGACAGGCAAGCTGCGCCTTGGTTTCAACGTCACAGGCCGGGATGGCGTCGCTTTGTCCGAAAAGTGGAAAGACGGAATGACGACGCTTCACGGGCTCACCGTGTCGAAGTTTCCCAACTTTTTCATCATTCCCGGCGTCAACTCGCAGGCCGTCGTCACCGTCAACGTCGTCCACATGACGCAAGAGTACGCCCGGCACATCGCCCACATCGCGAGATCCGTGCGCGATCGCGGCATGCAGGTGTTCGATCTCAAGCAGGAAGCGGAAGCCGATTGGGTGCGGACGATTTTGGAAAAGCGAGTCGACGACGCGGCGTTCCTTGAGGCCTGCACGCCCGGACGGAATAATTACGAAGGGAACGTCAAGGCTCGGCCCAAGCAGAACGCCGTTTATGGCGGCGGCGCCATCGAATATTTCGCCATTCTCAAACGTTGGCGAGATAGCGGCGAACTCCCGGGCCTGGAGTTTTCGTCCGCTCTGTCGGCGCATGACGCGCCAATTGAGCGGAAAGCCTCGCATTACAGGGGATGATCATTTCATCGCCGACGCGGAGTTATTCCTCTGTCTGCGGGCTGAAATCGCGCGACGAAAATCGCCGCCGGCTCTGACGGACCGCCAGAGCCAACTCGAAGGACAAAGATCATGCTCAAGATCGGGTTCACGATATACTCAAATCGGATCGACGAATTCGCCGCCGTCGCCCGTCAGGCTGAAGCGGTCGGTTTCGATCGGGTATGGGTTGGCGAGCATATTGTGGCGCCCCTCGCTTCAGCCATCCATACCGACAAGGACATCCATCAAGGGCGCGTTCGTCCGCCCGTGGTCGCATCTGACGATCGCTTCTACGATCTCTGGACGATGATCGGCGTGATCGCAGCGAGCACGACGAAACTCAAAATCGCGACAGGCGTCGTCGTTATGCCCTACAGGCACCCGCTCGTGACCGCCCGCGCTTGCGCGACGGCCCATGCTCTCGCCAAAGGACGCTTTTCCCTTGGCGTCGCCGCAGGTTGGCTGGAAGCAGAATTCGACGCCCTGGGCGTACCATTCAACAAACGAGGCGCGCTTACGGACGAAGGACTTGCAATATTGCGCAAGAGCCTGGCCGGCGGCGTCATCAGCAATGACGGGCCCCATTATCCATTCCCGCCTCTCGAAGTGTCGCCGGAGCCGGTGGACGTTCCAATTATCGTAGGAGGAATTTCTCCCGCTGCCGTCGCGCGCGCCGCCGCCGTTGGGGACGGCTGGGTGGCGCCGAAGCTGCCCTTTGAACAACTCCTCTCGATTCGAGAGCGGATCACAAAATTGCGCCAAGGCGCCGGTCGTGGAAGCGAACCATTCGAGTATCATATGCACATGCCGAGCGCCGATATAGAGGTCGCGCAACGTTGGGAAGACGCTGGCTTCGAACATGGCGTCGTCGTGTTTGACGATATCCATCCCGAGGATCCGCGTGAAACGCCGCTTGATGCGAAGTTGTCTCGCCTCGAAGAAACAGCGAAGCGCTTGGGGCTGTCGCCCCCGTGATCGATCCCGGCGGCGCGAACTTCATCAGGCGGGCCCGGTTTCCATGCAAAACCCTTCCGCCAGCGCTGCATCAAGATCGGGCGGCGTGTCAATATCGAACGCCAATCCCCTGCGGAATATCACAGCTTCTCGCGGTCTCGCCTGCTCCAGATGGCGGATGAAACTGCCGTCGCCAAAATTAAAAGCGAACGATGCGCCCGGGGGCGCCGCGATCGCATTCGTGCCGGTCTGACGCCGATCCGGCGCGATCGCCAGCCGTCCCGCCTCTCCTGCGAAAACAAGCAGAGAGATGTCCTCGGCTTCCAGAAAAGCAAGGTCGGCGTTGACGACGACAAACAATGCCCCCGGATTATCACGCCTGAACGCCGAAAGCTCATTGTTGAGCCCGCGTCCGAGGTCTTTCCGCCAAACGGCATCGCCAGCCAGCTCTTGCGCTGGAGACAAAACATGGACGTTTTCAACTCCGACCACAGCGGCGGCGCGCTTTATCGCACGGGCCGCCAACTGGGAGCACAGCGACGAGCGCGAAGCCGGCGTCAGCCGTCCCGCCAAACGAGACTTCTGATCGGGTCCGCCCTTGACCGGCACGACGATCATCCGCTTCATGGGGCGCGCAACTCATCGGCGAACGCCAGCGCCGCCTCGGCGACGCGCCGCTTATCGTCCGTCGTCCACATCAGGATATTCGTCTTCCTAACAGAAACGTCGCCCGCCGGCGCCGCATCCCTCTCATCGATCACGAGGCCGTCGATCAGCCCGCCGTAAAAGTCCGCGATTGATTGATTATCGACTGCAACGCCGAGCTCACGCATAAGTTTGGACGTTGGGCCTTTGACCGACTCTCCCCCAATGATCGGCGAAACAGCGACGCGCGGGGCGGATGCCGTCAGCAACGCCTCGCGAATTTCCGGGATCGCCAGAATAGGGCCAATGCTCAGATAGGGATTTGAAGGAGCGATGATTATGGCGTCGGCGTCGCGAAGCGCTTCCAGGAGCCCCGGAGCCGGCCGCGCTTCCCCGGAGCCGCAATATCGAACGTCTCGAACGCGGGGCGCGCACCGGCGCTTCACAAAATAATGCTGGAAGGCGAGCACTCCATCATCTGTCTGTAATTGCGTTGAGACCGGATCATCGGTCATCGGCAATATTTCCGCTTCAAGTCTCCAGGCGCGGGCGAATCTTTTTGTGATCTCCGACAGGGAAACGCCCAAACCGCGAAGATGCGTGCGCAGAACATGAAGGGCGAGGTCGCCGTCGCCGAGATTGAACCAGTCTTCTGCGCCAAGGGACCGAAGCGCTGTCATGAATGAAGCGGTCTCGTTTTCCCTTCCCCACCCTTGCTCGGCGTTCGCTTGACCTGACAGCGTGTAGAGAAGCGTATCGATGTCAGGAGAAACAAAGAGCCCGAAATGACTAAAATCATCGCCGGTGTTGACGATCGCCGTGACCGATCCCGCGGGCGCCGCCGCGCACATCCCGAGGGCTAGCTTCGCGCCGCCGACTCCTCCTGTGAGAACGACGATCCGGCCGGTCATAGAAAAAGATCTTGCTGCTGCGGTCGGATGATCTGCGCCGCCGTCGACCACTCCTCGGTCGGCGCCACGCCGCGCACAATGATGGCGGGCGCGCTTTCCGCGCCCTCGCCGCCAGCAAGCCCGGCCGCTGACGCAATCAGATCGGCGACGGCCACTTGCGTGACTTCCAATGTGCGCCCGTCGCGATCAACAGAGCCGCGCTTGTCCACAAGCGCTCCCAGCCCATAAGCGCCGATCGCCACGTTGACGACGCCGTTTCTCCACGGGCGGCCGAAACTGTCGGATATAACGACGGCGACCGGGCCTCCCACGGCTTCTGTCAGCGCACGGGACAGGCGCTCCGCCGTCGCATCCGGATCCTTTGGAAGCAACAGGACATGATCGTCTCGCCCGGGACCGATGTTCGATTGATCGATCCCGGCGTTCGCCATAACGAAGCCAAGGTGATGACGGGCGATCAGAACCTCTGGCGCCGCTCGAACGATCATCGTCGATTCCCGCAATACGAGTTCGACCAGGCGCGGATCCTTATTCGTCTTTCGAGCAAGCGCGCAAGCCTCGACCCCGGGATGGACGTCGCGCAGATCGACAAAGCGGCCTTCAGCTTTGGAGACGATTTTCTGCGTCACGACGACGACATCACCGGCCCGCACGCCCGCCTCGCCCGCCTGCATCGCGGCCAGAAGCGTTCGCGCAATATCTTCTCTCGGGGTTATTTCCCCGACGCCATTGACGGGAATGATTTCGATTATGCCGGTCACGATGTCACCTGCCGGGCGTTGCGAGTTCTCCGGTTATCCTTATGCCCGCTCCGTCGACCTTGTATGTTTTGTTGATGAAAATCAGGACAGAGGTCAACGCTTCCGCTGAAACCGAATTTGCCAGCACGCCGCCCTCAATCCCTCGCAGCCCGGCGTCGCCGGCGATGCGTACGCCCAGGGCGCGGGCGTCTTTGTCATCTGAGAACACCAGCACGTCGCAATCGACCGGGCCCGGCTCAGCGAGTTTATGCGCCGCCACATTCTGGAAAGCGGAAACGACAACGCACGCGTCGCCGAGAAGATTCTGCGCCCGGAGCGCCGCGCAGCCTTCCTCCGGCATTTGCACGCGCATGACTTTCGGCGGCGCGAGAGGAACCGTCGTGTCAATCACCACTTTGCCCGCCGCCTGAGGCGCGATCTGCCTCAATGTGTCTTCTTGCGCGCTGAACGGCACGGCGACGATGATCACATCGCCGAAGGCCGCAGCGTCGGGGTTGGGCAGCACCGGGAGCGAATCTGTCTTCGCGCTCGACCGGGAGCCGACGACCACGTCGTGACCAGCGGCCTTCAACCGCCGCGCCAGCGCGCCGCCAAGCTGCCCCGTTCCACCGACTACGGCGATTTTCAATGATTTGTTCATAACGCCGTTCCCAGACCCGACATCGGGCTCGTTTTTCCAAGAAAATCGCCGGCGCTTCGCGGCCTGCGGAATTGATACAGCGTCGTTCGCTCACGCGCCGGCCGGCCTGCGCTTTCGGCAATGCTTCGCATCGCATCGGGGCCGCACTCCTGGCCATTGACGCCTCCCGCAGCGCGGGTGATTGACTCATTCATCAGCGTGCCGCCTATATCGTTGGCGCCGGCGCAGAGAGCTTCAACGGCGCCGGCGCGGCCCATTTTCACCCACGAAGTCTGGATATTCGGAATAACGGGATGAAGCGCGAGACGCGCGATGCTGTGCATGAGCAAGGCTTCGCGGTAGCTTGGGCCGGAACGCGCGTTCCCTTTTCGCCAAATCGGCGCCTCCATGTGGACAAACGGCAGCGGCACGAACTCGGTGAAGCCGCCGGTTCGACGCTGCAACGCCGCAATCCGGAGCAAGTGACGCGCCCAGTGCTCATAGCGATCCACATGTCCGAACATGATCGTCGCGGTGCTGCGCAGACCGAGCTCGTGCGCAGTCTCCATGACCTCCAGCCATTCCGCGGTGGTGACTTTGTCGGGACAGATGACCTTGCGGACTGCGTCGTCCAGTATCTCGGCTGCGGTCCCCGGCAAGGTCGCCAGACCCGCGGATTTTAATTGCCGCAGATAGTCGCGCAGAGAGAGTCCGAGCGTTCTAGCCCCGTGCGTTACTTCCAATGGCGAAAAGGCGTGGATGTGCACGCCGGGCGACGCGTCGCGGACGGCGTTCAGTATTCGCAGATAAGTGCGGCCGTCGTAGTCCGGATGAATGCCGCCTTGGAGGCACACCTCTGTCGCGCCGCGCTGCACGGCTTCGCTCACCCGAGACGCAATCTCACGCTCGTCGAGCAGATAGGAAGGCCCCCGCGCCGCACGTCCCGCCCCTTTGGAGAACGCGCAGAATCCGCATTTGTATAGACAGAAATTGGTGTAGTTGATGTTGCGGTTGACGACATAGGTGACAATAGGGCCCGCGGCCTGCTCGCGGAGTTCGTCGGCCGCGCGTATCAATGCGGCGGCGTCGCCTTCATCCGCCTCGAACAGACAAGCGATCTGCTGTTCGCTAAGCCCCTCCCCCCGGCGCGCATCGTCGATAATGGCTTGCATACTGGCGGATACGCGATGGTTAGACCCAAAGGCGCGCCCCGGCGGTTCCGCGCCGGCGCCGGCGCTCCATGCATCGACCCGCCGTAGACCGAATCCATCAGCGGCGCGGCGCACCTTGGTTGACGCCTTGGCGTCCGTCCATTGATCGACGTCGCGCGCAAATGCAGGCGCAATCGCAAGCCTTTCAACGAGAAAGCGCTCGGCATGTTCAGTCGCTTCTCGAAGCAAGTCGATTTGCGGCCACGGCGCTTCCGGATTGACGTGATCGTCAGTTGCGGGCGACACGCCGCCCCAGTCGTTGACGCCGGCGTTCAGCAAGGCCGCAAGATCGCGCGGCCGCAAGTTCGGCGGCGCCTGGATTGTCATCGAAGGGCCGAAAATCAGCCGCGCCGCAGCGATTGTCCAGAGATGGTCATCCAGCGGCGGTTCGGGCGCATCGGCCATGCGCGTGCGGGCTTTCGCCCTGAAATTCTGAACGATGATTTCCTGTATGTGCCCGTAACGCTCGTGAATCGCGCGCAACTTGAAGAGCGCATCCAGCCGTTCCTGCCGCGTTTCGCCGATGCCGATCAGGATGCCGGTCGTGAAGGGAACCCGTTCCCGGCCCGCCGCCTCGATTGTCGCGAACCGCCGTTGCGGCAATTTATCGGGCGATCCGAAATGGGGGCCGCCGCGCGCGCTAAGACGATCAGCGCTGCTTTCCAGCATGATACCCATCGAGACCGAGTATGGCCGCAATGCGCGAAAATCTTCCGCGGAAAGAAGGCCGGGATTGAGATGAGGCATGAGGCTCGTTTCCTCGAAAACGAGCCGCGCCATGTCCTTCAGATACGCAAGCGTGCTCTCATAGCCGTTTTCGGCGAGCCAATCGCGCGCCGCGCCATAGCGCGCTTCCGGTTTGTCGCCCAAAGTGAACAATGCTTCCGAACAGCCCGCGCCTTCGCCCCGGCGCGCGATGGCGAGAACCTCCTCGGGCGACAGATACGGCGCATCGAGTTCGGAAGGTCTGGAAGCGAATGCGCAATAATGACAAACGTCTCGGCACAATTTTGTCAGCGGAATGAACACGTTTCGCGAATAAGTGACGCGCGACCCGTGACCGCGCAGCGTCAATCGCCGCGCTTCGTCGAGGAGAGCGGGCAGGTCTGCGCTGTCCAGCAGACGGCGTCGCAGCGCTGCATCGTCGCTATGCCGCGAGGAGAATGCGCCCGTCAGAGCCGGCGAAGCTACTATCGCGAGTCCTGCATCGACGATCCGCTCCTTGCTCACCCCGTCAGCACTCCTCCGTCTACAGGCAACGTGACGCCTGTAACGAAACTCGCCATGTCCGACGCCAGAAACACCACAGGACCGATCATTTCATCCGGGTCGCCCCAGCGGCCAAGGGCGATCTTGGAGCGGAAAAATTCGCGCCGCGCATCGTCGCCCGTCGTCGTCTTCGTCATCGGCGTTTCGAACGGACCCGGCGCAACGGCGTTGACGCGAACGCCGTCTGGAGCGAGCTGCCGCGCCAGATTGCGAGTAATCCCGAAAAGCGCGGCCTTCGATGCTGCGTATCCGACAAAAGTATCCATCGTCACGAAAGCGACGACCGAAGATATGTTAATAATGCACCCTTTCGTCGCGCGAAGATGCGGCATCATCGCAAGGCTCATGTTGAAAACGCCGCCGACATTGACGGACATGCATTCGTCGAATGACTCCCGAACGTCCGGATCATCGAGCTTCGCGCGACGAATGACGCCGGCGTTGTTCACAAGTATGGATACTTCGCCAAGCGCAGCGGCCACCGTCTCCGGCAATTTCATCGCCGCATCATAGTCCGTGACGTCTAGCACGAAGGCTTCGGCCTTACCGCCATTGTCCCGAATCTCCTTGGCGATTTCCTCGGCTGGCGCGCGGTCCCTGTCGAGCACCGCCACCGCCGCTCCGTGACGAGCGAGCCCGCGCGCGATTGAAGCGCCGTTCCCGCGGCCGCCGCCAGTGACGAGCGCGATGCGATTTTCAAGAAGCATTCAGTTCCTCCCGGGCGAAACGAGCAGACGTTCTCTTGTCGCCGTTCATCGCCGCATCAGTATTGTGCATGCGCGTCTCAGGCGCAGCAAGCGCAGACGGGCTCTGCGACCCCTTCAAAGCGCAGCGATATTGCGATTGGCGTTCGCCGTTTTACGCGCGAGGCGAAGACGGGTGAAATTCGAGCGGCAATTCTTTCAGCGCGCGCATAATGATGCTCGGCGTATGCTCGAGCGTCGCGCCATCCTGAATGCGCCAACCTTCCAGTCGCGAAAAGAGCTTGCGAAAGCAAATATCCAGCTCGCGCCGTGCGAGAGATGCGCCAATGCACACATGCACGCCAAAACCGAACGCAATGTGACGGCGTGCGTTCGCGCGCGCAGGATCGTAGGCGTCGGCGTCCTGGTAAGTGCGTTCATCGCGATTTGCGGCCCCGAAGCGAATCAGAACGAGCGCTCCCTCCGGAATTTCGACCCCGCCCATTTCAGTTTTTTTCGTCGTCACGCGCCACATGGCGTTGACGGCCGAGTGCACGCGCAAAAGTTCTTCCAGCGCATTCTTGCGAAAATCCGCATCGTCCCGAATTCGACCGATCAGTTCGGGGCGGTTGAGGAACAACACCATCCCTTCGCAGAGGGTCGCGGCGGTGGACTCGTTTCCGGCGACGAGTATCTGCTGACACAACTGCAGCGCCTGCGGCATGGTTAGCGAGTTCTCGCCGTCAGCACCTTCCTCAATGGCGCCGGCGATGACAGAAATGATGTCATTGGTCGGACGCAGCTTTTTCTCTTCAAGAACGTTTTTGAAATACTGCTGAAACGCAACGACGGCGTGCGCAGCCTGAAGTTCGGCGGCCGCATCCGCCTTGTATGAGAACCTCGTCGCGAAGGCGTCGGACCATTCCCTGAATCGCTCGATATCCGCCGGCGGGACGCCCATCTGCTCGGCGATTATCATCAAAGGCAGAGATTGTGCGAATTCTCCCATGAATTCGACTGAACCGCGGGCGGCGAAATTATCGATAAGCGCGTCAGCGATTTCCTCAATCCTTGGCTCCATCTCTCGGACGCGTTGCGGGGCGAAGGCGCGGTTTACGAGCGCGCGGGAAAATTTGTGCTTGGCGCCATCAGTAGTGTGCAGCACCGAGGCCGTCGGATACGCCCCTGCCTGCGCTGCGCGAATTTCCTCGCTGGCGCTTGCGCGGTCATGAAGAGTGTGGCCGATTTCGTTAGAAAAAGTCTCCGGGTCGAGCAGCGCCTTGGCGGCCAACTCATATCCTGAAATCTGATAGACCCCGCTCGCTTCGTGACGAAGAACCGGCGCCTCGCGCGTCAGCCGCCTGAAGAAACCGAACGGACATTCGAGCAATTCTTCGTCGTACATGTCGATCTGTCCAAGCGGCGTGCGGTCGGTTTCGCTCATCGTTTGATCCCTGCAACGGCGGCGGGCGGCCCGCGAAAAACGTCAATGGGCGGAAAGGGCATTTACAATCGTAATAGACTATACACAATAGGGAAAGATTTGACCGGAGCAAACCGTGCCACGACATTCGGCTGTGATCACGGGCGCGGCGGGCACGGGCATGGGGGCGTTTGCGCAGAGCACTTGCCTCGGCCTTCAGCTCGACGCCGCCCGCCGCGCCGCCGCCGACGCGGGCGTGCGCCTGAGCGATGTGGACGGAGTCATCTGCGCTTACTCGCTCGTGCAGCCGCATTTGATGCTGGCGTCCTGTTTCGCCGAATTCGCTGGACTCAACCCCTCGGCATGCTTCGCTATTCAGGCTGGCGGCGCGACCGGCGCCGTAATGACGGCGGTCGCCGCGAGCCTCGTTGAATCCGGCGCGTATCGAAACGTGCTTGTGGTCACGGGCGATAATCGTCTGTCCGGTTTGAGCCGCGACGGGGCTGTCGCCGCTTTGGCCGAAGTCGGCCATCCTGAGTTCGAGCGTCCTTATGGTTTCTCCGTGCCGGCCGGTTATGCGCTCGTGGCGGCTCGCTACATGCACGAATATGGCGTCACAGCGGAGGATTTGGCCCACATAGCTGTCGCAATGCGCCGCCATGCGTCGCGCACGGAGGGAGCGCATATGCGCAATCCGGTGACGCTTGAGGAAGTGCAGGCGTCGAGAGTTATCGCCGCTCCCTTGCGCCTGCTTGACTGCTCCCTGATTTCGGACGGCGCAGCAGCCCTTATTATCAGCCGTGATGACGTCGCTGCGGATCTGCCAGGCAGTGCCGTGAAAGTGCTTTCTTCAGGTCAGGCGCATACGCATGAACACATTGTCGCCGCGCCTTCGCTGGTCGAATTCGGGTGCAAGGAATCGTCGCGGCAGGCGTTCGAGCGCGCCGGCGTCAGCGCGAAGGATATTGATATCGTCCAGATATATGATTCCTTCACGATCACCTTGCTGGTGGAGCTTGAAAGCATCGGCTTTTTCGAACGCGGCGCGGCCGGCCCGGCCATCGCCGGGGGAGCGTTGGATCTGGACGGCGCATTGCCATGCAACACGCATGGCGGGCTTCTTTCCCACGGACATTCGGGCGCAGCCGGCGGCATGTATCATATCGTTGAGGCCGTAACGCAGCTTCGCGGCGCGGCCGGAGCGCGTCAGGCGGGGTCGCCGAAGCTCGCCTTTGTTCATGGCGACGGCGGCATTCTTTCCGCTCATTGTTCCCTGATCCTTGCGAGGGACTGAAGTGCCGCAGATATCATCCGGAAAAAATACCGACGCCGCGATGTTCCGCGCGGGATGCCTGCAGAATGAACTGCGTTTCAAGTTCTGCAACGCCTGCAAGCGCGCCCAGTTTCCGCCTGCAATGCTGTGCCGGAGCTGCGGCGCGGACTCTCTGGTTTGGCGGACATCAGCCGGGCTTGGTACTGTGCACGCTCTGACAATTGTTCATCGTGCGCCGACACCGGCGTTCCGCGAGGCTTGTCCTTATATACTCGCGCTTGTCGATTTCGACGAAGGCTTCAGAATGATGCTCAATGTTCGGGGACCGAGTGCGTTACAATCTAAAATCGGCGATCGCGTCCGCATCATTTTCGAGACGCATCCGGGCTTCGGCGTCCTGCCACAATGCGAACTTTCCGATCCGAGCGAATAATTTTCTTTCAAGCCGCCGAAACGGCGCCTTTCTTTTACAACGCGCAAGCTTGCCCTGCCCTCTCCGCGACGCCTGAGTCGCGGATATTCATAATTCTCTATTGTGAATAATACATTTCCATATTGAAACACCCATATAGAGGTGATAACGTCAATCGATATAAGGAAGGGCTGCGTCGCCAGCCGTATCCGCCACGGGAGGGAAAAGCTTATGGTCGGGCCTACCAACAACATTATCCGCAGCGGCAAGCGGGCGCGCTTGGCGAAACAGGCGTGGGCGGCCAGCCTGCTGGCGTCGGCTTGTCTGCCGGCGCTGAGCGCCACCGCGCAAGCCAGCGATGAGATCATCGTCTACGCGACGAAACGAGGGGCCCAATCGGCGCAGTCCGTGCCCATCGCGATCACGGCGATGAGCGCGGAGCAGCTCGACTCCAGCTATGCGCGCGATCTGGAATCGCTGACATACTCCATACCGAACGTCGTCCTAGACAAGCTCGGCCCTCCGGGCTTCGCCAATTTTGCGATCCGCGGTCTGGGCTCCAACAGCTCGATTCCTTCTCTCGACCCCGCCGTCGGCACATTCATCGACGGCATTTATCTTGGCACCAACGCAGGCGTCGTTCAGGATTTCATCAATCTTGAATCCGTCGAGGTGCTGCGCGGTCCTCAGGGCGTGCTGTTCGGCAAGAATGTCGCCGGCGGCGCCGTGATGCTGCGTACACGTCGTCCAGGCCAGGAGTTCAAAGTCCGCTCGAAGCTGGCTGTGAACAATTTTCCCGGCGTGCTGACGGCCGCGTCGGTCGAAGGGGGCCTCAGCGACAACCTCGCCGCCTCCGTGACAGGTTATTGGTCGAAGGATGAAGGGTCCATATACAACATCCATCTCGACAAAGACGTTGGGGAGATGACCACATGGTTCGTTCGACCGGCGCTTTATTACGAGAATGATGACTTCAACGCCTATATCACGATGGATTACGGCAAGAATTTCGGCGACGGTCCGCCTGAGCAAGGCATTCAGACCGTCGACGCCCTGACCGACGACAAGCACGTCGTCGCGCAGAACGATCCTTGCTGCACCGATACGGAATGGCGCTCGGCGACCATCGAACTGAACGCCGATGTCGGCTTCGGCGACGGCACGATCACGTCGCTGACGGGATGGCGGCGGACGGACTCGCGTACGCTGACGGACACCGACGCCGGTCCCACGACTGGATTCAACCTCGACGGCGTCACCCATGCGAAGCAGATATCGCAGGAACTGCGTTACGCGGGCACGTTCTTCGATATTCTCGACGTTACAGCCGGCCTCTACTATTTCGAGCAGGATCTCGATTATGTCGAAATTCGGACTTTCGGCTCGATCGTGACGGCTTTCGGCGGCGACGTTCACACGGAGTCCGCGGCCGGGTTCCTCAATACGGACTTGCATGTCACGAAGGACATCACCTTGTCCGCCGGCGTCCGCTACACCAATGAGGAAAAGACGGCGAATATCGCTCCGCAGGCGGCGCCGCTCGGCGTCGCGCCGTCGCAATGCGATCCTGTCTCCCTGACTTGCGACATTACATTCAGCGACTCTAACACTTCCTCTGCTGTAACGCCTCGCGTCGCCGTTCAATGGACGCCTGCGACGGATATGCTGCTCTATGCTTCCTGGGGCGAAGGACTTCGAAGCGGCGGATACAATCTCCGCCACACCTCGCCGACCGTCACGCCGCGCGTGACGGAAGACGAGGAGATCCAGAACTGGGAAGTCGGCGCAAAGACGCGGTTCGCCGACGGCCGCGTGACATTCAACGTGGCTGCGTTCCGCACCAAGGTCGACAACATGCTGCGAGACACGGTCGTCTTTGTTGACGGTGTCGGCTTCGTTCAGCTCAACCAGAACGCAGGCATTGCGATCGTCAAGGGCGTCGAAGTCGAGACGGTCGTCGATGTCACCAGCAACTTCAGCTTGTACGGCGGCTTCGGCTATCTCGATAATGACTGGGATGCGATCTATCTCGACATTTCAGGCGACACTGTCATTGACGAGACCGATTACAATCTCATCCTTCCGCGGCTCGCCAAATGGTCGGGCAATATCGGCGGGGTGTATCGCTTCCCGACCGAGGCGGGAGAGTTCGCTCTCCGCGCCAGCTACAGCTATCGCGGCACGGCGCCGTACTCGGACAACAACTCCGGGTTCCTGCCCGAGGCGAATATGGTCGACGCAAGCCTCGCCTGGGAGGTCAAGGAAGGCCTTGTCGTGTCCGTATACGGGAAGAATCTCCTGAACGAAGAGCTCTACACGTCGAACGTGCCGGCGGGTTCGTTCGGCAATATCGCCTATTTGCTGCCGCCGCGCCAGTATGGCTTCGAAATCAGAGCTGAGTTCTAAGCGTCGCAACCTGGCGTATTAGAAAGAAGCGCCCGCCAGCCTCCCTCGGCGGGCGCTTCCGCGTTTGTAGTTGCGCAGCGACGCTGCGAAGTCATCCCCGCTTGCGGATCAAGCGCGCCGACTTGACGGAAATTCGCTTAAAGCATCGCCAGCGGATTTACCGGCGACGCAGTGCCGCCAGCGATCTGGAGGGGCGACACGGCAAAGAAAAACGCCCGCCGATCATGCTTCCTGCAGGCCTCGCGTAATGCGTCCAGCCGGAGATTATGCAGCAGCAGCAACCCCATATAGACCTCCGCCCCGACATGGATGGGGATGAATTCGCCGGATATCGGAGACGGCAGAACGTCGTGCGCGCAATCGGAGCCGATCAGCGCGATCTTTCGGTCATGAATCCACTCGAGGCAGTCCGGATACAGGCCGGGCAGATGGCCTCTGCCGTCCGGCAGGCGCTCGCATTCTCCGCCAAGCGCCGCGCGCCGCTCGTGACGGCCTGTCCGGTAGATCAGGATGTCTCCTTCGCCGGGTTCGACGCCCGCCTGTTCGACGGCTCGATCGAGATCGGCAGGGCGTATCGGCGCGTCCGGCTCGATAAACTCCGCGCCGCGCGCGTCAGCGACGTCGAGGAAAACGGCTCGAGAGACAATCGCGTCTCCCGCGCTGATCATATCGCCAACCTTTGCGCCGGCTGATGTCACCAGCGAAGCCGGACGGCCGTTATACATTTTCCGGTCGTTGGAGATGTGGCACCACGCGTCTATGTGGCTTTGAGCCTGACCATGCGGAAAGATGCTGAACTCGTCATAAGTGACGCCGGCGCCGCGTTCCGGCGCGAGATCTCCGGCTGCAGCCATGAAATGTTTGGCGGGACGGTTGTTCATGGGGGAAGGAACCGTATCGACAATCCGTCCGCACCCTATCGCCTCGCCTTCCCGTATCAGCGCGGCGGCCTCCAGTCGCTTGGATTTGGAGATATAATTGAGGGCGCCGAGCTCATCGTCGGATCCCCACCGTCCCCAATTGCTGATCCGGAGATAGAGCTCTCTCACCATCTGTCCGGTCAACTCGGTCATGGCTCACCCTTGGCGATCGATTTGCGTTTACAGCGGCGCGGCGACCATTGTCTCCGGCATGGCATGTCCCATCGGGCGAACGCCCTTGAACTGCAGACGCAGCATGCGGCGCGCAAAACCAGGATAGTCCTTAATCGCCTGATGCAATGTGCAGCGATTATCCCATACGCCGAGCGACCCCTTCTTCCAGCGGACCCTGAAAGTGTGTTCGGAGCGCGTCGCATGAGCGAGCAGCATATCCATGAGAGGTTTCGACTCTTTCTCTGTCCATCCTTTGAACTTGTATCCGTATGGCCCGGTGACGGCCAAAACTTTCCGCCCTGTTCTCGGATGGA
Source organism: Pseudomonadota bacterium (assembly GCA_036337175.1). GTDB lineage: Bacteria > Pseudomonadota > Alphaproteobacteria > Caulobacterales > Parvularculaceae > Amphiplicatus. Next base: position 98,782 of record JAYZEQ010000008.1, read on the forward strand.
TCTGCACCAGCGGATGTTCGCACTCCTTGTGAATATCCGTCGACAGATCGTAACTCATGGATTTGTTGCCTTGCTGACTTTTCAGATAGTCTGCGCCCGACGCCGCGCGGCTCACCAAAATCAGCGGCTCTATGGTCTTCTTGACGCCCTCTGAAAGCGAGTCGTATGCGATCATCAAATTGCAGAAATTGGTGTCGCCGCCGTAAGGCGGCGCCTCAAGGCAATAAAGCGACGACCCGGCGACAGGGTTTTCCAGCCATGGCGCATCCGCATGCCAGTCTTCGCCGACGATCTTGACCTCCTGAGCTTCGTCGGCCTTGCGTTCGATCATGATCATGCAGGGGTGACCATCGACGGGCTTAACGAAAGGATGAGGCTGCAACGGCGCGAACTTTTGCACCAGAGACTCGAATGCGTCCGGCGAAAGCGTCTGGTCCCTGAAGACCAGCACGAGATAGTCGTCAAAGGCCTTGCGGATCGCCGCGAATGTCTTTTCGCCGAGCGGCTTCGCCAGATCGACTCCGCTGATCTCCGCCCCGCCGGCGCCGGTCATTGGTTGGACAGTCAAGTCGGACATCGCAAATTCTCCTATAACGTTGACGCAGCGCCGCTCATTCGAGGGGAAACCCCTTGCGGATCGGCCGGCTTCCATCCCAGTCTGCCGCAGCGTCGCTGATAGCCTCGAAAATCCTGCGCTTCACCGGCCCGAGATCGCTCAACTCAAGGCATACTTTCGCAAACTGCGGATGGCTCAAGTAATAAAGCCCGCCGAGCGCCGTCGCCGACTCCTGTACGACTTCGTAGCCCTCGGCCACAGCAGACTGAACGGCGGCGCCAAGATCTTCGACCCACATGTTTATATGCTGGAGCAGCATCCAGTCTGGGCAAGCGTTGAGATACTCTCTGTAAACGGATGGCTCATCGTCGAGCGGCTGGATCACTTCGAACTGGATCGGACCGCTGTAAGCCAGCCCCGCTGCGATTTCAGCATTCGTGTCGCGTCCGCGATAGACATTTCGCTTGAACGTAATTTTCGGTTCGAAAAACCAGGGCCCCACTCCGAGTTTTCCGGCGAAGTGCGCCATGGCGCGTTGAAGGTCGCTGGTGACAAAGGATATTTGTCTTGCCGGGCCGATGCTGAGCCTCGACGCCAATGGCGCTTCCGACACTTCCCTGTCCTTCTTGGTCATCGCCGCACAGCTCCGGCCTTTTTGTAAAACAACGATATGGCTTGACCGCCATCGACAGCCCAATTGGCGCCGTTGACGAATGAGGCGTCCGGGCTGAGCAGGAACGCGATTACAGCGGCGATGTCATCGGGCTTGCCTACGCGGCCGGACGGTATCGATCTTTCTCTCGCGGCGAGAACGTCTGCATTCGCCAACGCCGCCGCCGTCATGCCGGAGTGAGTGGTTCCCGGCGATACGCAATTCACGCGTATGCCATCGGCCGCCCATTCAAGCGCCAATTGCCTGCACAATGCGGTCAAAGCGGCCTTGCTCGCCGGATAGGCGCCGACGTACGGCACCGGCTGATCGGCGGCGACCGATGACGTGGCGACGAAAGCCCCTCCGCTTTCTTTGAGTAAGCCCCTCGTCGCCTTCGCGAGTAGCCATGCCGCACGCGCGTTTACAGCAAAAATGCGATCGAACTCCTCGACGGGCGTCTCCGACAGGGAACCGCCAGCGATTACGCCCGCGTTGCTGACGACGCCGTTCAGCGACGATAGCGCTGCGACAGCTTTCGCAGCAACCGCTTCGCCGGCGCCGGGCTCGGCGAGGTCGAGCGCCAACACGGAAATCTTCGTTCGCCCGCCGCCAAGCGAGACTGCGAGCCGATCGAGCCTCTCCCCGTCGATGTCGACCAGCAGCAAGCCGTCGGCGTTTTGTTCGACAAGTTTCGTCGCCGTCGCCTTCCCGATTCCTCCCGCCGCGCCGGTGATCACGACATTCATCTCGCCAATGTCCCGTGGTCAGTCGACATAATCTCTCGACGCTTCGAAGAAGCGCGATAGCGCCTTGATACGCGCCGCCATCGACGCGGCCGGCTCCATGGTCGAATAGTCTTCCTGCTGGCCGCGCGATTCCATTTGCGCCGACGGCAGACGGCGGCGGTATGAATCGGACTCGGTGTTGAACGTCACATGCGTCGCTCCGAGACGCTTCCACATTCCGAGGGACTCGACGCAAGCCTCGGGCGTACGGCCGTACATCCTGATGATGCCCTCGATGGCGATGGCGCGCGGATCGCGGCCTATGGCGCGCGCATATCCGTGCAGCTTCGAGATTTTTTCCTTGAGCTGATCCTCATTGAGATAAGACGGCGCATACCAGCCGTCGGCGAGTTCGGCTATCCGTTTCAGGACGGGATCCGCCTCGCCTCCAAGAAAGATCGGGATCGGCTGCTGGATCGGCAAAGGGCACATGCCCATCGCCTCGATCTTGTGCCACTTGCCGTCAAACGCGACGCTGCGCTGCGTCCATAACTTCCGCATAAGAACGATCTGCTCGGCCGAACGGGCGCCTCGCGTCTTGAAGTCTTCATTAAGCGCCTGGTATTCCAGATCGTTCCAGCCGATGCCGATGCCGAGGCGCATTCGTCCCCCCGACAGTATGTCGACTTCAGCCGCCTGTTTTGCGAGAAGCACGGTCTGCCGCTGGGGGGAAATCACGACGCCGGTGGCGAGTTCGATCTTTTTGGTGACTGCTGCGAGGTAACCGTACAGCACGAGCGGTTCATGAAAAGGATCGTCAATCGTGTATACGGGCGGATTGCCAAAAAACGGCTTCCAGTCCGGCCTTACGCTCAGGTCCGCACCAATGACGTGGTCGTAAGCCATCAGGTAATCATAACCGATCGCTTCCGCCGCTTGAGCAAGATCGGCGATAGGGCCCGGCTCGACGCCAAGCTCGATATTCGGAAGAGTAACGCCGAGTTTCATCCGTATGCCGCTCCGGCCAGACGCGCATCGCCCGCGCGCAGTATCTTCATGGCGCCCATGTGGCGATCCGCGTGATCTCACTCATGCCTATCAGCCTGCCGGCAGGGCGCCAACGCGGACCGCTGCGAAGCCTGCTCGCAGAAATGAAGCTCGCTTCTCGCAAGCGCGATATGACGAGGCCTCCGGTCAGGCGGTGAGGCCGCCGTCGACCACCAACATCGTCCCTGTAATGAAAGACGCCTCGTCCGAAAGCAGAAACAGTGCGGCGTTAGCGATGTCCTCAGGCGTTGCGATACGGCGCAACGGGTAGGCGGACGAGCGCGTCTTTATGACGTCTTCGACGTCGCTCGCCGTCCGCGCCGAGTCGCCGCGGTTAAAAAATTCCCGCAACATGGGCGTATCGGTCGACCCGGGAGAAACGCAGTTCAAGCGGATATTGTCAGGCCCGAACCGTTTGGCGAGCGATTTCGTCAGACCGACGATCGCCGCTTTCGTGGCGGAGTAAACCGGGCTGAGCGGCGAACCCAAAATAGCCGATGTTGATGCGGTGAACAGAACGGAGCCGCCGCCGGCGCGGCGCAGATAAGGAACAGCCGCGATGGTGGTCGCAACGCTTGAACGGACATTGAGATTGAAGGCGCGATCGTAGTCGTCCATGTCGAGATCTTCGAAGGCCGACGGGCCTGGCACGCCGACATGGTTCCAGAGAAAATCGAGCTGGCCGAACGCTGCGAAAGCGTCGTCGGCTATCGACCGCGCAAAGGCTTCCGACGACAGATCTCCGACCAGCGCCGTCGCTTCGCCGCCCGATTGGCGAATTGCGCGAACGAGTTCATCCGCCGCCGCTTTGTCAAGATCGACGACAGCGACGCGCGCGCCTTCTTTGGCCAGCCTCAGGGCGCCGCTGCGTCCGATGCCGGAGGCGCCCGCCGTCACTATTCCTGACTTCCCCTTCATTCTCATCGCGATGCTCTCTCGTTGCCTTGTTCCCGGAATGTGCGTCTACGCTCCGCTTTTCGCCGGCGCAGCCTCAAGGGAGCGCCGGCGAACGCCCGCCCCGCTCAACGAAACGACGACGGAGACGATAAGCGCGGCTGGAAAGGCGACCAGCGTCGTATAGTCGGACGGGAACAAGGGTTCGCCGTGACCGAGAAGTTTCTGCCAGACGGTCGGGCCGACGATAAGAAGGCCGAGCGAGACGCCGAGCCCGACGATCCCGCCCGCGATTGCGCCAGCGGTGGTCAGACGCGGCCAGTACAGCGCGAGAAGAAGGATTGGAAAATTCGTGCCCGCGGCGATTCCGAACGCCAATGCTGACAAGAAAGCGATATTCTCGTGCTGCAGAACCAGCGCCAGTAAAACGCCAACGAATGTCGTAACAGCCGCCGAGAGCCGGAAGGCGAAGCTGGACCAGCGATCGCCTGTAGTAACCGAGACAAGCGGCCGGAATATGTCATTGGCGGCGGTCGACGCCATCGCAACGCCGAGACCGGCGACAACAGCGAGGATTGTCGCGAAGGCGACGGCCGACATGAAGCCGAACAGGAGTTCGCCGCCAAGCGCAGTCGCCAGATGCAGGAAAACGATATTTTCGCCGCCCTTGATAACGCCCGGCGCAGATTCGAAGGCCGGCTGGCCTTTCACGAAAGCGAGCGTCGCCGGTCCAATCGCAAAAAGCAGCAGCCCCAGGACAAGGGCGACAAAAAGAGCTGAAAGGAATGCGGATTGCTCCGCCGCCCGCGCATTCGGAACAGTCAGGAACCTCACCAGAAGATGCGGCATGCCCATCATCCCGAGAACGAGGCCCGCCGACAGCGAGATGAGCGAGAAGAGGCTTAATCCCTGATTGGAAAAGTTCGCCAGGTCGCCGCCGAAACTGGCGCTCGCGCGCGCATAAAGTCCTTCGAACCCGCCCGCCTGCCCGACCGCCAGCACGCTCATGATCAGGACGCCGGAGATCAGTATCGCTGCTTTGATAATTTGCAGCCAAGTCGTCGCGAGCATGCCGCCAAACGAAACGTAAATCGTCACAAGCAAGCCTATCGCGGCCACGGAAACGGCGAAGGGTATGTCAAGAAGGATCGAGAACAGGCTTCCCGCCGCCACGAGCTGAGCCACGACATACATCAGCGAGAGAGCAATCGTACAAACGCCGGCGAACAGCTTGATCCGGGCGTCGCCCAACTTGGCGACGAGCACGTCGCCCACCGTGTACTTCCCCAGCCGGCGAAGCGGGCCCGCTACGAAGAGCAACAACAAACAAATCCCGACCAGCGGCGCCACCAGAAACAGCACCATGCTGACGCCGCTCAGATAAAACAGCGCGACGGATCCGAAGATCGCTGCGGCCGAAACAAAGTCTCCGGTTATCGCCAGCCCATTCTGCAACGCCGATACTCTGCCGCCGGCGGCGTACAGTTCCGACTCATCCCTAACCCGGCGGTTCGCCCAGAAGGTCACGCCAAGGGTCAGCACCAGCACAACCGCGAAGGATATCAGCGCGAAAATATTCATTCTTTCGCGGCTCCATCTTCGGCGCCCTTCGCCACGTTCGCTTTCGATCTTTCCCCGATCTCTTCGCGGGCGACAACCTTCATCGCCATCCAGCACAGGGCCGTCAGTGCGGCCATTTCCAGCAGAACAAAAATCACCGCGAACGGCACGCCGAACAGACTCATATGGAAAAACGCCGGAACGGCGCCGCCGCTCATGGCGTACCACAAGGGGATGAGAAGCGCGCTGGCGACCCCGCCGATCAGATATCGCATCGGCGTCTCCGATTTGCGCCTGTCGCCGTCGGATCAGACGGCATCGAGTAACTCGGAAGAAGAAATCACCGCCGCCTGGCGTGGAAGAATTCTGTCCATCAGGAAATCATGCACGGCGGCGTCATTGTCGCCGCAAAGATCGCGCACCACAAACATTCGATAGTCCATATCGGCGCCCTGCCTGACGGTCGAAAGCACCACGCCGCTTGTAGCGATGCCGAACATCACCAGCGTATCGATTTTTCGCGCCCGCAGAATGAGAGCCAGTTCCGTGCCTTCGAACGCGCTGATCCGGCATCCGCGTACGACGATATCGTCTTGCGTGGGCGCGATCGCCGCAGGAATCTCCGTCATCTCATCGGACTCGAGCAGCCGCCCGCCGGCGCGCACCGCGCTGAAAACAATATTGGCGTCATGCACCTCCGGATAGCCGGGGCGGAATGCTTTACGCACATAGATGACGCTCAGGCCGCCGGCGCGCGACTTTGCGACCACAGCCGCTACGGCTTTCAAATGCCGGTCCGGATCGGGCATGTATCCTTCGACGAGAAGGCGTTGGTGATCCATGACCAGAAGCGCCGTATGCGCGGGATTCGCGTTTCTGATGTCTAACGTCATTTATCGCGCATCCGCCTTTCCCATGAGCCGGCCTCATCGACGGCCGACAGTAAGGGTGAAATCTTCAGGAAGCGAATCGCGCTGTCAGAGCGCGAGCGCCGCAGGCGAGTCCTCATCCTTCTGGTCGGCCGAAACCCCGAGTATCTCCGTATTGTGCTCCCCAAGACCGGGCGGCGGACGCGACGATCGCCATACCCTGCCGTCTGCGCGAAACGGCGTGCCGACCGCGCGCATTTCTCCCAGGCGGGGATGATGGTAACTGAAAACAATATCGCGAAATTTCGCATGATCGCATTCGAGGGCTTCCCCAACCGAGTTGACGCGAGCGGCGGGCACGTCGCCCAGGCGAAAAATCTCGACCCATTCGTCTACCGATTTTGTCACAAACACGGGATCGATGATCTCGTAAAGCGCGACCTTATTGTGCTTTCTGGCCGTGATGTCGGCGAACCGCGCATCGTCGGCGAGCTCCGGCCGACCGATCGCCTTTACGAATTTGAGCCAGAAGATCTGAGTAAAGGCGGCGACGACAAAATAGCCGTCCTTCGCTTCGAATGCGCGGTAGGGAGCGATATGATGATGGCCCGATCCGACCGGTCCAGGAACTTCGCCTGTCGTAAAGTAGAGCTGCCCGACATAACCGAGCAGCGATACGAGAATATCGTGCAGGCCGAGATCGATATGAGAGCCGCGGCCGGTTCGGCGCCGGTTGTACAGGGCCGCCAGAACCCCGAAGGCCCCGAATATGCCGCCACCGAGATCGCCCGCAGGCAATCCGACTCTCACCGGCGGCCTTCCCGCCTCGCCTGTCACCGACATCGTGCCGGCCATCGCCTGATTGACGAGATCGAAGCTGATCTTGTTGTGCAAAGGGCCTGTTTGTCCGTATCCGGAGATAGAGCACAGAATAATGTCGGGCTTTTCCTTTTTGAGATCCTCGTAAGAAAGGCCGAGGCGTTTCATGACGCCGGGCCGGTAGTTCTCCAGGACGACGTCGGCGGACCGCACGAGCTCAAGGAACTTTTTCCTGTCCTGTGGCTGCTTCAGGTCCATCGTCACGCCGCGCTTGCCGCGATTGACGGACATGAAATAGGTGCTCTCGCCTTCGACCATCGGAATGTTCCGCCGGGTCGGGTCGCCGATCCGAGGCTCTTCGATCTTGATGACGTCGGCGCCGAGGTCCGCGAGGATGAGCGTGCCGTAGGGGCCCGCCAGCATCCGCGTCAGGTCGAGAACCCTCACGCCTTTAAGCGGCGCATCAAGGGAGGCGTGCTCGCCCGCGGTCGCCGCTTGCGGCGATTCCGCGACGCGGCGGCTCGCGCTCGTCACGCCGCCAACATCGTTGAGGCGCACCGATTTTTCGGCGACGGCTTTCGCGACATCCCCGTCCGAGTAGCCAAGAAGCGTCTTGAGAATGGCGGCCGTATGTTGGCCTACGACCGGTTGAGGCGCGTAACTCGGCTTGAATGACTCGCCGTCGGAATATTCGAAATGAAACGGCGTGCCGAGACAGCGCAGGCGGCCGCACACCGGGTGGTCGATCTCCACGACCATGCCGCGCGCGGCCGCATGCTCGCTTTCAAGCACTTCGTCGATTTTCGAGACCGGACCGTTCGGTACGTCGGCTTTGTCTAGCGCGGCGACCCATTCGCCTGTCGTTCTGGTCTTCATGACCGGATCGATGATCGACGCGAGCGTCGTGCGATTTTCAAGCCGATCGGCGAAGGCGCGGTATTTCGGGTCGTCGGGCAGATCCGGGAGGTCAAGCGCCGCGCAGAATTTGCGCCAGAAAGCATTTGTGAAGGGCGCGACGACGATATAGCCGTCGGCTGTCTCGAAAGCGTTGTAGGGATAGATAGTCGGATGCGACGAGCCCTGCGCGGTCGGACTGTCGCCGGTGACGAAATAGATGCTCGCCATATAGCTTAGCATTGCGACGCCGGAATCGAACATCGACATGTCGAGATAACAGCCGAGGCCGGTGCGATCGCGCCTCTCGATGCCCGCGAGCGCAGCGATGCCGGCGAACAGCGACGACATCTGATCTGCAAGCGGCAAGCCCATTTTCGCCGGCGGCCGACCCGGTTCGCCGGTCACCGACAAGGCGCCGGTCACCGCCTGAATTACCAGATCATAGGCCGTCTTGTCGCGCCACGGACCGGTCTGGCCGAAGCCCGTCACGCTGCAATAGACGAGCGCCGGATTGGTGCGCCGCAGACTTTCATAATCCAGGCCGAGTCTTTTCGCCGCGCCGACCCTGAAATTCTCCACGACAATGTCCGCCTGCTTGACGAGACCAAGCGCGATCTCCTTGCCCCTTGGGGACTTCAGATCGATGGCGATGCTTTCCTTGTTCCGGTTCAGGGAAAGAAAGTAATGGCTCTCGCCTTTGACGAACGGGTGATTATGGCGCGTCGTATCAGTGCCTTCGAGATCTTCGACCCTGATCACGTGAGCGCCGAGATCGGCCATGATCATCGTGGCGAGAGGTCCCGACATCATCCGCGAAAAGTCGACGACGCGCAGCCCTTCAAGCGGCCGCGATGTGGTGGTTGCGTTGCCGTCGGCCATCCTGTCTCCGTCATCCTCGTGCGATTATGAGCGATTTCATCGAACTGGCGACCACCCGCCGCACCTAGAGAAGCGCGCGCGTCAGGGCCGCAAGCCAATTTCAATCACCATATAGAACAATCATTCACAATGCAAGAAGGAACGCAGACGCACGCCGCACCACGCAGCAGCAGGGCTGGCCGCGTTGGGAGGCTTAAAAAAGGGCAGTAATTCGCTGCGTCGCCTAGTCGGCGTCGTCGGCCCCATTATAACCGACCGCAAGGCGGGCGGCCTCGTCGCGCAGCTCCTCGCCGAGCGCAGCGACCGAATCCAGATTGAATTGCCCGGTGAACCCGATGGCGCTGATCACGAATTCAACCTGCCTCTCGTTCTGAACGATCGGCGCAGCCACAGTCGTGATCCCACGGACGAAGGCGTCCTGATCGATGGCGTAACCACGGTTCTTGATCGCCTGCACTTCTTTCCACCAATGAGAGAATTCCGGGCGATTATCCCAACGCAGCAAATCAAATTCCCGGCGAACCTCTTCTCGGGGGAGAGTCGTATGCGCAGCGAAGCAGCGGCCAAGAGCGCCGATAAACAAGGGAAGCCGCTGCCCGACCGACATGTGGACCCGCACAGCGGCGGCGATATCCGCCCTGTCGACAAGTATTGTGCGATCCGCGCCGAGCTTGCGCCACAAGGTGCAGGTGACCCGGTGGGCAGAAGCGATCCGCTGCATCCGTGGGCGGACAAACCTGACAAAATCTTCCTTGTCGAGCAGACCTTTCGACAGTTCGAGAATTCCAAACCCGGCCGTATAGGTTTTTTCAAGGGGATCGAATTCGGCCAGATTTACATGAACGAGGGTTTTAAGGAGGTTGAAACAAGTGCTCGGGCTGATCTTCAAGTCCCTGGCGACCTTGCTGACCCCGACGGGCGCCTCTGCGGCGACCAGATATTGAACAACCTTGAGACCCGCCAAAAACCCGCCGACAAGCTTGCCGCCGGTAGCCGATCCAGAAGACATATTTCCATTCCTTCGCTTCCGACCCGGTCAGTTCCGGAGGCGCCGGGACGGGGCTGCGGATCGGCTCTGGTATGACATTTCGGCAGCCGCCGCAATCGGGCCCCGCCGCTCTGCGCTGAGGCAGGCGACGCCTCCCAGCCAACGCAAATCAAGGCCCCGCTGAGCGCCGGAGCGAAGCGACAACCAAACTTGATCAAGAGATACGTCCATACCGACTAGCAGATCGCGTAGCACGTATACGGATCGTCGCCTTCGCTCGTTTCACGGTAACAGAGTAAACGACGAGCCGAAGCTAACTCTTTGTCACCGTCCTCGGCGAACAGAACCGCCCATATCAAATGCGCCAGACCGATGTCGCCAAGTCGCACCCGCAAATAGTCGCGGGATGGATCGTTTTTGGCGCGAGGCTCCCACGCCTCTCCTATTCTCGCCCAGCCGAGCATCCTTTCGGAGCGGCGCAGGCAGAATTGGATTCATCCCCCCACGCGTAACGCTCCTTAAACGCAGCCAGCCGCGTGAAGCAAGCGACGATCGGCGATGCTAAGCCTGCGCCTTGACTGAAGGACTCGCTCTGGCCGAAGCATCAAACTTCGGCCGTTGGGTTGCTGAACACAGTGGCGAAGGCTCGGCGTCCCGGCCTGGCGTCGGCTTCGCGGGCGGGCATTCCTAGCGCCCCGCCCGTCCGGCCTTCTTCACGTCACGAGCTGCTGAGCCGCTTTCGAACAGCCCCGCCTTAAAAGTCCGCGCCGATCGTAAAGCGGATGTAGCGGGGGCTTTGTACGAAACGCGCAGCAAGGAAGTCCGGGTCGCGATTTACGAGACTGTCGTTCAAAGTGATAATCGAGTGGACGCCGATTATTTCCTGTGAGTTAAGAACATTGAAAACATCGACGCCAAAGCGCACATCCGTCCCTCGAATTTCTTTGCGCCACTCGGCGTTTAAGTCGAGCGTGGCGAGCCATGGCGTGCGGCCGAAACTTCCGCGCGGAATGAATTCGTACACGCGGTTCTCAGCCACCGGATTCGTACAGTTCTGAACGCAAATAAAATTATATTCTAGACTCGTGCGATAAGTGAGGGGGTTGCCATTAGCCCTAGCGTTGATGGGAGCGCCTGATAAGACGCGCACATTGGCGCCGAGCGTGATTTCATCTGTTAGCGCATAACGGCCGAACATTTTAAAGGCGTGCCGCCGATCGTTCGGCAGCGGACCGTCTGAGCCGATATCGAACGCGACATCGTCGCCTGACTCTGTCCAGCCTGGAATGTCGTTGCCGGTGTCCGAGTTGACGCCGCCCTCGTAATTGCCAGTGCTCTTCGAATAGGTGTAGGCGAAACGCGCACCCCAGACGCCGTCCCAGGTGCGGTCCGCAACGAATTCAAGAGCAAAGTATTTGCGGTACGGCTTCGGGGCGCCGAACAGATCCCCCTCTCCATCGCCATCGAGGTCCTGCCCAACCTGACGCATCTGAGAGAGGTCGATAGTGACTGTCTGGACCGAATCATCATCGCATAGGACATCCAGCGTCAATTCGGCGCCGGGGTTGCCAAAAATGAAGTCGTCGATCTCTCCGCAGCCCGGTATGGGCACTTCAACATTGATGTCTTCGATCGGGCTAGTGAACCGCCGATAGATTCCACGCATCCCCAGAATCAGATCGTCCGTCACCCATTTTTCGAACCCTAGAATGAATTCGTCCTGTTTGCTCGCGTCGAGATCCTGATCGACGCGGAATCGGAAATCCTCTCCGAGACCGTTGCCGCCGAACGCAAGCACGTCGCCGAGCTGCGCGCCGGCGATTGGCGTAACATTTGTGCGGCCTGTTGATGTCGAATTGGTGTCAAGCCCATCAAGCAGATACCAGGTCCGGCTGTCAGTGCTGCCGCCGCCTTCGCGCGCCGCAAGCCCGTTCGGGATCGGGAAGTAATAGCGACCGGCGTTGGCGTATATCCGGAACGTATCGTCCACCTGATATGAAATCGCGCCGCGAGGCGAGATCATGTTGCTGATTTTGAGGAACGATTCGCCTTCTGCGTCCTTGCTGTCGAACTGATCCCAACGTACGCCGAGCGTCGCCGTAAGCTGATCGGTGACTTCCCACACGTCTTCAAGATAGAAGGCCATCGTATTCTGATCGAACGTTCCGCCGCGCACTTCTGTGCGCGCCAGGAAATAGTCCGTATTTGGCGCGACCGCGACACCGTTGATAATATCTCCAGAAGGTCCAGTTCTGCTCAGCGTATAGTTCGTGATATCGGGCCCAACGCTTGCGCGCTCGAAAAGCGTCGTACGCTGCTCGTAGTCGAAACCGGCGCGAAGTAGGTGATTTTTCAATTGGTATTCGGCGTCAACGCGAATGGCGTCCCGCGAGTTTTCTCGGTGATCGCCTACAGTCGATGTCGTGCAGCCGAGATGCATGCTAGGCGATGTTCGGGCGTCCAAAACGCGGTTGCATTCCAGCGTAGCGTCTGTCGATGCGTCATACAGCCGGTTGCTACGCCCATAGAGAGCCCGCAGAGTGAAGTTATCGCCAAATTGCCCAGTATAAGTCGCGGCCCAATTCAAACCGCCGCGCTCAGTGAATGCAATTTCTTCCGTGGAGCCGGTGCTTGTCGCCGTGGTGTCGTTGCTGTCGTTGAATACAAAGCCTTCGAGCTTGTGATTGTCGGTGATGAACCAGTCGATCTTACCGCCATAGAAGATTGAATCATTCTTTGAGTCCGTGAACCGCCCCTGGTTGCGGTCGGTGGCGAACGACTTGACCAGCGACGGCTCCGCGACCGCATAGAAGAACAGCCGGTCTTTGATGATCGGGCCGCTGGCGTAGACGGTTCCCGACACTTCCATGGCGTCGTCGTCCTCGCCGAAGATGGTGTAGTCGCCATCGCTGTTGACGTAATTCTTGCCCTTGGCGCGTCCCCATTTCGGCTCGTAGCGCGCCTCAACGCCCGCCTTGAAATCATTGGTGCCCGACTTCAGGACGGCGTTGATGACCCCGCCTGTGGTCCGTCCGTATTCGACCGAATAGCCGCCGGTCTTCACCTGGAACTGTTCGAACATCGAGAATGGCGCGTCGGAAAAGCCGACGCCGGTTTCGACATCGCTGACATTGAGGCCGTTGATGAAGACGGCGTTCTCGCTCGCGGACGAGCCGCCGAACGAGACGCCGCCGAAGCGCGGTGCTTCGTTGACGCCCGGGGCGAGCTGCGCGACTTCGAACAGGTTGCGGCCGATCGGCAGCGCGTCGATCGTCGTCGCATCCAGAGTCAGGGCCGATTCGGTCGGGATGCTCTTGATGTTCGTCCGGGTGCCGGCGACGACGATCTCGTCTGCCGCTCCCGAGCCGAGCTCGAGAGTCACGCTGACCTCCTCGCCGATGGCGACACGCACGCCGGACAAGGTCGAGCGCGCCACGCCGCCCTGGCTTACAGTCACGTCGTAAGTGCCGATCGGAAGTCGTCCGAACCGGAAGGCTCCGTCGCTGTCGGCTCTTGCGCGCCGCGTGAAGCCGTTTTCAGGATTGACGATCGTGATCTCGACCCCGGCGAGAGATGCGCCGGAGTCGCCGGTCACACGCCCTTCAATCGCGCCGGTCGTCGCCTGCGCAAGGGCGGCGTTGGTGGACAGCACTGTCGAACCGAACAGGCCAAGTGCGGCCGCCAGAATCGAGATGTTCTTTTTGGTCATGCCCGTTAATCCCCTCGCTGCGAATTGATCGTCGTCCCAATCACGCGCTTGAAGGAGGAAGCCTGCGCCGCCGGAATATCCCGCGACGCGCCCTGCCGACGAGGCCCCTCACCGCCCACTCCATCACGCACTCTGACAGCTCGGCATAATTTATTCCGGCATGCTACTAAATTATTTATCGCTGTAAACCTTTGTCTTGCCCCACCCTCCCGGCAAGCAGGCGGAGTACGGAAAAAACGGACGTAATCAGCCCTGAATCGGCCAGTTTTGCATGCTTTAAAAAATCTTGAATGATGCGTTTCAGTCACACTGGCCTATACCAGCCGAAACGATGCGGAATAAACTATTCCTATCGCGGGCGCAGCGCGGCCGGCGGCTCATCCGAGGCCAGAAGGAAGACTGACGCAGCCATGATCACAGACGGCTTCGCTTACGTCGCGCTGCTTCTTTTCATCGCCGGCGGCTTGAAAGCGCTTGAAAGCCGAGTCGGCGGAAAATTTTTCGAATTCGTTCCGGCCATCGTCCTTCTCTACGGGCTGGTGATGGGCGTCGCGAGCCTCGGCGTCTGGGAGGCGTCCGAAAGCGTCAACGCCGTTTACGCCGGGCTTAAAGATAATCTTCTCCCCGCCATGATCTTTCTGATGCTGCTGAAGAGCGACCTTCGCCGCATCCGCAAGCTCGGCGCTAAGATGATCCTCGCCTTCGCCGTCGCCGCGCTGTCGATCTCCGCCGCCTTCGTCATGGCGTTTTCGCTTTTCAAGTCGCTGCTTCCGGCGGACGCCTGGAAAACTTTCGCAGCCCTCAGCGGCAGCTGGATGGGCGGCACCGGCAACATGGTGGCGATACAGGGCGCGCTCGACGTCGACGAAAGCAGCATGGGCTATGCGTTGCTCGTCGATTCACTCGACTATGCGCTGTGGGTCGTCATTCTTCTCGCCCTCGTGCCCTACGCCAAATATTTCAATCGCTGGAGCGGCGCGGACTCCAGACTTTTGGAGGATATCGGCGCGAGTCTTGAAGCCGACGCCGTCCCGGACGCGCCTGGCGGGACAAGGGCATTTTCGAATCTCATTTTCCTGCTCGGCGCGTCGCTTGTGGTTTCGGCGTTATGCCAGGCGGCGGCGGATCGGCTGCCGACGAGCGTATTTCTCACCGGCACGGCGTGGACCGTGTTGATCGCCACAGCGGCCGGGGTTGCGGCGGCGATGTCGCCGCTCGGCAGACTTTCCGAATCAGAACTTCTCGCAAGCCTGATGCTTTATACGATCGTCGCGCTCATCGCCTCGCGCGCTGATTTCGCAGCCCTGAACCAAGCGCCGCTCTATGTGGTCGTCGGCCTCACCATTCTTCTCATCCACGGGCTGATCATGGTGGCCGCCGCCAAGGTCTTCAAACTCGACCTCTTCGCCTGCGGCGTCGCTTCTCTCGCCAATATCGGCGGCGTCGCTTCCGCGCCGATTCTCGCCGCCGCGTATTCCCGCCATCTGATACCGGTGGGCGTGCTGATGGCGATGCTCGGCTATATCATCGGAACCGGCGGCGGCCTGCTGGTTGGGAAGATACTGTCAGTTATTTCGGGATAAGGAACGTCGAATGCCGAACCGCTGCAGCATCCTTTTTTTCTCCGTCTTCCTCGCATGCTGCGCCATGGCCCGCGCGCAAGAGCCCGTGCAGGACCCTTCCGCCTACGTCACCGATGTTCTGGGTGTCACCGAAGAGCGCCTCGCTCCCGGCTACTGGATCGAAAAGACGCCAAATCCGGATCGGCCGTTTCTAACGCGCGAGGAGATCGCCGCCTTCAATGCGAAAACGTTCGACCTCGACGAGCATCTCGTCGACTTGTCGGCTCTTCCGCCCTCGCTCGACCGCGCGACGCTCGAAGCTTATGTGCGCGAGATCAGCACGCCCTCGACCAGCGAACGCATCACGCGCGCGGGCCGCACGCTGACGCCTCGCGACTACAAGAGATACGAAAAGGCCTTGAATCTCCGCGCTGTCGCAGATGAAAATCCCGTGCGCTTCGGCCTCGTGGTCAGACGGACCAGCATGCGGACTTACCCGACCGACGATCAGGTCTACAGTCCCGGCGCCGGGCGCGACATAGACCGGTTCCAGGAAACCGGCCTGTTTCCGGGCCAGCCTGTCGCCGTGCTTCATGCGAGCCGCGACGGAAAATGGGTGTTCGCTCAATCCTATAATTACCGCGCGTGGATGAAGGCGGCCGACGTGGCGATTGGTGCGCGAGCCGAGGTGACCGGCTTTACGCAGAACGGGCGCGCGCTCCTCGTAACGGGGGCCAAAGTCTTTACGACGTACAATCCCGAAGAACCGGCTGTGTCGGAAGTCCAGCTCGATATGGGCGTGCGCCTACCCCTCGCCGCCGGCGCCGAGTACGGACACGATCTGTACGGGCAAAATCCGTATGCGTCCTACGTCGTCAAGATCCCTGTCGCCGGCGATGACGGCCGCCTCACTCTAAAACCGGCGCTGATCGCCCGCAGCCAGGACGTTCGGACCGAGTATCTAGCATTCACGCCCCGAAACGTCATAGAGCAGGCCTTCAAGTTTTTGGGCGAACGCTACGGCTGGGGACACGACTATAACGGCCGCGACTGCACAGGCTTCGTGTCGGAGGTGTATAAGACGGTGGGCGCGCTCATGCCGCGCAATTCGGGGCAGCAGGGCGAAGGCGCATACGGCGTGAACATACGCTTCGATGAAAACGCGCCGTATGAAGAAAAGCTCGCCGCGATCAAAAAGCTCGAACCCGGCGACCTCATCTACATACCCGGCCATGTCATGATGTTTCTCGGCCTGGACGGCGATGTTCCGTATATTATCCATGACGTGCACGGCTACGGTCACCTCGACGCCGAGGGCGATTATTACAGCGGAACCCTCAACGGCGTTTCCGTCACGCCGCTGACGACGCTGTACCTTTCTGCGGAAAAGAGCTTTATTGACCGCGTCTATAATCTGAAAAAGATGCGATGAGGCACAGCCGTTGAGAATCGCCGGGTTTCGCTTCGGACGTTTGCGCATTCCCCTGAAGACGCCGTTCAGGTCGGCCATCCGCGATATCGAGGCTATCGACGACGTCGTCATAATGATCGACACGGACGCCGGAAAGGTGGGCTACGGCAGCGCGCCGACCGTCCTGCGCACCATGGGCGAAACGCACCGGTCGATCATCGACGCTATTCGCTACGGCGTCGCGCCGCAGATAACCGGCATGGATATCGGCAATCTCAACCAGATCACCACCCGCATCCAGCAATCGCTGATCCGCAATTACAGCGCGAAATCGGCGGTCGAAATTGCAGTGTATGATCTGTTCGGGCAGCTTCACGGCGCACCGCTCTACAAGCTCCTGGGCGGCGGCGTTCCCCGGCTTTCGACCGACTTCACTATCAGCGTCGATTATATCGACAAGATGGTGTCGGATTCCCTGAAGACGGTCGAACAGGGTTTCGACGCGCTCAAGATCATGGCGGGCAAGGATATCGGCCTCGACATCAAGCGCGTCGAAGCGATCTACGCGGCGATTGGCGATCAGGCTCTGATCCGGCTCGACGGCAATGAAGGATGGAAGCCCAAGGAAGCCGTCGTCGCCCTGCGCGAACTCGAGGAACGAGGCGTTCCCCTCGAACTCGTCGAGCAGCCCGTAGCGGGGCATGACCGCGAGGGGCTCCGCTATGTCGCCGAGCGCGTCAGCACGCCTATCCTCACCGACGAAGCCGTGGAAACGCCGCTTGACGCGATCGACCTGATCCGGATGCGCGCCGCCGACATGATCAACATAAAGCTCGGCAGGCTCGGCGGTATTTCCAACGCGATCAGGATTGCCGACATCGCCGCGCTTCATAATGTCGAATGCATGGTGGGTTGCGTCACCGAATCGAGCATCAGCGTCGCCGCCGCCGCGCATGTGGCCGTCGCCAAGTCAAACACGATAACCAAGGTCGATCTCGACGCGCCGATGCTCAGCAAAGTGAACCCGGTCAAATGCGGCGTCATCTTCGACGGCCCGACGATCACTATTTCCGATGCGCCCGGCCTCGGCGTCGAAGCGATTGACGGACTCGAAATGCTCTAGCGCCGCGAATGATCTAATTCGCGCGATTAAACTCGAGATCCTGAAAGTCGAAACTGAAATCCGCCTTTGGATCTATACGCCTCATGCGCATGCCGGTGATGCGGCCCCCGAAATCGGTCTCGAACAGGGCGTAAGCGTCGCCCGAGGCGAGCGTGCGATCGTCCCAGCGCACCGTATAAATATTCGGCTGACGGCAATAGCGCATGGCGCCGTTGAGGCGCGGCGATTTTTCGGATGTGAAAACATAGCCGTTTTCATCCCGGCTGATGTCGACGCCCCCGAACCAGGGATCCTCGTAACGACCCGCCACGCCCTCCCGCGGCGGCTCAGCGCCCGTCTCGCACCCCGGATCGACAGGCGCGTCTGCTTCGGCCTCGTTCTGCTGCTTGTAGTATTCGATCCAGTCTTTCCCCGGCGCCCCGACAAAAGCGTGAACGAGACCGGTCATCACCGCCTTGCGCGCATCGTCCGAACCGCCGTTGGTCAGCACCACGATCCCGAGATCAAGCTCAGGCGTCAGCGTGACGTAGGAAAGCATCCCGGCGAGCGTGCCGGTGTGAGAAACCTGCCTGTAGCCGTAAACATCTGAAAGGCGCCAGCCGAGCCCGTAAGCCTTGAACTGCGTGCGGTCCCGCGACCGCTCTTCTTCTGAAACCGGAATGATCGTGTGCGGCTTCCACATCTCACGGCTTTGTGCGGCGCTGAACAACCGCGCTCCGTCAGGCGACACGCCCCCATTGAGTTGGGTTGCGATCCAGACAAGCATGTCGTGCGCGCTGCACTTAAGGCCGCCCGCGGCGGTCGATGCGATCGGCTCGTTGGTGATGATGCTGCGCTGGATGACCTTGATCTCTCCGTCGATGACCCCGTGGGGCTTGGCGACATTCTTCATAGCCTTGCGACCGATAGCGCCGGCGAAACAGCTTTCGAGTCCGAGCGGCCCCATGATCCGGTTGTCGATGAAATCCTCATACGAAACGCCGGAAACGCGGGCGATGACCTCGCCGGCGACAATATAAAGCGTATTGTCATAGGCGTAGGCGCTGCGAAAGCTGCTGGCCGGCTTCAGATAGCGCATGTTGCGCACGATATCTTCACGAGAAAAGGCGTTCGGCTCCGGCCAGAGCATCAGGTCCCCCGCCCCGAGACCGAGGCCGCTGCGATGCGTGAGAAGATCGCGAACCGTCATTTCCCGCGTCACATAAGGGTCGTAAAGACGAAACTCCGGCAGAATGTCGGCGACGCGGTCGTCCCATCGTATTTTTCCCTCATCGACAAGAATCGCCAAAGCCGCCGAAGTAAAAGCTTTCGAGTTCGACGCGATCTTGAAGATCGTATACGGGTCGACTGGCGCGCCGGCGTTCGCGTCGCGTTTGCCGTAGCCTTTGAGGTGATAGATTTTTCCGCCCTTGACGATCCCAATCGACATGCCGGGAACCTGAAACGCCACAAGAGCCCGGTTTGCGAGCGCGTCTATTTCTGCTTCGCTTATGTTTCCCGCCTCTTGAGCCATGGCGGCTCCCGGCAGAAAAGCCGCCAGCCAGAGCGCGATGGCGGCTATTCGCCGGCGAAAGTGTCGAGCCACCATTTCAAGATCTCCTCCTGCGGCCTGTACAGCGCGGACGCGCCGACTGGAGCGGTTTCCGGATCATCGCCCGTGCCTGTAATCAGCGCGATCACGCCGTCGCCCGTATCGGGATCGAACCAGAACTGTCCGAGAAGGCCGTAGGCTTCCCCGAGATGGCCGGCGAGTACGCGCCGACGGGGCGACAGGCCCCAGAGTTCGAGATCGGCGAGATTGACCGAAAGGCCGTAGCTCGTCATCAGCCCAGCGAAAGGCCCGTCGTTTTTATCCCCGCCCGTCGTCGCGCCGTTGGGCGCTTCAGGATCGTAAACCCATACAGGCCTCAGCATCTCTTCGACGGTTTCCCGCTGAAGCAGACGAACGCCATCCGCCTCCCCGCGATTGACGAGCAGTTTCATGATCGCGCTCAGATCTTCGGCCGAAGCGCGCAAGCCGCCCTGGGGTGAGAAATAGGTCGGGTTAGTGCCGGGCTCGTAGTCTTCAAGATAGCTTTCAGGCGGCGGCGCATCGCGGTCGATGCTTTCCATGCCGACATAACAACCGATGCGCGCGCCATCCACTTGAGCCCGCCACGGTCCATCCGGAGTCCATTCGCCTTCTCCGTCATTTCTCCGGAATAGACTCGCGAGAAGAGCAGGATCGTTTCTCGTAATCTCGCAGGGCGAAAAACCGACCTCAAGGCCGAGCGGCTTAAAGATCCGTTGCTGCATGTAACGGTCAAAACGTTCGCCAGACACGCGTTCTATGACAGCGGCGGCCACGCCGAAATTCAGATTCGAATATTCGAAATATTCTCCTGGCGCCTTGCCGTCGCCAGCGGCGAAGTGAGCCCCGTTCTCGAACAGCGCGCCATCTTCCGCGAAAAAATCGGAAAACACCTGCCCGTCGTTCAACCAGTAGCGGTCCGCATCCCTGATCGACGACGTGTGGGCGAGAATCTGCCGCAATGTGATCGGAATGTCAGGAAATGCAGGATTTCGCAGCGGAAACCCGACATACGATGAAACATCCGTATCGAGATCGACGTCGCCCGTTTCGACGAGCTGCATCAGCCCTACAGCCAGCACCAGCTTTGAAATCGAGGCGACACGCACCTTGTGACGGGCCGAGAGAGGGGTTTCGACGCCGTCCCGATCGATATATGCGACGCCGCGCGCATAGCTGAATACAGGCTGGCCAGCCTTGACGACCACGACCTGCAGGCCGCTGAGTTCCGGGCTTACCCCTTCCACGCCGGCGACGATTGCGTCCAGCCGCTCGGCTGGAGACGGGGCCCGCGGGGGCGGCGCACAGGCCGGCGCCAGAAAGGCCGCCAGCGCGCAGACGGCGAGACTCAACCGCGCAACGGCGTTTCGACCGGTTTTTCCCACACCCGCCTCTTCCGACGCGATGACGTCGCCCGCCAAAGAATAAGTTATTCTCAGCAGCCTAAAACGGCCCTCCCAGAGCGTCAACCGCGCAGAATCGGCGTTCGGCCGCTTTGCCCTATTTTGCCGAAAAACTGTCGCCAAAAGAGAGCCAAGCGTCACGAATTTTTTATTCACTTCCCATAAAACATTGGGGTAAGAATAGCTGGACGCGCGGGTTCCACAGCTTCCGTCGGCGTGATCGGGATAAATTAGCTCATGGCAAAAATTGCACATTACGCCGACCGGGACGTGCCTTGTCTCGAGCGCATTCTGCAATTTTCCGAGAGCATGTCAGCGAATGAGTTGAAGCTCGCCGAGTTCGTTCTGAAAAATGCGCCTTTGCTTCGCGACTATTCTTCGCAACAGCTCGCCTCAACCGTGAAGGTCAGCCAGTCCAGCGTCATCAAGTTCTCGCAGAAGCTCGGCTACAGCGGCTTTCCCGACCTGAAGCTCGCCATCACCGCAGAAATAGCCAAAGGCGTGCTGCCGACCGGAGGCGCGCAAAAGGAATCCGGAAACGAGAACCGCGAGGACGAAACGCACGAGCTTCATTACCGGAAGCTCGAATATCTTCAGGCGGCGCGCGATCAGAATTCGCGCGAGACTCTTCTTGAAGCAGTCAAGGCCATCAATGCGAGCAGCCGTCTTATCCTCATCGCGATAGGAGACGCCCTGTCGCCCGCGCGCGTGTTCGCCGACTCGATGATGGGGATCGGCGTTCCGACGCTGCTCGCCCCCGACCTTCCCAGCCAACAGGCCGTGATCGGGTCGATCGGCCCGAAAGATGCGCTGATGATCGTATCGCCTTCGCGCGACTTCGGCGCCATCGTAGAAATGGCTCGCGCAGCGAAGAAAGCAGGCGCAGCGGTCATTTCGATCACGCCCTTTTCCCTGAACCTCCTGCAGGCGCTCTCCGATCACAAAATCTATTTTCGCCTGGAGGACTCCCGGATCGAATTACGTGGAACAATGATCCGTTTCGCGTTGAACGACGTTTTCGATACTTTGTTTCTGCTGCTGGCGGGGGCCGACGAAAAGCGGCGGGAAGCGCTGATACAGCTTAACAGACGCAAGACAGAATAAACCACGACCGGTTCGCCGATCAGTCGGCAAAGAGTGTCGGTATGGGGAGCGTTTCCGCTTGAAAGACGGAATAGGAGTCCTGGAGTTTGAGCTGGAAACGGTCGCGTGGCCCGTTGACGGCGCTTTTACAATCTCGCGCGGCAGCCGGCAGTTCGCTGAAGCAGTCGCGGTGCGCCTCGTAGATGATGGCTACTTCGGACGGGGCGAATGCGCGCCCTATGCGCGGTACGGCGAAACCACGCAATCCGTCGAACAGCAGATTCGCGCGGCTATTTCGGCAATGGACGGACGCCCCGACCGAAGGCGTCTACAAGGCGTTCTGCCAGCGGGAGCAGCCCGAAACGCGCTCGATTGCGCGCTCTGGGAGCTCGAAGCGAGAAAATCAGGCGTCTCTGTTGCAAGCCTAAGCGGACTGAAGCCAGTAGACTGGGTGGAAACAGCCTACACGCTCTCCCTTGATACGCCGGAAAAAATGCGCCTGCGCGCCGTCGCGCATCGGGACAAGACTCTGCTTAAACTCAAGCTTTCGGGTGCAGGCGATCTTGAAAGAGTCGTCGCGGTGCGTGACGGCGCGCCCGATGCGCGCATTATCGTCGACGCCAATGAAAGCTGGACCATCGATGATTACCGCACGTTGACGCCGCATCTCGATGAAATTGGCGTCAGCCTGATCGAGCAGCCCTTCCCTGCGAACGATGACGACGCCCTGCGCTCGCTTCCGCGCCCGATCCCGATCTGCGCCGACGAATCCTGCCATACGCGCGCCGAGCTTCCCCGCCTCGTCGGTCTTTACGACATGATAAACATCAAGCTCGACAAGACCGGCGGACTTACCGAGGCCATCGCCCTGATGGAGGCCGGTCGGGCGCACGGCATGTCGATCATGATCGGCTGCATGCTCGGAAGTTCTCTCGCCGTGGCGCCGGCGCGGCTCATCGCTCCCTACGCTGATATTGTCGATCTCGACGGCCCTCTTCTCCTCGCACTCGACCGCGAACCGGCGATCCGTTTCAAGGGAAACAGAATGGAAAACCCCGCCCCCGCGCTCTGGGGATAGCTGGAACCTATTCGCCGCTATTCCTCTTCATTGTCGCGGTCAGAATCCGCCGAACTTCTTGTTTGACGGAAAGCCTTTCGGAGCGATTTTGCCGGCTTGCGCACGCTTGCCGACATAGCCCTTCCAGTCGTCGACTGTCTGGGTGCGCCCCGAACGGTCGATCCAAGTAAGCCCGTCGCGCTTCGAAAACGTCTTGGCGTCGGAAAGGCCGCCGGAGGCGAATTTCTGAAGCACGACGCCCTTGCCGCGCGCCATTTCGGGAAGCTCCGCAGCCGGGAACACCAGAAACTTCTTGTTGTCGCCCACGCAGGCCAGCATGTCGCCCTCGACCGGCCGGCAAACGACCGCTTCGGCGCCTTCCGGCACGTTGAGCACCTGCTTGCCTTTCTTGGTGGTCGCCACGCAGTCATCTTCCGCGACGAAAAATCCGTGTCCGGAGGTGGAGGCGACGAGAAATTTGCGTCCTCCTTGCAGGATGAACGCCGCTGTCACCGCCTGATCGTTCGGCAAATCGATGGTGAGGCGGATCGGCTCGCCATGCCCGCGGCCGCCGGGAAGCGACCCCACATCCATCGTGTAGAACTTGCCGTCGGTCGCGAAAAGCATCAGCTTGTCGGTGGACATCGCCGGAATGACGAAGCCCTGATCGTCGCCTTCCTTGTATTTTATGTCGGCGGCGTTCTCGACATGGCCCTTCATCGTCCGTATCCAGCCCTTTTCCGACAGGATGACGGTGACGGGCTCCTTCTCGACGAGGCTTTCGAGATCGATCTCCTCTTCGGCGGGCGCATCGGCGAATTGCGTGCGGCGGCGGCCGAGGGGCGACTTCGGATCGAAGGCTTTCTTCACTTCCTTCAGTTCGTCGGCGATGCGCGTCCATTGCGCATCGTCGGAGGAAAGCAACGCCTTCAACTCTTTTTGTTCCTTTTTCAGGGCCGCATGCTCGGCCTTGATCTCCATTTCCTCAAGCTTGCGCAGCGATCTGAGCCGCATGTTGAGGATCGCCTCGGCCTGAACGTCCGAAAGCTTGAACGCCTTCATCAGTTCGGCCTTCGGATCGTCCTCGTAGCGGATGATGCGGATCACCTCGTCGAGATTGAGGTAGGCGACGAGAAAGCCGTCGAGAATTTCGAGCCGCCGGGCGATCGCCGCCAGCCGGAAATTGGTGCGGCGGACCAGCACGTCCTTGCGATGATCGAGATAGGCCCGGAGCGCCTCGCGCAAGCCCATGACGCGCGGCGCGCCGTCGGCGCCGAGCACGTTCATGTTGAGCGGGAAACGGGATTCAAGTTCGGTCGAACGGAACAGCGTCTCCATGAACAGCGCCGGATCGACCGTGCCGGCGCGGGGCTCGAGCACGAGACGGATATCCTCGGCGCTCTCGTCGCGCACGTCGCCGAGCAGCGGCAGTTTTTTCGCCTGCATCAGTTCGGCGATCTTTTCGATCAGTTTCGATTTCTGGACCTGATAGGGAATTTCGGTGACCACCACCTGATAGCGGCCGCGCCCGAGATCCTCCGTCGTCCATCGGGCGCGCACGCGGAAGCCGCCGCGGCCCGTGGCGTAGGCTTCCTCCATCGCTTCCGGGGATTCGATGCACACGCCGCCGGTCGGGAAATCGGGGCCCTTCACATACTTCAGCAGGGTCGATGTGCGCGCGTCAGGCGTCTTGATGAGATGCAACGAGGCGTCGATCAATTCCGCGACATTGTGCGGCGGAATGGAGGTCGCCATGCCCACGGCGATTCCCGACGCGCCGTTCGCCAGCAGGTTTGGAAACGCCGCCGGAAGAACCACCGGCTCAGAGCCCAGCGCGTCGTAGGTGTCGCGGAAATCAACCGTGTCCTCGTCGATGCCGTCGAGCAGCAGCGAAGCCGCGTCGGTGAGGCGGCTCTCGGTGTAGCGCATCGCCGCCGGATTATCGCCGTCGATGTTGCCGAAGTTGCCCTGACCGTCGATCAACGGAACGCGCACGGAGAAATCCTGCACGAGGCGCACCATGGCGTCGTAGATCGCCTGGTCGCCGTGCGGGTGATATTTGCCCATCACTTCGCCGACGACGCCGGCCGATTTGCGGAAGGCGCCGCCGGGATTGAGCCGCATCTGCCGCATCGCATAGAGAATGCGTCGATGCACCGGCTTCAGCCCGTCGCGCACGTCTGGCAGAGCGCGCGCGGTGATGGTCGACAGTGCATAGGCGAGATAGCGACGCGACAGCGCCTCCTCGAGCGGTTCGAGGAAAATCTCTTCGGGTTTTTGCGGCGGGGGCGTTTTCGTCTTGGCCATAGGCGGCCCGTATAGCCGCAGTCGCGCCGGGCTCGCCAGCGTCGAAATGTCCAAACTTCAGCTTTGGGCGGCCTCAAACCCCTCTTTATCGATCCTGTAGAGGGCGAATCGCTTGAGCGGCCCTGGCGAAATATTGGGATGGTCGAAGCCGCCGTCATGGCGCATCCCGAGCCGCCGCATGACGGCGACCGAACGCAGATTTACTTCCGGCGTGAAGGCGACGACTTCCGAGGCGCCGGCCCGCTCAAATGCGAAATGAAGCGCCGCGCGCGCCGCCTCTGTGGCGTAACCCTTGCCCCAGAAACGACGGGCGAGTCGCCAGCCCAGTTCGACCGCGCCGGAAAAGTCGCTCCGGAACGTCGTCCGCGACAAGCCGACGAAGCCGATGAACGGCGCATCCACTGTCTCCACCGCCCAGAAACCGAATCCGTAGGCGCGGAACCGGTCCTGGATCGACTGGGCGACGCGGTCGCTACCGGCGCGGTCGTGACGGAACGGAAAATACCGCATCACCTCCGGTGAGGCGCCCATCGCCGCGAACGGCGCAAGGTCCGCCTCGCGCCAGCCCCGCATCAGCAGGCGGCGCGTCGCCAGCATCGGCGCAGGCGCGAACCTGACGCGAACCTCAGCCATCGCCCGTCCGCCTGCGGAGCAGTTCGAGAAGATTCGCCCGCGCTTCGGGCAACGGCCGGTTGGCGAGATGCAGGATGCGCGTTTCGATGAAATAGCCGGTGGTGGTCAGCGCTGCGACGGCCTCGTCGAGACTCGCCTCGCGCGCGGCGCCGCGCAGGAAGGCCGGCAGCGGCAGCAGCTTCTCCTTATAGGGCTCGCCAGCCGCCGCCGAGACGGCCGAGGCCGAGCGCGGCGATACATAAACGAGATTTTCGCGCGCGCCCGTCGCGGCGCAGCGGTCGAGAGTCAGCCCGAAGCCGAGTTCGGCGAGAAGCCCGAGCTCCCAGCGCGCCATCAGCGCCGGCCACACTTCGGGATCGTCGAGAACCCCGAGCAGGACCGTCATCGCGTGATAGAGGGGCGCATGCGGCTCGCGCTCCGGCAGCGCCGCTGACGCCATGGCGCACACGGCCGAGAGCGCAGCGAGCGACAGCCGGTCGTGCATCAGCTCGGCGGCGCGGGCGTGGACAAGCTCCAGCGCGAAATGACCAAGACTCTCGTCGAGCCGGCCTTTCCACTCCGCCCGCACTTCGTTGCCGGACTGAAGAAGGGGCTGGGCGCGTCGCCCCTGTCCGCCGTAGACGAGCCCGGACCACCGCCCGCGCGTCGGCGTGAAAATCTCCGCCACTGCGTGCGTTTCGCCATAGGCGCGCGCCCCGAGAATGACGCCTTCGTCGATGAACTCCATGACCGCCTAGCTTAAAAAGTTTCGTCGAGACAGCGGTTTGCCTATACTGACATCGGCCCAAGCCTTCTGTTTCGCAAGACCTGAAGATCTTGGTCGAAGGAGGGCCGCATGGAAACGCCTCCACCCCGTGCGGGCGCTCGGGCCCGCCTGGAGCCTCAATGGGCAACAACATAAAAGAGCTGCGGCTCGCCTTCCTGCTGACGCCGAAGGAACTGGCGGCGCGCATGGGGACCTATCCCCAGCAGGTACGGCGCCTCGAGGACGCCGGCCGCAAGCTCAGCGACGAATGGATCGAGGCGGTCGCGGAGGCGTTCGGGGTGCCCAAGGCCGCCGTCACCGATCCGTCCGCGGACATTCCGGCGATCGTCGCGGCGGCTCACCCCGCTGCGCCGCATTTCCGCACTTGCCCCATCGCCGCGCGCTTCGCCATCCAGGCGATGGCGGCGCGTCTCGGGGGCATGAAACTGGCGCTGGAATTGTCGGAAGACGACCTCGCGACGGCGGTCAGGAACCTCGTCGCCTATGTCGATGCGGCGCCCAAGGAGGAGCCGGAGGAAACGCGCGCTATTCGTCTCTCTCAAGCTCTTCAAATAGTTGTCTTAGCAATCCTTCAATCCCACGGGGTCTGGCTCGATCCTCATCAGCTTCAGGCGATATCGTTTGCCGATCGGGGAGCGTCGTCGCTGATCCGCTGGTTCTCTGAGATTGATGAGACGGACTTTTGACCGGCAGCGGCACGATCTTGCCCCCGGCGCCGGCGCGGGATTCCCCTGAGAAGAGAGCCAGCGTCCGCCGATAGAGGCTTTCAGCGCGTTTACGCTCCTCGTCTTCCACGGCTGTTCCTTCCCCCAGTCCCACGCCCTTAGAGCGTTAACGGCAAGCATAACCGGCGTCTCTCTTGGGGCGCAAGAGACCGGATTATCAATCTGTTAAGAGAGGTAAGCGGATTCTATGCGACGCGCCGTCAAGAGGGGCGGCCGGCAGCATGGGAGACAACCGCTGTGAAAAAGTCGCTGAAAAAAGAGCAGGTCGGGCTGCTCCAGCTTGAAAAGAAAGTCATTGGAGTCGGGGCGGGGCTCGCAACCCTGACGAGCGCGGCGCACGCCGAATCCGTTCTCGGAGAGGCCTATCTCAACCATTCGGCCAAGGTGACCGACGCCTACCTCAACCTTGTCCAGGCTTTGCAGGCCGCGCATGATGCCTTGGGCGAGCAGGCCGCGACCGTCGGCGCCGAGCTGATGCAGGACCGGGGCGTGCCGAAAACGACCCTCCTGGAGGCGGCCAAATCGGTACTTGGGATTGGATAATCCTCGGCTTCTATGCGGCCTCTGTCGCTGTTGCGGTCGCGGCGGGCTACTGGTCGCGCTCTAGATACATATCAGGAGCGGCGAGCGTTGTCGGTTTTCTCTGGATCGGCTCGGTGCTCCTGTATTTTCTCGGCCGGGGAGCGACGCCAGCATGGCAGTTTGCAACCATCGATCTGCTGGCTCTGATTTATTTTTACCGGCGTTGGTCGGCGCCCAGCCCGCAACATCGGCAGTTTCACTTCCTGCTGATGTGCAGCTATCTCATAACCACCGCCTTCTACGCCTACCAGATCGCGTTGAAGCGTTTCGCGCCGGAAGCGCTGATGATGTCAGGCTGGTGGTTCGAGCTGTTCAGCAACATTCTTTACGAAGCCGAGCTGATCGGCATCACCGTCTACGCTCTTCTCTTCCGGCGGGCGAAAGCCGACAGGCGCAAGTTCCGCGCGGACGTCAATCGCTGGTTCGACGGCATGAGCGCCATGAAGCAATCGCTGCTGCGCGAAGACCGCAAGGTTCCGCGTCCTGATGAGAAATGAGCGGAAAGAAATCCGCCGCTATTGCACATTGTCGAGCCCGAGAGCGCGCAGCCGCGCCGCCTCGTCCGCCCAGCCCTCTCGCACCTTGACGTGCAGGAAGAGGTGCGCCGGTTCGCCGAGCAGCGCCGTCAGCTCCTCGCGCGCCGCAGCGCCGATGGCTTTTAGCGTCTGGCCGCCCTTGCCGAGCACGATCCCCTTCTGGCCCTCGCGCGCCACATAGATCGTCTGCTCCACGCGCAGTTCGCCTTTTTTCGTCCGGGTCCAGCTTTCAGTCTCCACCGTCGCCTCGTACGGCAGCTCCTGATGCAGGCGCAGATAGAGTTTCTCGCGCGTGACTTCCGCCGCCATCAGGCGCTCGGAGATATCCGAAAGCTGGTCTTCAGGATACATCCAGGCGCCTTCCGGCGCGCGTTGTGCGAGGAAGGTTTTCAGATCCTGCACGCCGTCGCCGCGCGTCGCCGAAACGAGAAACGTATCGCTGAAAACGCCGTGGCTGTTCAGATCGGCGATCAGCGCCAGCAGTTTTTGACGGGCGAGCGCGTCTGTCTTGTTGATGACGAGGATCGCTCGGGCGTTCTTTTCCTTCAGCGCCGCGACAATCGCATCGGTGTCGGCGGCCGCTCGGCGCGCCGCAGCGTCGGCGCGTTCGGCGCCGTTGCCGGCGAGATAGCTCGGCGCGTCGACGACGAGCAGCACCGTATCCGCGCCTTCGAGCCCTTCCCAGGCGGCCGCCACCATGGCGCGGTCGAGCTTGCGCTTCGGAGTGAAAATACCGGGCGTATCGATGAATACGAGCTGCGCGCCGCCTTCGATGGCGACGCCGCGCACGCGGGCGCGGGTGGTCTGCACCTTGTGGGTGACGATCGAGACTTTCGCGCCGACCATCGCGTTAACGAGGCTCGACTTGCCGGCGTTCGGCGCGCCGATGACAGCGATGAAGGCGCAGCGTTGCTCACTCATCTTCGCTCCATACGCCTTCGCGCACAAGAAAAGCGGCCGCCGCCATCATCTGCGCCTCGCGCTTCGAGCGACCTTCGCCGCGCGTCGGTTTATACCCGTCGATGCTGACTTCCACCTCGAATGCAGGCGCATGCGCGGGACCGCCCGAGCCGACGACCGTGTAATGCGGCGCGCCCTTCTTGCGCTCCTGACTCCATTCCTGCAACGCCGTCTTGGCGTCGCGGTGGGCTTTCGAAAGAGCCTCGAGATTGGGCGTCCAGAAAAGATCGTAGGCGCGCCGCGCCGCCTCAAGCCCCCCGTCGATATAGAGCGCGCCGAGCAGCGCCTCGCAGGCGTCGCCGAGGATTGCTTTCTTCTTCCGGCCGCCAGCTTCTTCCTCATGCGGAGACATGCGGATAAGCTTGTCGAGACCGAAGGCGACCGCCGCCTTGGCGCATGTTTCCTTGCGCACTAGCGCGTTCAGCATCGGCGCGAGATCGCCTTCCTCATGGCCGGGATAATTGCGCCACAGCGCCTCGGCGGTCAGAAGACCGAGCACGCGGTCGCCGAGAAACTCCAGGCGTTCGAGATCGCGAACCTTGCCGCCGGCCGAGAGGCTAGAATGCGTCAGCGCCCGGTCGAGCAAGGTCGTATCGGAAAAACGGTGGCCGATGCGCGCCTGAAGCGCCTCAACGTCGGCGCGGCTCATTCAACCCGATGCAGAATGCGGCCGTAACGGATGGCGAACGGCCATTTCCACACTTCCCATATATGGGCCTTTTCTCCGTTGACGGAGAAAAACAGCCGCTCGGCTTTACCGACGATATCTTCGGCCGGAATGTAGCCGACCGCGGTGAGCACCCGGCTGTCCTGGCTCTCGTCTCGATTATCGCCCATCATGAAGAAGTGGCCCGGCGGCACATAGTAGGTCTCGGTGTTGTCGAGACCGCCATTGTCGCCCGAAGCCTCCTCGACGATGTAGCTGACTCCGTTGTCGAGCGTTTCGCGATAGATCGGGATTTCGATCTCGCTGCCGAAGCGCGTCGAGGACCGCACGCCGACATATTCCTTCTTCACCGGCTGACCGTTGATAAGGAGATGGCCGCGTTCAACGCGAATCTGGTCGCCCGGCAACCCGATCACGCGCTTGATGTAATCCTTATTATGGTCCTTGCGGTTCTTGAAAACGACGACGTCGCCGCGCTTCGGCTCATGGGCGAAGATGCGGCCCTCTATGGGCAGGCGCGTCAGCGGCCAGATCAGCGAGGCGCGTGAATAGCCGTAGGTCGGCTTCGAGACGAACAGGAAATCCCCGACCAGCAGGTTGGGCTTCATGGAGCCCGATGGAATATTGAACGGCTGAAAGATGATGATGCGCAGGACGATGGCGATCGCCACCGCATAAAAGACGGTTTTGGCCAGATCCCACGCCTCCTCGGCGGGGGTCAGCTTCTTCTTTTCCTTCAACACGTCCCCCTCGGCGCCAGCGCCGTTCCTGAACCAAAACACCATCTACCGCTTCCTTCGACCGTCTGCCCGGGCCTTTATTATCGCCCCCGCCCAAAGCCGGCCTTCCGGCCGACCCGTTCATATAGGCCTAGCGTAAATAATGACAATCGCCTGGGCGAGCGGGAATTCGTCTGTGATGGTCAGATGAATGTCGGCTGCATGCCCTTTCGGGACGATATCGGCAAGCCTTTCGGCCGCTCCGCCGGTCAGCGCCATGGTCGGTTTGCCGCCCGGCAGGTTGACGACTCCCATGTCGCGCCAGAAGACGCCCCGCGACAGGCCCGTTCCGAGAGCCTTGGCGCAGGCCTCCTTGGCGGCGAATCGCTTGGCGTAGGAGGCGGCGCGCATCCGGCGGCGATCGGACTTCGCCCGCTCGATATCAGTGAAGACGCGATTGGTGAAGCGCTCGCCGTGACGCTCGAGGGTCTTCTCGATGCGGCGGATGTCGATGAGGTCGTTGCCGATGCCGATAATCATCGCGCGACTTAAACCGTCACCGTTATCGGCCCGCGCTTCGGCGGCCCTTCGACAAGATAAGACTTCTCCGTCAGCGGAACGCCGAGTTCGCGCGCCTTGGCGCGTTGCTCCGGCACCGGCGTCTTGATCATGCCGTCGGCCCATGCGGTCGAGCGGGCGAGCGCCCTGTGCATCTCGGCGCGCTCTATCCAGGCGGCGGTCTTGGGCCATCGCTTTTCGTCGGGCGTCCATCGCGCGTACCGCATGTTGCGGAACATCACGGCGACGGAGATGTCGGCGAGGCCGATGTCGCCGAACAAGAAGCCGTCCGCCGGCGCTTCGCCTTCGAGCCAGTCCATGATCTCGACGACGGGTCCGGCGAGCGTCGCGCGGAAACCATCGAGATCGCGCTCCTCTCCCCACAGACCCGGCTTGATGATGACGGCGTTGAAGCAGCGCCACAGGAATATGTCGGCCATGCGCGTATCGGCGTATTCCTCAAGCCATCGCGCTTTCGCCCGGTCAGCGGGCGAAGCCGGCAGGATCGGCGTCTGCGGATGCTTTTCTTCGAGATAGGCGGCGATCACCGAACTGTCGACAATGGTCGTTCCGCCGTCGATCAGCACAGGTATGCGTCGCAACGGGTTAAGGCGCGAAAATTCCTCGCCCGTGAAGAAAGCGACGACGGGATCGATCTCGAAATCCAGCCCCTTCAGTTCAAGGATTGCGAGAATCTTGCGCACATAGGGCGAGATCGGCGTGCCGAGAACGGTGAAACGCTGACTCATATCCAGACCCTTAATAATGTCCGCCCGTTCTGGCGTCCTGCATCAACCGTTTCATCTCCTTGACGGATTCCGCAAGTCCCATGAACAGCGCCTCGCCGACAAGGAAATGACCGATGTTAAGCTCGACGATTTCGGGAATGGCGGCGACCGGCTGCACGTTATGGAACGTCAGTCCGTGACCGGCGTGCACTTCGAGGCCGAGCGACGCCGCATGATGCGCGCCGGCTCGGATCAGCTCGAACTCCTGCTGAATGCGGTCAGGATCAGTGGCGAGACAAGCTTCGTGATAGGCGCCCGTATGAATCTCGATCACAGGCGCGCCGGTTGCCTTCGCCGCCTCTATCTGCCTGTCGAGAGGATCGATGAACAGTGACACGCGGATTCCCATGCCCATCAGATCACGGACGAAAGAAGCGAGAAAATCTTTCTGGCCGTCGACGTCGAGACCGCCTTCCGTCGTGCGCTCCTCGCGATTCTCGGGCACAAGACAGCAGGCGTGCGGCCTGATCTCGCCGGCCAGCGTGTGCATCTCCGACGTCGCCGCCATTTCGAAATTCAGCGGCAGGTCGATCTCTTCCTTCAGGCGGCGCATGTCTTCGTCGCGGATATGCCGGCGGTCGCCGCGAAGGTGCGCCGTGATGCCGTCGGCGCCGGCGCTGGCGACGATTTCCGCCGCACGCACCGGATCGGGATGCGCGCCGCCGCGCGCGTTCCTCAAGGTCGCCACATGGTCGATATTGACCCCGAGACGGATCGGTTTCTTCACTGGCTGGTTCCGCGGCTGCCGGGTTTCACCGCCGGCATTGATAGCAGGTGCGG
The DNA here is from genome assembly GCA_036337175.1 of Pseudomonadota bacterium. GTDB lineage: Bacteria > Pseudomonadota > Alphaproteobacteria > Caulobacterales > Parvularculaceae > Amphiplicatus. The sequence continues at coordinate 131,607 of JAYZEQ010000008.1, forward strand.
AGGCAGCGCGTCCGCCGGCCAGGCTTCAACTTTCAGCGAGGCGAGCGAGGCGACCGGCGCGCCGACATCCGCCGCGCCGTTGGAGCGGTCGATAAGGCAGGCGAGACCGAGCACCTCCGCTCCCGTCTGGCGCACCGCATCGATGCATTCTCGTGCCGAAAGCCCTGTCGAAACGATATCCTCGACCACGACAACGCGGGCGCCCGGTTTCAGCGAGAAGCCGCGCCGCAGTCTGAACTCGCCGTCGACGCGCTCCACGAACATGAACGGAACGCCGAGATGACGCGCCGTCTCGTAGCCATAGATGATCGCGCCCATCGCCGGCGACACGACGAAATCGATCTCCGTCCCAAACGCGGCTCGCGCCTTGCCCGCGAGCGCCCGGCACAGCCGCTCGGTGCGGTCGGGAAACATCGAGACGATGGACTTGTTAAGGTACGTGTCGCTGTGCAGGCCCGACGACAGGATGAAGTGGCCCTTCTGCAGGGCGCCCGCTTCCTCGAATTCCTTCAATACTTCAGAGTTGTTCATCCTCGCCCGCATCCACTCTTTCCGCCGACAAAACATGCGCGGAGGCGCGAAGTCCCGTCAACATCTGCACCAGTTGCCGCGCGTCCTTCACCTCAACGTCGATGGATAGTTCGACGAACTCCGGCGAACGGCTTTTGAACTTGATGTTGGTGATCGACACGCCGTAGCGCGCGATGATGCCCGCGACATCGGACAGCACGCCCACTTCGTTGCGCACGGTGACGGCGACATGAGCGAAGGCGCTTACATTCTCGCTTTCGCGGCGCCACTTGAGATCGAGCCAGCGCTCTTGCGGCGGATCGTCGAACGCGAGCGTCTCGCAGTCGATGGCGTGCACGCGGATCGACCCGTCGTCCTGGCGGATGCCGACGATGCGCTCGCCGGGCAGCGGCGTGCAGCAGGGCGCCATCTTCACCGACACGCCGGGCGTCAGTCCTTCGATGGCGACGCGCGGCCGGAACGGCCTCTTCGCGCCGGCGCGAATTTCGCCTTCCGCCTCGTGGCTCGCGCCCGGATAGACAGCGTCGATGAGCTGGTTCACTGAAAGATCGCCGCGCCCCACCTTGGCGAGCACGTCCTCGACCGATTTCTCGCCAAGCCGCGTCAGCGCGGCGCGCACCGCCTTCGGCGAAAAGTCGAGATGCGCGCCAGTGAACACGCCTTCTGCGATGGAGCGGCCGAGCGCCGCCTGCTCCGCATGCTGCATCTTCTTGATGCGGCGGCGGATCGCCGACCGGGCGCGGCCCGTGACGGCGAGCGTCTCCCACTCCGCGGGAGGCGGGGCGTTCTCCGATTTCAGGATCTGCACGACGTCGCCGTTCTTCAGCGGCGTCCGCAGCGGACGCTGCGTGCCGTTTATCTTCGCGCCGATGGTCTGGTCGCCGATATCGGTGTGCACGGCATACGCGAAGTCGATCGCCGTCGAGCCTTTGGGAAGCGCGATCACCCTGCCCTTCGGCGTGAAGCAGAACACCTGGTCCTGAAACAGCTCAAGCTTGGCGTAGCGCAGCGCTTCGTCGAGATCCTCGCCCTGCGCGAACATTTCGACGAGCCGGCGCGGCGTCTCGTAGGGGTCGTGGCCGACAATCTCGACGCCGCCGCCGTTCGAGGCTTCCTTGTATTGCCAGTGCGCCGCAACGCCGCGCTCGGCTGTCTCGTGCATCTCGCGGGTTCGAATCTGGATTTCGATGCGCTGCCGGCCGCCGTCGGCTCGCGGCGGCCCGATCACCGCCGTATGGATCGAGCGATAGTTGTTCGGCTTGGGGGCGGAGATGTAGTCATCGAACTCCGACGGAATCATTCGCCAGCCGGTATGAATGACGGCGAGCGCGCGATAGCAGTCCTCGACCTTGTCGACGATGACGCGGAACGCGTAGATGTCGGCGAGTTCGTCGAAGGAGACGTTCTTCGTCGACATCTTCCGCCAGATCGAATACGGGCGCTTTTCCCGGCTGTAGACGTCCGCCTTGACGCCGGCGTCCTGCAGACGCTTGCGCAACTGCTGCGACAGTTCGACGACTCCGGCCACAGTCGTCGCCTGCAGGTCGTCGAGACGCTGACGGATGGACGCATGCGCCTGCGGCGAAAGCTCCTGAAACGACAGCTCCTCAAGCTCCTCGCGGAAACGCTGCACGCCGATGCGCCCCGCAAGCGGGGCGTAGATTTCCATAGTCTCGAGCGCGATGCGCTGACGCTTCGTCGGATCGGTGAAATAATGCAGCGTGCGCATGTTGTGCAGACGGTCCGCGAGCTTCACGAGTAGCACGCGCACATCGTCGGCCATCGCCAGCACGAATTTGCGGAAGTCCTCGGCCTGTTTCGAGGCTTCGCTTTTCAGTTCGAGCTTGGATAGCTTGGTGACCCCGTCCACCAGGCGCGCGATCTCGTCGCCGAAAAGCCGCCTTATGTCGTCTACGGTCGTCGACGTATCCTCGACGACGTCATGAAGGAGCGCGGTCGCCACCGTCGCCGGATCGGCCTTGAGTTCGGTCAGGATGCTGGCGACGGCCAGCGGATGGGTGAAATACGGATCGCCGGACTTGCGCGTCTGGCCGCCATGCGCCTTCATCGCGAAGACGTATGCGCGATTCAGCAGGTCTTCGTCCGCTTGCGGATCGTATGCCTTGACGCGATCGACCAGTTCATACTGCCGGATGAAGCCAACCGGATGCGCCGCAGCAGGCGCCGCCGCCACACCCTGAGCATCCTGAGTTTCGCCGTTCGCCGGCGCCGGTCCGCCAGACGCAGCTTGCGACGCCCCCGCGCGCGGCTGGCGAGCCGCCTGCGGATCAGCCTCGTCCGGCTTTTTCGCATTTGAAGAATCGCCCTTCTTGTCGGGACGCTTTTTTTCGGCCGGCTCGCGATATCCGTGGGTGGACTCGGCCATGTCGCCCTAAGGCGCCTCCGCGCGTCAGCCTTTCGGCAGGGATTGCGGCGTCGTCATCCCCGACGCCTTGAGCGCCCGAATGTACTCGTCCTCGCTCATCCTGTCGAATTCCGGCAGGTCGGCTTTCTCCGAAGCGGCTTCGCCTTCGGCTGCGTCGTCCGTGTCGATCTGCTTCTGCAGCGAGCTGACGAGATCCTCGGCGACCGCGTCCGGTTCAAGCATGCCGTCGGCGATTTCGCGCAGCGCCACCACGGGATTCTTGTCCTTGTCGCGGTCGACGAGAAGCGGCGCGCCGGAGGCGAGAATGCGCGCGCGATGTCCCGCCAGCAGAACGAGCTGGAAGCGGTTGGGGACTTTCTCGACGCAATCTTCGACGGTGACGCGAGCCATTGGCTTCTCCTGAAAGGCGGCGGAGCCCGGTCACATATCGCCGCCGGGCTGCGATTTCAACTGTTGCGTTGCAAAAGAGGCGCACCCGCGTCGACCGCTAGCGGCCGGGCGCCGCGGATCTGACAGGCGGCAAGCAACGCCTCAACGCCCAAGCCCGAGATGGGGTGAACCCAGAAAGGCGCAACCTCGGCGAGCGGGGCCAGCACGAAATCCCGTTCAGCGACACCCGGATGCGGCAACGCGAGCGGCGAGACATCATCCGGCGCCCGGATTATCCCTTTATAATCAATGATATCGAGATCCAGCGTCCGCGGCCTGTTGCGCTCGGCCGATCGCCGGCGGCCGAATCCGGCCTCGATCGCCTGCAGCGCCTCCAGCAGAACGAGGGGCGGATAAGCCGTGGAAATCGACGCGACGGCGTTCACGAAAGGAGGATCGGATGGGTCCGGCCAGGCCGGCGAGGCATAAAGCCGCGACCTGGCGTTAACCTCGCCCACTCGCCCAAGCGCACCAAGCGCGCTTAAAATTATCCGGTCCGGCGCTTCGCCGGCGAAGGAAAGACTTGACCCAAGCGCGATAAGAATCATGTCTTTAAGTATGTTGGCTTAACCGATGTTCGAACGGATTTCGGACTTTTGCATAGAGCGAGACGATAATGACGACTTTTTTGGGCTTGCGCCCTGACGAGCGCACCGCGCTCTTCATCGACGGAGCCAATCTTTACAAGGCGGCGCGAAACCTCGGCTTCGACATGGACTACAAGAGCCTGCTGGCCAAGGCGCAGGGCTCCTGCAGGCTGGTCCGGGCCTATTACTACACCGCCATTCAGGAAGATAAGTCGCAGGATTACTCGCCGCTCCGTCCGCTGGTCGACTGGCTCGACTACAATGGCTACACGATGGTGACCAAGCTCTCGCGAGAGTTCACCGACGCGACGGGCAAGCGCCGCTTCAAGGGCTCGGTCGATATCGAGCTTGTCGTCGATATGCTCGTGCTGGCGCAAAAGCTCGACCATATCGTGCTGTTCACCGGAAACGGCGACTTCCGGCGGGCGATCGAGGCGGTGCAGGCGCAGGGCGTGCGCGTCACGGTCGTTTCCACCGTCAAGTCGCAGCCGCCCATGGCTTCCGACGAACTGCGGCGCCAAGCCGACCGCTTCATCGACCTCGCCGATCTCGGCAACATCATTGGCCGAGCCGCCGGCGCCCGGAAGCCGCGTCCGGCTGATGACGACGTCGAAGACGAATTCGAAGACGATTTCGAAGACGATTACGAGGATGTCGACTAGCCGCATGGCGGCGGCCGCCCCTGCTCCCGCCTCAAAGCCCGAACCCCCGCGCGACTGTCCGCTCTGTCCGCGTCTGACGGCTTTTCGCGCCGCCAATATCGCCGCACACCCGGATTGGTACAACGGACCGGCGCCGTCCTTCGGCGGCGACGACGCCCGTCTGCTCGTGGTGGGCCTCGCGCCGGGCCTGCAAGGCGCCAATCGCACCGGCCGGCCGTTCACCGGCGATTACGCCGGCGACCTTCTCTATGCGACCCTGAAAAAGTTCGGTTTCGCCAAAGGAACGTACGCGGCGCGGCCCGACGACGGCCTGACGCTCGAAAGCGCGATGATCTCCAACGCCGTGCGCTGCGTCCCGCCTCAGAACAAGCCGACTCCGGCGGAGATCAGAACCTGCCGGCCGTTCCTCGCCGCCCGCATGGCGAGCCTGCCGGACCTTCGCGCCATCGTCTGCCTGGGGCGCATCGCCCATGAGTCAACGCTCGCCGCCATGGGTCTGAAGCAAAAGGACTTTCCCTTTTCTCACGGAGCCCGCCATGAAGTCGGGAAGAGCCGCCTTTCGCTGTTCGACAGCTATCATTGCTCGCGCTACAACACGAACACCGGCCGACTGACCGTCGACATGTTCGAGTCTGTATTTGCGGACGTGAAGGACTTTCTGGAAGCGAAGGGCTGACTTCCGCCGGCGCGCGGAAACGCGGCGCCCGGACCCGATCAAGCGGAGATATTGATGTCGCGTAACTGGGGCATTCCGACCAAGACCGACGACGGCGCCTTCGGGCAGGCGCGCCGGGAGAGGCCGGTTGCGACGCTCGGCGTGACCACTGTGTTCGGCGTCATCGGCGCCGCGGTCGCCGCCATCAGCTTCAACGACGCGCGCGACGTCATCGAAAACGTGTTTCATGGCTGGTCGCTGGTGCTGGCAGTCGTCGCCGCCGGCGTGGGCTGCTGGACCTATGTGTGGGTGGCCCGGCCGCGCTTCGCGGCGCATTTCACCGGCGCGGGCGACGCCTTTTCCGATCTGCTCCGGTTTTACGCCAAAGCCGCTTTCGCGCTGGTCGGCGTGCTCGGGCTCGCCAAGTTCGCTCATGCGGCGGTCGGCGACCAGGTCGCCGTTCTGCTTCTCTGCCTCGCCGGCGGCGCAGGCGCGGCGGCGGCGTTCCAGACTGTTCTTGCATTCGTGCCCGCCTATCGGACCGACGAGAAGGCGTAGGTCTCTGCAAGCGAAGCGGCTTCGGCTCAGCCCCTGTCGCGCAGCAGCCTTTGCTTCTGGCGCGCCCAGTCGCGGTTCTTCTCGGTGTCGCGCTTGTCCGGCGCCTTTTTGCCGATGGCCAGCGCGATCTCCAGCTTGGCGATGCCGCGATCGTTGAAGTAGAGCCTGAGCGGCGCGAGCGTGTAGCCCTTACGTTCGATGGCCTGTCTCAGCCGGTCGATCTCGCGGGCCCGCAGAAGCAGTTTCCGGGGCCGCTTCGGCTCGTGATTCTGCCGGTTGCCCGCCGAATATTCGGGGATGTTGGCGTTGATGAGGTAGATGCCGTCGCCTTCCGACGTCGCATAGGCTTCGGCGATGGTCGCCTTGCCCTCGCGCAGCGCCTTCACTTCCGTGCCGGTCAGCACCAGCCCCGCCTCGACCACGTCCTCGATATGATAATCGAAGCGGGCGCGGCGGTTCTCGGCGACGATCTTGCGGTTGTCGTCGGCTTTCTTCGCCGCCATCAGCCGATCAGCCCGAGGCCTTCGAGCGCCTCGCGCACCTTCTGTTTCACCGGCTCGGGCGGCGCGACGAGCGGCAGCCGCAGATCGGCGGGCATCAGGCCGAGAAGCGACATGGCGTATTTCACCGGACCTGGCGACGTGTCTCGGAAAAGCGCGTCATGCAGCGGCGCGAGCTTGTCCTGCAGCGCCAGCGCCGAAGCGAAATCGCCCTTGAGACAGGCGTTCTGCATTTTCGCGCAAAGGTCCGGCGCGACATTGGAAGTGACGCCGATGCAACCTTTGCCGCCCATGGCGTTGAAGCCGACGGCGGTCATGTCCTCGCCCGAAAGCTGGATGAAATCCTCGCCGCAGGCGAGACGCTGCAGGGCGACCCGGGCGAGATCGCCGGTCGCATCCTTGACGCCGATAATGCGCGGCAGCCTTGCGAGCGTCGCGAGCGTGTCGACCGAAAGGTTGGCGACCGTCCGTCCGGGAACATTGTAAACGATGATCGGCAGCCGGCAGGCGTCGTGCAGCGCAGTGAAATGCGCGATCAGTCCCGCCTGGCTCGGCTTGTTGTAATAGCCGGTCACAGTGAGAAGCGCGTCGGCCCCCGCGTCTTCCGCAAACTTCGCCAGTTCCAGCGCCTCGGCCGTGGCGTTGGAGCCGGCGCCGGCGATCACCGGAATGCGGCCCGCCGCCGCTTCGACGCAAAGCTCGATGACCCGTTTGTGCTCGCCGTGGGTGAGAGTCGCGGATTCGCCCGTGGTCCCCACCGGAACGACGCCGTGAACGCCCGCCTTGACCTGGCGGTCGACAAGGTTCTGGAAGCCTTTCTCGTCAACCGCGCCATTGCGGAACGGCGTGACGAGCGCCGTAATGCAGCCTTGAATTCTGGTCATTTTCTCAGCTTCTGCCCAAACTTTAATGGTCGATACTCCGGTTAACCGGCCCCGGCAAGCTGGCCTGCATTTTGAACCGGAGGCAAATGCGATAGGCTCGGATGCATCGAAGGGGACCAGCAGGAGAGCTGACGACTATGGCGCGTGCGCGGCGCGGATGGGGAGTATTTGCAGCAGCGGCGTTCACCATGCTGTGGATGGCCGCCGCGCCGGCTGTGGCGATTTCGGCGACGCCGCGCATCAAGCCTCCGCCTCCCGGTCCCGAATTCGCCGCTCCGTCCGACCTCGTCCGGCTCGAAAACGTTCAGGATGCGATCTCGAAACGCGACTGGACCCGCGCCCGCGCGCTCGCCCGCGATCTTTCCGATCCCGTCGCCCAGAGCCTTGCGCAGTGGATGTATTTCTATGCGGAAGATCCGCTCGTCAGCATTCCCGATGTCGACGCCTTCCTCGACGCTCACCCCGACTGGCCGGCGTCCACCAAGATCCAGCTTCATGCCGAGAAGCGGATGGCGTCGAACCTTTCCCCCGAAATCGTCCTTGCGTTTTTCGATACGCGCGATCCGATCAGCGGCGAAGGATCTCTGGCGCTCGCCCGCGCGCAGTTCGCGACCGGCGCACGCGAGGCGGCGGAACTGAGGCTGCGCGAAGCCTGGGTGAACCAGAACTTCACCGTCGGCGACGAGCAGAGGCTTTTGTCCCAGTACGGCCGGCTGTTCACGCCTGAAGATCATGCGGCGCGCGTCGATCGCCTGTTATGGTCGCGCGAGGTGACGGCGGCGCGACGGGTGTTTTCGCGCCTCACCTCCAGCGAACGGCGCAAGGCGGAAGCGCGCGCCGCCCTGTTGCTCGGCGCCGCCAGCGGACCGGAGCTTTACCGCGGGCTCGACGACGAAGATCGCGCCGATCCCGGCGTCATGCTCGCCGCCGTCCGCTATTATCGCCGCACCGATTCCGAACCGATCGCCGTGATGATCGCCCGCCAGGCGTCGGGCGACCCCGCTCTCCTGCGCAATCCGTCGCGCTGGTGGGAGGAGCGCCAGCTCTTGATGCGCTGGGCGCTGACAGAAGGTCAGTATGCGGACGCCTACGCCATGGCCGCCGGCCACGGGCTTGAGCCGGGCGGCAACGATTTCGCCGAAGCCGAATTCGACGCCGGCTGGATCGCGCTGCGTTTCCTCAACGCGCCGGAACGGGCGGAGACGCATTTTTCCGCCCTCGCCGCCAGCGTCAGCGCGCCGATCTCGCTGTCGCGCGCGTTCTACTGGCTCGCCCGCGCCGCGGAAGCGCGCGGCGAAGCCGACATCGCGAAAGCCCGCTACGGCCAGGCGGCGGAATTCATCTACACTTATTACGGCCAGCTCGCGGCCGAGAAGCTCGGCGGGGCGGCGGCGGCGCGGGGCTTCGCCCCGCCGATCACCCCGACGCCGGAGGAAGTCGCGCGCTTCGAGGCGCGCCCCACCGTCGCCGCCCTGCGGATTCTTTCCGATCTCAAGGCCGACCAGCCGTTCCTGATCTTCGCCTATCAGGTCGACGACCAGCTCGACTCCGCGGGCGAATATGTGGAGCTGATGCGGCTCGCCGAGCGCCTCGGCGCCACGCATGTGACGGTCAGGGCCGGCAAGGTCGGCATCGGCCGCGGCGCCTTCGCGCCGGAAGTCGCCTATCCGCTCATCGCCGTGCCGGCGGAAGCGGCGCGCTTCGTTTCGCCCGAATTCATTCTCGGTCTCGCGCGCCAGGAGAGCGAGTTCAACCCCCGCGCCTTCTCGCACGCCGGCGCGCGCGGCCTGATGCAGCTTATTCCGTCCACGGCGCAGCTCACGGCGCGCAAGGAAAAGCTCCGCTACGACCGCAATGCGCTGCTCAACGATCCGTTCTACAACATGATCATCGGCTCGGCGCACCTGTCGCATCTGATGGAGCGCTTCAACGGCTCGCTGGTGATGACCTTCGCCGCCTACAACGCCGGCGTGAACCGCGTCGATCAATGGGTCGGACGCTATGGCGATCCGCGCAGTCCCGAGGTCGATCCGATAGACTGGGTCGAGCAGATCCCCTTCTCGGAAACACGCAACTATGTGCAGCGCGTGCTCGAAAACGCACAGGTCTATCGAAGCCGTCTCTCGGACAGCGCCATCGCCGGCCGTCTCGCGGCGGACATCGAGATCGGCGGGCCGCGCGGACGCGCCGGGGCGCTCGCCGCCATCGGCGACGGCGGCGCGTCGCTGCCGCCGATTTCCGACCGCATCCTGCGCATCGCAGCCACCGGGCCGCATCTGCCGCCGCCGGAAACCGCCGTCGCCGACACCGCGCCGGCTGCGAATGACGGCGTTCTCGCCCAGCCGCCGGCGCGCGGACAAAAACGACCGGGGCGCGACACGCCAGCGAAAGAAAAGCCCGCGCCGAAACCGGCTTCAAAGACCAAGACCGTCCCAGCCGCGGGCGCCAAACCCATCGCCGGCGATGCGGCAGTCGACTCCGGCGAAACGCCGGCCGCGATCCTCAACGCGGAGATCCTGGCTGAACGCGCCGCGGACGAGGCGGAAGCAGAAGGCGCGCCGGCGGGCGACAGCGTTCCCATGCTCGGCGCGCTGGTCGAGCCGGAAGTCACCGCCGAAGAGTGCAAGAGTTACCGCGACTACATCGCCGAGACGGACAAGCAGGAAGCCTCAGCCGACGATCTCAACGCCGGCATGCGCGCCGAACTGGCGAGCGGCGGGCCGAGCTGCTAGCCGGGCCCGCGGGCCGCAGTCGGGCGATCTTTTTCGGATTTCCTCGGGCGCAAGCCTTGCCTTCGCCGCTAAATGCCGACATTTTCCCGCCCTCCGGAGACGGGCGCGCCCGCCTCCGGCGCGCGGAGACGTGGCCGAGTGGCTGAAGGCAACGGTTTGCTAAATCGTCATACCTGGAAACGGGTATCGAGGGTTCGAATCCCTCCGTCTCCGCCAGCTTCGCTTTAATTTGCAGAACGCAAGCCCGCAGTTCCGATGAACGCCGGCGCATGCATGAGCGGAAGTTTCAGCCGTGCAGCCTGGGCCGGTGGGTCGAGAGATATTCCCGCGCCAGTCGCTGGGCCTCGGCGATCTCGTCCGGCGTCATTTCCTTCGACAGCTCGGCGCGGTAGGCGCGCGCTTCGAGATTGCCCTGCATGGCGGCGAGATTGAACCATTTGTGCGCGTTGATCAGATCAAACGATCCGTCGTCGCCCCCCGTCGAGGCGGCGAGCCCCAGACGATACATTTCTTCCCCGCTCAGGATCGGTTCAGCCGAGATCAGAGCTTCGGCCTGAATCGAAATAGACATGTCGCGACCTCTCATTGTTCCCCCCGTCGCGTTCGAAAGACGCCGGGCTTAACCATGAAGAGGATGTAAGGGCTTAGACTAACATCCCGTAAACGACAGATTACCCAAGTGTTGACGCCGCAGTAGCGACTCGTTAACCGGCGCGCGCCGCGCCGTTTCAGGAATTATCCGTGCAGGGATAAACCATCCGCGACGAGAAACCCGCCGCCTTTATCGGGGAGAGCGCGCTCTGGCGCACCAACGGTCGTAGTCCGGTCCGTCTGGGTCGATTGCGGCGATGGTCCAGTTGGTCATGCGCCGTTTTCCCGCCAGCGGGCGCGTCAGGCTTACGACCGAAGACGCTTGCGCCTCGCCAATGCCGGCGGAGAGAGTTTCCGGCGCGGCGGGCCCGAGGTCAAGCGACCAGACGAAAAAGCACTCGGCGCTCTTCGCCCGCGGCGGCGCATAGGCCGGCAGGCTGGCGTAAAGCACGCGCGCCGCGGGAAACAGCCGCCGGAGATTGCCCGCCGTCGTTTCGTCGAAGGCGACCAGGGTTCCCTCGCCGCCGAAACCGCGCGCCAGAAGCCCGTCTCGCACCGGTTCGAAATCCACGAACTGGCGGCAGTCGTCGCAGAAAGGCGGACCGGGGCGAAACACCGTGACCGCCTTAAAGCCAAGACAGAACAAGGCGAACGAAGCGGCGCAAGCGACGAGAATTTTGGCGTTCGCCCGGCGCGCGTCAGAGTCCTTGAGCGCCGCCGTCAGAACGAACATCGCCGGATAGAGGAAGGGAATGACGTAGCGGTCCTCCATCCGCTCCATGCCGATGACGGCGACGGCCGCGAGAAGGCCCGCGGCGCCGATCAGCGCCGCGTCGCGCGCGACCTTCAGGACGGGCACCGGGCGCGCCGCCAGCCTGCCCGCGTCCTTGCGGAGCAGGACCGCCGCCACGAGGCCGAACGGCAGGAAGAAGGCGATCATCACGCCGGCGGCGTTGGGCAGCCCCTCCGCGACGCGCCGCCAGTGCGGCTCGGCCCCGCCGCCGGACAACCGGGCGGCCATGATGTCCGCTGCCCCGGCGTTGTGGGCCATGAGCCAGTACGCGTGCGGCGCGAAGATCGCGGCGGCGAGGACGAAGGACAGAACGAGGCGCGGATCGGCGAGAAGCCGGCGGCCTTCGCGCTGCAAGGCGAGCGCCGCGAAGGCGGCGAAGGCGGCGCCGGCGAAGGAATATTTCGCCAGCACGCCGACTCCGAGCGCCAGGCCGAGCAACGCGTAGCCGGCTGTCGTCCTTGCACGGAATAGGCGCGCCAGCGCGAACCAGAACAACGAAACGGCGGCGATGAGCGCCGTCGTGTGCGTGTAAGCCTGATGGAAATTCCAACCGAACTGAAACAGCAGCAGCAGCGACAGCGCCGACAGGAACGCCCATCGCCGGTCGGCGAGCATCTCTTTCGCCGCCAGATAGGCGAATGCGCCGAGCGCGCCGAAGAAGAACGACTTCGTCAACGCGAACCCGAGCGGTCCAAAGCCGGCGGCGTGCTGGGCGACGATCAGCGTCCACTCGAACAGGGGCGGGTTCGACGGCAGATAACCGCGCTGGAAGGATTGCGCGACGACGTTGAGCTTGGCGTCGTCAAGCGCGAGGACAGGACCGGCGAGCCGCGCGATGACGGCGTGCGCCATCGCGAAGGCCGTGAACAGCAGCGCCGCGGCGAACGCCGTCGCCCGACCGCCGGCGCCGCGGGCCGACGCCCCTGATCGCGCTGGGGCGCCCATCGACCGCGTTTATTCCGCAGCTTCCGATTTAGGCTCAAGCTCCTCGAACACGCCGAGCGAACAGGTGCCGTTGATGAAACCGCTGCTGTCGACGACGTTGATGATGTCGATTGAGCAGAGCTGCGCCGTCGACACCCTGTATTCGAAGCGGTTGGAGGCGAGCGTCGCGCCGTTGCAGCGGCCCTTCACCTTGTTGACGTAATAGTCGTTGACGCCGGTGCGGAACAGCAGCGTGTTCTCGTCCACCGCCGTCATCTGGCTGATGCGCGAGGTGCTGATGCAGCGTTCGGTCTTGCCGGTCGGCTGATGTTCGGCGAGGGTTTGGGCGGCGGCCTTGTTCACCCGCTCGCTGCCCGCCGTCGTCGCGCAGGCGGCGGCCGCGACGGCGGCGACGCCCACAACCATGAATTTGCGCATGATGGTTCTCCTCATTCCCGTCATGACGCGCGCCCCAGCCCGCACGCGGTCCGTACGACAACGACTATATGTCGGCTTTCTTCCTGCGCCCAAGCCTAAAATCCGCGTGATCGGGCCGGGAGGCGGCGGAAGATCATCCGCGCCGTCCCTCCCCTTCAAGAACCTCAAGCACGCGCTCCAACTAAATCTGATCGCCCACCCCGGCGGTCCGGTTCTGCGCTTTCATATGCTCTATGACGCGGCGAAGGAGCATTACGGTTCCTCTCCGCTCAACGGTAACGTGATCAGGGAATTGTTTTTAATGGAGTCATCTGAACGCAAGCAGCTTTGCTCAGGCCGCTCGCCGGACGCGAGGCGTCGCGTTAAGCAAGCCGCCCACTCGGATAGCCGCAAAATTTCACCGCGATGCTCGCGCAAGCGTTCCATGCTCGCCAGATACTCGGGTTTTAGCTGCGCGCCATCCGGCGTATAAAAATGGAACGGGTCAGCCTTTTCGTAAGGCAATATTTCGTCCTCAACAAAGCGCACATAGCGGATGTATTTCCGCCCGACGCCGTCGAGTTCCGAATAATAAAAGTTCAGGTCGAAGATCATGACCGGATCAAACAGCCCGGCGATGTCCATCTGTTGCAGGACGGTCCATGTATTCGGCGCCGTGTCGGAGCCTTCGATCCTGAAATAGAACGGCGCCGGATGTTCGCCGCGTGCGCGCGCGGCTTCCCAGGAGGCGAGGCCGTCACTGATGGCGCGCGCCTGCCTGTTCTCCTGGACATAGACCGCATCCTTAAGGTCGGTGACAAGCGCGGCGATGATTTCCGTTTTACGGGCGTTGGCCGCCCGCATTTCATTCCAGTTCGCGACCTGAATGCCGATGAAGACGCCGACGACGACGATGACGAAGTCGAGCGCGACGGCGGTCCAGTTCTGCGCTTTCACATGCTCGACGACGCGGCGGAGGATCATCGTTTGGCCTCCATGAGCGCGATCAGCGCACGCGCGCGTTCAAGGTCGAATTCGGCGAGCTCCGTCGCGACCCTTTGCGTGTCAACCCAATAGCGAAGGGCGTGGATGAGCGGCGCGTCAGAAGCCAGTTGTTGCAGTATGCCCGCGATGTCTGACCCCCCCGGCGGCGCCGGACAAGCAATGAATTCCTGCACGCCGGCTTCCTGTCTGAAACAGTTCAGCCAGTAATAACGCATGATGTCGGAGCGTATGCGCCCACGAACCATTTCCCGATATTTCGGCATCAGCGAGTAGTGACCGCCGCCGCCCCGCCGCGCGATGGTGGCGACATAGTAATCGGCGAGCGCGCTTTGCAGTTCCGCATCGGCGATCAGCCCCAGCTCGCCGGCGCTGCGCAATTCCGAATAGGTGGTGTCGACGAAATTGAACGTCCATGACTGGCTCGCATGCAGGAACGAGCGCAGGATTTCCCAGTCCGTCGCGCCATTGGTCTCGCCGATTTCGGCGTATTCGATGGCGGCGTATCCTTCGACGGCGACTCTTTGCCAGACGTCCTTGTGGCGTTGCAGCTCATGCATGTCGCTCTCCAGGTCGGTGCGGATGCGCGACAGATAATTCTCGGATCGCCGGTGGTCCGCCCGGGCGTCATTCCAGTTCGCGACCTGAATGCCGATGAAGACGCCCATGACGACAATGACGAAGTCGAGCGCGATCGCTGTCCAGTTTTGATGTTTCACATGCTCAATGACGCGGCGGAGGATCATTTGCGGCGCTCCAGTTCGGCGTCGATCGCTGAAATGGCGCGCATTGCAGCGTCGTTTTGGTCGTCGAGCTCGCCCGCCGTCGGCGTAATTTCGCTGAACCAGAAGGTCAGATACGGCCTTGTATCCGGATGGCGGATGATGGCGTCTACGGCTTGCGCGGCCGCCGCGTTCGAGAGTGCGGGCGGGCAGTCATCGAACTTGATCGTCTCAATCCCGTCTATCAAATCGTAGCAAGTCGTCCAGTAAGCTTCGTGCGCGGCGGCGGGGATTAATCCGCGCACATGCGCGCGATAGGCGGGAGGATCCGCAAGGACGATCATCGTGATGTAATTCTGCGACAGATAGGCCTCAACGAGAGAGACGATTTCTCGTGATCGCGGCAATCCCTGACGCCGCATCTCGTCAAAGGTCGTTCGGTCGACATTGACCGGCTGCCACTGAGAGGCGTGGAAAAAATCGGCGAGCACGGGCCAGCAGGCGTCGCCGCAATCACCGCCGCTATCCATGAATTCGATGGAACGCTTCGCCGCCGCATGAACATCAGCGTGAAACTTGTTCAGATATTCTGCGTGCCTCACCGATTCGCTAATTTCGACTTTGAGCTCCGCCAGCAATTCTCTTTCTCTGGCGTTGTCGGCGCGCGCCGCGTTCCAGTTCGAAACCTGAATACCGATGAAAACGCCGACCACGACGATCAGGAAATCCAGCGCAACCGCTGTCCAGTTCTGGGCTTTCACATGGTCGATAACGCGGCGGAGGATCATGGCGAAACTCCGAGTTCAGCCTGCCGCTCTCTGATGAGCTCGGCGATCTTGCGGTAGCGCTCTAGAATAAGATGCAAACTGTCGAGGCGCGTTTGCGTAAAGATCGAGCGATAAAGCACCGCGTTGCTGAACCGCGCCGACTTCATCGAGGCCGGCGCACTCATCGCTGGTCGGGCTTTCGTCAACCAGGGAAGTCGCTTCCGGCCCTGCATGTCATCAAGCAGGAACGCCGCTCCCATATCGAAGTCTTCGATCAGAATAGGATCTGAAAAAAGATAGGTGACTTCTTCTTCGTCATTCTGGCTGGTGATCGCCTCATCGAGCTGGGCGGACAGCGCCTGCAGGCCGGAGACGAGTTTGGCGCTGCGGATCGTGCCGAGGCGGCCCGAACTCTTAAGCGATTCAAACGTGGTCTGATTAATCGACAGGCGCGGCAACTGGAATAGCCCGTGATAGACAAGGCGATCTCTCTCCTCCGGTTCAAGGACGGCCGCCGGGTCGATCGAGTAGTTGTAAAGCGCTGCGCGAACTTCCTGCTGCCGGTTCATATCTCCGATCGTGGTCTCAAGACTGTCGATCGAGAAGGCGGTATCCTCGCCGAGGGCCTCGAGATAAGTGATTTCATCCGCCCGGTCGCCGCGCGCTTCGTTCCAGTTGTTGACCTGCAAACCGACGAAAACGCCGACAACGACAATGACAAAGTCGAGCGCCACCGCGGTCCAGTTCTGCGCCTTCACATGCTCGATGACGCGGCGGAGGATCATGGCGCGCGCTTTTCAAGCCGGCTCGCGATTTTCGCCTCCAGGTCTTCCGTCGCCGCGCTCAATCTCTGTGCGAGGCTTTCATTGTTGAAGGCGATCAGACCGCGCCAGGCGACTTGGGGAACGATCTCCTTCCAGATCTCGGCGTCCGGCGGAGCGGCGAGAAAGCCGCCGCCTGCGGCGTAGAGCGGACTTTGTTCTGCCTTTTCCTTGAATGCAGATGAAACGTTGGCGGAGGCCGGCAATTGCGCGTTCATCAGGGCGCTGTCCCAGCGGCGCGGCGGAACATTCTTGCTCAGAACAAAGGCGACAAACGCCTGATCGACGAAAAACGTGTTGTTCTTGTCGAGCGCGGCCTCAAGACGGCTGGTGCGGAAGAAATAGGAAATGATCTCTGCGCGCAACGCGGGATCGGAAATGATCTCGAGTTTGCCGGAGCCCTGAAGATCGAGAAAGGTCGGACTTTGCGTCCTCAGCGTGCGGCGCACGGTCAGTTCGTTCAGGCCCATATTGATTTTCCGAGCCCGCTGCGCGGAGACGTCATTCTGAATCAGGTCGTAGATATCGTTCGCAAGATTGGCGTGAAACTGTTCGAACTCGATCTGCGCCGCGACTTCTTCCTGAATGTTGCGAAGGTCGCCCTGCAATTGCTTGAGATACGCCGTCTCGGTCCGGCGGTCGGCGATTTCGGCGTTCCAGTTCGACACCTGAATGCCGATGAAGACGCCCAGGACGACAATGACGAAGTCGAGCGCGACCGCCGTCCAGTGCTGCGCCTTCACATGTTCGATGACGCGGCGGAGGATCATCCGCGCCGCACGCCGGAGATGCTCCGGCCGCCGCCAGCCGTCATGGTTTCCCCTCTCCGCCCGGCGCGAAGGGCGGCGACGCAACAGGCGCGTGGAAAGGGCGACCCTACTCGACGCCGAGCTTCTTCTTCAAGATGTCATTCACCGCGGCCGGATTGGCCTTGCCGCCGGTCGCCTTCATCACCTGGCCGACGAACCAGCCGAAGGTTTTCGGCTTTTCCTTCACCTGCGCGACCTGATCGGGATTGGCGGCGATGATGTCGTCGACCGCCTTCTCGATGGCGCCCGTATCGGTCACCTGCTTGAGGCCGCGCTTTTCGACGATCTCGGCGGGCGCGCCCTTCTCCTCGCCGGAGAACATCAGCGCGAAGACGTCCTTGGCGATCTTGCCGGAAATGGTGCCGTCCCTGATGAGATCGATGAGGCCGCCGAGACGCGCCGCCTCGATCGGCGTCTCCCCGATTTCGAGGCCCGCCTTGTTGAGCGCGCCGAACAGCTCCTGCGTCACCCAGTTCGCGGCGAGCTTGCCGTCGCGGCCTTTCGCGACCGTCTCGAAATAGTCGGACTTCTCCTTGTCGGCGGCGAGCACCGAGGCGTCGTAGGGCGACAGGCCGTAGGCTTCCATGAAGCGGTGCTTCTTGGCGTCGGGAAGCTCGGGCAGACTGGCGCGGATCTTCTCCACGAACGCCTCGTCTAGCTCCAGCGGCAGAAGATCCGGGTCCGGAAAATAGCGATAGTCGTGCGCGTCCTCCTTGGAGCGCATGGTGCGCGTCTCGCCGGTCGTCGGGTTGAAGAGGCGCGTCTCCTGATCGATCCGGCCGCCCGCCTCCAGCACTTCGATCTGGCGGCGCGCTTCGTAATCGATGACCTGCCGCACGAAGCGGATGGAGTTGACGTTCTTGGTTTCCGTCCGTGTACCGAGCTTTTCGCCGGGCCGGCGCACCGAGACGTTGACGTCGGCGCGCATCGAGCCTTCCTCCATGTTGCCGTCGCAGGTGCCGAGATAGCGCAGGATCGTCCGCAGCTTGGAGAAATACGCCGCCCCCTCCTCCGCCGAGCGCATGTCGGGCTTCGAGACGATCTCCATCAACGCCACGCCGGAGCGATTCAAATCGACATAGGACTCCTTCGGCGCAAGGTCGTGGATCGACTTGCCTGCGTCCTGTTCGAGATGCAGCCGTTCGATGCCGACGGTGATGGTCTCGCCGCCCTCAAGCTCGACCTCGATCGCCCCCTCGCCGACCACCGGGTCTTTATACTGCGAGATCTGATAGCCCTGCGGCAGGTCGGGATAGAAATAGTTCTTGCGGTCGAAGCGCGACCAGAGATTGATCCTGGCGTTGAGCCCGAGCCCGGTCTTCACCGCCTGCTCGACGCAATATTTGTTGATGACCGGCAGCATCCCCGGCATCGCCGCATCGACCAGCGACACGTTCTCGTTCGGCCCCGCGCCGTATTCCGCCGAGGCGCCCGAGAACAGCTTCGCCTTCGAGGTCACCTGCGCATGCACTTCGAGGCCGATCACGACCTCCCAGTCGCCGGTGGAGCCTTTGAGCAGTTTGCGGGGTTCGGCGGCGGTCATCGAGCGTCCTTGATCCGGGTTTGAAGCATCCAGACCCTAAAGCACTTTCGCGCGGAATTGGGAACCGGGAAATCGGCCTCCGCCAGCCCCGGCGCGGGCTCCAGCCTGCTTTCGCGCGAAACGGAAGAGCGCCCGGCGCGGCGGCGGGCAAACTTATCCCCGCCCCGGAGGGCGGGCTTAGGCTCGAAAGCCGCAGTCAGCCGAAAGGAGCCTTCCATGCTGTCCGTTCTCACCGCCGACGAGGCCAAGCGCCGGTTCGGCGCCCTTCTGAAACAGGCCGATGATTCCCCGGTCATTCTCACCCGCCACGGACGCCCGCGCTGCGTCGTCCTGTCGGCGCAACTGTTCCAGGCGCTGCTGTTCGTGGCGCGGGCGAACGAGGCGCGCAAAATCGGAGTGGCGGCGAAAACCGCCATGGTGCGTTTCGCGCGGCAGGACATCGAGGGCGGCGCGGCGATCATTAGCGAGGCGCACGGCCAGATGCGCCGCCTCGACCGCCTGTCGGTCCGCTGACGGCGCCGGAATCGCGCGAAACGCGGTCGCCGGCGCGTCGACCTTTCCAGCGCCGGCGCGGCCCGCAGTCCGGTTTCGCACGAAAGACGGGCGGGCGCGCAGGCGCCCGCCCCCTCCGCCGCGACAGTCGCCGCGACGGGGCCGAACGCCGCCTTCTGATGAATGTCTTCGATCATGCAGAAGAATATAGGCCCGCCTAAAAGGGCGGGGATAAGTTTCCGCGCAGTTTTTTTGCGAGAGCCGCACGGACTCCCCTCTCTCGTTTGCAGGAAAGGGAACGCACAGTGAGTCTGGAAACGACCCGCGCCACTGTGAAGCGTTAGTGAGACGGGCCCTTCTCCGCCCGCTCGATCGTCCGCCGGATCGCCTTGTAGAGGCGTTGCGGCAGTTGCAGTTCGAGATAGTGAGTGCCGCCCCTGACCAGTTCGAACTCCTTGTCGGCGTCGGGCGCGAGGTAGGTCTGCAGCTCGCTCGCCGCTTCGAGCGGCACGAGCGTGTCGAGATCGCCGTGCAGGATGGTGACCGGAACCTTGAGGTCTTTCAGCCGCGCGAACAGCGGGCCGATCTGTTCGCGGCGCCCCGCCACCTCGGCTCGCGCGTTGTGCAGATAGCCCGGCAGCACGTCGCGGACGACCGGCCACGCCGCGATCTTCGTCGAGGCGTTCACATAGGAGCGCGGTTCGGAGACCAGCATCGCCACGGTGACGACGCCGGCGACGCGGCGCGGAAAGTCGAGCGCCGTCTTCAGCGCCAGCGCCCCGCCATAGGAAACGCCGATGACGATGGTCCGCTTCCCGTCGTCCTTGTCGATGAGCGGCGCGAAGGCCCGCACCTGATCGTCGAACGACAGCACCGGCGCGCGCCGCCCGGCGCCCCACATCGGCCCGCCATAGCCGGCGCGGTTCGGCACCACGATCTCCAGATCTTCCGGCGCCTGTTCGAGAAACCGCCGGAACATGTGCGGCCGCGACGGCGTGCCGGGAATCGCCAGCACCCGCCACGCGCCGTCCGACGGCGCATGGTCGTAGGTCATCTCGTAACCGCCGAGGATCGGGGCCGTGTAGGCGAGCCTGCTATAGTTGCGCTTCATGCTTTTCTAACCGGGAATTTGTATTTTTACCCTACCGGGTTTTCGCGCTCGGCTAAGCCCCTGCGGGCGATATAAATCAACAAAAACGGACCGCCGAAGGCGGCCGCGAAAGGGGTGGGAAAGAGTGTCGGCGGGCGACATCGCGACTTTGCGCGATCTGAAGATTTCGGCTTTGTCGGAACGCGGCGGCCTGTGCTGGCCGACGCTGATCCTCGCGAACGTCATCTTTGCGGCGCTGGTCGTCCAGACATGGCTCGCCGCGACCGGCGTCATTCCCCTGTGGGCGGGAACCCTGCTCAACACCTTCTGGATGATCCAGGGCTACGCCCCCGGGCACGAAGCCGTGCACCGGAACATTCACGGCCGCGACGAGCGCTTCCGCTGGATCAACGGCGTCATCGGCCGCTCGGTGTTCTTCTGCGCGCTGCATTCCTTCACCATGCACGAGCATGTGCACCGCATGCATCACGCGCATCTCAACGACCCGGAAAAGGATATCGACGAGGCGGTGATCCATGCGCCGGGCTTCTGGTCGGCGTTCCTGCGCTCCTTCCTGTTCTATCCGCATACGAAGTACCACGGCCTGCGCATCGCCAAATACCATCCGCGCCCAAAGGCCTTCCTCGCGGCCGTCGCGGCGGAGCTCGCCGTTCCCTACGCCATCCTCATCGCGCTGGTCGTCATGGGCTACGGGAAGGAAGTCCTGTTCCTGTGGATTTTGCCGACCATTCTCACCTTTTCAGGTGTCGTCATGTTCGTCGGCTGGCTGCCGCACCATCTCGAAAAGACCGACAACCCCTTGCGCGCGACGCGCGTCATCGAGGCGCCGCAGACCGTGAAGGGCCGGCTCGCGACATGGCTCTACAACTATCACAACTACCATCTCGTTCATCACCTCTTCCCCGCCGTTCCTTGGACGCGGCTCGAGCGCGTCTACCGGCGCGGCAAGCATGTGCTGGAGAAGGAAGGCGCGCTGATCTCGCCGCTCTAGGCGCGCGGCCGATGCGGCCAAAGCGCTTGCAGAGCGGCGGCTCATGGCCGATCTTCACGCCGCCTGATCTTCGCATATTGAAGGAACGCGATCGTATGAGCGAGACTCTGACCATCTGGACCTATGACTGGGTGCCCGAGGGCCCGCGAGGATTCGTCCGCGACTTGCGTTTGCGCTGGGCGGCGGAAGAAGCAGGGCTTCGTTACGAAGTCGGCGCGGTTCCGTTCGAAGACCGGCAAGCCGCCCATTTCGACCGCCAGCCGTTCGGGCAGACGCCCTTTCTGACGGACGGCGACATCGCCGTCTTCGAGAGCGGCGCGTGCCTGCTGCACCTGGCGCGCAAGAGCGACATCCTGATGCCGCGCACGCCGGGCGGCGAGGCCGGAACGATGCAGTGGATCGTCGCGGCGCTCAACTCGATCGAGATGGTCAGCGTGCCGTGGTGGTTCCTTGGACTCTCCGGCGACGATGAAAACGGCCTCTCCGGCTGGCTCGACAGCCGGCTCGCCCGCATGGAGGCCGTATTGAGCGAACGCGACTGGCTCGTGGATGGCCGGTTCACCGTCGCCGATCTCTTAATGGCGGACGTGCTGCGCGTTCCCAAGGTTCGCGCGCGCGGGAACCGCCCTGCGACCGAAGCCTATATCCGGCGTCTTGTTTCCCGGCCGGCCTTCAAGAAGGCGCACGCCGACCAACTGGCGCATTTTGCGGCCGCCGATGAAAGGCGCGCGCGCGACCGCTGATCGAATCCGTCGATGCGGCCGGGCGCGGCGCTTCACCCGGCGAGCGGCGCCCAGATCTCGACGCCGCCGCGTCCTGTCGCCGGGTTGAAGCTCTCGCCGTAATGCTCGATCAGCATCAAGGGCCCCTCGCCGACTTTCACACCGGCCTTCGGCTGCCATTCGCTATAGATCGCAGCGCAGGTCGCGCCGATGGTCGAGACGTGATCCTCGTGCCGGAACACCGCGTAGCGGCGGCGCGGGATGCGCGCGCCCGACAGCCCTTCCGGCAGGTCGTCGAGCGAGGTGACGGCGACGGCCGGCATGTAGTCGAACCCCTCCTCGCCCGACGATGGCGCGAAGCACACGCCGTAGGCGTCGCGCCCGATCTGGCCGGGCGTCCGGCCGATATGGGGCGCGAAACGCTGCCACTGGCCGGGAATCCCGGCGCGCTCCTCGAAAGTGCGGAACTCCCTGATCCCGGCCATGAAGAAGGGCCCTTCCTCGCGGATGACGGGATCGGCGAGGCCTGCTGCTTTGACGTCGGACATTTTGAACGGCTCCGTAAGATCGAGACTGTCGAGGCTGCGCCGTGTACGGACCGTTTCTGGCGTGACGCCGAACTGATCGCGGAAGGCGCGGGTGAACGCTTCGTGGGAGCCGTAACCGACGGCGAGCGCGACAGGGAGAATCTCGCCGCCCTCCCCAGCCAGCGTCTTCGCCGCCTCGCTGAGGCGACGGGCGCGCAGATAGGCGGTGACCGAGCGGCCCGTCGCCTGCGCGAAGATACGCGACAGGTGGAACCGCGACAGGCCGCTGGCGCCCGCCACGTCGTCGAGCCCTATCGGTTCGGCGAAATGGCTTTCGATATACCAGACGGCGCGGCGGATCGGTTCCATGAACGACTCCGATGAAGCGAGGCGACTTTACCGCCGCCGCCCGACGCCCGCTTGATCGGGCTTGCTGAAATCATCTCGCGCCGGGATAGTCTCCGCCGCAGCAACGCCTCAGGCCAGCCGTGCTACAGATTTTCGGGAAGGCCGAGTCCATCAACGTCGCCAAGGTTCTGTGGACCTGCGCCGAGCTTGGCCTCGATTTCGAACGGGAGGACTGGGGCGCAGGCTATCGCTCGCCGAAAGATCCCGCCTTCCTCGCCGTCAATCCGAACGGCATGGTCCCCGCCATACGCGACGGCGATTTCACGCTCTGGGAATCGAACAGCATCATCCGCTACCTCGCCTCGCAATATGGCGGCGACGGGCTTTACCCGCGCGATCCCAAAAAGCGGGCGCGCATCGATCAGTGGATAGACTGGCAGGCGTCCGATCTCAACGCGTCGTGGCGCTACGCCTTCTCCGCGCTCGTGCGGAAACTTCCGGGCTTCGCGGACGAGACTGAAATCGCCAAATCGCTCGAAAGCTGGGGCCGCAACATGGCGATCCTCGACCGCCAGCTTGCGGCGACCGGCGCCTATGTCGCCGGGGCGGGTTTCACGCTGGCTGACATTCCGATCGGCCTGTCGGTGCTGCGCTGGCGGCGAACGCCGATCGATCACGGCGACCTCTCCTTCGTCGGCGCCTATTACCAGCGCCTTCTTGACCGAGACGGATTCCGGCGCTTCGGCGCGGACGGGATGAAGTAGAAGCGCGCCTCAGTCGCCGCCTATCGCGGCAGCAGCGGGTTCGGGTTTTTCGCGTCGAGTCCGCCGGAGCCGTAGGGGCGAGTAATGACTTCGAGCAGGTGTCCGTTCGGATCGTCGAAATAGACGCCGCGTCCGTCGTCATAGGTGTTGATCGCGCCCGGCTGCCTGCGGAACGGGTCGGCCCAGTAGTGCAGGCCGCGCTCCTTGATCCGCGCGAAGATCGCGTCGAATTCCTCTTCGCTCGCGAGGAACGCGAAATGCCGCTGCTCGATCCCGCCGTCGGTCGAGACGTAATCGAGCGACGCGTCGCCGACCTGCACGACGACGAAATGGCCGAGCCGTTTCGCCGGCGCGAGGCCGAGAAGTTCGGTCATGAACTTCGCCGTCGCTTCGGCGTCCCGCGCGACGACGATGGTGTGATTGAGGGTGATGGTCATGGGCGCATCGCCAGCAAAGCACACATCCGGGCCCTTCGCATCTCTTCCTCATGCAGCTCAATACTTAAGAATATGCTTGACTATTGGGTGCGCCGCCAATACTAAAGCATATGCTTGACCAATCGCCGCAGCTCGATCGACTCTTTCACGCTTTGTCCGACCCGACGCGGCGCGCGGTTCTCGACCGGCTCACCCGGGGACCCGCCTCCGTGAGCGAGCTCGCCGCGCCGTTCAGCGCGACCCTTGCGAGCGTCGTCCAGCATGTTCAGGTGCTTGAGGCGAGCGGCCTCATTGCGACCGAAAAGATCGGCCGGACGCGGACCTGCCGCCTTTCCGCCGACGCCGTCGCGCGCGCCGAGCGCTGGCTGAGCGAGCGGCGCAAACTCTGGGAAGCTCGGTTCGATCGGCTCGGCGCGCTTCTGGAGGCGGAAGCGCCGCCGAACAAAAATGCAGCCAAACGAAAGAGGACCTCATGACCGCGGCCGCGCCGAAATACGCCTACGGAACTTTCACCCTGGAGCGGAGATGGGCGACGACGCCTGCGCGCGTCTTCGAGGCCTGGGCGGACGCCGACATCAAGGCGCTATGGTTTCCCGGCGTGGACGAGGAGACGATGCGCGTCGTTCGCCGCGATCTCGATCTTCGTCGCGGCGGGATCGAGGTCCTCGAAGGAAAGTTCCACGCCAGCGGGATGACGGCGATCTACGAGGCGCGCTACCATCTCGTCGAACCCAATCGCCGGCTGGTCTACGACTATGATCTTCACCACGACGACCGGTTCCACTCGGTCACCTTGTCGAGTCTCTTCATCGAGCCCGACGGCGCGCATACGCGCGTGGCCTACACAGAGCAGATCGTGTTCCTCAACGGCGAGGACGGCACGGCGAGCCGCAGGCACGGCACCGAGCTTCAGTGGGAGAAGCTTGAAACCGTCATGTTGCGCGCAGGGACGGCGTGATGACGCTGGCGCTCTGGTCCCATCCGACCACAAAACGCCGCCGCATTAGCGACTGAAGCCGCTTTCAACCGTCCTCCCGGTTTTCCGCCCACAACAGGATCGCGTCGAGCGCCGGGCATAGCGACTGTCCCCAGTCCGTCAGTCCGTACTCGACGCGCGGCGGCACTTCCGGATGCGCGATGCGGCGGACGACGCCATCAGTTTCCAGTTGCCGCAATTGCTGGATCAGCATTTTCTGGGAAATCGCCGGGATGGCGCGCTCAAGCTCGGAAAAGCGTTTCAGCTCGCCGCCGAACAGGTGAAACAGGATGAGCAGCTTCCAGCGCCCTTCGAGGATTTTCAGCGCCGCCTCGACGTCCGCCGCGGCGGTCGCCGGCGTGTAGTCCGGACGCTTACTTTTCGGTGCGTCCCTTACTTTTTTGTCTGTTCTTGTCATTTTCGCAGCATGCGCCAAATCATCCGCAACGGGCAAGCGACGCGCTTTCCGCCCGCTTTAACAGGAGATGACGCATGGCGACCGAGCTTTCCGGAACCGTAAAGGCTTATTTCGACGCCGAGCGGCGCGACGACATCGATGCGCGGGCGGCGTGTTTCGCCGACAACGGCGTGGTGCGCGACGAAAACAAAAGCATAGAAGGGCGGACGGCGATCAAGGAATGGATGGCGGACGCCAAAAGGAAATATGCGTATACGGCCGAACCGCTTAAAACGCAGACGCGCGACGACGGCGCCGTCATCGTCACCGCGAAAGTCGCAGGAACGTTTCCGAACTCGCCGATCACGCTGGACTATGCGTTCACGCTTGAAGGCGGAAAGATCGCCGCGCTGGAGATCGGTTGACGACTTCTGATCTGCGGGCGGCTTTAGCGGACCGCATACCCGTCCATAAAGACCGCGACGGCGGTTTCGACCTGCGCGGCGATTTCATCCGCAGACGGCGGATCTTCGAGGCCCCAGAGAACCTTGCGCGCGCGCCAGCCGAGGCAGAGTTCGAGAAAGTGCTCCGCCGCCTGTTCCGGCGGGGCGCGGCGGATCAGTCCCTTCCGCATCGCCGCTGCGAACATCGGCGAGAATTTCGCGAACGCCGGCGCGACGCCGCCCTCGTAGCAGGCGCGCCCGACCTCGGGCATGCGGACCGCTTCGGCTACGGCGAGGCGTTGCAGGGACAAAAGCTCGTAAGACGTTAGCCGCGCCAGATTGTCGGCCCCGAAGCGGCGCAGCCAGGCGCGGAAAGCCGCTTCGTCCCGCGTCGCCTCCTCGGGCGGCGCCCCCGCCCCTTGCGGCATGCGCCGCGCCTGCACGGCGGCGATTACCGCCAACAGCAACTCCTCCTTCGAGCGGAAATGGTTGTAGAGCGTGCCCTTCGAGCCGCCGACCCGCGCGGCGATCTCGGCCATCGACGCCCCGGCGTAACCTTCGGTGAAGAAAACTTTTTCCGCAACGGCGACGATTTCCGCGCGCTTCCGCTCCCTCCGGCTGATTTTCCCTGCTGATTCAGACACCTGACCGACCTGTACGATTCCTGTTGACACAAGGGCTGCAAGCAATTATTTGACCGTACTGTACGGTATAACCATACAGTACGGTTCTATAACAGATCGGCGGCGCGCGCAAGGCGGCGGAAACGGGTTTCCGCGCGTCGGACGGCGGCCATCCGGAAAAGGAGAGACCCATGACAGCCAACAGCAGCCTTCCCGAAAAAACCGACGCGCTCATCGTCGGCGCCGGTCCAACCGGCCTCGCCCTCGCCGTTTCGCTCGGCCAGGCGGGCGTGGATCATGTGCTGGTCGACCGGCTGACCGCCGGCCACTCCGCCTCGCGCGCCGCCGTCATCCACGCCCACACGCTCGAAGCGCTGGACGGGCTCGGCGTCGCCGCCCCGCTCGTCGATGCCGGCCTGAAGCTCTCGCGCTTCTCGCTCAGGGACCGCGACCGCACGCTGATGACCCTCTCCTTCGACGATCTTCCCTCCCCCTTCTCGCATCTGCTGATGATCCCGCAGAACGTCACCGAGGAAATCCTGGCGCGCCGGCTCGAGGCGCTCGGCGGGCGCGTCCGCCGGAGCGTTTCCGCCGAAGGCTTCGAGCAGACGCGAGAGGGCGTTCGCGTGACGCTCGACGACAATGGCGAGCGTCGCGTCGTCCAGGCGCGCTACGTGATCGGCGCCGACGGCATGCGCAGCGCCGTCAGGACCGCCGCCGGCATCGCGTTTGAGGGCGGAAGCGACGCGCATTCCTTCGTGCTCGCCGACGTAACGATGGACTGGGCGCTCGGGCGCGAGGAAGTCATGCTGTTCTTTTCTCCCGCCGGCCTCGTCGTCGTCGCGCCCCTGCCGGACGGCCAGTTCCGCATCGTCGCGGCGATGAAGGACGCGCCTGAAAATCCGACGGCGGAGGATATCGCCGCGCTGATGGCGGCGAGCGGCCCCTCGGACGGCGCGACAATCCGCGCCGTGAGCTGGAGCTCGCGCTTCCGCATCCATCACAGCCTCGCGAAATCCTACCGCAAGGGGCGGATGCTGGTGATGGGCGACGCCGCCCATGTGCACAGCCCGGCGGGCGGTCAGGGCATGAACACCGGCCTCGTCGACGCGACGGTGCTCGGCGAACTCCTCGCCGACGTGCTGAAGGGAAGGCGCGCCGAAGCCGATCTCGATCTCTACGAAAAACTGCGGCGGCCCGCGGCGGCGAAAGTCATGCGGCTCGCCGGCGCGCTCTCCGACATGGCGATGACCGAGGGCAGGCTCGCCCGCGCGGCGCGCAACGCCAGGCTTTCGGCGGCTGGCCATCTGCCCTTCGTCCGGCGCAAGCTGGCGATGAACCTCTCCGGTCTCGCCCGGCGCGAGGCGGCGCATCCGCCCCAGCCGCACCGCTGAATTTGAAAGGCGCACGCCATGCAACAAGCCATGCAAAACGTCTCTTCCGCCCGAGAAGCGCGGCTGATGCAGTATCTGATCGCCTCGGTGTTCCTGACGCTCGGCGGCTGGTGCGTCATCGCCCCGGCGAGCATCATTCATCTCGGCGTCCGCCCCCAGTATCAGACGGACGCGCTGATCGCCCTCGTCGCCATCGGCGCATTCGGCGCGCAGGCGATTCTCGCCGGCCTCTTCGCCGCCTTTTCGATTTTCACGCGGCGGACATTCCTCGTCTACGGCGTCGCGCTGCTGCCGTTCTTCGTTTTCGACTGGTGGTTCTACGCCAGAGTTCCGCTCGTCAACGAGCTGATGCTCATCGACGTCGCCGGCAACGTCGCGATGCTAGCCATGTGCGCAAGGGGGTATCGGGCGCTGCGCCCTACCCCCACCACTCCTCGGCCCGCGCCTTGAAGCCGGCGGCTTTTTCGAGCGCCGCCATGCCCTTGAACATGGTCTCCTCGTCGAAAGGACGCGCGAGGAGCTGGAGGCCGAGCGGCAGGCCGTCCTTGTCGAGGCCGGCGGGGACGGAGGCGCCCGGGAGCCCGGCGAGGTTGGCGGTGACCGTGAAGACGTCGTTGAGATACATCTGCACCGGGTCGTTCGCCTTTTCGCCGAGGGCGAAGGCGGCGGACGGCGCGGACGGCGTCAGGATCAGGTCGCACTTCTCATAGGCCGCCTGGAACTCGTCGAAAATCCGCTTACGGACTTTCTGGGCGCGCAGATAGTAGGCGTCGTAATACCCCGCCGACAGCACGTAGGTGCCGATCAGGATGCGGCGCTGCACCTCGCGCCCGAACCCTTCGGCGCGAGTGTTCTCGTACATCGAGAGAATGTCGGAATGCTGTTTCGAGCGGTGGCCGTAGCGCACGCCGTCGTAGCGCGCGAGGTTGGAGGAGGCCTCCGCCGGCGCGACGATGTAATAGACAGGCAGCGCGTATTTGGTCAGCGGCAGCGAGATGTCGACGATCTCGCAGCCCGCGTCCTTCATCCACCGGATGCCCTCGGCCCAGAGCTTTTCGATTTCCTCGGGCATGCCGTCGATGCGGTATTCCTTCGGCACGCCGATGCGAAGGCCCTTTACCGACGCGCCTATAGCTTTCTCATAGTCCGGGACCGGACGGTCGACGCAGGTCGAATCTTTCGGGTCGGGGCCCGCCATCGACTTCAGCATGATCGCCGCGTCGCGGACGTCCTGGGCGATCGGGCCCGCCTGGTCGAGGGAGGAGGCGAAGGCGACGATGCCCCACCGCGACACGCGCCCGTAGGTCGGTTTGACGCCGACCGTAGCGGTGAGCGACGCGGGCTGACGGATCGAGCCCCCCGTATCGGTCGCCGTCGTCGCGGCGCAGAGGCGCGCCGCCGTCGCGGCCGCTGAGCCGCCCGACGAGCCGCCCGGCGTCAGTTGCGCGTTCCCGCTCTTCTTGCGCCACGGATTGACGACCGGCCCGTAATAGGAAGTCTCGTTCGACGAGCCCATGGCGAACTCGTCCATGTTGAGCTTGCCGAGCATGACCGCGCCGTCGCGCCACAGATTGCCCGTGACGGTCGATTCGTATTTCGGCTTGAAGCCGTCGAGAATGTGCGAGCCGGCCGTGGTCAGCACGTCTTCGGTGCAGAACAGATCCTTGATCCCGAGCGGAATCCCCTCGATAGGGCCGCCCTCGCCTTTCGCAAGCTTCGCATCCGAGGCTTTCGCCATGGCGCGCGCCTTGTCGGCGGTGACCGTGACGAAGGCGTTCAGCGCCTTCGCCTTCTCGATACGCGCGAGATAGGCGTCCGTCGCCTCGAGCGAGGAGACTTTCTTCGCCTTGAGCGCGTCGCGAAGTTCGGCGAGGGTCATGTCGGCGGGAGAAGCCATCACTCCACCACCTTCGGCACGACGAAGAAGTGATCTTCGGTCTTCGGCGCGTTGGCGACGACATTGTCGGGCTGGCCGCCCCCGGTCGGGCCTGACTGCAAAACGTCCTCGCGCATCGGGAGCTGCATGTCGACGGTCGAGGTCATCGCCTCGACGCCCTCGACATCGACCTCGTTGAGCTGCTCGATCCATTTCAGGATGCCGTTCAGTTCGCCGGCCAGCGGCTCGAGCCGCTCCTCGGGAACCGCGAGGCGGGCGAGGCGGGCGACCTTGCGTACGGTGTCTTTATCTACGGCCATGAAACGTCTCTCGAAAGCAGGCGCGAAGCCCTATCAACCAGCGCCGAAAGCATCAAGGGGCGCGGCCTTCCCCGGCGGCGGGCAGATGGCCGGAAACCTGACAAACCGGACAAGAGGGTCCGGACCGCCTTCAATACCGGCGGGCATGGCTTTACAGCTAGCCGGTCTCCCGGACAGTAATTTTCGCTCAGGAGAAACCACGATGACCATCACCATCACCGCCTTTGAAAGCTCGCCCGATCGCGGCGCGGGACTTGCGCGCGATACGCGCGTTCGCTGGGCGCTCGAAGAAACCGGCCAGCCCTATGAGGTTCGCCTTGTTTCGTTCAAGGCGATGAAGGAGCCCGCCCATCTGGCGCTCAATCCGTTCGGACAGATTCCGACCTACGAAGAAGACGGTCTCGCCCTTTTCGAGACGGGGGCGATCATATTCCATATCGCCGAGCGTCATGCGGGCCTCTTGCCCGAGGACGCCAACGCAAGAGCGCGGGCGATCATGTGGATGTTCGCGGCGGTCAATACGGTGGAGCCGCCGATCCTCGACCTCGCGACCGCCAAACTCCTCGAGTCGGACAAGCCCTGGTCCGCCGAGCGCCTGCCGCTCGTCGAGGATCGCGTCCGTCAGCGGCTGGGCCAGCTCTCCCGCCGCCTTGGCGACGCCGAGTGGCTGGAGGGCGCCTTCAGCGCCGGCGATCTGATGATGGTGCATGTGCTGCAGCGGCTGAAAAGGTCGGGCCTGCTGGATGAGTATGCGAACCTCGCCGCCTATGTGGCGCGCGGCGAGGCGCGGCCCGCCTTCAAGCGCGCCTTCGACGCTCAGTTCGCGGTTTTCAAGGCCGCGCAAACGCCGGGCTAGACGGGCGCGCCGGCGCGTTCATTCCTCTCGCGCCAGCGCCGCGAGCTCGCGCGCCGGCTGCGCATAACGCGAGAAGGCGAACCGCCTGATCCCCTCGGCGACGTCGCGGCCGCCCTTCGCCTCGATCAAAGAGAGAAACAGCGGCAGGTCGTACCCTCTGTTGTCGGCGGAGGCGGCGACGAAGTCGCGCCACAACGCGGCGACGGAGCCTTGCGGATTTTCGGCGCGGGCCGCGGCGACGGCGAGCGCGTCGCCGCAGGCGTAGACGGCGCGCCAGCGCCCGGCGGTTTCGGCCTGATCGAGCGAAAGACCGGAGAGCTCGCGTTCGCACTCGTAACGGGCGCCGATTCGCGCCGCTTCCGCTTCCGCTGGAGTAATGAGGCCGATCCCGTCCAGCGCCTCGTTGGCGAGGGCGTCGGCGCCGCCTTCGTGAATCCAGTCGGGAACGTCCGCCCCCGCCGGGCGGGCCCGCGACTGCCACAGATGCGCCGCTTCGTGCGCCGTGGCGCGGCGCAGAAGCGCGCGCGCGCCGTTGTCCGGCGTCTCCCAGCCGCCGCCCGACAGCGCGATCATGAACTGGCCCGGCAGCGCGTCGCCGTGATAGCGCAGGCGGCCGGCCTCGGCGGCTCCGCCCATCGCGAGAAACATGTCGGGCGGCGCGTCGAGCGGCGCGCCGAGCGCCTTCGCGTACCAGTCGAACAGCGCCGGCAGCAGCGTCTCCAGCTCGTCGCGTATCCATCCGGGCGCTGACGGATCGGCATAAACGGCCGCCGCGCCCTGTCGCGGCGGCGCCGGCCCGACATATATAAAGGCCGGATGGCGAAAAGGACTGCGCCAGCCTTTGAATTGCGCTCTGGTTTCGCCGAACGCAGAGACGGCGACGCCCGCCCGCGGACGGATATCGACGAGCGCGTCGGAGCGCCGGCCTTTATCTGTGAACGGAATGAAATGACCGGTGTAGAGCACGACGCCGGACCCGAGCGGCGCGGCGGTTTCGTAGTCCTTGGCGAGCCCGTTGGGGCGCGGCGCCACGGCGATGTCGATTTGAGACAGTTTTGCGCCGCGCCTCGACGGAACCAGATAGTCCCGCCCCTTTTCGCTGACGAGCGCGACGCCGTCCGTCAGCACAAGCCAGTCGCGGGCCCGCGCGCCGCCGAGCGACGGGCCGAGATCGAGCCGTTTTTGCGCGGCCCCCAACTCGTAACGAACCCGCCAGTCGCCGTCCTGCCGCTGCTCGAGAGAGATCCCGACCGCCGGGTCCGGCACGCGCGCCCCCGCGCCGAACAGGGCGAAGGCCAGCGCGACGGCGAGAGCGGAGAGAATTCGGGCGGTCTGGGTCAAGCTGCTGATACTGCCGGCGCGTTCTACCTTGTCCCCGGCGCGGCGGGGCGTGCTACCATTCGGGCATGAAAACGGCTTTCGAACAACAGGCCGAGGCGTTCGGCCCGGCGGGCGCGCTTCTCGGCCTCGATCTCGGCGAGAAAACCATCGGCGTCGCGGTGTGCGATCCGGCGCGGCGGGTGGCGACCCCGGTCGAGACCGTCGCCCGCAAGAAGTTCACGCAAGACGCCGAGCGCCTCGCCCGTCTCGCCGGCGAACGCGGCGTCGTGGGCATCGTCATCGGCCTGCCGCTCAATATGGACGGCAGCGAAGGTCCGCGCGCCCAGTCGACCCGCAGTTTCGTCAGGAATCTGCCCCGCGTCCTGCCCCTGCCGGTCGCCTTCTGGGACGAGCGGCTCTCGACCGCCGCCATGGAGCGCGATCTGATCGCTCTCGACACAAGCCGCGCCCGGCGCGCCGAACTGATCGACGAATCGGCGGCCGCCTTTATATTGCAGGGTGCGATCGACCGGCTGAGGAACATGAAGCCATGAAAAAGAAAACGCCGAAAGGCATCGATGCGCCGACCCTCAATTACCTGATTTCCGGACTGCTCGTGCTCACCGCCATCCTGCATCTGGGCGCAGGGGCGCTGATGGGCGAGAGCGAGTTGAAAGTTCCCATTCTCGTCTTCGGCGTCCTGTTTCTCGGCGCCGGCGTGTGGGTGCGCAAGGGCGGAAGGCCCGCGGTGCTCGGCGTCATGGGCCTCAGCGCCCTCGGCCTGGCGCTCGGCGGAAGCAAATACCTGCAACAGGGCGGGCCGGTGTCGATGCCGCTGATGTTCCTCATCGACGTGCTGGTGATCGCCGCCGGCGCCGCGTGGCTCAATCTGACAAGAAAGAAGAAGGCGTAAAGCGTCAAATCGAATGCGCGC
This sequence comes from Pseudomonadota bacterium, assembly GCA_036337175.1. GTDB lineage: Bacteria > Pseudomonadota > Alphaproteobacteria > Caulobacterales > Parvularculaceae > Amphiplicatus. The sequence goes on from JAYZEQ010000008.1 coordinate 164,451, forward strand.
GCGCCGAGAACGGCCTATAGAGCCCTCCCTGATGCCAGACTCACGACGCCCCGCCCCGCCCGCCGCCGGCTGGAAAGCCAGGAACCTCGTCAGCGTCGACGACCTGACGGTCGACGAAATCCGTTTCGTGCTCGACCTCGCCGAGCACTATGCCGGGTTCCTCAAGGAAGGCGCACGCCCGCCGCAGCGACTCGCCGGCAAGACGCAGATCAACCTATTCTATGAGGACTCGACCCGCACCAACCTCTCCTTCGCTCTCGCCGGACAGAAGCTCGGCGCCGACGTCATCAACGTGCCGGTCGCCGCGTCGTCGGTGAACAAGGGCGAGACCGAGCTCGACACGGCGCAGACGCTGACGGCGATGGGCGCGCACGCGCTCATCCTGCGCCACAAGCAGCCGCGCATCCACGAACAGCTCGCGACGCACATCCCCTGCCCTATCGTCAACGCCGGCGACGGGGTGCGCGAGCACCCGACGCAGGCGCTGCTCGACGCCGCCGCCATCCGCTCCGTGTACGGCGAAGTGAAAGGCCGCGTCATCGCCATCTGCGGCGACGTCAGACATTCGCGCGTCGCCGGCTCCGACGCGCATCTTTTCTCGAAGCTCGGCGCCGAAGTGCGGTTCGTCGGCCCGGCGCACCTGATGCCCGAGGCGAACGACTTCCCGCACATAAAGCGCTACGGCTCGCTGAAAACGGGCCTCGCCGGCGCCGACATCGTCATGGGGCTAAGGATGCAGTTCGAGCGCATGGGCGCGGAAGGAAAGGACGCCGCCCAGGGCTATTACGAAACCTTCGGCCTCACCCACGAAACGCTGAAACTGGCGAAGCAAGGCGCCTGGGTGATGCATCCCGGCCCGATGAACCGCGGCGTCGAAATCGACGGCGCGCTTGCGGACGATCCCGAGCGCTCGCTTATCTTACGGCAGGTGTTCTACGGAGTCGCGGTGCGGATGGCGTGTCTCGACGCGCTGATTACGGGAGGCGCGTGATGGATTATTTTCTACCCCTAGTCCTCGGCTATCTCCTTGGCTCCGTCCCGTTCGGGCTCGTCATCACCAAAATGGCGGGGCTCGGCGATATCCGCGCCATCGGGTCGGGCAATATCGGCGCGACCAATGTGCTCCGCACCGGGAGGAAAGACCTGGCGCTGGCGACGCTCCTTCTCGACGGCGGCAAGGGGGCGATCGCCGTGCTCGTCGCCTACGGGCTCGGCTGGCGTCCCGAGATCGCCGGCGCGGCGGCGTTTCTCGGCCACTGCTTCCCGGTCTGGCTTTCGTTCAAGGGCGGCAAGGGCGTCGCGACGTTTCTCGGCACGCTTCTCGCGCTGTGGTTCCCGGCGGGCCTTTTCGCCTGCGCTGCATGGGCGGCGACCGCCTTCGTGACGCGCTACTCGTCGCTCTCCGCGCTGCTCGCCGCCGCCGCGACGCCGTTCGTTCTCTACGCCATGGGCAAGCCAGCCTTCGCGCTCGCCGCCGCGTTCATGTGCTTTCTCATCTATATCCGCCACCGCGCCAACATCTCGCGGCTGCTGAAGGGCGAGGAGCCGAAAATCGGCGCGAAGAAAGAAGCGGCGGCGTGAGCCTCTCCGCCGACGCGCGCCTCGACTGGCTGCAGCTCATCCGTACCGAGACGATAGGGCCGGTGAGTTTCTACCGCCTCGTCGAACGCTTCGGATCGGCGGGCGAAGCGCTGGCGCGGCTCCCCTCGCTCGCCCGCGCGGCCGGGCGCAAGGCGGCGATGAAGATCGCCGACCGCGAGGCTTGCGCGCGCGAGCTTGAGCATGCGGCCGAAATCGGCGCGCGCTTTATCGCCGCCAGCGAAGAAGAGTATCCGGCGATGCTGGCGCCGATCCCCGATCGTCCGCCGCTGCTTTGCATCAAGGGAGATACGGCGCTGTTTGAAAAGCGGGCGGTCGCGATTATCGGCGCGCGCAACGCCTCTGGCGCCGGACGCAAGATGGCGCGCCTTCTCGCCGAAGGACTGGGCGCGGCGGGTTTCGCCGTTGTTTCCGGCCTTGCGCGCGGCATCGACGGCGCCGCTCACGACGCCTCCCTGTCGACGGGAACCGTCGCCGTCGTCGCCGGCGGGATCGACATTATTTACCCGCCGGAGCATGAGGCGCTGACCGCCGAGATCGCCGCGCGCGGCCTCATCCTCTCAGAGCGTCCGCTCGGCCAGCAGCCGACGGCGCGCGACTTCCCCCGCCGCAACCGTCTGATCTCCGGCCTGTCGCTCGGCGTCGTGGTGGTCGAAGCGGCGGCGCGCTCCGGCACGCTGATCACCGCCCGCTTCGCTCTCGAACAGGGGCGCGACGTGTTCGCGGTGCCGGGGTCGCCGCTCGACCCGCGCTGTCAGGGCGCGAACCGCCTGATCCGCGACGGCGCGACGCTGGTCGAAACGGCGGAAGACATTATCGAGGCGCTTGCAACCCCTCGGCGCGTCGCTTTCGCCGGCCCTTCCGGCGGCGACTTCACGCTCAGGGAAGACGATCCCGCCAAGCTCGCCGCGATTCGCGCGCGCGTCTTCGAGGCGCTGAGCTTCACCCCTCTCCATCGCGACGAGATCTTGCGCGAGGTCGAGGCGCCGGCCGGCGCCGTCATCGACGCGCTGGTCGATCTGGTGCTCTCTGGCGAAGCCGAAGAGCATTCCGGCGGGCGCTTCGCCCTTGCAACGAAATAAAGAATGCCCAGATGGGCCGCTCAGCCCGCCTGTTCGATGACCTGCCGCCGCGCTTCCTGCTTGGCGAGCTTCAGGAGATCGCGCAGCCGTTCCAGGCTCGGGCCCGCCGCCAGCCGCTCAAGCTCGCCGACCAGCTCTTCTATATAACCGGCGGTCTGCGCCGGGCTTGCTCCCCGGAAAGGGACTTCATCGATAGGCAACTCCCCGGATGGCGCTACCGCAAGCGCCGCTTTCTGCCCTGTCGCCGTCATTCGCACCCCTTTTGCGCCGAAAAGTTAAACAACCTGAGATAAATTATACAAATGAAACTATACCACAAGTTGTATCTTGCGCAAAGTCTTGCAGTTGACAGGCCGGGGGCGCTCGCCGCAGGTTCCGCCCCCGCTGCGGGCCAGGGGGGCCCACAGACCCATGTCGGAGCTTAACGGCGCATGCAGGTTGTAATCGTCGAGTCGCCGTCGAAAGCGAAGACCATCAACAAGTATCTGGGGTCGGGCTTCAAGGTCCTCGCCTCTTACGGGCATATCCGCGACCTGCCGTCGAAGGACGGATCGGTCGATCCCGAGCACGACTTCAAGATGGTGTGGGAGCTGGACGCCGCCTCCAGAAAGCGCGTCAACGAGATCGCCGAGGCTGTGAAGGGCGCAGACCGGCTCGTCCTCGCCACCGACCCGGACCGCGAGGGCGAGGCCATCTCCTGGCACATCCTCGAAGTGCTCAACCAGAAGAAGGCGCTGAAAGACAAGCGGATCGACCGCGTCGCCTTCAACGCCATCACCAAGTCGGCGGTTTCAGAGGCGATGGCGCATCCGCGTCAGGTGGACCAGGATCTTGTCGACGCCTATCTCGCCCGCCGCGCTCTCGACTATCTCGTCGGTTTCACCCTGTCGCCGGTGCTGTGGCGGAAACTGCCGGGCGCCCGCTCGGCGGGGCGCGTGCAGTCGGTGGCGCTGCGGCTCATCTGCGAGCGCGAGATCGAGATCGAGCTGTTCAAGCCGGAAGAATACTGGACCGTCGCGGCGCAGGCGACGTCGGAAGGCGGCGCCCCGTTCGAGGCGCGGCTCGTCCTCCACGAAGGCGAGAAGCTCAAGAAATTCACCCTTAACAATGAAGCCTCTGCGATGGCGGCGAAGCGCGCCGTCGAGACGGCGTCGTTCGCCATCGACGCGGTCGAGGCCAAGCCGGCGAAACGCAATCCGCCGCCGCCGTTCACCACGTCGACCTTGCAGCAGGAAGCGGCGCGCAAGCTCGGCTTCAACGCCCAGCGCACCATGCGCACCGCCCAGCGTCTTTATGAAGGCGTCGACATCGGCGGCGAGACCACCGGCCTCATCACCTATATGCGGACCGACGGCGTCGACATGGCGGGCGAAGCCATCGCCGAGGCGCGCCGGGTCATCGGCGGCGAGTTCGGCGCGACCTACGTTCCGGACTCTCCGCGAGTCTACAAGACCAAGGCTAAGAACGCGCAGGAAGCGCATGAATGCATCCGACCGACCTCCTTCGCGCGCCTGCCCGGCAAGATCCGCGGCCTCGACGAAGACCAGCACCGTCTCTACGAGCTGATCTGGAAGCGCGCCATGGCTTGCCAGATGAGCGAGGCGCGGCTCGAAAACACGACGATCGATCTTCTGTCCTCGGACAAGAAGACGGGGCTCAGGGCCACCGGTTCCGTCATTCTCTTCGACGGCTTCCTCGCGCTTTATGAGGAAGGCCGCGACGATCCCGACGGCGAGAACGGCGACGGCGTGCTGCCGAAAGTGCGCCAGGGCGCGAAAGCCGAAGCGAAAGACGCCAAGGCCGACCAGCATTTCACCCAGCCGCCGCCGCGCTTTTCGGAAGCCTCGCTCGTCAAGCGCCTCGAGGAGCTCGGCATCGGCCGGCCCTCGACCTACGCCTCGATCCTGACGACGCTGCGCGACCGCGGTTACGTGACGATGGACAAGAACCGGTTCATCCCGGATTCGAAGGGCCGCATCGTCACGGCGTTCCTCGAGAACTTCTTCCGCCGTTACGTCGAATACGATTTCACGGCCAACCTCGAAGAGACTCTCGACAGGATTTCCGCCGGCGAGGTCGACTGGAAGGCGTTCTTGCGCGACTTCTGGAAAGAGTTCCACGCCGCCATCGAGGACACGGCGGAACTGCGCATCACCGAGGTTCTCGAAGCGCTGAACGTCGCCCTGGCGCCGCTGATCTTTCCGCCCAAGGAAGACGGTTCAGACCCGCGCCTTTGCCCGAATTGCGGCGATGGTCAGCTCTCCCTGAAAACAGGCAAGTTCGGCGCCTTCATCGGCTGCTCGAACTATCCCGACTGCAATTATACGCGCCAGCTTTCCGCTTCGCCCGACGACGAGAACGGCGGCGGCGACCGCGTGCTCGGCGAGGACCCGGAGACGGGCCTCGAAGTGTGGCTGAAAATCGGCCGCTTCGGCCCCTACGTGCAGCTCGGCGAACCGGAGAAAGGCTCCGACGAAAAACCCAAGCGCTCGGGCGTGCCGAAAAGCTGGAAGGTCGAGGACGTCGACCTCGAAAAGGCGCTGATGCTGCTTTCGCTGCCGCGCATAGTCGGCCCGCACCCCGAGGACGGCGAACCGATCGAGGCCAATCTCGGCCGTTTCGGCCCTTACGTGAAGCATGGCAAGACCTACGCCAACCTTCCCTCCGTGGACGAACTGTTCGAGATCGGCCTCAACCGCGCCGTGACGCTGATCGCCGAGAAACGCGCCAATCCCCGCGCCGGCCGCGGCGGCGCAGGCGCAAAGCCGCTCAAGGAGCTCGGCGCGCACCCCGAGAACGGCGAGCCCGTGAACGTCATGAACGGCCGCTATGGTCCCTACGTGAAGAACGGCAAGACCAACGCGACCCTTCCCGCCGGCACGGCGCCTGAAAGCGTGACGCTCGAAGAAGCGCTGACGCTCCTCGCCGCCAGGGAGAAAAAGGGCGCCCCGCGCAAGAAAGCCGCGCCGAAGAAAAAGACGACGAAGAAAGCCGCCGCCGAAAAAAAACCGGCGGCGAAAAAGGCGGCCAAGAAAGCGACGAAGAAAAAGGCCGCCGCAAAATAGCTTTCTAAAAAGTCACCCCGGCGTCTCCCATTTCCGCCGCAATTTTTCCGGAGGATTCGCCCGGGTGCAGGGCGTGGAGGGAGACCCGTCATGAGACTGGCGATCGCGGCCGCCTGCGCAGCGGCCCTAGCGCTCGGCGCCTGCAATTCGTTCGTACAAACCACTTCCGGCGAGGAATATCTGGCGCGCGCCGCGGCGAGCGGCGTCGATATCAGCGACGAACTGAAAGCCGCCGCCGGCGTAGAACCGATCCTCGCCTTTCCGGCCCGCATCGGCGTTGCGCGCATCGAATACGGCAAGCTGACCGACATTCCGGGCGACGAATGGGAAGCGCTCGCCGCAGCGCTCGACGGCGAGCCCGCCGCGCGCAACGAATACGTTCCGGTCAGCCTTTTCGTCACCGACCTGGTCGCGCCGCGCGAGCCCGACTTCGGGCGCGGCGTAATGAACCGCAGCGATATCCGGCGCGACATCATTCAGCGTTTGCAGATTGGCGGCGCGCGCCAGCATCTCGACGCCATTCTCGTTTACGAGGTCTACGGGCGAAGCGATACGCGCAGGAACGATCTCGCCGTCGCCGATCTCACTATTATCGGCGCGTATCTCGCGCCGGGCCGGAAAGCGACCGCCGAGGCTCACGCTTCCGCGCTGCTGTTCGACGTGCGCAACGGCTATCCCTACGGCGCGGCCTCGGCGACGGTCGAACGCGGCGAGCGGGCGCCCGCCGTCTACGCGGGGAAGCGCGCCGACGATCTGTTGCGCGAAACGCAAGGCGCCGCGGTCGCCGATCTCGCGCCGAAGCTTGCGGATATGATGACCGAGCTGGAGCGCGACCTGGCGCGCAAACGCCAGGGCTGAACCGAGGGCCGGCTCCTACTCCGCCAGATATTCTTCCGGCACCGGATTATCCGGCGTTTCGGCCTGCCAGAAGATCGTCACGACCCGCCAGCGCCCTTCATGCTTCATGAGCTGGAACGAGTTGATGCCGCGCATGAACGGCTCGGCGTCGTCGGCGTTGCGTTTCGCCGCATAGGCGCTGAACACCTGCGCGATGTCGCCGTACTGGTCGACCTTGCGGCCGATCTCCTGTTCGAAAAAGCCGTCGCGCTCCAGCACCGGGCCGGAGCGGGTTATGTAATCCTCAGGAGTCAGAACGACGGCGCCGGCCGGGTTCTTCGGCGCGCGCGGAATAAGCCTCGCGCCGTCGATGAACAGCGCCCGGAAGCGATCCCAGTCGCGCGCCTCGCCGGCGGGGCCGGAAATCACGTCGTAAACCGCGTTCATGATCGAATCGATCGACTCGCCGTCCTTCGGATCGGCGCCGGCGCGGGCGGGCCCGGCGAAGACGACAGCGACGAGAAGCGCGGCGGCGGCGCGCTGGAAACCGTTCATGCGAAATCCTCCCGATCAGTGTTGGCGCGAGAATGCCGGGTCGCGACGGGGAGAACAAGCAGCCTGCGGCGGAAATCCGGCGGCGGTTAACTTCCCGTCCGCGCTTCCTCGGCTAAGGTGTCCCGTCCGTTGAACCAGCCCCGCGTCTGTCATGTTGCGTCGCATCGTTCCGTTTCTCGCCTTCGCCGCGCTCGCCGGCTGCGCCACCGCGCCGCCCGCCCGCGTCAGCGGCGACTTTTCGCGCGCGCTGCATCTCTGCCCCGGCATGGGGATCAGCAACGCCCCCGCCGCCGACTCGAGCCGCCGCATCGTCGGGTTCGATCAGCTGATCGTCGTCCGCGGCGTGATGCTGGCGCGGGCGCCGGTCGAGGCGTGCCTGTCGTCGGGCTACGGCGCACGGAACGGCGGCGCCGGCGCGTTCCATCACGGCGTCGATCTCTACACCGGCTCGCCGCGTCCGGTTCTCGCCGCCGGCGACGGCGTGGTCGTCAGGGCCGGCCGGCAGAACGGTTACGGCAATGTCGTCTCCATCCGCCACGGCGCCGGCGTCGAGACGCGCTACGCGCATCTTTCCTCTTTCGCGTCTGCGGTCAGTAAAGGCGCCCGCGTTTCCGCAGGCGACGTCATCGGCATGACCGGAAAAACCGGCAACGCGACTGCGATTCATCTGCATTACGAAGTGATTATTGATGGAAAAACAGTGAATCCTCTTACAGTCGGGCAATAGGCGCGGCTTGCGCTTTCCTCTACTACGGAGGAAAGTTTCAACAGAGGACGATTCTTGGCTAAAACCCCCCGCGTGCGCCAGCTTCCCACCCGGCAGCAAATTCTCGACTATCTGAAATCGCACCCTGGCGAGGCGGCGCGGCGCGACATCGTGCGCGCCTTCAGCGTCAAGAACGAACAGCGAGCAGAACTGCGCGCGCTCCTCAAGGAGCTTGAAGGCGACGGCAAGCTGCAGCGCACGCGCGGCAAGCGCGTGGTGACGACGGAAACGCTCCCCCCGGTCACCGTCATCGACGTCATGTCGGTCGACGACGACGGCGACATGCTGTGCATGCCGGCGGAATGGAAGGGCGACGGCAAGCCGCCGCTCATCACTCTCTCGGCGCGCGCCGCGGCGAAGTTCAAGCCGGCGCCCGGCGTCGGCGACAGGCTGCTCGCGCGCCTGAAGCCCGCCGGCGACGACGGCTACTCCGCGCAGATCATGAAGGCGCTCGGCAAGGGCGCGCACCGCTTCCTCGCGGTGTTCCGTTCGAACAAGTTCGGCGGAACCGCCGATCCGGTCGAGCGGCGCGCGCGCAACGTCTTCCAGATCGACAAGGGCGACACGGGCGGCGCGAAGGACGGCGATCTCGTCTGGGTCGAGACCAAGAACGCGCGCGGCTACGGCGCGGCGAAAGCGCGGGTGCGCGACATCGCCGGCCATATCGACGACAAGGGCTCCTATTCGCTGATCGCCGTCGCCAGCCACGGCATTCCGATCGAGTTTCCGAAGGAAGTCGCCGAGGAAGCCGAACGCGCGAAGCTTCCCGATCTCGGCAAGCGCGACGATTTGCGCGATACGCCGCTCGTCACCATCGACCCGGAAGACGCCCGCGACCATGACGACGCGGTATGGGCGGCGCCCGACGACGACGAAACCAACAAGGACGGCTGGAAAGTCATCGTCGCCATCGCCGACGTGAGCTGGTTCGTGACGCCCGGTTCGGCTCTCGACAAGGAGGCGCAGCGGCGCGGAAACTCCGTATACCTCCCCGACCGCGTCGTGCCGATGCTGCCCGAGCGGCTGTCCAACGATCTCTGCTCGCTGAAGGAAGGCGTCGACCGGCCCTGCCTGTACGTCGAAATGAAACTCGACGCTGGAGGACGCAAGAAATCGCACCGCTTCGGACGCGCCCTGATGCGGTCGGCGGCCAAGCTCGCCTATGGCGACGCGCAGGCGATCATCGACGGCGGGAAACAGGCGCCGGAAACCGTCGCCGCCGTGGTGAAGAATCTCTACGCCGCCTTCCGCACGCGCTGGGAGGAGCGCAAGCACCGCGCCCCGCTCGATCTCGATCTGCCGGAGCGGCGCGTCGTGCTCGGGCCGGACGGCGGGGTCGTGCGCGTCGAGATGCGCGAACGCTTCGACGCGCACCGGCTCATCGAGGAGTTCATGATCCTCGCCAACATCGCGGCGGCCGAGACGCTGGAGCAGAAGCGGCTCGATCTGATCTACCGCATTCACGACACGCCGGACCCGGAGAAACTCGACTCCTCGCGCGACTATCTCGAAAGCCTCGGCTATTCGCTCATCAAGTCCGACGCGGTGCGGCCGCAGCATTTCAACCGAATCCTCGAACTCGCGGAAGAGCGCGGCGAGAAGGAAATGATTTCCGACGTCGTGCTCCGGACCCAGCGGCAGGCGGTGTACGCCACCGACAATGTCGGACATTTCGGCCTCAACATTCCGCGCTACGCCCACTTCACCTCGCCGATCCGCCGCTACGCCGACCTGACCGTTCACCGCGCGCTGGTGACGGCGAACAAGCTCGGACCCGGCGGGCAGACGGGCGAGGAAGCGAAAGACCTTTCGAAGATCGCCGAGAAGATTTCCGATTTCGAGCGCCGCGCCATGGCGGCGGAACGCGAGTCGAAGGACCGCTATCTCGCCGGCTATCTGTCCGACCGCGTCGGGGTCGAATTCGAAGGACGGATTCGCGGCGTCACCCGCTTCGGCCTTTTCGTCATGCTGGACGAAACCGGCGCCGACGGCTTCGTGCCGATGCGTTCTTTAGGGCCCGACCGCTGGCGGTTCGAGGAGGGCTCGCACGCCGTCGTCAGCGAAACCACCGGCGCCTTCTACCGGCTCGGCCAGCCGGTTCGGGTGAAGCTGCTCGAAGCGACGCCGCTCACCGGGGGACTAAGGTTCGAAATGCTCTCCGACCCGATGGAGGGCGAGCGCCCGCCGCGCGGCAGGCCCTCCCGTCCCGGCGGAAAGGGCGGGCGCCGCGGCAAGCCGCCCTCCAAAAAAACGGGCAAGAAGGCGGCGAAGAAGAAAGGCAAGCGGCGGCGCTGATTTGACAGAAACCGCGAAAGCCGGACAACTGGTCCGATGACCGACGACCTCAAAACCGTCCGCGATTTCCTGCGCTACGCCGTCACAGAGTTCCGCAAGGCGAACCTCGCTTTCGGACACGGCGCGTCGAGCGCCGTCGATGAGGCGGCGTTCATGGTGCTCGAGGCGCTCAACCTGCCCATCGACGACGTCAATCCGTGGCTCGGCGCGCGCCTCACGGCGCCGGAGCGCAAGCGCCTCGCCGAACTCATCGCGGCGCGGGTCGAGACGCGAAAGCCGGCCGCCTATCTGCTCAACAAGGCCTATGTGCAGGGCGTGCCCTTCTACGTGGACGAGCGGGTGATCGTGCCGCGCTCCTATATCGGCGAGCTGCTGATGGGCGAAGACGCCTTCCCGCTCGCCGTCGACCCGGAAGACGTGACGTCGGTTCTCGATCTCTGCACCGGCTCGGGATGCCTCGCCATCCTCGCCGCCTATGTGTTCCCGAACGCCGAGATCGACGGAGTCGATCTTTCCATCGACGCGCTGGAAGTCGCCCGCCGCAACGTCGCCGAACATGGACTCGAAGAGCGTATCGCCCTGCATCACGGCGATCTCTTCGCGCCGGTGAAGACCAAGCGCTACGACCTCATCATCACCAACCCGCCTTACGTGGACGCCGAGGCGATGGCCGGGCTCTCGCCCGAATACCGCGCCGAGCCGGAAATGGCCCTCGCCGGCGGCGACGACGGCCTCGATATCGTGCGCCGCATTCTCGAAGAGACGCCGAAACACCTGACGCCGACCGGCGGCATCCTCTGCGAGATCGGCACGGGGCTCGAGATTCTCGAAGCCGACTATCCGGAGCTCGATTTCATCTGGCCGGATACGGAAGAAAGCGAAGGCGAGGTGTTCTGGCTCACGGCGGAGGATTTCGCGGGGTGACTTCGTCATCCCGTGCGCGATGCGGTATTTAACGCCGCCGCGCAGACACAGGATCTTTCTCAGATATCAAACAAGCGGCTGGCGAACGCCAGACAGGGATAGCTTTCCCGGATCAGCGACGCATTACGGCGCGCTGCACGCAAGAGCCTCGATCTCTCCCGCCGACAGTCCCGCCTCTTTCAGAATTTCCTCCGTATGCGCTCCGCTTTCGGGAACCGGGCGCGGATCGGGCGGCGTCTCGCCGTCAAAGCGCGGGGCGGCGGCGGTCTGGAGGACGCCGCCGATCTCGCGATAGATGTGGCGCGCGGCGATGTGCGGCTGGCGCGCCGCCTCCGACGGGCTGAGCGCGGGCGCGTAGCAGACATCGGTTCCGAGCAGGAGGCCGTCCCAGTGGGCGCGCGGCTTCGAGGCGAAAACTTCCGCAAGCTTCGCCTTCGCCGCCGGCCATTTCCCGGCATCGAACTGGACCGCGAACAGCGGATCCCCCGCAAGCCCGAGCTTCTCCAGCAGCAGCGCATAGAATTTCGGCTCCAGCGGGCCGATGGAAATCCACTGTCCGTCCTCGCACTGGTAAGCGTCGTAAAAATGCGCGCCGTCGAGCATCGACCGGCCGCGCTCGTCCGGCAGCCCGCCGATGGCGCGCAGCGACAGAAGCAGGTTCATCATGTGCGCCGAGCCGTCGACGATGGCGGCGTCGACCACCGCTCCCTTGCCCGTTTCGCGCGCCCTGAGAACGCCGGAAAGAATCCCGATGGCGAGATAGAGCGCGCCGCCGCCGATGTCGCCGACCAGGGTCGGGGGCGGAACCGGCGCGACGCCCGCTTGCCCCGAATACCAGGCGGCGCCCGAAAGGCTCGCATAATTGATGTCGTGCCCGGCCGACTGCGCCAGCGGCCCCGTCTGGCCCCAGCCGGTCAGCCGTCCGTACACGATCTTCGGGTTGGCGGCCATGAGAACGTCCGGGCCGAGGCCGAGACGCTCCATCACGCCGGGGCGCAAGCCTTCGATGAGCGCGTCGGCGCCGGCGCAAATCCTGATCGCCGCCTCGCGCGCGGCCGGGTTCTTAAGATCCAGCCCGATGGAGCGCTTGCCCCGGTTGAACAGCCGCGCCGCGCCGGCGCCGGCGTTGTCCGGACGCTCTATCAGAACGACGTCAGCGCCGAGATCGGCGAGGAGCATGCCGCAGAACGGTCCTGGCCCGAGCCCCTCGAATTCGACGACCTTGATTCCGCTTAAAACCGGCACGCCGCGCTCCCTCGTCACCGCTGAACCATGCAGGGGGTCCGCGCCGCCGGCAAGCCGCGGCGGCAGCGGCGCGGGATTTGCAGCGCCTCCACGAACCTCGTCAACGGCGGCTTGCGCCGGTGGTTTCGCTAAAACGACGGGGGCGGAGGAAAGCCATGCTGAACCGCAACCTTTGGCGCCGCGTCGGCGGCCTGTTCGGGGACCGCAAGGAAGAGTTAGCCGACGCCAAAGTCGTCGCGCCGCCCTTCCTGAAGCGGACGCCGCTCGAAGCCCTGCTGATCGACGAGGATTTCTATCTGGCGGAACGGACCGTCATTCAGCCGCGTGAAGGTGCTCCTGATCGCGCGGATTGGCGCGCCCGCCACTGAATACGAAGCCTTCGACTCCCGGCACGTAGAGCATGTTGGTGAGCCGGCCCGAGAAAGCTGCATAGGACTCATCGGCGAGCCGCAGGCAGACATGCGGCAACGCAAGCGCCTCGCCGAGCTTCGACAGGGTCTTTTCGCCGACCGAGCGGAACAGCGGCAGATCGCTCGGATGCACGAGATCCTTGGTGGTCTTGCCGATCAGCGACCGCGCCGGCGCGCCGAGCGCCTGATTGACCGACGGGCTCGCATAGATGACGCGCCCTTCCGGCGAGAAGATGATGGTCACGTCCTGCGACGACTCGATCAGTGCGCGGTAGCGCTTCTCGGACTCGTGCGCGGCGTCGACCTGTTTCTTCAGCGCGTCGAGCAGCCGGTCGTTGCGCGAGCGCAGGCGGATCGAGCGGACGATCATCTGATGCGTCGTCCAGGCGAGATAGGCGGTGGCGATGGCGTAGAGTACGACGATCGCCGCGATGGCCGGCCCGACCGAGCCTGCCGCCACCGCATAGGTGGCGGCGAACGGCATCAGCGCCGGAATGTTGAAGGCGAGCACGGCCCGCCACGAAGCGCCGGCGGTGGCGATGGCGGCCGCCGTCATGCCGGCGATCATGAAAGGCAGAAAGGCGTTGCCGATCAGCCCGTGCACCGCGAAGATCGGCGCCAGCGCCCCCCACAGCACGCCGTTGATCCCCATGCCGACCACATGGAAACGGGCGAAGAGAGCAAGTCCGTGCGCCGGCGCCGCCGGACGGCGGAAACGCAGCCACATGACGAGGCGCACGAGCGCCAGCGCCAGCACGAGGCCCGCCCAGCCAAGCAGCAGCCGGCGATCGACGCTCGTCCACGCGATCGCCAGCGTGATCGCCACGTTGACGACGGTGATGCCGATGGCGGCCGGCGCGCCGCGCATCAGGAGAGCCATCCTGTCGGCCCGGATTTTGACCCGGTCAGAGTCGGTAAGCTTACTGTCTACGGGTCGGCGGATGGGGGAATTGGAAATCGCGGTCTGCAATTCCGCAATCATTCGCGCTCCTTCGTTCGCTCCCCGCTGGGCCGAATGAGACCACACAGACCGGATTCAGGGAATAGCACAGACATTACTTTGCATGATCGTCCCACGACCTTGCCATTTTGAACTAGAAGACTGTTTTTATATAAAAATCATATACTTATGCCGTGCATTCGAAGATGAACGGACAATAACCATGTGGGAAATTCATCTCGGCGGCGGCGTTCCTTCCGCCGTGATTTTTCCGCCGGCGCTGCGTTAATCCTAATTGGTCGCTGCGGCGCAAAAGGCTATGAAGCCGCGTAGCTGAACGGAACCTGCAATGTTCGACGTCGATCTTTCCGCCGCCCTCGCCCGCGTCAAACCCTCCCCCACCCTCGCCGTCACCCAGAAGGCGCGCGAGCTGAAGGCGAAAGGCGTCGACGTCATCAGCCTCGGCGCCGGCGAGCCGGATTTCGACACCCCCGAACATGTAAAGCAGGCGGCGATCGAAGCGATTCGCCGCGGGGAGACCAAGTACACGACGGTGGACGGCATTCCCGAGTTGAAAGATGCCGTCGCCCGCAAGTTCAAGCGCGACAACAACCTCGACTACAAGCCTTCCCAGATTTCCGTCGGCCCCGGCGGCAAGGCGGTGATCTACAACGCCCTCGTCGCGACGCTCAATCCCGGCGACGAGGTGATCGTCCCGGCGCCTTACTGGGTGTCCTATCCCGACATGGCCCTGCTCGCCGGCGGCGAACCGGTTTTCGTCGAGACGACGGCGGAAAACGGATTCCGTCTGCGCCCGGAAGATCTCGAACGCGCCATCACCAAGCGCACCCGCTGGCTGATCCTCAACTCGCCGTCGAACCCGACCGGCGCCGCCTACGACCGCGTCGCGCTGAAAGCTCTCGCCGACGTCCTCCTGCGGCATCCGCATGTGATGATCCTCACCGACGACATGTACGAGCACATCGTCTATGACGGCTTCGAGTTCGCCACCATCGCCGAAGTCGAGCCGCGGCTTTACGAGCGAACCCTCACCGTCAACGGCGCCTCGAAAGCCTACGCCATGACCGGCTGGCGCATCGGTTACGCGGGCGGACCGCAGAAACTCATAAAGGCGATGGAAAAGGTGATGTCGCAGTCGACGTCGAACCCTTCCTCGATCAGCCAATGGGCGGTGGTCGCCGGGCTGAACGGGGATCACAGCTTCCTCGCCGAACGCAACCGCTCATTCCAGGACCGGCGCGACATGGTCGTATCGATGCTGAACCAGGCGAAAGGCCTCTCCTGCCTGACGCCGGAAGGCGCGTTTTACGTCTACCCGTCCTGCGCCGGAACCATCGGCAAGACGGCCCCTTCAGGAAAAAAGATCGCCAGCGACGAAGACTTCGCCGCCGAGCTTCTGGAAGCGGAAGCTGTCGCCGTCGTGTTCGGCTCGGCGTTCGGGCTGTCGCCCTTCTTCCGCATTTCCTACGCTGCGGCGAAGACGCAGCTCGAGGAAGCCTGCGCCCGCATCCAGCGTTTCTGCGCCGCGCTCGACTGACGGCGAAGTCTGATATCGATGTATTCGATACAAGACTTCAGGCTAATTAATTTGCTTAATGGAAGCCGCGTCCCTATCTACGGACTGACTTCACAATCGCCAGGGAGATGGAAATGACGAAGCCGCATATCGGTCTCGACGCCAACGCACGGAAGTCCGTCGCCGCGGCGCTCAATAATGTGCTTGCTGACACTTACACCCTCTACATGAAGACGCACGTCTATCACTGGAACGTCACCGGTCCGCAATTCCACACGCTGCACGTCATGTTCGAAGAGCAGTATCGCGAAATGTGGGCTGCGCTCGACGAGCTAGCTGAAAGAGTGCGCGCGCTCGGCGTTTTCGCCCCCGCCGGCGGCAAGGCGTTCGCCGATCTGACTGCCGTCGAGAGCGCCGACAAGGAGCCGCCCGCCGCCGAGCAGATGGTCAAGAACCTGCTCGCCGACCACGAAACGCTCGTCCGGCGCGCGCGCGAAGCGCTTGAAACGGCGAGCGACGCCGGCGACGTCGCCAGCGAAGACTTGCTGACGCAGCGCATCCAGACCCATGAAAAAACCGCGTGGATGCTGCGCGCGATGACCGAGTAAAAATTCCGCGAACGTGAAAAGGCCGGACCCGCGTGGCGGGCCCGGCCGGAATCTCGAGCAAGCAAGGGGGCTCGCCTTTTTTGCTCGAAGGGACAACGCAGTCGTTGCGGCGGCGTTCGGCGGGTTAGGCTGGATCTCCTATACGGCCCGCGTCGCGGTCGCCGATCGACCGCCTTAATACAATAATGCGTATGCGGCGCGATTCGAAGCCGGTTTATCGCGCGGGAACATCATCTCATCGCTATTAATCGCGGGCGCGCGCAGCGAAATTGCGCGATTTTATGGCGTGCGCGCCATTTCATCGCGTTTCGACAGCGCGCGATTGCAGTCGCCTTATGACTTCATCGGCGGCGCGAGCCGTTTCATCGAGCGGCGCATACGACCAGCGACGCAGCCGGTCGCTGAAGAAACGCGCGATGCGGCGCTCCCGAAGCTCTTTCTGGAAACGCGCGAATTTTTCCGCCGCCGCCGCATCGGCCGTATCGAGCGCCAGGATTTGCACGGGCTTGCCGGTGAGCGCCGCTTCGACGGTCATGTTGACGCTGTCGGCGGTGACGAGGACATGATCGGCGAGGCCGAGCATGCCGAAATAGGGATTGTCAAGACCGGCGACCGGCGCGCCGTCCCATAGAAAATACGAACGCCCGGCGAGCGCTTCAGCGATGGCGCGGATCGTTTCCGGTTCGGTGCGGCGCGACGGGGTGATCATCAGGCCGGCGCCGTTCTCGGAGAGGCTTCGCAACGTCGCGGCGATTTTCTCGCGACGTTTCCTTGTAAAGCGGTACGCCTTGTTTGCGCCGCCGAGCAGAACAGCGACGCGCGGTTTCGGAACATGATCGAGCGCAGGCGCGAGACGCGCCGCGTCCGACTGAAGCCTTTCGCGCGTCACGCGGCCAGGCGACCCGACGATCGAGAAAACATTGTCGCCCCTGACCCCGTCATGAGTCGGCGGAATGACGAGATCGAAGGCGCCAAGCGGCGCGCGCGGATTCTGCACATGCACTGTGAAGGTCGAAGGATTGCGTTCTTTCGCGGCCATGGTGAACGGAACGCTGGCGCGTCCGCAGGCGATCCACAGATCCGGATAGGGCGGACGCAACAGCGCGCCTTCGCTCGACAGTTTCGAGAAAGGCTCGCCCCACAATTGCCGCGGCAGCGACCGCCACGGCGCTTTCACGACGATTCGCTTGGTGACGATGTGCAGCGGCAGCTTGCGGGCGATCGCCTCGGCGAGACCGAGCGCCGGGATCTCGATGCCGGCGCGCCCGTCGCTGACGACCCAGCAATCGAGCTTTTGCGCTGATGAGTGAGCCGGATCAGAATCCAAGGAGAGCGCCACCGCTGCGGAAAGACACCCGGCGCAGTCAGGCTGGCGGCGCCGGCGTGACGTGTCTTGCCAGAACTCGCCGCGGTCATCAACGCGCGAGGGGCGCGCGCCGGATCAGCCCACCGAGGTGAGGCGCAAGTCCGCGCCCTGACGAACCCGGCTTGCAAGCGCCCGCCGGCGAAGCGTCTGGCGCACGGCGGCGAGCGCGTCCGGGGCGTTGAGGAGCGCCAGCTTCTCCGCTTTTGGAAGCGCCGCCGCATAAGCCGCCGGATCGTCATGGAGGTCGGCCCGCGCGACGGCGAGCGCCAACGGCGCGTGCACGTCCCCTTCGGCGAGGGGCCAGCGCGGATCGGCGAGCGCTGAGCGTTCCTTGTCGGCGCTTTCGCTGGCGAGGAGGTCGACAAAACGCGGAGGCGCGACATCCCGGTAGGCCTCGGCGGCGCGGCGCGCGGCTCCGAAAGAAGAAGGCGCGTCAATCTCCTCGGGCGTTGCGAGAAGTCCGGCGCGCGCGAAGGCGGCGCCGAGTTCGTTCGAACCCGTCCAGTACGACAGCGGCCCGGCCAGGATCAGTCCGACCATCGCGGGCGCCAGCCAGGCGGCGAAGATGGGTGATATGAGCAGCGCCGAGACGAGAAGAACCACGCCCAGCATCATCGCCTGCCCGTGCCGGCGGAACGCGTCCTTCGCGGAATAACCGCCGGCGTCGCGCTGCTGCGGCGTCCAGCCGGCGTCGCGTCCGAAGAGGATGGAGGCGACGGCGGAGGTCTGCGCCGCCATCAGGATCGGCGCGACCAGAACCGAGAGCAGGGTCTCCACCAGGACGCCGAGCGTCGTGCGCGTTACGCCGACTGAACGCCGCCAGCGCTTCGACAGCCATCCCGCGACGAGGCCGTAGAGTTTCGGCGCGAACAGGATCGCCATGGTGGCGCCGAACAGCGCCAGCGCCCGCGCCGAGTCGATCACCGGCCAGTTGGGAAAAAGCACCGCCTCGTCGCCGAAATATTGCGGCTGCAGGAACTTGCCCTGCAGCGACAGCGCCATGCCGACAAGAATCAGCAGCAGCCATGTCGGCGAGGCGAGATACGACATGACGCCGATCATCAGATGCAGGCGGTTGGTCCATTTCAGCCCGCCCATGCGCGCCAGCACGCCGGCGTGCTGCATGTTGCCCTGGCACCAGCGACGGTCGCGGATGGTGAGGTCGATGATCGTTGGCGGACATTCTTCATAGGAGCCCGAAAGATCGTCGGCGATCTTCACACGCCAGCCGGCGCGGCGCAGCAGCGCCGCCTCGACGAAGTCGTGGCTCAGGATCGGGCCGCCGAACGGCGCCTTGCCGGGAATGACGGGCAGGCCCGCCGATTCGGCGAAAGCCCGTATGCGGATAATCGCGTTGTGGCCCCAGAAATTGCCCTCGTCCTGCGCCCACCACGAAACGCCGGCCCCCAGCAGCGGCCCGTAAAGCCCGGCGGCGAACTGCTGGGCGCGCGCGAACAGCGTCTTGCCGCCGACGAGGCGCGGCACCGTCTGGATGAGGCCCGTCGCGGGCTCCCGGTCCATGCGGCGCGCCAGTTCGAGCAGCGTCTCCGTCTCCATGTAGCTGTCGGCGTCGTAGACGATCATGTAGTCGTAGCGGCCGCCCCAGCGGGTGACGAAATCCTCGACATTGCCGGACTTCCTCGCGCGGTTGACGGTCCGGCGCCGGTAATAAGCCGGCGCATCGTCGCCCAGCCGCTGCTTCAGCCGCGTGAAAGCGGCTTCTTCGAGAAGCGCGACGTCGGGATCGGTGCTGTCGCTCAGAATGAAACATTCGAAGCGGCCGGGCGCGGCGTCGGCGAGGCTCGCAGCGGCGCTTTCGACAGTCGCGAAAACCCGCCGCACATCCTCGTTATAGATCGGAAACAGCACCGCGGTGCGCCCTTGCGGCGGCTCGCGGCCGGCCGGCCGGGAGTGCAAGAGTTCGCGGACGGCGACGACGGCGAACCCGACCGACGCGCTGGCGAAGGCGAAGGCGATCCAGCAGATGTTGAGACAGAAGATCGCCAACAGCGCCCATTCAAGGCCGGTCATTCCGGCGACGTTCAGTACCATGAACATTTCCCGCCCGGCCCACAGCGTCACCGCCGTCGCGGCCGCTCCGACGAACGCCTTGCGCCATAAGCGCGAGGTGGTGCCGGCGCGCGCCGTCTTGGGCGGCGCGGCGAAACTCTGCGCCGGCATGGCGAGGGGGCTTTCGGACGGGCGAACGGTCACGAGGCGCTCCAGCGATAGAGCCAGGTTTCGCTCACTGCGCGGTCGCCGCGGTTGAGCACGGCGCGCAGTTCCGCCGCCGCGCCGGCGTTCTCCAGTTCGAAACTGAGCCGCGCGCCGCCCGTATGCGCGTTGCGGGTCAGCGTGACGTTGGCGACGCCGCCCTGAGATGTGGTCACCGAGGCGGCGGCGCCGTCGAACAGCGAAGCGTTCTCCGACTCGAAATCGACGATGAACAGACGCGCGCCCGAAGACGCGACGCCCGTCTTGGTCGACTGCACCCGCGCCACCGTCGGCTGCACGGGCGTTTCCAGACCCCAGTACATCGTGTAGGCGAGGCGCACCTCCTCGCCTTTTTTCCACGGGGTTTCGGGACGCCAGAAAGCGACGATATTGTCGTTGAACTCGTTCGCCGTCGGAATTTCGATCAGCATCAGCCGACCCCGGCCCCAATCGCCCTTCGGGGCGACCCAGATGCTCGGGCGCTTTTCGTATTGCGCCTCGAGATCGTCATAGGCGGAGAACCGGCGTTCGCGCTGCACGAGCCCGAAGCCGATCGGCGTCTGCTCGGCGAAACTCGACACTTCAAGCCGCGCCGGATTGATGAGCGGCCGCCAGGCCCACTCGCCATTGCGCAGACGGAACATGAAGCCGTCGGAATCGTGCACGCGGGGACGAAAATCCTGGCGCCCGTTGGCGGGATCCTGCGGTCCGAAGTCGAACATCGAGGTCAGCGGCGCGACGCCCGCTTCGGCGACGTCGCGGCGCGGAAACAGGGTCGCCTCGACGTCGACCACGGTCTGCGCGCCCGGCGTCACCTCGAAACGGAAAGCGCCGGCGAGACTCGGGCTGTCGAGCAGCGCATAGATCGAGAATTTGTTGTCTCCGGTCTTCGGACGCTCCAGCCAGAACTCGCGGAAGGCCGGAAACTCCTCGCCGTTCGGCGACGCGGTGGAAATCGCAAGCCCGCGCGCCGAGGCGCCGTAGGCGTTTCCCGCCCCGAGCGCGCGGAAGAAACTCGCGCCCTTGAAATTGATGATGTCGTCGAACTTGCCGGCGGAATTGAGCGGCGAAGTTACGTGGAAGCCGGCGAAGCCAAGCGTCGTTTTGTCTTCGGCGGAAAGCGGCAGGTCGAAAAAATTGAAATCCGACGGATCGAACGGCCGCTGCAGCGTCTCCCCGCTCTCGACCAGATTGATGGCGATCGGACTGTTGAACAGGAAGCCGCGCGTTTCATAGTGAACGTGAAAAGCGCTCTCCGGCGCTTCGGACCAGTCGGCGGCCTCGCGCCTGAACTCGATGCGGCGGTACTGATCGTAATCGAGCGCCGCAGCGGCGGCCGGCGTCTTCGGCGCGGCGGCGGCGTAAGGCGACGACGCCAGCGCTCGCGCCTTTGCGACGACGTCGGCGAAGGAAAACGCCGACGGCAGCGCCGCCCCGCGTTTCAGCGGCGGCCGCGTCGCCGGCGCCGATTTGGCCGTCTGCGGTTTCAGAAAGGGAGGAAGCACCTCAAGAGCGGCGCGCGAAGAAGGCGCCGTAACGGTTCGCCCGGCGGTCTCGCCCGCGCCCGATCCCGATGCGACCGCCAGTCCCGCCCCTGCGACCGCAAAGGCCCCAAAGGCAAACCCAAATACGCCGAAGCTACCCATCGCACCCGATCACGCACCCGATCGCGGTTTCATTTCGAACCGTCGAATGAACACCGAGACAAACATCGACGACAAATAATGCTGCGTCGCACAAAATTCCAGTTAGCGCCTTGTAATAATTGACAAGCCCTGCCCCGGTTCAGCCGGCGGGCTAACCGGATTTCGCAAGGCGCGGCGACGCCGGCGGAAGCGCTCGCTATTGGAAAATCGATCGGACCGCCCGGCGGCGCTTGTCGTCCGGCCGGGAATGTCCGCTACAGCCGTTTGAACCGAATGGCCGTTCCCCCGCCGGGCGCCATGTCGAGCGCGATCGCGTCATCGCTCGTCACCACGCGTTTCTCGATGGAAACGGGCTGTGGGTTGCTGCGGTAGTCGGCTTGCGGTCCGTCGCGGTAGATCTGCGCTTCGTAGCGGACGCCGGGGGCGAGAAACGACAGCGGCTGAACCGCTTCGCGCGCCGTTTCGTCGGTCATCGCGCCGAGATACCAGTCGTCGCCCCCGCGCTGACGGCGCGCGACGACGACATAGTTTCCGATTTCCCCCTGCAGCGTCTTCGACTCTTCCCAATCGGTCGGCGCGTCGAGGATGAACTGAAAGGCGGCGCGATTGGCTTCGTAGTTCTCCGGAAGGTCGGCCGCCATGTGGATGGGGCTGTAGAAAACCACATACTCGGCGAGCTGCGCCGCGAGCGTCGACTGGACGCGATGGCTCGTTTCCTTTTCGCCGTGCCTTATGTCGAAAATGCCGGGCGTGAAGTCCATCGGCCCTGCGAGAAGCCGGGTGAACGGCAGAATGACGCGATGCTCCGGCGGGTTGGTCGGCCGGCCCCAGGCGTTGAACTCCTGCCCCCGCGCGCCTTCGCGGCTGACCATGTTCGGCCATGTGCGGCGCAGGCCCGTATCCTTGACCGGCTCGTGTGCGTCGATGGCGATCTTGCGTTTCGCCGCTTCAGTCACGACGCGCAGATGATGGCGCACCATGTACTGCCCCGCAAACCACTGGCGCCCGCCATCGGCGTCGATGAGGTCGCCGCTGTTCTTCACATAGCCGGTTTTGACGATCGACACGCCGTGCCTTTCGTAAAGATCGAGGGCGTCTTCAAGCTGCGCTTCATAGTTCGGCACGGCGCCGCCGGTCTCGTTATGGCCGATCAGCCGCACGCCTTTCGCACGGCCATAGGCGGCGATCTCGTCCATGTCGAAATCGGGATAGGACCTCGTGAAGCTGAACCTGTCGCCATTGGCGATCCAGTCGCCATCCCAACCTTCGTTCCAGCCTTCGACGAGAACGCCGTCGAAGCCGTATTTCGCCGCAAAGTCGATATAGCGTTTGACGTTGGCGGTCGTCGCGCCGTGCTTCGGCCCGCTTCCCCAGGTGGATTTTTTGAGGTGCATCTCCCACCACACGCCGACATATTTGCCGGGCGAGAACCACGATACGTCGCCCAGCCTGTTCGGCTCGTTGAGATTGAGCGTGATGCGGCTGTCGGCGAGACCGCCGGGACTGTCCGTAATCAGAACGGTTCGCCACGGCGTCGTAAACGGGCCTGTCTTTTTCGCCAGAACGCCGTCCGGCCAGGGGGTCAGCCACGCGGTGAACCCGCCCGCCCCGTCGCCCGCCAGCAGCATGCTCGGAAAATCAACCAGCGCCGCTTCGTGAAAGGAGAGATAGAGGCCGTTCTCCCCCTGCATCGTAAAGGGGGTTTCGGCGAGCGTGACGCGCCGCGCATCCGTTTCGGAATAGAGATACTCGTCCCTGTCCGGTCCGAGCGCCTGATACCACCACGCCCGATAGGCGCCTGTCGTCCTGAACGAAGTCAGCTCGGCGACGACGGCGACATCGCGCCCCTCCGGTATGGAGGAATAGTCATAGCGAAAGCCGACGCCGTCATCGAACAGCCGGAAGACGACCGTAACGCTCTTGCTGAACGGCGTATCGCCCTTAAGCGTCGCGCTCAGCTCCGTATGATTGTCGCGGATGAGGCGCTGCTCGCCCCATGGCTGCTCCCATGTCTCGTCGGACGCGCGCCGCTTCACATTCGTCAGCGATTTGTAGCGCGGCGCCGGCTCTCCCGCGAAGGCGAGACCGAGCGCCGAGGGCGCGAGAACCGGCGCGCCGTTTCTCGTCACCTCGTATTTCGCCTCCCCGTTCTCCACGAAAAGGCAAACCTCGATCACGCCGCCCGGCGATTGCGCGCATTCGCGCGGCGCAGCCCATGCGCCGCTCGAAAAACAGAACACGACAGGAAGCAGAATGAGCCTGAGCATGCGGAGAACGACCTTTCGTGGAGAACTGATACCGCCTCGCCATGACCTCATGAGGCGGCGCCTGCATCGACGGCGCGCAGATAGGCGTCATGGGCCGGCTGCTCGAGAATCTTGGTCTTGATGAAGCCGAGCACGCGTCGAAACTCTTCATTGAGGCGTTCGGGCGGAACGCGGTCGACCGCCGGCGGCCAGCTTTCCGGCGTCGCGCCCAGACCGAGGAACAACGCGCGCCAACTGTCGGCGTCGAAGCTCTCGTCCTCCAACGGAGCGATCTCGGCGCGGGCGCTGAAGGTTGCGATTTTATGCGCGAGCGACGGGGGCGTGTCGCCCGATCTTGCTTTATTCCAGAACGCTCCCTTGAAAGGAGCGAGCGCGTAGAATGCGCGCTGAAAATCGCGGACGCGGTCGAAGGAGGAATTGAGACGCCGATTGTATTCGATGCGTTCGGCCGCGAACGATTCCGTTCGCGGGAACAGCGACATCAAATGCACAAGCCCTAGCTGCACGGCGTGGAGATCGACATCGTGAACGGGGTCGAACGCGCAGGCGGCGGCGCCGACGGCGACGCAGTTGCCCCGCCACGGCGCGAGACGCCGGCCCTGTTTTTTTGCAGCGACGGACGCATACGAGAGATTCGCGCCGCTGACGGCGTCCGCCGCCTTCAACGCCTCTTCGTCGGATTGCAGATCGCTCGAATAGAAGTGCGCGACACCGGTGGCGCGGCGGCAAGGATGCAGAACCGTCCAGCCCTGTTCGGATGCGCGTATCTCGGCGAAGGCGGGAACCGGGGCTAAAGCCGGCGCTTCGGCGACGAGCGCGCGGTCGGCGGGAAACTGCCCGCGCCAGCTTTCCCATCCGGCGCCGAGCGATGCGATCAGGAGTCCGTCCTCGCCGGTCGCATCGATGAAGAATTGCGCCCCGAACCGCCGCCCGCCGTCGAGAGCGACGGCGGCGATGGTTTCGCCCGCTCCATCGAGTTCGATATCGAGAGAATCCGCCTCATGCGTCTCCACGCCCAATGCGCGCGCGACGGATTTCATGTAGTGCGAATACGCCTGCGCGTTCATGTGATAGCCATAGTCGGCGCGCCCGAAGGCGGCCGTATCCGCGTCCGGCAGCAGCATGCGCCCGTTGCTCGCCGCAACAGCCGTCGGGCAGAAATCCTGAAACGGCGCGTCGAGGCCGAGATGGCGCGCCCTCAGCCAATGCTGGAAAAACGGGCGCCCCTCTATCGGCGTTCCGTATGAACCCCATGCGTGGAAGAAACTCCGTATGCTTCCTGTTCCGTCGACGAAGTTCTGTCCAAGAGAATAGGCGCCCCCCGCGGCGCGGATGAGGGCGGCCTCGTCGACTTTCAACCTTGCGTGCACGGCTTCGAGCGCCGGCAGCGTGGCGCAGACGTCCGATGGACGCAGCCGCGTCGGCAGCTCCGCCGCAACGACGCGCACGCCGGCGGGGCCGAGGCCGCGCGCGACGACGGCGGCGGCGAGCCACAGAGCCGCGTCCCGGCCCGCAACGACGACGCGCGTCAATAGCGGCGTTCCCGTCATGACGCTTTCTCCCGCACCGGACTGAAACCCTGCGTCCCGCAATAGCCGGCGATGAAAGCGCCATGTTCCGGCATGGCTTCCACGGTCGAGGCTATGCGGCTCCTGAAGCTGTCGAGCTGCTCGCCGAGGCGGGAAAGATCGAAGGCGTCGGCCAGGCGATCGTACCCCTCCGGCATGATTCCCTGCCCCGCCAGCACAGACAGCCAGCTGTCGCGGGCGAACAGGCCGTACTGGTAGTTCGGCAGCATCGCCCGCGTTCGGAACAGCTCGATCTTGTGCGCAAGACTCTCCGGCAAAGGCATGGAGCGCACATAATCCCACAGAGGCTCGCCGAGCCGCCGGTTGGCGGCGTAATGCAAAACGAGGAAGTCGCGCACGCGATCGTATTGCATTTCGCAAAGCCGGTTGAATTCGTCCGAGAGGCGCGGATCGATGCGCTCCGCTCCCCGTTTCGGCATGAGGTTGACGAGATCGAGAGCCGCCGCCTGAATGAGAAAGATGCTCGTCGATTCCAGCGGCTCCAGAAAACCGCTCGCCAGCCCTATGCCGACGCAGTTTCCCGCCCAGGCGCGCTTGCGCCGCCCCGGCGAAAAACGAAGCAGCCGCGGTTCGCCGAGCGCGCGTCCGTCGAGCGCGGCGAGCAGCGTCTCGCGCGCCTCTTCGTCGCCGATGAAACGGCTGGAAAACACGTATCCGTTGCCGACGCGGTGTTGCAGCGGGATGCGCCACGTCCATCCCGCCGGCCGCGCGGTAGAGCGCGTATGGGGCGTCGGCGGGCCGCTGATTTCGCAGGGAACGGCGAGCGCCCTGTCGCAGGGCAGCCAGTGCGTCCAGTCCTCCCATTCGGCGCCGAAGACGCCGCCGAGAAGCAGCGCGCGAAAGCCGGTGCAGTCGACGAACAGATCCCCGGCGACCCGCTCGCCCGATTTAAGCGTCAGGTCCGTTATGTCGCCGGTCTCAGGGTTGCGGGCGATGTCGCGAACCATGCCTTCGATGCGCCGGACGCCGCGCTCCACAGACATGGCCCGCAAGAACTCGGCGTACAGTCCCGCATCGAAATGGTACGCGTAGGAGAAAGTGGAGCGTATGGATTTCGGATCGCGATCGGGAAACGCAAACGCGTTGCGACGCGCGGCGGCCACCGCGAAGGAATAATCCTGCAAGGGAAACGACGGCAGTCCCTCCGCCCGCGCCCGCAGCCAGTGATGCTGAAACTCGACGCCGCCCCACGGCTCGCCGAAGGCGCCGAACGGATGGATATAGCTCTCGCCCGGCAGATCCCAGTCGCGGAACTCGATGCCCAGCTTGAACGTCGACCGCGTGTCGCGCATGAACCGCGCTTCGTCGACGCCGAGCATGTCGTTGAACAGTTTTATGTGAGGCAGCGTCGCCTCGCCGACGCCGACCGTGCCGATCTCGTCGGATTCGATAAGCGTCACCGCATAGTCGCGGGCCGGCAGCAGCCGGTTCATGGCGGCGGCGGTCATCCAGCCCGCCGTGCCGCCGCCGACAATGACGACCCGCAGCGGCGGTCTTGCAGCGGCTGTTCCGGGGCGTTGTTCCATAGCCGTGCGCCTGCTGCTCCTCCGGAACGGACGCCGCCGAGGCGCGGCCCCGACGGCGTCCCCCCGGGAGGAACCCGCGGTTAGAATTTCACGCGCACGCCGAACTGGTACCGCCGTCCGGTCAGGGACCAGTTGGAGTCAACATAGACCGGATTGGCGTTCGGCGTCGCCGGCGAGTCGCCGAAGATTTGCTGCTGGTGAACGATCTCGGTGTTGAGAAGGTTGGAGGCGTCGAACGACAGTTCGACATTTTCCAGCACCGAGTAGCGGATCGACGCATCGAGAAAACCCGCCGCCTTCTGGAACACCGGCAATCCGATGCAGCAGTCGAGATTCTGCGTCAGATAGGCCGAGCGCCAGTTGTAGGCGAGCCGCATGCCGATCGGGCCTTTTTCGTACAGGCCGACGACGTTGAACGTATGATCGGAAATGCCCTGCAGCTTGTGGGAGTCGATGACCACGAGCCCGTCGTCTCCCGCCACCTGGTTGCCCGCGCCGAACGCCCCCACCCCGCCGCCGGATGTCGCCGTGAACAGGTTCGAGTTGTTGATGTCCGATTGCGCCACGTAGGTGTAGTTCGCCTGCATCCCCAAACCGTCGAACGGATCGGGCAGCATGTCGAAGAACGTCTGGAAGGCGACTTCGACGCCTTTCAGCGTTCCGCCGTCCTCCTGGTTGCCAGGGCCGCGAAGCTGCACGGTCTGGGTCGACCCGTCGTTCGTGAATTCCCTCGTGAATTCGCCGTAGGCGATGGTGTTGCTGAGGCTCTTGTAGAACAGACCGACCGTGAGCGACGTGTTCGCGCCGAAGTATTTCTCGAACGACAGGTCGAACTGGTCGGCTTTCACAGGCTCCAGCGCCGCGTAACCGGATTCCGCGCGGAAGACGAAATTGTATCCGACCACGTTCGCCGCGATATGCTCCGCATCCGGCGAGTTATACACGACATAGGGCGAGTCCGGAGATGTGTTGATGACCGGCGAATTGATGGCGACGTAGTTGCGCAGCAGCCCGATGTCCGGCCGCGATATCGCCCGCGAATAGGCGAACCGGATGTAGCTCTCGTTGCCGAGCCCGAGCCTCAGGTTGAAGCTCGGCAGCCAGTTCGTGGTGGAATTCTTGAACGTGTCGGGAAGCCCGCCGCCGTTTGCAAAGGCGATGATGTCCGGCGTCAGGTAGCAGCTCGGGTTGACGACGCTGTTGGGGCCGAGCGGGGTGGCGCAATCGGGCAGCAGATTGAGATTGGTCGCCGTCGGGAACGCCACGGCGCCGGTGCTGGTGATCGTGGTTTCGACGACCCTGAAGCCCATATTGCCGACGACGCTGATGGCGCCGTTGAAGATCGTCATGTCCTCGCCGCCGAAGTCGATCCTGAGATAGGCGGCCTTCGTCAGCTCCTCGAGCTGCATCACCTCGGAGGGCGTGAAGCAGTCGTCGACCGTCGCCTCGACGCGGTCGCAGATGGCCGTGTAGCCGGGGAGAATGGGCGAGTTCGTGGTCGCGCCGCTGAGCGAGTCCGTAAGGCGGTTGAAATCCTGCAGCACGTCGCGGCTCAGATAGACGAGCTCGCCGTTGTCGTAGACTTTTCCGTCGAAGAAATCGCCGCCGAGGTCGCTCGTCTCCCAGATGCCGGCGCCGTAGCCGAGGAAGTCGGGATGGCCGGCGGCGCAGGCCGGATAAGCGCCCGGCGAAGTGTTGTCGGCGTTAAAGCCGGGGCCGTTGCAGTTCCAGCTCGCCGCGATCGGCGTCCAGTTGAAGGTCGAATAGCGGACCGTCTGGTCGCGGTCGGCGCGGCGCACGCCGACTTTCAGCGAATCGAGCCAGCCGCCGTCCGCGAATTCGTATTCGAGGTCGGCGCGCAGGGCGAGTTCGTCGGCGTCGTTGTCCTCCACGTGCCCCTGGATGAACGGTATCCAGTAGTTGTGCGGATTAGACAGTCCGCCCTCGGCGTAATTCACGTTCGAGCCGGGAAGCAACTTGACATGCGGCCGGCCCGCCTCATCAACGCTGTAGTCGTAGTTCGCCATCGAGCCGGAGGCGACGAGGATGTCGTTGTTGTAGGTCGAGGCGTCGATATGCTGCACGTCGAACTGGGCGTGCAGCCTGTCGGTGACGTCCCATTTCAGGTTCGCCGAGAAGTCGGAGGTTTTTTCCTCG
Source organism: Pseudomonadota bacterium (assembly GCA_036337175.1). Classification (GTDB taxonomy): domain Bacteria; phylum Pseudomonadota; class Alphaproteobacteria; order Caulobacterales; family Parvularculaceae; genus Amphiplicatus. Next base: position 193,079 of record JAYZEQ010000008.1, read on the forward strand.
TGCGCGAAATTGCGGGCCTCGTTCTGGAAGTAGAGGCCGTCGCGCAGCGTGTCGCAGACCGATCCGTCGCCGACGCAATAGTTCACGAACGGAACGCCGGGCACGGCGGAGCCCGTGTTTATGGCGTCCTGAACGCTGGAGAAGCTGCCCGCCCAGCTTCCGTGTCCCTGTGTGAGAACGCCCGATTGCAACATCCCGTCAGGGCCGAACGCCAGCGCCGGCGTACCATCGGCCGGACCGAGGATCGACGAGGTGCGCGGAAAGAACGCCGACGTGCCGAAATAGTTGCCGTCGAGGATCGCGTGGCTGGCGCGCTCGAGCCAGGCGTTCTCATATTTCGATCGCGTGTACTGAACGGTCAGCAGCACGTTTCCGGCGTTGTTCTTGTACTGGCCGGCCGCCGAAATCCCTTCGCGCTGACGGTCGTAGTCGACTTCGGAGTAGCGGATGCCGTCGGGCGCGAGGGCGAAGCCGGTTCCCCCGAACGGATTGGCGTCGCAGTTGACGCTGCCGTCCGGGTTGACGTTCCCTTCCGACTGCGAGCCGAAGCCCGACGTGCAGTACGTGTCGATCTTGTCCATGATCACGCTTTCGGTCTGCGTGATCACATGCGAATGGGCGTAGTTGGCGAGCAGGCCGAACTCCCCGACCTCGGTCGCCCACTTCTTGCTTATCAGGCCCGAATATTCCGGCGTGACCTCGCCCGAATTCGGCCCGTAATTGCCGCGCGCCGCGCCGACGATGACGAAATCCTTCTCGTCGAGCGGCAGGCGCGTATGCAGGTCCACGGTGCCGGCGATGCCGCCCTCGACCATGTCGGCCGTCTGGTTCTTGAAGGAGTCGACGCGCGCCAGCAGTTCGGGAGAGACGTCGTTGAAACGCAGCCCGCGCGCCGAGTCGGCCGTCAGGGCGTCGCGGCCGTTGAATTCGGTGCGCACGAACGGCAAGCCGCGAATGAGAACGTCGGTGGGCTCGCCGGAGGGGTGCGTGCTGTCGTCGGCTGACTGCAGCCTGTTGACGGTGATGCCGGGCACCCGCTGCAGCGCCTCGGCGGCGGACTTGTCTGGGAACGCGCCGATATCCGTCGCGGTGATGGAGTCGACGAACGTGTCGGCGTTCTTCTTGATTTCCTGCGCCGTCGCGAGGGCTCGCCTCACGCCCACCACGACGATCGAATCGACATTCTCTTCCGAATTGTCCGCCTGCGCCGCATCCACCTGTCCGGATTGCGCGTGCGCCGTTCCGGCCAACCCCCACAGCGCAAGCGCCGCGAGCGACACGCCGTTTTTGAATCTTGCTTCTTTACCCCGGTTAGATCTCGTCATTTCGCCCTCCCGTATTTTGGCGGCCCGACTGAGCGCGCTTTTCGATTCTTCTGACCTGCCGACCCGCGCAGGCGACCTGTCGCGAAAGACGGGCCCGATGCGCCCGCGCTCCCCGCCTGACCGGGAGTCGGAATCCGATTGTGGGTTAGGTTCGCTCTCTCCTCCCATTCCGGCGGCGGCGAGGCCGTCCGCGCGGTGTTATTATTTTGCGCAACTGTGCTTTATTTTGCGCTTTAATGCAACACATATTTTCCCGCTGCCGACAAGGCGCCGGGCCTGTCACAAAACAGGAATACTGCCTATTCTATTGCTGCAAGTGCAAAACGCTGGGCGCTCTTAGGGCGAAGCAGGTCGACTCCCCTATTGTGCGCCGTTGATGAAAGTTTTGCACGAAACGCCGTTTATGCAATTTTTTTGCATAACATCGCTAAAAGGCCGGGCGCGACAAGGAGGGCGCGTTAGCCGCCGCACGATTCGCGAACGATCAGTTCGGTCGTAAGGACCTCGGAATGCCCTTCCCTGATCGGATCGAGAATGCTCGAAACCAGCAGCCGGCCGGCTTCGTACGTATCCTGGCGGATCGTCGTGAGGGTCGGCGTGCTGATCCGGCTCAGCAGCATGTCGTCATAGCCGACGATCGAAACATCCTGCGGAACGGACATGCCGGCCCTTCTGATCGCCCTGATCGCGCCGAGCGCCATGAGATCGCTCGAGGAAAACACCGCGTCGAACTCTATCCCCCTGCGGAGCATCTGGCTGATCGCGGCGTCGGCGGCGTCCAGTTCGAACTCGACGTCAGCGACCAGCCTCGGATCGGCGTTCAGCCCGTTTTCCTTCAGCGCCTCATGATATCCCCTGCGCCGCTGGATGGATTCGGGGTCGTGGCCGCCGAGAAACACGATCGATTTTCTGCCGAGCCGCGCCAGATGCGAGGTAGCGCGCTTACCGCCGAGCAGGTTGTTCGATCCGATCGTCCGGTATTTCTGGTTCGGCAGCTGCGCGCCCCACACCACGAATCGCGCCGGCGTGTCGGCGAGATCGTTGAACGCCTTGTGGAGCGAGCCCTGCCCCAGAAAGATCAGCCCTTTCGCGGGGCGCGCCGTCGCGGAGGCCAGCAGAAGATCGTCGTAAACCGCCGGCGCGATGGGGCTGACGGTGAATTCGTAGTTTCTCGCGCGAGCCACCTCGCCGATGCTGGCGAGCATCTCCAGAAAGAACGGATGCGATAGCGGCAACGGCCTGCCCTTCACGAAGGGAAGCACCACGACGATCGAACCCTCCGATCCTTTCCGCTGGTCGGGCAGGGAAAAGCGGAGCGGATAATCGTGGTCGCGCGCCAGGCGCCAGATGCGCTGTTTCGTCTTGTCGCTGATCGACGGAAAATCGTTCAGCGCCCGCGATACGGTCGAAACCGACACGCCGGCGAGCTTGGCCAGATCTTCCAATGTGATTTTAGGATTGTTACCGTTCGCCATGCGGGCCTAGCTTGAAAAGGCGCTTTCCGCCGAGTCCGGCGACTTCCATCAAACCTGTTGGTCTGGGTTTACGCATGGCGAATCGATGCGACAAGCCGAAATCTGATTCATTGCGGCGGCGGTTCGCAGCGACAGGGCAAATCCGGGCCATGTGCTGGGGCCTTCTCGGAGTCCAGGTCGTCTGGGGCCTTCAGAACGTCAACACCAGCAGAATATTTCAGACCCTCGGGGCGGAACTGTCGGAGCTGCCGGCGCTGTGGATGGCCGCGCCCGTCACGGGACTGCTGGTGCAGCCGGTCGTCGGCTATCTCAGCGACCATACCCGCAGCCCGCTGGGGCGCCGGCGCCCCTATATGATTGCGGGCGCGATCCTGACCGCGCTGTCGCTGGGGATGATGGCCGGCGCCGCGACTTTGTGGCAGGCGGTCGCCGGACTCTGGATGCTCACCGCTTCGGTCAACATCGTGATGCATCCCTTTCGCTCGCTGATCGCCGACAATCTCGACACGGAGCAGCGGAACGCCGGATACGCCATACAGGTGGTTTTCATCGGCGCCGGCGCCGTGTTCGCCTCCGCCTTGCCGTGGATGCTGGCCAACTGGTTCGGGGTTGCGAACGACGGCGCAGCCGGCGCGCTGCCCCGCTCCTTGAAGATGGCGTTCGAAATCGGCGCCGTCGTACTGCTGGTCACCGTCGCATGGTCGGTTTTCCGCGCCAAGGATTCGAACGATCCCGGTACGGAATTTTCGGCCGCCGCGGATCGACCCCATGCGGCGGCGGGCGAAGCAGCGGCCTCGCCGCATGACGGCCCTGCGGTTCGGTCGGGGATCGTCTGGCTCGCCGGCGGCGGTCTGGTCGCCGGCGTGGCCGCGCTCGCCGGGACGCCCCGCGAAACCTATCTGATCGCGGCGATCGCCGCCGCGTTCGGCTTGGCGCAGGTGTTCGCGGCGTTGCGGTTGAAGGGCGGCGGCGCAAACGCCGGCCTTCTCGATATCATCGTCGACATCGTGCGCATGCCGGTCGCCATGAAGCGGCTGGCGATCGTGCAGTTCTTCACCTGGTTCGGCATGTTCGCCATGTGGGTCTACGCCGTTCCGGCGATCACCGCGCGGCATTTTTCAGCGGCGGGCGCTCTCGCCGGGGATTACAACGCCGGCGCCAATTGGGTGGGCGTTCTATTCGCGCTGTACGACGGGGTGGCGATTTTTGTCGCGCTGCTGCTGTCCGGCGTTTGCGCCCGCATCGGCCTCCGCCTCACATACGGCGTTTGCCTGGCGATCGGCGGCGGCGGCGTGCTGAGCCTGATCCTGATAGAGGACCCCGCCATACTGTGGCTGTCGTCGGTCGGCATCGGCGTCGCATGGGCGGCGATCCTGTCCATTCCCTACACCATCGTCGCCAACGCGGCGCCGGCGGACAAGGTCGGCGTCTATATGGGCATTCACAATATCTTCCTCGTCGTCCCGCAACTCGTCGGCGCATCCGCCCTCGGCGTGGCGATGGACCGTCTGTTCTCCGGTCAGGCGAGCTATGCGATCGTTCTCGCCGCGCTTTCCCTCCTGTGCGCAGCGGCGATCACCCTGGCGATCCCCAGACAAGCATAATCGGCCGACGCGACGCAGCGGGCCCGGCGCTAACCCAGCAACTTCAAATGCTTGCAGACTTGCGAGGGATGGAGGCTGGTGCCGGTTGAGGGACTTGAACCCCCGACCTTCGGTTTACAAAACCGCTGCTCTACCAGCTGAGCTAAACCGGCGCGGCCCGTCGGATAACGGATTGCGCGGCCGAACGCCAGCGCCGCGACGCAGCCGCCGCGCCGCAAGCCCGCGGTGGCGCCGGCGCGGGAATTGCGTTAGGCCGCTGCGGTCCGGCGAAGGGGCGCGAGGAGAAGCATATGCGGCGAGCGGCTGGGTTCGGGTTGGCGATTTCGATGCTTGCGGTCTCGGCGTGCGGCGGCGGCGACGCCGGCGGCTCGCAAGGCGCGGCGGCGGCCGGCGAAACCGCCTTCCGGGCCTGTTCGAGCTGCCATGCGACCGCCGCGCCCGGCACCCGCGAAGGCGACATGCGCCTCGTCGGACCGAACCTGCACGGCGTCGTGGGGCGGCCGGCCGGGAGCGTTCCGGGCTTCATTTATTCGAGAGCCATGGAGAATTCGGGGCTGGTCTGGGACGAAGCCACGCTCGACGCTTTCCTCGCCAGCCCGCAGACGGTCGTGCGCGGCACCCGCATGAGCTATTTCGGCGAGCCGGACGCGGCGACCCGCCAGGCGATCATCGACTATCTGAAAACGCTTAAATAACGCTCACGCGCCGAGATGCGCCGCGACCTCGCGCCGGTGCGGCCGGTCGCGGTGCTCGAAAAGATAAATCCCCTGCCACGTCCCGAGCGCGAGCCGCCCGCCCGACACCGGAATCGACAGGGAGACCGGCGTCAGCGCCGCCTTGATATGCGCCGGCATGTCGTCAGGCCCTTCCGCATCGTGCGACACCCACCGCATCGACGGATCGTCAGAGGGCGGAACGAGGCGGCGGAAAAATTCCTCAAGATCCCGCCGCACGTCCGGGTCGGCGTTCTCCTGGATCAGCAGCGAGCAGGAGGTATGGCGCGCGAACAGCGTGAGCAGCCCTTCCTCCGCGCCCGACGCGCGCACGAAACGCACGGCTTCGCCGGTGAATTCGTAAAGGCCGGGACCGGCGGTTTCGATAACGAAAGTCGTCTGCATCGCGCGACTATAAAATGCGAGCGATGAAACGCGAGCCTCCGGCGCGCCCTTTTACGCGTCGAACCCCGGATTCGTCCGGTTGAGCTTCCGGATCAATCCTGGCCAGGCGAGGTTGTCGCCGAGGCCCTTGACGAAGGCCGGCGCGCCCTGTTGCAGCACTTTGGCGCTCATGGCCGGCGGCTCCTCCATCGGCTCTTCCTGGTCCGATTGGGCGAGGATCTGCGTCCGGCAGGCTTGCTCAAGGAAATACATCCTGAGAAACGCCGTCGCACAGTTGGCGCCGACGGTCAGCGTGCCGTGGTTTTTCAGGATCATGAAACCGTGGTTGCCGAGATCTTTCACCAGACGTTCGCGCTCGTCGAGATCGGTCGCGATGCCTTCATAGTCGTGATAGGCGATGTCGTCGTGCACGATCATCGCGAACTGGGTGTAGCGCCGCAGACCGCCTTTCTGCGCCGACACCGCGACGCCATAGGGCGTATGCAGATGAAGCACGGCGTTGGCGTCATGCCGCGACATGTGAATGGCGCTGTGGATGGTGAAGCCGGCGGGGTTCGAGAAATACGGCGTCTCCGCGACGACGTTGCCGTCGACGTCGACCTTGACCAGAGAGGAAGCGGTCATCTCTTCGAAGAACACGCCGTAAGGATTGATGAGGAATCGCTCCTTGCCGCCCTCGTCCGGGCAGCGCACTGATATGTGCGTGAAGATCATGTCGTCCCAGCCATACATGGCCGCGAGGCGATAGGTGGCGGCGAGTTCGCAGCGGAGACGCCATTCCTCGTCGCTGATCTTGCCCTTGAGGCTCGGAAGGGTCTTCGGGTCGGGAATAGAAAAGCCCGCCTCCGCGCCGAGAGTCGCGGTTTTCATCGTCTGCCTGGCCTCGATATTCATGGCGTCGTCCTCCTTGGGCCTCTTTCGCGCCAGTCTAACCCAAATATGGCGGCGCGCACCTTTCCGGCGCAGCGGCGCCCAGCCGCCCCGCAAGCTTTCCAACCGCGCCGCCTCTCCCTTATCATCGGCGGCGACGGCGCTTGGGCGCCGACGCGCCCGCAGGAGCCCATGGCCCGGAAAACCCTCGCCTTCATCGCCAGCGAAAGGCCGGCCGCCATCGCCGCCGCTGACGATCTGAAGAAGCGCTACGGCGACGCGCCGCCCGACAGCGCCGACGTCATCGTCGCGGTCGGCGGCGACGGCGCCATGCTCGAGACGCTGCGGACGACGATGGCCAGCGGCAAACCGGTCTACGGCGTCAATTGCGGCACCGTCGGGTTCCTGATGAATCCGCTCGATCCCGACCGCCTGCTGGAGCGCATCGCCGACGCCGAAAGCGCCACCATTCATCCACTCGCGATGAAGGCGACCACGGTCGACGGCCATGTGGAGCTCGCCACCGCCATCAACGAGGTCTCGCTGTTCCGTCAGACTCGGCAGAGCGCTCGCGTGCGCATCATCGTCAACGGCAAGACGCGCATGGACGCGCTGATCTGCGACGGGGTGCTGCTGGCGACTCCGGCGGGCTCGACCGCCTACAATCTCTCCGCCCATGGGCCGATCCTGCCGCTCAACGCGCATGTGCTGGCGCTCACCCCGATCAGCGCCTTCCGGCCGCGGCGCTGGCGCGGGGCGCTGTTGCCGCGCGACGCGCAGGTGCGGTTCGAAGCGCTGGAGCCGGAGCTGCGTCCGGTGTCGGCGGTCGCCGACAATCTCGAAGTGAGGAACGTCTCGGCGGTCGAGGTCCGCGAGGACCGGGCGATCTCGATGACCCTGCTCTTCGACCGCGGCCAGTCGCTGGAGGAAAGGGTGCTGCGGGAGCAGTTCGACTATTAACGTCGTTTCACTGGCGTCCCACGCCTCAGGCGTTAGCGGTTTACCGCCGCTCATGAATCGCGGCAGGGTCGGGCCGCGAGCAAGCTGAAGCGCACGTTACCAGCCGTTCAGCAAGGATTAACCCGTGCTGCCGAGGATGGCCCGGCCTGGCGGGCGTGCGGCGGCGCAGCCGGTTCGGCGGAGGGATTTTAATGGGCGCGCAGGCGGTTCGACTGTCGAACGTCGACATCGACAATGCCCTTAAAAACAAGGACTTTGAAGTCCTTTTTCAGCCGATTTTCGATCTCGGAAACGGCGCCCTTGCGCGTGTCGAAACATTTGTCCGCTGGCGCCACCCGTCGCTCGGCGTGCTGCCCCCCGGCGCATTCATCTCGTTTTTCGAATCGCAAGGGCGGATGAGCGAGCTCACCCGATACGTGCTCGCCCAGGCGCTCGCCGAGTATCGCGCCTGGCGCGGACCGAGCGCGCCGGGCTTTTCCATTAACCTTGCGCTCAGCGATCTCACCGACGAGGCCTTCTCCTCGCATTTCGCCGTGCTGCTTCGGGACAGCGGTTTTCCCGCCGACCTCATCACGCTCGAATGTCCGATGCCGCCGGTGGCCATGGAGACCGACCAGGCCGCCGAGCACTTCCACCGCCTGTCGCGCACGGGCGCGCGCCTCGCCATCGAAGTGCGCGGCCGCGCCAACGATTTCCTCCGCACCATCGACCCTTTCCCCTTCGACGAAATCAAGACCGGCGGCGCGGCGATCCTGCGCTTTGCGCGGACGGTGCGCGGGCCCGGTCTCAGCGCCATTTCCGAGCTGCTCGATATCGCCACCAAGGCGAACGCGGCGATCACCGCCGTCGGCGTCGAGGATCAGGCGTCGCTGGCGGCGCTGCGCGGGCTCGGCTTCGCCGCCGCGCAGGGCAATCATCTCGGCAAGGTCGGGCCGCTGTCGACGTTCAACGCGTCGCGCGTCAATGAAGTGCGCGGCCTGCTCGGACTCGAGCCGCTCGACGCCGACGATATCGCCGCGATGTTCCGCACCGAAGCGCCAGCGCCGAAACAGTCGGAATCGCCCGCGGACGACACCGCCGAAATTCCGCCGACCCTGCAGGAAGACGATCTTGTCGAACGTCTCGCCGCCCGGCTTTCAAAGCAGGATAGCGATGCCGCGCCGCCTTCCGCAGCGACCGTCGGCGAAAAACGGCGCGGCAAGGCGCCGTCGAAAGCCGCCGCCCTGAAAGCCGCCGCCATCGCCCGCGCCAAACGCAAGGCCGCCGAAGCGCAATCGGCGGATGACCGCAAGCCGGACGAAACGACAGAGACCGCCACGCCGCCCGCAGCAGAAACGTCCGCAACAGAAACGCTCGCTGCGGAGTCGCCCGCCGACGCGGCGCCGGCGCGCAGCCTGCAGGAGCGCCTGTCGCGCGCCTTCAACGCCGAAAGCGACGAGGAGCTCCCTTCGCCCGAGGAAGAATTCGAGTTCGGCAGTCTGCTCGATATCGAAAACCAGCCCGCCAGGGCGACGCTGCGCGAAGGCCCGCCGATCGAAGACCTTCTCGCCCACGCCGCGCCGTCCGACGACGATGAAGCGCTCGATGCGCTGGTCGGCGCCGAAGAAAATCTCGACATGGAGGCGCTTGAGGCGGTCGCCGAAGAGGCTGTCGCGCCGCGCGCCGCCGTCAACGCCGCCCCGCCTGCGCCGCCGGTCAAGCCCATCGATCCTGAAGGCGTCACCCGCGCCGCCCTCGCCATAAAAGGCGCGCGCGCCTATTTCCGCCCCGGCCTCAGGGTCGGCATATCGCAGTCGAACGAACGCGAACCCGGCGAGTATTCAGCGCCGGCCCGCGCCCCCGAGCCCGAACGCGTCGTCATCGACGACACGCCGCCTGAGAAGGCGCCGGCGGCCGCCGCGCCGAAGCCTCTCGATGTTCCGCCCGCGGAGGAAGCCGCAAGAGCCGAACCGCCGGCGCCGACGCGCCGCCGCCGGACCAAGCGCAAGAATTTCCTGAACCGTACCGTCATTCCCTACCCGACGCATTTCTGGCCGAAAAGCTGGAAGCGCGCCTGGCGGCGCCGGACGTCGCAACAGGGCCGCCAGCGCGGCCGCGACCCGCTCGCCGCCGAATAGGCCCGCGCGCCCCTTCAGGGCGCTTTCCCGCCTTGATTGTCGGCGATTCCGAGGACAGTTCCTTTTCCCGGCGCGCGCCCTATTATTCAAACGGGCGCGACTTGTGGATTAGGGCGATGGCCGGACTGACCGATTCCCTGAGATGGGAGCTCAAACGGAATCCTCTGTTCGAGGATCTTCCCGAAAGCGACTTCAACAGCATGATCGCAACGGCGGCGCCGCTCGTCTTCAAGACGCGCCAGCGGCTGTTCAACCAGGGCGACCCCGGCGGCAGCCTGATCATTCTGCTGTCGGGGCGGGTCAAGGTCAGCGTCGTCGCGCCGAACGGCAAGGACTGCATTCTGAGCTTCATGGGTCCTGGCGAGATCATCGGCGAGATGACCCTGCTCGATGGCGGCCCGCGCACGGCGAGCGTCGAGGCCCTGGAGCCGACGCGCGGACTTGAGGTCGCGCGCCGCAATTTCCTGCCGCTGATCGAACGCAATCCGCAGACGGCGATCCGCATCATCGACCTTCTGTGCAGGCGGCTGCGCGCCACCTCGCAGATGGTCGAGGATTCGGCCGTGCTCGGCGCCGCGCCGCGCCTCGCGCGCGCGCTGCTGCGTCTCGCCGCCCAGCACGGCAAGACCATCGACGATCATGTGCATATCGACCTGCCGCTATCGCAGAGCGCCCTCGGCGCCCGCGCCGGCCTGCTGCGCGAAAGCGTCAACCGGCAGCTCCGCGTCTGGGAGGAAGAGCACGTCATCGCGCGCGAGGAAGGGCACATCGTGCTGATGCAGCCCGATGTGCTGCAGGGCGTCGCCGACGAGTTGCTCTAGCGCCGGACGGCGCGCCGCCTTCCGGGCGTTACGGCGCAGAGGCGACCGGCAGGTCGATGTGAGTCGCCGCGCTTCCGCCGCGGTAAATCCGCTGCGTCGCCTTTCGATAATCTTCCGGCTTTGCGAAGAAGATATTCTCCACATAGGTCTGCGGATTGCGGTCGTAGAGCGGGAACAGGCTCGACTGCACCTGCACCATGATGCGGTGGCCGGGCTCGAAGACATGGTTCACCGTCGGCAGGCGGAACGTGTAGTCGAGCGGCGCGTCGGCCTCGACCGGCGACGGCGTTTCGAAATTCTCGCGATAGCGACCGCGGAAAATGTCGAGCGAGATCGGCAGTTGGTAGCCGCCCATCTCCGGCTGCGACGGAACCGTGTCCGGATAGACGTCGATGATCTTCACCACCCAGTCGGAATCGGTTCCGCTCGTCGAGGCGAGAAGATGCGCGATCGGCGCGCCGCTGACGCGGAGCGGTTTCTCCAGCGGCTCCGAGACATAGGTGAGAACGTCGGGCCGGCCGTCGACGAAGCGCTGGTCATGAACCAGCCATGTCGTCCAGGCGTCGCGGTCCCGCACCTTCACCGGGCGCGGAATATAGGGCGCCGGCTTGGCGGGATCTGAAACATACTCGTCGTACGCCGTTTCGGCCGCATCCGGTTTTCCCAGCGACAACCCGAAACCGGCCGTGAGATAGAGCGGCGTCATTTTCCGGCGGCAATCGGCGCAGGCGAGCGGCCAGGCGTTAAGTCGGTCCCAGCGGTCCTCGCCCGTATTGTAAATGAACACAGGCGGCGTCTTGGCGTTCGGCGCGCCCGCCACGAGGTACTGGTCGAAGAAAGGCTTCAGCACGTCGCGGCGGAACTGCAGCGCGGTGTCGCCGTCCCACTGCAGGGCGCCAAGATTGCGGGCCGCATAGTTCACCTGGCTGTGCCGCCAAGGTCCCATGACGAGATAGTTCCTGTTGTTGCCGCGGTCGCGCGGCTCCATCGCCTCATAGGCGTGGATAGCGCCCCACATGTCTTCCTGGTCCCACAGGCCCTGCAGCCACATGGTCGGCACTTTCAGCGGCGTCTTCGCCAGCAGCCTGTCGAGCGCCTGCTCTCGCCAGAATTCGTCATAGGCCGGATGTTCGGTGACCTTGCGCCACCAGGGCAATTGGTCGAGCCCGGCCGCTTCTGCGAAGGCCCCCGCCGAGCCGGCGCGCAGGAAGTTCGTATAGTCGTCATAGCCTTCGCGCGGGATCGTCTTGCCCTCGCCGCGCTTCGACGTCTGGCCGGTGAAGTAATCCATGTTGACCTGACGGAAGGCGCCGTAATGGAACCAGTCGTCGCCCATCCAGCCGTCGATCATCGGACTCTCGGGCGCGGCGACTTTCAGCGCCGGGTGCGGATCGAGCAGCGCCATCACCACCGTGAAGCCCTCGTAGGAGGAGCCGAGCATCCCGACCCTTCCGTTGGATTCCGGCACGTTCTTCACCAGCCAGTCGATGGTGTCGTAGGCGTCGGTCGTGTGATCGACGTTGCTGTCGTTGAGCGGACCGATGGGCGGGCGGGTCATCACATACTCGCCCTCCGATCCGTATTTGCCGCGCACATCCTGAAAAACGCGGATATAGCCGCCCTTGACGAACACCTCGTCGCCCTCGGGCAGGGTGTCGAGCATGTGCGGACTGTTGTTGCGCGATGTGCGTCCGGCGGCGTTGTAGGGAGTGCGCGTCAGCAGGATGGGCGCGTTCTTGGCGCCTTTCGGAACGACGATCACCGTGTAGAGCTTCACGCCGTCGCGCATCGGGATCATCTCAACGCGCTTGACGTAATCGGCGCCGGCGGGCGGCGGCTCCTTGTACGACTCGACGATGTCGGGGGTCAGCGGCGGGGTTTTCTCCGGCGACTGCGCGAAAGCGGGCGCTGCGGCGAACAGCGCCGCGCCGCATCCGGCGAGAACAAGCGGCAAGGCTGACATCTGGCGAACGAACATCAGAGACGATCCCTCCACGTTATCGAGCGGCCCTGACTCCCCCGGAGGCGGCTCTCGTTGCAGCATTTCAATCCTCGCAAGACACGTCCACCCCTTGCGCCCCTCAAGCCGATCACAGGAAGGCGATCAGGGAGTCGCCCGGTGCAGCGCGCCGCCGGGCGTCGCTTTCGGCACCCGCGTGGTTTTCGGGAAGGAGAGCGGCAGCCCCTTGAGGCTTCTGACCGCGAGGTAGGCGAAACATTCCGCCTCCAGATCATCGCCGCGCCATCCGACGTCTTCTGCGGCGAGAACGGGCGCGGAAAGCGCTTTGGCGAGCGCCTCCATCAGCGCCGGGTTGCGCCGTCCGCCGCCGCAGGCGATCCATTCGCCCGGCTTCTCGGGCAGAAACTGTTCGGAGGCGCGCACGCAGGCGGCGGTGAAGGCGGTGAGCGTCGCCGCGCCGTCGGCGGCGGAAAGGCCGAGCACCGGATCGAGCTTGAAATCGTAGCGGTCGAGCGACTTCGGCGGCTTGCGGTTCATGTACGGGTTCTGGAGCATGGCGCGCAGGATGTCGGCGCGCACCTTGCCCTGACGGGCGAGCGCGCCGTCCTCGTCCATCGCCTTGCCGGTTTTCAACTCCATCCACTCGTCGATAAGGCCGTTGCCGGGACCGCAATCGAAAGCGACGAGCCCGTTTTCGTCGCCGTCGGGCGGAACGAAGGTGACATTGGCGACGCCGCCGAGATTGAGCACGCCGAGCGCGGCGCCGCGCCCGAGCTTGCGCGCCAGCGCCGCATGATAGACCGGAGCGAAGGGCGCGCCCTCGCCGCCGGCGGCGACGTCGGCGCGGCGGAAATCGTTGACGACGTCGATGCGCGTTTCAGCGGCGAGCGCCGCGCCGTCGCCGATCTGCCAGGTGCGGCCCGTCTCCTCCGCTCCCCGCGCGGGGCGGTGAAGGATCGTCTGGCCATGAAATCCGATGACGTCGACCGCGTCGCGGGAGAGCCGGGCGCTCGCCAGCAGCTTCTCCACCGCCTGCGCGTGAGCCAGCGTCACTTCGCCGGCCGCCTTGCCGATATCGGCGGCGCCGTCGCGTCCTTCGATGGCCGCCTTGATGGCCCGGCGGATGAAGACTTTGAGGTCGCGGTCGTAGGGAACGTGCAGGGCGGGCCCCGGTTCGAGGACGTTTCCGCCGTCGGTCCTGAGGATCGCCGCATCGACGCCGTCGAGCGACGTGCCGCTCATCAGGCCGATCGCCGTCATCACGCTCATCTCATGCTCCTCGGTCGTCCGGGCGGCGATGGTCCGCGAAATTCCGCGCCGAAGGGTTAAAACCGCCCGCCTGTTTCGTCTATCCCGGCGGGGGCGGCGCGCGCCGCTGGATTCGGCGGGCGCCTTTGCCTAGAACGGCGCCTCCTGACCCACGAAAACAGAAAAACGATATGGCCGCCTACAAATCGGAGTTTCTCGCCGTCCTCGCCGAGCGCGGCTTCATCCATCAGGGAACCAACCTTGAGGGGCTCGACCAACGCGCCGCGAAGGAGACTCTGACCGGCTATATCGGCTTCGACGCCACCGCCCGGTCGCTGCATGTCGGCAGCCTGATCCAGATCATGATGCTCTACTGGCTGCAGCAGACCGGGCATCGGCCCATCGCGCTGATGGGCGGCGGCACCACCAAGGTCGGCGATCCGACCGGCAAGGACCAGCAGCGGGCGCTTCTGACGGACGCGGAAATCGACGTCAACATCGCCTCGATCAAGGGCGTGTTCGCCAAATTCCTGCGCTTCGGCGACGGGCCGACAGAAGCGATCATGGCCAACAACGACGACTGGCTGTCGCAGCTCGGCTATGTGGAGTTCCTGCGCGACTACGGAACGCACTTCACCATCAACCGCATGCTGACCTTCGACAGCGTCAAGCTGAGGCTCGAGCGCGAAAGCCCGATGACGTTTCTCGAATTCAACTATATGCTGATGCAGGCCTACGACTTTCACGAGCTCTACAATCGTTTCGGCTGCCTCCTGCAGATGGGTGGCTCCGACCAGTGGGGCAATATCGTCAACGGCGTCGAGCTGTGCCGCCGCAAGGACGGGGTCGAGGCCTTCGGCCTGACGACGCCGCTGCTGACCACCGCTTCCGGCAAGAAGATGGGCAAGACGGAAGCCGGCGCCGTGTGGCTCAACGCCGATCTCTTCAGCCCGTACGATTACTGGCAGTACTGGCGCAACACTGAAGACGCCGACGTCGCCACCATGCTGGCGCGCTTCACGACGCTGCCGATGGCGGAGGTCGCGCGGCTCGCCGCCCTCGGCGGCGCCGAGATCAACGATGCGAAGAAAATCCTCGCCAATGAAGCGACGGCGCTTCTGCACGGCGAGGCCGCGGCGAAGGAAGCGGCCGAAACTGCGCGCAAGACCTTCGAGGAAGGCGCCGCCGCCGAGGGCCTGCCGACGGTCGAGGTGACGATGGCCAGCCTGAAAGCAGGGCTTTCGATCTTCGCGCCGCTGCTCGAAACCTCGCTGATCGCCTCGAACGGCGAAGGCCGCCGCCACATCAAGGCGGGCGCGCTGAGGGTGAACGATCAGCCCCTCGCTTCCGAGCGCGCGCTCACGGACGCCGATCTCGTCGACGGCGTTATCAAACTGTCGGTAGGCAAGAAAAAGCACGCGCTCGTCAGAGCGCGCTGATCACCCTCCGGGCTGCGCCGGCTCGACCGGCGTTTCGCCGGCCGGCGGCGCAACACGCTCGCCCTCGAATATGCGCCGCAGGAACCCGGGCGTCAGCGCCGACAACGGATTGACCGACACGAGCGGCGCGTCCGACTGTCCGCGCACGTCGTAGGCGAGCGCCACGACGCCCTCCCCCGGCCGGTTGACGAAGATGTCGCCGATGATCGGCGCGTTGCCGAGGAACGAATTCACCTGATAGGCGGGCGCCACCGCGCCATGCAGATCGACGGACCCGTCCTCGCCCGTCGCGATCGATCCCTCGACGGTGATGCCGACAGAGGGACCTGAAGCGCGCGCGTCCTGAAACGTCAGAACGCCCTTGCTGAACCGGAAATCAGCAAAAGCGCGGGAAAGCTCGATGCCCTCGTCGCTGAGAAGGTCGACAAGCCCTGTGAGGGAGCCGGCGGCGAAAACCCGCGCCAGAAGCGGCGCGCCGACAACGCGCATGTTGCGGGCCGCGAGGGATCCGGTGATGGCTCCGGTCTCTTTCGAATCGAGGAACAGCTCCATCGAGCCCTCGCCTTTCTGGATCGAAGAGACTCCAAACAGACCGGCGAGGAGCCGCCCTATATCGTCCGTACGCGCCTCGACGGCCTGGCGCGGTCCGGTCTCCGCGCCTGTCTGTTTCAGCACCACGGAGAGCGGCGCGCCGTCTTCCGTGCGCGCCGACAACGACAGCTCCTGGATCGCCTCGGCGGTGCGCGTGAAATCGAGCGAAGCGTCCCTGAACAGCGCCCCGGCGCGAAGCTCGAGCGCGTCGATGCGCGCCCGCGCCGACATGGCCGGCTGCGGCTTCTTCTCTCCCGAGCCGCCGCCTGTCTCGATGAAGGACTGGATCATCGGACCCGCATTGAGATAGGCGCCCGTCAGAGTCACATCGACCGCGCCGCGCAGGGTTCGGGAAAGCGCGAGATTAAGATCGGCGCCCCTGGCGAACTTCACCCTGTCGAACGTCGCCGCAGTCAGCAGGCCCGTCGGATCGAATTGCGCCTTGCCGTTGAGATCAACCCCCTCTCCGGCCAGCTTCACCGATCTTACGTCGACCGCATCGGCGCCGAAGACCATGTCGAGCTCGCCCGTCGCTGCAGCGCCTTCCGGCTTGCGCCAGTCGATGGCGTCGATATTCAGCGCCGCGCGCGTGAAGTCGGCGTTCAGCTTGAGCGCGCTCAACGCGCCGACATCGCCTTTCGCCTCCGCCTCGAACGCCACCGGGCCGCGCAGGAACTGCCGCGTCGGCACGCCGAACACGTCGCCCGTCGAACTGTCGACAACGCCGGACACCCGGAACTCCGAACGGTCGACGGCGGCGTCGAGACGCTGGCTCCAGACAAGATCGATCGGCGCGCCGCCGAAGTCCGCATCGGCGTCGATCGTCATGCGTTGCGTGGTGAGGGCGATCGTTCCTTCGGCGTCGGCGAGATCGATGCCTCGGTAGAAGTCGGCGATGGTCAGATTTTTGAAGGTCGCCGATCCCTTGTAGCCGTAATCCTCGCGCGCAGCTTCGCGCACGTTGGGTCGCGAAATCTCAACGCGCGCCCGGCCCTGCCCGGAGACGAAGCGCTCGGGTTCGAGATTCGCCGCCTTCAGGACTTCGAGCGGCGGCTGGTTGAGCACGCCGAGCATGCTGCGCGCCGAGCCCGTCGCGGTGAACCGGTAATAGGTCGGCTGACCGCGCGGCGACAGGGCGGTGAAATCGATGTCGCCGTCGCCGATCGCGACGTCGCCCACGCGGCCCTTGAGAGCGCTGACGACGAAACGGTTGCCGGTCAGCGCCGCCGTTCCGCTGGCCCGCGTCAGGGGGGTCATTGTCTCGGCGTAGATCGCCGTCGCATCGAGAATGTCGAAGGTCAGCCGCATCGCTTCGTCCGGCATGGGCTCGTCCGGCTTCTTCGCGCCCGCCGGCAGATCCATCGCAAAGACGATATTCTCGACGCGGCCGCGCGGCAGCCGCGTCGCCACGAAATCGCGCGCGCCCTCGCCGAGACGGAGCGGCCAGGCCCGGAGCAGCCGTTCCGGATCGAGCGATCCGTCGATCTCCAGACCCGCCTTCATTTCCGGAGAGATCATCGCGCCCGTCTCGTCGCGCGCGGGCGCGTAGGAGAAATCGCCGCTGAGCGTCACATCGACCAGCTCGGCTGACAAGTCCGCGACGGCGATCCTGCGCGTCGCAAAGTCGTAGGCGATGCGCGCCTTCAGGCGCGGCACGGAAAGCGCATCGGGCAGCTCGCCATGCGCGTCGAGAACAATGTCGCGCCCTTCGAGATTCATGTCGATCGACGCGGGTGCGAGCGCGTCGCCGGCGAATTCGATGCTGAGATCACCGGAAAGGGCGCCGCGCGATCCGTCAACGTCGAAAGCGAAGCGTTCTACGTCGAAACGGTTGAGTTTCGGATCGAAGTTGGCGACGACGTCGATGAATTCGACCGGCGCAGCGCGACCCGCGACAAACAGCATGCCCTTGTCCGCGCGTCCTTCGAGGCGAGAGGAGATGACTTCGCCGGATTGCGTCAGCATGATCGACGCCGACCCGGTGAGCGGCGCGTTGAACACGGCGGCCCTGTCGCCAAAAAACATTTCGAGGATGTCGCCGACCGGCGCCTCGCGCACATCGACTTCCGCCGTGATGAGTCCCGTTGTTTCAAGATAGGTGGCGTCGAGCTTCAATGAAGCGGGTTTGCCTTCGATATCGAACACGCCTTCGACCTCGGCGGCGTAGCCCTGCTTGTAGCGGGTGATGCGCGCGACGCCGGCGTCGGCGCGCCACGTCCGGCCGGAAGAGACGTCGTGAAAGAAGATCTTTGCGCCGACAAGCTCCGCCGACTCGAAGGCGCCGCGAAAGAATGGTCCGCCGGTGAGAAGCTCGAACACGTTCTCGTCGGAGGGCGTCGCGCGGCTTTCGGCGTAATCAAGGGTGAAGCGGCGGTCGCGGCCGCGCACGATGCGCAACGTCGGATCGACGACGCGAATGCTGCGCGGTCCCAGCTTCCCGCGCGCCAGGTTTTCGAGGGAAAAATGCAGCGTCACGTTGGAGAGATCGGCGATGCGCGCATCGTCGGCCCCGTCGATCCGGATGCGGTTCAGCGACACGACATAGTCGCCGCGCCCGTCGCCGCGAGCGAGACTCGCTTCTTCTATATGAGCGCGATGATCGGGCGGCAGAGCGCGCTCGATGGCGAATTCGGCGCTGCGGGTGAATAGCGCAAGCGACACCGGTCCGCTTTGCAGACGCCAGAAGAGAAGCACCGCGAGCCCCGCCGCAAGCGCGACAAGCACGCCCGCAACCTCAAGGGCGATCAGCAATGCTTTGAAACCTCGGCTGGCTCGCCAGGTCATCGATACCGCCTGCAGCCGGCGCCCCTACGCCAATACAACGCCCGCCCCACTTACGCCCCGTGAAACACTAGGCCTACTTTCTGCTCCGCCGCCAGACAAGGCGTCAAAACCGGGCCCGCCTGTTCAATTCCCTCGAGAAGCGCAATAGGGTGCGCCCGTTCAACGAGGAGGGATGGAGTTTCCGTTGCCGAAAATTCTTGAAGAAGGCTCTAAAGCGCCGGCGTTCAGCCTGCCGACGGATGGCGGCGGCAAGGCGTCGCTGAAAGACTTCGCCGGCGAGACTCTCGTTCTCTACTTCTATCCCAAGGACGATACGGAAGGCTGCACGAGGGAGGCTGTCGGGTTCTCCGAGCAGATAAAGGCGTTCCAGAAGGCTGGCGCGGCCGTCCTCGGCGTGTCGAAGGACACGGTCGCCAAACACGACAAGTTCAAGGAAAAGCACGGTCTCAAGGTCATTCTCGGCTCGGATGAAACCGGCAAGACCATCGAGGCTTACGGCGTCTGGGGCGAAAAGACTCTGTACGGCCGCAAGTTCATGGGCATCGAACGTTCGACTTTTCTCATCGACGGCAAAGGCGTCATTCGCAAGATCTGGCGCAAGGTCAGGGTGCCGGGCCATGTCGACGAGGTGCTTGAAGCAGTGAAAGCGCTTTGACGAAAGACGATCCCGCCATTCTCGACCTGGCGGCCGCGGTGCTCGCCTCAGCCGCGCCCGCCGACAAGACCGCTGCGGCGCGGCGAGCGTTCGCCGCCTTGCAGAAGCCCTGGCTAGGGGGGCTTCGGCCGGCGACGAACATTCCCGATCGGCCGGCGCGGCCGGCTCGGCCCGTGCTGGTCTCGCCGGGCGAAGTCCCCAGGCGCCGGCCGGGCTCGCAGGAAGGCCGTATCGCCCTCCTGCATGCGCTCGCCCACATCGAATTCAACGCCATCGATCTCGCCTTCGACATGGCCGTCCGATTCGCTCCCGCCGTTGCGGCCGACGGGCTCGACGCCGGCGCCTTCATCGCCGACTGGGTCGGCGTCGGGGCTGATGAAGCGCGGCATTTCGAGATGCTGGAAGAGCGGCTCGCCGGGCTCGGGGCGGCTTACGGCGACCATCCGGCCCATGACGGGCTCTGGGAGGCGGCGGAATCCACCCGTTCAGACCTTCTCGCGCGGCTCTCGGTTGCGCCGATGGCGCTCGAAGCGCGCGGGCTCGATGTGACTCCCGGCATGATCGAGCGGCTGTCCGCGGCCGGCGATGCGGAGAGCGCCGCCATTCTCCGGGTCATCTACAGGGAGGAAGTCGGCCATGTCGCCGCCGGCGTGCGCTGGTTCGAAGCGGTTTGCGCGGCTCGCGGCCTCAAGCCCCGGGAAACGTTCCGCCGGCTTGTCGCCGATCATCTCGCCGGCGGCCTGAAACCGCCGTTCAACGTGGAGGCCAGGGCCCGCGCAGGTTTTTCCTCCGCCTATTACGAAGCAGGCTAGGATTCTGGAATGAGACTTGCCTCATCGCCCCCGAATCGAGCCGCCGGGCCGGAAAGAATGGTTATTTCATCACATAACAGTTGCGAAATCGTCGTAGATACGCTGCTATATATTAAGGGGTGCCGGCGTATAACGCCGAAGCGCGTTTCAAGGGGCGTTCGTGGATGAGCCGCAAGTCCGGCCGCATCAAGCGTATTATCGGCCGTTTGTTCAAGGAACGGCAGATTTACCACCGCAGCGACGGTGTCGTTCACTTTATTTCGATGTCGACACGAACCCAGATCGCCCTCGCCGGGGTGATCGGCGGGTTTCTGCTCTGGGTCGCCTACGCCTCCGTTAACGTCGTCTTCAAGGAGCAGATCATCGTCGCCAAGGAACGCGACGCCCGCATCCTCGAAGCCACCTACTCCAAGCAGCTTCACAAGCAACAACGCGCCTATGACGACGTTCATTCCCTGAATGTCATCATGCAGCAGGAATTCGACGCCACCATGGCGGAAATTTCCAGCCGGCATCAAACGCTTAAGAACATGGTCGAGCGCAAGGTGGCGGTCGATCAGGGCGTCGACGCGCTGGCCAGAGGCCTGTCGGAAGCCGGCGCCCCGAACGGCGCCAAGCCGGTCAACGGCAACCGCATCATGATCGACGTGACCCCGGCCGAGGCGACTCCCCGGCAGTCGCGCCTCTCCATCCTGCGCCGAGAGGCGGTGGAGGAAATCGCCCGCGAGCATGCGTCGATCCCGGCCGGCAGCCCGGCTTCGGGCGCCATTCAGAAAATGGAGGCCGCCTCCGCGGATCTTTATGTCGAACAGATGCTGCTTCTCGCCTCGCTTGAGGAAAAAGCCTCTGTCCAGGTGAAGGAACTGCGGCAGATTCTGGCCAATACCGGCGTCGGCCCCGACGAGATCATCCCGGCCGCCAAGATTTCCAACATGATGCTGGCGCAGGGCGGACCGTTCATCGACGTTTCGAACGTCAGCGACGCTTCGACCGCTTTCTTCCGGCACGCCAACCGGGCCGGCCTCATCATCGACGAGCTCGAAACGGTGGAAAACGCGGTCTCCCGCATTCCCCTCTCCTCGCCGCTCACCGTCAGCCGCCGCCAGACCAGCGGCTTCGGCGTCCGCCGAGATCCGATCACCGGCCGCAACGCCAACCATTTCGGCCTCGATTTCGCCGCGGCCTGGGCTTCGCCCGTCCGGGCGACCGCAGGCGGCACCGTCACCCACGCCGGCATGCGGTCGGGCTGGGGCCGCATGGTGGAGATCGACCACGGCAACGGATTCGTTACGCGCTACGCGCATATGCACCGCATCACCGTGAAGGTCGGCCAGAAGGTCGGTCTGCACGAAAAGGTCGGCGAGCTCGGATCGAGCGGCCGCAGCACCGGCCCGCACGTCCACTACGAAGTGCTTTACAAGGGCAAGCCCAGAAACCCCCGCCGCTTCATCGAGGCAGGTCGTTATGTTTTCGAAAGCTAAGTCGTCTAAAAACCAGCCGGAGGAAAAGCCGCGCCAGCCGGCGGCCGAAACCGTGCAAGTCGTTCCGCCGCAACCGCAATCGAAGAGGTCGAGTTCCATGAAAACCGCAGGCGTTCCGTCGATCATCTCCGCCGATGTGGTGATGCGCGGCAATATCAATTCCAGCGGCGAGATCCAGTTCGACGGGTCGCTCGAAGGCGACATCAAGGCCTCTTCCCTGATCATCGGCGAGAAAGCGTCCGTGAAAGGCGAAGTCGTTTGCGAAAGCGTGACGGTGCGCGGACGCGTCGAAGGCGGCATTCGCGCCAAGTCGGTGTCGCTCGCCGCGACGGCGCATATTCAGGGCGACATCCTGCACAGCTCGCTGTCGGTCGAATCCGGCGCGCATTTCGAAGGCAACTGCCGCCACTCGGACGATCCGCTGTCGGAAGCGTCCGCGAAGGACTTCCGCAAGGCGCGCCCGACGGCGACCGTCGGCGCCGCGCCGCGCCCCGTGATCTCAGGATCGGACGAGGAAACCGGCGCGACGCTGCGCTCGATCCCCACCGAAACGCCGTCCTTCCTCAGCCAGAACCGCTCGCCGCTGCGCTGATCCGTTTCACCCGACGCTGACGTCGGCCGCGCCCGCAGATTTCAAGTTTGCGGGCTTTCGTTTGCGCCAAGCATTTTACCGCAAGCCGTTTTCCGCCGGCCCCAGATAGAACGGCGGAATCGGCCCGACGGCGATCACAAGCTTCTGCAGCACGGCGTTGTCGTCGATGCGCCAGATCTTCACCGTGTGCTCGCCGGCGGAAACGTCAGCAAACGTCGTTTCGAGGACGCGCGCATTGTCTTCGACGGCCTTGTTCCAGTCGCGCTTTTCCTGAGTCTCGGAGGTGGTCGGCGCCGGCTCCAGCCTGTCGACCAGAGTCCGCATCGGCCCGTCGTCGAGCGACACGCCTATGCGCAGCTCGCCCCTGCCCGTCGTGTCGAGCGTTGGGACCATGTAGAGACGCACCGTGGCGTCGCCGGCTTTGCCGAGCTTCACGTCATAGTCGAGCCGCACGCCGTCCGCCTCGCGGGTCGGAGCGCGCCCTTGGGGAAAGGCGGCGACGGCGCCGAGCGTGCGCCCAAGGTTTGGAACGACCCGCCACTCGAGCCCGGCGCCGTTCGATGCGCGCGAAAAGTGCGGCGCCTCGACGGCGATCACCTCGCCCGCTGTTGTGGCGGCAGACGCTTTCGAGAAAACAATCGGTTTCGGCGCTTCCTGCGTTTCGACGCGCGACACCGCCGGCATGATATCGGTCCTAGGCTGTTGCCATGTCGTGTAGCCGATATGGGTCTGCGCCATCATGCCATCCCACTTGCCGCCGCTCACCGCATGATAGGCGTCGGCGATTTCTCGGTCGCGCCTGAACGCCGCCTCCGCCCTGTCGGCGAAAATGTTGGCGCGCGGATCGTTCGTCGCCGCCAGCCGCCGGTTCCAGGCGACTGCGTAATAGAGATCGTAGAGATTCGAGAGCGCGATAATCGGGTGCTCGACAAGCTGGAAATAGGCGTCGCGCCGGTCCTTGGGCAGCGCCGCCTTGACCGTCAGCATGTCGGCTTCGAGGGCGCGCCATTCATCGACCATTACGCCGAACTCGCCCCCGTCGAGCGCGTCGCCCGTTCCCTCGCCAAGCGGAAAGCTGTCCGCGTCGATCAGCTCGGGCTTGCGCCGCGCCGCATACTGGCTGTAACGCGTCAACAGCGCGCCGATCGCCTTCGCCTGCTTCCGACCGAAGATGGAGGCGGCCCATTCCTCCGGATAGCGCTGCATCGCTTCGAGCGTCATCGCTTCCGGGTCCCACGCCTGCTTCATGAAGAAGCTCAGCGGAAACTCCATCGGCTTGATGTCGCCGACATTGACGATCCACAGCGCCGTCGCGCCGCGTTCATAGGCGAGGTCCATCTGCTGCCACGTTTTTTCGATCTGCGTGGTGTTGAGCCATTTGTAATTGCGCGGTCCGCCTACGTAATCGAAGTGATAATAGACGCCGTAGCCGCCCTTGCGGTCGGGATCGCCGGTCGGCAGGCGGCGGATCTGGCCCCAGTTGTCGTCCGAGAACAGCAGCGTCACGTCGTCGGGGACTTTCATCCCTTTGTCGTAATATTCCTGCACTTCCTTGTAGAGCGCCCAGATCTGCGGCGTCTGGCTCGCCGGCTTTCCCGTCGTTTCCTCGATGATGCGGCGCTGATCGGCGACGATGCGTTCGAGCAGCGGAATCGCTGCGTCCTCCGTCATCGCCTCGTCGCCGTCGCCGCGCATGCCGAGCGTGACGATGCTCTCATACGCCTCGCCGCCGCCTTTCGACATCATGCGCTCCAGGCCGCCGCGCCAGAAGGCGCGCAGGTTTTCGGCGTTGGCCGCGTAATCCCATTTGCCGCCGGTGATCCCTTCCTCCGTGCGGCGCGACCACTCGTCATGGGCGCGCATCATCGGCTCATGGTGCGTCGTGCCCATGACGACGCCCATCGAGTCAGCGAGAACCATGTTCTGCGGATCGTCGTCGGCGAAAGCTTTCGGCCGCCACATCGCCGGCCAGAGATAGTTGCCCTTCAGCCGCAGCAGCAGTTCGAAGACATGCTCGTACATGCGCGCGTTGACGCCGCCGAAATGCTTGTTCGCCCAACCGCTGAAGCTCGGATCCTCGTCGTTGATGAAGAAACCGCGATATCTCACGGTCGGCTGGTCCCGCCTCGAGCCCGCCGCCACGAAAACATTCGCCCGCTTTTCAACCGGCGCGTCGGCGAACCAGTACCACGGCGAAACGCCGATCTGTTCGGAGAGATCGTAAGCACCGAACACTGCGCCTCGCCGGTCCGAACCGGCGATCACCAGCGCCCGTTTCACATTCGGAAACGGCCGGTCGACGACGGTCTGCCGATAGGCTTCCCATTCGCCCTCGATATCCCCCGCCCCGATCCTGCCGTCGCTGACCAGGCCGTCGATGACGGGACTCTGGCCGAGCGCGCCGATGATGACCACCTCGCCTTGCGCCGCCGCGATATCGGTGAGGCGCTTCGGCGCTGCGCCGCTTACCCGTTCAAGATCGGCGGCGAAACTGTCGGCGACGCGCCGCACCGCCGGATCGGCCGAGGCGTCTACATAGACGGCGGCGGGCCTGCCTTTGCTGATCAGAGCGAACCCGTCCTTGAGGCTTTCGAAGCATACGGCGGCCGGCGCGCCGCATTTTTCCTCAGCCGCCGCACCGGCCGTCAGAAGCGAGAAAAGCAGGGCGGCGCCCAGCGACAGTTTCATGGTTCAGGCCCGTTCCTTGGCGATGCGGCCGCGCCGGCGACTCCGGCCGGATTCAGCGCGCATCGCGCTTCCTTCCCTTGCGCATGGTAGCGCTATCAGAAGAGCATATCCGACCGGGCGGAGGGATCAAGGGCCGACGCGGCGGCTGGAATGCGGGGCTACGCCGCCTGCCCGGTGACGCGCTGCGCCAAGGCGGCGGTGAGGAACTCGTCGAGATCGCCGTCGAGCACAAGATCCGGGGACGGACTTTCGACCTCGGTGCGCAGGTCCTTCACCATCTGATAAGGCTGAAGGACGTAAGAGCGGATCTGATGCCCCCAACCGATATCGGTCTTGGCGGCTTCCGTCGCGGCGGCGGCCTCTTCGCGCTTCTGCAATTCCATTTCATACAGGCGCGCGCGCAGCATCGCCCAGGCGGTCGCGCGGTTCTTGTGCTGCGAGCGTTCGTTCTGGCACTGCACGACGATGCCGGTCGGGATATGAGTGATCCTGACCGCCGAGTCGGTGGTGTTGACGTGCTGTCCGCCGGCGCCCGACGAACGGAACGTGTCGATGCGGCAGTCGCTTTCCTTGACGTCGATCTCGATAGTGTCGTCGATCACCGGATAGACCCAGACCGAGGCGAACGAAGTGTGCCGCCGCGCGTTTGAATCAAATGGCGAGATGCGCACCAGACGGTGCACGCCGGATTCCGTCTTCAGCCAGCCGTAGGCGTTGTGGCCCTTGACCTGAATGGTCGCCGACTTGATGCCGGCTCCGTCGCCCGACTGCTCCTCGATGACGTCGACCTTGAAGCCGCGCTTCTGCGCCCAGCGCAGATACATGCGCAGCAGCATCGACGCCCAGTCGTTCGACTCGGTGCCGCCGGCGCCGGAATGGATTTCCAGAAAGCAGTCGTTGGCGTCCGCCTCCCCCGAGAGCAGCGCCTCGGTCTCGGCGAGCCCCGCCGCCTCTGCGAGCGCGGCGAGCGAGGCTTGCGCCTCGTTCAGGATCGCTTCGTCGCCTTCTTCATCGGCGAGTTCGGCGAGCGCCATCGCGTCGTCGAATTGCCGCTCGATATCCTTGATTGCGTTGATCTGCGCGTCGAGCGCATTGCGCTCGCGCATCAGGGCCTGCGCGCCTTGCGCGTCGTTCCACAGCGACGGGTCTTCGGCCTTGGCGTTCAGTTCGACGAGACGATCCTGCGCGACATCCCAGTCAAAGACGCCTCCTCAGCAGTTCCAGCGACTGCTTGATGGCGTCGGCTTTGGCGACGATTTCAGCGCGCATGCGCAAGGCTCCGAAGGTTGGGCGACAGCCGCGGCGCGAAGCGCGAACGGCGAAGCTGTCCGGCTTATATAGTCTGTCGGGCGCTAGTAAAGACCGCCTAAATCGTCCTCGGGCTGTTCCTGTTGCGGCCGCGGCGCGGCGCCAAGCGGATCGAGCGAAAGATCGTCGGTCGTCGGTCCTGACGCCAGCACGTCCTCGGCCTTGAACGCTTCGAGGATGACATTCGAATCGCCCGGCCGCGCCGGCCGCCCGGTCTTGGCGTTGACGCGCACCAGCCGGATGCCGGAAGGCACGCGGAACGGAATGGCGGCCTCGTCCTTCAGCGCGTCGGCCATGAACTCGCCGAAGATCGGCGCGGCGACGACGCCGCCCGCCTCGCCCTGCCCGAGCGTCTGCGGCATGTCGAAGCCGACATAGACGCCGGCGGCGAGGTCCGGCGAAAACCCGACGAACCAGGCGTCGCGATATTCGTTGGTGGTGCCCGTCTTGCCGGCGACCGGCTTGTCGACGACCTTGCGCACGGCGCCGCCGGTGCCGCGCAGCACCGCGCCTTCGAGCAGCGACACGATCTGATAGGCGGTGCGAGGATCCATCACTTGCTCGCGCGTATCGGGAAGCTGCGGTTCTGTCTGCTCCGCCCAGCGCTCGACATTGCAGTCGATGCAGTCGCGGGCGTCGCGACGGAAGATCGTCTTGCCGGTGCGGTCCTGCACCCGGTCGATCATCACGGGCTCGACGCGCTTGCCGCCGTTGACGAAGATCGAATAAGCGGCGGTGATGCGCATCAGGGTCGTCTCCGCTGCGCCCAGCGAAATCGCCAGCTCGCGCGGCAGACGGTCGGAAAGATGGAACTTTTCGACATAGTCGACGATAGGCCCGATGCCGAGATCCTGCGCGAGACGCGCCGTCATGGTGTTGCGCGACTGTTCGAGGCCGAGGCGCAAGGTGCTCTCGCCATAGAAGCGGCCTTCCGCGTAGTTGCCCGGCTTCCACCAGCTGTCGATGCCGGGCGCCACGAACGGCGCGTCGAGCACGATGCTTGACGGCGTATAGCCGCTGTCGAGCGCCGCCGCGTAAACGAACGGCTTGAAGGTCGAACCCGGCTGGCGGTTCGCCTGCAGCGCGCGATTGAATTCCGACAGCTGGAACGAGAAACCGCCGACCATGGCGAGCACCCGTCCCGTATGCGGATCGATGGCCGTCAGCGCGCCGTTGATCGCCGGCAACTGCCGCAGCCTGTAGGCGCCGTCTTGCGCTGGTTCGACATAGACGACGTCGCCGCGCGACAGAATCTCGGCGCAAGAGGTCAGTTCCGGTCCGAGCGAGTCGACGGTCTTGTAGGGCCGCGCCCAGCTCATGTTGGCGAGAGGGATCGCCCCTTCGGCGCCGTCGGCGAATCCGATGCGGACGCTGCCCGCCGTGGCTTCGAGAACGAGGGCGGGCCGCCACGGCGCGAGATCGTCGGCGATCTTGCGGGTTTCCGACAGTTTCTTGGCTGTCTCGGCGAACGCTTCCGCCCAGTTGTCGCCGGCTTCGATCTTGGTCAGCGGGCCGCGCCAGCCATGACGCTGGTCGTATTCGATCAGCCAGCGGCGCAACGCCTTGCCGGCGGCGGACTGGAGCTGCGGATTGAGCGTGGTCCTGACCGCGAGGCCGCCGTCATACAACGCCTCGTCGCCGTAGAGCGCGGCGATCTGCTTCCTGACTTCTTCCGCGAAATACTCCGACGCCCAGTCGCGCGCGCCGAGGACCGAGGCGATCTGAGCGTCGAGCGGCGACGCGATGGCCTCCCGCGCTTCTTCCGGCGTGATGCGGCCGTCTTCGAGCATGCGTCCGATCACCCAGTTGCGGCGCTCGACGGCGCGGTCGTGATGATAGACCGGATGGTAGTTGCTCGGGCCTTTCGGAATGGCGGCGAGATAGGCGGCTTCGGCGACGGTGAGTTCGTCGAGGGATTTGTTGAAATAGTTGAGCGCAGCGGCGGCCACGCCGTAAGAGCGGTTTCCGAGATAGATCTCGTTCAGATAGAGCTCGAGGATGTGATCCTTCTCGAACGCCCGCTCGATCCTCCGCGTCACGAGCATTTCGCGCAGCTTGCGCTCGATGCGCTGCTCGCTGGTCAGCAGGAAGTTCTTGGCGACCTGCTGGGTGATCGTCGAGCCGCCTTCGAGGCGCCGTCCGCGGATGATGTTGCCGACGTTGGAAATCTGCGCGCGCAGGATGCCTTTGATATCGAGGCCTTCATGCTCGTAGAAATTCTTGTCTTCGGCGGAGACGAAAGCGTATTTCACCCGGTCCGGAACGGCGCTGATCGGCACGAACAGGCGCCGCTCGCGGGCGAACTCCGCGACCAGCGTGCCGTCGCCGGCGTAAACCCGGGTGGTCACCGGAGGCGCGTATTCGGCGAGCACCTGGTAGTCGGGAAGATCCTGGCTCAGCTTGTTGAGATAGAGCGCCGCGGCGATGACAACCACGACGCCGATGAGCGCGACGCCGGCGAAGGCGAAACCGATCAGCTTGAGAAACAGCGGCAACCCGCCGCCGCCGCGCCGTTCGACAGGTTCTTCGACAATCCGTTTATCGGCGCGCGGCGCGTCGTCATCCTCAGCCCGGCGGCGCGCCGGCGCGAACGGGTCCTCGCCTTCGGCGCGGCGCGTATGCCTGCGCGCGTCGCCAGGGGACCAAGGCTCATTTTCGTCTGACATTCGATCTAACCAATTGCGTGCGCACCGAGCGGCGCATCAACCCGCCAATTCCACGCGCCCACCCCGAGACGAAGCGCAGCAATTTCCTAGCCGAAAATCACGGCGACTTCGAGACGCCGGGACGGCCGTTTGAGCCTGAGAAAGTCCAAAAAGCGTTAAATTTCTTAATGAGTCCCCTCGCCGGCGTTCGAGGCGTGCTGCACCGGGGTGCGGGCGTCGAAATAGCCGTCGATGGCTTTGGCGACCGCCGTCATGGTTTTTTCCCGCCAGGCGGGCGAAGTGAGATTGGCCTCGTCCTTGGCGTTGGAGATGAAGGCGAGTTCGAGCAGCACCGCGGCGACGTCCGGCGACAGCAGCACTTTGAGGTCGGCGGTGCGGTGCGTGTTGTTGAGCAGCGGCGTGACGCCGGAGAGGTTCTGGATCAGCAGATCGGCGAACTGGCCCGAGCGATTCTTCGTATGGTTCTGGGCGAGATCGAGCAGGATGGGCCGCAGATCCGGCGCTTCATCCTTTATATTGAGATCGAACACCTGGTAGTCGCCCTGCGACAGGGCTTCGCTAGTCGAGCGCTTCGTGCCTTCGTCCGACAGGGTGTAAACCGAGCCGCCCCTAAGACTGTGATCGTCATGGGCGTCCGCGTGAATCGAGATGAAAAGGTCGGGCGAGATTTCCCGGGCCATTTTCAGCCGCTCTTCCACATGCAGCCGGGTGTCGCCGGTGCGGGTGAGGACGACCCGGTACCGCCCGCCCTTCTTCAGAATCTCCGCAAGCTGCAACGCCGCCGCCAGCGTCACGTTCTTTTCGCGCGTGCCGTCGGGTCCGGTGGCCCCCGGATCGGCGCCGCCGTGGCCGGCGTCGACGACGATGACTGGCAGCGAGGCGCGCGGGGCCGGCGCTTCCGGAATGGGCGGGAGCGTCGTGGCGGCCGGCGTGGGCGCTGTCGCAGCTTTAATGACGGCCGTCAGATCTTTGTATTTCTTAGGCAAACTCGCTTCAAACGCCGCCTTATCGGCGGTGGCGACGTCGATCACCAGCCGGGTCTTTTCACCCGGGGTCTTGGCCGGAATGATGAAGTGATCCTTCAACTTGGCGGTTCGGGCGAAGCTGAGCACCGCTTCCGCCTCGCCGCCGCCGGCCGCAAGCATGTAGCCAGCGAAATGCCCCTTGCCCTTGCCGCTCTGGCCGGGCTTCAGCGCCAGCCCCTGAAATTCGACAATAAGCCGCCCCTCGCCGGCGGAATCGCCGCTGATCGCATAGGCGACCGGACCCGTGAGATCGAACACCACGCGGGTTTCGTTCGTCGAGGTGACGCCGAAGCGCACGTCGACAAGATCGGCCGCCGCCGCTGCGGAACATAAAAATCCGCCCGCTAGCGCCATAAACGCCGCGACCCAGCCTGCAGCCCTTGGAAACCGGCCGATTCTCACCACTTCCATGTCCGATCGATGCGCTGCGAGGCTCTAACCTGCGAACGCGCCATCATTTTGATCTATCGTTAATGCGCCGTTAAACACTTGGCTACATTCGCATGTGACTATGAGTCGGCGCGCGGGAAGCTTTTCTTTTTCCCAAGGCTCATGCATGGTCAATAAAGGGTTCAGGTTCCGCCCGGCGTCAGCCGACCGCGTAATCGCCGATCCCGGCCTGCTGTGAGGAAGGCCCGCCGCCCCGGACGATACCCGGGCGCGACTGGATGAAACCATAGCGGGAATAGAGGTTTCCGGACGCCGGGCCGCTCAGGCGGTGGCGCGCCGGGGCAGGCCGGCGGCCCCAGGGCCGGCGCGCGGCGGGTCGAGGCCCTTGATGCCGCGTCGGGGCGAACCGGCGCTTTCAGCGCCAAGAATAGGCCGCCGGCCGACAGCCGGCATAGGAAAACATCGCCGATGTCGCGACAAACGCATTCAGACCGACCGACCGCCCCGAGGGGCGCGCCGCTCGCGATGGCGTCCGCACGCCGGCGTCCAAACCGAAACGGCGCAGCGGCGAGTCCCGCGCGTCGCGGAGCTCTTTTAAATGACAAGAAAAATGCTGATCGATGCAGCCCACCCCGAAGAGGTGCGGGTCTGCGTCCTGGAGAATGGCAAGGTTGAAGATTTCGACTTTGAGTATTCGTCGAGAAAACCGCTAAGAGGCAATATCTATCTCGCCCGCGTCACGCGGGTGGAACCGTCGCTTCAGGCGGCCTTCGTGGAATATGGCGGCAATCGCCACGGCTTCCTCGCCTTCAACGAAATCCATCCCGACTATTATCAGATCCCGGTTTCCGACCGCCGCCTGCTGCAGGAAGCGGAAGCGGAGGAAGCCGATCTCGCCGCCCAGCTCGATCTCGGCCAGCGCGGCGACGAGGGCGATGAAGGCGATATCGATCTCGATGGCGACGGCGCCGAGGCGGCGCGTTTCGACGATCTCGCCAGCGACGACGATGACGGTCCCGGCGTCAGCGAGGTTTCCACCGACGGCGATCGCGCAGCGGCTGAAACCGCCGGCGACGATGCGGACGATGGCGATGCGGACGAGGACGGCGATCACGCCGATGCGCAGGACGGCGAGCCGGCGGAAGCCGCCGCGTTCGATTCGGCGCCGCTTGAAAGCGTGACCGCGCCGTCGGACGCCCATCCTGAAGATGCGCCGGATGCGGAAGATCATGACGAAGGCGCCCCGGAAGATGCGTCCGGGAGCGCTGCTGACGACGGCGACGACGATGCGGAAGCCGAAGGCGAGACCGAAACGAAATCCCGGCGCGGCGGCGACAAGCCGCGCGGCGCGAAGCGCGCCGAGCTGCTCGAACGCTACAAGGAAGCGCGCCGCAAGCGGCTGCGCATCATGCGCAACTACAAGATACAGGAAGTCATCAAGCGCCGGCAGATTCTGCTGGTTCAGGTCGTCAAGGAAGAGCGCGGCAACAAGGGCGCCGCGCTGACCACCTACATGTCTCTCGCCGGCCGTTATTGCGTGCTGATGCCCAACACGGCGCGCGGCGGCGGCATTTCGCGCAAGATCCCGGTGGCCGGCGACAGAAAGCGCCTGCGCCGCGTCGTCGACAGCCTCGACCTGCCGCAGGGCATGGGCCTTATCATTCGCACCGCCGGCGCCAAGCGCACCAAGGCGGAGATCAAGCGCGACTACGATTATCTCATCCGTCTCTGGGAAACGATCCGGTCGCTAACTCTGAAATCCATCGCGCCCTGCCTCATCTATGAAGAGGCGAGCCTCATCAAGCGCGCCATTCGCGATCTCTACGACAAGGATATCGATCAGATTCTCGTCGACGGCGACGCCGGCTACCGCGAAGCCAAAGACTTCATGAAAATGCTGATGCCGTCGCACGCCAAGAACGTGCAGCCTTACAAGGACAAGACGCCGCTGTTCCTGCGCTATGACGTCGAAAGCCAGCTCGACGCCATGTACCAGCCGGTGGTGCGCCTGAAGTCGGGCGGCTATATCGTCATCCACCAGACCGAGGCGCTCGTCGCCATCGACGTCAACTCCGGCAAGGCGACGCGCGAACGCAATATCGAGCTCACCGCCCTGAAAACCAACGTCGAGGCGGCGAAGGAAGCGGCGCGCCAGTGCCGCATGCGCGACCTCGCCGGCCTCATCGTGATCGACTTCATCGACATGGAGGAGAACAAGAACAACCGGACGGTGGAGAAAAAGCTCAAGGACGCGCTGAAAGACGACCGCGCGCGCATCCAGGTCGGGCGCATCTCCAATTTCGGTCTGCTCGAAATGTCGCGTCAGCGCCGCCGCTCCGGCATCGTCGACGGCACCACCCATTCCTGCCCGACCTGCGCCGGCGCCGGCGTGGTCCGCACCCACGAAATGGCCGGATTGAGAATATTGCGGGCGATTGAAAGCGCCGCTCTCACCGACCGCTCCGCCGTCATAGCGGTGAAAGCCTCGCTCGAGGTGACGCTCTACATTCTCAACCACAAGCGCGACTGGCTGAAACGCATCGAAGACGACTATGCGGTGAGCGTCGAAGTCGTCGCCGACTCGTCGAAGGCGGGCGATCAGTACGAGCTCGAAAAACGCGGCGCGCCGCGCGACCTGCCGGTCGCCGCCGTCATCCGCCCGGATCAGTTCGACGTCGAGACGCACGCCGATCCGGTCGAGGCCGATGCGGGCGACGCTGAGGACGAGGATGAACAGCCCGCGCCTGCAGAAGCCTCGGAAGGCGGCGAAGGCGGTCAGGGCGGACGTCGCCGCAGACGCCGCCGGCGCCGCCGGCGCGACGGCGCCGCGCCCGGTCAGGGACCGGAAGGCCGCGAAGACTCATCCGTTGACGGAGCGTCAGACGCGGAGGACGACAGCGACGAGCCGCTCGCGGCGCGCGACAATGAGGCGGGCGAAACCGCGCCGGAAGAATCCGGCGACGGCCAGCGGCGCAGGCGCCGTCGCGGACGGCGCGGCGGCAGACGCAATAATCGGCGTCCGGATCAACCTGCCGAAGCCGGCGCGCCGGAAGAGTCCGGCGGCGACGAGCCGTTCTGGGCGTCGGCCGAGGCCGATGAAACGTCGGAACGCGAGCCGGAACCGTCTTCCGCTCAGGAAAGCGGCGCCGAGCAGCCGTTCATTCCGGAAGCGCCTGAAGAAGAGCTGGCCGACGAACCGGAACAGGAATCGTACGAGCCGGCCTTCGCCGCGAACGATCAGCCGGAACCAGCTCCCGCGCCGCAGCCTGCTGCGGTTGATGAACCTCCAGCCGAAAAGCAGCGGCCGGCGCAGGACAAGCCGAACCGCAAGGGATGGTGGCAGAAGGCGATCGGCGGCTGACGGCGACGCCGGGAAACGGCTTTTCCCGCGTTAAACGGTTCGGGGGCGTCGGTCACAATTCCGGCGCCCCCTATTGTTAGGCCTCGAGCCGGTTCGTAACCTCGCCCGTCGGCGGCAAAGGTCAGGATTTTTACTTGCGTTTCAAACGGATCATCGCTGCGGTCGCCGCTTCCCTCGCATTGGCCGGCCAGAGCCAGGCGCAGGTGACGGTGCTGCGCGACGCTGAAATCGAACAGTGGATCGACGACTACGCCTTCCCGATCTTTCGCGCCGCGGGGCTGCCCGCTGAAAGCATCAACATTCTGATCATCGGCGACCCGACGCCGAACGCTTTCGCCGGCGGCCTCAACATGGGGATTCACACCGGCCTCATCACCGCCGCCGACAATCCCAACCAGATCGAAGGCGTCATCGCCCACGAATCCGGCCACATCGCCGGCGGACATACGGCGCGCTCGGACGAAGCCCTCGCCGCCGCCTCGCGCCCCATGCTGCTCAGTCTCGTTCTCGCCGGGGCGGCGATAGCGGCCGGCGCGCCGGAAGCGGGCATCGGCCTGCTCGGCCTCGGCCAGAACATCGGCTACGCGAATCTCCTCACCTACAGCCGCGGCCAGGAATCTTCCGCGGACCAGGCGGCCATCACCTATCTCGACAGGGTCGGCCACTCGGGCAAGGGCATCATCGACTTCTTCAGCAAGCTGAGGAACTATCAGGTTCTCACCAGCCGCAAGATCAATCCGTATCTGCAAAGCCACCCGCTCGCCAACGAGCGCATGACCGCGCTTACGGAGCGGGCCGAGAAATCGCCCTACTACAACGTGACGAACACGCCGGAAGAAATCGCCCGGCTGCGGCTTATCCAGGCGAAGATCAACGGCTTCCTGCAGGACACCAAGGCGACGCTGCGGCAATATCCGCTTTCGGATCAATCCGAACCCGCCCATTACGCGCGCGCCGTGGCCTATTATCGCGGCGCCGATATCGACAAAGGTCTCAAGGAGATCGACACGCTGCTGGCGACGCATCCCGACAATCCGTATTTCAACGAGCTGAAAGGGCAGATGCTGTTCGAATTCGGCCGGGTCGCCGAATCCATCGCCCCGCACGCGCGTTCCGTCGAGCTCGCGCCCGGCAAGGCGCTGCTGCGCATCAATCTCGGGCGGGCGCTGCTCGCCACCGAAGACACGACGCGCTACCCGGAAGCGATCAAGGAGCTGAAGGCGGCGCTGCTTCTCGAGCCCGACAATTCCTTCGGCTGGTACGAGCTGGCGCGCGCCTATGGCGGCCTCGGCGACGAGGGCATGGCGTATCTGGCGACCGCCGAGTCGCGCTATTACGCCGGGGCCAAGGGCGAAGCGAACATGTTCGCCCGGCGCGCCCGCGACCTCCTGAAAAAAGGCACGCCCGACTGGCGGCGCGCCGCGGACATCATCTTCACCCCGGCCGGACAGGACGGCGCGCCGACGATCGAAGAAGAAAAGAAAGAACGGCCAGCCCCGCAGCCGGAACGCAAGCGTCCGACAGGCGAGGTGCCCGATCCGGAAGTGCCCGATCCGCAATTGTGGTGAACGGGTTTTCGGCGACGAACGATTCCATACAATGCGTCAGGCGCAACAGGGAACTTTGAGATGAAAAAACAATTGGCCATCGGCGCCGCGCTGGCGGCGGCAGTGGCGCTCGGGGCGACCATCGCGGCGTTCGGCAACGCCCAGTCCAGCAAGCCCGGCGCCGACAATCGCGCGCCGTCGGCGGTGTTCGCCAGTTCGGAAGAAGATGAAATCCGGGCGATCGTGCGCGAATACCTGCTCGAACATCCCGAAGTCATCATCGAGTCCCTTCAGGCTTACGACACCAGGCAGCGCGAGGCCGCCGACGTCAAGGCCCGCGAAACGGCGCGCCAGAATCTTCCGACGCTGCTTTCGGATGAAGGCGGCTATACGGTCGGCGCCGATCCCTCGAAGGCGAAAGTCGCTGTGATCGAGTTGTTCGATTACCATTGCACCTACTGCAAGCACGCGATGGGCCTGGTGCAGGACCTCACCCGCAAGGACGCGGCTGTGAAAGTAGTGTTCCGCGAGTTCCCGATCCTGCGCGAGGAGTCGGAATTCGCGGCCAAGGCCGCTCTCGCCGCCCGCGCGCAGGGCAAGTACGCCGACATGCATTTCGCGATGATGGGCGCGAGCGGCGTTCTGGATAAAAAGCGCATCAGGGAGATCGCTGAAAAGAACGGCGTCGACTACGCAGCGCTCGAGAAGGCGGCGCAGGACCCTGCGATCGACAAGGCCCTCGACGAGACGCATCGCATCGCCGCCGAGATGGGCGTCGAGGGCACGCCCGCCTTCATCATCGCCTCCATCGACGGCGGCTACATCGAGGTGGTGCCCGGCTACAGCGAGCAGCACGTCAAGGCCGCCATCGACGAGGCCAAGAAAGCCGCGAAGAAAAAGTAAGCCTAGATGAGACCGGCGAGCGGCGAGGAAGGATCGGCGTAGCGCTTCTTCGCCATGCGCCCGGCGAGGTAGGCTTCGCGCCCGGCGATCACCGCGTGCTTCATCGCCGACGCCATCAGGATCGGGTCCTTCGCCTCGGCGATGGCGGTGTTCATCAACACGCCGTCGCAGCCGAGCTCCATGGCGATCGCCGCGTCGGACGCCGTTCCGACGCCGGCGTCGACGATCACCGGAACCTTCGATTGCTCCACGATGAGGCGGATGTTGACCGGATTAATGATGCCGAGCCCCGAACCGATTAGCGACCCCAGGGGCATGATTGCGCAGCAGCCGACATCTTCGAGTTTCTTCGCATACACCGGATCGTCGGAGCAGTAGACCATCACCTCGAAGCCGTCCTTGATGAGCAGCTTCGCGGCGCGCAACGTCTCCTCCATCTCCGGGTAAAGAGTTTTCTGATCCGACAGGACTTCGAGCTTCACGAGATTCCAGTCGCCCGCTTCCCGCGCCAGCCGCAATGTGCGGATCGCATCCTCGGCGGTGAAGCAGCCGGCGGTGTTGGGGAGGTAGACGTATTTTTTCGGATCGAGGAAATCGACCAGCAACGGCTTGTCTTTGTCGGTGAGATTGACCCGGCGCACGGCGACGGTGACGATCTCCGCGCCCGCCGCTTCCGCGGCGCGGGCGTTTTCCTCATAGGTTTTGTATTTTCCGGTGCCGATGATCAGGCGCGAGGAAAACGCCCGTCCCGCGATGGTCAGCGTATCGCCCATGCCTCAACCGCCTCCGACGAACTGCACGATTTCGATCCGGTCGCCGTCCGCGAGCCGCGTCTCGCCATAGGCTGAGCGCGGCACGATCTCCAGATTGCGCTCGACGGCGATCTTTCTCGGCTCCAGCGCCAGAGCGGCGAGCAGCCCCGAGACCGTCAGGGGGGCGTCGAATTTGCGCCCTTCGCCGTTGATCGTCAGCTTCATTCGCTCTACTGCCTTCATATTGCGCGGCTTTTTCCTTAGGGGCTATATGTGCCCCCCTTCGGAAATCCGCAACCTTGGGCGGCTACAGTCAAAGCCATGGCGGACAAGACGGTCTACATCCTGAACGGCCCGAACCTCAATCTGCTGGGGACGCGGGAGCCTGAAATCTATGGCCGGACGACGCTCGCCGATATCGAGGCGGCGGCGAAGGCGCAGGGCGCCAAACTCGGCCTCGCCGTCGATTTCCGCCAGTCCAACCATGAAGGCGTCCTCGTCGACTGGGTGCAGGAGGCGGGGCGGAAGGCTTCGGGCCTCGTCATCAACCCCGGCGCCTACACTCATACCTCGATCGCCCTGCACGATGCGCTGAAAGCCGTCTCTGCTCCGAAAATCGAGCTGCACCTGTCGAACGTGCACGCCCGCGAGCCTTTTCGTCGCACCTCCTATGTGAGTCCCGCCGTCAACGGCGTGATCTGCGGCTTCGGGGCGGCGGGCTACGCCCTGGCGCTTGACGCCATCAGGCGGCTCATCGACAACCAACCCTGATTTTTTCCCAATCGACCGCCGGAACCCGGAATGTCAGAAAAGAAAAACGACGATATCGAAATCGAGGCGGGATGGATTCGCCAGCTCGCCGACATCCTCAGCGACAAGGGTCTTTCCGAGATCGAGCTTGAAAAAGGCGCCGTCCGGCTGCGCGTCTCGCGCGCCATGCAGGGCGTCGCCGTGCAGGCGCCGGCTGCGGCCGCTCCCGCAGCGCCCGCGCCGCAGCCGCAGGAAGCAGCGCCCTCCCCCGCGCCCGCCAACCATCCGGGCGCCGTGCCCTCGCCGATGGTCGGCACCGCCTATCTTAAGCCGTCGCCGGACGCCGCGCCCTTCGTGAAAGTGGGCGACCGCGTCGCCTCCGGCCAGACGCTGATGATCATCGAGGCGATGAAGACCATGAACCCGATCGCCGCGCCGCGCGCCGGCGTCGTCAAACAGATCATCGTCACCGACGCGCAGCCCGTCGAGTTCGGCGAGCCGCTGATGATCATCGAATAGCCCGCCGCGCCTTGCGTGAATTAAGGGACGCCTGATGTTCGAAAAGGTGCTGATCGCGAACCGCGGCGAGATCGCGCTCCGGATTCATCGCGCCTGCAAGGAGCTGGGCATCGCCACGGTCGCCGTGCATTCGACCGCCGACGCCAACGCCATGCATGTGCGTCTCGCCGACGAAAGCGTCTGCATCGGCCCGCCTTCGCCCAAGGACAGCTATCTCAACATTCCGGCGATCATCTCGGCGGCCGAAATCACCGGCGCCGACGCCATCCACCCCGGTTACGGATTTCTCTCCGAGAACGCCCGCTTCGCCGAAATCGTCAAGGCGCATAACATCGTCTTCATCGGTCCGGAAGCGGAGCATATCCGCGTGATGGGCGATAAGATCGCGGCGAAGAACGCCATGCGCGAGGCGGGCATCCCGCTCGTGCCGGGCTCCGATGGCGGCGTCCCCGACACCGCCGTAGCGCTCAAGGCGGCGGAGAAGATCGGCTATCCGGTGCTCGTCAAGGCCGCCGCCGGCGGCGGCGGGCGCGGCATGAAGGTGGCGCGGACAGCCGCCCAACTCGACGAGGCTGTTTCGACCGCCAAGGCTGAAGCCAAGGCCGCCTTCGGCGACGACACGGTGTACCTCGAAAAATATCTCGAACTGCCGCGCCACATCGAAATCCAGATCGCCGCCGACAGCCACGGCAACGTGGTGCAGCTCGGCGAGCGGGACTGTTCCTTGCAGCGGCGCCACCAGAAAGTACTGGAAGAGGCGCTCTCGCCGGCCCTTACAGACAAGCAGCGCGAGAAGATCGGGGAGATCACCCGCAAGGCCATCGCCAAGCTCGGCTATCTCGGCGTCGGCACCATCGAGTATCTCTACGAGAACGGCGAGTTCTACTTCATCGAGATGAACACCCGCCTGCAGGTCGAGCACCCGATCACCGAGCAGGTGACCCGCATCGACCTCGTGAGGGAGCAGATTTCGATCGCCGCCGGCGCCAAGCTCTCTTTCTCGCAGAAAGACGTGCATTTCCGCGGTCACGCCATCGAGTGCCGCATCAATGCGGAAGACCCGAAAACCTTCCGCCCCTCGCCCGGCGAAATCACCTATTTCCACGCCGCCGGCGGCCCCGGCGTCCGCTTCGACAGCGCCGTCTACACCGGATACCGCATTCCGCCCTATTACGATTCAATGATCGGCAAGCTGATCGTTTTCGGCGACGACCGCAAGCACTGCCTCGCCCGTTTGAAGCGCGCGCTGTCTGAAATGGCCATTGTCGGCGTCGACACGACCATTCCGCTTTTCGTCAACCTGCTCAACGAACCCGAGTTTCAGCGCGGCGACTACAACATTCACTGGCTTGAAAAGTGGCTGGCGAAATCCTGAACGCAGCCTATTTCGCGGCGACAAACTCCGCGCCGATGATGAGCCGCACCTCGTCGCCGACAAAACCGCTCCACTGATCGAGATCGAAATCCGAGCGTTTCAGCGCCGCGCTGGCGTCGAACCCCACGGTGCGCCGGCCGGTCGCCGGGTCCGTCCCTTCACCGTGAAAAGTCGCGTGAATAACCAGCGGCCCCGACACGTCCTTCACGGTCAGCACGCCCTCGATATCCGCCTCGTTATCCCCCGTCGTCGTTACGCGCGTCGAGGCGAACAGGATGTCCGGATGCCTCGCCGCATCGAACATGCCGGCGCCCTTGAGCTTTTCGTCCAGATCGTCGCTGAGCGTATCGACGCTCGCGGCGGCGATGCGCACAGCCACGTCGCTCGCCGCCGGATCGTCCGGGTCAATGGATAGCCGTCCCGAAATATCCGCGAAGCGGCCGTAAAAGGTCGAGAAGCCGAGATGCTCCACAGCGAATATTACGTTCGTATGCTGCGGATCGAGAACATAGTCGCCGGGACGGGCCTTCAGCGCCTCGCGGTTGACGGGATAGATGATCGACGCCGCGGTGGCGCACCCCGCCAGCGCCAGCGCGCAAACGGCGAGCACGTGCCGGGTGATTTTCATGACGACCTCCTACTCGCTTGGCTGCGGGTCCGGAAACCGGGTGAGATAAGGCGGCTCGAATGGTCCATCTGACCGCGCTTTGTCGATCATGTAGAAAGGCTCGGTCGCCTTAAGCGCTTCCGAGGCCGACAATTCGCCCTTCGCCAGCGCCGCTTCGATGACGCCGGCGCGCTCGCGCAACAGCTCCTCGAACTTGTCTTTCGGCGAAACCTCGCGGACCAGATGGGCCGCGATCGTCGCTGCGTTTGCGCGATCCTTCTTGCCGCCGGCGGCGAGAAACCGCAAATGCTGATAGTTCACCGCGAAATTGCCGGGCTCGAGCCGAAGGGCTTCGTCGAACTCTCTTTCCGCGTCGTCCCGGCTGCCGCCGAGAACCGTGCGGGCGAAAAATCCCTGATCGCTCACCGACCCGTGCCACCCGGCGAGCGCCGCATGGGCGAAGCCGCTTTGCGGAAAGCGCGCCACCGCATCCTCCATCAGGCACCGCGCGGCGGCGGCGAACTGACGACTGTTCAAGCGCTTCGCCTCGAACGCGACGGCGATCGCATAATTTACGAACGCATCGACACGGCGGGAGTCCATTTCGATAGCGCGGGCGCAGTCGCCGATGGCCCCGTGAAGCGACGACACCGCCGCCTCTCCTGTTTCAAGGTAGCTGCCGATCACCATGCCCGCCTGACAGGCGAGCGCAAACCCGGCGCCGGTTCCCGCTTCGCGTCCTGCGGCGCGCGCCGCAAAAAAATCGCCGGCGGCGAATTCGGCGCTTCCGGGATCAAGGGCGCGAGCGGGAGACATCGCCGCAAAAGTCACCAGCGCGGAAGCCGCAATGCAAACCGCAGAAAAACGCCGCATGGCGACCATACAGGGACCCGTTTTATCGGAACGAATGATTAGCATGGGAAAAAGCGGCGGGCGTAAGGCGCCGCGCGGATTCTCCCGCCCTCGCGCGATCTTGAAGGACCTGGCCGCGCTCGATGGCCGTTGTGCGGGCACGGGACTCCGGGCGATAATCGGGCATGCCCCGCGATTCTGCTGACAGCATCGATCCGGACCAGCTCCTGAAGGCTTACACGCTCGGCTATTTTCCGATGGCGCGGCGCCGCGACGACGCCGCCGTGGTGTGGGTGCTTCCGGACGTTCGCGGCGTGCTTGAACTGGAGCGGGCGCGGCTGCCAAAAAAGCTCCGCCGGCTGATGGCGCGCGATCCTTTCGAGATCAGGATCGACGAAGGTTTCGCATCGGTGGTTCGCGCCTGCGCGGCGCCGGCGCCCGGCAGGCGGGAAACCTGGATCAACGACCCGATCGAGGAAGTCTATTGCGAGCTGCACCGTCTCGGCTACGCGCATTCGGTCGAATGCTATGAGGACGGGACGCTGGTCGGCGGGCTCTACGGCGTGGCGCTCGGCGGCGCCTTCTGCGGCGAGAGTATGTTCTCGCGGCGCGACAACGCCAGCAAGATCGCCATGGCGCATCTCATCGGCCGGCTGAAACTAGGCGGATTCACGCTGCTCGACACGCAATTTCACACGCCGCATCTCGCGCAGTTCGGCGTCGCCGAGATGGCGAATGAGGAGTATCAGGAGCGTCTCACCGACTGCCTCTCCGCGGAAGCGGACTTTTACAGGGCCGGTTCGTCGCTTTCGACGATCTCGGTTTTGCAGTCGATCACCCAGACGTCGTAGACGGGGTGCTCAAGCGCGTTGAGCGACGGACTCGACGCGAACATCCAGCCGGCGAAGATCCGATCCGGATCGATCGGCTCCTGGTCTGCGGCCGGGAAGCTGTGATCAGCCATTTCGTCAGAAGGCTGAGAGACGACGGTCGGCTCGGGCGCTGGGGCGACCTTTCCTTCCTTCAGCGCCGCTGACGCGCTCGCCCTGGCGCGCGCCAGATCGCGGTCGAAGATTTCAAGGAAGGCCGTCGTTTCCGGAAATTCCTCCGGCGGGCGCTTGTCGCAGAAGCGCGGGAGGATATCGAGCGAATTGAAATGCGCGACTTCGCCGATCGGCGCTTCAATGTCGGTGTAACGCGCCGTGATCTTGTCGAGAGCGCGCAAGGTCACCGACACTGGCCGACGGTTCTGGGTTTCGTTCAGCGACGGGAACGGATCGGCGGTCGACCGCGACAGGATGTCGAGTTCGCTTTCGGTCTCGGGAACGACCTCGTCGAAGGGATTTTCGTCGAACGGCGCTTCGGGGGCCGGCACGTCAGGAGAGGATTGCTCCTGCGCATCCTGAGCGGCGGCGACACCCGTCGCCAGCAATCCGGCGCAAAACACGCCGCGAACGAGACGGGCGGAACGCATGACTACAAATCTCCCAACGGATCGGATTTGGGCGGCGCCTGGTCGCCCTTGCCGGCGTTCGAAGTGAACGCCTGAACGGCGAGGCCGAGAAGATCGACCGACCCTTGCGTCAGCGTGATCTGGTCGCCGTTCTTCAGCATGACGTCGGAAGCGCCCGGCTCGATCGACACATGCGCGCCGCCGAGCAGGCCGTCCGAAACGATCTTGGCGATGGAATCCTCCGGCACCGGCACGCCGGAAGAAACGGCGAGCTGCACGCGCGCCTCATAGGTTTTCGGATCGAGCCGGTTGGCCGTCACCGAACCGACCTTGACGCCGGCGATCCTGACTTCGGCGCCGACCGTCACGCCGTCGACGCGGCCGAAAACCGCATCGAGCTTGTAGGCGCCGCGCTCTGATTCCTGACCGCTCGCCCGGTAGGCGTAGGCGAGAAACAGCGCGGCGACCGCCAGCACGACGACGCCCACAACGGTTTCGAAAATCCCGGCCCGGTTCATGGCGCGTCCCTTCCCGACTCCCGCCTAGGCCGCGTCCGGCGACCAGGCTTCGTAATCCGGCGCGACGCCCTTGCCGTCGGTCCCGACCAGCGTTCCCGGCGGGCGATAGGCGAGCGGCGTGCCGGTCATGTTCGGCAGATGATCCTTTTCGAACGAGCGGCGCGCAAGCGGCGCGACCGTTGGCGGCTCGTCAAACGTGTAATGCAGCCAGCCATGCCAATCGGGCGGCACCCGGCTCGCCTCGGCGACGCCGTGATACACCACGAACCGCCGGGTGCGGCCGTCCGAGCCGCTCGGGCTCTTTTCCTCGAAATAGCGGTTGCCCTGCTCGTCCTTGCCCACGAGGCGCGCGCCGCGCCGCCACAGAATGAACTGGGTGCCGAAGGTCGAGCCGTTCCACCAGGTGAAAATCTTTGAAAGCATGTCCCAAATCGTTGCTGAGGGCCGACAATCCCCGGTCGGCGCGGCCGGAATATGGCGCCCGCCGAGGGCGAGGTCCATAGAGGGGCCGCGTCTCCTGTTAACCGAATCAGCGGCCGAATCACCCTCAACTCATTGAGAGTGCGGCCTCCGCCGCCTACAATATCGGCTACAGTTCCTTATATTGGACCGGCAATGCGAATCGACCGCCGCTTCGTGAAAACGCCCGGCGCGCCTTATGGCGCGATCCGTTTCCGGCGCGCCGACAGCGAAATCCGGACGGCGACAGGCGACCTGATTTTCGAGGCGAAGGATATCGAGGTTCCGCGGGGGTGGAGCCAGACTGCAGTCGATATCCTCGCCCAGAAATATCTGCGCAAGACGGGCGTCCCTGCGGCCCTGAAAAAGGTCAGGGAAAGAGGCGTCCCGGAGTTCCTTCAACGCTCGATGCCTGACGTCGCGGCGCTCGCCAAGCTTCCGGGCGAGGCGCGCTACGGACGCGAGACCAGCGCGCGGCAGGTGTTCGACCGCATCGCCGGGGCCTGGGCCTATTGGGGCTGGAAAGCCGGCTATTTCGGCAAGGACGAGGAAGCGGCCCGCGCCTTCCTCGACGAGATGAGCTACATGCTCGCCGCCCAGTTCGGCGCGCCCAACAGTCCGCAATGGTTCAACACCGGTCTGCACTGGGCCTACGGCATCGAGGGCGACGGACAGGGGCACTATTACGTCGATCATGCGACGGGAACGCTCGCCCTGTCCGACAGCGCCTATGAGCGCCCGCAGCCGCACGCCTGTTTCATCCAGTCGGTCGGCGACAATCTCGTCGGCGACGGCGGGGTGATGGATCTGTGGAAGCGCGAGGCGCTGCTGTTCAAATACGGCTCCGGTTCGGGCACGAACTTTTCCTCGCTGCGCGGCGCCGACGAGCCGTTGTCGGGCGGCGGGCGAAGCTCGGGGCTGATCTCTTTCCTCAAGGTG
The DNA here is from genome assembly GCA_036337175.1 of Pseudomonadota bacterium. GTDB lineage: Bacteria > Pseudomonadota > Alphaproteobacteria > Caulobacterales > Parvularculaceae > Amphiplicatus. The sequence goes on from JAYZEQ010000008.1 coordinate 237,043, forward strand.
GGCGACGCCGCCGCCGGCGCGGTCAAATCGGGCGGCACGACGCGGCGCGCCGCCAAGATGGTGATCGTCGACGCCGACCATCCGGACATTGAAGAATTCGTGCGCTGGAAGGCGGTCGAGGAAGAAAAAGTCGCCGCCCTCGCCGCCGGATCGCGCCTTCTCGCCGCGCATCTGCCGAAAGTTCTCGCCGCCTGCTGGGCGGACGGCGTCGCCGAGGAAGACCGGTTCGACCCGAAAAAGAATCCCCACCTGAAAGCGGCGGTGAAGGCGGCCCGCGCCGCCTACGTTCCCGACGCCTCGATCAACCGCGCCGTCGATTTCGCGCGACAAGGCTTCCGGCGCATCGAGGTCGACACATACGATCTCGACTGGGATTCGGGCGGCTACCGCACCGTCTCCGGCCAGAACTCCAACAATTCGGTGCGCGCCACAGACGCTTTCCTGAAGGCCGTCGCGGCCGCCGAGGACTGGCCGCTCACCCGCCGGCTCGACGGCGCCGTGCACAAGACCGTGCGCGCCCGCGACCTCTGGAACACGATCTGCCGCACGGCGTGGACCTGCGCCGACCCCGGCCTGCAGTTCCACGACACCATCAACGCCTGGCACACCTGCCCGGCCGGCGGCGAGATCCGCGCCTCCAATCCGTGTTCGGAATATATGTTCCTTGACGACACGGCGTGCAATCTCGCCTCGCTCAACCTCGCGAAATTCGGCGCCGAAGACGGATTTGACGTCGATGGCTTCGAGCACGCCTGCCGGCTGTGGACCATCGCCCTCGAAATCTCCGTCGCGATGGCGCAGTTTCCGTCAGCCGAGATCGCCCAGCGCAGCTACGACTACCGGACGCTCGGGCTCGGCTTCGCCAACCTCGGCGGCCTCGTCATGACCGCAGGCCTCGCCTATGACAGCGAAGAAGGACGCGCCATCGCCGCCGCGATATCATCGCTGATGACGGGCGCCGCGTACCGCGCCTCCGCCGAAATGGCGGGCGAGCTCGGTCCCTTCGCCAAGTTCAAGGAAAACAGGGACGCGATGCTCCGCGTTCTGAGAAACCACCGCGCCGCCGCGATGGGCTCCGGTTTCGACGGACTCAACATTGAACCCGCCGCGTTCGACGCCGACAAGTGTCCGTGGGCGCCGCTCGCCGAGCGCGCCCGGACGATCTGGAACGAAGCCTACGAACTGGGCGCCATTTCGGGCTTCCGCAACGCGCAGGTCTCCGCCATCGCGCCGACCGGCACCATCGGTCTCGTCATGGACTGCGATACGACCGGCGTCGAGCCCGATTATGCGCTGGTCAAGTTCAAGAAGCTCGCCGGCGGCGGCCAGTTCAAGATCATCAACCGTTCCGTCCCCGCCGCGCTGAAGGCGCTCGGCTACGCCGCCGACCAGATCGAGGACATCACCGACTACGCGGTCGGACGCGGCACGCTCGACGGCGCGCCCGGCGTCGATCTCGAAACCCTGCGCCGAGAAGGCTTCGGCGACCGTCACATCAAGGCGCTCGAAGAACGGCTGAAAACCGCCTTCGACATCACCTACGCTTTCACGCCTCAGGCGCTCGGCGAAGATTTCTGCCGCCACGTGCTCGGATTCGAGGAGTCGCAGCTTTCTCAGTCAGGCTACATGGTGCTGCGCGACATCGGCTTCAGCGACGAAGAGATTCACATGGCCAATCTCTTTTGCTGCGGGGCGATGACCCTCGAAGGCGCGCCGCATCTGAAGCCGGAGCACCTCGACGTGTTCGACTGCGCCTCGCCGTGCGGCCGCATCGGCACGCGCGCGCTCAGCGTCGAAGCGCATCTGAAAATGATGGCGGCGGTTCAGCCCTTCATTTCGGGCGCCATCTCGAAGACCGTGAACCTGCCCAACCGCGCTTCCATAGACGATTGCGCGCGCGCCTACATGCTGGCCTGGCGAATGGGCCTCAAGGCCATCGCGCTGTATCGCGACGGCTCGAAACTGTCGCAGCCGCTCGCTTCCGCCCTGCTCGCTTCCGGCGGCGCCGAAGAAGAGGACGAGGAAAGCCTCGCTGAAGCGCTGGCCGACGCGCCGATGCAGAAGCGCTCGAAAATCGTCGCCGAACGCATCGTCGAGCGCATCATCGAACGCAGCCCCGGCAGGCGGCGCCTTCCCGACCGGCGCAAGGGCTACATCCAGAAAGCCATTGTCGGCGGCCACAAAGTCTATCTGCACACCGGGGAGTTCGACGACGGCGAGATCGGCGAAGTGTTCATCGACATGCACAAGGAAGGCGCGGCGTTCCGCAGCCTGATGAACAATTTCGCCATCGCCGTATCGCTCGGACTGCAATACGGCGTGCCGCTCGAAGAGTTCGTCGACGCCTATGTTTTCACCCGTTTCGATCCGTCGGGCCCGGTGCAGGGCAACGACCAGATCAAGCATGCGACATCGATCCTCGACTACATTTTCCGCGAGCTGGCGATCTCCTATCTCGGCCGCGCCGACCTTGCGCATGTCGATCCGCGCGAGTCGGCGGTCGACGCGATCGGACGCGGCGTCTCTAACGAGAAAGCCCAGGAAGACGCGACCAAGCTGATCTCGAAAGGCTTCTCGCGCTCCACCGTCACCGACAATCTGGTGGTGCTGCGCGGCGGCGATTTCGACCGCATGCGCAAGGCCGCCGACGACGCCGTCGACGCCGAGGAAACGGCGCCGGTTCAAGACCGCCGCGCCGAAGCGCCGCCTGAAATAGAGGCGCAGGTCGCCAAGCTCGCCGAGGCGGTGAACCAGAAGGCCCCGCCCGGCAGCCTCGCCTCGCCCGGCGGCAAGCGCGAGGCCGCGCGCATGAAGGGCTACGAAGGCGACGCCTGCCCCGACTGCGGGCAATTCACCCTTGTCAGAAACGGTTCGTGCCTCAGATGCGACAGCTGCGGCGCGTCCACGGGCTGCTCTTAACCATCCGTTTACATCTGAAATGGCTCAGAGCCTGACAAGGCGCGCGCAAATCATGCGCCGTCCTTAAAAGATCCTTGACGGGTCCGCGGCATGATAACCGAGCCGTTAATGGGCTTGCCGGCAAGGAGTCGCCGCAAATGTTTCGCATCGTCGCTCTGATTATGCTGTTCATGATCATGGCGTTCACCGTCGTGACCAACCTCGCCGCGCGCCAGACAGGCCAGGCGGGGTTCAATCCTGTGCGCGCCGTCGGCCAGTTCATTTCGCGCAGCCTCAACGGCGCCGACAAGCTGGCCCCCGACCTGTCGGGCGCGATCGGCAAGGTCGAAGTGGCGCTGCCGAAGATCGTCGGCGGCGCGCAGGAGAGCCAGGCGCCGGCTTTCGCCGTCCGCGACCTCAGCGGCGCCAATTTCTCGGGCCAGAATCATCCCAAAGCGAATTTCGGCGGCGTCATCGCCAACGGCGCCGTGTTCTCGAACGCGCTGCTGGACGGCGCCACGTTCGAAGGCGCAGCCGGCGACGGCGCGACGCTGAAACGCACTCGCCTCGCCGACGCAATCTTCAACGCCGCCCGTTTCCGCCGCGCCGACTTCACGGAAGCCGAACTTCGCGCCGCAAGTTTCCGCGCCGCCGACGTATCGGGCGCGAGCTTCGCCGGCGCCGACATCACCTTTGCGAGCTTTTCAACGGCCGTCGCCGAGGGGGCCGATTTCACCGGCGCTTACGGCACCGGAGCGATGATGAAGGACGCGCAGCTCGCGGGCGCGAAATTCGCTGGATCGACCCTGACGGGCGTGAAGTTTTCCGGCGCCAATCTCGCCGGCGCGACGTTCGGAAACGCCAAGATCGACGCCGCCGATTTTTCGGGCGCGAAGCTTCATGGCGCGGATTTGTCCGGCGTCGTCGGCGCCGCGCCGGAGCAATTCGCCAAGAGCTGCGGCGACGCCAAGACGCGCCTGCCGCAAGGGCTTGTCGCGCCGGTTTGCTGAGGCATTCTTTGTTGAAGGAAATGCGCTGCGGCTCTTACGCCTGACCGCGCCCGCCATTGCGATCCGAAACGCCAAGGTCCTTCGGATCGAGCGACTGCAGCACCGCGATAGCGAGCGGCGACAGAGCGCCCTGCACGGATTTGGCGTTCAACAGCTCCAGCAATTTATACTTGTCGCTGTCGACCAGCGTCCCTTCAATCGGCGACGCCGTCGACGCATCCGCAACGCCGGTTGTCCTCGATGAACGAGGCGCGGCGGCGGGCGCATTGGCGAGTTCGGCGGCGCTGCGCCATTCGCGGATCATCGCGACTTTTCGCGGATCGGCGTTGGGACGCGAGGCGAAAAACTCCTCCGCCGCCGCGCCGTCATCGGCGCCCATCGACTTGCCGATGGAGTCCATGACTTCCGCGACCGTTTTGGCGCCTTTCGAGCCGTAGAAGACCGGCTTGTTGGCGGCGGCGGCCTGCGGCACCACGTCGGCGGCCTTAGCGTCGGGCGAAGCCGAAAGCAGCTTCGCCGCGCCGCCCACGCCGAGGAAGTGCGCGGCGTAAATCTCCGCTTTGCCGATGGCCCGGCCGAGACGGCGTTCGAGCGCGACGCGGTTCTCCTGAACGAGTTCGCCGGCCAGCGACGCCGCCTTCGCCGGATCGAACCGCATATCTAGAATTTCTTTTTTCCGCGCCGGATCGGCGACGGAATACTTGCCGTTCTCGCCGAGCGTGATGTCGGCGGCGGCGGCTTCGAGCCCGTGCTTCGCGCCGTACTTCTTGACGGCGGCGAGCCAGGTCTGGTCGATGAACTGGAAGAGGCCGGCGGCCGACGACGTCTTGGCCTCAGCCGCCGGATTCAGCGAGCTTTCGCGGCGGGCCATATTGAACAGCAGTTCGAAATCGGCGCCGGTCGCATCGCCGGCACGCTTCAGCGCGGCCATCACCGGCGCCTGTCCTGAGGCGGCGACCGAAAGGCCTGGATCGGCTGCAATCTTCATAATAGCGGACTTTCCTTCCCGCCATCCTGCCGCGACAAGGTCAAGAAACCGCTAATGGTTAAACCGCGCCGGCGCGAAGTCGGCGAGTTCGGAGGTTTCCGCGCCGTTAACGATCAGCCCGGCGAGAAGCGCCGCCGTCGCAGGCGCGAGCAGGACGCCGTTGCGATAGTGGCCGAGAGCGTAAACAAGTCCGCTTTCTCGCCCCGCCGCCCATCCGAGGATAGGCGCGGCGTCAGGGGTCGCCGGCCGCAATCCCGCCCAGCGTTCGGTTTCCGCAAGACGCGCCAGCGACGGCGCGGCGCGCTCGGCGGCCCCTCTGAGGCCGGCTATTCCGGACGGGGTCGGATCGAGGCTCGCATCACGCGGAATCTCGGTCGCGCCAACGACGAGGCGTCCGTCCGCCTTCGGACAAAGATAGGCGCCCGGCGCGCGCACGACATGGCGGATCGGCCCGTCCGGCGCCGAAAGCGCGAACATCTCGCCCTTCACCGGAAACACCGGCGGCGTCCGCTCAAGATCGACCGATGAAACCAGCGCGCCGGCGGCGAGCACGGCGACGCCCGCCGAAATTTCCTCGCCGTCTTCGAGAACGACGCGCGCCCCGCCGCCGCTCGAAACCGAGCGCGCCCGCGCGGAAAGGATTTCCCCGCCGCGCCGGGTGAAAGCGCGGCGCAGCGCCTTCGCCGTCAGCCGCGGGTCGACCTGCCCGTCGTCCGGAGCGAAAAGACCGGCGCGCACGCTTTCGCTGAGGCGCGGCTCGAGGTTTCGCGCCTCCTCGCCGCTCAGCCATTCGACTTTCGCGCCGCGCGCCTCAAGCCCGGCGAAGCTCAGGCGAAGCGCCGCCTCGTCGCTCGGCCGCAAGGCGACGCCGAGAACGCCGCTTCGCTGGCAGTCGATGGTCTCGCCCGACTCTTCCTCAAGCTCGGCGGCGAAGCCGCGCCACGCCGCAAGGCTCTCCACAGAAAAGCGGTACAAGGGTTCGGCGAGCGGCGTCGCAGCGTGTTCGAAGGACGGCGCAAGCATGCCCGCCGCCGCCATCGTAGCCGACGGCAGGCCGGCGTCGACGACAAGCGGCGCGGTTCCCGCCTGCGCCAGACGCCAGGCGAGCGACAGGCCGATGACGCCGCCGCCGACGATGACGATATCCGCGCGCCGCGCGCTCATGCCGCTCGTTCCATCATGCTTGCGTCCGGCTGATAGCACGGCGGAGGGCGCGATCCCTACTCACTATCGCTCTACTCATGGGATCGCGGCGCCGGCGGCGCCATCATCAGGCGCGTCTTCTCTTTCGATCCCGCCGACGAGCCGAAGAAATAGTTGACCACCGCCGCCGTCATGGTGGCGAGCGCCCCGAGCATGATCGACATCTCCGTCTCCATGCCCTGCGGCAGCCGGTGCGAAACCATCGCCGCCATCACCACGAAGAAGCCGACGATGATAAGCGCGCCGAGCGCCGACGGCGTCCAGTCATGCATCGCCTGCTGACGCGCGCGGGCGCTGGCGCGGTCGCCGGCGTCGATGCGCGCTTCCCCGACCTGCGCGGCGCGCAGCGCCGTCTGGAATTCGTGATCGGCGCGCCTCAGGGCGAGAAGCTGTTCGGGCGTCGCATTGCTGAGCGCGGCTTCCAGCGTCTCCTCATCGACGGCATCGTCGCCGAAGATCGCCCGCGAGATCGCGGAGACGGCCGCGCCGGCGAGCGGTCCGCCGAGCGCCTGCGCCAGTTGCGGCGCCGTTGCGGCGACGGCGCGCTTCAACCGGCCTTTCGACCATTTCTTTTCCGGCGATTTCGTTTCATCACTCATCACTTGTTCTCCGTTAACCTGCACGCCAGAGTCGAATCCGACCCGTGCGGAACAAAAGCGAACGGCGCTTTCAGACCATCCGCCGTTCATCATCGCGCGCACTTTAAAGGCGCCGAAAAGAGCGGGGATAAGTTTCCCTGCGACGCGCCCGACCCCGCGCCGAGCAACGCTTTCGCGCCCGTAAAAGGCCGCATGCGAAGGGTTTTTCAAAAAATAAATTTGCAATCAAAGGCGGATCAATTCACGGTTGCGGAAGATGATTCGGCGCGCCTGTCATGCGTGTTGGCGCGACAACAGCGAAGTTCCTTTTTGATATGACTCTAGCGCTGGCGGCGCTGTTCGCGCTCGGTCTTTTCCGGATTCTCGCAAGGACGAGAATCCCGGGCGCCGCGTCCGAAGCGCCGGCTCTGGTCATCATCGCCGGCATCTGCGCGTCGTTCGTTTATCGCGGGCTCGGCGCGCCGGCGCTGCCGACCGACTGGATCGCGTCCACCGCCGAAGCGGGACTCGCCGCGCTCGTGTTCGCTTCCGCCGCGCAGATTCAGGTGAGCCGTTTCGCCCGCCATTGTCCCGCCTCGTTCCGCCTTACGGCCGGCGGCGCGCCGCTGTTTCTGATCATCTGCGCGCTCTGCGCTTTCGTGCTTCTGCCGCAGCTCTCGGCGCCGTCGGCGCTGCTGCTGGGCGCCATCCTGATGCTCAACGGCGCCGCCTTCGACCGCCGCGCCGTGACCGGAACCCCGGCCCCGGCCCCGATCAAGGCGGCCGTGAGAATGGAAAGCGCGGCGATCATCGCTTTCGGCGCCCCGGTCGCCATCCTCATCGCCGGCTATGCGACGGCGCAGGGAGCCGGCGAGGCGCATTTGAAGCCGCTGCTCGACGCCAGCATGGGGGCCCTCGGCGGCTTCGCGCTCGGCGGTCTTGCCGGCTATCTCGCCGCGCGGGCGAGCATAAGCGACGTCAAGCGCTCGCCGGCCCAGTACGCCTGCCTCGCGGGCCTCACCTCGCTGCTCGCGGCGGCTCTGCTCGGCCTCGACGCGGTGATCGCCGCCGGCGCCGCCGGTCTCGTCTGGGGACAGGAAACGAAAGCCGCGCCGACGACGCGGCTGCGCCTGCGCCGCGTCATCGAACAGAACGTTCCGCCCGCCGCGTATTTTCTGTTCGGCTGCGTGCTCGGGCCGCGGCTTCTGGACGCCGACCTGCTGTCGACCATTTTCGCCATGGCGGCGGTGACCGTGATGCGCGCCGGGCCGCGACTCGCCATGCTGCAGTCCTCGCGCCTGCCGAAGGAAAGCCAGGTGTTCCTCGCCTGGTTCGGCGGCGCGCCGGGCGCCGCTTCGGCGCTGTTCCTGATCTCGCTGCTCGACGATGCGATGATCGTCGATCACGAGGCGCTCCTCACCGTCGCCGCCCTCGCCGTCCTCGCCGGCGTCTTCGGAGCCCGGCTGACCTCGCGGCCGCTGGCGAACGCGTTCCTCCGGCAGACGGCGCTGGCGAAGAAACGGCGGATGTACGCGAACTGAGGCCCGAGGCGGCAGGCTTGACCCGCCGCCTCCGCCCCCCGCACAAATTCCCATGCGCATCGGCACAGCGACGCTCACCGTTCTCGCTCTCCTCGCCTTCGCCGCGAACTCCCTCTTGTGCCGCATGGCGCTCAGGACGGAGATGATCGACGCGATCTCGTTTACGCAGGCGCGGCTCGCGTCGGGCGCAGTCATTCTCGCGCCGATCCTCGCGGCGCATCTTCGAGGCGCGCGGTTCGTCATTAACGCGCGCAACATCAGCGCGGCGTTCGCGCTGTTCCTTTACGCCATCGGCTTCTCGCTCGCCTATCTTCGCCTCCCGGCGGGAACGGGCGCGCTCATTCTGTTCGGCGCCGTGCAGGTCACGATGATCGGCTACGGCGTGGCGCGAGGACAACGCCCATCGACCACGCAATGGATGGGGATCGCGGCGGCCCTCGCCGGACTCTCCTATCTCTTCGCGCCAGGAATCGCCGCGCCGCCTCTCGCTTTCGCCGTGCTTATGGGGCTCGCCGGCGCCGCCTGGGGCGCCTATTCGCTGCTCGGACGCGGCGAGGCGAATCCGGTTGCGGCGACGGCGCGGAATTTCGCGCTCGCCCTGCCCTTCGCGGTTCTGTTGTTCGCCGTGCCCGCACCGCGCCATTTGACGTTCGAAGGCGTCGCCCTCGCCGTCGCCTCAGGCGCCGTCGCGTCCGGCGCCGGCTATGTGATCTGGTATCGCGCCCTGCAGGGGCTTTCGCCCGTCGTCGCCGCCGTCGTGCAGCTCGCAGTTCCGGTCATCGCCGCGCTCGGCGGCGTGGCGCTTCTCGCCGAACCGATGACAGCGCGCCTCGCTATCGCCGCCGCGCTCATCCTCGGCGGAATTTTTGCGGCGACGGTCGCCCAGAAGGGAGATCCGAAATGACGGCGTCTAAAGGCTCTTCTCGAAAATCTCCCGCCCGATCAGCATGCGCCTGATCTCGCTCGTCCCGGCGCCGATCTCGTAGAGCTTGGCGTCGCGCAGGAGCCGCGCGGTCGGGTATTCGTTGATATAGCCGTTGCCGCCCAGAAGCTGGATGGCGTCGAGCGCGACCTGCGTCGCTTTTTCGGCTGCGTAGAGGATGCAGCCCGCCGCGTCCTGCCTCGTCGTCTCGCCGCGGTCGCACGCCTGCGCGACGGCGTACACATACGCTTTCGAGGCGTTCATCGTCGTGTACATGTCGGCGATCTTGCCCTGCACGAGCTGGAACTCGCCGATCGGCCTGTCGAACTGTTTGCGTTCGTGGACGTAAGGGATCACCACGTCGAGGCAGGCCTGCATGATGCCGAGCGGTCCGGCGGCGAGCACGGTGCGCTCATAGTCGAGGCCCGACATCAGCACGCGCACGCCGTTGCCGACGGCGCCGAGCACGTTCTCCGCCGGCACTTCGCAGTCCTCGAACACCAGCTCGCAGGTGTCGGAGCCGCGCATCCCCATCTTGTCGAGCTTCTGCGCGGTCGAAAAACCCTTCATGCCCTTTTCGATGATGAAGGCGGTGATGCCGCGCGGGCCGGCGGCGGGATCGGTCTTGGCGTAGACGACGAGCGTGTCGGCGCCGGGTCCGTTGGTGATCCACATCTTGTTACCGTTGAGGACGTACCTGTCGCCCTTCTTGTCGGCCCGGAGCTTCATCGACACGACGTCGGAACCGGCGCCCGGCTCCGACATGGCGAGCGCGCCGAGATGTTCGCCGCTGATCAGCTTCGGCAGATATTTCGCCTTCTGCGCCTTGGTGCCGTTGAGGTTGATCTGGTTGACGCAGAGGTTCGAGTGGGCGCCGTAGGAAAGACCGACCGCGCCGCTGCCGCGCGAGAGTTCCTCCATGACCACGCAGTGCGCGAGATAACCGAGCCCGGCCCCGCCATATTCCTCGTCCGCCGTGACGCCGAGCACGCCGAGCGCGCCGAGTTCCGGCCACAGGTCGCGCGGAAATTCGTTAGTGGCGTCGATCTCGGCGGCGCGCGGCGCAAGGCGGTCGTCGGCCCAGCGGCCGACCACGTCGCGCATTTCTTCGATCACCGGATCGAGGTTGAACTTGAGCTGGATCTGAGAATTGGAGCGCATGGCGTTCTCCCGGCGCGGTTATGCGGGGCTCGCGCCCGCTGTTTGCGGCAGGGATAGGCCGCCGGACTTGCTGCGGCAAGCTCAGCGGGCGGCGCGGTTCTCCAGCCTCGCCAGCATGGTCTTTATCTCGGAAAGCTCGGCGGCGAGCGCTTTATTCTGCTCGATGACTTCGTGCACCGGCGAATCCGTATCCTCCTCCACCGCCCGCACCACGATGGCGACGAACAGGTTGAGCATGGTGAAGGTGCCGATCAGCACGAAAGTGAGGAAGAACAGCCAGGAGTTGGGGTGGGTCTCGCCGACCTGCCGGGCGATGTCGGGCCAGCCCTCCAGCGTCATCACCTGGAACAGCGTGTACATGGCGGCGAAAACGTCGCCGAAAATCTCCGGATGCTCGGGCCCGTAAAGGCTCGCCCCGATGACCGCGAAGACATAGTCGATAAGCAGCAGCACAACCCCGACCGAGGCGATGCCGGGGATCGCCTCCAGCAGCGCGGCGACCACGGTTCGCATCCGGGGAATGATCGTCACCACCCGCAGCACCCGCAAAACGCGAAACGCCCTTATCGCCGACAGACCGCTCGACGTCGCGAATAGCGAAACCAATACGATAAGAAAATCAAAGACGTTCCAGCCGCTCTTGAAGTAGCTTCCCCGAAAAGCGAACAGCCGCAACCCTACCTCGACGGTGAAGGCGTAGATGATCACCCGATCGATCGCGCCGAAAGCGGGCTGCAGGCTCGAATCCCGCACGGCGGGCAACGTGTCCGCCCCGAGAACGATCGCATTGACGACGATCAGGCCCAGAACCAGGGTCTGGAACCCCCGGCTTTCCACCAGTTTTTTAACTGTCTCCCGCATCCGCCGGTCCGCTATCTTTCGGTCAGGCCACAGGCGAACCGCTAGACGGATTCTCGGCGCCGCCGGAACTCGTTTATTGGCCCCTACGCATTTCCGTTCGCCTTAGGGAATGCTTGAAGATGCGCCAGCCGACATTTGGCGCGCCGCTGGAAATCGGCTATGCGGGAGGGATTCCCCGAAGGCCAGCGGATGAGCGAGCGACGCGAAGTCATGGATAAAGAGAGCGCGAACGCGCCGCATGAAGACGCCGCAGACCGATTGAGGTTTCAGGCCATCGTAGAACCGGAAACAGATGGAGAGCTGGAGCCGGCCGCGCCGAGGGCGCTGCGGGCCGACGACGGCGATCCCTATCGCGGTCCCGACCGCCGCCGCCGGCGCAAGAACAACTGGTCGGCGATGGCCCGCCAGACGCTGCTCGTCACCCGTCTCGTCGCCATCTTCTGGCCGTTCGCCATCGTCGTCGGCTGGCCGCTCGGCGACTGGATCTCGCACCGGGTGGGAACCGGCTCCGGCGCCGGCTGGAGCTACTGGGGAGCGCTGAGCTTCGAGGGATTTCTTCTCGCCGTCGTCGCGTCGCTTCTGACTTTGCTCGTCGGCTATATCGCCTCGCGTCTCCTGCACACGGTGAACGCCGCCGAGACCATCGCCCACGCCGCCAACCAGCTCATTTCGCCGGACGCCAACGCCGTCGGCAAAGCCCGCACCGTCGGCGCCGCCATTCGCGGCGAGATGGACGCGCTGAACATGGGTCTCGACCAGGCGCTGGCGCGGCTCGCCTCCGTCGAGGCGATGATCCGCCAGCATGTGGAAGCGATCGAAGTCGCCGGCAGCTCCATCGAAACGCAAGCCGCAGGCTCGGTGACGCGCATCGCCGACGAGCGCGCCCGGCTGATCGATCTCACCGAAAAGCTCAACGCCCAGGCCGACGCGTTCGCCGCCGCCATCGCCGAAAAGGCGCAGGCCTCGATCGAGGCGCTGCATTCCGCCGACGATATCGGCGAGCGAGCGCAGGCGCACCTTGAAGAACGGCTGAGCCGCCTCGACGCCGCCGCGCAGACGGCGCTGCAAAGCTTCACCGCTCTCGGCGAGGCGCTGCATTCTGCGGACGAAACCGTCCGCGCCTCGACGAGCCGCATCGAGGCGTCCGCCGAGGAAACGCGGCGGGCGAGCGAGCTTGCGGCGCGCACTGCGGAAGCGGCCGCCGAATCCGCCGCGCACAACGCCGCCAATGTCGGCGGCGCGGCGATGCGGGCCGCGGAAGAAGCGAAGAAAGCCGCCGACCAGTCCGTCGCCCTGTCGACGCAGGAAGCCGAACGCGCCTCCCGCGCCGCCGTCGAAGCGACGGAGCGCGAGACGGCGCGCATCGCCGAGGCGCTGCAGAGCGTCAGGCGCTCCACGGAAACCGCGATCGCTTCGGCGAGCGAGGATGCGGCGAAAGCCGCCGGCGCCGCCGATCATGTGACGGAAGCCGCCCGGCTCGCCGCCGAAGCGGCGTCGAAAGCCGCCGCCGACATGACGCGCGCCGGCGACGACGCCCGCCGCGTCGCCGAAGAAGCCATCGCCGCGCGCGAGGAAACGGCCCGGCATGTCGAGGCGCGCAACAAAGCCCTCGCCGAAGCGCGCGCCGCGCTGGAGGAAGAAAACACCCGTCTTGAAAGCCTGATCGCCGAACAGCGCGCCCGCGCCGACCGGCTCGCCGACGCCATTGCGACGCAGACGGAGCGTTTGAGCAAGCTCGCCGAAGCCCAGATCCGCGAGCAGGAAGCCGCACGCGACGCAGAGGCTCAGGCGAAACAGGAAGCGGAAGCCGCCGAGGCGGCGCAGCGGGAAGAACAGCGTCGCCGCGCCGAAGAAGAACGGCGGAAGAGGCAGGCCGCTGACGAAGCCAAAGCCGCCGAGGCGGCGCGCCTCGCCGCCGAACGCGAAGCCGCCGAAAAGGCGAAGCGCGAAGAACCGGAAGCCGAACCAGCGGCCGAAGCGGCGGACGCCGAAAAACCAGCCGTGCTCGATCTCGCCGAGGCGGCGAAATCGAGACCGCCGAAACCGGGCGGCGCCAACGGCTCGCGGCAACGCCTTGACGAACTCGCCGACGACATCGCCCAGCGCCGTCCGAAATCCGACCGGCGCAACAAGCAGTCGGTGAGCTGGCGTGAAATCCTCGACGCCACCGACGAAGCCGGGCCGCTCGATCTTGCCGCCGCCTCGGTGTCGCCGCCGAAGCCGGGCGCCCCCGCGACGAGTGAAAACGCCGCCAACGCCATCCGCATCATCAGCGAGCTGCAGAATTTTACGCTGGATCTCGAAACGCGGCTCTACGGAGACCCGCCGCCCGCCCTGCGCGAGCGTTTCGGTCGCGGCGACCGCAACGTCTTCGCCAACCGCATCCTGCGGCTCAACGAGACTGACGTGAAGCGCCGCATCCGCGCCGAGGCCGGCCGCGACAAGGCGTTCGAACGGGACGTTCACGCCTTCCTGCAGGGTTTCGAGCGCCTGCTGGAAGATGCGACGACGTCAGAGACGGCGGATGAAGAGCTCGAAGAATATCTGAGTTCGCCGCTCGGCCGGGTCTATCTGCTGATCGGCGCGACGGTCGGTTATTTCGCGTAGGCCTTTTCGCCTTCGGCGAGCGTCCACTCCACCATCTCGCCCAGCGTGCCGACGATCGCCTCGTCGAAGGCGGCGGCGATCTGGTCGGGCGTTCCCTGTTTCGCCGGCACGCGCTTTTCGAACAGGCGGGCGGCGAAAATCTTGCCCCTTGCATTGGCGATGCGCCCGTAAACCGAAAACACCGCTTCCGGGCCGCCGTCCGCATAGTCGGCGTGCAGGGCGCGAATATCCGTTTGCAGAATGTACGTGCTGACCGGCCGCGAGGCGCGATCGCCGACGCCGAGAATGCGGTCGCTGTTCTCGAAGCTTCTGACGAGCGCCGCCTGCACAAGGCGAGGCGCGCGGTCGGCCCATTCGCCGTTCGCCAGATACTCGACGCGGCCGGGGGTGCGGATCAGCGCGATCTTGGATGTGTCGTAAACGCGCGTCGCCTGAGGATCCTCGACGATGAGGCTCCATGCGACCGGCTCGGCGCCGGCGGCCTCGAACGTCGCGGCGTCGACCAGATAACGCGGCGCGGCGGGCCGGGCTTCCGGCAGGACCGAAACGCAAGCCGCCGTCAGGGCGAAGCCGATGGAGAGGATAAGAGCGCGCATCATTGCTGTCCGGCCTCATATCTGGGCGTCGACTCGCCGAAAAGATAGCCGCGCGGATCGCGGTCGATCTCCCGAAGGATCTGGTCGAGCGTGCGCATCAGGCGGCGGGCTTCGGAAACCGCCGGCCCTATCTGCGCGAGCCCCTGCTCGGTGAACATGGAAATCGGCTCGCGGTTTTCAGCGACCGTGGCGCGAAGCTCCTCGACGAGGGCGCGCGCGGCCCTCACCGTTTCCTCGGTTTCGGCGAGCGTGCGCGGCGCGTCGTTGCTCAGCAGCTTGTCGAGCTTCAGCGTAATGCTTTCGATCTTGGCCGTCGCTGCGGCGATGTCCTTGCTGATCGCCGCCGTATTCTCGATCGTCGCGGCGAGATTGTCGCTCTGCCCGGCGATGGCGTCGGTGACAGTCGCGATGTTCTCGACGATGCGGTTGACGGCTTCGGTGTTTTCTTCGGAAAGCAGCCTGTTCGCCGCCGCGACGATATCGCCGGAGCCTTCGAGAAAAGCCGCGAAGCCGGAGGTGTCCGCCTTGATCTGCGGAACGCCGCGCGCCACTTCCTTGAGCAGCGGTTCGTTGGGCGAGCCGCCGACGAACTGGATGATGGCGAGGCCGGTGAAGCCCACAAGCTCAAGCTCGGCCTTGGTGTCGGTCTTGACCGGAGTGTCCTTGTCGACGCGCACGCGCGCGATGACGATGGAAGGATTGTCCGGATCGATGTTCAGCTCGCGGACTTCGCCTTTCTGGATGCCGTTGAAGCGCACCGCGGCGCCGACCGAAAGGCCCGAGACCCGTTCGGTGAAAATTACATCGTATTCGTCGAATTCGCGCTGCGTCTGCCCGAGCCACAGGATGAACAGGAACGCGAGCGCCACCGCGCTCAGCACGAACGCGCCGATCAGGACGTAATGCGCGCGTGTTTCCATGATTTACGCATGCCCCGCTTTATGCGCCGGCGCCGGGCTGTTTGAAATCAAGAGCCGCCCGGCCTCGCGGCCCCCCGAAATATTCCTGAATCCACGGATGCGGGTCGCGCCGCACTTCAGCCAATGGACCGCAGGCGATGACCCGCTTTTCAGCGAGCACCGCCACACGGTCGCAAGCGGCGTGAAGCGTGTCGAGATCATGGGTCACCATAAACACGGTTAACCCTAAGGATTTCTTGAGATTCACGATCAATTCATCGAATCTCTCCGCGCCGATCGGGTCGAGGCCGGCGGTGGGCTCGTCCAGAAACAGAAGTTCCGGGTCGAGAGCGAGCGCCCGCGCCAGCCCTGCGCGTTTCTGCATGCCGCCGGACAACTCCGACGGGTACTTCGCGCCCGCGTCAGCGGGCAGGCCGGACATGGAGATTTTCAGCGCCGCGATGTCCTGGGCGAGCGCGGAGGGCAGCTTCAGGTGCTCGTGCACCGGGGCCATGACGTTCTGGGCGACAGTCAGCGACGAGAACAGCGCCCCGCCCTGAAAAAGCACGCCCCAGCGGCGCTCGATATCGAGCTGGGTCTCGTCGTCGGCGTTGAAATAGTCGATCCCGAAAACCTTGATCGATCCCGCCGAAGGGCGTTTCAGTCCGATGATCGTCCGCATCAGGACGGACTTGCCGGTGCCGGAGCCGCCGACCACGCCGATGATCTCGCCGCGCTTTACGTCTAGATCAAGATTTTCGTGGATCACCGCATCCCCGAACTGCGTCTTCAGTCCGCGAATCTCGATGATGGCGTCGCTGCCCGAACCGTTGACGGTCAAAAATCGATCTCCAGAAAGAACATGGCGAAAAACGCATCGAGGAAAATCACCAGAAACAGCGACTGAACCACGGAAAGGGTGACGCGCTGGCCGAGCGACTCGGCGCTGCCTTCCACCTCCATGCCCTGAAAGCAGCCGATGACGCCGATGACGAACGCGAAGAAGGGCGCCTTGATGATGCCCACCCAGAAATTCGACATAACGATGGTTTCCTGCATGCGCGTCAGGAACAGCACCGGCGATATGCCGAGAGAGCCGGCGGCGACGAGTCCGCCGCCGATGATGCCGAGCATGGCGCCGATGAAGGCGAGCACCGGCAGCATGATGACCAGCGCGAAGATGCGCGGGAGGACGAGCACTTCCATCGGATCGAGTCCGAGCACGCGCAACGCGTCGATTTCCTCGCGGATCTTCATCGTGCCGATCTGGGCGGTGAAGGCGCTGCCGGAGCGGCCGGCGATGAGGATCGCCGCGAGCAGCACGCCGAACTCGCGCAACACCGATATGCCGACGAGATCGACGACGAACACATCGGCGCCGAACTGCCTGAGAATTTTCGCGCCCATGAAAGCGACGACGGCGCCGATCATGAAGGTCATCAGCCCGATGATCGGCACGGCGTTAAGGCCAGCCTCCTCCATGTGATGGAACACAGACGTCCAGCGGAAACGCGACGGATTGGCGAGAACCTTGACGGCGCTCGACAGGGTGAAGCCGATGAAGCTCAGAACCTCGAGCGAGGCGAAGTAGGCGTCCACCACCCCCCGGCCCAGACGGTTCATCATCATGACGAAGGCGTTGCGGCCGGCCGGTTCGACCGGACAGGGAGCGAGATGGCCGGCGACCTGCTCGAGCAGCGCCCCATGGGCCGGACTGGCGCCGACGATCTTCGAGAGTTCGGTTCGCTGCGTGCAGGCGCGAAACACCCGCTGCAACACCATCGCCCCGGCGGTGTCGAGCTTTTCCACTTTCGAGACGTCGATGACGATGTCGCGGCCGGTCGAATCGTCCTCGAAGTCCCGCAACGCGCCGTCGATGGGGCCGAGATTGCGGGCTCGCCAGTCGCCCTTCGCCGCCAGCGTCAGGACGCCGTCGTCAAGGCCGATGTCGAAGAGCGCGGTAGCAGCTGTCATGGTTAACGCTTTCCTAGGAATCCGGGCGGCGACGGCGCGCGGATTGCATTGTTATGGTGTATCCAAGGATACTAAATTGATCCTGAAGGGGCGATGGAAGCGGCCGGAAGACCCGGGCCGGAAGCCGCGCCCCTGAGGATCGGCGGGATCGGGAGTCGAGTATCGTGGCGAGGAACATGTTTGCCGCGCAGTTTCGCTGGCTGAGCGCGCTGCCGCTGCTCATCGTGATTTTTCTGCTCGCCGTCATCGCCATCGGCGCGCTGTCGGGCGCCCAGTCTCCCTCGGACAGCAATCGTGAGGCGTTATTCGACTATTATCAACGCCTTAAGCCTGCCTCCTCAGGCGCTGCGCAATCCTTTCATGTGATTTCCATCGATCGGGAGAGCATCGACCGCATCGGGCCGTGGCCATGGCCGCGCACAATCCTCGCCGAGATCGCCCGCGAGGCTGTGGGAGCCGGCGCGCGGGGCGTGGTCCTCGTCGAGCCGGTCGACGCGCCGGACCCGCTGTCACCGAAGACCATCGGAGAGTTCTGGCTCGGCGGCGCCCGCGACGAGGCGTTCGCGCAGCAGCTCGCGCTGCTTCCCGGCACCGATGAAACGCTCGCCGCCGCCCTCGCCGGCGCCCGCTCCGCCGTAGCCATCGCCGACACGCCGGCCGGCGACGAAGCTTTCGGCCAGCAACGCTCCGACGTTCGCGGTCTCGACTGGCTGACGGTCGGCGCGGCCGGATCGGATTACCTGTCCCTGCCCGTGGCGCGGCCGCGCTTCGAGGTCAACGATACGCTCGCCAGAGCGACAACGCTTGCGGTCGCCGCTCTCGAACCGGACGCAGACGGCGTCCTGAGGCGCATGCCGGTTCTGTGGTCGGTCGGCGGGCGCGCTGTCCCGTCGATCAGTCTCGAAGCGGCGATCATGGCGTCCCCGGAAAACAGGGTGCGGGTGGAAACGGACTCTTCTGCGGTGACGACGGCCGGGCGCCTGCCGTCGGGCGTCGCCCTCTCCGGACGCACGATCCCGCTGGCGCCGGACACGTCGATGCGTCTTTACCTGCCGCGGCAGATGCTGACGGCCGAGACGCCGGCCTGGCGGGTGCTCAACGCCACCGCCTCCAACAGCCAGCTTAAAGGCGCCGTGGTGCTCATCGGCCGCGACCTCGACCAGGGCCGCGCCGTTCGCACGGCGCGCGGCGAAATATCCGCGCCGCAGGCCTATGCCCTCGCGGCGCGCCAGATCGTCAGCGGCGCATCGCTGTCGCGTCCCGGATGGGCCGGCCCCGCCGAAGCGATCGCCGTCATGCTGCTCGGCGCGGCGGCGATCATGTGGTCGCAGCGTCTCGACTTCTGGAAGGCGCTCGGCATCGCCGCCGCCGTATCGGTCCTGCTGCTGATCCTTTCCGTCGGCGCCTTCGCGCTTGGCGACACGCTGCTCAATCCGCTGCCCGCCTCTCTCGCTCTTTTCCTCGGCGCCTTTTCGGTCGCCGGCGGACGCTCGCTCGGCGTCGTGCTGCGCGACGACAGCGTGCGCGGCTCCTTTCAGGGCTCCTTGCCGGAACCGACCATGAAAAAACTCCGCGAGGAGGGCGCCGCGGAAATTCTCGACGGCGTGTATCGCCCTGTGACCGTACTCGCCTGCGAGCTGCGGCTCACCGACGACGACATGCAGCGTATGGCGAACGCGCCCGACGACGTGACGAAACTCCTCGCCGCCGCCTGCGCCGATTTGCGCAAGTCAATCATCGAGACCGGCGGCGCCGCCGAACAGGCCGACGGCGGCAAGATCTTCGCCTACTACAACGCGCCGCTCGAAAACGCCGACCATATCGAAGCCGGATGCGCGGCGGCGCTGCGGCTCATCGAAAGCATGGACAAGACCAACGCCGAACTCGAAGCCTCGTCGCGCACCCGCGGCGTGCAGCTTCATCTCGCCATCGGAATCGCGTCCGGCGACTGCTTCATCGGACCGATGGGCCATGGACGCCATAATCGCTATTCAGCGGTAGGACCGGCGGCGGACGTCGCCGCCTTCCTCAGGAACCAGGCGGAGATCTACGGCCCGGCGATCATCTGCGACGAAACCGTCTACCGGAAATCGCATCATCACTTCGCGTTCCTCGAACTCGACCGTCTGCGGACGAAACACGCAGAAAAGCCGATCAGCATTTTCGCGCTTGTCGGCAATCCCTTCATCAAGTCGTCGAAGAGCTACCGCACGCTGGAGGAAAACCACCGCCAGCTTCTCGTCGCCTACCGCGCCGGCGACTGGGCGGCGGCGCGGGCGCTGCTGGCGAAGGTGAAGGAGTCCCCCGGTTCGAAGATCGCGCTCTTCGACATCTACGAGGAACGCATCCGAAAAATGGCCGAGCAAGGCGCTCCCGCGGACTGGGACGGCGCGCATCCGGCGATGGCTTGAGGTTAGTCGAACAGCGCTTCGCCCTTCCAGCGCCGCGACAGAACGAGCGCCAGAGCGGCCCCGGTCGCCGCGATCGCCGCCATCAGCAGATACGCCGCCGCCGCACCATTGGCCTCGAACACATAGCCGGCGGCGATGGTCGCCAGCCCCGTCAACGCGCCGACTCCGGTGGTCGAATGCAGCGTCATCGCCGTCGTCACGAGGCGTTTCGGCGTCGCCCTGTCGATGAATTCGATAGTGCCGATATGCGTCGCGCTGAAAGAAAGCGCGTGCAGCATCTGCACGGCGAACAGCAGCGGCAAAACCGGATCGCCGGCGGTCAACAGCCAGCGAATGGCGGCGCCGCTCGCGCCGACCGCGATGAGCAGATCGGGCCGCAGCCGCGCGACAAGACCTCGGGCGCGCGTCAACAGCAGGATTTCGGCGATCACGCCGGTCGCCCACAAGGCGCCGATGACGCGCGGCGAATAGCCGAGCGCCGTCCAGTGCAGGATCGAAAACGAGTAATAGACCGCATGCGCGCTCTGGGTCAGTCCGGCCGCGCCGAGCGCCATGAGAAAGCGCGGTTCGCCTAGAAGCTTGCGCGCGTCGCGCCATGACGGCGCAGCGCGGTGCGGCGCATCCGCCTGAGCGCCCGGCAGGATCAGCGAAACCGCGAATGTGGAAACGCCCGCCGCAGCCATGATGGCGACGCCCGTCGAAAGCCCGAACCGGGTCAGCGCCTCGCCGCCGAGAATCGTCGTGGCCAGAAAGGCGAAGGAGCCGACGGCGCGCGTCTGTCCGTAATGCAGGAGGCCGGCGCGATCGGCGGCGAGAACCGCGCTGTCCGTCAGCGGAACGAGCAGACCGAACGACCACAGCATGATCACCGCGCTCGCAACGATCGCCGCCTTGCCGGGCGACAAGGCGAGGCAGAGAGCGCTCATGCCGAACAGAAAGGCGATGAGACGCAGCGCCCGCCGGTGATCGGGCTGATGGTCGGCCCACCAAGCGACGGCGGGCCCGAGAACGAGACGCGCTCCGAGTGCTGCGCCGGTAATCAACCCGATATGCGGGGCAGAAAATCCTTTCAGCGCCAGCCAGCCGGAAAAAAACGGCAGCGCGACGCCCCACAGCACGAATTTGCTGGCGTAAAGCGACGCATAGGCGATCTGGGCGGGGCGTTGCATGATGAGAAGCGGCGGGAAGGTCCGCTGGCTTTAGGCGGGCCGCGACGAGAAGTCGAGCGCCCTTTCGGGAGAAGCGAGATGAATGCGCGGCTGATGATCGCCGGAGCGTGCGGCGCGGCGGGGGTCTGCTTCGCGGCATTCGGCGCGCACGCTCTGCCCACGGACATGCCGGAAAATCTGCGCCGGGCCTTCAGTACGGGCGCGGACTTCCAGCTCCTTCATGCCGTCGTTCTCGCCGCCATCGCTCTTGCGCCCGCGCGGTCGGGCCTGAACATCGCCTTCGCGCTCATTCTCGCCGGATCGCTGCTTTTCGCCCTGTCGCTCTATGGGCTGGCGCTCGCCGGCGTTTCGGCGCTGGGCGCCGTCACGCCGATCGGCGGCGGGCTGACGATTTTAGGGTGGCTGGCGCTCGCCGTCGCGGGCGCGAGAAAAGGCTAGAGCGAACCGGCGAAATTGGCGCGGCGCAGCGGCCGGTCCGCCAGCGTTTCTGTCCGGTCGTGGGCGACCGCGTCCGCTAGCCTGTCCGCCGAGCGCCCGACCCTCTCTATGGAATCGTTGAAAGCCGACCGAAGCGTGCCGATCATGCCGGAGTCGACGCTTTCGCCTTCTTTCGAGAGCCGCTTCAGCGAGGCGATGTAAATGTCGCGCACGCTGCGAAGATCGCCGATCGCGCCTTCGACGATCGAGATGTCCGACATGGCCGGACGGACGCCGTCAGCGGCCGCCTCGGCGGCTTGCGCCAGCGCGGTCGCCGCGGCGAGATGCCGCTCCGCGTCGGCGAGAACCACAAGACGCCGGTCCGGCGACGATCCCAGCGATTGCAGATACTGGTCTACGGCGTCGCTTTCGGTCACCCGGTCGCCCGAACCCACGACGACGCTTGCGAGCATGTTGCCGAAGGACCCGCCTTCAGGCTTTGGCCATTTGGTGGCCGAGACCTCGGCCGCCGCCCGGATCAGCGCGTCGCGCTCCACGGCCTGCGACCGAACGGTCTGGGACTGTTCCTGGAAGACGACGGTCGAACAACCGCCTGTAAAAGCCAACAATACGCCGACGCCGACTGTGGCGCGGATAAAACGCCGCCCGAACTTCACGAGACCCCTGCTCCCGCCTCGCCCGCCGCCGCGCCCCACGCGGTCGGCGGAGCTTGATTGCTCGCCCAACCCCCTGTTTAACCAGTACCACGCCCAGTCAGCCGGTGTCAGCATCGAAATGTTAGAACGTCTCACTTTGTTCCCGCCAATCGAGCCTTTCGAAACGGGTTTCCTCAAGGTCTCCGATCTCCACGAGATTTATTACGAAGTTTCGGGAAACCCGAACGGCAAGCCGGCCGTCGTCTGTCACGGCGGCCCAGGCGGCGGTTCTACGCCCTCAATGCGACGATATTTCGACCCGAAAGCTTACCGGATCGTTGTTTTCGACCAGCGAGGTTGCGGCCGTTCGACGCCGCGCGCCGAGCTCAGGCAGAACACGACCTGGGACCTTGTCGAGGACATGGAGAAGCTGCGGCGGCATCTGGGCGTCGAGCGCTGGCAGGTGTTCGGCGGTTCCTGGGGATCGACTCTCGCCCTTTCCTACGCCCAGACCCACCCCGACCGCGTCGCCGAGCTGGTGCTGCGCGGCATCTTCACCCTTCAGCGCGAAGAGATCCTGTGGTTCTACCAGGAGGGCGCGAGCTGGCTCTATCCCGACGCCTGGGAGGATTTCCTGAAGCCCATCCCCGAGGCGGAGCGCGGCGATCTCGTCGCCGCCTACCACAAGCGCCTGACCGGGGACGATGAGGCTGTGAAGGTGGCCGCCGCCAAGGCGTGGAGCGTCTGGGAAGGCGGCACCGTTTCGCTGTTTCCATCGGCCGAACGGATTTCCAGCTTCGGCAGCGACGCCTTCGCCGTCGCTTTCGCGCGCATCGAAAGCCATTATTTCGTCAACAAGGGCTTCTTCGACACGGACGACCAGCTTATCGCCAATATCGACAGGGTGCGGCATATCCCGGCGGTCATCGTTCAGGGGCGATATGACGTGGTGACGCCGATGAAAACCGCCTGGGCGCTCCACAAGGCATGGCCGGAAGCCGACTTCGTCATCGTCCAGGACGCAGGCCACGCGGCGAGCGAACCGGGCATCATCGACGGGCTGGTGAGGGCGACCAACAAGTTCGCGGAAGCCTGAGGCCCGTGCTGCGCCAGGGGGCGTTTCGCGCGGGATCCCGAGGGACGCGGCGGGCGAACGCCGTGTCCTAAAAGGTTTTAGACAAATTTTTACGAATCTTAGCAACCTTTCCTGAAGGGGAGGCAGGCATCCGTTGACGCGGATGACCCGCCGAGGGAGCGAGGATTCAACATGACCGTCCAAGACGCTGCGGCGCGCGATGAGGGTGAGTCTTGCATCGATCACAGCCAGATCGACGGACTTGTCGCCGCCGCTGGAGTCGACGGCGCGCTTGAAATTCTCGCCGCATTCTGGCGCTCGACGGAATCGCTGCTTGAAGCGCTGCGCAGCCAGCTCGCCGCAGCAGCCGCCGACGAGGCTTCACGCACCGCGCACGCGCTGAAAGGGTCGGCGCTGAATGTCGGCGCCGTGCGGTTCTCGAATACGGTTCGCGAGATCGAGGAATGCTGCCGCGCGCAGGACTCGGCGCGCGCGCTGACGTTGATCGCCGTCGCCGAAGGCGCCTACGCCGAAACGGTCGACGCTTTCCGGCGGCATCTCGGGGCCTGAATAATCACAGCCCGCCGCGCCCGCCGAGCCCGTCCTGATCGCGGCTGAGATAGGCGCTCATGACGATGCCGAAGCCGGCCATGATCGTCAGCATCATGGTTCCGCCGTAGGAAACAAGCGGAAGCGGCACGCCGACGACGGGCGCAAGCCCCATGACCATGCCGGTGTTTATCATCACATAGAAGGTGAAGGTGACGATGACGCCCATCGTAGCGAGACGCGCGAAATGCGTCTTGGCGTTGAGCGCGATGCCTATGCCGGTGAGGATCACGGCGAGATACAGCGCCAGCAACGCGATGGCGCCGACGAATCCGAATTCCTCGCCGAAGATGGTGAAGATGAAGTCGGTCTGCAATTCAGGAAGAAACTTCAGCTGGCTCTGCGAGCCTTCCATGAAGCCCTTGCCGTCGAGTCCGCCGGAGCCGAGCGCGATCTTCGATTGCAGCAGGTGGTAGCCCTTCCCGAGCGGATCGCGATCCGGGTCCATGAACGTCAGGATGCGTTCGATCTGGTACTGCTTCAGAATGTTGAAACGGTAGGCGAAATAGCCCGCCACGACGGCCCCGACCGCGCCGACGGCCGCGATCCTGAGACTGAGGCCGGCGAGAAACACGATGGTCACGCCGGTCGCGCCGATCAGCAGCGCCGTGCCGAGGTCGGGCTCCATGAAGATCAAGCCGACCGGCGCGCCGATCATCAGCAGCGGCGGGATGAGATAGAGTATGTGAGAAACCTGCTCCGCCCGGAGACCGTGATAGTAGCGCGCCAGCGCCAGCACGAGGCCGATCTTCATGACGCTCGACGGCTGAAACTGCATGCCGCCGATAACGATCCAGCGCTGCGCGCCCATGATCACCTCGCCCATGAACGGCACAAGCGCCAGCGTCGCCAGAGCGAAGAAGTAGATCGGATAAGCGAGCGCCATCCAGTACCGGATGCCGATCAGCCCGATGCAGATCAGCATCACAAGGCTCACGGCATAGCGCGTCGCATGGTTGAACGCCCAGGGCTGCCACGACCCTTCCGCGGCGGAATAAAGAGTTATGACTCCGGCGCCGGCGATCATCGTCAGCAGAACGATCAACGGCCAGTGCAGGCGCGACAGCCTCTCGCGAAGGCCGCGACGTCTTCCGGGAAGGAGGATTTCCGCCATTGTCCTACCCTCTCTTTGTCGCGTCGGCGTCGGCGGCGATCTTGCGCGGATCGTAAGCGGGCAGCGCAGACGGATTTTTCGAAAGCACGGCGCGCATGATTTCGCGCGCCTTGGGTCCCGCCATGCGCGCCCCGCCGATGCCGTGCTCGACGACCACCGAACAGGCATAACGCGGATTGTCGAACGGCGCGAAGCAGACGAACAGCGCGTGGTCGCGGCGTTTCCACGGCAGGTCTTCGGGCTTTGTCAGCCCCCTCGCCCGCTCTTCGGCGGTGATCTGATAAACCTGGCTCGTGCCGGTCTTGCCGGCGAGCTGCCATTCGGGCTCTTCGAGACGCGACCGCCAGGCGGTGCCGCCCGGCTCGTTGGTGACCGCGTTCATGCCGGCGCGCACCACGTCGAAATAGGACTGATCGATATCGATAAGGGGCGCGGGCTGATACGGCACTTCAAGATCGCCCCTCACCCTGACGATGCGCGGCCTGACTTCCCGGCCCGTGGCGACGCGCGCCGCCATGACCGCAAGCTGCAGCGGCGTCGAGGTGACGTATCCCTGGCCGATGATGCAGGAGAGCGTTTCGCCCTGAAACCACGGCTGGTTCTGCGGCGAACCGGCGAAATAGGCGCGTTTCCAGTCGCGGTCGGGAACTACGCCGTTGCGCTGGCCGGGAATGCCGAGTTCGAACGTCTGGCCGAGCCCGAGCTTTCTCGCGACGTCGGCGAGAATGTCGATGTCGAGCTGCGTTGCGATGTTGTAGTAATAGACGTCGCAGGAGTGCTTCAGCGAATTCTTCATGTCGACGGAGCCGTGGCCCTGTCGCCGCCAGCAGTGGAAGAAGCGGTTGCCGTACCAGAACTTGCCGTTGCATGACGCCCGGTAGCTCGGCTTGTAGCCCTGTATCTGCGCAGCGATGGCGCTGACCATCTTGAAGGTCGAGCCGGGCGGATAGGCGGCCGACAGCGGCTTGTTCAGCAGCGGCTTGTATTCGCTCTGGTTTAGAGCCTTCCAGAGATCGGGCTTGATCCCGAAATTGAACTCGTTCGGATCGAAAGCCGGCGTCGAGGCGAGCACCAGAATATCGCCGGTGACGACGTCGAGCACCACCGCCGCCGCGCTTTCGCCGGCCAGTGTCTGGGACGCCGCAAGCTGCAGCTCGGCGTCGATGGTCAACGCCAGGGTCGCGCCCTGCACCGGCGGCGTCGCGGTTTCGGTGATCTCCTCGATCACGCGCCCGTAGGCGTTGACCTTGACGTCCATCGAGCCGGCGACGCCCCGCAGCTCCCTGTCATAGGTGCGCTCGAGCCCTTCGCGGCCCACCCGGAACCCCGGCTGGCGCAGCAGGACGGTTTCGCCTTCGTCCTTGGCTTCCGACAGGTCGTTGTCGGTCACCGCCCCGACATAGCCGACGACAAACGCCGCGACGTCCGCATACGGATAAGAACGCGTCTCGCCGACATCGGGCAGCACGCCCGGCAGATAGGGAAGTTCAAAATTGATTTTCGAGAACTGATCCCATGAGAGGTTGTCTTCGATGACAACCGGCGTATAGGGCGCGCGGCGGCGGATCTGGCGTTTGATGCGCGCCCGCTTCTCGTCGCTGACGTTGACGATCTTGCCGATGGCGTCGAATGCGCCGTCGACGTCGCGCGTCTGCTCCGGAACGAACAGCAGGCGGAAATTCTTGGCGTTGGTCGCGAGCTTCGCGCCGAACCGGTCGACGATCTCGCCCCTGAGCGGCGTCAGGATGCGCTTGTTGAACTGGTTGTCCTGCGCAAGATCGACATAGCGCTGATGGTCGATGATCTGCAGCTGGTAGAGCCTGCCGCCGATCACGGTCAGCACGAGGCTCGCGCCGCCGGCGAACATGAAGGCCCGGCGGTTGAGGACTTCGAGACGTTCGGGATCGTGGGAGTTAATTCTCATCCGTCACATCTCCACGATGACGCGGCGATGGAGGCGCGAAAAAGCGGCGCTGAACAACGGATAAGTCACAACAGTGACGAACATCTGGCCCACGAGGCGCCAGACCGGCAGCAGTTCGCCCGACATCAGACTCATCA
Source organism: Pseudomonadota bacterium (assembly GCA_036337175.1). GTDB lineage: Bacteria > Pseudomonadota > Alphaproteobacteria > Caulobacterales > Parvularculaceae > Amphiplicatus. The sequence goes on from JAYZEQ010000008.1 coordinate 263,793, forward strand.
CGAGCCATAATATAAGCCCGGCGCCGGCGGCGGCGAAAGCAAAACCCACCCATACGACGCTGAGTTCGCGGCCGACGAAATACGAGCGCTGCGACAGCATGATATACTGCGTAACAAGGTAAACGCCCGCCCACAGCCCCAGCGGCCCCCCGCTGAGAAAGTCCTGCAGGAGGCCGATCGCGAAAACGCTGGGCGCCGGCATGTAGCTCGGCCCGTAGAGAGTCCAGAAATAGACGATGACGAGAGGCAGGATCGGCGTCGGCACGATCCCGTAGAAGAGACGCAACGGCGAGGCGAGAAGCAGCACGGCGAAAAGGCCGAACAGCGTCGGCGCCGACGCTTTCAGCATCCGCGCCACCCCTTCAGCGCGCTTGTTCATCTCAGTCAACGCCTTCGTTCGAATCCGCCGCCGCCGCCGCGGCTGGCCGCGAGTCGGGATTGGCGAGAGGATCGCCGCCGGCCGGCGCGGCGCGGGCCGGTTCGGCCTCGGAGGAGCCGGCCGGCTCGACCGGCGCTTCCTCGAAAGCCGGGAATTCGTAGTCGATGACGCGCACCATGCGGGTTCGGGCATAATCCGCGTAAAGATCGACCACGGCCTCGCCCTTGTCGGCCCCGGCGATGACGCCGACAGCGAGGCCGCGGGGCAACGATCCGCCCGCGCCCGAGGTCAGCACGCGCTGGCCGGGCGTGAGCGTCACGGGAACGGAGCTTGCGGTGAAGCTGATCGACGGCTTCGATTTGGTGCGGCCGACCAGGATGCCTTCGAGATTGGCGTCCTCCACATAGACGGGAACGCGGCTCTGCACGTCCGTCAGCAGAAGGATGCGCGACGCGTTGTTGCCGACATCGACGATGCGGCCGACCAGCCCCTGATCGTCGAGAACCGCCTGCCCCCGTTCGACCCCGTCCCTGGCGCCGGCGTTGACCAGCATCGAATGCGAAAAGGCGTCGTTCGACTCGCCGATGACGAAACCGTCGATCGGCGTCGCTTCGGGAGGCGCATAGTAGTTCTGAAGGCGTTCGTACACCGCGATGGTTTCGCGCAGGCGCAGCGCCTCCTCCATCCACTGGCGCAGCTCGGCGTTCTCCTCGCGCAGCGCCTGATTTTGTTCAAGAGTGTTGAAATAGTCGCCGACGTCGCCGACCACGCCCTGCACATAGGCGATGGGCCCGGCGAAAATCGACAGGATCGGCGCGGCGGCGTCGAGAACGTTCTCCCTCGCCTTGCGGAACACCGAAGCCTCCGCCGAGTAAAGACTCGACAGAAGCAGAAGGATGGAGACCAGAATCATCAGGAGAAGGACGAATTTCGAGTCGGCCTTGCGTCCTAATCCTTCGCGCCTGTCCTGACCCAATACATCCATCAGCCGCCCGACAACTTCGAAACTTTAGATCGCGGACGAGAGCACGCCCCGCATCGCCTTGGTGTTTTCGAGCGCCGCCCCGGTGCCGAGCGCAACGCAGGAGAGAGGATCGTCGGCCACCGACACCGGCAGGCCGGTCTCATCGCGCAACACCTGGTCGAGATTTCTGAGGAGCGCCCCGCCGCCTGTCAACATGATGCCCGTGTCGACGATGTCGGCGGCAAGTTCCGGCGGAGTGGCTTCGAGCGCGACCTTCACCGCCTCGATGATCTGGCTGACGGGTTCGGCCAGCGCTTCGGCGACCTGCGCCTCGCCGATGCGAACCTCTTTCGGCACGCCGTGCATCAGGTCGCGGCCCTTGATCTGGATGGTGATGCCCGAACCCTCGGTGGGAATCATCGCGGAGCCGACTTCCTTCTTGATGCGCTCCGCGGACGCTTCGCCGATGAGAAGGTTATACATGCGGCGGATATAGGCGATGATCGCCTCGTCCATCTTGTCTCCGCCGACGCGGACCGAGCGCGAATAAACGATGCCGCCGAGCGACAGAACCGCCACCTCGGTGGTGCCGCCGCCGATGTCGACCACCATCGAGCCGGTCGGCTGCGTCACGGGCAGGCCGGCGCCGATCGCCGCCGCCATCGGCTCCTCGATGAGCTCGACCTTGCGCGCGCCAGCCGACAGCGCCGATTCCTGAATGGCGCGGCGTTCGACCGCGGTCGCGCCTGACGGAACGCACACGACGATGCGGGGGCTCGCGAACGAGCGGCGATTGTGAACCTTCCGGATGAAGTGCTTGATCATCGCCTCGGCGACTTCGAAGTCGGCGATGACGCCGTCGCGCATCGGACGGATCGCTTCGATCTCGCCCGGCGTACGGCCGAGCATCTCCTTGGCTTCGTTGCCGACGGCGCGAACCACCTTGCGCCCGCCCCTCGTTTCAATCGCGACGACGGACGGCTCGTTGAGCACGATGCCGCGGCCTTTGACGTAGACAAGCGTGTTGGCCGTACCGAGATCGATGGCCATGTCCGCAGACAGCATGCCGAACAGGGTGGAAAGCATTGATCGTTCCTATCGCCGGAGTTTTTCCCGACGCATCATTTAACCTTAATGGGTTCCGAAATCGTCAACAAAGACCGCCATTCTGGCGATGTCCTCCCCCTGACAGGCGGCGACCTTACTAGGCAGATTCTCGCAGTAAATCGCCTCTTTATATCGATTATTTTTGCTCCCGGCGCCGCAGGCGCACATAGACCAGCCGCATCACGTAAAGAAAAGCGAGCCAGGCGACCACAATCGCCGCGAGGATCGCCAGATCGCGGGGCTTGCGGCTCTGGAAAAACTCGACGACGACGCCGATTCCCTCGGTGAGGACCGCCTGATCAGGCCAAAACGCGCCGATTCCCGCGACCAGAAGGATTTTCGGAACGATGCCGACGCCAGTGCCCAGCCAGTATTTCCAGAGCGGGATATGCGCCGCCCCGGCGGCGGCGTTGACCACCACGAACGGCGCCGACGGCACCACCCGGATCAGACCGCTGGCGACGATGCCGCGGCGCGTGAGGAATTCAATCGTCGACTGGACGCGCTCATGGCTGAATTTCCGCACCCACCGCCCGCCCAGCAGATGGCCGATGAAAAAGGTGAAAGTGGCGCTCGCCATGGTCGCGATCCAGGCGAACAGCGCCCCCTTTTGCGGGCCGAAGGCGATGACGGTCGCGGCGAAGAGCAGGATCTGGGGGAACCCGGTCAGCGCCAGCAGCGTGTAGACGGAAATGACGCCGATCAGGGCGAGATCGGAATTCGCCGCCCTCATCAGCAGCGTCGTCAGCTCGCCGTCCTTGTCGAGCTTCAGCCAGTCCTGGCCGAACAGGAACATCAGCACGACGAATGCGAGCAGCGTCAGAGAAACGCTGAGCGACGTCCACGCCTTGGCGTCCATAGCGCCGAGGAAGCGCCACATGCGGCGCCAGAACTCAACCATTGTCTCTAAGCCCTGACCGGATGCGCGCGGCCTTCGATGTGAGAATGAATCCGCCCGCCGCGACGCTGGACTTCGCGTTGCCGGACCCACCATTTTCCTTGGACCGTTCGCTGCGCCCCCGCCGGCCCGCTGTTACTCAATAACGCGCGACGATTGCAGGCGCAACGACTCGATTCGCCTCTGAGCCTAAATCTGCAAGGCGTTGATGACGGCTGCAACCGCCTCGTCCGGGGTCCGGGCCCTCGGCCAGCCCGGGGTCTGGTTCCGGAACCAGGTGAGCTGCCGCTTTGCGAACCGGCGGGTGTTGCGCTTGGCCAGCTCAGCGGCTTCCTCCAGGCCGAGCGCGCCGCCCAGATGCGCGATCAGCTCCGCCGCGCCGAGCGCCTTCATCACCGGCAGATCCGGAGAAAGGCCGCGAGCCTTGAGACGCCGCGCCTCCTCCAGCCCGCCGCGCGCCAGCATTGCGTCGAAGCGCGCATCGCAGTCGGCGTACAGCGTCTCCCGGTCAGGCTCGATGACCATCCTCGCCGCCGGCGGTTCGATCAGCGGCGCGCGCGCCGCCGCCTGATGCGCCGAAAGCGGCTTTCCGGTGGCGGCCTGGACTTCCCAGGAACGCAGCAGGCGCTGGCGGTCGGCGACGGCGATGCGGGCGGCGCCGGGGTCGCGCGCGACAAGCTCGGCGTGAAAGGCTTCAGCGCCGAGCCGTTCATAGGCCTCTCGCGCTTCATTCCGCGCCGCATCGGGAATCGTCGGAATCGGCGACAGGCCTTCCTCCAGCGCGCGGAAATAGAGGCCCGTGCCGCCGGCCACGATCGCTGGCCGGCCCCGTCCGTGAATCTCGCCGACGGCGCGCGCCGCCGCCCGCGCCCATCGCCCCGCGGAGCAGCGCTCGGCGCCGTCGAGAAACCCGAACAGATGGTGGGAAACGCGCGCCGTTTCCTCCGGCGACGGCCGCGCCGACAGGATGTCGAGATCGGCGTAGACCTGGAGCGCGTCGGCGTTGACGATTTCGCCGCCGATGCGTTCGGCGAGCGCAAGAGCGGCGGCCGACTTGCCGCTCGCCGTCGGGCCTGCGATAAACACCGTGATTTCGCCGAAACTCTCCGTCATCGGAAAATATGGATACCGTCGTCACGCTTATTTGCAACCGGGCGAACCCGGTCATCGACGACGCGCTGAAAGCGCATGTCGTAAAGGCGGCGCCCGAGGGAATGACGCACCTTCGAACGACCGACCTTGCGCCGGGCGAAGCATGCGATCTGTATTTCAGCGGACGGGCGGGCGACCTGAAAGATTTATCGGCGACGATCAGGACCGCGCTGGCCGGCGCGCCGGTCGACGCCGTCGCGCAGGCGCCCGCGTCGCGCCGCAAGCGGCTTCTCGTCGCCGACATGGATTCGACGATCATCGGCCAGGAATGCATCGACGAACTGGCCGAGTATGCGGGCAAGCGTGCGGAAATCTCGGCGATCACAGAGCGGGCGATGCGCGGAGAGCTCGATTTCGAGGCGGCGCTGAAAGAACGCGTCGCCATGCTGAAGGGTCTGCCGGAAACCGTTCTCGAGGAAACGTTTCGCAATCGGATCACCTTGACGCCGGGCGCGCGGACGCTCGTCCGGACGATGAAAAAGCGCGGCGGTTACGCCGCGCTTGTCTCCGGCGGTTTCACCTTCTTCACAAGCCGCGTCGCCGAGGCTGCAGGTTTCGATTTCAACGACGCCAACACGCTCATCGTCAGGAACGGCAGGCTGACGGGCGAAGTCGCCGAGCCGATCCGCGGCCGCGCCGCCAAGGAGGCGGCGCTATTGCGAATCGTCGCCGAGCGCGCCATTCCGCCAGAGGAGACAATGGCGGTCGGCGACGGCGCCAACGACCTGTCGATGCTGGCGCGGGCCGGCCTCGGCGTCGCCTATCACGCCAAGCCCGCCGTCGCCGAGGCCGCCGCCGCCCGCATAGACTACTGCGACCTCACGGCCCTGCTCTACCTGCAAGGTATTCCGCATACGGATTTTTCAAGCGATTTTTCCGGCTGAAGAGCGCCGCGTCTTCCCCCAAAAAGGGTATTAGGTCAGTCCTAATTCCCTCAAGAGCTGAAGCTCTGCATCTGGATGCGGACAATAGCTTTGAAGCGTTGAATGGCCCGGCTCTTGTTGATATTTGACAAACAGTCGGCGATTCGTTCGCCGTCTTGCCAATTTGGGGAACCTTGACATGAAAACATCAATATTCGTTGCAGCGCTTTCGGCTGCGGCTCTCGTGGGCGCATCGGCTCAAGCCGCGACCTACAATTTCCAGAGCGGCGGCATTATCGGCAGCAACGTCGGCAATCCGTCTGCAAGCTTCTTCGACGTGACGGCCACCGAAACGCTGACGGCGATCGCCATCAACACGGAAGCGCCGCCTGCGCCCAAGCTTCATCAGAACAACTTCGGCCTCGGCGTCAACACGGGCATCACCGACGTCAACCAGCTCGACAATATCGGGGACGACGAAGCCATCGTGTTCGATTTCGGCAAAATCGTCTCGTTCGACTCGATCACCCTGAACCTCGCCGCGCAGGACGATCAGTATGTGATCTATGGCACCAACAACCCGGCCGTCGCCGCCTGCGCCACGGGCGGCCTCTCCTGCATCACGACGATAAGCACCTTCATCGCGTCCGGTTCCGGCGCCGGTCCGCTCCAGGACACGGTCGCGCTGCTTTCGGGCGCCTTCCAGTACCTTATCGCCGCAGTGTTCGGCGGTTCGGGCGACGGATACCGGGTCGCCGAACTCAGCGTTTCGGATGTGCCGCTTCCGGCCGCGCTGCCGATGATGGCGCTCGGTCTCGGTCTGTTCGGCGTGAACGGCTTCTTCCGCCGCAAGCAGGCCCGCGCCTGAACGCACTGAAATTCCGGACTAAAAGCCGCCGGCAGGGCCCCGCTCTGCCGGCGGTTCTGCATTCGGGGCGAACTCTTCGCGCCGGCGGGTGTTTAACAGGTCTGGCGCAGGACCAGCAAAGGGGACACCCATGAAAATTCTTATGATTGCATTCGCCGCTACGCTGTTTCTGTCGGCGTGCGAAACCATCAAGGGCGTCGGCCGTGATGTCGAGAACACCGGCGAGGCCATCGACGACGCCGTCGACGAGGAATAGCCCGAATTCGCGGGATCAGGGGCGAAGCGACTCGTAGAACAGCAGGTCGCCGCGCTGCACGTAGATCTGCACCGGGCCGCTGTTCAGGTTGCGCAGCTTGTCGAGCTTTTCGATCGCCGCTTCCGGGCGCGTGATGCGCTCCCAGCCGATTTCGAGAATGACGTCGCCCGGCTGCAGGACGATAGCGGCGGGGCTGTCCGGATCGATGGCGGTGACAACGACGCCCTCGACGCCGGCGGGCAGGCCGAACGCCTCGGCGACTTCCCGCGTCGGTTTCTGCAGGGTGAGGCCCGAGCTTTGAACGGCGCCCGAAGGCAACGGTCCGAGACCGGAGGCCGCCGCCAGCACGCGGGTCTCGCGGCGGTCGATCTTCACCTGCACCACCATGCGCTTCTTGTTTCGGATGATGGTCATCGGCGCCGTCGAACCGACCGGCGTTTCGGCGACGGCGCGCGTCAGGTCGCGCACGCTGTTCACCGGCCGCTTGTTGAAATCGAGAATGATGTCGTTCGGCATCAGCCCGGCGGCGGCGGCGGGGCTGTTCGGGCGCACGACGGAAATCAGCGCGCCGCGCGGCCGGTCGAGGCCGATGTCGGCGGCGAGCGTCGGCGTCACCTCGTCGATTGAAACGCCGAGCCAGCCGCGCCGCGTTTCGCCGTACTGGACGAGCTGATCGACGACCACCGAAGCGAGATCGGCCGGCACCGCAAAGCCGACGCCGACGGAGCCGCCGGTTTGCGAGAAGATCGCCGTGTTGACGCCGATCACCTTGCCGTTCATGTCGAACAGCGGCCCGCCGGAATTACCGCGGTTGATCGCCGCGTCGGTCTGGATGAAATCGTCGAAATTGCCGGCGTCGATGTCGCGGTTGCGCGCCGAGATGATGCCGACCGTGACGGAGCCGCCGAGGCCGAACGGATTGCCGATGGCGATCACCCACTCGCCGACGCGCGCCTTGTTGGAGTCGCCGAAGGAGACAGACGGAAATCGAACGCCGGAAGCCTCGAGCTGCAGCACGGCGAGATCGGTCTCGCGGTCGATGCCGCGGATCGTCGCCTTGAACTCGCGGCCGTCGCTGAGCGTCACCGAGATTTCATCGGCGTTCTCGATGACGTGGTTGTTGGTGACGACGACGCCCGTCGGATCGATGATGAAGCCGGAGCCGAGCGACACGGCGCGCCCGCCGAACTTGCGCGACAGGGGCGCGAGCTCGCCCGTCGCCTGCGCGCCCTGAACCCGCTGGGCGGTGGAAATGTTGACCACCGCCGGGGTCAGCGTTTCGGCGAGATCGGCGAAGCTCGCCGGAGAGCCGCGCCCCTGCGCCACAACCGACGGCGCGACGCCGGACGACATGACGGCCGCAGCCGCCGCGATCACGATGGAGCGCTTCATTGAATGCCTCTGCCTTCCCCGCCGACACATATAGTTAGAAGGTTACCGCATGGGCTGCGGACAGCAAGCGCCTCCGCGACAGGCGGAAGACGTTTTCTGGAGGCTACTTTTTACGCCCGTCTAAACTATTGAAATAGCGCAAAAATTCGCTGTCCGGCGAAAGCAGAATGGTGGTGTCTCCGTTTTTCATCGCCGCCTCGTAAGCGAGGAGCGAGCGATAAAAGGAGAAGAATTCCGGGTCCTTGCCATAGGCGGCGGCGAAAACCGCGTTGCGCTCGGCGTCGGCGGCGCCGCGAATGCGTTGCGCTTCCTCTTCCGCCTGCGCCTTCACCTCCGTCACCTGACGATCGGCCTGGGCCTGGATCTGCTGCGCCGCCTCGTTGCCTTCGGCGCGGATCTGCGCGGCGAGCTGGTTGCGTTCGGTGATCATCCGTTGAAACACCGCCTGGCTGTTCTGGGTCGGCAGGTCGGCGCGGCGAATTTTCACGTCGACAATCTCGACGCCAAGTCCCCTGACGCTTTCGCTCAGGAGGTCGCGGATGCGGCGCATCAGCGCCGACCGTTCGCTGGTGACGATGGCGTCGACGCTGACTTCGCCGAGCACGCGGCGCACCGTCTGGTTCATCAGCGAGAGCATCCGCGCCTCGCCGTTCGCCTCGGTGCGGACGGACTGGTAGAAAAGCTGCGGATCGACGATCCGGTAGCGCGCGAAAGCGTCGACCCTCAACCGTTCCTGATTGCTGGCGATGATCTCGATTTCGTCCTGATCGAGCTCGCGGTTGCGCTTGTCGATGAACTGATAGGTCTCGGCGATCGGCAGTTTGAATTTGAGACCGGCGGTCGTGTAGACGTGCTTCGGTTCACCGAACCGCAGGACGATGGCTGACTGTGTTTCCGGCAGGATGAAGGTGGCGTTCATCACCACGACCAGCAGGACGACGGCGAGAACGCCGGCGAACATGAGAGAGGCCTGACGCATCACTTGCTCCCGGTGGGTTGCTGCTGGGGCTTTTTCTGAAGTTCGTTGAGCGGCAGGTACGGCACGACCCCGCCTCCCGCCTTGTCCTCGACGATGATCTTGTTCATCGGCCCGAGCACCTGCTCGACGGTCTCAAGGTACATGCGCTGTCGCGTCACCTGCGGCGCGCGCTGATACTCCGCGAGGATCGAATCGAAACGGGCGGCCTGGCCGCGCGCGTCGGCGGTGACCTGCGCCTGATAGGCGCGCGCGCCTTCGAGAATGCGTTGCGCCTGACCGCGCGCTTCCGGCACGACGCGGTTGGCGTAGGCCCGCGCCCCGTTGATGATCGTGTTGCGATCCTGCGAGGCGGCGATGACGTCGAGAAACGCCGCGTTGACTTCGTCCGTCGGCGGATCGGCTTTCTCAAGGTTGACCTCGGCGATTTCGATGCCGGTCTTGTAGAGATCGAGCGCCTCCTGCATCAGCGCCCGCGTCTGCTCCTGAACCTCGGTCCGGCCTTCGGTCTGGACAAAATCGAGTTCATTGCGGCCGACGACTTCCCGGATCGACGCCTCGCCCACGGTGCGCACGACGTTCGGCGCGTCGTTGATGTTGAACATGAACTGCGCGACCGGCGGCAGCGCGTCCCCCTGCTCGGCGACGGTGTCGGTCTTGATGCGCCACTGCACCTGCATGGCGACGTCGACGATGTTCTTGTCGCCCGTCAGCATGAGGCCGCCAGCTTCGCCGCGCCGTCCGGTTCCTTCGGGGATGTTCGTGTAGCGCAGGCTCGTCACCTTCTCACGCCTGGCGTTCTGGACGGGCATCGGAACATGCCAGTGCAGGCCCGGCGACGTGATGGCGCTGTATTTTCCGAAAGTCGTCACGACGGCGAGCTCGTCGGCGTCGACCTGATAGAAGCCGGACACCACCCAGAGGCCGACCACCGCGGCGCCGGCGAGGGCGAGCGAGTTGCGCGACAGGCGCGGAGCGCCCGGTCCTCCCCCGCCGCCATTGCCCCCGCCGCGCGGAAAGGCGCGTTTCAGCCGCTGGCGGGAGGCTTTCAGAAGCTCCTCGAGATCGGGCGGTTCGCTGCGGCCGCCGCCGTTGCCGTTATTGTTGCCGCCCGGCGGGCGCGGCGGCTGTTGTCCCCAGGGGCCGCGCGTCGGGCCGCCTTTGCCGGAATTGTCAGACCAGGGCATTGAATTCCTCTCGCTGGCGCCGTTCTGCGCGGCGTCATTGCGGCGGGAGAGAATACGTCGCACGCCCTCGCCAGCCGCCCAAGACCCATATATGTCATTGATTTCAGCGGGCGCAATGCGCGCCGCCGCTTTTTACACCCATCCCGGACCGCTCCGCCTGATGAGTAACGAACCGCTAACGATGAAAGTGCGCGCCGCCCTCGCCCGCGTGGTCAATCCGGCCACGGGCCGCAATATCGTCGCCGAAGGCATGGTTCAGGGCCTTTCCGCCACCGAGGCGGGCGTTGTGCGCTTCACCCTCGACGCCGGCGGGACCGATCCGAAAGCCGCCGAGGCGCTTCTCGAGGCCGCAAAACGCGAGGCGAGCAGCGTCGAGGGCGTCGCCAGGGTGGTCGCTTTCGGCACGTCGCATCAGACGGCGCCGCCGCCGCGCGGCGGCCACGACAATCCAATGGGCCTCGCCAAACAGGCGCGGATCGGGGCTGCGGCCGACTATCTGCCCGGCGTCAGGAACGTCATCGCCGTCGCCTCCGGCAAGGGCGGCGTCGGCAAATCGACCATCGCGGCCAATCTCGCCGTCGCCTTCGCGACGGCCGGTTTGTCGACGGGCCTGCTCGATGCGGACATTTACGGCCCGTCGCTGCCGACCCTGTTCGGGCTGAAGGACCGCCCGGCGGTGCGCGACGGAAAAGTCATTCCTGCAGAGGCGTTCGGCGTGCGCGCCATGTCGATCGGCCTCCTCGTCGATCAGAACAAGGCGCTCGCCTGGCGCGGGCCGATGGTGATGGGCGCGATGCGGCAATTGATGAGCGATGTCGCTTGGGGACCTCTCGACGCGCTGGTCGTCGACACGCCGCCCGGCACCGGCGACGTGCACCTGACGCTGGCGCAGTCGAAGAAAGTCACCGGCGCCGTCATCGTCTCGACGCCGCAGGAGATGGCGCTCGCCGATGTTCGCCGCGGCGTCGAACTGTTCCGTACAGTGAAGGTTCCCATTCTCGGCGTCATCGAGAACATGGCTTGGATCGACCTTCCCGGCGGAGGGCGGCAATACGTTTTCGGCGAGGGCGGCGCCGAACGCGCAGCCCGCGAACTCGATGCGCCGTTCCTCGGCGCGGTGCCGCTGTATCAGGAGTTGCGAGAAGCGAGCGACGCCGGCGCGCCGATCGTCGCCTCTGCGCCGGACTCGCCCGCTGCGAAAGCGGTCGTCGCCATCGCCGACAGGCTGAGAACGACGTTTACTGCGTAGCCGCGGCCGTCACCGCCGGCGCGGGGGGCGCGTCAGCCACGGTATGGTCGTGAACGATCCGCCATAGTCCGTCGAACCGCTGCATGACCAGCGTGAACGCGCCGGAATCGCGCTTGCCGTCGCGCATCAGCGCGAACCGGCCGTCAACGACCGCCACATCGTCGGTGAGCATCTGCACATCGATATTCTCGAAGCTCAGCCGCCCGAGCCCGACGCCTGAGCCGTAGCGCTCGCGATAGCGCTTCAGCGTCGGCTCCCAGCCCTTGGTGACGGCCCCGCCGGAAACGAACCGCAGATTGGGGCTCTTCCAGTAACCGGCCATGAAATCGTCGAGATCGCCGTCGTTCCAGGCGGCGGCCTGCGCGGCGAGCACGGCGCGGATCAGGTCGGCGGCGGGACGCAGTTTCATCGGCGTCGCCGGTTGCGCGTCGGCCGGCGACGTTTTCGCCGGGGCGCTCGCGGCAACCGCTGCGGCGGGATCGGGCGCGGGGGCCGCCGGCGTCACGCTCGAGGTCAGCGGCTGCGCATCGGGGCTCGCCCCGACAAGTTTGCCTGCGGATGGAACGAGAGGCTTCGCCGCCGTTTCGGCCGGCGCCGACGCATTCGCGACGCCGAGCGCCGTGGGACCGCGCTGGGCGACGGCGGGCGCTTCGGAAACGGACGGCGTCTCAGCGTAAGAGGCCGTGGGCTGCTCGAGGACGGGCGCGGGCGGAATTTCGCCAAGCGCAGCGGTCTGCGGCGCGACGGCGGCGAACGTTTCGTCGCCCGAGCCCTCGCCGGTCTCGGCGCCGGCCAGGATGTCCTCGATGTCGAATTCGCGCTCTCGCACTTCGCGCAGCGACGGCGCCGGCGTGTCCTCCGTGCAGACGAACCCGGCGTCGACGAGCGATGCGACGAGCGCGCGCTCGCGTTCGGCGCAGAAGTCGCTGTCATTGTCAGCGTGATAGGGCACCGACACGTTGGAGCCGCCGTCGCGCACATAGCGAAGGTCGCAAGCCGCGCCGACTTCGCCGGGCGTCGCCACTTCGATGACGCGCACGTCCTCGCCGCGCGAGCATGTCTGACTCGCCTCGGATTGCGACGCCGCAAGCGCGGCCAGGCTGACCCCAAGTACAAGAAATCTCATTTTCCCCCTCCTCCAAACGCCGCGGAGGCGGTCCTCATCAAGACCGTCAGTTTCCGCCGTCGCAGCTTAACAACTTCTTGCGATTCTACGAGGACTTCGCTGCGTCCGCCTTAGCCGTTTTGCGCTGCGAAGCGATGCGATCGAGGATGAAAAATCGGCAAGAATACTGATTTTTATCGTTGGCCTCGCATCCCCCCGCCGCCATTTCCCGCCACTCATCCCGGTCGATGCGCGGGAAGCGCGTATCGCCATCGACGCGCGCTGCAACGCGGGTCAGGTAAATCCGGTCGGCGAGATTGATGGTCTGCCGGTAGATCTCGCCGCCGCCGATGATGCATATTTCTTCCGCGCCGGCCTTTCCGGCCTCCTGCGCCGCAATCGCAAGGGCCTCGTCGACGGTCGCGGCGCGCAACACCCCGGAGGCCGTAAAAGACGGGCTGCGCGTGACGACGATGTTCGCCCGGCCCGGCAGCGCCCTTCCGATGCTGTCGAAAGTCTTCCGTCCCATGACGATCGGTTTGCCGAGCGTCGCTCTCTTGAACCATTTGAGATCGTCGGAGATCCGCCAGGCGAGCCCGCCCCCGGAGCCGATTACGCCGTTCTCCGCCGCTGCAACGACCAGCGCGACGCGCATCAGCTTCCGCTTTCTGCGGCGAGCTTTTCCAGAGGGGCGCCGGCGAGGCGATAGACGATCCACTCCTTCATCGGCCGCGCTTCAAGGGAATCGTAGAAAGCGATGGACGGCGCGTTCCAGTCGAGCACCGCCCATTCGAGCCGGCCGCAATTCTTTTCGACTGCAATCTCCGCCAGCCGGACGAGCAGCGCCTTGCCGACGCCCTTGCCGCGGTGACTCTCCTTGACGAACAGGTCTTCGAGATAGATTCCGCGGCGGCCGAGAAACGTCGAAAAGTTATGGAAATAGAGAGCGAGGCCGCATGGCTCTCCCTCCCATTCAGCAATCAGCACGTAGGCGTGACCGTTTTCCAGCGCCTTCGCGAAATCGCGCTCCGTCGCGACCACTTCATGCGCCAGCTTTTCGTAGTCGGCGAGCGCCGTGACCAGCGAAAACACGAGTCCTGCGTCTTTCGCGCCGCCGTCGCGAATGACGAGACTCATACCGCCACCGGCGCCTTGATATGGGGCTGCGCCTCATATCCCTCGATGGCGATATCCTCATAGCGGAAGGCGAAAAGATCGCGCACCGACGGATTGAGTCTGAGGCGCGGCAAAGGTCCCGGCGTCCGCTGCAATTGCAGCACCGCCTGCTGCAAATGGTTATGATACACGTGCGCGTCGCCGAGGGTGTGCACGAAGTCGCCGGCTTCGAGCCCCGTCACATGCGCGACCATATGAGTGAGCAGCGCATAGGAGGCGATGTTGAACGGCACGCCGAGGAAAATGTCGCCCGACCGCTGGTAAAGCTGGCAGGAGAGCCGGCCGCGCGCCACGAAAAACTGGAACAGGCAATGACAGGGCGGCAGCGCCATATCCTCGACATCGGCCGGATTCCAGGCGGAGACGATCAGCCGGCGCGAATTCGGATTGCGTTTTATTTCCTCGACCACCCAGGAAATCTGGTCGATGACGCGTCCGTCCGGAGCCGCCCACGAGCGCCACTGCTTGCCGTAAACCGGCCCGAGCTCGCCGTTTTCATCGGCCCATTCGTCCCAGATCGAAACGCCGTTTTCTTTCAGGTAGCGAATATTCGTGTCGCCGGCCAGAAACCACAATAATTCGTGTACGATTGATTTGAGATGCAGCTTCTTGGTTGTCGTCAGCGGAAAGCCGTCGGCGAGGTCGAAGCGCATCTGATGGCCGAAGACAGCGCGCGAGCCGACGCCGGTGCGGTCGCGCCGGTCGTCGCCGTGATCGTAGGCGTGACGGAGAAGGTCGAGATACTGTTTCATGGCCGGCCAAGCTGCGGGATTGGGCGAATCTCTCGCCGCCGGCGATCTTAGCGCCTGACGCGGCGAGGTCACGCCCCTCGGCGGCGGCGCGCGAAAGTGCTAGATTTTCCCCAAGTGACGAGGGCGGCGGGGAATGACCACAGGCGATTCGCAAAAACCGGGCTCCGGCTTCGTCCTGACCGGCCTGCTGGTGGGGCTGGCGACGGGCTTCGCAGCCTACGCTTTCATCGAATTCTGGGCTGACCGCGTCCCTGACGAAACCCTCCCTCAGACCATACTGGGCTTCATCGCCTTTTCGGCGGCCGCATTCCTGCTCCTCGCGGAGCGCGGCGCCATGGCGCGCGCCATTCCAGCCGCCCTTCTGATCGCCGCCGTGATAACCGCGCCGACGTATTTCATGCTGCGCGCCGGCAATGGCGCGGAGCCGCTTGACCAGTTCCCCATCATTTTCTGGTTCCTCGTCGGCGGGCCGCTCTCCGCCTATCTGATGACGACGCTGGCGAAGGCGGCGCTGCTCGACCGGATTCCGCCAGCTTATCCGGGGTTGTTCTTCCACGGCCTGACCTTGCCTCTGATCGCCGGCGGCGGCGGACTCTTCGCGCTGCTGTCGCTGGTCCTGCTCTACACATGGGCGGGCCTTCTCAGATCGATGGACGTCGATTTTTTCCACAACCTGTTTCAGGAGCCGTGGTTCATCCTGCCTTTCGTCGGCGCGGTCGGCGGGCTGTCGGTCGCGATGATTCGCAGTCTCGATTCGGCGCTCGGCGCGTTGAGGGTCGTGCTGCTGCTGTTCTGCCGCATCGCCATGCCGATCACCGCCGTCTTTTCCGTGACGCTCGTCATTGTGCTTCTCGTCAACGGCGCCGACGCGATCTTCGCGCGCGGCTATCCCGGCGCCGTCATGCTCGCGCTCGCCTTCGCCGGGATGCTTGTCTTCAACGGCGTCTATCAGAACGGCGAAGGCGGACCGCCGCCCGCCTGGCTCAGGCTCGCCACAATCGTCGCGCTCGCCATCTTCCCGGTCTATGCGGTGCTGGCCGCATGGGCCTTCTGGATCCGCATCGGCGATTACGGCCTGACGCCGCCGCGCGTCATCGGTCTCGCCATGAACGCGCTCGCCGCGCTCTACAGCATCGTTTGCGTCGCCGGCCTTCTGACGGAGTTTAACTGGCGCGGCAAAAAGTGGATGAAACTGGTCGCGCCTTTCAACACCGCCATGGCGACGGTCTGGATCGTCGTTCTGCTGGCGCTGGCGACGCCGCTCGCCGATCCGTGGGCGATCAGCGCCCGAAGCCAGTCGGCGCGGCTTCTCTCGGGCAAGACGTCCGCCGAAAAGTTCGATTTCTCCTATCTGCGGTTTCGCCTCGGCGACGCCGGCAAGCGCGAACTCGAAAAGCTCGCGCGTACGCCGAACAGCCATCCGGACGCTCTCGCCATTCGAACCGGCGCGACGCGCGCGCTTTCCGCCGCGAGCCCGTGGATTCTGGAAAACGGCGCGCCGGACGCTTCGCCCTCGCCGGAATCGGACGCTGGGCCGCATCCCGGATTCAACGATCTTGAATTCAATCCGGAAGGCGCCGACCCGGAACCGGCGGCCGGCGAACCCGACGGCGGGAACTAGTCGCGCTTCTGCAGCTTGCGGGAAGGCCCGTTATAGTCGGCGACGCCCTGGGCGATGGCGTAACAGGCGAGGCGCACGGCCAGAGGAATGATCACCTTTTCCCCCTCGCGTTCGCCCTTCTCGTAATACTGGATCATCCGCCGCTTCAGCCCGAGCGCGTGGGCCGCTTCCTTCTGGGACAGTTTCAGTGTTTTCCGCCATTTCTTGAAATCGCCGGGTTCCATCCCCTGCCCCATCATGGCCGCTGGCTTTCGAAAGACGTCGACAGCGCACTTAATGCATGGGTGTTACAAACGTTTGACAGTTAAAGAGAATTTTTGACTCCCCTTCAAAATTAACATGTTAGGGGCTACATTGGCCGGGCTGGCGCAAGCCGGCTATGGCGATAAACGGCGCGTGTAATAAGCGCATCGGACCCGGGGGCGGTACCCGGCGGCTCCACCAAAGCTTCTCGAAAGGGGGATTTGTGGCGGGGCCGAAATAGGATCGACGAGCGTCCAAAGACGATGCTTTTCGCCCGGTTGGCCTCCGTTATTTGGCCAAACTGAATAGTTGCCAACGACAACTATCGGAATGAGGTCGCTCTTGCTGCGTAATGCGGCTGAGTAATCTCGACTTTGAAGCCCTAGCCCTCTTCCAGGGTTAGGCGGGGCCCCCCGGCGCCTGGCAACAGAAGCCGGGGACTTTCTTTCTAGCGACGCGCCGGGGGTATTTATCAAGCCGGCGTTCGCCGGTGGAGCACCTGGCAACAGAAGCTCCCACTTCTTTTTCCGCCATCCGGCTTGAATTTGGCGGCTTCGCCGCCGGGGCGGCGCCTGGCGACAGAAGCCGGGGACTTATTATTTGCGCATCTCCCCCGCCCGCGAAGAACGCACACGCAACCTGACAAGTCGCGCAATCGCCCCTACACTCTGCAAAAACATCCTCTTGGACGGATAAGCTGTGAGCGACGTGGAACTCGATTACGACTACCTGACCCAGCGCGCCTTGCGTCAGGTGCTGAAGGACGTGCTTGAAATGACCGCGGAGCTCGGCGCGACGCCGGGCGAGCATCATTTCTACATCGAGTTCGCCACAGAGGCGCCGGGCGTCATCATTCCCGAAGAACTGCATGAGACCTATCCGGAGCGGATGACGATCGTCATCCAGCACCAGTTCGAGAACCTCGTGGTGCGCGACGACGAATTCGCCGTGACGTTATGGTTCAAGGGCAATGAGTCCCGCCTGACCATTCCGTTCGAGGCGGTGACCAGCTTCGCCGACCCGAGCGTGCAGTTCGGCCTTCGCTTCGCGGAGCCGCTCGAACCCGCCGCTCCCGAAGTCAAAGAGCCGGCGCCGGAAAAGAGCGCCGACGGGCCAGCCCCCGAAGCCGAAAAGCCGGCCGAAAAAGGCCAGGTCGTCAGCCTCGACCAGTTCCGCAAGAAATAGCGCGCCAGTCTCCGCGCTTGTCGCCTCCGGTCGCGATGGCTACACCACCGGCAATTCTCTAGGCCAAGCCAGCGAGCTTTCCATGACCAAAACCCGCACGGAATCCGACACTTTCGGCCCGATCGAGGTCGACGCCTCGCGCTACTGGGGCGCGCAGGCGGAGCGCTCCCGCAACAACTTCAAGATCGGCTGGGAGAAACAGCCCGCGCCCATCGTCCGCGCCCTCGGCATCGTCAAGCGGGCGGCGGCCGAGACCAACATGGCGCTCGGCAAGCTCGATCCGAAGCTTGGCGGCGCCATCGTCAAGGCGGCGCAGGAAGTGATCGAGGGCAAGCTCGACGAGCACTTTCCCCTCGTCGTCTGGCAGACCGGCTCCGGCACCCAGTCGAACATGAACGCCAACGAGGTGATCTCGAACCGCGCCATCGAAATGCTTGGCGGCGAAATCGGCTCGAAAAATCCGGTGCATCCGAACGATCATGTCAACATGAGCCAGTCGTCGAACGACACGTTCCCGACGGCGATGCATGTGGCGTGCGCGGAGGAAATTCACCACCGGCTGCTTCCGGCCCTGCAGAAACTGCGCAACGCCCTCAACGACAAGGCGCAGGCCTGGAAGGACATCATCAAGATCGGCCGCACCCACACGCAGGACGCGACGCCGCTGACTCTCGGGCAGGAATTCTCCGGCTACGCCAGGCAGGTCGAAAACGGCATCAGACGCATCGAAGAAACCATGCCCGCGCTGATGGAGCTGGCGCAGGGCGGCACCGCGGTCGGCACCGGACTCGCCAGCCCCAAGGGCTTCGACAA
This sequence comes from Pseudomonadota bacterium, assembly GCA_036337175.1. Taxonomy (GTDB): domain Bacteria; phylum Pseudomonadota; class Alphaproteobacteria; order Caulobacterales; family Parvularculaceae; genus Amphiplicatus. The sequence continues at coordinate 281,979 of JAYZEQ010000008.1, forward strand.
GATGGTCGCCGACAAGATCGCCCAGATCACGCAGATGCCGTTCACCACGGCGCCGAACAAGTTCGAGGCCCTGGCCGCCCACGACGCCATGGTGATGAGCCACGGCGCCATCGCGACGGTCGCCGCCTCACTGTTCAAGATCGCCAACGACATCCGCTTCCTTGGTTCCGGCCCGCGCTCCGGCCTCGGGGAATTGTCCCTGCCGGAGAACGAGCCCGGCTCCTCGATCATGCCCGGCAAGGTCAACCCCACCCAGTGCGAGGCGCTGACGCAGGTTTGCGCGCACATCATGGGCAACAACGCCGCCATCGTTTTCGCCGGCAGCCAGGGCCATTTCGAGCTCAACGTCTTCAATCCGATGATGGCCTACAACTTCCTTCAATCGGTGCGGCTGATGGCGGACGCCGCGGTCTCGTTCACCGACAACTGCGTCGTCGGCATCGAGCCGCGCCTCGACAACATCAAACGCGGACTCGAACAGTCGCTGATGCTGGTGACGCCGCTGAAGGAAAAATACGGCTACGACCGCGCCGCCAAGATCGCCAAGACCGCCCACAAGAACGGCACGACCTTGCGCGAGGAAGCGATCAAGGACGGCATCCCGGCTGAGGATTTCGACGCCATCGTCCGTCCCGAGAAGATGATCGCGCCGGAGTAAAGGCCGGCGTCACGCGCGCTGGCGCAGATGGCCGAGCCCAGCCGCGGCGTAGATCGCGTCGAGCGTTTCCTGCTGGCGCAGCGTCGGCGCGCCTTCGGTCGGCAGCGGCGCGCCGGATTCGACGGCGCCGAGCACCGCATCGAGCTGATAGGCGTAGGTGCTGACGCGGCTGACCGGAACCCGTTCCTCGCGCCCGCCCGCGACAATCGTCAGGCGCGCCGGAAGGCGCGGCTGGTGCGGATGGATCGGATTCTCGAACACGATCCGTCCGTCATCGCCGACGACTTCAATCGCCGCGGAAAATTCCCGACCCGCCGCCATCGTGGTGGAGATATGGGCCACCGCGCCGCCCGCGAACGCGAGATCGGCCTCCATGCTTTCGTCGACGCCGGACTTCGTGAGCGTCGCGCGCGCCTCGATGGCGGTCGGCGCGGCGTCGAAGACATTGAGCGCCCAGCCGAGCGGATAGCAGCCGAGATCCATCATCGCGCCGCCGCCATGCTCGGGCCGGTGACGGATTTCGGTTCCGTTGTCGGGGATGGCGACGCTGAAGTGCGCCTTCATGGAGCGGATCGGACCGATCTCCTTCAGCCGTTCGAGAAAAGCGACGTACGTCTTGTGGTAGCGGCAATGCACCGCCTCGATCAGCCGCGCGCCGGAGGCGTTCGCGGCGTCGATCATCGCCCGCGCCTCAGCCGCGTTCATCGCCAGCGGCTTTTCGCACAGCACATGCTTGCCGGCCTTCAGCGCCCTGATCGACCAGTCGGCATGACCGCTGATCGGCAGGCCGTTGTAGACGAGATCGATGTCGGGCGAGGCGATCAGCGCCGCATAGTCGTCGAACACGGCGGCGACGCCGTGCGCCTTCGCGAAAGTCTCGGCGCGTCCCCGGTCGCGGGCGGCGACGCCCGCGACGATGGCGGTCGGAACCGACGCCGCCGGCGCGACGATCGCCTTGGGAGCGATCTTCGCCGCTCCGAGAAGGCCAATGCGAAAGCTTTTCATGGCGGGCTCCTTATCGCTGCGCCGCCGTCATAAGCCGCAAAAGGCTCGGGGCCTAGTCGAGCGGCGGCAGCGTCTGGGCCGGGGCGAGCGGCGCCTCGGGTTCGGGAGCGGCGATTGCGTCGATGAAGGCGTCGACCGTCTTCGCGCCCTCCGCCTCCATCGCCTTCGCCAGCTCCTCGCCGGGATGCGCGAACGGCAGGCGTCGTTTCAACTCTTTTCGAAAGGCCGGCGTGTACATCGCGCCGTTCTTCGCCGTTTGCCGCCAGTCTTCGAGACGCCTGAGATGGATCACCGCGTCGTTGACGTCGGCCATGGTCTGGCCGGGCGCGGCGGAGAGCATCGAGTTGCCGACATAGGGCGCCGAGCCGAAGGAGGTTTCGGCGAAAGAGAGGGCGACGGGCCTGTCGCCGTTCGCGGCGAACGCCGCGTCCCAGGCGCCCCCGTCGGCCCGCGTCCAGCCATAAACGACGCCCGCCGCCATCGAACCGAGCGTCGGGCCCTTCTCGTCGCCCGCCTTCTTCACTTCGAGGAACGGCGCGTTGACGCGGATCGAATAGACGCGCCCCGGATGCCATTGCCGGAAATAGGTGGTCGCGTTCCAGAAATATCCGCCGTCGGACTTTTTAAGGCCGGTGTAGGCGTGCCTCGTGTTGGTCAGAAACACGCCTCTGGCGCTTCCGTCGAAGCCGGAGAGATGCATGAGCACGCGTGCATACATGTCATGGTCGTAACCGGCGAACCCGTCGCGGCGATAGCGCGCGAAATCCTCCGGCGAGACGATCTCCGACCAATAGCTCGCCGGCCCGACGCCGATCACCCTGATGCGGCGTTCCGCCGGCAGCGCCTGGTTCGCCCGCCGCGCCGCCGAGAGAAAATCGTAGTAGGTCTGATAGTTCCAGCCGGTCGCGAGAGCGTTCTGGAAAGCCGGAAACAGCAGCGACGGATCGTCTTTGGGCGCGTCGAGATAGGCGTCGATATGCCGTTGCTGGTTGTACGGCAGCACTTCGAGGAACACGTACCGCGCCTTCTCCGGGAATCGCGGATCGGCGACCAGACGGGAGAAAAACTCCCACGGCTCCACCGCGTTGTGGAGGCCTTCGTCGAACACGACGAGCTCGTGCGACTCGAGCGCGGCCAGAACGAAATCGACGGGATCGCGCCCTTTCGCCTCGACCTCGGCGGCGAGCGTCCCGACGCGCGACGCGTCGGGCGCGGCGGACGCCGCCGAAGCGAACAGGGCCGCCGCCATGATAGCAACAAGTCTCATCGAAACGTCTCCCTTGCGTCCGGTCTGACCGCAGCGCCGACTCGGGGCGTTTTTGAAACGGCGGTGCGCGACCCCGTCAACATTCCTGCGCCGGGCGGGTCGGCGGGCGCGACAAGCCGCGGTCGCGCGCCGCGGTTTTCTGGACTAATTCTTGCTCCCTCTCCCGCAACGCCGGACGCATCGGCGCCGCCATGCGTCCCATAACGGGACCGGTCCAGTCAGGGTAGACACGGGGTTAGATATGTCCGATCCGAAATCGCCGAGCCAGACGCGGCTACTTCTGGCGCAATTCCTGTTTGCGAACGATATCGACGTCGAGTCGCTCTACAAGGCGCTCGGCGCCGATCTCGCGGCCAGCGACAACGAGGCGGTCTCGCACATGGCCGGCATCATCGACGGCATCACCCTCGCCACCGCCAAGATCCGCGCCCACGGTCTCGACAACTGGACCAAGGGCTAGCCGTTCCGCGGCTTGATCGCCTGCGCCGTTCCCGATTAAGGACGCCCATGCGCAAGCGCTCGATCGCCATCAAGGGCCACCGCACCAGCATCGCGCTGGAGCCGGAATTCTGGGCGGCGCTCGACGCCATCGCCGAACGGCGGGGAACGAGCCTGCCCGTCCTGATTTCTGAAATCGACCGCGCGCGGCTTCTCAAAGAGCCCGCCCCCGGCCTCGCGTCGGCGCTGCGCGTCTTCGTTCTCGAGAACGCGCGCGCTGCGGGCTAGCCGTTGGCGACCAGGCTGAGCGACGGCCGGCCGAGCACGAGCTGGGCGTACAGCCGGCCCACCTCCTCCGCATAGCCGCGCATCATCGGCCGCACCTGACTGAAGCGCTCGACTTCCGCGGCGCGGGCGAGAAGCGCGGCGAAACGCGGCCGCACCGGCTCGCGCTGCGGATCGGACCAGCGCGCCAGCGCGCGCGCCGTCGCCAGCCGCGACCAGAAAGCGCGCGCCGATTTCAGAGTCTCGACGACGCTTTGCTGCACGACCCCGGCCCGGGCGAGCGTGTCGAGAGCGCCCTCGACATCGGTTTCCTGTATGGCCGGCTGCGCCGCGGCGTGCCGGTAGATCAGCGTGCTGATGATAAGCTCGACGTCATGCAGCCCGCCTTCGGCCTGTTCGAGATCCCATTCGCTCGCCTTGTCGCGGCGCAGGCGCTGGGCGCGGGCGCGATCGAGATCGCGGAACAGGTTGTCCGCGCGGCGCGGATTCGAGACGGCGGCCCGCAGCGCGTTCTTGGACGCCTGACGGGCGCCGTCGCCGCCGGCGATGATGCGGGCGCGGGCGAGCAGGATCTGGTCGTAAGCGACCGCTTCCGACTGCACGTAGGCCTTGAACGCAGCCGCTTCCGGCGCGAGACCGCCCGCGACCCCGCCCGGCCGGTGCGAAACGTCGGGCGCGAGCGAGAAGAACCCGTCGCCGAGCGCATCGACCGCTTCCATATAGGCGCGCGCGAAAGTTTCGCGCTTTTCGGCGTCGCCTTTCTCCGCGATGAAACCGAACAATGTCGGCGCGCCGGGCAGCCCGCGCCCCGGTCCGTCGAACACATGCAGCGCGCATCCCTCGCCGCCCTTGGTCTTTTTCGACACGGACGCCATCGTCTGGGCCAGCGCGGAATTGCCGACGGATTCAAGCGCCGACGCCGCGCAGTCGAAGGAAATGTCGCCCGACGCCGCATAGAGCGCGATGCGGGCGATCTGCTCGCGCCGCCATCCGGCGATATCCTCGATCCGCGCGCCGGCCGGCGGCGGCGCGAAGCGCGACACCCATTCGGCGCCGGATTTCGGCGTTTCCGCGCCGCGTTCCTCGAAGAACGCGCCGGCGCCGTCTTTCGATTCCACGAGCGGCGCGACCGCCGCGTCGAAACAGCCGAAAGCGTTCACCAGACCTTCGCGCACGGGCGTCTTTTCGCTGAACCGGGCGACCACGTCGGCGCCCGCGTCGGCGATGCGGATCAGCGCGTCGAACAGGCGCACGGCGGCGTCCGGATGCTGGGTTTCGCCGAAAGAGGTGAGCAGGCCGGGCGCGAGCGAAGCGAAACGTCCCGCTTTCGGGTCTGCGCCGGCGAGGCTCGCCCAACGGTCGACGACGCTCGAAAGCTGCGCGCCGTCCTCGAAGCCCAGATCCTCGAGCTTGTCGACGTCGTCGGGCTTGTCGCCGGCCGGGCGGTAGCGCTCGAACTCGGCGAGCGGCGCGTCGGTGAGGCGCTGCAGGGCGTTGCGCGCGTCGGCGATGACGCCGCCGAGGGTGGCGCGCAAGCCGGCCGCATTTGCGAAACCGCAGAGATTGGCGAGCGCCGCTTCTTCATCGGGCTGGGTCGCGTTGAAGGCGGCCGCGCCCTTCATCATCTGGGCGTGGGCCACCAGCATCTGCGCGAACTCGTTGCCGGCGCGCAGGCGCGCGGCGACGTCGGCCGGCAGGGCGTCGGCCTGCGCCGCGAGATCGAAAACTTCGTATGCGGACGCCGTGCGGAAAATCGGCCGGGCGCCGCCGAACGACCAGCGCAACAGGCTGGCGATCGAGCGAAATGGCGTGCGAGGGTCTTCGCTTTCCTTGCGAAGCGCGGCGCGGGTTTCGTCGTCATGCGCGGCGAGGCCGTTCCAGATCGCCTCCTCGTTGGCTTCGAGAAACGCCCCGCCGGCCCGCCGGTCGCCGGCGACGACGCGCGCCGTCGCCAGCCAGGCCCGCAAGGCGCCGTGGGTCGGCGTCGACAGCGTCGAAACGGCGCGGCATTGCGGCTCGACAAGACCGGCGCCGTTGACGCACGAACCGAACGGCGTCTTCAGCGCGAAAATCGGATAGTCGCCGGGCTTGCCCTCGAACGCCTCGCGCAGTTCGGCGCCGACGCGCACGAAGGCGCGCTCCGCCATCCGGGCGGCCGGACCGGCGAACAGCGATTCATCGTACAGAATGGCGACTTCGATCGGCCCATAAGGCGCAAGGTCTTCATGGGCGAAGTCGCCGCCGGCCAGCGCGAAGACGCCGGAGGCCGGCCCCTCGTCCTGAGAAGCGGCGAGCTCGCCGCGATTGATCGCCGCGCGCACCAGCCAGGCGAGCGCCGTCTCGATCAGCCGTTCGGCGAAATCGGCGCGCGCCGCCGTCGCCTTGCGCGCCGTCCATGCGCCGGAAATTTCAGCGACGCCGATGGCGATGTCGGCGCGGTTCTTCAGCGGCGAGAGCGCGCCGTAGAGCGCATCCGCCGCGCCGACGCCGTTCGACAACGGCGTCAGGTCGCGCGCCGTCTGCGCCAGCACGTTCGAGGCGCCCTCTGTGAGCGCGTCGGCGGCGGCGACGGGATGCTTGAGGCAGAGATCGGCGAGCCGGCGCGTCGAGCCGAAAATGCGCAGCATGGTCAGCAGCCGGTCCGGCCTGTCGAGACGCGCGCCGGGATCTTCGCCGAGCGCTTCCGCCAAGGCGCGACGCCAGCGCGCCACGCCGGCGGCGGCCCTCGTCGGATCGATCTTGTCGCCAAAACGCTCGTCGGCGCCGATCGCGCCCGTGCGGCTCGCAGAGGTCAAGGCTCGCCCCCTTTTTTCTCGGCGGTTCAAAAGGGCGTTGTGCCATGTCGGGATGAAGCCGGCGTTAAGCGGCTCAAAACAGTTAAACATAAAGCGGGAGGGCTCCCGCAAGGAACGACGGCGGTTCAGTCGGCCAGGCGGCCGGCGGCCGTCGCCCAGAACAGACGCAGGCGCTTGGAAAGAGGCGACGGCGGGCGGTCCGCGGCGAGGTAGCGCCGCGCGAGGCTTACGTAGCGAAGGCAAGCAGCCGCTTCGTCATCCAGATCCGCCAGCCCGCCACGCGCCGACTCAAGCGCATGGTTCGCATACGGTTTGATCTCCCGATTCAGGGAGGGCGCCAGAGCCGCTCCGTGGCGGGCAAGCCCGTAGGCGACGCCGGCGCCGGAAACCGAGGCGCGATGGGCGCTTTCCCAAACCCTGGCCGCGACAACGGCCAGCGCGCCTTCAGTGGCGTCGAACCAGCGCGTCAAATCGTCGAGCGAGGCGAAGGGCTCGTCATAGAGCAGCCGCGCGCGCGCATCGATCATGCCGGAGAGAAGCTCGATCGCGCCGGGCTCGCACAAGCCGCTCGCCGCCATCGCCGATACGACCGGATGAGCGCGCGGCGTTTTGTCCTTCACGATCTCGTCAATCGCCTCGCGCCACCATTGCAAACGTATCTCGCCGAGCGGAGGTTCGGTCACCGCATGCGGGATTCGTTCGATCTCGCGATAAAACGCAAACAACGCCGACAACCGCGCGCACGCCGCTTCCGGCGCGAATTGCGTCGTCAGCCAGCGATCTTCATCGCCTGCTTTCAAAAGTTCGGCGCAATATTGCAACGAACCCGTTTGTTCAGCTGTTGGTTCCATTTGACGACTGGTTGACGCGCCCGCATCGCGCGCTACCTAAAGCCTGACTTCTTTGCAAGCAACCGAGTAAGGATCGACCATGGCCGTAACGCTTCCTCCCCTGCCTTATGCGCGCACTGCGCTCGCCCCGCACGTTTCCGAGCAGACGCTCGACTTTCACTACGGCAAGCATCATCAGGCCTATGTCGACAACCTCAACAAGATGATCGACGGAACCGCGCTCGACAAAGCTTCTCTCGAAGAGATTATCCTTGAAGCCGCCGGCAAAAGCGACAAGCAGGGCGTCTTCAATAACGCCGCGCAGGTGTGGAATCACACTTTTTACTGGAGCTCCATGAAGCCCAACGGCGGCGGCGCGCCGTCGGGCGACCTCGCCAAGGCGATCGACGCCGATCTTGGCGGCTACGAAGCGTTCAAGGAAGCCTTCTCGCAGGCCGGCGCGACGCAGTTCGGTTCGGGATGGGCTTGGCTCGTCGTCAACAAAGCCGGCAAGATCGAAGTGCGAAAAACACCGAACGCGGAGCTTCCGTTGACGGAAAAAGGCGTAACCCCTCTCCTCACCATGGACGTATGGGAGCACGCCTATTATCTGGACTACCAGAACAAGCGTCCGGCTTATATCACGACCTTCCTCGACAAGCTGGTCAACTGGGACTTCGCCAACGAGAACCTCGCCCGGGCCTAGGCGCGAATTTCAGCCTTACGCGCAAAAACCCGCGCCTTCGCAGCGCGGGTTTTTATTCGCCGCAACGCCCGCTCACTTGCAGAGACTAGCTTCCGTCACCGGCCGCGCCTCGCCCCGCACATGATCGGGCACGCCGAGCGAGGCCGCATCGAGCGAGGCCTGGGCGTTTTCGATCTGGGTGCGGAACTTCGGATATTCGGTCTGCTTCCATGCCGGAAGGTCGTCGGCGTCGGCGAGGCGCGCTTCGATGATCGACCGGGCCTGGTCGAGCGCGAAACGGGCGCGCGTCAGATCCTGCGGGAAACCCCAGCCTTGCGAATACATCAGGCCGAGATGGAAATAGGAAATGGGGTCCGACTTGAGCGTCGCCGCATCGCAGACGATGGTCCTGATTTCCTCGTGCGACAACCAGCGGGTCGGCTCGTCGCCGTAATGCGCCTGGGCCTTCTTCGCTCCTTCGATCGTCGAGGGGCCGTAATCATTGTCAGGACCGTTGACGAATTCGACGAAACCCAGCGCTTCGAGCGCGTACTGGATGGCGGTCGTCACGGAGCGTCGCGGCGCCTCCGCGTCGGCGGCTTGAGCGTGCAGAAACGCCATATTCTCCAGCCGGCCGAGCGCCGCCTGTTCCTCGAGCCGCGCCAGCGTCGCCGGCGCCGTCTTCAACAGCGCGGCTTTCTCGACCTCGGCGGCGCGGCGCTCTTTCGCCGACAGCCCCTTCATGCGCTTGTCTCTTTCCGCCGCGATGCTCCAGTCCTTCTCAACGCTGTGTCCATATATCTGCGAGGCGCCGGAGGCGTTCCACGCCTCCGCGGTCGCGGCCCAGGCGGCGGCCGAGAAGGAAGGAGCGGCGCCGAAGTTCTTGCATGAAGACAGTTCGCTCAGCCGCAACAGTCCGAGCGGACCGAGCCGCGAAAACTGGTCGGCGAGCGCTTCGCGCGCCTTGGCGCGATCGGCGTCGCTGACCCGCGACTGCAACGTTTCATAGCGCTGGTCGAGCTTCTCGTAACGATAGTCGCGAAACTCGAGGAACCGCTTCTCGCGACGATTGAGCTTTTCTTCTTCGGTGAGCCCGCCGAAACGGCGGAAGGAGAGATCGGCGTTCTCTTTCAGCTTGCGGGTCAAGCGGTCGCGCTCGGCCGTGACTTCGGTGTCGGCGGCGTCGCAGGTCGCAAGGATCGACCATTTGAGGGCGTAAAGCCGCTCGGCCTCGGTCAGCTCGCCGATTCCGTCGGGAAAGGCGCACTGGGCGATTGCGTATTGCGCATGGGGATCGCCGCCGAGCGCCGCCCACTCAAGGATAAGCTGCTCTTCGAGGCTGTATTGCTGGGCGCACTTGACTTCTTCCCCAGCCGAGGCGCCCGCCGTTATCCCCGCCCAACTCAACGCAACGCACGCAAAAAGACGCACCAGACGCATAGGCGCCGCCCCGCTTCAGTTCCCGCTACCTCATGAAGGATATGTGTGAAGCCTGTGCGACGCAACGCCAGAGAATCCGCCAATCCGGGCGGATTTGTGCGACGCAAAACGCCGATAGCAGGCTTACGGCGTTTGCGCCGCCGCCTGCTCCGCGCCGCTCGATTCGCGCCTGACGCCGGTCAGCAGGAGGAATGGCGAGGCGACGAACAGCGACGAGTAGGTGCCGATCAGGATGCCGAGCGTGATCATGACGGCGAACCCGCGCAGCACCTCGCCGCCGAAGAACACCAGCGCCAGCAGCGTCAACACCGTGGTGCCGCCGGTGACGATGGTTCGAGTCAGCGTCTCGTTGAGCGACAGGTCGATCAGCTCGGCGAGGGGCATCTTCTTGTACTTGCGCAGATTCTCCCGGATCCGGTCGTACACGACGACAGTGTCGTTCACCGAATAGCCGATGACGGTGAGGATCGCCGCGATGGTGGCGAGGTTGAACTCGTATTGCAGCAGCGCGAAAATCCCGACCGTGATGATGCTGTCGTGAATGACGCCGATCACCGCTCCGACGCCCCACTGCCACTGGAACCGCACCCAGATGTAAAGCAGCATGCCGAGCGTGGCGGCGATCACGGCCCAGACGCCGCGCTGCACCAGCTCCCCCGAAACCGTCGGTCCGACGACCGAGCGGTCGCGGAACTTGATGTCGTCGCCGAGCGTCTGGCGCAGCGCGTCCTGCACGCGCACCGACGCCGCCTGAAGGGCGTTGTCCGCGTCCGATCCCTCTACGCCGTCCTCGGCCTTGCCCGCCACGATGTTGGAAGGATCGACGATGACGATGATGATGTTGGGCGCGCCGAACTCCTGCACCTTGTAGCCGCCGAGGTTGAGGGCGCCGATGGCGCTGCGCACGTCGCCGAGATTGACCGGCTGCGCATCCTCGACCTCGATCGTGATGCCGCCCCGGAAGTCGACGCCGAGATTGAGCCCGGGCGTCACCAGCGCGATCACCGCCCCCACGAAAGACACGGCGGTCAGCACCAGCGCGTGCCAGCGATACTTGGTGAACGGAATGCTCGTCTGATCGGGGATGAGCTTCATCAACTTCATGGCTGTTCCCCTACAAGGTGATCGTGGCGGGGCGCTTCTTCAGAAGCCAGCCGCCGGCCAGAAGCCGCGTGATGACGATAGCGCTGAACACCGACGAACAGACGCCGACGGCGAGCGTCACGGCGAAACCGCGCACCGGCCCCGCGCCGAGCATCAGCATCACCAGCGCCGAGCCGAAGGTCGTAATGTTGGAGTCGGCGATGGCGCTGAAGGCCTTGGAGAAGCCGAGTTCGGTCGCCTTGATCGGCCCCTTGCCGGCGATGAGCTCCTCGCGGATGCGCTCGAAGATCAGCACGTTGGCGTCGACCGCCATGCCGATGACGAGGACGATGCCCGCCATGCCGGGCAGGGTCAGAGTCGCGTTGATGAGCGACAGGAAGCCGGCGATGATGATGACGTTGCAGAACAGCGCGATGTTCGCATAGAGGCCGAAGCGGCCATAGGTCAGCGCCATGAAAATCACCACCGCGGCGAACCCGACGAGGAGCGCGATGGTTCCCGACCTCACCGAGTCGGCGCCGAGATCGGATCCGACCGAGCGCTGGTCCTGGACGGTCAGCGGCGCCGGCAAGGCGCCCGAGCGGATCAGCGTCGCGATACGCTGCGCTTCCTCGGCGGTGAAGTTTCCGACGATGCGCCCTGATCCGCCTGTGATCGGCGACTGGATGCGCGGCGCCGAGATGATCTCGTTGTCGAGAACGATGGCGAAAATCTCGCCGACATTCTCGCGGGTATAATCACCGAACCGTCGCGCCCCGCGGCTGTCGAAGGTGAAGTTGATCTGGAAGCCGCCGCCGTCGCTGTTGATGCCGGCCGAAGCCTGCTCGACCATGTCGCCGGTGACTTCCGCTTCGCTGTAAAGCACCATCGACCCGCCGCCATCGGCCGCCGACATCGGCACCAGCATGCGGCCGGGCGGCAGGAGCCCCGCCTCGGCGTCCGCCGGGTTCACGCTGAGGTCGGCGCGGTGGAAGCTGAGCTGGCCGGTGCGGTTGATGAGCTGTTTCAGCGCTTCAGGGTCGTTGTCGCCCGGCACCTGCACGATGATGCGGTCCTCGCCCTGCGGCTGGATCGACACTTCCTTGGTGCCGGCCGGATCGATGCGGCGGCGGACGACTTCGATCGAATCGCTGAGCGCTTGCTGCGCGTAGGTGCGCCGCGCCTCAGGCGTGATGGCGACTTCGATGCGCGTTCCATCGATCGTCACATTGTAGGGCCGCGCGGTCAGCGCGAGCGCGCCGCCGCGGGTGAGTTCGCGCACGCGTTTGGCCGCTTCCTCGACGTCCGCCGCATCCCGCACGCGCAGCGTAATCAGTCCGGTCTGCTGGTTCAGCGACGGCTGGCCTTCGAGCAGGATGCGCTCGCGTCCGCCGGCCGGACGCATGGCGCGCTGAATTTCCTGACGGATCGACGTCAGCCTGTCGGTGATGACCTTGTCGATATCGACGCCGAGCCGCAGATACGTGCCGCCCTGCAGGTCGAGGCCGAGATTGATATGCGTCTTCGGCACGAAGCCCGGCAGCGTCGCCAGCTTTTCCTTGGAGACGAGGTTAGGCGCCGCGAAGACCGCGCCGAGGACGACCACGGCGTAGATCAGGATCATCTGCCATCGTTTGAACTGAAGCATGGGGAATCACGACCGGCCGCCTGCGGCGTCGGCTCCTCGGCTGCGGTCTACTGATCGTTGGCGGCTGGCTGGGTTTTCGACTTCACGTCGGAAAGGGTCGTCTTGACCACCTTCACGACCGTGTTGTCGGCGATCTCGACCAGAACCTTGTCGCTGTCCTCGCCTTCGAGCACTTTCGTGACCTTGCCGACGATGCCGCCCGAGGTGACGACCACGTCGCCGCGGCGAACGTTCGACACCATTTCCTGATGCTTCTTGCGCGCCTGTTGCTGCGGCCGGATCAGCAGGAAGTAGAAAATCACGAAAATGAAGATCATCGGCGCGAGCGAAATCAGCGGATTCGGCGCGGCGGCCGCTGGGTCCGCGGCTTGCGCATAGGCGGTCGAAATCAGCATGGCGGGCGTCTCTCCTCTGGCGGGGAGCTTCTTCGGGAAGCGCCGATTGATCCCGCGCGGAGCCCCCGGCGGGTTAAGGTTGGCGGATATATAACGATCCCCGACCCGGTTGCAACGCGGCCCCCGCCGCTTGGCGGGCGATTTCAGGCGCTTAGCGGCCGCAGGGCGCTCTTGGGCGGCCGGTTCAGGCGGCCCGCATCGCTTCCTCGAGGGCGAGAAGGGTCTTCTTGCGGGCGACGCCCCAGCGGTAGTTGTGGATGGCCCCCGAGGCGAGGATCACCCGGTGGCAGGGGATGAGGAGCGAGATCATGTTCGCCCCGACCGCCGCGCCCACCGCCCGCTGCGCCGACGGCGCGCCGACCCGGCAGGCGATCTCGCCGTAGGTCGCCGTCTCTCCGAGCGGGATCCTGAGCAGCGCCTCCCACACTTTCAGCTGAAAGTTCGTACCCTGAACATGCAGGCCGAGCGGCCGGTCTAGCCGGAGGCCGCGCGCGAAGGCGAACGCCCGGTCGGCGAGCGGCGCGATGAAGGCGGGGTCGCGGACGAACGCCGCCGCCGGCCAGTCGCCCTGCATCTCCTCCACGGACCGCTTGAAGCCGACGCCGCCGATGAAGCTGAGCCAGCAGACGCCTTTTTCGGTGGCGCCGATCAGCGCCGCCCCGAACGGTCCTTCGACCTCGGCGTAGCGGATCGTCTCGCCGGCTCCTTTCTTGCGGAAGGCGCCCGGCGTCATTGCTTCCGCGACGAGAAACAGATCGTGCAGCCGCGACGGACCGGACAGCCCGGCCGACAGCGACGCGTCGAGCACGCTTTCGCCGCGCTCCATCGCCACCTTCGCCTCGCGCGCGGCGAGAAACTGCAGGAAGCGTTTCGGCGACACGCCCGCCCCCGCCTTGAACACGCGCTGGAAGTGCGTCGGGCTCATCCCGACCTCCGCCGCCGCATCGTCGAGGCTGGGCTTTTCCTCGAAATGACTGACGAGAAAATCGATGGCCTTGCCGACCGGCGCATAGCCGTCAGCGCGGGAAAGGACGGGGTCGATGCTGGAGACGTCGGCGGGGGTCATGGAACGAGGCTCTTTGTTTTCGGCCCAGCCTATTTATGGCCGGGGGGCCGCCGCCTCCACCCGTTTCTTGCGCGGAAACGGCCGATTCCGCCGTCCCGGCGCGCCTTTACCCCCTCTTAACCATGATGCGGCGTTAATTCGGACCGAAGGAGACAGGCCATGAAAGATCTCGAATATATCGTCTCGCTCGGCTTTTCCGGCGCCGACGTCGGACAGGCGGTGGTCATCGCCTTTTTCCTCGCCATGCTGATGGGCAAGAAGGTGACCGCCTGGCAGATCGGGTTCATCGCCCTGTTCATCGACCGCGTCGTCTGGCCGATCAGCGGCCAGGCGATCGCCGGAGCCGACATCCAGACGATCTACGCTTCCATCGGCGCCATGATCGAGCGGTTCCTCGACGACATCGGCGTTTACGCGGTCCGCTATATCGGGCTGACGATCATGATCGCGGCGTTCGTCGCGGCCCGCCGCCGCATCCATCAGATGGCGCCGGCGAAAAAGGCGAAACCGGCGGCGGCGTAATTCTCACACGCGCCTGAAGGTCAGCACCGCGTTCAGTCCGCCGAAGGCGAATGAATTGGAAATCGCCGTGTCGACGCGCCGCCGCTGCGCCTCGTTCGGGCAATAATCGAGATCGCAGGCCGGATCCGGCTCGTCGAGATTGATGGTCGGCGGAATGCTTCCTTCCTGAAGCGCCATCAGCGCCGCGATCGCCTCGACGCCGCCGGCGGCGCCGAGCAAATGTCCGTGCATCGACTTCGTCGACGAGACGATCAGCCGGTCCGCATCGGCGCCGAAGATTTCACGGATGGCTTTGGTCTCCGTCGGATCGTTCATCAGGGTGCCGGTGCCGTGCGCGTTGATGTAAACAGCGCCCGCGTCCTCGATCTCGACCCCCTTCAACGCTTCGCGCATCGCGCCGGTCGCGCCCTCGACGGCCGGGTTTATCATGTCTCTTCCGTCGGCGTTCATCCCGAAGCCGGCGAGTTCGGCGTAGATTTTCGCGCCGCGCGCTTTAGCCCGCTCGTATTCTTCAAGCACGAGAACGCCTGCGCCTTCTCCGATAATCAGCCCTTTGCGATTCTTCGAGAACGGCCGGCACAGTTCGTCGGACATGATGTGCATGGCGCGCCACGCTTCCAGAGGCCCGTAGGAAAGCACCGCCTCGCTGGCGCCGGCGAGACCGACCTCGGCCGTCCCTGTGCGGATCATGTCGGCGCAGACCCCGATCGCATGCGCGCCGGAGGCGCAGGCGCTGGAAATCGCGAAAGCCGGGCCGCGCAACCCGAAGCGGATCGACAGATGGCTCGCCGCGGCGTTGGGAATGACCTTGAGAATGGTCAGGGGATGCGGCCGGCGCTGCGCCTGAAGCATCGCCACATAGGCCTGATCGTACGCGCCCGCGCCGCCGATGCCGGTGCCTATGATGGCCGCCGCCTTCGGCGACAGCGCCTCGTCGATTTCGAGGCCTGAATCGGCGAGCGCCTCGTCGGCGGCGGCGACGGCGAACTGGCTGAAGCGGTCGGCGCGCGCCAGCTCGCGTCCGAGCCCGCCCGCGCGCTCCTCGAAGCCGTCGACCGGCGCGACAGGCAAGGTCAGCGACAGGCCTTCAAAGGGAGAATAGGTCCGCTCGGCGATGCCGCACTTGCCGGCTTCGAGATTACGCCAGAACTCCCGAACGTTCGCGCCGCTGGCGCAGACCGCGCCGATGCCCGTAACGACGACCCGACGCGACATCACGCCCCGCTAGCTCTGATTCATCAGGGATTTGACCGCATCGAGCAGGTCGCCGACGGTCTTCATCTCGCCGAAGGGATTCTGGTTGGCGTTGAACGGCACTTCGACGCCGAGCTTCTCCTCGACTTCATAGACGATCTCGACGATGGCGAAACTGTCGATGCCGAGATCGGCGACCGGCGTGTCGCGCGTCAGATCGCCCGAAAGGCCGACCGCGTGATTCTTGATGATCGCCAACAGATCCTGTTCGATATCGGCCATTGAAATCCCCATTTTCGACCGGGTTTATCGCAAGCGCCCGGCCCTGTCCACGCGAGCCCGCCGGCCCGAAAACCCGCTGCGGGGAAACTTATCCCCGCCTGTCGCGAGGGGTTTATCGTCGGCGTCATGATGACAGAACCGTCGATATGTCCGCCTCCGCGCGCGTTCTCGAAAGCGCCGCGCCAGCCCGCGATTCGGGCCCGCGCCGTCCGCCGCCCCGTCGGCGTTTCGTGCGAAAGCGGGCTGCGCGCGGCGGAGGCGCTGAAAAAGCCCGCTCGCCGGAAACCGGGTTTCGCGCGAAACGCCTCTCCTCGTCTCCGCCGTGCGTCAGTCCCGGAAATTCTTGAACTGGAACGGCTGCTCGATCTTCAGGCCCTTCACGAAGGCGATCACTTCCTGAAGATCGTCGCGCTTCTTGCCGGTGACGCGCAGCTCCTCGCCCTGAATCGCCACCTGCACCTTGAACTTGCCGTCCTTGATCTCCTTGACGACCTTTCTGGCGAGCTCCTTGTCGATGCCCTGCTTCAGCTTGACGAGCTGGCGCACCGCCTGCCCCGCGGCCGGTTCTTCCTTCTGATAGTCGAGCGAGCCCGGCGCGATGCCGCGTTTCTGCATGTGCCCCTGCAGGATCTCGTGCATCTGCTTCAGTTTCAGACTGTCGTCGGCGAAAATCGTGATGACGCCGTCCTTCAGGTCGATGGTCGATTTCGAACCCTTGAAATCGTAGCGCGCGCCGATCTCGCGCACGACGTTCTGCACGGCGTTGTCCGCCTCGGAGAGACTGATTTCGGAAACGATGTCGAAAGACGGCATGAGGATCTCCTTTCAGCGCGCCGGCCGGTAGGCCTCGATGAATTCTTTCGGCATGCGCGCCGGCTTGCCGGTCTCAAGATCGATGCAGACGAATTTCGTCCGCCCCCTGAGCACCACCTTGGAGTCGTCGGCGCGGCGCATCTCGAAGGCGCGGACCATGGTCACCCGCCGGTCGTTCTCGGCGAACCAGGTGGCGATGTCGACCGCGTCGCCTTCGAGAACCGGCGCCAGATAGTCGAACTCGTGACGCCACACGACGCAGCCGACGCCGATGCGCTCGTAGTCGGCGAAAGACAGCCCGAGCGCCTGCGAATGGGCCCACGCGACGTCGAGCGCCCAGGCGATGTAACGGACATTGTTGACGTGGCCGAACTCGTCGATGTCGGCGGCGTTCGCGACGCGGCGCTGCACGAACGGTTCGGCGACGGGCCAGGAATGGGCTGCGGGAATCGGCATGGCGCGGACCATAACCGACCGGCCGCCGCCTGCAACGTTCGGAAAATAAAGCGTCAGACGGCCTGTAAGCCGGGTTCTGTCCTTCTTGCGAAGGGGCGACCATTCCTCTTGGACGGCGCTTGCGCGCCGCCTCCAGCAACCAACCCGGACCGCTCGGCGCGGAGACGCGCCTGCCGCAAGGCGCGCGGTCCCTATTCGGTCTTGCTCCGGGCGGGGCTTGCCATGCGCGGCCCATTGCTGGCCCGCCGGTGCGCTCTTACCGCACCTTTTCACCCTTACCCCGCGAACGGGGCGGTTCGATCTCTGTGGCGCTTTCCCTCGGCTAAGTCCCTTGCGGAACCCGCCGGCCGGGCGTTACCCGGCGCCTTGTCTCCGTGGAGCCCGGACTTTCCTCGAGCCCCGAAAGGCCCGCGGCCGCCCGGCCGTCTGACAGACGCTAGATGCGGTCCGGGAGGCCCGCGGTCAAGCCGCGAGACGAGCGCGTCGCCGGCCGGCCGCGCGACAGCGGCGCGGAAAAACGCTGCAAACGGCGCAGTTCGCCGAAAGCCGGCTTCTCCGTCTCCCGAGCGCCCTGACGCTTGTGCGGCTTGCACAGAAGGCAGCCGGCGCGCGTCGATTTCGGACCCTTGCGTTTATGGTGCGCCATCGGCGCGATATGGACGGACGAGACGGCGAAAACAAGGCGGCGTTTCAGACCTGCCGAGCGATCGCCAGCGCCGCGGCTTTCGTCAGCGGATCCATCCCCTGCCCGAGGGCCTGCGGACAGAAGCGCCGCTGGAAGGCGAGGATGGCGGCGGCCGGCGCCGGGCGGCCGGGCGCGACGTCGAGAACCTCGTAGCCGACGCCGCGCAGCGCCGCCAAAGCGTCCTCATACGGAATGGCCGGATCGGGCGCGCCGTCATAGGGCGGAACGGCGAGCCCCTCCGCCGCCAGACGCGCCCACGGAAACTTCTCGCCCGGATCTTCCTTCCGCGACGGCGCCACGTCGGAATGGGCGAGCACGCGCGAGGCCGGGATGTTATTCCGTGTACGGATTTGTTTAAGCAGCGCCGCGACCGACTCGATTTGCGCTTCGGGAAACGCGCGGTAGCCCCATTCGTGGCCGGGATTGACGATCTCTATCCCGATGGAGCGGGCGTTGATGTCGCTCTCGCCTTTCCAGCTCGACACGCCGGCGTGCCAGGCGCGCCGGTTCTCGTCGACCAGGCGGTAGACGGCGCCGTCTTCCTCGACGAGATAGTGCGCGCTGACTTTCGCCTGTCCGTCGCACAGCCGCGCCAGCGCCTCCGCGCCGGTTTTCATGCCGGTGTAATGCAGGATCACGGTGTCGACGCCGCGGCCGCGCTCGTCGAAATTCGGCGATGGGCAGTCGATGAGTTTCATGCCTGTTTCTCGAGCGGTCGGTCCTGCGCCCCGGCGACGATCCCCGCCTCCGGCGCGCCAGGTTCGACGATGGGCCGCTTGGCGCTTCGAAACAAGATGACGCCGACGCCTGTCAACGCCATCGCCCCGCCGATGAAAAAGCGCAGGGTGAACGGCTCGCCGAGCAGAAGCACGCTGAATCCCACCGCGAACAGGGTGACGAGCAGCGCCGAGGGCGACACCTGGCTCACCGGCAAACGTTGCAGCAGCCAGTAATAGGCGGTGTGGCCGAAGATCGACGCGCCGATCGCGGAATAGACGACGGCGCCGGCGAGCATCGCCTTGTTCGACGCGTCGAACGCCGCGACCTGGCCGCGCTCGAACAGGGCGGTCGCAGACCACAGTATGATCGTCCCGATGACCCCGAACCAGGCTAGCAGTTCGTGCGGGCGAAAGCCGTTCGTGCTTTTGACGAGGATCGAACCGCACGCCTCGGTGAGCGCGGCGCAGGCCACGAGACCCACGCCAAGCGCGGCCCGACTCTCGTCCCCCGGCGCGCCGTTCTTGCCGAGCGCGATCAGCGTCACGCCGGCGAAAGCCAGCGCGATTCCGCCGACGCGTCGCCAGCCGACCTTTTCCCCGAGAAACACAACAGAGAGGATCGTCGCGAACGGCGCGTAAAGCTCGATCGCAACGGACGCCGCCGAAGCGGTCGCCATGCTGATGCCGGTGAACATCAGCGAATAGTTGAGTCCGCCGTAGCAGACTCCGGCGGCGAGAACCGTCCGCATACGTCCCGGCCGCCACCGCAGAAACGGCGACAGCAGAAGCGCCACCAGCGTCATCCGCAGCGCCGCGTAAAATATCGGCGGCACGGCGTCGCTCGCCGTCTTTATGACGACGAAATGAAGGCCCCAGACGACGCACATGGCGACGAGCACTGTGAGGTCGCGCGCAGACACGGAAAGACTTTCAGCTGAAAAGACAGAGCGTCAGCCGTTACAACGTCGGCGTCAGCGACGCCAGATGCCGGCCAACGATTTGCGGATGGCTCAGGCGACGGGCGCGGCCCGCCAGTGGCGACGGCGATCCTTGCCGGCGACGCCTGAAAGAGCGGAAACGCCGACGGCGAAGGGGGCGGCGATCGCCAGCAGCACCACGGCCGCGGCGGAAGCGATGAACACGACGCCGAAAGAAAGAAGATCCGCCGTCGCGCCGAGAACCCGCCAAGCGCGGTTGCGGCCCGCAGATGGAGAGGGAGAAGTCGCCGTCCGGTTTTGAAGATCTGTCGCCACTAACGCCACGCGGAACTGTGAGCTTCCTGGAACCATACAAGTGTAATCATTGCGCCCCCGGCCCGTCCACCCTTGTTGCGCCTCTACCGGGCGCAGGAAACCTGCGTTCCGGCGCAGTATGGGGAGAAAATACGACCGAATGGTTCGCCGCCTTGGTTAACCGGCCGTGGCCAAGAGCCTTTCGTAAGCCGCATTGATCGCCGCCATTCGGGCTTCGCCGATCTTCACGAGCGCCGGCGGCACGCCGCGCGCCATCAGGGCGTCCGGATGGTGGGCGCGCACCAGCGCCCGATAGGCGGCCTTCAATTCTTCGGGAGCAGCGCCGGGTTCAATTCCAAGAATGAGGTAGGGGTCGTCATCGTCCAACCCGAGATGGACGGCGCGAAGCCGTCTATAGGCGAGCGTTGAAACGCCGAAGACGGCCGCGGCGCGATCCAGAAGGTCCCGTTCGCGGGGATGCTCCACCCCGTCGGCGCTGGCGACATAGAGCAGGCAGTCGAGCACGTCCTCAAGCACTTGCGGCGCGCTCTCGTAGATCCGCGCCACGCGGGCGAGGTAGCTGTCGAAGCCGGCGACATCCTGCTGCGCCAGATTATAGATCATCCGCACCTTGTCGGCTTCGCTGTCAGGGTAAGAGAAGAAGGATCGGAACGCAGCGATCTCGTCGTCGGTGACGGCGCCGTCGGCCTTCGCCATCTTCGCCGACAGCGCGATAAGCGCGATCGAAAAGGCCGCCTCGTTGTTGCGCGCCTTCTGGGCCGCCAACGCGTCCAGCACGGCGCCAAGGGTGCGCCGGCGCGCCTCGTCGACGATCTCCTGCAATTGGCGCCACCAGCTCATAGGCGATGTTTAGCAGCCCGTTCGCCAGGGTGAAGCGCCCGAATAGCCGCGGCGCATAATTTGCTCCCGATCCTGTGGAAAAATATTTCAGCAGGCGATTCCATGGCGTTAATCAACGCTCTGTGCACGATGTGCGCACGCGGCCTGTGCGCCTTTTTGCCAAGACGCGCCGGAGTTGTCACACTCCGGCGACGCTTTGAGAGGGCGCGGCGATGGGTGCTGTCGTTCATCAGTTGCGTGTTGTCGCGGGCGGGCTGCTGTGCGGCGCCGCTTTTATGGTGATCGTGCTGGCGGTGGCGGGGGCTATCTAGCGTCGTCGTCGAGCGGGGGTTCCGGGGTCATTTCGGATCGTAGGCGAGAATGGGCGCCAGCCACTTCTCGGCCTCGCCCACCGTCATTCCCTTGCGCCCGGCGTAATCGGCGAGCTGATCCTCCGCGATTTGCCCGACCCCGAAATACAGCGAGTCCGGATGGGAGAAATAAAGCCCGCTAACCGAAGCCGGGGGCGTCATCGCATAGCTTTCGGTGAGCGCCATGTCGGCGTTGCGCTCGGCTTCCAGCAACCTGAACAGCGTTGCTTTTTCGGTGTGATCGGGCTGCATCGGATAACCCGGCGCCGGGCGGATGCCCTGATAGTCTTCGCGAATGAGCGCGTCGATGTCGCGCTTCGGTCCCGTCTCGAAACCCCATAACTCGCGGCGCACGCGCTCGTGCAGATGCTCGGCGAAAGCCTCCGCAAGACGGTCGGCGAGCGCCTTTGACATGATCGACGAGTAATTGTCCTGCCGGTCGTCATATGAGGCGGCGAGTTCCTCTTCGCCGATCCCGGCGGTGACCGCGAAGGCGCCGAGATAATCCGCAACGCCGGTCTCCGCGGGCGCCACGAAATCCGACATGCAATAGTTCGGCGCGCCGTTCTCGCGCTTGGCGATCTGCTGTCTGAGACCGTGAAACGTCGCCAGAACGTGCTGGCGGCTCTCATCCGTATAGAGAACGACATCGTCTCCCACGCTGTTCGCCGGCCAGAAACCGACAACCCCGTGCGCGGCGAGCTTGCCGCCGGAAACGATCTCCGCCAGCATCTTCTCCGCATCCGCGAAAAGCGAACGCGCCGGCTCTCCAACCACCTTGTCCTCTAGAATTTGCGGATAACGCCCGGCGAGCTCCCATGACGCGAAGAAAGGCGTCCAGTCGATATAGCGGGCGAGCGTAGAAAGGTCGTAATTGCGGAATGATTTGGGGCCGAGAAAGGATGGTTTCGGCGGCCGGTATCCGCTCCAGTCGATGACCGGCTTTTTGGCGCGCGCCTCCTCAAGGCTCAGGCGCGGATTGCGCTCCCGGCCCTTGGCGTGCTGCTCGCGGATCCTGTCGTATTCGCTGTTCGTGTCGGCGAGGAATTCAGCCTTTCGGTCTTGCGAAATCAACGAACCGGCGACGCCGACAGCGCGGCTCGCATCTGTCACGTAAACGACGCCCTTGTCGTAGTTGGGCGCAATTTTCACTGCGGTGTGCGCGCGGCTGGTGGTCGCGCCGCCGATCATCAGCGGTATCTCGAACCCCTGCCGTTTCATCTCCCCGGCGACATGCCGCATTTCGTCGAGGCTCGGCGTGATAAGTCCGGAGAGGCCGATAATATCGACATTATGCGCGCGCGCTTCGCCGAGAATCTTCTCGGCGGGAACCATGACGCCGAGATCGATGACCTTGTAGTTGTTGCATTGAAGGACCACGCCGACGATGTTCTTGCCGATATCGTGCACGTCGCCCTTGACCGTCGCCATCAGGATGACGCCGTTGGGCTTGCCCTGAGCGAGCCCCTGCTCTTCCTTTTCCTTCTCCATGTAGGGCGTCAGGTGGGCGACCGCCTGTTTCATGACGCGCGCCGATTTCACGACTTGCGGCAAGAACATTTTTCCAGCGCCGAACAGGTCGCCGACGACGTTCATGCCGTCCATGAGCGGGCCTTCGATGACGAATAACGGCCGGCCCAGTTTTTTGCGCGCCTCTTCGGTGTCTTCGATGATGAATTCGTTGATCCCCTTGATCAGCGCATGCTTGAGCCGCTCCTCGACAGGAGCCTCTCGCCACGACAGATCGGCCTCGAGCTTCTTTCCCGCCTCGCCGCGATACCTTTCCGCGACGGCCAGAAGCCGCTCGGTCGCATCCTTGCGGCGGTTGAGGATGACATCCTCGACGGGCTCGCGCAGCTCGGGAGCGATTTCGTCATAGATCGCAAGCTGGCCGGCGTTGACGATGCCCATGTCCATGCCCGCCTGGATGGCGTGGTAGAGAAACACCGAATGCATCGCCTCACGCACGGGCTCGTTGCCGCGGAACGAGAAGGAGATATTGGAGACGCCGCCCGAGACTTTCGCGCCGGGAAGGTTCTTTTTGATCCAGCGGGTCGCCTCGATGAAGTCGACGGCGTAGTTGTCGTGCTCCTCGATGCCGGTCGCCACCGCGAAGATGTTCGGATCGAAAATGATGTCGTCGGCGGGAAACCCTAGCTTTTGCGTCAGGAGATCATACGAGCGCTTGCAGATTTCGATCTTGCGCGCCGCCGTATCCGCCTGCCCCTGCTCGTCGAACGCCATGACGACGCTCGCTGCGCCGTAGCGCATAATCTTTTTCGCATAGGAAAGGAAAGGCCCCTCGCCTTCCTTCAGCGAGATTGAGTTGACGATCGCCTTGCCCTGAACGTTCTTCAGACCCTCCTCGATCACCTCCCATTTCGACGAGTCGATCATGATCGGCACGCGCGAAATGTCGGGCTCCGAGGCGATGAGCCGCAGGAAGGTGCGCATGGCGAGGACGCCGTCGAGCATCCCCTCGTCCATATTGACGTCGATGATTTGCGCCCCGTTTTCGACCTGCTGGCGCGCGACGGCGAGCGCCTCCTCGTAGAGGCCGTCCTTGATCAGCTTCCGGAACTTTGCCGAGCCGGTGACATTCGTCCGTTCGCCGATATTGACGAAACGCGGCTGAGCGCGCGGCGCGTTATCTGGCGGCGGGCCTTCCTCCGCGCCCACGGAAAGATTTTCGCTTTTTGTCATGCGGCGGCGTCGGCGGCCTTCGCCGGCTTCGCGCGCAGACCGAGCATATGGCAAAGGGCGTAGGCGAGATCGTCGCGGTTGAGCGTATAAAAATGGAAGTGTTTGACGCCGTTTTCGGCGAGATCGAGGCATTGTTCGGCGGCCACGGTCGCCGCGACGAGCTGGCGCGTCTCCGGCTGATCGTCGAGATTCTGGAACAGCTTGACGAGCCGCCCGGGGATCGTCGCGCCGCAAAGGTCGGCCATTTTTCTCAGCCCCGAAAAATTCGTCACCGGCATGATTCCCGGCACGATCGGAATGTCGATCCCCGCCGCGCGCACGCGCTCCACATAGCGAAAATACACGGCGTTGTCGTAGAAGAACTGCGTCATGGCGCGCGTCGCGCCTGCGTCGATCTTGCGCTTCAGCATATCGATGTCGGCGGCGAGCGACGGCGAGTCCGGATGCTTCTCCGGATAGCATCCGACCGAAATTTCAAACGGCGCGATCTTTCGCGCGCCGGCCGCCAGCTCCGCCGCGTTTGCGTAGCCTCCCGGATGCGCGACATAGGCCTCGCCGGCCCCGCCCGGCATGTCGCCGCGCAGCGCGACGATGTGACGGACGCCCGCCGCCCAATAATCTTTCAGCACCTCATCTACATCCGCCTTTGTCGCGGCGACGCAGGTCAGGTGCGCCGCGACCGGCAGCGCTGTCTCCTTGACGACGCGCGCCACCGTCTCGTGCGTGCGCTCGCGGGTCGACCCGCCGGCGCCGTAGGTGACGGAGACGAACTCAGGGCCCAGCGGCGCAAGGCGCGCGATAGACGCCCACAGCCGTTCCTGCATGGCGGGCGTTTTTGGCGGGAAGAATTCGAAAGAGACGTGAAGATCGGACACTTTCATTCCTTACGCGGCGCGCGTCTTGAGCTTGCGGACGGATTCGGCGGCCGCACACACCCATATTTTCACCGTCAGCCTGCCGGCTTCGCTAGATTGCGGCGACAAAGTCTCGGTGCTGACCAGATTGAGCGATGCGGCGCGGCACCAAGCCCTGACTTCGTCGTCGGAAAAACCGAGGCGGCGGTGAGCGTGGTGCTCCCTCAGGAACTCAAGCTCATGAGGAGCGAAATCGGAAATCAACAACCGCCCGCCCGGCTTCAGAAGGCGCGCCGCTTCGCGCACCGCCGCGCCCGGCTCGGCGAGGAAGTGCAGAACCTGGTGAAGGCAGACGAGATCGGCGGCGGCGGAATCGACCGGCAAGGCGAACAGGTCGCCATGCCGCACCTGCGCATGAGCGACGCCGGCCTGCTCGAGGTTGGCGCGCGCGACTGCAAGCATTTCCCGAGACAGGTCGAAGCCGAGCGCCGTTTCGTAACGATCGGCGAACAGCTCCAGCATGCGACCGGTGCCGGTGCCGAGATCGACGAACAGACCCACCGGCTTCTCGCCGATCGCCGCGCGCATGCGCTCCTCGATATCGGATTCCGGCAGGTGCAGCTTGCGCACTGTATCCCACTCGCCGGCGTTTTCTTGAAAGTACGTTGCCGCCTGCGCCGCGCGCGCCTCGCGGCTCTGGGCGAATCGCTCCCGGTCGCGGGCGATGAGCCTGTCCTCGGAGTCGGCGAGAGCGCCAAGCGCCCCCAACACGCCGTCGCCCTCGCCCGCCGCCGCGGGCCAGTCGGCGGCGCGATAGAACATCCACGAGCCTTCCCGGTAGCGTTCAACGAGACCGGCATCGGCGAGAATCTTGAGGTGCCGGCTGACCCGGGGCTGGCTCTGACCGAGAATATGGGTGAGCTCAGTCACCGTCAGCTCGCCGCGCGCCAGCAAGACCATGATCCTGAGCCGGGTTTCCTCCCCGATGGCCCTGAATATGTTCAGTGTGGTGTCTAGATTCATGACGAGGCGGCAGATTTCCAAATATTTCCCGAGATATAAACATATCTTTATATGATCGGCAAGAGCGGCGAATTTGAGAAGCCAAGCGTTCAAAACGGTAATGCGCTTTTGACGCCGACTGTGGCCTGAAAGACTTATGTTGAGCCGCAATGCGCCTTATCTGGTTTGGCTGAGACCGAAAGAGCGTTGGAGCGAACGAATGAGGGGAAGAGAATTGCGCGCCGTCGCCATTTCGCTCGGCGCGCTCTTTGCTGCGGGGCCTGCCGCGGCGCAGATCGATATCGCCGATGAGGAAACAACTGCGGCCGAAGTTGAAAAGGCGGCGGGCGACACCTCGTCAGGCGCTGCTGTCGATCCCTGGGAAGGCTTCAATCGCCGTTCCTTCAAGGTCTACACTTTTCTCGACGACAACCTGCTTGTTCCGGTCGCCAAGGGCTACCGGGCGGTGACGCCGGCCAAGGGCCGCAAAGGCATCCGCGCCTTCCTCGCCAACGCCCAGTCGCCGGTCGTGCTGCTCAACGATCTCCTGCAGGGAGAGTTCAAGCGCGCTGGCGAGACGACAGGCCGGTTCCTGATCAATTCGACCATCGGTTTTCTCGGTTTCGCCGATCCGGCGGCCCGCATGGGCATTCCACCTCATACAGAGGATTTCGGCCAGACGCTCGCCGTATGGGGCGTGCCGTCAGGACCCTATCTGGTGTTGCCGATCTTCGGGCCGAGCTCGATCCGTGACGGCGTCGGGCTCGGCGTCGACCTCGTCTCCGATCCATTCTTCCATATCGATCACGACTGGGCGCAAAAGGTGCGTTATTCGCGCTTTGCGGCGACGGCGATAGCCCGCCGGGAGCCGCTGATCGAACCGCTCGACGAGATCGAAGCGAAATCCCTCGACTATTACGCCTCTCTCAGAAGTTTCTATCTGCAGGCGCGCAAGCGCGAAATTCTCAACGGACGTTCTGATTTCGACGATCTCATCGATATCGACGAGTATGAGGAATTTGACGAGGTCGAGTAGCGTTGTGGACGGAGGCTTGGGATGAGCAAGACAATGACAGGCTGGACGCGCCGCGCCGTTATTGCGCTGGCGCTTGCCGCAGGGATTTTATCGCATTCGGAACCCGCTCACGCCGACGAAGCTGCAGAGGCTTATGTTCGTGGCGTGCTCGAAGAAGCCAATCCGATTCTCGACGCAGCCGATAAAGAGGCGCGGTTCGCCGGCATTGACGCCCTGTTCGACAAGCATGTGGACATCCGCCGGGTTTCCATGTTCGTGCTCGGGCAATACGCCCGCGTCATGACCGACGAACAGAAGAAAGAATATGTGCCGCTCTTCGGCAGCTATGCGAAGCTCGTCTACCGAGACACGCTGTCGAATTATTCCGGCCAGCATCTCGAAGTGACCAACTCGGTCGACCGCTCGCCGCGCGACATCATCGTCAATTCGCGCATCGTCAATGCGAAGCCCGGCGATCCGCTCGCAAATACGGTCGTGCACTGGCGCGTCTATCGCAGCGACGACGGCAAGCAGTCACTGTTCGACGCCGGCGCGGACGGCGTATGGCTGGCGATCGAACAGCAGAGCCAGTTCAAGTCGGTCATCGCCAACAATGGCGGCGGCGTCAAAGGCATAGACGCGCTGATAGCGGATCTCAAAGAAAAGGTCGGCGAGTAAGCCCCTGCGAGGATCAAACAAAAAAGCCGGCTCGATAGAGCCGGCTTTTCCGTACTTGAAATCTGCGGCAGCCCTTACGACGAATAATATTCGACGACGAGGTTCGGCTCCATCTTCGCCGCGTACGGAACTTCGGCGAGTTCCGGCACGCGCAGATAGGTGGCCGCCATTTTCTTCGGGTCCACTTCGACATAGTCGGGAATATCGCGCTCGGCGCTTTGCAGCGCTTCGAGCACGAGGGCCATGTTCTTCGACTTGTCCTTGATCTCGATGATATCGCCCGGCTTGCAGCGGTAGGACGGAATGTTGGTCCTGACGCCGTTCACCTTGACATGGCCGTGATTGACGAACTGGCGCGCCGCGAAAACCGTCGGCACGAACTTGGCGCGGTAAACGATGGCGTCGAGGCGGCTCTCGAGAAGGCCGATCAGATGCTCGGCGGTGTTGCCGCGCTGCCGGCGGGC
Organism: Pseudomonadota bacterium; assembly: GCA_036337175.1. GTDB lineage: Bacteria > Pseudomonadota > Alphaproteobacteria > Caulobacterales > Parvularculaceae > Amphiplicatus. The sequence continues at coordinate 309,404 of JAYZEQ010000008.1, forward strand.
CTCAGTGTAGATCTTCTCGAACTGCTTTTCGGAGATGTTGCCGTAGTAGCCCTTGAGCTTCTGCTTGGCGCGGAGCTGCAGGCCGAAGTCAGACAGCTTGCCCTTGCGGCGCTGGCCGTGCATGCCGGGGCCGTAATCACGGCGGTTGACGGGAGATTTCGGCCGGCCCCAGACGTTTTCGCCGACCCGGCGGTCAAGCTTATGCTTGGCGCGAATGCGCTTGGTCATCAGTCCTCGCTATCGACGCGGCCCGGCGCCGGGGCCGATCCCCGGGGCGATTTCAACGGCGGCTTCGCGTCACCCGTTATGAAGGCGGGGGTCTTACCGGGGGAAACGACATCTGTCAAACGCGTCCCGCGACAAAGAAAAACCCGCGGCGAGCGCGGGTTTTCCTGCATTAGGTCAAAGAGAAGAGGCTTACGCCGCCTTTTTCTTGCGGCTTGCGAACCCGAGACCGCCAAGGCCCGCCAGCATCAGCCACGCGGCGGCCGGAAGCGGAACTTCAGAAAAACCATTGTCCCGCACATAGAGCGAAATGTGGCTGATAGCGCGGGCAGAGAAGTCCGAATCCTTAAGGGTCGGCGACTGATAAGAGCCAGACGAGGCGTTCAGCAAGTATGCGACGAGATTGCCCGGCACTGTCTTGCCGTTATTGGAACCGGCCTTGAAGACCAGCATGAAATCGAGGTTCGGCGGGAAAGAAGACAGAGACCACGTGCCGGAAAGGTTGCCGCCTGTGAAAAGAAGCCCGTAGAGGTTGATGCCCTCGTCAACACCGTTGACGTCATTGTCCTTGGCGACGAAGGTCCAGTCGGAAAAGCCGAAGAACGCTTCCGAATTCACCACAGTCTGTGAGTCGTTATTGTCGGCCTGTGACCATTGGCATGCGGACGTTCCCGTAACGTAGTTGGTGACATCCGGAATGCCTGCGGGCGCCGGAGGCGGACTCGAGCACGCCACAGCGGCCGCATTGGCGGCAGGAGCCGAAAAAACCATAGCCGCCGCAACGAGCGCAGCCGTAAACGAACCACGCAGTATCGTCGATTTCATGTTATTCCCCCAATTCCTCACAACGGGACTACTCAAGCCCCTTCTCCAGCACTCTCTTACCGATATGTAAAGGGGAACCGGAGAGTTTTACGCGCTTTTTCGCAGCATTAAGTATGACAACGAAAGCAGGACGCGAGCAGGCGCACGCAGTGCAACTATTTGGGATGCTCAGGCAGGCGCGCGCGCATTAACGAACGCGTATTCCGCCAAATCCGGCGCCTTCATTTCGCGTATGAATCGCCGGACCGTGTGGGGGTAGAGCGTATAGTTTCGTCCGGTCGCGTCGAGATACCAGCTCTGACAGCCTCCCGCCCATACCGTGTCCTTGAGTTCTTGCTGCAACCGCTTGTCGTACGCAGCGGCAGCCGCCTGCGCCGGCTCGATGGCCGCAGCCCCGTTTTCGCGCATCGCTTCAATGAGCTTGAGGACGTAGTTCACCTGCGCCTCGATCATCAGGATCACGGAATTGTGCCCGAGGCCCGAATTCGGGCCGAGCAACATGAAAAAATTCGGAAAGCCCGGAACCGCGACGGTGCGATGGGCGGCGACTCCGTTTCTCCAGGTTTCCGCAAGCGTCGTTCCCGCCGGACCGACAACATCTATTGAATCGAGCAGGTTGAACGGTTTGAAGCCAGTTGCGAGAATAATGACATCCGCCTCATGCAAGGCGCCGTCTTTCGACCGTACGCCGCCTTCCTCAATGCGGTCTATAGAGGCAGTGACGATATCGACATTGTCGCGCTGCACGGCGGGCAGGTAGCGGTCCGAGATCAAGATGCGCTTGCAGCCAACCGGATAAGTCGGCGTCAGTTTCGCGCGCAGAGCGGGATCTTTTACCTGCTCGCGCATATGCCTGTCGAAAGTACGAGCGACGAACCTTTTGACGTAATTGTCGCCGCCTTCGAAAGCGCCGTGGCGCCATTCCATCATCGAGAAATAAAAACCGCGGTAGAGGCGCGCCAGCTGCGGAATGGCGCGGAACAATGCTTTGGCCCAGCCCGGATACTGGTAGCTGGGCCTCGGCATGATCCAGTTGGCGGTGCGCTGAAAAATATCGAGATGCGCAACCTGCGGAGCAATTTCGGGAACCACCTGCACCGCGCTAGCCGCCGAACCGATTATTGCGACGCGTTTGCCCTTTAGATCGACATCCCCGCGCCACTGCGCGGTGTGAAACATTGGCCCACGGAATGTCTCCCGTCCTTCAAAACGCGGAATGTTCGGTTCGTGCAGGCCGCCGAGCCCGCTGACGACGATATCTGCTTCGGTTTTGGTCCCGTCCGCGAAATCGACCGCCCACTTGCGGCCGTCATGGCGAATGCGGACGACCTTCTTTCCGAACGCCGTCTTTTCATAAAGACCGTATTTTTTCGCGACCCTTTTCATGTAGTCCCAGATCTCGCCGCCGGGCGAAAATCGTTTCGACCAGTCGGGATTGGGCTCGAAGGAGAATGAGTAAAGATGGGAAGGCACGTCGCACGCGACGCCGGGATAGACATTTTCCCGCCAGGTGCCGCCGACATCATCGGCCTTCTCATAAATCGTGAAATTGTCGAGGCCGCGTTTCTTCAGCGCGATGGCCATGCCCATGCCTGAAAAACCGGCGCCGAGAATGGCGATTCGCGGTTGCCTAGCGCGGTCGGGATTGAGAGGCGAGCGCGTGGAAAGCGTATCCATGCCATTCCTTCCCTGATGCCGGCCGCTTCGCAGCGCCGACCTACACCAGTGAGTTTACCAGCGACACAGACCTGACGCGAGAGCCGACAGCAGTCTACTGACGCACGGAAAATGGCGTGAAGTCGGTCTCCTTGTCATAGACGTCGACTCCTTCGGCGCGCTTCAGAAACCCGACCACCCGATAGGTGACGGGCGTCAGGAGCGCTTCCCACAGCACCTTCAGGAGGTAATTCGTGAGGAGTACAGTCACGACCTGGCTGGTCGTCCACACGCCGAGAAAGGCGATCGGGTAGAAAAGGAGACTGTCGACCCCCTGTCCCACGACAGTCGACCCGATCGTCCGCCGCCAGAGATGTTTCCCGCCCGATGCGACCTTCATGCGCGCCATGACGAAAGCGTTGGAAAGTTCGCCCGCCCAGAAAGCGAACACCGAGGCGAAAACGATGCGCGGCGTCAGACCGAAAACTTCCGTGTACGCCGCCTGCCCGTTCCAACCCGGCGCGGGCGGCATGGCGACGACGACCCAGGCCATGAACGCCATGAACAGCACCGCCGCGAATCCCGCCCAGACGACCCGGCGCGCCCGCGCATAGCCGTACACTTCCGTCAGGACGTCCCCCAGCACATAAGATAAAGGAAAGAACAGAATGCCGGCGCCGAACATCCCGACGTTCCAGCCGCCGATCCTGAACTCGAAAAGCTGAACGAGCTTCGCGGCGCCTATCAGGTTGGAGCAGATAAGGATGGCGACGAACGCCGCCATCGCGAAGTCGTAATACCGGAACCGATGCGCCGAGAGCGCATCGGCGCGGTCGATTCTCTCGATATCGGCGCCGGAAGCCGCTACCAAATTTTCACCCGCTCTTCAGGCGGCAGATACATCCTGTCGCCCGGCCTGACGGCGAATGCTTCGTACCATTCGTCAATATTCCTGACGATGCCGTTCACCCGCAATGACATGGGGCTGTGCACGTCCGAAAGAAGGATGCGGCGGTCGGATTCTTCGGTGCGCTTGAAGCGACGGGCCTGAGCGCGACCGAGGAACACGCGCTGCGCGCCGGTGAACCCGTCGAGCACCGGCGGCTCTTCTCCGTCGAGAGACAGCATGTAGGCTTGATAGGCGACGACGACGCCGGCGAGATCGCCGATGTTTTCGCCCAGCGTCGCCCGGCCGTTCACGAACATCCCCGGCAGATACTCATATTTATCGAACTGCGCGGCGAACCTGTCGCCAAGCGCGTCGAATGCGACCCGGTCCTTCTCAGTCCACCAGTCTCGCAAAAATCCGTCGCCATCCGATTTTGAACCCTGATCGTCGAAGCCGTGGCCGATCTCATGGCCGATGATCGAACCGATGGCGCCGTAATTTATCGCCGGGTCCGCATACGGATCGAACAAGGGCGACTGAATGTAGCCGGCGGGAATGAAAGCCTCGTTGCGCTCCGAGCTGTAGAACGCATTGACGGTTTGCGGCCCGGTGAACCATTCCCTTTTATCGACCGGCTCGCCGAGGCGCTGTGCATCGCGCGCCGCCTCCTCCGCGCGGGCGCGCTGAATGTTGCCGATCAGATCTCCGGGTCTGATTTCAAGGTCCGAATAGTCGCGCCACTTCTCCGGATAGGCGATCTTCGCCGTCATTTTGGCGAGTTTTTCAAGCGCCGCCTGTTTTGTCGCCGGCGTCATCCATGACAGGTTTTCGATGCGGATCTTGAGGGCGTCTCTTATATTCTCGAAGAGTTCGATCATCCGCTGCTTCGACTCTTCCGGGAAATATCGTTCGATGTAGATTTTGCCGACGGCCTGATCGAGGCGCTGGTTGACTATGGCGATGCCTCGTTTTTCTCGCGTGCGTTGTTCGCTCTGGCCGCTTAGAGTCTGACCAAAGAAGGCGAAGGCTTCATCGTCAAAGGCTTGCGGCAAATAGCGGGCGTGGGCTGTCAGCAGGCTGAAGGCAAGATAGTCGCGCCAGGTTTCTACCGGCGTTTCCGCGAACAGAATGGCAAGAGACGGAAAGGCGCTATTCTCCTGCACGACAACCTTTTCAGCTGCGGCGAATCCGGCGGCGGCGAGATAGTCCCGCCACGGAAAGCCGGGAGCGAAACTTTCGAGGGCATCGAGGCTCATGGCGTTGTAGGTGCGGTCGGCGTCTCGCCTGTCAGCGAGATCCCAATGCAGCGCGGCGATCTTTACTTCAAGATCGAACACCCCTTGCGCTTTCGCGCGGGCGTTTTCGACGCCTGCAAGCTCCAGCATCGTCTCGATATGCTTCACGAAAGCAGCGCGAATAGAAACGATGCGGTCGTCGTCGCGCTCGAAATAGGTTTTGTCGGGCAAATGCAGGCCCGAGTGCCACAGATAGACCACGTAGCGGGTCGGTTGTTTCGAATCGACGCCGACGCCCGCGGCGAACGGACCGTCGAGTCCGAGCGACGGATCGGCCATGGCGCGCGCCACCTCGAGCGGACTCGCAAGCGCTGCAATGCGCGCCAGGTTCTTTTCAACAGGTTTCAGCCCGAGCTTTTCTATGCGCGCCTCGTCCATGTAGCCGTTGTAGAGGTCGCGGATTTTCTGCTCGTTCGATCCCTTCTTGACGCGGGTCTTCGACAGGCCCGCAATGATCGCCGCAATGCGTTCCTCGTTGCGGTCGGTCATATCCACGGAAAAACCCGTGCCCGTGCGATCGGCTGGAATTTCCGTGCGGTCTAGCCAGGCGCCGTTCGCATAGCGAAAAAAATCGTCGCCCGGTTTCACCGACTTATCCAACGCATCAAGCGGATAGCCCCACGGCTCGATGAGAGGAGATTTCGCATCGACGCCATCTTCTGCTTGAACGGCGGTCAAAGCCGAAGCCGCAACGACAACAAAGCAGGCTGAAAGTTTCGCGAGCGCATTCATGGATCAGCGACCTCAATGATTCACCGGCCCGCATACGCGGCTCGCCGGCCGTTCGACAATCGAGATGACGCGCCCCGCTGAAAAACTGACCTCTCTCTCCTGAAAAGGCAAGCATGCCGAGTGCGCTCAACTAAGACTTGGCGATTGGATTCCGCGCCAGCGCCTTGACGACCCCCCGCAGCGTTCTGACTTCGCTTTCCGTGAAACCGGCGCGGGTCAGGGCGATCCGCAGATTCCGCTCCATCGTCGCCCGCTTTTCCGGCGGGAAGAAATAATCTGCGGCGTCGAGCGCGCCGAATAGGTGTTCGAGCAGCCCTTCAAGATCAGTTCTTGAGGCGGGCGCAACCGATTCGAGATCGCTGGAGAATCGCGATCTGCCGTCAGCCAGGGCCCACTCATAAGCGACGACCAGCGCCGCTTGCGCTAGGTTAAGCGAAGCGAACGCGGGATTGACCGGAATCGACACGATGGCGTCGGCGCGGGCGATATCCAGATTGGACAGCCCGGCCCGCTCGCCCCCGAACAGTACGGCGCAGGTTTCGCCTCGACTCATGCGCGCGCTGATTTCGGTCGCCGTTTCTTCCGGCGTCAGCACAGGGATCAACATTTCCCGCGGCCGGGCCGTGGCTGCGGCCACATAGCTGCAGTCGGCGATCGCCGCCGCCGTGTTCTCGAAAAGGCGCGCTTTCTCGATCACCATGCTCGCGCCGGACGCCATGGCGATCGCCGCAGGATTTGGCCAGCCGTCGCGCGGGTTCACCAGACGCAACCGCGAAAGCCCGAAATTCAGCATCGCCCGAGCGACGGCGCCGATATTCTCTCCGAGTTGGGGCTCGACCAGAACGAACAGGGGTCCGGGCCGCAACGCCCCGAACCCGTCCCTTCTGCCTGGTCTTTGCTCAGCCATTCCCCGTTCCTGCTTCCACGCCTAGCGCGCATAGCTGATGCGCCCTTGTTTCATCAACAAAAAGCGACTGTCTCCGTCCGACTTTGCGCCGCCCGCCAGCGATGCTATAGGCCCCCGCAAGGCGCGGAGCCTCAGCGCTGCGCCATAATCGCCGCACTCTCCATTATTCACGCCTCAGGACCCTCCCATGCAGAAGATCAAAGTCGCCAATCCGGTAGTCGAAATGGATGGAGACGAAATGACCCGGATCATCTGGCAGATGATCAAGGACAAGTTCATCCACCCCTATCTCGACATCGATCTCAAATATTTCGATCTCGGCATCGAGGAACGCGACCGTACGAACGATCAGGTGACCATCGACTCGGCGGAGGCGACAAAGAAATACGGGGTCGCCGTGAAATGCGCGACCATCACGCCGGACGAAGCGCGCGTCGAGGAATTCAAGCTCAAGGAAATGTGGAAGTCGCCCAACGGCACCATCCGCAATATTCTCGGCGGCGTCGTATTCCGCGAGCCGATCATCATTTCCAATGTGCCGCGCCTCGTGCCCGGCTGGACGCAGCCCATCATCATCGGCCGTCACGCTTTTGGCGATCAGTACCGCGCCACTGACATGCTGTTCCCCGGCAAGGGCAAGCTGACCATGAAGTGGGAGGGCGCGAACGGCGAAGTGATCGAGAAGGATGTGTTCGACGCGCCTTCTTCCGGCATCTACATGGGCATGTACAATCTCGACGAGTCGATCCGCGACTTCGCGCGCGCCTGTTTCAATTACGGCCTGCAGCGCAAATATCCGGTCTATCTGTCCACCAAGAACACTATTCTCAAAAAGTACGACGGTCGCTTCAAGGATATCTTCGCCGAAATCTGGGAGAAGGAGTTCAAGGATAAATTCGCGGCGTTCAAGGGCAGCTATGAGCATCGCCTTATCGACGACATGGTCGCCTCTTGCCTGAAATGGTCGGGCGGTTACGTCTGGGCCTGCAAAAATTATGACGGCGACGTGCAGTCGGACACGGTGGCGCAGGGCTTTGGCTCGCTCGGCCTGATGACCTCTGTGCTAATGACGCCGGACGGCAAGACGGTCGAAGCCGAGGCGGCGCACGGCACGGTGACGCGCCATTATCGCGCCCATCAGCGCGGCGAGGAAACCTCGACCAATCCCATCGCCTCCATCTACGCTTGGACGCGCGGCCTCGCCCACCGCGGCAAGCTCGACAATACGCCCGAGTTGATCCGTTTCTCAGAACTTCTCGAAACCACGATCATAAAAACGGTTGAAGCCGGCTATATGACCAAAGACCTCGCCCTCCTCATCGGAGCCGAGCAGAAATGGATGACGACTGTCGCCTTTCTCGACAAGATCGACGAGCGCTTCAAGAAGGCGATGGCGGCGTAGCCCGAGCGCGTGGGCGTCCGAGCCGCGACAACGAACCGATCTGCAACCGCCGATCTTTTGCAGGCGACGCTGCAACGCATTTTCGGTTTCGCGGACTTTCGTCCTGGACAGGAAGAAATTGTCGCCGCGATGGCGAGAGGAGAAAACCTCCTCGCCGTCATGCCGACCGGTGCCGGCAAAAGTCTCTGTTATCAGCTTCCCGCGCTGGCCGGCGACGGCCTGACGGTCGTCGTCTCGCCGCTTATCGCGCTCATCGACAACCAGGTGGCGCAGCTGCGCGCCCTTGGCGCAGCGGCGGGCGCGATCCATTCCGGCAGGGCGCGAGAAGATAATATTATTGATTGGCGGCGTGCGGCGGCCGGCGAAACGCGGCTTCTTTACATGTCGCCCGAACGACTGATGACGCCGCGGATGCTGGACGCGCTCAGCGCTCTCAACGTTTCACGCTTCGTCGTTGATGAAGCGCACTGCATTAGCCAATGGGGACACGATTTTCGCCCGGACTATCTCGGCCTCGGCTTGTTGCGCGAGAATTTTCCGCGCGCGCGTCTCGCGGCTTTCACAGCAACAGCCGACAAGCGGACGCGCGAGGACATACTAAACCGGCTTCTCGGTTCCGGTGCCGCCGTGTTCGTTCATCGCCTAGACCGGCCGAACATAGAAATCGCTATCGAGCCGAAACACGACGCTCGCGCGCGCCTGCTCGAACTCGCGCGAGAACATGCGGGAGAACAGGGGATCGTCTATTGCTTGTCGCGTAAGGGAACCGAAGAAACAGCCGAATTCCTCACTGCGAACGGGATCAGAACGCTCGCCTATCATGCCGGGCTCGACGCCTGGACGCGGGCCGACCGCCTTAACGCCTTCCTTTCGGAGTCCGATCTCGTCATCGCCGCGACCATTGCTTTTGGCATGGGCATCGACAAACCTGATATCCGGTTCGTCTTTCACATGGATATCCCCTCCTCCATCGAAGCTTATTATCAGGAACTGGGCCGCGCCGGCCGGGATGGACTTCCCGCCCGGGCCGTCATGTTTTTTGGCGGCGGCGATATCGGCCGCCGCATGCGGATGATCGATCGCAATGAAGGTCTGGAGCATGCGCAGCGCGCCGAGCAGCGCCGTCTCGCCGATCTCGCAGCGCTTTGCGAGAGCGTCAAATGCCGCCAGCAGGCGATCCTGGAGCATTTTGATCAGGAGTCGCCGCCCTGCGGAAATTGCGACAATTGCAAGTCGCCGCCGTTGCTCGTGGACGCGACCGACCATGCTCGCCTCGCACTTGCAGCGGTAGCGGCGACGGGTGAAAATTTCGGGCCGGCTCATATCATCGATATTGTAAGAGGCGCCGATACGGAGAAAGTCCGCAGCCGCAGTCATAATGACCTGTCCGTATACGGCGCCGGCCGGGACGAGTCCGCCGTATATTGGCGCGCATTGCTGCGGCAGATGGCGGCGCAGGCGCTTGTCACGCCGGATGCGGATCATGGAGGGCTCCGTCTCTCTGCCAGAGGCCGGGCCGTGCTCGCGGGAGAAGAAGCGGTCAAGGTTCGAAAGACCGAGGCGCGGGCCTCCCGGCGGGAACGGCGCATGGCGGTTACGCCCGCTTCGGTCGCCGACGCAGATCTTCTCGCGGCCCTAAAGGCGCGGCGCCTCGAACTTGCGCGTGAGCGGGGCGTGCCAGCTTACGTCATCTTTTCGGACCGCACGCTTGCCGATATGGCGGCGAGGAAACCCGCGACCCGCGCAGCCTTCGCGGCTGTCTTCGGCGTCGGCGCCGCAAAACTCGACGCTTTCGCAGCAGATTTTCTCGCCGTCATCGCTGAAAAAGCCTGACGGCCCCTTCGCTTGCGGCCTTTTCCCCGCATCATGGCAACGCTTCGGCGCAAGCGTGCTTGTCCTACAGCAGCCTCAGCGCAATGCTATCATGTATGGACGAGGCAACCACGCCAAAGGAGGCGGTAACATGCACTTACGGGCGCACGCTCTTATCGGAATTTCTGTCGCGGCGATGACCGCGGCGCCGGCATTAGCCGCGGAAAAAACCTATCAGGTCGGCGACTTCAAGACAGTATCGGTGTCTGCCGGCATCGAAGCTGAAATTTCTGTCGGCCCCGCCATTTCAGCCCGCGCCGAGGGCACCGAGGAGGGGCTCGAAAAACTTGACGTTCATGTCAGCGGCGACGAACTCGTCATCAGGCGCAAGCCGCGTACAGGCTTCAACTGGGGTAACGGCCATAAAGTGACCGTCTACGTGACAACGCCGGCGCTAAGCGGGTTGGACGTCTCTTCGGGCGCTGAAGCGAATGCGTCTGGCGTCGACGCCGATACTTTCTCTACGGACATTTCCAGCGGCGCGTCGGCGCACATCAAGGGTAGCTGCAATATTCTATCGACCGACGTTTCGAGCGGCGCGACGCTCGACGCCTCCGATCTGAAATGCAAGCGGGTCACAGCGGACGCCTCATCCGGCGCAAGCGCCCGCGTCTATGCCTCAGAAGCGATCGTCGCCGACGCATCCAGCGGCGGCAGCATCAGGGTTTATGGATCGCCACGGGACTGGGATATAGACGAGTCCTCTGGCGGCGACGTTTCGAACGCCAAGTAAGCTCAGGCGGCAATACGAAAGCGGGGCGCATGGCCCCGCTTTTCTCATGGTCGGCGCTTCAGGCGGCTATGGCCGACTCGATCGCCTTGAGAGCTTCAGGCGCCCGTGACCCGTCCGGCCCGCCGGCTTGCGCCATATCGGGACGGCCTCCGCCGCCAGCGCCGCCCACCGCCTCGGCACCGGCGCGCACGAGATCGACGGCGGAAAGCCTATCCTTCAGGTCGTCAGTGACGCCGACCGCCAGAGCCGCCTTGCCGTCATTGACGCTGATGAACGCCGCGACACCTGAGCCAAGAGTCTTTTTCGCTTGATCAACAAGACCGCGCAGATCCTTCGCGGCCACGCCGTCGAGGACTTTGCCAATGAATTTGACGCCATTGACGTTGGCGATCTCGTCAGCCGGCGCTCCGGAACCGCCGCCGCCCAGGGCGAGCTTTTTCTTGAGTTCGGAAACTTCCTTTTCAAGCTGACGAATTTTCTTTTCTCGCGCTTCGACCTGTTCAGGCAGGTCGGCAAACGAAACCTGAAGCTTCGATGCGACCGCGCGGGCCGTACCGGCGGGTTCGGCGAGATAAAGGCGCGCCGCTTCGCCTGTCAGGGCCTCGATGCGCCGGACGCCGGACGAGACCGATCCTTCGCCGGTAACGACGAACAAAGAGATGTCTCCGGTGCGCCTTACATGAGTGCCGCCGCACAACTCGACCGAATAGGGCTTCGACGGGTCGGCGAGATCGAGACCCATCGTCAGCACGCGGACGTCATCGTCGTATTTTTCACCGAATAGCGCCATCGCGCCCGAGGCGACTGCATCATCATACGGCATGATGCGGGTGTCGACCGGAAGGTTCTGCCGGATCACGGCATTGACGCGCTTTTCAATTTCCGTGATTTCTTCCTGTGTCAGCGCCTTGGGATTCGAGAAGTCGAAACGCAGCCTGTCGGGCGCAACGAGCGAGCCCTTCTGCGTTACATGGGTTCCAAGCGTTTCGCGCAACGCCTTGTGAAGAAGATGCGTTACCGAATGGTTGGCGCGTGTTTTATCGCGACGCGCGACATCGATAACGAGCTTTACAGCGTCGCCGGTTTTCACCGAACCGCACCTCACCTTGCCGACATGGCCAAATACGACCCCGGCGCGTTTTTTCGTGTCAAGAATCTCGATCTCAAGTCCGTTCTCGGCGCGTATGACGCCAGCGTCCCCGACCTGGCCGCCGGATTCGGCGTAGAACGGCGTCTGGTTGACGACGATTTCCACCTCTTCGCCTTGCGCCGCCTGACTGACGCTCTCCCCCTTGCGGACGATCGCCTGCACGACCCCTTCGGCGGCGTCATGAACATAGCCGAGGAATTCCGTGGCTCCCGCTTTTTCGCGGATATCGAACCAGACCGTTTCGGCCGCCGAGTCGCCGGAGCCCGCCCACGCGGCGCGCGCAGCCGCTTTCTGCGCCGCCATCGCCTTGTCGAAACCTTCCTGATCGACCGTAAGGCCGCGCCGGCGGAGCGCGTCTTGAGTGAGATCCAGAGGGAACCCGTAGGTATCGTAAAGGCGAAAGGCGGCGGCGCCGGAAAGCGCTTCGCCCGGTCTCAGACCGGCGGTTTCCTCGTCCAGCAGCTTGAGCCCGCGCTCCAACAGCGAGCGGAACTTCTCCTCCTCGACACGAAGGGTTTCGACGGTGAGCGGCAGCGCGCGCGTCAGCTCCGGGTAGGCGGCGCCCATTTCGCCAGCGAGCGTTGGAGCGAGACGAGCCAGCAGCGGCTCTTTCGCTCCGAGAGAATGCGCATAGCGCATGGCCCGACGCATGATGCGACGGAGCACATAGCCGCGTCCCTCGTTCGACGGCATGACTCCGTCCGCCATCAGGAAGGAGGAAGCGCGCAGATGGTCGGCGATCACCCGATGCGCGGGCGCGTCGTCGCCCTTCGCCGGACGCTTGGTCAGTTCGACGGAAGCATTGATCAGCGTGCGAAAGAGATCGACGTCATAATTGTCGTGCACGCCCTGCATCACTGCGGCGATGCGCTCGAGTCCCATTCCGGTGTCGATCGACGGCTTCGGCAGATCAGTCTGGGAGCCGTCCGGGCGCCGCTCGAACTGCATGAAGACGAGATTCCAGATCTCGATGAAACGGTCGCCGTCGGCGTCGGCCGAACCCGGCGGACCGCCCGGAATTTCCGGCCCATGATCGTAGAATATCTCAGAGCAGGGACCGCATGGGCCTGTGTCGCCCATCGCCCAGAAATTGTCGTTGGTGGCGATGCGAATGATGCGGTCTTCCGGCAGGCCTGCGATCTTTTTCCAGAGCGCCGCCGCCTCGTCATCGGTGTGGTAGACGGTGACGGTCAACTTGTCTGCAGCCAGGCCGAAATTCCGGGTCACAAGCGACCAGGCGGCGTCGATCGCCTCCTCCTTGAAATAATCGCCGAAAGAGAAGTTGCCGAGCATCTCGAAGAAAGTATGGTGGCGCGCAGTGTAGCCGACATTGTCGAGGTCGTTATGCTTGCCGCCGGCGCGGACGCACTTCTGCGAAGAAGCGGCGCGAACATAGGGGCGCTTTTCCGCGCCGGTGAAGACGTTCTTGAACGGCACCATCCCGGCGTTGGTGAAAAGAAGGGTCGGGTCGTTCTGCGGCACGAGCGGCGCGGATGGGACGAGAGCGTGGCCGCGTCCGGCGAAGAAATCGAGAAAGCCCGAACGAATGTCTTTAAGCGAGGTCATGCGAGATCAAGCCGGCTCCATGGCCGCCCCGGAACAACCGGCGCGCCCTTGCGAAACATAAGGCCGCGCCGGCGAGGTTTCACCCCGCGGGCGCGGCCCTGTGTCTTAGGTACAAGCGGCTTCCGCGTCCAGCTATACGGCTCCGTTCCTGTGCAACCGCTATTTGGCGTTCATGCAAAACACGTTGAGCTTGTTGCCGTCCGGATCGCGGAAATAGCCTGCGTAAAAGCCGCTGTCCCCGCGCGGGCCGGCCGGACCTTCGTCCTTGGCGCCGAGGGCGATCGCCTTGTTATAGACACGGTCGACCTCCGCCGGATTATTCGCCTGAAGCGCCACCATGACGCCGTTGCCGACGGTCGCCGGCTTGCCGTCGAACGGTTTGGTGGCGCCGAGACCGGGCGAGGTCGGGCTGTTTCCCCAAGCGATGAAAGTGTCCGCCTCCATCACTCTCTTGCCGCCCATTTCGGCGAACAGCTGGTCGTAAAATTCAGCGGCGCGATTGAGGTCGTTCGTGCCGACAGTAACATAGCCGATCATAGAATCTCTCCAGTTGAGGCCGTTACAGTAAACGCTCCGCCGACGCAGGAATCTGACAGCAGCCGACGCGTCCGAAGGCCTTACGGGCCGGCCCACATCCCGCCCTTGTCGTCGATGCGCCATCCGGGATTCCACGCGACTTCCCACAGATGCCTGTCCGGATCGGCGAAATAGCCCGCATAGCCGCCCCAGAATGTATCGGCGGCGGGTTTCAGGATTTCGCCGCCGGCGGCCTGCGCTTCTTTCAAAACGGCGTCAACGTCCGCGCGCGTACGCGCATTGTAGGCGAACGCGACTCCCGAAAAGCCGCGCGACGCTTCGGGCTTCAAACCGGCGTCCTTCGCCAGTTCGTCGCGCGACCACAGAGCGAAAATCATGCCCTGCAACTGGAAGAAGACGACGCCCTCGGGACCGGAGAGAGGCCGCCATCCCAGCTTTTCATAGAAGCTCCGGGAGCGAGAGAGGTCATCGACCCCGAGGGTGATGAGACTTACCCGTTGCTCCATACGCGCTTCTCCCGCTGAACATACACTCCATCGGGCGATCAGGCTTCGGCGGCCTCGTCTCCTTCGCCATGCTCGCCGACGAGAAGCTCCTCGGCGATGAGCCCGGCGTTGGCGCGGACCGCCCGCTCGATCTCGTCGGCCATGGCCGGATTGTCTCTCAGAAACTGCTTGGCGTTGTCGCGGCCCTGGCCGATGCGCTCGCCGTTAAAGGAGAACCACGAGCCAGACTTTTCGACCACGTTCGCCTTGACGCCGAGATCGACAAGCTCGCCCATCTTGGAGATGCCTTCGCCGTACATGATGTCGAACTCGACCTGCTTGAACGGCGGGGCGACCTTGTTCTTGACGACCTTGACCCGCGTCTGGTTGCCGACCACGTCCTCGCCCTTCTTGATGGCGCCGATGCGGCGGATGTCGAGACGCACGGAGGCGTAGAATTTCAGCGCATTGCCGCCGGTTGTCGTTTCGGGCGAACCGAACATGACGCCGATCTTCATGCGGATCTGGTTGATGAAGATGACGAGGCAGTTCGACTTCGAGATCGAACCGGTGAGCTTCCTCAGCGCCTGACTCATCAGTCGCGCCTGCAGGCCGGGAAGCTGGTCGCCCATCTCGCCTTCCAGTTCGGCGCGCGGGGTGAGCGCGGCGACCGAGTCGATGACCAGCACCTCGACCGCGCCCGAGCGCACCAGCGTGTCGGCGATTTCAAGCGCCTGCTCGCCGGCGTCCGGCTGCGAGATCAGAAGTTCGTCGAGATTGACGCCGAGCTTGCTGGCGTAGACCGGATCGAGCGCGTGCTCGGCGTCGATAAAGGCGGCGACGCCCCCGGTCTTCTGCACCTCGGCGACGCATTGCAGGGCGAGCGTGGTCTTGCCGGAACTTTCCGGCCCATAGATTTCAACGATGCGGCCGCGAGGAAGCCCGCCGATGCCGAGGGCGATGTCGAGGCCAAGCGAGCCGGTCGAAACCGCGGCGATCTCGACCACCTCGCGGTCGCCGAGCTTCATCACGGAGCCTTTGCCGAACGCCTTGTCGATCTGCGATATCGCCGCGTCGAGCGCCTTTTTCTTGTCCACGCCGTCTGTCTCCACCAGGCGCAAGCCCGAATTCGATTTGATCACCGCCGCCTCCGTTGCCTGACGGGGAAAGCCCCGTCAATGGAGGGTTTTGTACCTCTTTTGTTCTAATTTGGCAATAGGCATCAATTTATTGTTCTATATGTAAAAATTCCAGTTTGTTCCAAATTTGTCCCTCCCCGGCCCTGTCGCCTATATCTTCCAGCGCGGACGAGCCAGCCAGCGCGCGATTCGACTGAGGACTTCAAGTCACCGTCATCGGCGCAAGGATCACCCGCCACTCGTAGAGCGCGTAGGCGGCGAAAAGGCCAGCGACCGCGAAGAGGACATGGTGGATTTTCCGCCAGACCGTCCAGGCGGAGGACCGCATCACCGGGACTGTCGCTAGCGCCATGAGAACGGCGCCCCCAGCGGCGGCGGTTGCGGCCCAGCGGCTCCAGACAAGCGCCTGCGGGGGCCAGCCGAGATCGACGAGATCGGTCAGCTGCAGTTCGGAGAGCGACACCATCGCCCAGCCGAAGACGCCGACGAAGGCGAACCACAGCGCGGCGGCGGCGAGCTGGCCGAAGGCGAGAAGAACGCCGGCCTGCGTCGAGCGCACCATGCGGCCCTGCCGCCGCCAGGCGCCGAGCAGGATCGTCAGGGAAAAGAACAAGGCTCCGCCGACGCCGGCGTAGAATAGGCGCGACGAGCCCCAGAATCCGACGCGCTCGTAGGTGTTGGTTCCCATGTCGCTCGACACCCGCACGACGCGGCCCGCCCCGTCGCGGTAAACGAAGAGCCGGTCGCGGGCGCGGTCAGTCCAGACGTTCTCGGCGAAGGGGTAGTAGCGCTTCTCACGCCCGCCGCCGGCGACGACGACGGAGCCGTCTTCTTTCGCCGCGATGACGATTTCGCTCCCCAGCGCGGCGACCTTTTCGAATTTCGAAAACAGGCGACGGTCGCCGAGATAGGTTCCGGCGAGGGCCTTTGCAGCCTCGACCGTTTCCGGCGAAGCCTCCTCCGCCCACGGGCTTGCGTAAGGATCGACGCCAGCGAAATGCTCGATGACCGCCCGGCTCACCGCGTCGGAAACGCGCACTCCTTCAGCACCGTTGACGACGACGAAGACGCCGAGCCCGAGCGAAGGCACGACCGTCATGTCGGCGATAAAGCCGGAAAGCGTGCCGCCGTGGCCGAAGGTCGGATGGCCGGCGATCTCCGTCTCCATGAAGCCGTGGGCGAAATCGGGCGCGAGGCGACGGTCGTCGAACTGGCGGGTGCGCATCACCGCAAACGCCTGCGGCGACAACAGCCGCGCCTCTCGCGCGCCGTTTCTGACAACCCCGCCGTTGAGGAAGAATTGCAGCCAGCGCGCCGCATCGCGAGCCGAGAGCGCCGCCGCGCCCGCCGCATAGGTCGGTTCGATGGCGTCGTGCGCCATGACCTCCGGCGCGCCGGCCTTCAGCTGATGCGGGCTCGCCATGCGCGCGTCGAGAGCCGGGTCGTTATGCGCGGTCCCCGTCGCCGACGCCGGATCGTGCAGCGTCGTCGAGTTCATGCCGACCGGCGCCAGAATCCGTTCGCGGACGAACGCGTCATAGGGAACACCAGAGACGTTCTCGACGATCAGCGCGGCGAGGTCCGTTCCCCAGTTCGAATAGGATGTGCGCAGGCCCGGCGGCGCGACACGCTTCGGCATATGGCGCTCGAGCGATTCGATCGCAGTGCGTCCCGTTTTGGCTTCGAAGAAGTCGCCGAGCGTGTCCTCGAAGCCGGCGCGATGGGTCATCAGGTCGTTGAGCGTCACCGGCGCGCCGAACGCCTCGGGGATTTTGAACTGGCTGAGATAACCGTTGACGTCGGCGTCGAGGTCGAGCTTGCCCTCGTCGACCAGCATCATCACCGAGGTCCAGACGAAGGTCTTCGAAATGGAGGCGATGCGGAAGAGAGTGTCGGGGGTCGCCGGCGCGGCCGTCTCCCAATCGGCGAGGCCATAGGCCTTGACGAAAACGCGGTCGCGGGTCGCCACCGCGACCATCATCCCCGGCGGATAGTTGTCGGCCATGTGCGCGGCGACATAGCCGGCGAGGAAAGGTTCAACAGAGGCCGGATCGAGACGCCGTTCCTGCGCCGATGCAACGCCGCAGGCCGCCACGAACGCCGCTGCGATTATGACCGCCCACGCGCCGCCGCTGGTCCCCATTGTACATCTTATTCCCGTCACCCCGTTTATTCCCGTCACCCCGTCGGGACCCTAACGGCGACGCTGCGCCCCTACAACAGGCGGCCTCCTCGCGTCTGTTCCAAATCAGGCAAGGCGTTGATGTTTCGTCATATTGCCGAGGTTGCAGCGCCTGCGCGCGGGCGTGCTAGAATTGCCGGACGAACGCCTGCATCAGGAACGAAAGCGCGTCATTCATACGCGCGATCAGGTTTTGAACTGTGGCGCTTCCCGCCTTCGTCGCTTCGTCGGCGCGAACCGGGAAAGCGCGCTGAAGGGAACGCAGAGCCATGCCCAGATTCATCGTCGCCGTTCTTGTTCTTGCTGTCTTGCTCGTCGCCATACTCGTGGTCGCGCCGGGCCTTATTCCCGTTTCCGCCTACAAGGGGCGCATCGAAACCGCCGCGAGCGAGGCGCTGGGACGCAAGGTGACAATTGGCGACGATCTCTCGCTGAAGATCGTGCCGCAGACGGCGTTCCGCGTCACCGATCTCGAAATCGCCAACGCCGAGGGTTTCGAGGCGCCGTATCTGGCGCGCGTTAAGGCCGCAGACATCGGCGTTAAACTGTTTCCACTTTTTTCGGGCTCCGTTGAGCTTGAGCGTTTCGTGTTGACCGAACCCGATCTCAATCTCGCCGTCGCTAAAGACGGGACGGTCAACTGGAACCTTGCGCAGCCCGCAGGCGAGGAGCAGGCCCAGACGACGGGCGGTGAGCTGCGCGATTTGAAGCTGGGCGACGTGCGTCTCATCGACGGGCGCGCCTCCTTCGCCGACGCCGCCGCCGGCAAAAGCTACACGATCGAGGATATCGACGCGGAAGTTCGGCTGAAAAGCCTGTCTGAGCCGCTTGAGGTCGACGGCGCGCTGATCTTTGAAGGCGCCCCGACCAAGATCGACATCGTCCTGACCAGTCTCGGGGCGATGATGAAAAAAGAGCCGGCGAATCTCAAAATGACGATGACGCTGGGACAAACCACCGCCGGCGCCGATCTCGTCGTCAGCAGCGCCGACGACCTCACTTACTCAGGACCCATCAATCTCAACGCGCCGGATCTGCCGGCTTTCGCCGCGCTGCTCGGCGCGCCGCTCGCCGACGCGCCCGGTTTCGACAATCTTGCAGTCGAGGGACAGGCGTCGGGCGGCCCCAACGGCATTCGCCTGTCGGACGCCAAGATCACTTTCGACAAGATCGACGCGGCCGGCGATATCGGCCTCTCCTGGGGCGGCGCGCGGCCGAAAGCGACCGGGGCGCTCGCTGTCGGCTCGCTTGATCTCCGGCCCTATCTGCCGCCGCCCGCAGAGGCGCCGCAGGGCTTTCCCGCCTGGTCGGAAGAAAAACTCGACCTGACCAGCCTTCGCAACATCGACGCTGACATCGACGTCGCCGCAGAGAGGATTTTCCTCAACGACATGGAATTCGGCGAAAGCCGGATGAAGCTGGTCATCGACGACGGCCGCATGACCGCTGACATTCCTGAACTCGGCATGTATGGCGGCGGCGGCTCCGGCCGGCTGGTCGTCAACGCCCGCGGGGCGACGCCCTCCTTCACCGGCGCCTTCGATCTCGGTTCCGTGCAGGCCGAACCGTTCGCTAAGGACGTGATGAAGAACGACCGGCTCCTCGGCCTCGGCAGCTTCAAGCTGGATTTCTCCGCCTCCGGATCAAGCCAGGCGGCGATCATGCGTTCGCTTAATGGGTCGGGCGGCTTCGAACTGGCGAATGGCGCGCTCAAGGGCGTCAACATCGCCAAACTGGCGCGCGCCGTCGGACAGGTGCAGCAGTCCGGCCTCAACCCGGCGACGATCGCCTCGGCGATCGCCGAGGCGCAAAAGCCGGACGAGCAGACGGATTTCTCGGAATTCCTGTCGCAGTTCAAGATGACCAACGGCGTCGTCAACGCGCCGACGATTTCGCTCGTCGGCCCGTTTCTCGCCATGGCCGGAACAGGATCGGTGAACCTGCCCGACCAGACGCTCGATCTGCGCCTCGCGCCGAAAGCCACGACGACCATCGACGGCGAAGGGGGCAAGGCCTACACGATCCCGATGCGGATCACCGGCACCTTCTCGCAGCCGAAGATCGGCATCGACGCCGAGGCGCTGCTGCGCGGGCGCGTCGAGACGGGGTTGCAGAACATTCTCAGCAATATCGGAAAGAAAAATTCCGACGGGACCGAAACGGACAAGGGCGCCAACTCGTCCGATCCCGCCAAGAGCCTTCTCGAAGGCGTTCTTGGCGGCTCGCGCCCGAAACAGCAGGCGCCGGCGGAGCAACAGCCCGGTTCCGGCGATGAAACGGCGACTGCCCCTTCCGCCAAGGAGGCCATCGCCGCCGAAGCCATCAATCAGCTCTTCGGACGCAAAAAGACCGAGGAGAAAAAAGAGGCGCCGACGGAGGCCGATCCCCAGTAGGGTGGAGTTTTTCCCCAGCTCTTCCCCACAAGCTTCCGCCCGGAAGCTGCGGTCTGGGCCCCTTTTTCCGCAACCACTCTGTTGAAAACTCGGCCCTTTCCGGTCCGAATTTTCATCCGGCCGGGTCTGGCGGCGCTTGGCGAACAGGGTACATATTGTGAGCTTGGCAGCGCGGATTACTAGATATTGGCGGTGAATGGGCGCGCGCTGGCTCGGGCGTGGCCCTTTCGGCCAGAGTCGCCCATTCCGCGCCCCTGATTGGAAGAGTGATGCGGGTCTTCGGCGAAATGACGCGGCGGCGATTGAAGCAGGCTCTGCTTGCCGGCGCGGGAGCCGTGATCGGCTCTCCTGCCCTGCCGGCGGTGGCCCAGGACGGGATGCTCGCCGCCCTCGATCCGCTGATGGTCGGCGCCGCCGGTGCGATAGGGCTCGGGCTCGCCTCTCTCGCCTGGGCGATGCGCGTTTCCGCCGCCTCCCGCAGCCAATCGGTGACCTGGTCGACCAAGCTCGCAGAAATGGAAGCCCAGCTCGAAAAAGCCGATGCGGTGCTTTCAGCCCACCCCGGCCTCGTCCTGGTGTGGGAGGACGATTACGACGCTGTCGAACAAGGGTGGGGTCTGCCGAAGATTCTCGGCGGTCCGGCGGCGCTCGCTTCGCTGATGTCGTTCGCGCGCGAAAACGACAATCCGCTCGCCTCTCCCATCGATCGACTGCTCGACACGCTCGGTGATCTTCCCGTTGAGGACGACGGCCCGCCCGAAGACATCAAGAAGCTGAAAGACAAGGTGCGCGAGCTGCGCGCTCACGGCATCGCCTTCTCTGGTTCGATCGTCACCTCGGAAGGGCGCGCAATCGAGGCGGACGGCCGCGTCGCCGGCGGCCAAGTGGCGCTGTGGCTCACCGATCCCGCCGTACGCATGGCGGAGGATTCCGGTTTCGTCGGAAAGGTCCGGGAACGCACGACCGATCTGCATGGAGCGCTCTCGCTGCTCGAACGCGCGCCGTTGCCCGCCTGGCGGCGCGGCGCCGATTTCTCTCTCATCTGGGTCAATCGCGCCTATGCGGAAGCGGTCGAAGCGGTGAGCGCGGCCGCCGTTCTCAAGGATCAGATCGAGCTTGAGCCGGGCGTCAGAAAGATCGCTGAAAAGGCTGCAGCCGAACGGCGCCCGACTGATGGCCGCATCATCGTCAATATTCGAGGCGACCGGCGCGTCCTCAAGGTTACCGAGACGCCCATGCATGCGGCCGGAGATGCGGCGCTCGGCGGCTTCGCCGTCGACATCACCGAGCTCGACAAGACACGCGCCGATCTGCGCCAGCATATCGAAGCGAACCGCCGCACGCTCGACCAGATCCCCACCGCTGTCGCCATGTTTGGGACGGGGCAGAACCTCCTCTATTACAACCACGCCTATCTCGAACTATGGGGGCTCGACGACGGCGACCTTTCCGGCCAGCCGACCGACGGCGAAATCCTCGATCTGCTGAGCCACGCCGGCAAACTTCCCGCGTGGCCCGACTACGCCGACTGGAAAGCGAGCCAGCTTTCTCTTTATACGGCTGAACTGCCGGGCGCAGGGGCGGGACGCGACGGCGAAGCGCCCGATGAAATTTGGCACCTGCCCGACGGCCGAACCCTGCGCGTCGCCCGCGCCCGCCATCCGCTCGGCGGCGTCCTTGCGGTTTTCGACGATATCACGGAGCGGCTCGATCTCGAGACCCGCTACAACACCCAGATCAACGTTCAGCGGGCCACGCTCAACAATCTCGCCGAGGGCGTCGCCGTGTTCGCCGCCGACGGCGCGCTGAGGCTGCACAACGCCGCTTTCCAAAAACTCTGGCGTCTTGATTCGGACATGCTGTCCGGCCGCCCGCATGTCGATCGCGTGCTCGCCGCACTGAAAGATCAGACCCGCTCAGGCGCGGATGCGGTCGCCGACATCAAGCGGCGCGTCACCTCTTTGTCGCCGGAAGACCGCACGTCGTTGAAAGACATGACAATCTCCCTCATCGACGGACGCACCTTGGCGTTCGGAGCGGAACCGCTGCCCGACGGCGCGACCCTGGTCTACTTTCACGACGTCACCGACAGCCGCGAGCGCGAGAAGGAGCTGAAAGAGCGCAACGCCTTCCTCGAAGACATCGACCGCCAGAAATCGAAATTCGTCGATCACGTGTCGTATCAGCTCAGAACGCCGCTCGCGACCATCGTCGGCTTTGCCGAAATGCTGGACGGGCAGATGTTCGGCGTGCTGAACGACCGTCAGAAGGACTATGTCGCGTCTATCCTTTCCGCCGCTCATCACCTCAAGGATCTCATCACCGACATCATCGATCTTGCGGTGATCGACGCCGGCAAGATGACCATTGATCCCGGCGAGGTCGACGTGCGCGACCTCCTGGAGAACGCCGCGACCTACGCCGCGCTCAAGGCCGAAGACACGCAAGTGTCGCTGCGCGTCGACTGCCCGAAAGACATCGGCCCCATCACCGCCGACGCCAAACGCCTGAAACAGGTGCTGTTCAATCTCCTTTCCAACGCCTTCGCCTATACGGGCGCCGGCGGTGGCGTGATTCTCGGCGCGGACCGCGCGCCGGGCCTTGTGCGCATCTGGGTCGCCGATACGGGCCGCGGCGTATCGCCGGAAGATCAGGCGAAGGCTTTCGATCCGTTCGAAAGCCGCGGGCCGTCGGCGGGCGCCGGCATCGGCCTGTCGCTGGTGCAACGCTTCATCGCCCTGCACGGCGGCTGGGTGCGAATGGAATCCGAGCCCGGTCACGGCACGCGCGTTACTTGCTACCTGCCGGCGCAGGCTAAGCTCGCCCCGGCGCCGGCGTCCCCGCCCGAACCGAAGACGCGCCGCGCGACGGCGGCCACGCCGAAAAAGGAAGGCGCACCGCGCCGCCGCGCGAGTCGGGCGAAGCCGACCGCAAGGGCCGCTGAATAAGCGAGCTTCATTCGCGAACTGACAGTCCGCTTCAGTTGGCGCATTTTCTTCACAAGCCGCAAAGGATAGAGTGACGCGCGACTTCAGCGGAGATCGGCTTGTCCCTCGCCATCGGCTTCGTCCTTTTTCCGGGCGTCACGCAACTCGATTTCACGGGGCCGTTGCAAGTGCTGTCGCGCATTCCGAACGCGCGATGCCATATCGCCGCGAAGACGCTCGATCCGGTTCCGACCGATTGCGGGCTCGCTCTCGTTCCGACGGCGCGCTTTTCCGAGTGTCCGCCGCTCGACATTATCTGCGTCCCCGGCGGCTTCGGCATCGTCGGCGCAATCGGCGATAAAGAAACGCTTTCCTTCGTGCGCGAGCGCGGACGCGCAGCAAAATATGTGACGTCCGTGTGCACCGGCGCTCTGGTGCTGGGCGCAGCGGGCCTTCTCAGGGGCAAGCGGGCGACGACCCACTGGGCCTACCGTGATCTACTGCCGCTCGCCGGCGCGCGCCGCTCCGACGAGCGCGTCTGCCGCGACGGAAACCTTTTCACCGGCGGCGGGGTCACTGCGGGGATCGATTTCGCCTTCACGCTCGCCGCCGAGATCGCCGGCCGCCAAGTCGCCGAAACCATCCAGCTCGGCCTGGAATACGACCCAGCCCCGCCCTTCGCAAAAGGCGCGCCCAATCTCGCCGCGCCGCAAACGCTTGAACACCTCATAAACCGCTATGCCAGCCCCATTGAGGCCACGCGCAAGGCGATTGAAAACGCCATGCGTTAGCTCGTCGCTGACAGGCGTCCGCGCAACCACCGACAGAAAGGGCAACCTGAGCCTTCCGTCCCGAGACGAATAAGTTCCGGCCGTCTATCCATGTTCTGCGGCGTTCGAATGTTCCAAACGAGACCAAGACGTTCAAGCCATAGTATCAACCACCAGCCGGGATCGGGCTGATCATCATCGAGCCCGATACGAGCTGATCCAGGGAAAGCATGGTGATTGTTATGCCAGCTTTCCCCCATGCTAAGCAGTGCCGCAATAGGCACATCCCTGCCCTGCACGCTGGCGCCGTCGACGCGCCAACGCATCGGCCCTGCATTGTGCGCAAAATAGCCAACGAGCCAGTGCCCGGTGACACAAACGGAAATTCTTACGCACACGCCCCAAACGACTAAGCCCCAGCCGCCAAGAGCAAACAAAACAGCTGCTAGCGGCGCCTGCTGCAGCATCCAGTAACGTTCCATCCAAGCGTAAACACTATCGTTTGCGAGACGCGGCTCGGGCGTGAAAGCGGGTCCGCGCGTCATCTCAATGTCGCAATGCAGTTGCCAGAAGGCGTCATGCCAGAACTTTTTGCGATGACAAAGGTAATCGTGGCACCTTGTTTGACGCTGCGCCCAGTCGCGCAGATCATGCTGGCGCATCATGCCGAATGGTCCCGCCATGCCCACCAGCACGCCGAGATAGACCATTATATATTCAAGCCAGAGCGGACACTCGAAGCTATTGTGAATGAGCCGGCGATGCATACCGACCGAGTGGCCGGCGCATAAAGTTATCGCGCACAGCACGATAAAGATCGCAAGCGCTTGGAGAGAGAAAGTGAGCGGACCTGCGACAAGCGCGACTGCGGTCATTGATCCGATCCACAGTGACTTGATGGGGCGCCATTTTACAGTACCGGCGGCTGGGTCGCACTCATCGCCAGCAACGATGCGCGGCGACCCTTCGACAAGGATCATATCCCCTCCTTGTGCTTAAAGCGCTTTCTTCTCTCTCTTATTGAAGCCAATGCTTTCTCGCTTCAGCGGCCGCGACACAGGGCAGACTTCCTGAACGAACCCATTAAGCGAGTTGACGAGGCTCTCTCGCACCAGCGCATAACGAATAAATTTTCCCTCTCGCGCGCTGACAATCAGTCCGGCGTTTTCGAGCAACTGCAAATGTTTCGAGATCGCCGGCTTCGACATCTCGAAACGCCCGGCGATTTCTCCAGCAGTCAGGTCGGCGCCGGACAGATAGGCGAGGATTTTCCGCCTAGGCGTCGAGGCGAGCGCTTCAAAAATTTTTTCCAACGCAATCCCCAAGCCGAAATACATTTAATTAATTAGCTAAATGATGACATCATACTCGCACCGCGTCAACCATTCTCTCCGCCGCTTTTTCGCCGGGAAGTTCCCGTCTAAGGTCGGCCGATGAGCATGAGTTTTCTCCCGTTTCTGGCGCTGCTGGCGTTGACGCCTGAAGCTCCAGCCGATGCGGTTTTCGAGGTCGCGGACCCGGAATATCAGGCGTGCGTCGCCGACATCGAGAAAGACCCTGAGGCCGTGCGCCGGCGCGCCGGACAGTGGCTCAGCGAAGGCGGCGGCGCGGCGGCGCTGTATTGTCAGGCGGTCGGCGATCTCGCCGCCGGCTCTGCTGGTCTCGCCGCGGTGCGGCTGGAGGAACTGGCGGCGCGCTCCGACGCCGGAGACGACCTCGTCCGGGCGCGGATCATGAGCCAGGCGGCGCTCGCTTGGATTGAGGCCGGGCAGCCGAAACACGCAAAATCAGCTATCGAGCGCGCCTTCGCCTACGCGCCTGAAGGCGGCGAGCTGTACCTCGCCGCCGCGCAGGTTTTCCTCGCCAACGAGGAATATCAGGCGGCGATCGACGCGACGAAAACCGCAAGTCAACATGGCTATTCAAGCCCCGCCGCCTATGTCGCCAGCGCCCGCGCCAGAATGGCGCTCCTTGACGACCGGGGAGCCGCTGAAGATGTGGTTTCGGCGTTGAAACTCGAGCCGCTGAACGTCGACGCCCTGACAGTGCGCGGCGAGCTGTTCCAGCGCGGCGTCGCCATCGACGCCAACTACGCCAGAGCGCCCGAACAAGGCGCAGGCGATTAGTCACGACAGTGTGAAACAACGCGATCTGACAGGGACGGGAGCGCACCCTATATCCCGTTCAGCGTTGCACCCCCTCCCGCGACGCTGAACAGGACGAGCCGGAGTCGCCCCCCATTTCCGGCCTTCCGCCCGCGGCGCGTCTTCCCCCCAAGACGCGCCCAAGGAACCGCCGGACGCCCCCGCGCCGGCGGTTCTTTTTATCTTCCCTCCCTCGACCGCCTCTCCAAATCGCCGCACCAATAAGCGCGCTGCGGCTGCACGGGCGGCAACCGTTAACGAGATGTTAACGGCGCGGGGCGTGTGATGGCGATGGTTCGCTGGAGGGACCGGGGATGCGCAACAAATTCGACGGCTCCGCGCGGCCGACCATCCACGACCTGCAGGCGATGGCCGAACAGGCGGCGCGGCCCGCGCGCCGCAAACCGCAGGGGCCTTCCCGCGCCGCGCGCCTCCACCTCATCGACATGCTGTCGCGCTGGGGAGGCGCCGGGCTGGCGATCATCGCGGGCCTGACGGTGTTTTGCGCCATCGTCGCCGGCAGGGACTATCCGTTCCGCGCGTCGGTCTGGTGCGCCATCGTGCTTGGCGCGCTCTACGTCTGCCGCCGTCTCCGCAAGGAATTCCGCGCCGGCGAAGCGAGCGCCGCCCGCCCTTTCCGCTGGCGCGCCAATTACACGTCCGCCCTCGCCGTTCTCGGCGCCGGATTCGGCGCAGGATCGCTTCTGATCCTTCCCGCTGGCGCGGCGCCGGGAACCTCGCTCCAGACGCTGTCGCTCATTCTCGCCGGGTCGCTCGGCGCCGCGCTCCTTCATACGCCCCATGGCCGCAGCGCCGCCGCGCTGTTCATCCCGGCGGCGCTGTTTTCGATTTTCGGGGCCTGGCGCGCCGGCGGCGCTCCGCTCGCCCTGTTCGGGGCCGGCGCCATGTTCTTCGCCGGCTCTGCGGCGCTCTACCTGATCAGCTGGCGCCTGCGATCGACGGCTGCGCGCCGTTTCCCCCGCACTGCGTTCATTCGCCGCGAGCCGGCGTCGCGACCGGGCCGCACGGCTGAACCGGATATCGGCACGGCCGCCGCGATCTGACTGTTCCGTAAAGTGAAAAATCGCGCGCCGGCCATGGGTCCGGCGCGTTTGTTGCGCAATTGCGAAGTAGCGTCGAAGTCGCGCCAATTCGTTAGACTTGGCTAAGCCCTCTGCGCTATCACCCCGCAAAACAGGCTCCGCGCGCCGCGCCGCGGGTACGGGCGGGGGACTGAACAAAATCGAGGTCGATGCGCATGAGCGTTCGCCGGAGCGCGCTCCGCCGAACAGCGCTTCGACGCTTGGAGGAATGAAGACAATGCCCCCTGAAGGTTTCCAGTCGCAGGCCGATGAAGCAACGCTCGGCCAGGTTCTGGCGCTGGCCAAATCCAAAAAAGTCGGCGAATTCGACGCGAAGGGCGATCACAGCCAGGCTTTTGCGAGCTACGTGACCCAGCTCGTGCGCTTCGCCACCGGCGAAGACAGCATCTGGGACGAGCCGCAATCGCTGCTCGACCGCGCCGCCTCAATGTGGAAATCCGGCGACAAGCGCGCGCCCGGCTCGCATGTGATCAATCTGCGGCTCGCGAAGGCTTCTGACTGGCGCCAGTCGCGTCTCACCCTCGACATCATCACCGACGACCGGCCCTTCCTCGTCGATTCGATTTCGGCGGCGCTCGCCGACGCCGGCAAGCCCGTCTCGTTCTTCTCCAACGCCGTGGTCGACTGCCATCGCGACGAGAAAGGCAAACGCCTTGCGGAAGGCGGCGTCGCGGTGCGGGAATCGATGATCCACGCGGAGATGGATCCGCCGATCGATGACGCAGAGATTGCGCGGCTCGAGGAAGATCTGCGGCGAGTTCTCGATGACGTCGCCGCCGCCGTCGACGACTGGGAGCAAATGCGCGCCCGTCTGGGCGTCTGCATCGCGCAACTCGAACGAGCGCGGCCGGAGGGCGTGGCGCGCGAGGAGCAGCGCGAGGCGGTCGAGTTTCTGAAATGGCTGTGGGACAACCGCTTCGCCTTTCTCGGCGTGCGCCATTACCGCTACGCGAAGGAAGGCGAAAAGGTTGTCTTCGAGCACGATCCCTCCGCCGATCTCGGGATCCTGAAAGATGCGAGCCGGCGCATCCTGAAAATGACCTATACCGAAGCCGGCCACCTTTCTCCCGCCGTCGAAGAATTCATGGCGTCGGGCGAGCCGATCCTCGTCGCCAAGGCCAACGCCAAGTCGCTCGTGCATCGGCGCGCCTACATGGATTATATCGGCGTCAAGACATACTCCGTGGACGGCAAAGTGACGGGCGAGGAACGTTTCGTCGGCCTGTTCACGTCCGAAGCCTATAACCGCCCCGCTTCCGACATTCCTCTCCTGCGCGCCAAGGTCAGGAACGTCGTAGAGGGGGCGGGCTTCAGTCCCGGCGGCCACAACGAAAAAGCCATCATCAACATTCTCGAAACCTACCCGCGCGACGAGATGTTCCAGAACGACGTCGCCACTCTGCGCGAGTCGGCGCTCGGCATCCTGCGGCTTTACAAGCGCCCGAGGGTGAAACTCTTTTTGCGGCGCGACCGTTTCGACCGCTTCATCTCAGCGCTAGTGTTCGTGCCGCGGGAAAAATTTTCCTCCGACGTGCGCGAGGCGATCGGCAACCTTCTGGCCAAGGCCTTCGAAGGGCGCGTTTCGGCGTTTTATCCGTTCTTCGGGGATGCGGCGCTGGTTCGCGTCCACTTCATCATCGGCCTCAACCCGGGCGCGCCGGAGGGTCCCGGCATTCCCGAATTAACGCGCGCCATACGCGCGCTGTGCCGCGAATGGACCGACGATCTTGTCGACGCTCTCCGCTCGGCCAACGAAGGCGCGACGCCGCGCGGCCTCTTCACCAAGTATGAAAAAGCCTTCGACGCCGCTTATCGTGAGCGCAATTCGGCGGAAGAAGCACTGGTCGACATCGCGGCGATCGAAACGCTCGGCGAGATCGCGCCGCGCGTCTATCGCGTCGCCGGCGGCGCTCCCTCTTCAGTCAACATCAAGCTCTACCGCCGCGGCGGGCCGATGCGGCTTTCCTCGCTTATCCCGACGATCGAGAATCTCGGCCTCAGCGTCATTCAGGAAGCGAACTACCAAGTCAAACCGCTCGGCGCCGGTCCTTTGTGGATTCATGACTTCCACACGGAAGAAAAGGCCGGCCGCCCGATTGATATAGAGTCCGTCCGGACGCTGCTTGAAGATGCGATGCTGGCGGTGCTCGACGGGCGCTGTGAAGATGACGGATTCAACGCCCTCGTCGTCGACGCCGGCCTCAACTGGCGCGAGGCTTGGGCGCTGCGCGCCATGGCCAAGTACCACATGCAGGCCGGTCTGCAGTTTTCGCAGCGCTATATCGAAGAGGCCCTGCTGCGCAACGCCGGCATTGCGCGGGCGCTGATCGCCGTGTTCCATGCCCGTTTTAATCCGGCCGGCCCGAAAGACGCCGACAAGCGCGAGGCTGAGGTCGCCGCCGCCGAAGCCGCCGTCCTCAAAAGCCTTGAAGAGGTCGCGAGCCTCGATGAGGACAGAATCATCCGCCGCTATCTCAACCTCATCGCGGCGATGACGCGCACCAACTTCTATCAACGCGGCGAAGGCGGCGCGCCGAAGAGCTACATTTCCTTCAAGATCAATTCCTCGAAGGTCGAGGGTCTTCCCGATCCCGTTCCCTATCGCGAGATCTTCGTTTCCGGTCCGCGCGTCGACGGCGTGCATCTGCGGTTCGGCCCCGTGGCTCGCGGCGGGCTGCGCTGGTCCGACCGGCGCGAGGACTACCGCACCGAAGTGCTCGGCCTCGTCAAGGCGCAGCGCGTCAAGAACGCGGTCATCGTGCCGACAGGATCGAAGGGCGGCTTCTATCCCAAGCAGCTTCCGGTCGGCGGCGATCGCAATGCGATCTACGAAGAAGGACGCGAGGCCTACAAGATATTCGTGCGCGGGTTGCTCGACCTCACCGACAACATCGTCGGCGGCGAGGTGAAGCCGCCGGCGAACATGGTGATGTGGGACCATAACGATCCCTATCTCGTCGTCGCCGCCGACAAGGGCACAGCGGCCTTCTCCGACACCGCCAACGCGATTTCGGCGGAATACGGATTCTGGCTGGGCGACGCCTTCGCATCCGGCGGCTCGGCCGGCTACGACCACAAGGTGATGGGCATCACCGCCCGCGGCGCCTGGGAAGCGGTGAAGCGGCACTTCCGCGAGATCGGCAAGGATATTCAGAAAGAGCCGTTCACCGTGGCCGGAATCGGCGACATGTCGGGCGACGTTTTCGGCAACGGCATGCTGCTCTCCGAGCAGATCAGGCTGGTCGCCGCTTTCGATCACCGCGACATCTTCATCGACCCCACCCCCGACCCTGCGACTTCCTACGCCGAACGCAAGCGTCTGTTCGAGCTGCCGCGCTCGTCCTGGCAGGATTACGACAAGTCGCTCCTCTCAAAGGGCGGCGGCGTCTTCCCCCGCTCGGCGAAATCGATCGCGCTCACGCCTGAGATCAGGAAACTGCTCGACATCAAGGCGGAAGCGCTGACGCCGGCGGAGCTGATGAAGGCGATCCTGAAGGCGCCTGTCGAGCTGTTCTGGCTCGGGGGCATCGGCACCTACGTCAAATCGTCCGCCGAGGAAAACGTCGACGCGGGCGATCGCGCTAACGACTCCATTCGCATCAATGGCGACGAGCTGCGCGCCAAGGTCGTCGGCGAAGGCGCCAATCTCGGTCTGACCCAGCTCGGGCGCATCGAGTATGCGAGGAAAGGCGGACGCCTCAACACCGACGCTATCGACAACTCGGCGGGCGTCGATTCGTCCGACCACGAAGTCAACATCAAGATCCTGCTTTCGGCCGCCATCGAACATGGCGAACTGAAAAGCGCCGATCGTAACGCCCTTCTCGCCTCGATGACGGAAGATGTGGCCGCGCATGTGCTGCGCCACAACTACGATCAGACGCGCGCTCTCTCGATGATGGAATCGACGGCGCCAGCGGACCTCGATGCGCAGGCGCGCCTGATGACGGCGTTCGAACGCGAAGGCCGCCTCGACCGATCGGTCGAGTTTCTGCCGCCGATCGAGGAAATCGCCGCGCTGAGAACGCGCGGCCAAGGCCTGACGCGGCCCGAACTCGCGGTGCTGCTCGCCTACGCCAAGATGTGGCTGTTCGAATCGCTCGTGAATTCGACCGCGCCCGACGACCCGCTGCTTGAACGCGAACTCTTCGCCTACTTCCCGGACGAACTGCACGCCTTCAAGGATTCGATGGTCCGTCATCGTCTGCGCCGCGAAATCATCGCCACGCGCCTGTCGAACGAAATCGTCGATACTTGCGGCGCCAGCTTCCCCCACCGCGCCATCGAGGCGACCGGCGCTCGCGTCGCCGACGTGGCGCTCGCCTATGAGGCGGCGCGGCGCATTCTCAATCTCGGCGACTTCGCAAGAGCGGTCGACGCGCTCGATACGATGGTTCCTGCAGGCTTGCAGACAGCTCTTTACAATACCGCCTCGGAGCTGCTGCGCGAGCAGCTCTACCGCATCGTCTCCGACCCTCACGCCAGCGCGCTTCTTGAAAAGCGCGGCCTCAAGGGGCTGATCGAGCAGTACGGAGAGCCGGTCGCCGCCTTCAAGGACGCGCTGCCGTCGATCCTGCCGCCCGGCGCCGCGAAAGACCTGAAAGAGCGCACCCAGCGCTGGCTGAAAGACGGCGCGCCGCAGGAACTGGCGAAGGAAGCCGCGCTGATGCCGGCCCTTGAACGCGCATTCGATGTGGTCAATCTCGCCCGCGAGACCGGCTGGTCGAGCGAGGCGGCCGGCGCTATCTATTTCGCGGTCGGCCACCGTTTCGGAATCGACGCCGCCCGCGACCAGGTGCGCAACAATCCGCCCGCAGATCACTTCGACAAGCTCGCCGCCCGGCGGCTGCTGGAAGACCTGTCGGCGCGCCAGAGCGCGCTTTCCGCAGGCGTCATTGGCTTCGCCAAGAAAGAACCGAAGACCCGCGCCGCAGGCTGGCTTGAGGACATTCTCAAGAAATGGCGGGCCACCGGCGAGGCGGCGATCGACAATTACGAAGCCTTCGTCGTCGAACTCGATCTCGGCGGCGCGGCGTCGGTCGGCAAACTGTCGTTGCTGTCGAAGAAGCTCGCCGATCTGATCGACCGGATGTCGGAGGCGTAGCGGATCAAACCCCAGGCCGTCGCGGCTGCGGCGGCCTGAAGGCTTCCCGCCGCCACGGAGCATCCGCTATCTCTTCCGCATCGGGGACGGCGAATTTGAGATAGCCGAAATAGGAAGCGATCCGGCGTTCGCTCTGTTCAATGATGGCGTTGCGGCCATGCATGAACCGCGAATTGTCGAGCACGATGAAATCGTTTTCCCGCCAGACGACCGGAGCGGTGATCGGATCGCTCGCCGCCTTCACCGCTTCGACGAGTTCGTCCGGCACGATTTCGCCTTGTTCAAAGGTCGGAAAATTCCGTTTGCCGAGATAGTATCGCGCGAAAAGCAGAAAGTTTCCAAAGGCCAGGTCGTCGCTGAACATCGGCTTGTGCAGCGCCGGACGGCTGAAGCTTCGGGCGACGCGGCCGTTAATGCGAAAGAAAGTGTAAGGGCAAGGCGCCGGCGGATTGCGCATGGTTTCATCATCGGGATCCGGCGAGCCGAGCCAGTACGCGCAGACTTCCGGCGCCATGACCTGCGTATAGTGCAGCCGACGCGGCTTGAGCGCGTCATAAATCGGCCGCGGCAGATTTCTGACAATGTCGACGCCATCGCAGACCACCGTCTCTCCGCCTCTGCTCGGCGGGCTCATGCACCAGAAAAAGCACACGTCCGGCTTCCACGGTTCGCGGGAAAGTTCGGGGTGGAGCGGAAACGGATCGCCGCCGAGATTGACGGTCTGGATATTGTTTTCGCGATCGACAAGAAGCCGGTCAGGGCTTTCGTTGAAAACCGAACTCGAGCAGTAGCGGGAGGTGAAAGTGCGGAACGTTTCGAGATTCACCTCGAAGCTGCGAAACAGCAGCGCGCCGTAAGTCTTGTAGAGATCGACGAATGTTGACTCAGGAACGTCGAGAGGCGATTCCTGCCCTTCGGCGACGATGATCGCATAAGGTCGCCCACGCTCAGGCGGAAGGACGGAAATCATGAAGCGCCCATCCTCGCACCCCGCCCCGCGATCCGAAGACGCGCACGGACGATGCGCCGGCCCCGTTGAGAGCTGACGTTATGGACGCGAGAGAAATATTCAACCGCCCGGATCTCTTCCTCCTCGCCTTCGAGCCGGCCCATGGCGTTTTCGTCGAAATGAACCGCGAGGCCTATCACCGCTCGATCTTTTTCGACATGCGCATCGCCCCGGTCAAGAAGGACGGGCTGAAAATCCCCCTTGCGCCGCTGATCGAGCTGCAGGAGCGGGAGTTCAGCGAAATCAGGCCGATTTCCTATATCTTCCATGTCGCTCATTGCGGCTCCACCTTGCTCGCGCGCGCGCTCGACGCGCCGGGCGAGAATTTGGTCGTCCGCGAACCGATGCCTTTGCGCCAGCTCGCCGTCGAGGCGGGCTCGGGATTTTACGGAGCGCCGGCGCCGGATGCGTGGAAAAAGCGTCTCGATCTCGCCTGCGCGCTGCTTGGCCGTTCCTATACGCCGAACGGACCTGTCATCGTCAAAGGCAATGTGCCGGTCAACTTCATTGCAAAACAGCTTATGGATCGCAGTCCCGGCCAGCCGTCGATCCTGCTGTATTTTCCTTTTGAGCACTACCTGCTCGCCATTCTCCGCTCGCCGAACCACAGGAAATGGGTCGGATCGGTGATCGGCGAACTGCAGCGCGGCGTCAGCGCGCATGCGCCGCTCGCCGCAGGCATGAGCGTCGCGCAAGGCGCAGCGGCGTTGTGGCTCGCGCAGATGCGAATCTATGCTGACATCCTCGCGACGCACCCGAAAGCGGCGAGCCTCGACGCGGAAGTTTTCTTCAATTATCCGCGCGAAGCCGTCGCCGCTTCGTTCCGCCATTTCGGCATGTCGTGTCCGGACGAGCGCCTCGACGCGAT
This sequence comes from Pseudomonadota bacterium, assembly GCA_036337175.1. Classification (GTDB taxonomy): domain Bacteria; phylum Pseudomonadota; class Alphaproteobacteria; order Caulobacterales; family Parvularculaceae; genus Amphiplicatus. The sequence goes on from JAYZEQ010000008.1 coordinate 343,317, forward strand.
CATCGGCGGCGAACTGTTCGCACGCTACTCGAAGAATCCGTCTGTCGCTTTCGACAATTCGGCCCGCCTTGCGCGGCGCGATGCGCTGAAAAAAGAAATGGCAGGCGAACTCGATGAAGCGCGGAATTACGTCCTGCGCGCGCTCGAATCGAAACCGCTTCCCGCGAAGCTCGCCAATCCGCTAACCGGAGAAAGTCCCGACCTGCTCATGCGGATCTAGTGCCGGAAATGACGCATGCCGGTGAAGACCATGGCGAGACCCGCTTCGTCGGCGGCGGCGATCACTTCATCGTCGCGGATCGATCCCCCCGGCTGGATCACCGCCGTCGCGCCCGCTTCGGCGGCGGCGAGCAATCCGTCTGCAAACGGAAAGAAGGCGTCCGAAGCGACGACGGAGCCTTTCGCGAGCGGCTCCTCAAGCCCGGCTGCTTGGGCCGCGTCGGCCGATTTCCGGGCAGCGATGCGGCTTGAATCGACACGGCTCATCTGCCCCGCGCCGATGCCCACCGTCGCGCCGTCCTTCGCATAGACGATCGCGTTCGACTTCACATGCTTCGCCACCGCAAAGGCGAACAACATGTCGGCGCGCTCGCGCTCGGACGGATGGCGTTTGGTGACAACTTTGAGATCGCTTTCCGCGACCCGGCCGTTGTCGCGCGACTGCAGGAGGAAACCGCCCGCAAGGGGCTTTACGACCTGTCCCGCAGCGCGCGCATCGGCGAGCCCGCCGGTCAGCAAAACGCGGACATTCTTCTTGGTCGAGAGGATCTTAAGCGCCTCGTCGTCTGCCTCGGGCGCTATCACCACTTCTGCGAACACCTCGACGATCTTTTCCGCCGTCGCCCCGTCTAACCGCGAATTGACGGCGATGACGCCGCCGAACGCCGAAACGGGATCGCAGCGGAAAGCCAGGGCGTAAGCGTCGGCAAGCCTGGCCGCGCTGGCGACGCCGCAGGGGTTGGCGTGTTTGATGATGGCGACGGTCGGCGCGGCGCCGGCGAACTCGGACGCCAGCTCGAACGCCGCATCGGCGTCGTTGAGGTTGTTGTAGGAAAGCTCCTTGCCCTGGACCTGCCGCGCGTTTGCGACGCCGGCCCGGGGCGCGCCGCCGATATAGAGCGCCGCAGACTGGTGCGGATTCTCGCCGTAGCGAAGCGTCTGCTTCAGCGTCCCGGCGAAGGCGAAGGTTTTTGGATAGTCTTCGCCGGTCTGTCGAGCGAACCACGAAGAGATAGCCGCGTCATAGGCGGCGGTGCGCGCATAGGCCTTCGCGGCGAGACGCTTTTTCAACGCCAGCGAAAGGCCGCCTTTTTCTATTTCGCCGGCCACCGCATCATAGTCCGCCGGATCGACGACGACGCCTACATGGCCGTGGTTCTTCGCAGCCGCGCGGATCATCGCCGGGCCGCCGATGTCGATATTCTCGACGCATTCATCGTAGCCCGCGCCGCGCGCCACGGTGGCCTCGAACGGATAGAGATTGACCACGAGAAGGTCGATGGCGGGAATCGCATGCGCCTGCATCGCCGCGACATGCTCGGCGTTGTCGCGCAGCGCCAGCAGGCCGCCATGCACTTTCGGATGCAGCGTCTTGACCCGCCCATCCATCATCTCGGGAAAGCCGGTCAGCTCCGAAACATCCTGAACGTCAAGTCCGGTCCTGCGCAGCAGCGCCGCCGTGCCTCCGGTCGAGACGAGCGCCACGCCTGCGGCGGCGAGCCTTCTGGCGAAGGATTCTATCCCCTCCTTGTCGGAAACAGAAAGCAGCGCGCGCCGCATGGGGCTCGGCTCGGTCATGGCGGAAACTCCTGCCGGAATCGGATGAAATGACGGAAGTTGCTTAGTCTCGCGGCGCCCGTTTCACAAGGGCGAAGGCTATCGCTGCGCCGGCCGTTGCTGCCGGACCGCCTCGCCGTTCGCGCCGGCGGTATTGAATTCCGGCACCAGGTGATGAACCGCATCGTCCAGCGCTTCCTGATCGCCCTCGCCAGCATGTTCGATGACGTCATGGAGGCGCGGATTGAGGAGCGGCAGGTCGATCATCGCCGGCGAGGCGAGCAGAACCCCGTCGGCCCCGGTCTTGATCAGCTTGTCCGTGTCGAGAAATATCTCCTCGAACAGTTTCTCGCCCGGTCTCAGCCCGGTGAACTTGATCTCGATATCGACTCCGGGCTCAAGGCCGTGCGCTTCGATCATGCGCTTGGCGAGATCGAGGATCTTCACCGGCTCGCCCATGTCGAGAACGAAAATGCGCCCGTCATGGGTGACCACGCCCTTCTCGGCGTTATCGAGACTCGCCGCCTGCAGCACGAGCTGAACCGCCTCGCGCGTCGTCATGAAGTAGCGCGAAATTTCCGGATGCGTGACGGTGACGGGCCCGCCGTGGCGTATCTGGCGTTCGAACAACGGCGTCACCGATCCGGTGGAGCCGAGCACGTTGCCGAAACGCACGGTGACGAAGCGGGTGTCGTTCTGGGCGATGTCGAGGGCCTGCGCGTAAAGTTCGGCGATGCGCTTTGTCGCGCCCATGAAGCTGGTCGGATTGACGGCCTTGTCCGTCGAGATGAACACCACCGACTCGGCTTTCGCCTCGATCGCGGCGTCGAACACGTTCTTCGCGCCAAGCACGTTGGTGAGCGCGCCGGCGCAGCGGTTCTGCTCGACGATCGGCACATGCTTGAACGCGGCCGCATGCAGAACGATGTCCGGCCTCACGATCCTGAACACTTTGTCGAGATGCTCGCGGCGGCAGACGTCGGTGAGCTGCGAGGAGAGTATCCCCCCATAGCCCGCCTCGCGCATTTCGAGGTCGATGAGATAGAGATTGAATTCAGAGTTATCGACGAGCGCCAGGTGCGCAGGTTCGAAGGCGGCGGTCTGACGCGCCAATTCGGCGCCGATCGTGCCGCCGGCGCCGGTGATCATCACGCGCTTGCCGACGAACAACTTGCGCGCGGCGCGTTGGTCTATGCGCCGCGCCGGACGCGGCAGCAGAGTCGCCGGATCGATATCGGCGGGGCGAAGCCGAAGCACCGAGCTAGGCTTGCCGGCGAGGCGCGCGAAAACTTTCTGGAGAACGTTCAAGAAAACCCCCGCCTCTCAGCGATCGGAACCGACGCCCTTACCCTCCGCCGACCATATGCCGTCGAGCTTTCGGAACGCCCACTTGATCACCATATCCCCTGGACTTGCGGCTTCCAAGCCGCCGGGAGAAAGAACGATCTGCTCGCATGCCCCAGGCAGTCCGCCGGCGCCGCAATAGACGCTTCTTTCGAGTTTAAGAGCGGGACAGTTGGTCCTGAAACGCCAGCCCTCCCGCGAGGGCAGCGCGAGAATTACCGATCGTCCATCTCTGGCCAGGGAGGCTTTGACGCCCGGGTGCAAATGGAATCGCAGACGCCAGCCCGCCGCGAGCGCGGCCGGCGCGGCGATCAGCGCATCTTCGCCGCGAAGGCTGTCGCCGTCGGCAGTCAGAAAGAAGCGACGGATGTAGCGCGGGCCGTCGCGCTCGCCGCCGCCGAGGCAGCGCTCGATCTCGAGAAGCTGGCCGCGCCCGTCCTCGGCGCGCCGGTGAGTCACGAGCCCGCCTGAAAACAGAGGCGCGCCCGCCGGCGCGGGGTCGGCCGACAGGGTCGAGTGCGCGGCCGCCTGGCACAGCGCCTTGCCCCAGTCGCCCGGAAGATGGGCGCCGTTGCCGCAATTCACGACGATCCGCGCCCTGCCCGACGAGAAATGGAACGAGCCGGCGCTTTCGAACCGGCTTCCGGCGCGCGGCGCGCTGGCGTCGGCGATGATGAGCGTACGGCCGACTTCGAGGCGCTGAAACCCCGAATGGCGCGCGAAAACGGGCGGCGCGATGTCGGGATCGACGGCCTCAGCGGCGGCGAGGATCGATTTCGGATCGTCCTCGTAACCGCCGTTGAACACCGCCAGGTGTCCGTCGCCGGCGCGGAAGAACTGCACGTTCGCAGCGGCGCGGCCGATAACATGCCGGAGGAATCCCGGCGCCGGCGTCCGGCGCGCTTCGAGCGCTTTCTGGATCATCTGCAGACGGACGACCATCGCAAGCTGCTGCGACGGATTACGGCTGACATGTCCGCCGTCGGGTCGCACCTGCAGGCGCAGCTCGCGGCGCAAAAGCTCGAGACCGCGCTCGACTTCGGTGTCGCAGCCCGGCAGGCACAGACCGGCGAGCACCAGCCCCGCCGCCGTCATCAGCCGCTCGTACCCCGTGCCGGATCGATGGCCGGCGCGCGCGAGATGACGGGTCTGGCGCGCCATGGAGGTCAGCACGCGGCTCCGCCACAGCGCATCGCCGCCCTTGAGCACAAGGCCGCTGTGCGCGCAAAGCTGGGTCAATCGCTCGCCCGTAAGATAGGGCGTCCACGCATCCGGCGACCATTTCTCGCAGCGGTCGAGCCAGCCTTGCGTCAGCAGCCGCGCCGGAGCGGTCGCCGCCTGTCCCAGCGCGCTCGCATGACGCAGCCAGGAAAAATCGTGCAGAAACGAGTGAAGCGGACCCGGCGCCGCCGCCAGATCCCAGACGCGATCGATTTCGCCCTCGCAATCGACGCTCTCAGCGCCGATCGTCAGACGCCCCTTGAAAAGCGCTTCGGCGAGCGCCGGATCGGGCGTGCGCGGATCGACCGGATGATGCAGCAGCCTGTCCGGCGCCGGTCCCTTGAGCTGCGCCTGATAGAACGGGCTTTCGCCCCACGCGCGCTGCACGCGCGCCAGCATGTCCTGCCCGACAACGCGATTGTAGCCGCCCCTTTTGGCCGCAGCCATGCGCTACGACCCTCCGCGCAGCGCGGCGATATTCGCCGCATAGGCGCTTGCGCCGCCCTTGAAGACAGCGGAGCCGGCGACAAGCACGTCGGCGCCGGCGGCGACGCACTGGCGCGCCGTGTCGGCGTTAACGCCGCCGTCCACTTCCAGCATGATGTCGCGTCCCGACGCATCGATGGCCTTGCGCAGCGTTTCGATTTTCCTGAGCTGCGAGGCGATGAACTTCTGCCCGCCGAAGCCCGGGTTGACGCTCATCACCAGAATGAGATCGACCTCGTCGATTACCTCTATCGCCAACGACGCCGGGCTCGCCGGATTGAGCGACACGCCGGCCTTCACTCCCGCGTCGCGGATGCGTTGCAGCGTGCGGTGAAGATGCGGTCCGGCCTCCGGATGGACGGTGAGGATATTCGCGCCGGCCGCGGCGAACTCGTCAATATACGGATCGACCGGAGAGATCATCAAATGCACGTCGAATGGAAGGCTCGTCGCGGCGCGGATCGCTTTGACGACCATCGGGCCGATGGTCAGGTTCGGGACGAAATGGCCGTCCATGACGTCGACATGAATGAAATCCGCGCCGGCGGCGGCCACAGCGGCGACCTCTTCGCCCAGACGGGCGAAATCGGCGGAGAGAATGGACGGAGCGATGCGCGCGCGGCTCATCAGCGAGACCTATCGTGATGCGCCGCCGGTCCGCAACTGCGGAGAAGGGATCGGGGCGGCCGGAATGCGCCGCAAAAAAAGCCCCGCCAATGGGCGGGGCCGAAAGTCGTGCACAATCGCTAGCAGGAACGAAACGTTCGCTTCCTCATCGCAAACCTCGGGCCAAATCCGTCGCCCCAATAAGAAACGGGAGCCAAAAAGACCGTCGCCGCGCTCGGGGGCGCGAGCGCGGCGGGTCTGGTCGACGGTGCATGGAGTCAGGGGCAAGTCGGGTCCGCCTAAACCGGGGCGAGTGCGGCGGGCCGCTTCATGCAGGCTCAGGGTGGGCGGGCTTTGCGGCGGAAATGCGGCCAAAAGACGGAAGCTTAAAGGTAACTATCTGTTTTTATTAGTTAATTACAATTTACCATAGGTATCGTCGGCCGCCGGGCGGCGAATTTTCGCCGCCTTGCGGACAAGCGCCTTCCGGGTCCCGTTTACGGCGAAGAAGGCGAGCGCGGTCATAATCGCCCCAAGCGCCAGGCCGGCCGTCCATTCGATGTCGAAAACGCTGATCCCGGTCAGGGCGAACACGCCGAGGCCGCCCATCAGCAGGATAAAGCGGAAAGGCGACGCTGCGGCGCGGCCCACAGCCCGCGCCGCCGCCGCCGGCGCTTTCGCGACCGCGGCGGCCGTTTTGGCCGCGACAGGCGCGGCGGCGTCCAGAAACGCTTTGACGCGGCGTCCGCCGATGAGGTGGAAAAGCCCGGCCAGGGCGGCCGTGGCCAGCGCCGCAATCCCGACCTTGCGGCCGATTTCGGCGGGCGCGGAGGCCTTCGCCTCGTCGCCGGCGTGATCGACAGGCGCGACCATCTCGGTCGGGGCCGCATCGACGGCGGCGGCGTGGGCGCTCGCCGCGCTGACGACCGTTACGGCGGCGGCGGCGAGAAATGCGCCCTTGAGGGTTTTGCGAGCTGACATCCGCGTCTCCTACAATCCGGTAATGAGATGGGGATGCGGCGGGCGTTAATCAAGAATGCAGGCGGAGAACCCCGGAAGCCGGCGGCGGCGGAATCTGGAGATACTGAAGCCGCTTCATCTCCGCGAAATAGCGCGCCTGCGCGTCGAGGATGACGCCGACGACGAACAGGATAATCGCCGTCAGCATGACGCCGGTGGCGAGTATCGCCGTTGGAAAGCGGGGCACGAGGCCGGTCGCCAGAAACTCCATGAAGATCGGAACCGCCAGCACGGCCGCGCCGAGCGCGCCGCCCATGCCGATCGAGCCGAAGATGAAAAATGGATGATGCTGGCGCAGGAAGGTGAACATGCGCCGCAGGATGCGCGCCCCGTCGATCCACGTGTTGAGCTTGCTTTCGCCGCCCTCGACGCGGGCGCCGTACCGGGTCTCGATCTCCTTCACCGGCGCGCGCAGCAGCGCGGCGTGCGTGGAGATTTCAAGCTCGATCTCGAACCCTCTCGATACGGACGGAAACGACTTGACGAACCGCCGGGAGAAAATCCGGTACCCGCTCAATATGTCGGTCAGCTCGAGGCCGAACAGGCGGCGGAAGAGATAGCTGAAAGCGCGATTGCCGAGCACATGCCCAGGCCGATAGGCCCCGCCCGGCGCGCCGGCGCGCACCCCCACCACCATGTCGAGCGGCCCCGCCCGCAGCTCCTCGATCATCGAAGGCGCGGCGGCGGCGTCATAGGTGCCGTCGCCGTCGGCCATGACGTAAATATCGGCGTCGACGTCCGCGAAGGCGCGCCTGACGGCGTTGCCCTTGCCTTTCATCGGTTCGGTGCGCACCGTCGCGCCTGCTTCTCTCGCAATGCGCGCGGTCGCGTCCGACGAGGCGTTGTCGAAGACGTAGATATCCGCTGACGGAAGAGACGCGCGGAAGGCGGCGATGACGCCGGCGATCGCCGCCGCCTCGTTGTAGCAGGGAAGAATAACGGCGATGCGGGGATCGTCGTCGCGCGACATGGGAATCAGACCTCCGGCTCGGCCGCGCCGCGCCGCCGGGCGGCGGCGGTCAGCGTATTCTTCAGAAGACAGGCGATTGTCATCGGCCCGACGCCGCCCGGCACCGGCGTGATCGCGCCGGCGCGCCGCGCCGCCGCTTCGTACTCGACATCGCCGACCAGCCGCGCCTTGCCGCCCTCCTCGATGCGGTTGATGCCGACATCGATGACCGTCGCGCCCTCCTTCACCCAGTCGCCCCTGACGAGGCCGGGCCTGCCGACGGCGGCGCACAGAATGTCCGCCGAACGGCAGACGTCGGCGAGATCCTTCGTGCGCGAATGCGCCATGGTGACGGTGCAGTTTTCCGAGAGCAGCAGCAGCGACAGCGGCTTGCCGACAAGGATGGAGCGGCCGAGCACGACCGCGTGGAGTCCGTCGAGTTTCGGGCGCGCCTGTTTCGCAAGAATGACGCAGCCCTGCGGCGTGCAGGGGACGAGGCCGGGCTTTCCGAGCATCAGGCGGCCGGCGCTCGCTTCGGTCAGCCCGTCGACGTCTTTCGCAGGATCGATCTCGCCGATCACCGCCTGCGCGTCGATCTGCGGCGGCAGCGGCATCTGCACGAGAACGCCGTCGACACCGTCGTCGGCGTTGAGGGCGCGCACGACGGCGAGCACGTCCGCCTGCGACGCATCGGCTGGCAGGCGATGTTCAAGCGAGCGCATGCCGGCTTCGCGGGTCGCCTTGCCCTTGTTGCGCACATAGACGTGGCTCGCCGGATCGTCTCCCACCAGCACAACGGCGAGGCATGGCTGATAATGCTGCTCGGCGGCGAACGCGGCGACGCCCGCGGCGATCCGCGCACGGAGCGCTTCCGCTGTCTTCTTGCCGTCGATGATGGTCGCGCTCATGTTTTCTCTTCCGCGCCGGCCTCGCCGATCAGTAGGGCGAGTCGCGCCCCGATCGCTTCGGGATCGCCCGTGAGAGCGACGGTTTTCAGCCGGTCCTTGTCGCCCGCCGTAATCGACGCCGCCGATTTCGGCAAGCCGAGCGTTTTGGCGATGAGAGCGGCCACAGCCTTGTTGGCGCGGCCGCCGTCGGGCGGCGCGGAAACGCGCACCGACAGGCGCTGCTCGCCGGACGGCCCGGTCCACAACCCTCGAATTTCGTCCTTTGAGGCGCCTGGCGTGACGCGGACGAACAGGAGCGCCCCCTCGTCGACGGACCGGTGACAGGACGGGCCGCTCAACGCTTTGATCAGAGCCCGCGCATGATCATCGGCATGAATATGTAGCGGTTCACGCCGATCTGCAGGGCGTTGATGCCGATGAGCAGGATGATCGGCGAAATGTCGAGCCCGCCGAGACTGGGCAGAATGCTGCGGATGGGCCGCAGCAACGGCTCGGTCAGCGCGTAGCAGGTGCGGCCGACCGCCGAGACGAACTGGTTGCGTCCGTTGACCACGTTGAAGTGGATCAGCCAGCTCAGGATCACCGAAACGAAGATGACGATGATGTAGAGATTGACGATTGCGTTGAAGATGTACTGGAGGGCGGCCATCGATCTGATCCTTTGGCGGTCGGGCCGGACTTAGGGCGCGTCGGGCGGCGGCGCAACTCGGACCGCCTCCTATTGCGCCGGTTTTCCGGCCGTTTCGTCGATATCGGGGCTGGTTCGCCGGCACAGCACGGGCGCGGCGAGGCCCGCCGCCCGGACGAATCCGACGCCTTCCGCCGCCAGCAGCAGGATCGTCACGTCGGCCTGCATGCCGCCGTCCTGGCTCGTGGAAAACGGCAGGCCGTCGCCAGTCCACAGCAACCTGCCCTGTCGGCTGACCGGCGCGCTGTCGCCCTCCCAGCAGCCTGTATAGGCGCAGACCGAAAATGCGCCCGCGGTCGTCATGGAGACGCTCATCGGCGTGAACTGGCCCTCCGCCGCCGTCGTGCAGCCGTCGGCGGCGCACCAGACCTCGACCTCGTTCGTGCATGACCAGGCTTGTTCGGAGGACTCGGCGCCGGAAGTCCCGGCGAGCGCGAGTAAAAACATCGTCCCCTCCCAGAGCTTGCGCCTCGCGCGGCGAGGCCTTTTCACGACCTTCGCCGCCAGATTGACAGTGCGCAAGCCCGCCCGTAAGACGGCGCTCCCAAAGACGGTCGGGCCTGTAGCTCAGTTGGGAGAGCGCCTCGTTCGCAATGAGGAGGTCAGCGGTTCGATTCCGCTCAGGTCCACCAGTCTCCGCCATCTCCGGATGCTCCGCTCACGCCCCGAGCGCGAAGGCCAGCGCCATGCCGAGCGCCGTGGCGACGCCCGCCTCGTGATGGGTCTCGCGAAACGCCTGCGGAAACACTTCCGTCGCCAGCGAGGCGACGACGGCGCCGGCGGCGAACGCCCTGATCACCGCGATCGCATCGTCGCCAAGCGCCTCGACCGCGAGATTGCCGCCGAGCGCGGCGGCGGACAGCAGCGCCGCCGTCGCGCCCCAAAGGCCGATGATTTTCAGCTTCGGCCAGTTCATCTTTTTCATGTCCGCGGCGCCGCCGGCGGCTTCCGGCAGGTTCGACAGGAAGATCGACGCGGCGAGCGCAGCGACGTCGCTGAACCCGGCGCCGACGAGCGCCACGCCCATGGCGATATTCTCCGGCACGCCGTCGAGCGTCACCGCGGCGAGAAGGCCGCCGCCGCTCTTTTCGCCCCATTTTTCGTCGATCAGATAGTCGACGACGGTGAAGAGGCCCGCGCCGGCGAGCAGCGCGAGAGAAGCTTTGAGGAGACCGGCGCTTTCGACCGCCGGCTCGAACAGTTCGAACGACAGGGAGGTGATGAGCGCGCCGCCGGCGAACGCCACCATCGCCCCTTTGACGCGTTTCGGCAGGGGCCAGTAGACGCCCCACGCGGCGCCGAGAACGAGCGCGCCGGAAATGACGACGATGACGAGAACGGTCGTCAGCATTCAGAGATTCCTCTCCGCTGCGCGCCGGATCGGCGCCGCAAGGCTCAAACACCTGCTTTTACGCGGAATTCCGCGCCCAAAGAAAATTCCCCTCCTGTACGAAAGGCTGGACACCGCCGCGTTTCCAGTCGCAGACTCGCCTGATTCAAGGACGGAACAACCGCCTGACAGGAAACGCCTATGGCCCCCGATTCGACCCGCATGGCTGAAACTGCGGCGAGGTCCGCCGGCGAAGCCGAAATCGACCGCGTCTTCGCCCTGCAGAAGGCCGCCTTCGCCGCCGATCCCGATCCGTCGCGCGAAAAGCGCCTCGCCCGGCTCGACGCGCTGATCGAGGCCGTCGAAAAGAACGAGGCGCGAATCGTCGAGGCGATCGCTGAGGATTTCGGCGCGCGCGCCAAGGAAGAGACGGTCTCCGCCGAGATCATCATCTCCATCGGCGCGGCGCGGCTCGCCAAGAAAAGCCTCGCGAAATGGATGCGCGTCCGCAAGGTGACGACGCCGCTCTACCTGAAGCCGGCGAAAAGCCGCGTCATTCCGCAGCCGCTCGGCGTCGTCGGAATCATTTCTCCATGGAACTATCCGGTGCAGCTTGCGCTGTCGCCGGCGGTCGCGGCCCTCGCCGCCGGCAACAACGTGATGATCAAGCCGAGCGAGCTGACGCCGCGCACCAGCGACCTGCTGAAGGAAATTCTCGGAGCCGTGTTCGACGAGCGCGTGCTGGCGGTGATCACCGGCGGCGTCGAAACGGGCGAGACGTTCACGCGCGTCCCGTTCGACCATCTCCTGTTCACCGGCTCGACCTCCATCGGGCGCAAGGTCGCCGAGGCGGCGGCGAAGAACCTGACGCCGGTGACGCTCGAACTCGGCGGCAAGTCGCCGGCGATCATCGACGGGAGCGCCGACCTCGCCCGCGCGGCGCGCTCCATCGCCCACGGCAAGACCTACAACGCCGGCCAGACCTGCGTCGCGCCGGACTATGTGCTGACGCCGAAAGACAAGCTCGACGCGACCGTCGAGGCCATCGCCGCCTCGGCGCGCGACCTCTATCCGGAGATCGACACCACGCCCGACTATACCTCGATCGTCTCCGACCGGCATTTCGCGCGGCTGAAATCCATGATCGAGGAGGCGCGGGCGGCGGGAGCGAAGGTCGTCGAAGTCGGCTCCCAGAACGCGCTGCATCCGCAGCGGAAGCTGCCGCTGACGCTGATCGTCGAACCGCCCGCGTCGACGCGGGTCATGCAGGAAGAGATTTTCGGTCCGGTTCTGCCGGTGCTGAGCGTGTCGAGCGCCGACGAGGCCATCGGCCGCGTCAACGCCGGCGACCGGCCGCTCGCCCTTTACTGGTTCGGCTCGGACGAGGCGGCGCGCGACAAGGTTCTGAAACGCACCGTATCGGGCGGCGTCACCGTCAACGACACGCTGATGCATGTGGCGCAGGAGCATCTGCCGTTCGGCGGCGTCGGCAAGAGCGGCCAGGGCGCTTATCACGGCGAGAAGGGCTTCGAGACCTTCTCGCACATGAAGCCGGTCTTCTATCAGAGCAAGCTTTCCGGAGGGAAACGGCTGCAGCCGCCCTTCAGCGACGCCACCATGAAAACGCTCAACCTGCTGAAGAAAATAATCTGAATGCTGAAGAAAACCAGGGAAGCCGGCGCCGAGCGCGGCGAATTCGACTATGTCGTCGTCGGCGCGGGGTCGGCCGGCTGCGTCGTGGCGAGCCGCCTCACCGAAAACCCGCGCGTGCGGGTCTGTCTGATCGAAGCCGGTCCGCGCGACAAGGACCCGCTCATCCACGCGCCGATGGGATTCGCGTTTCTTCCCGAAAGCTCGCCGATCAACTGGCGCTTCGACACGGCGCCGCAGAAACACCTGAACGACCGCATTTGCTTCCAGCCGCGCGGCCGCACGCTCGGCGGGTCGAGCTCGATCAACGCCATGATCTACATTCGCGGCGCGGCGAGCGACTATGACGGATGGGAGCGTCTTGGCGCGACGGGCTGGTCGTATGCGGACGTGCTTCCCTATTTCAAGAAGGCCGAGGGCAACGCGCGCGGCGCCGACGACTGGCACGGCGGCGACGGGCCGCTCTGCGTTTCCGACCTCAGATGCCGCAACCCGCTGTGCGAGATCTTTCTCGACGCGGCGATGGAGCTGCAGCTTCCGCGCAACGACGATTTCAACGGCGCCGCTCAGGAAGGCATGGGATTCTATCAGGTGACGCAGCGCAACGGCCGGCGATGCTCGGCCGCCGTCGCCTATCTCGATCCGGCGCGCGAACGCCCGAACCTGACGATCGTCTCCGACGCGCACGCCGAAAGGATCCTGTTCCACGAAAAGCGCGCCAGGGGCGTCAAGGTGCGGGGGAAAGACGGCGGCGAGATCATCATGGCCCGCCGCGAGGTGATCGTCTCGGCCGGCGCCTTCCAGTCGCCGCAGCTGCTGATGCTGTCGGGCGTCGGTCCCGGCGCGCACCTGAAACAGCACGGCGTCGATGTCATCGTCGACGCGCCCGAAGTCGGGGGAAACCTCCAGGACCATCTCGACTACGCGGTATTGCGCAAGACGGCCTCGCCTCACTCGGTCGGACTCAACTTTTCGACCATCGCCCGGCTGCCGCAGGCGATCATGGCCTACAAGAAGCGCGGAGAAGGCATGCTCACTTCCAACCTCGCGGAGGTCGGCGGCTTTCTCAAAACCGACTCGGCGCTCGCCGAGCCCGACATCCAGCTGCATTTTCTGCCCGGCCTCGTCGACGATCACGGCCGCAAGAAGCATCTCGGCGGCGGCTATTCCTGTCATGTCTGCGTGCTGCGCCCGAAAAGCCGGGGAACCGTGCGCCTCGCGGGCCCCGATCCCACGGCGGCGCCGGAGATCGACCCGAACTTCCTCTCCGACGAAGACGATTTGCGCCGCCTCGTCAAAGGCGCGCGCATCGTCCACCGCATCTTCGACTCGCCGGCGTTCAGCGCCGTCGACGGCAAGCAGATGTATCTCGGCAAGGACGCCGACGACGACGCCCTCATCGCCGACATCAGGGCGCGGTCTGACACCATCTATCATCCGGTCGGCACCTGCCGCATGGGATCGGACGCGACCGCCGTGCTCGATCCGCAGCTGAGGGTCAGGGGCGTCGAGGGACTGAGGGTCATCGACGCCTCCGTGATGCCGACCCTGATCGGCGGCAACACCAACGCCCCGTCGATCATGATCGGCGAAAAGGGCGCGGCCCTCATCGCCTCGGCCGCCTGAAGCGCCGGTTTCGAACGAAATTCCGTTTTGGACGCGCCGCTCGTTCAGAGCCGGCGCGGGCCGCGGCGGGCTTTCGCACGAAACCGGGCCGCGCGATGGCGCGCGTTCGACGCGCAACCCACCGCCCTTTTTCCGGCGATCGATGTTCGTTTCCGCTTGCATCGGCGCGATCCGCTCCTTTCCGTAAGACGGACATTCCGCCTTTGACGGGAAGGTTAAGGCCGCCCGGAAAGGCGCGGATAAGTTTCCCCCTCCGGTTCTTTTCGGCTACGGGAAACGGCGGAAGGCCGCCCCGTTAACGACGTTCTCCGGCCCAAATCCTGCTTAACTTCAAAGCAATTTCATTCGGTAAGCCGGTTGGGCTACAAGCGGATGGAAGACGGGAGCGTTGAGTCATGTGCGGCATTATCGGCATTCTGGGGAAAGGCGACGTCGCGCCTGCGATCCTGACCGGGCTGAAGCGGCTTGAATATCGCGGCTACGACTCGGCGGGAGTCGCGACGCTTCTGGAGGGCCGCCTCGATCGCCGCCGGGCGCCGGGCAAACTCTCCGCCCTTGAAACAGTACTCTCGACCAACCCCCTCCCCGGCGCGGCCGGCATCGGCCACACGCGCTGGGCGACGCATGGCGCGGCGACCGAAGGCAACGCCCACCCGCACGCCACCGCCCGTCTCGCTCTCGTTCATAACGGCATCATCGAGAACTTCGCCGAGTTGCGCCGCGAACTGCTGGACAAGGGCTACAAGTTCGCCTCCGAAACCGACACCGAAGTCGTCGCGCAGCTCATCACCGCCTATCTCGACGACGGCAACCTGTCGCCGAAGGACGCATTCGCCAAGGCGCTGGGACGGCTGAAGGGCGCCTTCGCGCTCGCCGTGCTGTTCGTCGGCGAGGACAATCTCTTGATGGGCGCGCGCCGCGGCAGCCCGCTCGCCATCGGGCGCGGCGACGGCGAAATGTTCCTCGGCTCCGACGCCTATGCGCTGGCGCCCTTCTCCAACCGCATCACCTATCTCGACGAAGGCGACTGGGCGGTGCTGACGCGCGAAGGCTTCGAAGTGTTCGGCGCATCAGGCGCGAAGGTCTCGCGCAAGGAAGTTCTCTCCTCCGCCGCCGACGCGATGGTCGACAAGGACGGCCACCGTCACTTCATGGCGAAGGAAATTCACGAGCAGCCGGAAGTCATCGCCCACACGCTCTCGCGCTATCTCGATCCGGCGAACGAGAGCGTGCGGCTGCCGGAAGGCGCCTTCGACTTCTCGAAGCTCGACCGCCTCATCATTTCCGCCTGCGGCACCGCCTATTACGCAGGACTCATTTCGAAATACTGGTTCGAAACGTGGGCGGGCCTTCCTGTCGAGATCGACATCGCCTCGGAGCTGCGCTACCGCAACGTTCCGTACACGAAGGGCGGCGGCGCCCTCTTTGTTTCCCAATCGGGCGAAACGGCGGACACGCTGGCGGCGCTGCGCGAGGCGCGCGCCAACGGCCAGAAGATCGCCGCCGTGGTCAACGTGCCGGAATCGTCTATCGCGCGCGAGGCCGACGTGATCTTTCCGATGGCGGCGGGGCCGGAGATCGGCGTCGCCTCCACCAAAGCCTTCACCTGCCAGCTGACGGCGCTCGCCTCCATCGCGCTCGCCGCCGGCCGCCAGCGCGGCCGCATCGATACGGCGGAAGAAAAGCGCCTTGCACGCGCCTTGCTGGAAATTCCGCGGCTTGTCGCCGAAGCGCTGAAGCAGAGCGCGCGCATCGAAGAGATCGCCAAGGAAATTTCCAAGGCGCGCGACGTGCTTTACATCGGCCGCGGGGTCTCGTTCCCGCTCGCCATGGAAGGCGCGCTGAAGCTGAAGGAAATCTCCTATATCCACGCCGAAGGCTACGCCGCCGGCGAACTGAAGCACGGCCCCATCGCGCTGATCGACAAGTCGGTGCCGGTGATCGTCGTCGCGCCGCACGACGCGCTCTATGAGAAAACCGTCTCCAACATGCACGAAGTGATGGCGCGGGGCGGCAAGGCGCTGCTCATCTCCGACGCCAAGGGAATCAAGGAAGCCGGCGACGGCCTGTGGCTGTCGATCGAGGCGCCGGAAGTCGAGCCCCTGCTCGCCCCTATCGTCTATGCGATCCCCATCCAGCTCCTCGCCTATTTCACGGCGACGGCGAAGGGCACCGACGTCGATCAGCCGCGCAATCTCGCCAAATCGGTGACGGTGGAATAGGGCGTGCCTGCAGAGCGCATCATCGTCACGGGCGGGGCCGGCTATATCGGCAGCCACGTCGTCGTCGAGCTTCTGACGGCGGGCAAGGACGTTCTCGTCATCGACAATTTCTCGAACTCGAGCCCCGCGGCGCTGGCGCGCATCGAGGAGATCACCCGCGGCAAGGCGGAGCTTCTCGAGGCCGATCTCGCCGACCCGGCGCATACGGATAAAATCCTCGACGCGGCGCGCGCCTTCCGCCCGGACGGCGCGGTGCATCTCGCCGGCCTCAAGGCGGTCGGGGAGTCCGTCGCCGAACCGATGCGCTATTACGCCGTCAATCTCGGCGCGACGCTGACGCTGCTGAAGGCGCTCGACGCCGCTGACGCGCGCCTTCTCGTCTTCTCGTCCTCCGCCACCGTCTATGGCGAGCGCAACAAGAGCCCGGTCGCCGAGAGCGGCGCGACGGGACCGACCAACCCCTACGGGCGCACCAAATTCTTCATCGAGGAAATGCTGCGCGACCAGGTCCGCGCCGATCCGCGCTGGAAAGTCTGCAACCTTCGCTACTTCAACCCGGTCGGCGCGCATCCCTCGGGCCGCATCGGCGAGGATCCGAACGGCGTTCCGAACAATCTCTTTCCCTTCATCGCGCAGGTCGCCGTCGGGCGGCGCGAGAAGCTCTCCGTTTTCGGAAACGATTATCCGACCAGGGACGGCACCGGCGTGCGCGACTACATCCATGTGGTCGATCTCGCCCGCGGCCATGTGAAGGCGCTCGACCATCTCGCCGGCGAGAGCGCGCCCGGCGCCATCGACGTCAATCTCGGAACCGGGGTCGGCTATTCCGTGCTCGAAGCGGTCGCCGCCTTCAAGCGCGCCTCCAACCGCGACATCCCCTATGAGATCGCGCCGCGACGCGACGGCGACGTCGCCGAGATCTACGCGGACGCCTCGCTGGCGAAGAAACTTCTCGGCTGGAAGGCTGAAAAGACCCTCGACGACATGTGCGCCGACCACTGGCGCTGGCAGCGCGAGAACCCGGAAGGGTACGGGCGCTAGATCAGTCGTTGATCCAGTCGACGAGTCCTTCGCGCTCATGCGCCGCCCGCAGCGACGGCATCGCCTTCATGCGCGAAAGATACCCCGCGACGGCCGGCCATTTGTGCGCAGGCTTCGGCATGTTGCGCGACCAGCGCATCAGCATTGCGGCAAGAAAATCGACGACGCTGAGGCTGTCGCCCAGCATGTAGCGGCGGCCGTCCGCGAGGTACGCGTCGATCCTGTCCCACGCGGTTTCGATGCGCTTTCTGGCCTCCGCCTTCGTCGCCTCCGCATTGTCGGGTCCGGCGCCTTCGCTCGAAAAGAACCAGAGCCGGAAAGACGGCTGCAGGACGTTCGCGAAATAAAACATCCATTGCAGGAAGTCGGCCCGTTCCGGCGCGCCGGGCGCGGGCGCGAGACGCGCTTGCGGATGCCGCTCCGCCAGCATCATCAAAAGCGCGCCCGTCTCCGCCTGAGGCTTGCCGTCGACAATCAGCGTCGGCACGACGCCGCTTGGATTGAGCCTGAGATAATCGGGACTCTTGTGGGTCTTCTTTTCGAAGTCGAGCCTGACGAGTTCGTGCGGCGCTCCAAGCTCGATCAGCATCCAGTGAACGGCGAGACTGGCCGAACCGGGCGCATAGTAAAGCGTATACATGCTTACGCAGCCTTCTCTGCAAACTGGCCGTATTTGCGGAACCGCACCATGTAGGTCGGCAGGATCGCCTCGACCGTCGCGGGCGAGACGCCGAGATCGCCGAGAGTTCCGACATTTTCTTCGCCGCTCGCGCCGACCACGTTGTCGGTTTTCAGCAGCCTGATCTGGTCGCGGGTGATCGGGGCATCGAAGAACGGCAGGAAACCGATGGTCTCGCCCGCAAGGCCCATCAGCGGCGCGACCGCGAACGGAATCGGCAGGAGGATGCGCTTGCGGCCCGTCTCTCTCAGCATCAGCTCCATCAGCTCGCGGAACGTATAGACGCGCGGGCCGCCGAGTTCGTAGGTCCGGCCCGCCGCCTCGGGTCTCGCCAGCGCCTCGCAGATCGCGTCGGCGACATCGTCCACATAGACGGGCTGGAAGCGCGTCTTGCCGCCGCCGATCAGCGGCAGCGCCGGCGACAGCGAGGCCATCGCCGCGAACTTGTTGAAGAATTCGTCCTCGGGGCCGAACACGATCGACGGCCGCAGGATCGTCGCCGACGGCAGCGCGGCGCGCACCGCCTTTTCGCCCTCGCCTTTCGAGCGCGCGTAAAGGCTGGCGCTTTCCGGGTCGGCGCCGAGGGCCGAGATCTGCACGAAGGTTTTGACCCCCGCCTTCGCCGCAAGCTCGGCGACGGCGCCGGCGCCCGCCGCCTGCACCGCCTCGAAATTCTGCGGACCGTTCTGGGAAAGAATGCCGACGAGGTTGATCACGGCGTCGGCGCCTTTCAGCGCCTCGGCGATCGACGGCCGGTAGCGGACGTTGACCTGCGCGAGCTGGATCTGCCCGACCACGCCCATCGGCTTCAGATGCTGCGCCAGATGCGGCCGGCGCACCGCGACGCGCACCCGCCAGCCGCGCTTGGCGAGTTCGCGCACCGTGTTGCGTCCGATGAACCCCGATCCGCCGAACACGACGGCCAGTTTGCCAACCATTCGAGAAACTCCGCAGATTGCGCCGGCGCGGGGCCGGCTCAGGATCATGGCGGGGCAACGCCTATCCGAATTTCACGCCCCTCACAACGCCGGCGGGAGGCGGCCCGGGCGCCGCCGCAGACCGCCGCGCCGCTCCCTCGGGGAATACGGCTGGCGCCGCGCTTGCTTCGCAGGCGGCCGGGGCGAGCCGCCCCCCGAACCGGTTCAACCCGGAACGGGACGGGCGCGCCGGAAGCGCCGGCCGGAGCCGGGCGTTGCGTATCGCGGTTCCGAAATATTCGGCGTTTCCGGCCTCTCGCCCTCTCCTGTCAATTGACAAGCCCGCCGCGCCTCGCCTATCTGGCCGCCCTACCCCGGCGCCCAGATGGCGGAATTGGTAGACGCGCAGGTTTCAGGTACCTGTGCCGCGAGGCGTGGAGGTTCGAGTCCTCTTCTGGGCACCATTCCCTGCTCCGGCGGAGGAGAAGGACCGCCACTCTAAGTGCATCAGCATGGATGCGAATCGTCCAGGAAGGCTACAACCTCGATATCTCCCGCTACATCAGCAAAGCCGAGCCGGAAAAAGAAATTGACCCGTCGGCCACGCACCAAGAGCTTGTGGAAATCGAGATGCAGATTCGAGAGTCAACACAAAAGCACAATGCTTTTCTGAAGGAGCTTGGATTAGCCCCTTTGCCGGAAACGGACAAATTATCGAAGCGCCCCTTCCCTTACCTCAAAGGATTCACTTCACAGAGTGCCGTTGTGTGGCGATGTCGTTACAGCATCAGCGGAAAGACGAAGAATTGCTAGCGCTGATAGAACAGTTCGACGATGATATGGGTGAGTTCTGATGACTGAGCGCAAATCAAATTCTTCAAAAAAACCCTTAGAAAACATTATCAAAATTCTCTGGGACCGGTCGCAACCGGACCTCAATGAAATCAGTGAACTTGAATACAATAGCCGGTTGATATTTTCCGATAGCGATTCGCCACGCGCCAAGGAAAAGGCGAAAAGAGCCTTTGAAGCCGCCTATGATCTTCGGAAATTTGAGATCGAAATGTATTGGAAACGCGCCAATTATTTTTGGACATTTATTGCGGCTGTTTTTACTGGATATGCCTTTATGGTTCGAAAGGATTCCGGCGCAACCTTTGAACCCTTTGCATTAATATGCGTCGGAACAGTTTTATCGTATGCGTGGTGGACCACAAATCGCGGGAGCAAGGCTTGGCAACGACATTGGGAAAAGCATTTAGATATGCTTGAAGACCAATTCATGGGCCCACTTTATAAAACTGTTGCTATGGACAAGACTTATTCCGTGAGTAAGTCAAATGAGGTTGTAAGTTTTACGTTTATAATTTTCTGGATCGGCATAGGTATTAATTACTTAGTGACCAAAAAATTATTTAATTTCAACTTTCAGTGGGTTGATCTGCGATTGGAATACATTGCCTCAATCATCGCCACTTGTCTGGCAATTTGTGCTTTGGAGTTTGGACATGGGCGGGGCCGCTTCGGAAAGCGGAATTTCAAAATGTACAGTCGGTCGCCAAAATACAATTCAATGGGCGCTTGACCGGCTAATACTAGTGATTAGGGTGAAAGAATTCGACGATGGTAGAGGTGAATCCTCACGTGCGATCTGAACCGCTTTAGTGAAAAGTTTTGTTGGTATTTTTGTTGGTATCGTAAAATCGGCGCTCAAAATATCTTTGCCACATCAAATAGATAGCTTATAATTTCGAGTCCTCTTCTGGGCACCATTCAAGCGTCCCTTTGCGTCCGGACGCGGCAAATCATCCCGCCAGCATTTTCAGGTCGCCGTTCCTTCAGCATCTCCGCTGTGGCGCGAAACGGTCGAACTCATCTGTCGGGGGACGGATTTCGCACTGCGCGTGTTTGCATTTTCCGCAAAGCAACAGAATAGAGCAGGATCGCCCCGAAGCGCTGAAATAATCACAGGCTCTATATTTTTCATTATTGCCAATGAACTTGACTGCCCCATTCGGATGATTAGGAATCGGCCGCGGGGGATGCGGCGATAATTATCGGGCGCGAGGGGTGTGGCGGTGGTCGAAGCAAGCTTGAGCGCGGGCGCGCGCGGTCTTGCCGTATCTGCGGTTTTTCTTCTGGCGGCGGCTTGCGGCGATAGCGGGGGATCTTCCGGTCCCGCCCCCAACACGCCCCCGTCTCCTCCGCCGCCTGCCAGCGGCGGCCCCACATGGACGAACGGCGTCTTTCAGCCGGCGGCGACGTTCAAGGACCGATGCGCGGTCGTGCGCACCGGCGTCGACATCGAAGGCAATCCCTTTCCCGACCGTCCGGGCAGCATCGTCGAAGAGAATTTCTGGCTCCGGTCTTGGACGCACGAAACCTATCTGTGGAACGATGAGGTCACGGACCGGAATCCGGCCAATTACACGAATCGTCTGGCTTATTTCGGCCTCCTGAAAACGACGAACGTGACGCCTTCAGGCGCAAGCAAGGATCAGTTCCATTTCAGTCAGCCGACGGCGGAGTTCCTGCAACAGGTCAATTCCGAACCGTATCCAGACTACGGCGCGGCCTTTGTGGCCTTCTCCCTGACTCCGCCGCGCGACATTCGCGTTCAGTATACGGAACCGAATTCGCCCGCCTCCGAAATTGTCATGGGGCGGCCCAATCTCGTGCGAGGAACGCGCCTTCTTAAAATCGACGGCGTCGATGTCGTCAACGGCGGAACGACGCAGGCCGAAATAGACATTCTGAACAACGGCCTTTTCCCGGAGTCGCCGGGAGAGAGCCATACGTTTGTCGTCAACGATCCCGGGGACTCCTCAAGAACAGTGACGCTGGTTTCGGCCTATGTCGCGCCGAAAGCGGTCAACCGGCTGAAAATCATCGACGCGGCCGGCGGCAAGGTCGGCTACATCCTGCTCAACTCATTCGGCGCGTTCGCCGCCGAGCAGGAAATCGCCGACGCCGTAGCGACGATGAAGGCGGCCGGCGTCGCCGACCTGGTTCTCGATCTCCGGCATAATGGCGGCGGGCTTCTCGCGCTCGCCTCGCAGCTCAGCTACATGGTCGCGGGGCCGTCGCAGTCCGCCGGAAGGACTTTCGAACGGCTTCAGTTCAACGCGGACGCCGGCAACATCAATCCGGTGACGGGCGAGTTCAACGAACCCGTTCCCTTTCTTTCGTCCGGCATCGGATTTTCCCTTCCCGAGGGCGCGCCGCTTGAAACGCTCGACCTCAACAGGGTTTTCGTCCTGACCACTGAGCAGACATGCAGCGCCAGCGAATCAGTGATCAATTCCCTGCGCGGCATATTTGTGGATGTCATCCTGATCGGCGAGACCACCTGCGGCAAACCTTACGGTTTCTACCCGGAGGACAATTGCGGCGAGACCTATTTCTCGATTCAGTTTCGGGGCGTCAACGATCAGGATTTCGGGGACTACGCCGACGGATTTGCGCCGGCGAATTCCGCGGACGCCTTCGCCGTCAAGGCGCCGGGATGCGCCGTCGCCGACGATTACAATCATGAGCTTGGCGATGAAACCGAAGCGCTGCTCGCCGCCGCCTTGTACTATCGCGAAGTTGGTTCGTGTCCCTTCGGGTCGATGGGCGCGGCGAGCACAAGCAGCGTTTCGCCGGCGCACGAGCCCACGGCCATGCGGCGCGCCGTCGAAGTCATGAGCGACAACCGCGACATGCGCATGCCGCATTGAGCGAACGGCGCCAAAGGCGACCAGTCGACGTTCAGCCGCGAGCGATGGCTCTCAAAGACTTTCGGTCATGCGGGCGAACGCGGCATGTGGGGGCGGCGCGGCGGCGCAACCATCATACCAAGGTTTCGCCGCCAGGGTCGTCCCGGCGACGACGCCTCTCCCCGCTTGCGCCCAGGCGGGGCTGACAGGCGCGCCGCGCTCATCCGAAAGTATGGCTCATCCTTTCGTTCAATGGATTTGATCGCGGAAAAGGCAGATCTCTGCGCCACCGCCCGGTGGCGGCGCGACTACGCAGCCTCGCCGTTATCCGGGACGGAACAGCAGGCGCCCCAACGCCTCCATGCAGATGAGCCAGACAACCCCATGAAAGGAGCCAGCCATGACGCAAGCAGCGACCGCCCACTCCGGCGAGAAACTTCTGTATACGGGCAAAGCCCGCGTGACGGGCGGCAGAGACCACGGCGTCGCCCGCAGTTCCGACGGCGAACTCGAGGTGAAATTCTCGCCGCCGGGTTCCGGACGGCCCGGAACCAATCCGGAGCAGATGCTCGCAGCCGGCTGGTCCGCCTGCTTCGAAGGCGCTCTCGGCCTCGCCGCCCGCAAGCGCCGGATCAAACTGCCGGCCGATCCGACCATCGACGCCGAGGTCGATCTCAATCTGGGCGATGAGGGCTATTTTCTGCGGGCGCGTCTCAACGTCAGCATGCCCGGCCTGGAGCGCGGCGACGCCCTGGCGCTTTTGAAGGAAGCGCACGAAACCTGCCCCTACTCGAAGGCCTTGAGCCCCAGCATAGACGTCGAAGTCAATCTGATCTGAATTTTCAGGCCAAACGCGGGCCGGCGCAGCAAATGCTGCGCCGGCCGTTTTCATTCGGCTGCCGTCACTGCGCGCTTTGCCGGCGCAGCGCCGCCACGTCTTTTTCCGTGATGTTCGACGACGCGCCGCCGAAACGGGCGGTGACGTAATTGGCGACGGCGGCGATCTCCGCATCCGAATAGGCTTCGCCGAAGGCCGGCATGCTGATGACGCCCTCCGGGGTCGTGCGCTTCATGCCGGAAATGACGATCTGAGCGACGTTCGTCGCCCGCGGATCGTTGACCGAGCGCGCGCCGGTGAGCGTCGCGAAAGGCGACAGCGCGCTTTCGCCCGTCCATCCGTGGCAGCTCGCGCAGGCGCCCTCGAACACCTGCTTGCCCTGGGCGTGGGCGCCCTCGACGCCGGCCTTGTGCGATTCCGGCGCGGCCGGCGCGCGCGTCGTCGCAGGCCCCGCCCCGACGGCGGGAAGGGTGCGCAAGTATGAAACGACAGCGCGCATGTCGTCGGCGGCGAGCCTGCTGAAGCTTTCGTCCACCGCTTCGCCCATCGGCCCCGACGCCGTGCCGCGGCCGGGCGCGTGACCGATCGTCAGATAGCTGAACAATTCATCGTCGGTCCATGCGCCGACGCCCTTTTCGGCGTGGCTGCTGATATTGTAGGCGCGCCAGCCGGCGGTCACGGCGCCGCCGAACTTATTCCGGTTGTCGAGCGCGAACGCGATATTGCGCGGCGTATGGCACTCGCCGCAATGCGCCAGCGCCTCCGCGATATAGGCGCCCCTGTTCCATTCGGGGCCTTTCGCCGCGTTCGGCCGGAAGCGCTCGTCGGCGTTGAAGAACGCCGACCACATGCCCATGAGCCAGCGCTGGTTGAACGGAAAGGCGAGCGTGTTCGGGCGCGGCGGCGCGTGCACGGGTTCGAGGCTGAAAAGATAGGCCTTGATCGCCAGCGCGTCGGCGTCGGTCATGTACGTATAGGACGGGAAAGGCATCGCCGGGTAGAGCCGCGCCCCGTCCCGGCGCACGCCGCGATGAACGGCGGCGAGAAACTGTTCGTCCGTATAGGCGCCGATGCCGGTCTCCGGGTCCGGCGTGATATTGGTCGAATAGATCGTGCCGAAGGGCAGCGTGAAGGCGAAGCCGCCGGCGTATTCCTCGCCGCCCTTCGCCGTGTGACAGACGACGCAGTCGGCGGCGTGGGCGAGATATTCGCCGCGCTCGACGAGACTCGCGCTGGCGAGCGCCGCCGGAACGCCGGTCGGGTCCGCGCCCTCGTAGCGGGCGAGCGCGACTTTCTTGCCGGACGCGAAGTCCGTCGGACCGGGGCCGCCGACAATCCACGCGAACACGATTAGCGCCGCAACGGCGACGGCGCCGGCTGCGATCAGCAAACGCCTCGCGATCTTGCCGAGGCCGCGGAACCAGGTCCGGATTTTCTGGAGGAAGCTCATGCTTTTTTCCTCCCGGACAGAACGTCGCGATCGACAGGCAACCGCCGCAGGGCGATTCCGGTCGCCGCATAGATTGCGTTTCGCAGCGCCGGCGCTCCCGCCGTCGCGCCCGCTTCGCCTATGCCGCCGGGCGCTTCGCCGCTTTTCATGACATGCACGTCGATGGGCGGCGTCTCGTTGATGCGGAGCATGCGGTAGTCGTGGAAGTTCGATTGCTGGACGCGGCCGCGCTCGATGGTCACGTCGCCGTAAAGCGCCGCAGTGAGGCTGAAAATGATTCCGCCCTGCATCTGCGCGATGATGGTGTCGGGATTGACGGCGATTCCCGTATCGACGGCGCTGGTCACGCGCCGCAGGCGGACTTCGCCCTGCTCGTCGACTTCCGCCTCGACCACCGTCGCGATGTAGCTGCCGAAAGCGGGTTGCACGCAGACGCCCCGTCCGACGCGCGGCGGCAGTTTCTCGCCCCAGCCGGACTTTTCGGCAACGAGATCGAGCGCCGCCCTGAGGCGCGGCGCCTTTCCGAGCAGGCCGCGGCGGAACTCGACGGGGTCCGTTCCCGCCTTTCTCGCCAGCTCGTCGATAAAACACTCGATCGCGAAGACATTGTTATTGGGCCCGACGCCGCGCCAGAATCCCGTCGGCACGGCGGGCGGTTCGACGCGCACATATTCGACATGAAAGTTCGGAATGTCGTACGGCATGTCGACGGCGCAATCGATGGCGTCGATATCGATGCCGTTCTGGAACGCCGGCGGCAGCCAGCGCGCGAGGATCGCCGAGCCGGCCACCTTGTATTTCCAGCCGACGATCTTGCCTTTCGACAGGCTCGCAGAAATCGTGTCGCGATAGACGGGCCGGTAGATGTCGTGCTGAATGTCCTCTTCGCGCGTCCACACGACTTTCACCGGCGCGCCGTTGAGATGCTTCGCGACCCGCACGGCTTTCACGGCCATGTCCGGCTCGAGCCGGCGCCCGAAACCGCCGCCCAGCATATGATTGTGCACGGTGACGGCTTCGACGGGCAGACCGGCCGCTTCCGCCACGGTCGACTGCACGCGGGTCATGATCTGCGTGCCGAGCCAGACTTCGCATGAGGCCGCGTCCAACCGCACCGTGCAGTTCATCGGCTCCATCGTCGCGTGCGCCAGGAAGGGAAGTTCGTAGGCGGCCTCGTACAGGTCGCCGTCTTTCAGCCCCTTCTCGATATCGCCGACGGAATGCGCGACGACGCCGTCGGATTCGCTCGCCTTTCGAATGTCCTCCCACACCGTCGCGGACGAAACCGCTGCGTTCGCGCCTTCGTCCCAGACGATGTCGAGCGCCTCCAGCCCCTTCTTGGCGGCCCACATATGCTCGCCCGCCACCGCGACCATATCGTCGAGCACGATGACGTCCGTCACGCCGGGAATGCGCCGCGCGGCGCTGTCGTCGACGCGGGCGACCTTGCCGCCGAACACCGGGCTCGCGGCGATGGTGGCGAACTTCATGCCGGGAAGAACGACATCGATGCCGTAGACCGTCTTGCCGTTCACCTTGTCGGGCGTGTCGAAACGCTTGAGCGACTTGCCGATCAGCGTGAAATCGTTCGGATCTTTCAACGGCGGATTTTGCGGCGGCGTCATACGGCTTGCGGCGTCCGCCAGAGCGCCATACGCCAGCGCGCGCCCGCTCGGCTCATGCCTGACCTCGCCGCTCGCCGTCGTACAGCTCGCGGCGTCGACGCCCCACTGCGCGGCGGCAGCGTCGATCAGCATGGCGCGTGCGGCGGCGCCGGCGGTTCTGAGCGGCGTCCAGAAGGCGCGGATCGAATTGGAATTGCCGGTGACCTGGATGCCGAATGTCGGGTTGCCGTAAAGACTGTCGTTCGGCGGCGCATGCTCCAGCGCAAGCGTCGAAAACTCCGCGTCCAGCTCTTCGGCGAGAATCATGGCGATCGACGTGTAGACGCCCTGCCCCATCTCGACCTGCGGCATGATCAGCGTCGTAGCGCCGCTCGCATCGATGCGGATGAAGGCGTTGGGCTCGAAACGGGCGGCTGCGGCGGCCTCCTCCTGCGCGCGCGCGTCGCGCACGGGAAAGTGGAACGCCAGCAAGAGCCCGCCGGCCGTTCCGCCGGCGATGAAGGCGCGGCGCGACGGCGCAAGGGAAATGTTTTCAATCCTGCCCATGGCGGCCCCCTAGGTCTGACGCCCGCCCGCGGCGCGCTTGATCGCCTCGCGGATGCGCACATAGGTGCCGCACCGGCAGATATTCCCCGCCATTGCAGCGTCGATATCGGAATCGTCGGGGTTCGGCGTCGTCGCCAGCAGCGCCGCCGCAGACATGATCTGCCCCGACTGGCAGTAACCGCACTGCACGACTTCAAGATCGAGCCACGCCTGTTGCACTTTCGAGCCGGCCGGCGTCGCGCCGATCCCTTCGATGGTGGTTATGGCGCGCCCGCTCGCCGCGCTCACCGGCAGAAGACAGGACCGCACAGGCTTTCCATCTATGTGCACCGTGCAGGCGCCGCACTGCGCGATGCCGCAGCCGAACTTGGTGCCTGTCATGGAGAGCACGTCGCGCAGCACCCACAGCAGCGGCATGTCGTCGGGCGCGTCGACGAGCTTCGTCTCCCCGTTGATGGAAAGCCGTTTCGGCTGGGGCATCACTTCCTCCGCATGAAGACGCCGACTGAAATCCTGCAACAATGGATTCAGCCAGGCGCGGCCTGCCGGACGCGCAGCCAGGGAAGCCTATCCTTCGCGCCGCGGGGGCGCCAGTCATCCCAAGGTATGGCGAGATGCGTGGAACCGCGGCGCCGGGGCGGTCAGTCTCGCTCTTCACCGGCGCTTGCGAGTTCGCGCTCCATTTGCGTGAAACCGTATGGCGGCGCGATGTCGCCCGAGCGGTCGCTTATCGCTTCCCACAGCTCGACCACGCGCTCGGCCGCCTCTGCGCCGCCGCCGACATAGGCGCCTTTGGTGAGCGTGATGCTGGCGCTGGCGAAATGCCCGGCTCCGGCGCACAGGATCGCCCGGGTCGGCGCCGTCTCCCCGACAAGCGCGAGAAGCCCGGGACTGACCAGCGACGGCGCGAGCTTCTCCAACGCGTCGGCCGAAAGCACGCCGTCGGTCATCTGCGTCGCCGCGGTCGGGGCGAGACAGTTCACTCGGATGCCGTACTTCTCGCCTTCGAGCGCCAACGTCTGCATCAGGCCGACAAGCGCCATTTTCGCCGCGCCGTAGTTTGCCTGTCCGAAATTGCCGTAGAGGCCCGACGAAGACGTCGTCATGACAATGCGGCCGTAACGCTGCTCGCGCATGGGCTCCCACGCCGCTTTCGTGCAGGTCGCGGCGCCCATCAGGTGAACGTCGACGACGAGACGGAAATCCGCGAGGCTCATCTTGGCGAAACTTTTGTCCCGGAGGATGCCGGCGTTATTCACCAGAATGTCGATGCGCCCCCACGCCTTCAGAGCGCGCTCGATCATCGCCGCGACCTGGCTTTCGTCCGTGACGGAAGCGGCGACGCCTACGGCCTCGCCGCCGAGCGCTCTGACCTCTTCGGCGATGCGGGCCGCATTGGCTTCATTCAAATCGTTGACGACCACCCGCGCGCCCTGGCCGGCGAGGAACAAGGCGTGAGACCTCCCCAACCCGCCGCCCGCCCCCGTGACGACCGCAACCCGTTCCCGCAGCTTCATCCTTCTTTCCTCCGGATCCTACATTCACTCTCTAGTGAGTTAATAATTTTCGCCGCTTGGACCGCACCGAAAGCGCCGAGCCGTCAGGATTTCCGGAGAGACTTGCGCTGCTTGCAGACTTCGAGGAAGCCGGCCGCCATGAACGTCGCCATTCTGGTCTTCACCGCCCGGAAATCGTCGGACTTGCACAGTCCGTTCGACAGCTTGTCGATCCGGCCGGTGCGCGCCAGCGTCAGCATCAGCGCGCCGGTGACGAAGTGATATCCCCAGAAGATGTCCTCTTCCGCGCAATCGGGAAGCGCCTTCTTCAGCAAATCGATCAGCCGCAAGACGACAGGATCGAAATGCTGGTCCATCATTTCCGCGCCCCACTCGGGCGTGTTGGCCACCTGCGCGCCGAGCGCGGCGTAATTCCGCCAACCCTCGCCGCCTTCGATGTAAAGATCGAGGTCGGTGTCGAGGAAAGCGCGCAACGCGCCTTCGACGGTCGGCTTTCCTTTCGTCGCCCTGTCATATTCGTCGAGCACTTTCATGCGCCTTTCGCTCGTCACCACGGCGCGGCGCTCGAAAACGGCGTCGAAAAGCTTTTTCTTGTCCTCGAAATAGTAGTTGAGCAGCGTGTGATGCACGCCGACGGATTTGGCGACGTCTTTCAGCGTCACGCCGTAAAATCCATGCTTGGAAAAAAGATATTCCGCCGTATCGAGAATATGCTCGATGGTCTCGGCGCGCTGTTCCGCCTTGGTCGCGCGTTTGCGCCGCGTTTTAGCAGCCGGCGCCGTCGCGCGTCTTTTGCGCGTTTTCGCCGCCGGCAGGGTTTTCGGTTGAGCGCTCCGGCTCATAAGCGATTGTACTCCGATCGAAGGCGCATCTTGTCGATCTTGCCCGTCGAGGCCAGCGGCATAGTCGGTACGCGCACCACCGTATCGGGAATCCACCACGACGCCACCCGGCCGCGCAGCGGCTCGAGGAGCTGCTCGTCGCTGATCGCCTGATGATCGCGCAGCTCGACAAGCAGCACCGGCCGTTCGCCCCATTTAGGGTCGGGGCGACCGATGACGGCTACAAGCGAAACTTCGGGAAGCGCGCCGACAACAGCCTCAATCTCCGCCGGGTTTATCCACTCGCCGCCCGACTTGATCAAGTCCTTGGCGCGCCCCGTGATGATCAGATTCCCGTCATCGTCGATCCTGGCGAGGTCGCCCGTATCGAACCAGCCCCCGGCGTCGGTCGCCGGCTCTTCGCGGCCGAAATAGCGTTCGACCACCGCCGCCCCCCGCACGCGCAGACGGCCTTCGACATTGCGCTGCTCGGGCAGCGACCTTCCTTCGTCGTCGGTCAGCAGCAGATCGATGCCTAGCGACGGCCGGCCGGCCACGGCCGCGCTCCGCGACGCAAGCCCCGGCGGCGACATCACCCCCACCGGCGAGAGTTCGGTCATGCCCCAGCTCGTTTGCACCGTCGCGCCAAGTCGCCGCTCGATTCGCTCCATCAACGCAGGCGTCATCGGCGCGCCGCCCACCAGGATTCGATTGAGCGACGGCAATTCCTCGCCGCTTTGTTCGAGATGCTCGACGAGCCCCAGCCACACCGTCGGAACGCCGGCGGCGACCGTGACGTTTTCGGCCGCGATCAGCCGGGCGAGGCTCGCCCCGTCCGTCAGGCGGCCCGGCAGAACGAGCTTGCCGCCCGCCGCGGGCGCGGCGAAAGGCAGCCCCCATGCGTTTGCGTGAAACATCGGCACGACGGGCAGAATCGCGTCGGCGGCGGTGAGGCCCGTCACGTCAGCCTGCAGCAGGCGGAGCGTATGGAGATAGTTCGAGCGATGGGTGTAGGTGACGCCTTTCGGTGCGCCTGTAGTGCCCGACGTGAAGCACAGGCCCGCCGGCGCCTCTTCTGCAAAGCCGCCCCACGTGACATCGTCGGTCGCGAAGGCGAGCATGGGCTCCAGAGCGCTTATGATCGGGCCGCGCCCGTTGGCGCGCTCGTCCCGCGCCGCGCCGTCGATGACGAGCACGCGCGCAATCTCGGGAGCGTGTCCGGCGATCTCCAACGCCAGCGGCACCAGATCGGCCGCGGCGATCAGTACGCTGACTTCAGACTGTCTCAGCATCGCGCCGAGATCGGCGGCGGTCAGCCGCGGATTGAGCGTGTGGCATACGGCGCCCATGCCCATGATCGCATACCACGCTTCGACATGGGCCTGCGTGTTCCAGGCGAGCGTGGCGACGCGAGCGCCGGCGCGCACGCCGAAGCCGGCAAGCACGGCTGAAACCCGTTGCGCCCGCCGCCTCAGCGCGGCGTAACCGATGCGCGCGAGCGAACCATCGTCGCGCGCCGTCACGACCTCGACGTCGGAATGCCATTTGGCGGCGTGGTCGATGAACTTATTCAGCGTAAGCGCATAAGGCTGCATGGCGCCGTCGATCATCGGGGCCCCGGCGGCTTCGGCGGCAGGGGCGGCGACGCCACGCCGACATTCCAGTTCCATCCGACCCCACCGGCGCGGCGGCGCTGCATGACTTCTTCATGCAGTTCGTACATGCCGGGCAGAAGATCTGCGGCTGTACGCGGCGCATCGGCGAAATGCATGTAGGCTTCATCGGCGGCGTAGGGACGCCACTCGGCTTCGGCGGGCGCGCTCGGCGCGCCGTCGCGCGCGAACGACGACCAGTAACCGAGCATGGCTTCGGAAAGGCGGCGCTCTTCCGGCGTGTCCGGGATCGCCGGCCAGTTTGGTCCCGCATCGTCGATGGTGCCGAACACATAGGGCAGCTCGCTGGCGTGAAAGCCGTGAAGGCCCATGGCTTCCGCCGCCGGATAGCCGTGATCGAAGTAGTAGAGGTATCCCTGCTGGCCGATATCCGACTGCTTGCGCGCCAGCCGCTCGGCGGTCCAGCCGTACATGGCGTCTCGCGTGGTCGCGAGCATCGACTCCCCGATGTCGCTGGACGGATACTGCCGCAGGAACTCGTCGGCGAGTTCGCCATAGCCTTTGCGGATCGCCGCTTCATAGTCGCCGGCGTTCGCCGGCGATTTCGGGAGCAGCACGCGAAGCGAACGGATTTCTCCGCTGTTGAAGCCGGCGACGATCGGCACCGGCGCCTGCTCGCCGCGGTCGAAGACGTTGACGAGTTCGTCGGGCAGCACGACGCCGTCCACCGTGCCCCACGGAACGTAGCCGGCCTGAAGCGAGTCTCTTGTAATCGTCGCCGCATCCATGCGGCGCAGGTCGGAAATGTGCTCCGCGCCGAGCTTGCCGGCCACATAGACGCCGATAGCCTCGGCGGAAGGCGCGCCGAAGCGTGCTTCCTTGAGGGCGGGCGTTGAAATCATGTAGGCGCTTTGCGCGATGGCCTTGTGGAACAGCCCCCGGGCGGGCGGCGACGCCATGAGATACATGACGCTGAGCGCGCCCGCTGATTCTCCGGCTATCGTCACATTGTCCGGATCGCCGCCGAACGCGGCGATATTGCGCCGGACCCACTTCAGCGCGGCGATCTGATCGAGCAGGCCGTAATTGCCGGAAATATTGTCGGGCGACTCGGCGCTCAATTCGGGGTGCGCGAGATAGCCCAGAATACCGACACGGTAGTTGATCGAAACGACGACGATTCCCTTTTTGGCGAGCGCCTCGCCGTCATACATCGATACGCTGCTGGCCCCGCCCCGCAGCGCGCCGCCGTATATCCAGACGAAGACCGGCGCTTTGCGAGCCTTTTTCGGCTTCCAGACATTGAGCGACAGGCAGTCCTCGCTCACCGCCTTCAGATTTTCCGCGTAGATGCTTTTCGTGTCGGCGCGATACTGCACGCAGGCCGGGCCGAAATCAGCGGCGTCGAATTCCTCTTTCCAGTCCGGCGTGGGCGCAGGCGGCTTCCAGCGCAGATCGCCGATCGGCGGCTGCGCGTAGGGAATCCCCTTGAAGATCTCCAACCCGTCTTTCCCGACGCCGCGCACCGGTCCCGCCGGCGCCGCGACGACAGGGTCTCGGGCGGCGGCGGGCGAAACCGGGACGATGAACAGCAACGCCGCGAACGCCGGTGCGACGCTACGCAAGACCGAAAGCATCAGACGCCTCCTTCCGTCGCCGCCGCTTCGCGGCGCAGCGCGCGCGCGAGGGCGAGGAATAGCGCGATCGCCAGAAAATAGAACGGAATGAGCGTGTAGAACGCGATCTGCAGCGAATTGTCCGGGAAGCTGGCGCGGAAAAAGTCGCTCGCGGCGCCGAGATAGGTCGGACCGAAACCGAGACCGATCAAATTCATCACGAGCAGCAGCAGCGCTCCCGACAGCACGCGCTGGTCCGGCCGCACTTCTTCCTGCACGAGCGCCACGGCGGGCGACAGATAAAAATAGTTGAGGCCGGTCGGCAGCGCCAGAAAGGCCAGGGCGAGCGGCCAGCTCGGCGCCCACACGAAGCCGGCGAACAACGGAACCGCGAGCACGAGCCCGACAGCCGGGACATAAGCGTAAGCGGTTTTCGACCGCGACCCCAGCCAGTCGACCAGCCGCCCCGAAACATACATGCCGGCGCTGACGCAGACGCCCACCATCAACGCGTAGTAGACGGCGATCTCGTTCAGGGTCATCCCCTTCTCGCGCATCAGGAAAAGCGTCGTGAAATTCAATACGGCGTAGGTCACGAACTGCGTCGCGCCGCTGGCGAGCGCAATCAGGAACAGCACGGGCCGCGTGAAGAACATGCGGCAGGTCGGCCAGAATTTCGCGCTCTGAACGGCCGCCGGCGGCGCGTCCTTTTTCACGTCGAGTCCGCCGCGCGCCGGCTCGCGCACGAAGAAGAAGACAAGGGCGGCGGCGACGACGCCGATGGCGCCCACCACGATGAACGCATCGCGCCAACTATAGGCGGCGGCGATCGAGGCCCCAAAGGCGACGCCCAGCGCCATGCCGATCGGCGGGCCCATATTGTAAATGCCGAGCGCCCGGCCCCGCGTCCCGGACGGAAAGTAGTCCGAGATGATGGCGTAGGACGGAGGAACGCCGCCCGCTTCGCCGATCCCCACCGTCATGCGCGCCAGCACGAGCTGCGGATAGGTTCGCGCCAGGCCGCAGGCGACCGTCGCCGCGCTCCACAGGAAGCAGGCGAAGGACAGCACCTTGACGCGATTGGTCCGGTCCGCGAACCAGCCGACCGGAATGGCGATCAGCGTGTAGAAGAGAGCGAAATACAGACCGCCGATGCGCCCGAGCTGTCCGTCCGTAATCTGAAGATCGTCCTGAATGGGTTTCGCGAGAATCGACAGGAGCTGCCGGTCGAGAAAATTCAGGACATAGACGAAGCACAAAACGCCCAGCACCCACCAGGCGCGGCCTCCCGGCCGCGCCGCGCTGGCGGCGGGGCCGGAAGATGGCGCAGCAACCGAATCCGTCAGCGCAACTGGCTCCGCTGCTTTCATCGGTTAGAAATCGTAACCGAGACGCACGCCGACGGTGCGCGGCCGCAGCGTGCTGAAGCGCGCGTCGGCGAATGCTTCCGGATGGGCGTAAACCAGCGAATGGTCATCGAACAGGTTCTCGACGTAGAGCGTCGCTCTCAGATTGCCGTTGATCTCCGCGCCGGCCGACAGGTTCACATTTTGATACGGTTCGGTAAAGGCGTATGTGGGGCTGATGACGCCCGGCTGTCCGGGCACGTTCGGAAACTGCCCCGGGAAATCGCCGACATGCTGCGCATTGACGGCGAAGTAGCCTCTGACGTTCGGCGTGATGTCCGTCGTGTATTTCACATAGACCGAACCCTGAAAGTGCGGGAAGGCGAGCTGCACGCCGTCGACGGCGCCGGAGATCGCCGCTTCTTCTGGCGTCAGCTTGGTGACTTCCGAATCGTTCACCGATCCGTTGACGCCGATCTCTAGCCCCTCGACAGGCGATCCGTACACCTCGAACTCAAAACCCTTGCTGATCGCCTGGCCGATATTGGTGGCGAACTGCACCGAGTCCGAGACGCGGTTGGCCTGCACCTGAATGTTGCTCCAGTCGATCACATAGGCGGCGAAGTTGGCGGTCAGCCTGCCGTCGAACCACGTTCCCTTGAGGCCGATCTCGTAATTCCTGAGCTTGTCGGAGGAAGCGCCGTCCGGGATGATGATATCGGTCGGATCGACGAGGCTCGGAAGACCGGCGCGGGCGTTGACGGCGGGCGTGCGGAAACCCGTCGAGTAGGTCGCATACGTCGTGACGTTGTCGGTCGGCTTGAACGAGGCGCTGATCTTGTAGGACGGCCCGCTCTCTTTCCCCTTCTCGCCGGTCACAGCCGCCACCTGCGTGATGGTCAGCGGCCCCGGAATGCCGAACAGCGCATTGGTGAGATAGTTGCTGCTGTATCCGCCCGGCTCGGTGAAGCCCTGCACGTCGAGGCTGCCGTAACGAAGCCCGGCGGTCAGCCAGAACTTCTCGCTGAAGCGGTAGGTCAGCTCGCCGAAGCCCGCGAGCTCGTGCGAGATGAAGTGGCTGCCGAACCGCTGATAATATTCATCGGAAAGCCCGGTGATTCCGCGCATGACGAGGAAGTCGATGTCGGAGCGGTAGTTGTAATCGACGTCCCGCCGTTTGTAGTAATAAAACAGCCCAGCCACCCATTCGAACTTGCTTTCCATGCTGGAGACCAGCCGCGCCTCCTCGACGAACGCTTCGTCGTAGGCGAGCGCGTCGAGCGCGAAAGGAATGGCGTGCCCGAAGGTCGCGTCGAGATCGATGATGAATTTCTGGTCGTACCGCGAATAGGTCGAGGAGCTGGTGAAATTGGCGAAGCCGAAATCGTATCCGGCCGTCGCGTTGTAGGAATCGAGATTGGACGCGAAAATATCGGGTCGCCGCGAGGTGCGCGTTTCGCGGTTGGGGTCGAGCGCCGGATTGATGAGCTGCGAGTCCTGCGGGTCGCTCTCTTCGTGCAGCGCCATCAGGCGCAGGGAGGCGCGGTCCGTCGGCTCCCACAGCACGATCACCCGGCCGCCCCAGTTGACGAGCGTGTTGGCGTTGTGGACGCCGGTGCCGATATTGTCGACCCACCCGTCTTCATGCCGATAGTAGGCGACGGCGCGCACCGCCAGCTTGTCGTCGACAAGCGGGATATTGATCATGGCGTTGTAGCGCTGGCGGAAGGAATCATCGTCGGTGAGGCCGAAATCGACAAGCGCAGACGCTTCGAAATCGTTGAGGTCAGGACTTTTCGTCAGGATGCGCACGGCGCCGGCGAGCGAACCCGAGCCGAACAGCGTGCCCTGCGGACCGCGCAGAAATTCGACGCGTTGCACGTCGAAAAGCGTCGGGTCGAGAATCGTGGAGTTGCCGTTCGCCGAAATCGGCAGTTCATCGATATAGATGGCGACCGTGCCCTGCAGGTTCGCGCCGTATCCGTTCGTCGCGATGCCGCGCACGGAGAAATTGTTGAAGTTCGCGGTCGGCTTGTTGATGATCGCGCCGGGCGTTTCGAACGCCAGCCCTTCGTAACCGACGACGCCCTTTTCGGTCAGCTCTTCCTGCGAGAACGCCGACACGCTGAGCGGGACGTCTTGCAGACGCTCGTCCCGGCGCGTCGCCGAAACGATGACTTCGTCCTGGGTTCCCTTCGCCGCGGCGCCCGGCTGATTGGCGGACTGCGGCGGCGTCTCCTGCGCCAAAGCCGCACCGTATACGACGACAACGACGGCCGCAGAAGCGGACGCAAGAAGCCTGCGTTTCATAAGATCCTTCCCTCCCGAACGCCGGTCTATATCGCCGGCATGCTTGCATTGTTCGATCATCCATCTGAGAAAGTCAATACTCACTAACCAGTGTGTGAATATCTTTCGATTCCGCATTGCGACATGAGAGACGGCGACAACTGCTCAACGCGAATTGACGATGCGGGCGAGCTTGGCGACAGTCGCCCGCTCGTAATTAAAGAACAAAGACGGTTTCGAAGGGAGGCGGCGATCGTGAGACTTTCACTCCTCATCTGTGCGGCGACCATAACGATTGCCGGATGCAGCCGCGAAACGCCGCCTGCGGATAAAATCCCGCAATCGGAGGAAGGCGCGGCGGAAGGCGCTTCCGCTACCCAAGGCCCCGACGCATCGCGCGCGCCCAATCCCCTGCGCAACGTCTATTTCGGCGATCTTCACCTGCATACGCGCAATTCGTTCGACGCTTATATTTTCAACGTCCGCGCGACGCCGGAGGACGCCTACATCTACGCCAAGGGCGGAACCATCAAACACCCGATGGGATTCGACCTGCATATGAATTCGGGGCCGCTGGATTTTCTCGCCGTGACCGATCACGCCGAGTATCTCGGAGTCGTGCCCGCCATCGATACGCCCGGTACGGAATATTCGAAGGTTCCCTACGCCAAGGACCTGTTCGGGAAAGACAGGGCCACGGTCATTTCCGCATTCAGCCGTTTCGGAGCCAGTCTTTCGAGCGGCGAGATGCTGCCCGAACTGACGGACATGTCGGCGACCGCTTCGGCATGGCGCGAGACCATCGACAGCGCCGAGCGCAATAACGATCCGGGCGAATTTACGGCTTTCGTCGGCTACGAGTTCACCTCGGCGCCGGAGATGCGAAACCTCCACCGCAACGTTATTTTCGCGGGCGGCGACGTTCCGTCTATGCCCTATTCGGCGCTCGATTCGCAAAATCCGGAGGATCTCTGGCGCTGGCTCGACGAGCGGCGCGCGCAAGGGATCGAAGCGCTGGCGATCCCGCACAACTCCAACGGATCCGACGGAACGATGTTCGAACGCACGATGTGGAACGGCCAGCCCATAGACAGGCCGTATGCAGACCTCCGGGCGCGGAACGAACCGCTGGTGGAGGTGATCCAGGTCAAGGGCCAATCCGAAACCATGCCCCTTCTTTCGCCGAACGACGAGTTCGCGGGCTTCGAACTGATGACTTCCTATATCGGCGCGGCGAAGGGAGTTACGAAGTTCGAGGGCGGCTACGCGCGCGACGCGCTGAAGCGCGGCCTGGAGATCGAGGACGAGGTCGGCGCCAATCCGTATAAAATGGGTTTTGTGGCCGGCAGCGACGGACACGATGCGGCCGGTCCGTTCGAGGAAGACAATTACTTCTCAAAGGCCGGCGTGCTTGATGGAATGCCCGCACTGCGCGGTTCCGTGCCGCCGCCGCAATACAAGAGCTGGGCGGACTATGACGCG
The DNA here is from genome assembly GCA_036337175.1 of Pseudomonadota bacterium. Taxonomy (GTDB): domain Bacteria; phylum Pseudomonadota; class Alphaproteobacteria; order Caulobacterales; family Parvularculaceae; genus Amphiplicatus. The sequence continues at coordinate 380,621 of JAYZEQ010000008.1, forward strand.
GCAGGCCAGGCGACGCCCGTGTCCGCGACATGGGCGTCGGGAGGACTGACCGGCGTATGGGCGGAGGAAAACACCCGCGCCTCTCTCTTCGCCGCCATGCGCCGCAAGGAGACGTTCGGCACCTCCGGCCCGCGCATCCGTGTACGGATGTTCGCCGGATACGGCCTGAAAGGCCTCGATCTCGCCACTGACTCCGGTCTGCGCGAGGCTTACGAAAACGGCGTCCCCATGGGCGGCGACCTCGCCGGCGACGGAGATCGGGCGCCGGAATTTCTTGTCATCGCCATGCGCGACATCCGTTCGGCGCCGCTCCAGCGCATCCAGATCGTAAAGGGATGGACCGACGGCGACGGCAAGTCGTTCGAGAAAGTCTTCGACGCCGCCTGCTCCGACGGGGGCGCAGTCGACCCTGAAACGCAGCGCTGTCCCGACAACGGCGCGTCGGTCGACCTTTCGACCTGCGCCTTCTCGCAGGACAAGGGCGACTCCGAGATCAAGGGCGAATGGACGGATCCCGAATTCGATCCGGCGCAGAACGCATTCTACTACGCGCGGGTGCTCGAGAACCCCACCTGCCGCTGGTCGACCTGGGACGCCATCCGCGCCAATGTCGAACCCAACCCCAAACTGGCGAAGACCGTTCAGGAACGCGCTTACACGTCGCCGATCTGGTTCACGCCGACGAATGTCCGCTGAGACGCCGGCATCCGCAAAGGCGAAGCTGACCGCCGTCGCATCGCGCGCCGCGCGCGAACCGCTTCTGCAATTCCTTGCGGCGGGCCTTGTGCTGTTTTGGGCGAACGGGCTCCTGCACGGCGACGAGCAGCGCGCCCCGGCGGATTCGATCGTCATCTCCAAGGGACGCGTGCAGCAGATCGCCGACAGCTATCGCCTGCTGTCGGGACGGATGCCGAGCCAAACGGAGCTTCATGCGCTTGTCGACGATTATATCGATGAGGAAGTCTACTATCGCGAAGCGGTGGCGATGGGACTCGACGCTGACGACACGATCGTCCGGCGGCGCATGCGTCAGAAGCTTGAATTCATCAGCGAGGACGCCAACGCCAGCGAGGAACCGACCGAGGAGCAACTGGCGGCGCGTCTCGCCTCGCATGCGGACGAATATCGTCTGCCGGCGCGCGTTTCGTTCCGGCAGGTTCTTGCCAGCGCCGACGCGCGCGGCGCCAGGGCCGAAGCGGACGCCGTCGCCTTCCTCGAAGCCTTGAAATCGGGCGCGGCGCCCGAAACGACCGGCGACGCCTCCATGCTGCCCTCGGCCATGCCTTTGACGACGCAGCAAGGAGTCGCGTCGCTGTTCGGCGACGCTTTCGCCGCCGTCCTGTTCGCGCACGCCGACGACGGCTGGTTCGGCCCCGTCGCCTCTCCCTTCGGCGCGCATGACGTGCTGATCGTTTCGCGCGAGGCGGCCCGCGAGCCTTCCCTGGAGGAAGTGCGCGTCAGGTTGAGAGCCGACTGGATCGAAGCGCGGCGACGGGCGAAACGAGAGGAATTCCGCACGCGGCTGCGCGAGCGTTATGAGGTCAGCATCGACTGGCCCGACCTTTATGCCCAGACCGCAGGACACGCGGCCGCGGGCGCCGCCGGCGCGGAATAAACGATGCTGGCGCGTCTTGTTTTTCTGACGGCGATCATGGCGGGGATCATCGCGCCCGCGGCTGCTCATGAAATTCGTCCCGCCTACCTTGATATCCGCGAGGTCGAGCCGTCGACCTACGACATTCTATGGAAGACGCCGGCGCAGGGCGATATGCGCCTCGCGCTCAATGTCGTGCTTCCCGCAGAGTGCGGCTTCGTCAGCGAACCGCGCATGACGCCGGTGCAGGCGGCGGCGATCCAGCGCTGGCGCAGCGTCTGCGAAGGCGGCCTCGCCGGCAAGGAAGTCGCCATCGAGAATCTCGAAACGAGCCTCACCGACGTCATCGTGCATTTCAGGCCGCTGACCGGCCGGCCGAAAACGCTGCGCATGAACGGCGCGGCGCCGCGCGCCGTCATTCCCGCCCGGCAATCGGCATGGGAGGTCGCCGAAACCTATTCCCGCCTCGGCGTCGAGCACATCCTGTTCGGCTTCGACCATCTATTGTTCGTGCTGTGCCTTCTGATCCTAGTCAGTGATCTCAAACGCCTTATCGGCGCCGTCACCGCCTTCACGGTCGCACACTCGATCACGCTAGCGGCCACCACCTTCGGCTGGGCGCGCCTCGCCGCCGCGCCCGTCGAGGCTTGCATCGCCCTTTCCATCGCGTTCGTGGCGGCGGAGATCGTCAGAGCGCGAGAAGGAAAGACCGGGGCGGCCCAGCGCTGGCCGTGGCTCGTCTCTTTCGTCTTCGGCCTCCTGCACGGTTTCGGCTTCGCCGCCGCGTTGCGCGAGATCGGCCTGCCGGACGGCGCCGCGCCGCTGGCGCTACTGTTCTTCAATCTCGGGGTGGAGGCGGGACAGATCGTCTTCATCGCCGCGGCGCTCGCCGCGATGTTCCTGTGGCGGAAATTCGCGCCGCCCGCGCCCGCCTGGGCGTGGCGGATACCGCCCTACGCCGCCGGCGCCGTCGCCTGTTTCTGGTTCATCGACCGCGCGGCGCGAATTTTTTTATAGCGGCCGAGAGAGCATCGGGTCGCGCCTCCGCCCCTAGGGCAAGTTCTCCAGAAAGAAGCGGATGACGTTTTCGCCCATTACGGCGCGGATCGTTTCCTCGTCGAGTCCGGCCGCGAGAAGCGCGTCGGTGAGCGCCGCATATTCGGAAGCGTCGAAGGGAACGGTCGTCGTTCCGTCGAAGTCGGAGCCGAGAGCGACATGGTCCGCGCCGAGAAGTCCGACCGCATAGACGATAGCTGCGGCGATATGCTCGAGATCGGGCTTGCACACCGCGCCGTCCCAGAACCCGATGCCGACGAGCCCGCCCCGTGCGGCGATCTCATTCAGGAGATCGTCGGGAAAGTTTCGCGGGCTGTCGCAATGTCCCTTGAGTCCCGTATGCGAGACGATGATCGGCTTCGAGGTCATGGCGAGGACGTCGCGGGCGACGGCTTGCGACGAATGAGCGACGTCGATGATCATGCCGCGCGCCTCGGCCGCTTTCACCGCCTCGCGGCCGAACGCCGTAAGCCCTGCGCCGCTCATTCCATGCAGCGAACCGCCCAGCTCGTTGTCGAAAAAATGCTGGAGTCCGAGCACCCGGTAGCCGGCGTCGTAGAGCCTGTCGAGGTTGGCGAGGTCGCCTTCCAGCGGATGCGCCCCTTCGGTCGCGAGAACGCCGACGAGCGCGCCCGCATCGAGCGCGGCTTCGAGATCGGCGCGCGTGCGCGCGACACGAACGGCGCCGTTCGATCTTCTCTCGGCTTCGGCGAGACGTCCGGCCTGATAGAGCGCGCGCTCGGCGAGACTGTTCCATGTCCGCACAGGCCAGCGCTGGGCGATGGCCAGCAGTGTGATCTGGTCGGAATCAGAGTCGTTGTGCTCATAGTTGAGATTCTTCGGCGACTTGGTGACGGCGGAAAACACCTGCATCCGGACGCCGCCTTCAACGAGGCGGGGAATATCCGTATGCCCTCTTTTGTGGCGCTGCATCGGATCGCGCGCCCACATCAGCATGTCGTCGTGAAGATCGGCGACGCGAAGGCTTTCATGCAGGGCCTTCGCGTCGGGACTGATTTCGTATGGTTCGTGCGCGATCACGACATTGAGGCGCGCATCGGCGCGGGGCGGCAGGAAAATAAAGAATACGAACGCGGCGGCGATAGTTGCGCCGATCGCAAGGCCGATAACGATCCGGAAAAACCGCCGGGCCATGAAGCGCCCCTCCCTTTCTTTTCCGCGAGCCTCGCCCGGCCGCGCCGCGCGGTCAATCACGCTGGGATTGCGGCCGGACGGATGAAAGCGGCCCGAGCGCGGCGAGGTCTTTCGCCTCGTCGATGTCCCGAAGCGTTTCGAGAAAGGCGACGGAGAAATTCGCCGGCAATGTCTTCAGCGTGTCGGCGAGCGCGTGCTCGCTCGACCATCTGACGCCGTCGAACAGGCCCGGCGCAGGCTTGCGTCCCGCTAGTCCGATCAGCCAGTAGCCGCCGTCCGCCGCCGGCCCGACCACCGCGTCATGGCGTCCGAGCGCGCGGAATGCGTCGCGCATGTGATGCGCCCTTACGCCGGGCGCGTCAGCGCCGATAATCAGCGTCGGTCCCGCGAACGCCGCGAAAGCGTCCTTCATGCGCGCGCCGAGGTCGCCCTTTCCCTGCGCCATCCGGTCGAAATCGCGCGGCCATATGGCGTCGTAAATCGCGGAAGGCGGATCGACCGCCAGCACCGTGCGCCAGGGTCCGCGGGCGCCCCTGTAGGCGCGCTCCAGCATATGCCGGAACAGGGCGGCGGCGCGTCCCGTCCCGACTTCGCGCGCGAGACGCGTTTTCACGCGCCCGGCGATCGGCGCCTTGACGAAGACGATGAGCGTTTCTTCTCTCATCGCGCATAGATCTCCGCGATGCGGGCCGGGGCGACGCCGAAACGATAGAGCATCAGGCACCAGGCGTTTTTCAGCACGCGTCCGAGATAGCCGTCTCTTTCGTACCGGTCGGCGGCGGTGATCGCCTTCGATTTCATGACTCGCAGCGCGCGCCGCCCCTTAGAGCGAACGAGGCGGCGGATCAGGTCCACATCCTCGAACAGCGGCAACGGCGCGTAGCCGCCGATCTCGTCATAGAGCCTACGCGATATGAGCAGCCCCTGATCGCCGTAGGGCGCCGCGAAAAGCCGGGTGCGGAGCATTGCGCCGGCGGCGACAAGGCGCGGCGCGAAACCCTGCGCGTCGAAGGCGAGCGTGAAAACGCCGGCCCGGCCGGGTTCGCTCATCGCCGCGCGCGCCTCTTCCATCCAGCTTTCTTCCAGCACCGTGTCGGCGTGGAGAAACAGCAGCCACTCTCCGCGCGCCGCTTCCGCCCCGGCTCCAAGCTGCGCGCCGCGCCCGCGCGCGCCCTCGACAAAATGCGCGCCCGCCCCTTCCGCAATCGCCTGCGTCTCGTCGGTCGAACCGCCGTCCGAGATGACGACTTCCTTGATCAGCCCGTCGAAGGCGCCCGGAACCAGCGCGGCGAGCGTCCGCTTCAGCCGCCCGCCGGGGTTCAGAGTCGGAATGACGACGGAAATCATGGGCTTGAGCCTCTTCCAGACCGTCTTCCTACTCGGGTCCCCGACAGGGCGGAAGCGCGGCGCCGGGAACGTGACCCTGTGGAAAACTCCGGGCCCGGCGAGCACCAAATGTTCTTGCTTTGTTCTTATTCGGCGGCTAGTTTTGGTCATGGCTCGCGTCGCGCCCCTCACCCCCCGCCCTCGCCGCCCGAATCAAGAGGGCCTTCCGGAAGGAAGTTTGCCGCCCCAAGGGGGAAAGGGGCGCGGCGCGCAGTCAAACGCCACCGGCCGCTATGAGAAATTCGCCGTCCAGCAGGTCGACGACGGCTGGATAACCGACGATGAAGACCTGCCGCCGCTGGTCACGCACGTGACCATCGAAACGCCGCGCAAGATCGTCACTTTCAACAAGTCGCCCTATGTCGGCTTCGACCGCTCGATCAATCCGTATCGCGGCTGCGAGCACGGCTGCATCTACTGTTTCGCAAGGCCGACGCACGCCTATATGGGCCTCTCGCCGGGCCTCGATTTCGAAAGCCGCCTGTTCGCCAAGCCGACGGCGCCGAAGCTTCTCGAAAAGGAGCTCGCCGATCCGAAATACCGCCCGCGCGTCATCGCCATGGGGACGAACACCGATCCCTATCAGCCGATCGAGCGCAAGTTCGTCATCATGCGCGGCGTTCTCGGCGTATTCTCACGCTTCAATCATCCTGTGACTATCCTGACCAAGTCGGCGCTGATCACGCGCGACATCGACATTCTTTCTTCGCTCGCCGAACGCAACCTCACCCGCACGATGGTCTCGATCACCACGCAGGACCGGGCGCTCGCCCGCTCGATGGAGCCGCGCGCCTCGACGCCGCCGAAACGCTTCGAGGCGATCCGCAAGCTGACGGAAGCCGGAATCGTCACCGGCATCATGACCGGACCGATGATCCCCGGCCTCAACGACAGCGAGATGGAAGGCATTCTCGAAAAGGCGGCGTCGCTCGGCGCGACTTTCGCCGCCCACACGATCCTGCGCCTGCCGCTCGAAGTCTCGCCGCTGTTCCAGGAATGGCTAGCGGCCTACGCGCCCGACCGCGCCAAGCGGGTCATGGACCATATCCGCACCATGAACGGCGGGCGCGACTACGACCCCTACTGGTCGCGCGGCGGCGAGATCAAGACGCCCTACGCCCAGCTCATCACCCAGCGCTTCCGCGCCGCCGGCGCCCGCCTCGGCTTCCACCGCGAGCGCACGCCCCTCGACCTCTCGCGCTTCCGCGTGCCGGACGAGGTGAGCGGGCAGTTGAGCCTGTTGTAGGCCGGGAGCCCGACGGCGGCGGCCTCATAGCTCGAGAACCGTCTTACCGATCGCGCGCCCGCTCTCCTGGAGGAGATGCGCTTGGCGCAGGTTTTCAGGCGTCATGGAGCCGCCGTCCTGGTTTGCGGTAGTGAGAATTCGGCCCTCATCAACGAGAGATCCGATGCGCGTCAGCAATTTGTTTTGCTCAATCATGTCGGGCGTCCCGAACAGAGACCGCGTGAACATGAACTCCCAGTGAAGCGAGAGAGACTTTCTTTTTAATAGTGAGACGTCGATCGTTTTCGGATCGGGATCGTCGATAAGCGCGAACTTGCCCTGCGGCGTCAGCAGCTGCGCGATTGCAGGAAAATGCCGTTCTGTGCCTGTCAGACCTGCGACATAACGCGGCGCGACGCCCAGCGCCTTCATCTGCGCCGACATGTCATCGCGATGGTCAATGACGTGATGAGCGCCCATGCGCTTGACCCACGCTTGCGTTTCGGCGCGCGAAGCAGTTGCGATGACTTTCAGCTTCGTTAGCTGACGCGCGATCTGAATGAGGATGGATCCTACGCCTCCCGCGCCGCCGATGATAAGGAGCGTTTCGCCGGCGCCGCCACCTTCGGCGACGCCGAGACGATCGAACAGGAGCTCCCACGCCGTAATGGCGGTCAACGGCAAAGCCGCAGCTTCAGCGTATGTAAGGCTTTTCGGTTTAAGCGCAACTATTCGTTCATCTACAGCTTGCAAGGCGCTGTTCGAGCCAGGGCGGTCAATCGCGCCGGCGTAATACACCTCGTCGCCCGGCGCGAAAAGGCTCGCCTCCGGACCGACCGCTTTGACGATGCCGGCGGCGTCAAAGCCAAGAATCTTGGGGCCATTCTCCGCTTTCGAAGCAACGCGAAGCTTGACGTCAACGGGATTAACCGACACCGCCTTCACTTCGACGACCAGATCACGCGGACCGGGCGCCGGCTCTGGAACATCGAACTCCTGCAATGAGCGCTCATCTGTAGCAGGAAGATTCTTAGTGTAACCGATGGCTTTCATTCTTCGTCTCCAAATCAGTTAGCGGCGAACGGTTCAGCCGCAGCTGACATTTCAAAAACCGTGAAGTTATCGATCGCGCTTTCGACAGAGCGCTGATATGCCTTAAAATGCGGCGTGTTCATGTGCGCCCGCCAAAGCTCTCTGCTTTCCCATCTTTCGAAGAACAGGAAGTGGAGCGGCGCATTATCATCTTTATAAAGATCATACTGGATGCATCCGTTCTCACGACGCGTTGGCTCGATGAGATTGCGAAGCTCTTGAAAGACAAGCGCCTCCCTGCCTCGCTTCGCGTTGATATGAGCGACGATAGTCAAAGACACTTGCGACCCTTTCCGTTGCCGTGTTGTTGCGGCAGGGCAAATCGCGTATACATTCAAAACATACAAGTACGCACGTTTTGGGCATGTAGGCACCGAATGGATACTGTAACTAGCCCCGACGCCGACCGCCGCCAGCGCCATGAACGCTATGATTGCAGCGAAGGCTGCCCTGTCGAAGCTGCGCTTGAACTGATTGGCGGCAAATGGAAGGGACTGGCGCTCTATCACCTGATGGACGCGACAGGCCCGTTACGGTTCAACGAGCTAAAGCGCCATCTCAGGAATGTGACCCAGCGCACCCTCACGAAGCAGCTGCGCGAACTGGAAGCGGACGGGCTGATAAGCCGGGAGGTCTTCCCCGTCGTTCCTCCCAAAGTCGAGTATCGCCTGACACAAAGGGGAGAGAGCCTTCGCGCGATCATTATGGCGTTACGCGCTTGGGGACACGAGCACGCTCTGCCGCCCCGCGCATAAAGCGGGGTACGCGCTCACTCTTTTGCGCCTTTAACCGCCGCCTGAAAACAAAGTCCGTACCCGTCGGGATCCTTGAGATAGAGCTGACGCATGCCGTAGGGCACGTTCTTCGGGGGCTTGAGGCCGGCGATCTTCGGCTGCAATGCTTCATAGACGGCGTCGATGTCGGCGGCGCCGAAATAGAGGCAGATGTCGCCGTGCCAGCGCTGTTGCGTTTTGTCGCGCGCGGGCGGACGCTCGCCTTCGTCATAGGCGGTGTTCAGCATCACGTCGGCGGGGCCGAGCCGCAACCTCATCCAGTGCGAGAAACGCCCCTCCGGCGCGTCGACTTCAGGCGAAGCGCTGACGACCTCGAAGCCGAGAACGTCGCGGTAGAAGGCGAGCGCCTCCGGCATGTCATAGACCTGAAGCAGCGGCGTCATGCCGGTCGTCGCGATCGCCATCGTCTTCTCCCGCTCCGCCAACGCCGCCGTTTTTACAGGTGCAGCGAACCTTCGTCAGCCGGCCGGCAAGTCCTTTTCATACCGCCACACGTCGAGATCGAAGATCGTTCCGTCCTGCATGGTCAGCCGGTCGGTGACGACGCCCATGCGTTCCCAGCCGCATTTTTCATAAAAGCGGGCGGCGCGGTCGTTGCCGATGGCGCAGGAAAGAAAAGCACGCCGGACACCGGCGGCGGCGAGCCGCGCCTCCGCGTCGTCGATCAGGGCGCGGGCGAGGCCGGTCCCGCGCGCCGCCGCCGCCACATAAAACTGATTGAGTTCCTCGCCCTTGACGAGATGAAAGCCGAGCGGCGCGTCGACCGGACCGGCGGCCCGCACCGCGCCGAGCGCCGCGGCGAGACGGTCCGTGAAGCTCTGGCGCGTGCGAAGCCGGATGAATTCCGGCGGCAGGATCTCGGCGTGCGCATCCCGCCAGCCATCCCACCAGAGCCGCGCCAGCGCTTCGACTTCCGATTCTCCGGCGTCTCTCACATCCATCGCCACTTTTCCGTCGCCAGTCTCCGATATGCAGGCGAACCATACACGCAGAGCCGCGCCCGCCAACTTTTCCCCAGCGCCTTGCGCCGTCTTGCGAGTCGCTCTGCTATCCGGCTATCGCCCATCGGAGCGACGCCATGCAGCCCACATTCGACATCGAAAACGGCATCGGCGGCCTCGTCGCCGGCATCGACGAGGCGGGCCGCGGGCCGCTGGCGGGGCCGGTGGTCGCCGCAGCGGTGATCCTGTCGCCGCAATGCACGCCGGCCGGCATCCGCGATTCCAAAACGCTCTCCGAACCGCGCCGCAAGGACATCGCCGCGGCGCTGATGAAGGTGGCGCATGTCGGCGTCGGCGTCGCCTCGGTCGAGGAAATAGACCGCCTCAACATCCTGCAGGCGTCGCTTCTCGCCATGTCGCGCGCCTGCGCGGCGCTTCCCGTCGCGCCAGCCGCCTGCATCGTCGACGGCCACATCAAGCCGAAGCTCGACTGTCCCGCCTTCACCGTCGTGAAGGGCGACGCGAAATCGATGTCGATCGCCGCCGCGTCGATCATCGCCAAGGTGACGCGCGACAAGATGATGCGCGACCTCGCCCGCGATTTTCCCGAATACGCCTGGGACAAAAACAAGGGCTATGGAGTCGAGGCGCACTTCGCGGCGCTCGCCGCGCACGGCGTCACCCCACATCATCGGCGCTCCTTCGCGCCCATCCACAATATGTTGTATGCGGACTCTTCCCTGACTCTCGCCTGAGAGTCATCCGTTAACACTTTGACTCCGCTCATAAAATTTCGATTGCCGGTTGACGGCGGACTCCGCGTGACTCAAAGTGCGTCCTCTTCAAAACGGGGCGGACGATGGCGCGCAGGAAAAGCGAAACGATCGGGACTCGGAAAAATATCGACGCCGTTCTCGACACGGTGATCGAAGGCGACTGCATCGCCTCCTTGAAAAGTCTCCCCGACGCTTCCGTCGATCTCGTCTTCGCCGACCCGCCCTACAATCTCCAGCTTGGCGGCGACCTGAAGCGGCCTGACAATTCGCGCGTCGCGGGCGTCGACGACGAGTGGGACAAGTTCGACTCGTTCGCCGCCTATGACCGCTTCACCAGGGAATGGCTCGGCGAGGCGCGGCGCGTTCTGAAGCCGGACGGGGCGATCTGGGTGATCGGCTCCTATCACAACATTTTCCGCGTCGGCGCGACGGTGCAGGATCTCGGCTACTGGATCCTCAACGACATTATCTGGAACAAGACCAACCCGATGCCGAACTTCCGGGGCACGCGGTTCACCAACGCCCATGAAACACTGATCTGGGCGGCGCGCGAGAAAACCTCGCGCTACACCTTCAATTACGCGGCGCTGAAGACAGCGAACGACGATCTGCAGATGCGCTCCGACTGGTCGATCCCGATCTGCACCGGCAACGAGCGGCTGAAAGGCGCGGCGGGCAAGAAAACCCACCCGACCCAGAAACCCGAAGCCCTCCTCTACCGGGTGCTTCTCGCCTCGACCAATCCCGGCGACGTGGTGCTCGACCCGTTCTTCGGCTCGGGAACGACCGGCGCCGTCGCGAAAATGCTCGGCCGCCATTTCATCGGGCTGGAGCGCGACCGCGACTACATCGCGGCGGCGCGCACCCGCATCGCCAAGATCAAACAGTCCGACGCCGCCGATCTCGCCACGGCACCGTCGAAACGCGACGCGCCGCGCGTGCCCTTCGGCGCCGTCGTCGAACAGGGATTGCTGAAACCGGGCGCCAAGCTCATCGACGCGCGCGGACGCCATGAAGCGCGCGTGCGCGCTGACGGCTCCATCGCCGTCGCCGGACCGGACGGCGCGCAGGTGCAGGGCTCCATCCACAAGATGGGCGCGCTGGTCCAGCGCACGGAAGCGTGCAACGGCTGGACATACTGGCATTTCGAGGAAAAGACCGGCATCAAGCCGCTGGATTTTCTGCGCGAGAAAATGCGCAAGGGGATGCAGGCGTAACCGCTGCCTCTCGTCCTTCTCAGCGTCCCCGCCAGCCCATAAGGTGCGCCCGCAACGGAACGGAGCGGGACATGATCGAACGTCGCATTATCCTGGCGGCTTTGGCGGCGGCGACGGCGGGCTGCGCGACCGCGCCTGCCCCCGCTCCCGAAACCGCCGTTCCGCAAAGCGATCTTCTCAACGCGGCGCTGTGGATGCAGGGCGCGGTCGAATACAAGGCGGCGGCGCTCGGCGTCTACGCGCTCGCCCGCATCCGCCTCGACGAGGCGCTCGCCGACCGCAAATGGACCGCCGCACCGAACCGGCAGGGCGCGGGCTACGAAAAACTGCCGCCCGCCGTCATCGTCGACGCCGACGAGACGGTGCTCGACAATTCCGCCTATCAGGCGATGCTGGCGCGAGACTACGTGGAATTCTCCGGCCCGACCTGGGGCGCGTTCGTCGACAGCGAAACCGCCAGAGCCGTGCCCGGCGCGCTCGAGTTCGCCCGCTACGCGGCCTCGAAAGGCGTGACAATCTTCTACATCACCAACCGCGACGCCGTCGGCGAGGAAGCGACGCGGGCCAACCTCAAGGCGCTCGGCTTCCCTGTCAGCGACGACAAGGACACGATCTTCACGCAGGGCGAGCGCGAAGAATGGAAACCCTCCGCGAAAGGGGTTCGCGTCGCCGAAGCCGCGCGAGGCCACCGCATCCTTCTGATGATCGGCGACAATCTCGGCGACTTCACCGACGACTACAAGGGAACGCCGGCCGAGCGGCTTTCCGTCTACGAACGAAACAGGGCGCACTGGGGCAAGGACTGGCTTGTCGTCCCGAACCCCGCCTACGGGTCATGGGAATCCTCTCTTTTCGGCGGAAATTACAAACTCTCTCCGGACGAGCGCCGCCGCCTGAAGCGCGAGACGCTTGAGCCATGGACGGCGGATTAACGGTAAGGCGTAAAATGTCCTGGGAAAAAGAACTTGAAGAACTCCGCCGCCGCGAGGCGATGGCCGAGAAAATGGGCGGCGACGACCGCGTCGCGCGGCAAAAGGCGCGCGGCAAGCTCACCGCCCGCGAGCGCATCGAGAAGCTTCTCGACAAGGGCTCGTTTCGCGAGATCGGCAAGATCGCCGGCAAGGGCAGCTATAGCGAAGACGGGACGCTTGAAGATTTTTCGCCCACCAACCTGATTTTCGGCCGCGGGCGGATCGATGCGCGCCCTGTCATCGCTTCCGCCGACGACTTCACCGTGCGCGGGGGCGCCGGCGACGCCGCCAATCACAGAAAGTTCGCGCTCGCCGAGCAGGCGGCGCACGACCTTCGGCTGCCGATGATCCGCATGATCGACGGCACCGGCGGCGGCGGGTCGGTGAAATCCATCGAGCAGCTCGGCTTCACCTACGTGCCTTTCGTGCCCGGCTGGGAGCACGTCGTGAAAAATCTCGACACCGTGCCCGTCGTCGCCCTTGCGCTCGGGCCGACGGCCGGTCTCGGCGCGGCGCGAGCCGTCGCCAGTCACTACTCGCTGATGGTGCGCGGACTCTCCCAGGTATTCACCGCCGGTCCGAAAGTCGTCGCGGGCATCGGCGAGGGCGAGCTCGACAACGAATCCCTCGGCGGCGCCGATATTCATGCGAGAAACGGCGTCATCGACGACGAGGCGACGAGCGAGGAGGAAGCTTTCGCCATGGCGCGGCGCTTCCTCTCTTATCTCCCGTCGTCGATCCATGAACGCCCGGCGCGCGCCACCAACGCCGACCCCGCAAGCCGTCGCGACGATGCGCTCCTCGCCGCCGTGCCGCGCGAGCGCCGGCAGGTCTATTCGATGCGCAAGATCGTCGAAACCGTGTTCGACCGCGGCTCGATGTTCGAGATCGGCAAGCGCTGGGGTCGCGCCGCCATCACCGCTTTCGCGCGCCTCGACGGCTGGCCGGTCGCTGTGCTGGCGAGCGATCCGACCTTCCTCGGCGGTTCATGGACCGCCGACACCGCCGACAAGGCCCGCCGCTTCGTCGCCATCGCGGAGCAGTTCCGTTTGCCTGTCGTGCATCTCGTCGACAACCCCGGCTTCATGATCGGACTCGAAGCAGAAAAGGCGGCGACCATCAGGCGCGGCGTCGAAGTCATGAACGCCATCTACAAGACGAAAACGCCCTGGGCGACCGTCATTATACGGAAGGCTTACGGGGTCGCAGGCGCGGCGATGTCCGATCACACGCGCTTCCAGTACCGCTTCGCCTGGCCCTCGGGCGACTGGGGCTCGCTGCCGATGGATGGCGGCGTCGAGGTCGCCTACAAGGCGGAGCTTGAGAAAGTCGACGACCCGGCGGCGCATATCGCCGCCATAAAAGAGCGGCTTTCGGCCATCTCCTCCCCCTTCCGGTCGGCGGAGCATTTTCTCATCGAGGACATCATCGACCCGCGCGATACGCGACCGCTTTTGTGCGAGTTCGCCGAACTGGCGAATCGCGGCCGCTAAAACATTCGTCGAACATCGCGCATGGCCGTTTTTTGCGTTCGCTTTTTGTCTGGCGCATGAGCGCGTTTTGCGTTTGCCTTATAATTAATTGAAAATATTGCCTTTTCTGAAGCGGCGAAAAAACTGTTCGCGCAACGTACCTGCGCGTGAAAACGCTTTAATTAATTCGTCGCGACGATCATCCGCATGGGAACCATCCCTGTGACAATATGCGCCCTAACCCCGCTTCCGGACGGCCAGGGCCCTTTCAAGCGCCTTTTTCATGACCGTCGGCAGGCGCGCCGCTCCGGGATCGAGCCATTCCCCGATGGCGCACTTTTTGCGCCCTGCCTCGCCGGCGTAGACGTCGAGATCGAGATGGAAATGCGTGAAAGTGTGACGAACCGCGCCGGCGTCGCTCCAGTCTGTCCGCGCCGGCGCGGCGGCGAAAACGTCCGTATCGAGATGCTTCGTCCACGGCGTTCCAGGCAGCCCCAGCATCCCGCCGAGCAGCCCCTTCTCGTCACGCCGCTGCAACAACACCTCGCCCTTTGAATTGAACAGCGCGAACGCGGCGCCCTTGCGCGTCGGCTTTTCCGCCTTCGGCCGTTTCGCCGGATAGGCCTCCGCCTCGCCGCGCTTCAGCGCCTCGCAGAAACCGGCGAGCGGACAGATCAGGCATTTCGGCCGGCGGGGGGTGCAGACCCCGGCGCCGAGATCCATCATCGCCTGCGCGAAGTCCCCGGGCCTTTCTTTCGGCGTAAGCTCGCCGGCGCGCGCGCGGATTTCTCCCTTGCTCCCCGGAAGCGGCGTTTCGATGGCGAACAGTCTGGCGACCACCCGTTCGACATTGCCGTCGACGACGACGGCGGGCGCATCGAAGGCGATCGCCGCGATCGCCGCCGCCGTGTAGGCGCCCACCCCGGGCAACGCGAGGAGACCTTCTTCCGAGTGCGGGAATTTTCCGCCATGCTCTCCCGCCACGACGCGAGCGCATTTGTGGAGATTGCGGGCTCGGGCGTAATAGCCGAGGCCCGCCCATTCGCCGAGCACGTCCTCGACCGGCGCAGCGGCGAGCGCCTCTATGTCGGGCCAACGCGCGAGGAAGGCTTCGAAGCGCAGCCGCACCGTCGCCACCGTCGTCTGTTGCAGCATGATTTCGGAAAGCCACACGGCGTATGGGTCGGGACGGACGCCTTTCGCCCGCGCCGCCGGCCCGACTCGCCACGGCAGGTCGCGCGCCGCCCGGTCGTACCAGGCGAGGAGCGCCGACGCCGGCTGCCGGGTCGCGGGCTTGTGGAGTGTTTTTCGAGCCGCCATGAGGTGCTGTGTGTTACGCTCACCGCCGTCCGCCATTCCCGCGCCGCGGTCAAGGAGGCCGGCCATGACAGGCGATCCGCCAGTGAAAACCCGCCCGGCGCGCCAGCCGCCGCCGCAGATCGGGCGCTACTCGGCGAAAATCTTCGCCGAACTCGCCGGGCGCACCAACTATGTCGATCCGGCGCTCGCCAGCCGCTGGGCGGAACTGGTCGGGCCGGAGATCGCCGCCCTGTGCCGGCCGGGCCGGATGACCGGCGGGCGCATCGGCGCGACGCTGGAGGTGTTCGCGCCGAGCGGCGCGGCGGCGTCGCGGGCGCAGTTCGAGGCGGAAACCATGCGCCGCCGCCTCAACGACTATCTCGGGCCGGGGCGCATCGGACGCATCACGGTCCTGCAGCGATCGGCGGGCGACGGCAGCGCCGGCCCTTCCAGCCCTCTCGGCGCCGCCCTCTCCCGCTTCCGGTCGTCGGTGTCGCAGAAGAAGTGAAATCCCCGAAAACAGGCTCAAAACCAGCTTTGAGCGGGCTTGCGCCGGGGCCCCGCATGGGGGATTTTGGCCCCGAACCGCCGGCCGGGTGAACGCCGGCCGACAGCCAAGAGGTATTCATGATCCGCCTTTCCCTGCGCGCCGCACTGGCCGCCGTTCCGCTGCTGCTGGCCGCCTGCGGCGGCGCCTCCTCCTCGGACAAGGCGTCGGCTCCCGAAACCAAGCCCGGCGACCAGCTTACGGTCGAATCGAAAAAGGGCTCGGACATGGTGATGGGCTCGGCCGACGCACCGGTGACGGTCGTCGAATACGCCTCGGTCACCTGCCCGCACTGCGCGGCGTTCCACGAGACCGTGTTTCCGGAGATCAAGGAAAAGTACATCGACACCGGCAAGGTGAAGTTCATTTTCCGCGAGTTTCCGACCCCGCCCGCCGAGTTCTCCTATATCGGCTCGGTGCTGGCCCGCTGCGCGGCGGAGAAGAACGGCTCCGACGCTTATTTCGCGGTTGTCGGGACGCTGTTCCGCACCCAGCGGACATGGATTTTCGGCGACAACCCGAAGGCCGAACTGCTGAAAGTCGCCGGCCAGGTCGGCATGGATGAAGCCGCCTTCGACGCCTGCCTGAAGCGGCAGGATCTGATCGACCAGATCAACGCAAGGGTCGAGGAAGGCAGCGAGAAATACTCGATCACCGGCACGCCGAGTTTCATCGTCAACGGCGAGAAGGCGACGGCCCGCACCACCGAGGACTTCGAAAAGCTCCTCGATGAAAAGCTCGCCAAAGCGGCCGGCTAGGGAAAACAGGCGGTTGGCGCTGGTGGAGAATCGGCGATCACTCGACTTTCGATCCCGCTTCCCCGCCCTCGCCGGGCGAGCCCCCGTTGGACCTGAACGCCGGACCTGACAAAACGTGAAGTTCACCAATCTCCGCCTGACAGGCTTCAAGTCGTTCGTCGAAGCCACGGACTTCGAAATCCGCGAAGGCCTGACCGGCGTCGTCGGCCCCAACGGCTGCGGCAAGTCGAACCTGCTCGAAGCGCTGCGCTGGGTGATGGGCGCGACGTCGGCGAAAGCGCTGCGCGGCGAAGGCATGGGCGACGTGATCTTCGCCGGCACGTCGATGCGTCCCGCGCGCAACTGGGCGGAGGTGACCCTCACCCTCGACAATTCCGACCGCTCCGCGCCCGCCGAATACAACGACAGTTCGGTCATCGAGATTTCCCGGCGCATCCTTCACAAGGAAGACGGCACGCAGTCGATCTACCGCATCAACTCCAAGGAAGTGCGCGCGAAGGACGTTCAGCTGATGTTCGCCGACGCGGCGACCGGCGCGAATTCGCCGGCGCTGGTGCGGCAGGGGCAGATTTCCGAGCTGATCAACGCCAAGCCGCAGAATCGCCGGCGCCTGCTCGAAGAAGCGGCGGGCGTCACCGGACTGCATTCGCGCCGGCATGAAGCGGAGCTTCGCCTGCGCGCCGCCGAGCAGAATCTCGAACGGCTCGATGACGTCATCGGCGAACTCGAGAACCAGAAGACGCAGCTCGCGAGGCAGGCGCGGCAGGCGACGCGCTATCGCAATCTTTCCGGCGACATCCGCCGCGCCGAAGCCATGGCGGCGTATCTGCGCTGGCAAGAAGCGGTCGATGCGCGCCTTGAGGCGGAAGAAAACCTCGCCGAGATCGCCGAACTGATCGAGGAGACGGCGCGCGCCGCCGCCGCCGCTTCGACGGCGCAGGCCGCCGCGCATGAAGCGCTCGACCCGCTGCGCCTGTCGGAAGCGGAAGCCGCCGCCGCGCTGCATCGCCTCACCGTGGCGCGCGAAGCGCTCGACGACGAAGCGGCCCGCGCCCGCGCCGAACTCGAACGGCTTTCCGGCGAAATCGCGCGGCTTAAATCCGACATCGCCCGCGAAACCGAGCTCAACCGCGACGCGGAACAGGCCGTCGCGTCGCTGAGCCAGGAAGAAGACACTCTCAAGGCGCGCGAAGCCTCCGAAGCGAGCCGTCTCGCCGCCGCCGCCGATGCGATGGCTGAAACGGCCGAACGTCTCGCCGGCGCCGAGCGCGCTTTCGACGCCAAGTCGCAGGAGGCGGCGGAAATCGACGCGCAGCGCCGCGCCATCGCCGGCGCCGTCGAGGATGCTGAGCGCCGCGCCCGCAAGATCGCATCGCAGACCGAAGAGCTGACCGGCGAGCGGAGCCGCATCGCGCCGACGCCGGAGCAGGCGCAGGCGCTGGAAGAAGCGAGCGCCCGCTTCACCGCAGCCGAGGAAGCCGCGCGCGCCGCCGAGGCCGCCTTCCACCGCGCCGAAGAAGAACGCGGGCTCGCGCAGGAGAAAGAAGCCGCCCTGCGCGCGCCGCGCCAGGAAGCCGAAAAGGCGCTTTCTGAAATCAAGGCCGAAGCCGACGCGCTGCGCCGCGTGCTCGAAGCGCAAACCGGCGGCGACTGGCCGGCGCTGATCGAGCGCGTCGAAGTCGAGCCTGGTTACGAAAACGCCCTCGCGGCCGCGCTTGGCGACGACCTCGGCGCGGCGCTCGACGACGCGGCGCCCGCACACTGGTCCGCCATCGGCGAATCCTCCGCACCCGGAACGGCGTTGCCGGGCGGCGTCTCGCCTCTCGCCGCCTTCGTGAAGGCGCCGCAGCGCCTGGCGCGCCGCCTCGCCGCCATCGGCGTCGCGGATGCTGCGCAAGGCGAAACCCTGATGGCTTCGCTTGCGCCCGGCCAGCGGCTGGTCAGCCGCGAAGGCGATCTCTGGCGCTGGGACGGATTCGTCTCCCGCGCCGAGGCCAAGACGGCCGCCGCAATCCGGCTCGAGCAGCGGAACCGTCTCGCCGCGCTCGGCGCAGAACTCGATCAGGCAAGCGCCCGCGCCGAAGACGCGTCCGCAGCGCACCGCGCCGCCAGCGACGAGTTCGTCCGCCGCCAGACGATCGAGCGCGAAGCGCGAAGCCTGCTTTCCGACGCCCGGCGCGCCTTCGACGCCGTGCGCGTCCGCCTCAACGAGATCGAGCGCGAGCACGCCCGCGCCGCTTCTCGGATCGCCTCTATCGACGAAGCGCTCGCCCGTCTCGCCGACGATAATGCGGACTGCGAAAAAATCCTGACCGAACGGCGCGCCGCGCTGGACGCCCTTCCCGACGCGGCGCTGGTCGCTTCGGCCCTTGCAACGCTGCGCGAGGAGCTTGGAGACGCCCGGACGAAAGCGAGCGAGGCGCGCGCCGCGCACGGCGATCTGTCGCGCGAAGCGAAAATGCGGACCGACCGGCTGGCGGAGCTGGCGCGCGAGCGCGGCGTTTGGGCGAACCGCGGCGTCACGGCGCGCCAGCGCATCGAGGAGATCGAGACGCGCCTCTCCGAAGCGGAAACCGCGCATCAGATCGCCGCTGACGCGCCCGCCGCCATCGAGGAAAAGCGCAAGGCCCTGCTCGACCGCATCGCCGAAGCGGAGACGCGCCGCGCCGAGGCGGGCGACGCGCTTGCCGCGGCGCTGCAGCACGCGCAGGAGATGGACCGCAACGCCAAGGCCGCCGACCACGCCGCCGCGGAAGCGCGCGAGGCGCGCGCCCGTCTTGAAGCGCAGGCGGAGAGCGCCGCGCTGCGCGTCGAAGAGGCGGCGTCGATCGCGCACGAGACCTGCAGCGCCGCGCCGGAACAACTTCTCTCCATCGCCGAACACAAGGAAGGGCACGAACTTCCTTCGCGCGACGACATCGACCGCAAGCTCGAACGCTACAAGCGGGAGCGGGAAAATCTCGGCGGCGTCAACCTGCGCGCCGACGAGGAGATGCAGGAAGTCTCAACCCGCCTCGAGGAGCTGACCGTCGAACGCGAGGATTGCGATCAGGCGATCAGGAAACTGCGCGCCGCCATCGGCAGTCTGAACCGCGAAGCGCGGCAACGCCTCAACGACGCCTTCGAAACCGTCAACCGCAATTTCGGAACCCTGTTCACGCGCCTCTTCAACGGCGGCCAGGCGGAACTCCGGATGATCGATTCCGAAGATCCGCTGGAAGCCGGTCTTGAAATCTTCGCTTCGCCCCCGGGCAAGAAGCTCGCCTCGATGTCGCTCATGTCGGGCGGCGAGCAGGCGCTGACCGCGACCGCGCTGATCTTCGCCGTATTCATGGCGAACCCGGCGCCGGTCTGCGTGCTCGACG
Source organism: Pseudomonadota bacterium (assembly GCA_036337175.1). Taxonomy (GTDB): domain Bacteria; phylum Pseudomonadota; class Alphaproteobacteria; order Caulobacterales; family Parvularculaceae; genus Amphiplicatus. Next base: position 400,269 of record JAYZEQ010000008.1, read on the forward strand.
AGGTCGACGCGCCGCTCGACGACGCCAACGTCGAACGGTTCTGCCGCTTGCTGCACGAGATGGCGAAGGAAACCGAAACCAGGTTCATCATCATCACGCACCATGCGCTCACCATGTCGCGCATGGATCGCCTGTTCGGCGTGACGATGATCGAACGGGGCGTCAGCCAGCTCGTCTCGGTGGATCTGCACAAGGCGGAACAGCTCGCCGCAGCAGAGTAACGCCTCGCCGCATTTCACATTGAGGCCGCCGCGCCGAGCCGCGTCTAACGGGCGACAATCGGAAAAAATGGGGACATTTCATGCGCCGGATCCTGCTTCTGACCGCGAGCCTCGCGGCCGCATCCCTCGCCGCCTGTTCGAAGAAGGACGATAGCGCCGCGATGCCGCCGGAAAATTCAACCGCCGCCGCGCCATCGCCCGCGTCCGCCGCCTCGGACAACGCCCTGCTCGCCGACTGGACCGGGCCTTATGGCGGCGTGCCGGCGTTCGACAGGATGAACGTCGCCGACCTCAAGCCGGCGCTCGAAGCCGGCATGGCGAAGCAGCTCGCAGAAATCGACGCGATCGCCGGCGCCGACGAGCCCCCGACGTTCGAGAACACCATCCTCGCCATGGAGCAGGCCGGCGACGATCTCGGCCGCGTCTTCACTTATTACGGCATATGGTCGAGCAACATGTCGTCCCCGGAGTTTCGGGCCGTGCAGCAGGAAATGGCGCCGAGGCTCGCCGAGTTCAATTCGAAGATCACGCAGAACGCGGCGCTGTTCGCGCGCATCAAGGCGGTGAAAGAGGGCGGCGAATACAAGAAGCTTCGCGCCGACCAGAAACGCCTCGTCGATCTCGTCTATGACGGCTTCGCGCGAAACGGCGCGACGCTCGAAGGCGCGGCCAAGGAACGGTATGCGGCGATCAACCAGCGCCTTGCGGAGCTGCACACCAGCTTCGCCAACAACGTCCTCCATGACGAAGAAAGCTACGTCACCTACATCACGAAGGACCAGCTCGGCGGACTGCCGGAATCCTTCGTCAAGGCGGCGGCGGCCGCTGCAAGCGAGCGCGGCCATGACGGCGAATACGCCGTCACCAACACCCGCTCCTCGATGGACCCGTTCCTCACCTATTCGAACGAGCGGGCGCTTCGCGAGAAAGTCTGGCGGACCTACTATGATCGCGGCGACAATGGCGACGAATACGACAACAACGCCATCATCGCCGAAATACTCCAGCTTCGCGACGAGCGGGTCGGGCTGCTCGGTTACGACAACTACGCGGCGTGGCGGCTCGAAGACCGCATGGCGAAGACGCCGGAGCGGGCTCTCGCGCTGATGGAGGCGGTATGGCCCGCCTCCGTCGCCCGCGTCCATGAGGAAGTCGCCGACATGCAGGCCGTCGCCGATGCGGAAGGCGCGAACATCGTCATCGAGCCGTGGGATTATCGCTATTACGCCGAGAAGGTCCGCAAGGCCAAATACGATCTCGACTCGGATGAAGTGAAACAGTACCTGCAGCTCGACAAGCTGCGCGATGCGATGTTTTTCGTCGCCGGAGAGCTGTTCAATTTCAACTTCACGCCCGTTCCCGACGGCTCCGTTCCGGTTTTTCAGGAAGACGTAAAGGTCTGGGAAGTCACCGACAGGACAAGCGGCAAGCATATCGGCCTGTGGTATCTCGACCCCTTCGCGCGGCCCGGCAAAAGTTCGGGCGCCTGGGCGACGAGCTATCGCAGCCATGAAACCTTCCGCGGCGAAAAGACCGTCCTCGCTTCCAACAACTCGAATTTCGTCAAGGGCGCGCCGGGAGAACCGGTGCTGATTTCATGGGATGACGCGGAAACCTACTTCCACGAATTCGGCCACGCGCTGCACTATCTCTCGTCGAACGTCGACTATCCGACGCTGAACGGCGGCGTGCGCGATTACACCGAATTTCAGTCGCAGCTTCTCGAGCATTGGCTGTCGACCGACGAAGTCATCAACCGTTTTCTCGTTCATTACAAAACCGGCGAGCCGATCCCGCCGGCGTTGATCGAGAAGATCAAGGCGGCGGCGAAGTTCAATCAGGGCTTCATCACCACCGAGTATCTCGCCTCGGCGCTGGTGGACATGCGTTTCCATACGGTGGACCCGACCGGCATCGATCCTGACGCATTCGAGCGCGCGACCCTCGCCGAACTCGGCATGCCGAAAGAGATCGTCATGCGCCACCGCAGCCCGCAGTTCGGCCATGTCTTTTCCGGCGAAGGCTACGCCGCCGCCTATTACGGCTATATGTGGGCCGACGTCCTGACCGCCGACGCGGCGGAGGCTTTCGCCGAGGCTCCGGGCGGCTTCTACGACAAGGCGCTGGCGAAAAAGCTGGTCGATAACCTGTTCGCGCCCAGAAACGCCGTCGACCCCGCCGCCGCCTACCGCGCCTTCCGCGGCCGCGACGCCGGAATCGAGCCTCTGATGCGCGACCGCGGCTTCCCGGTTCCGGGCGAATAAAATGCGCCGCCGCGGCGTCTCGCCGCGGCGCGACTTGCCTCGTTTTTTCAAGCACTTGGCGCGCAAAACCTTTGCTTGACGCTGCTATGCGACAAAGCTAGGTTCCGGCCCGAATTTCGGGTGCGGCGTCGCCGCGCCTCTCTCCGGGCATGCCCATGGCGGACGACGCCGGCAAGCAATCACCGCCCTCGCTTGAAGAGTTTTCGAAGCGTTTGGACGCCGCGCGCGGCGACAATGCGGACGCCGAGAAACCGCGAGCCGGGACGGCCTCGTCGATGGGACGCGCCTTTCGCGTCGCATCGGAATTGCTCGCCGCCCTGTTCGTCGGGGCCATTCTCGGTTTGGGGCTCGATACGCTGATCGGCAGCCGTCCATGGTTTCTGCTCGCAGGGATCGCGTTCGGTTTCGCCGCCGGCGTATTGAACGTCAGCCGCGCCATGAAGCAGATGGGCAAACCCTCCGACGGCGGATAACCGCCGGTCAAAGGACGAGACGATGATCGACTTTCGAGCCGCCGGCGGTCCGATGGAGCAGTTCGAGATCCTGCCGATCGTCCCCATCAGGATCGGCGGAATCGACCTCTCCTTCACCAACTCGGCGCTGTGGATGCTGATCGGCGTCGCCGCGATCGCCCTTTTCTTCTTCTTCGCCACGCGCCGCCGCGCGCTGGTGCCGGGCCGGACGCAATCGGTGGCGGAAGTGCTGCACGAATTCATTTCCGACCTCGTCCGCGACACGATCGGCACCGAGGGCCGCAAGTTCTTTCCCTACGTCTTCACCCTGTTCATCTTCATCCTGATCGCCAACCTGTTCGGCCTCTTCCCGTCGATTCCGGGATTGCCGCACGAGCTGCACACCTTCACCACAACCAGCCACGTCATCGTCACGCTCGGCCTCGCCATGACCACGATCACCATCGTCGTCGCCTACGGCGTATGGAAGCACGGCTGGAAATTCCTGAAGCTGTTCGCGCCGTCCGGCCTGCCCCTGTGGCTGATGTTCATCCTCGTTCCGATCGAGATCATCTCGTTCCTGTCGCGCCCGCTCAGCCTCGCCATCCGGCTTTTCGCCAACATGCTGGCCGGCCACATCATTCTGAAGCTGTTCGCCGGCTTCGTGATTTCGCTGCTCGGCGCGGGCGGCGTCGTCATGGCGCTCAGCATCGCGCCGTTCGCCGGCGCCGTGGCCGTGATGCTGCTCGAGTTTCTGGTGGCGGCGCTGCAGGCCTACGTGTTCGCCATCCTCACCTGCATCTATCTCAGCGACGCGGCGCACGCCGGCGACCACTAGAAAGACCTCACTGTTTCCCTCGCGGCCACGGGGCCGACCGCGAAAAAGGGATCCTCGGCTCGAACATACCAGGAGTGCATAACCATGGACGCAGAAGCAGCTAAACTCATCGGCGCAGGGCTCGCGGCGATCCCGCTCGCCGGCGCGGGCGTCGGTCTCGGCCTCATCTTCGGCAACTTCCTGTCGGGCGCCTTCCGCAACCCGTCGGCGGCGGCCACCAACCAGCCGACCATGCTCCTCGCCTTCGCGCTGACCGAGTTCACCGGCCTGCTCGGTTTCGCCATCGCGATGATCATTCTCTACACGTTCTAAGTCCGAAGCCGTCTCTCCAAAGGGAGTCAAGGAATGCCCTTGCTCGCCGCCATAGCTCTCGCCGCCGAGGCCGCCGCTGAAACCGCTTCAGCGGCTCACGCCGAAGGCGGATCGGCCGGCCTGCCGCAGTTCGATCCGTCGAGCTGGCCGAGCCAGCTGTTCTGGCTCGCCGTGTTCTTCGGCGGGCTGTACCTGCTGATGGCGAACTACTTCCTGCCCCGTCTCGGCGGCGCGATCGAGGAACGCCGCGACCGCATCGCCGACGATTTCGATCAGGCGGCGGAATTCCGGCGTCAGGCCGAAGACGCGCAGAAAGCCTACGAGTCGGACCTCGCCGACGCCAAGGCGCGGGCCCGCGCCATGGCGGCTGAAAAACGCGACGCGCTCAACGAGGAACTCGCCGAGCGCCAGCGCGAGGCCGACGCCAAGGCCAACGCCGACATCGAGGCGGCGGAGAAACGCATCGCGGCGATGCAGGCCGACAAGACCGCCAAGGTGCGCGAAGCGGCTTCCGACACGGCGCGCGCCATCGTCGAGGCGCTCATCGATGAAACCCCCACCGCCGACGCCGTCTCCGCGGCGGTCGCGCGCGCGGTCAAGGCGCAAGGATCGGCCCGATGATCAGTCTGACGACGATGGCGATGGCGGCGGCGGAAGAAGCCGGATCCGCGGTCGAGCACGCGGCCCATCCGGGCCTTCTAGAGGACGTGTCGTTCTGGGTGCTGCTGGCGTTCCTCATCGTCATGGGGATTTTCTGGCGGGCCGGCCTGCACAAGACAATCGCCGGCGCCCTCGACAAACGCGCGCAGCGCATCGCCGACGAGCTCGATCAGGCGCGCAAGTTCCGCGAAGAGGCGCAGGAGCTGCTCGCCCAGTATCAGCGCCGCCAGCGCGAGGCCGAAGAGGAAGCCAAAGGCATCGTCGAGCAGGCCAAGCGCGACGCCAAGCGGCTTGAGGCGGAAGCGCGCGCCAAGATCGACGAGCAGATCTCCCGCCGAGCCAAGGCCGCGGAAGAGCGCATCGCCCGCGCCGAGGCGCAGGCCATCGCCGAGGTTCGCGGCCAGGCGGCCGATCTCGCCGTCGAGGCCGCCCGCGAAATCATCCGCGAGCGCATGGACCAGGGCGCCCAGGCGGCGCTGGTCGACAAGGCGATCAGCGGCCTCCGGTCGAAGAAAGTTCACTGAGCGAAGCGCATCCGGTCCCTCTGTTCGCGGAGGAACCGGCCGCGCGTTGAATCGAGTGAACCGCGCCCTCTCGAATCACTGAAAATCCATCACCGCCAAGCCGTCGCCTTTCCCGCAAGCGGGAGAAGACCCGCGCGCCGCGCAAGCCGAAGACAGGCTACTGCGCCGCCTTCACCGGCTCTTTCGGCGTCCATCGCAGCACCGGATTTCGCGCGGCGGCCGTTTCGTCGAGACGGCGGCGCGGCGCGTAATGCGGCGCCGCCTTGAGCGCCTCAGCGTCGCCCGCCTTGGCGCGGCGGGCGATGGAGAGGAGCGCGTCGCAGAAGAGGTCGAGCTCCTGCTTCGATTCCGATTCCGTCGGCTCGATCAGCATCGCCCCATGCACGACGAGCGGGAAATACATGGTCATCGGATGATAGCCCTCGTCGATCATCGCCTTGGCGAAGTCGATGGTTTCGACGCCGGTGCCCTTGAGGAACCGGTCGTCGAACAAGGCTTCGTGCATGCAGTAGCCCGGGAAGGCCGGCGTCATCTCGCCCTTGAGGCGGGCGAGAACGTAGTTGGCGTTGAGGACCGCATCCTCCGCCGCCTGACGGATGCCGTCGCCGCCATGGCTCAGCATGTAGGAAAGAGCCCGCGTGAACATGCCCATCTGTCCGTGGAAGGCGGTGAGCCTGCCGCCCGCTTCGCCCTCGCCTTCCGCCTTGGCGGCGCGGCGGGTCTCGACGAGGTGATAGGCGCCGTCTTCCTTGACCACGAAAGGCACAGGCGCGAACGGCGCCAGCGCTTCCGACAGCACGACAGGGCCGGAGCCCGGCCCGCCGCCGCCATGCGGCGTCGAAAAGGTCTTGTGCAGGTTGATGTGCATGGCGTCGACGCCGAGATCGCCCGGGCGGACCTTGCCGGCGATGGCGTTGAAATTGGCCCCGTCGCAATAGAAATAGCCGCCCGCCTCGTGCACCGCATCGGCGATGGCGCGGATGTCGCGTTCGAAGAGACCGCAGGTGTTGGGGTTCGTCACCATGATGGCGGCGACGTCGGGGCCAAGCTTCTGCTTGAGCGCCGCGAGATCGACCCGGCCCGTTTCATCCGCCGGAATGGCGTCGACGGTGAAGCCGCACTGCGCCGCCGTCGCCGGGTTGGTGCCGTGGGCCGATTCCGGGGCCAGCACGCGCGTGCGCGTCCCGGCTTCGCCGCGCGCCTCGAGCGCCGCCTTGATGGCGATCATGCCGCACAGCTCGCCGTGGGCGCCGGCTTTCGGCGACATCGCCACAGCCGGCATGCCGGTCAGCTCCATCAGCCAACGCGCCAGCATGTCGATGACCTCGAGCGCGCCCTGCACAGTCGATTGCGGCTGCAGCGGGTGAACGTCGGCGAAACCGGGAAGCCGCGCCATTTTCTCGTTGAGGCGCGGATTGTGCTTCATGGTGCAGGAGCCCAGCGGAAACGGCCCCATGTCGATGGCGAAGTTCTTTTGGCTGAGGCGCACGAAATGACGCATCGTCTCCGGCTCGGAAAGGCCGGGAAGGCCGATGTCGCCGGTTCTGGCGTGCGCGCCGAGGCGATTGATCCCCGCCGGCGCCGGCATGTCGACGCCGGTTTCTCCGAACCCGTCCTTTTCGAAGATCAGCGACTCCTCGATCTGCAGCGCGCGGTTGCCGGTGAAAGTTTTCACCTCGCCGGCCGAAATTTCCTCGGCGCGTGTCGGGCGGCCCTGGGCGTTCATGGTCATATCGGCTCGCAACTTTCCTTGATTAATTCAGGCGGTTTAATTCGCTCAACCGGTCGCGGGTCTCGCGCATCAGCGCGGCGACCAGTTCATGCGCGGGCAGGCGGCGCGAAAGTCCGGCGGCCTGCCCGGCCCACATGACTTCGTACCCTTCCCGTCCTGCGGCGCTTGCGGCGCGCGACAGCGCCTTGGCGGCGTCATAGGCGACCGGATAAGCGGGCGCGTCTTGCTCTTTTTCCGCAACAGCATCGATGAGCGCGTTGCGAAAGCCCCGGGCGGCGCGGCCTGAAACGCCGCGCGTTACGACGGTCTCGCGCTTCGTCTCGCCAAGCAGCGCCCGATGACGCGGCGCGGCCGAGGTTTCGGGGCTGCCGACAAAAGCCGTTCCCAGCTGCACGCCGTCTGCGCCCAGCGCAAAGGCCGCGGCGATCCCGCGTCCGTCGGCGACTCCGCCCGCCGCGATGACCGGGATGGAAACGGCGTCGCGTATCTGCGGCAGCAGCGCGAAAAGCCCGATCTCCTGATCCGCATGGCCGGTATGAACCCCGCGATGGCCGCCAGCTTCGAAGCCTTGCGCGATGACCGCGTCCATCCCGGCCTTCTCGCAGGCGACCGCTTCTTCCACGCACGTCGCCGAAGCGAGAAGTATGGCGCCGTAACCGCGCATCGCCTGCGCCTGTTCCGGACGCGGAAGACCGAAATGGAAACTGACGACCGGGGGACGCGCTTCAAGCACGGCGTCGAGCTGCGCCGGATCGTCGAGGAAGGACGCATACCCATCCTGAAGCATCGCCGGGGGCGCAGCGCCCAATTCGTCAAACAGCGGCTTCAGGCTCTCGATCCAGGCCGCCTCGGTCGCAGCGTCGCGTCGCGGCGTTTCGTGGGCGAAGAAATTCACGTGATAGGGTTTGTTGGTCTGCGCCCGGACTTCGCGCATCATGGCGAGCGCGCCGTCGCCGCCAGCCGCACCGGCGCCGACCGCCCCAAGCGCGCCGGCGTTCGAGACGGCGGCGGCGAGGGCCGGCGTCGAAACCCCGGCCATCGGCGCCTGGAGGATCGGATAGTCGATCCCGAGAAGGTCTGTCGCGCGCGTCTTCAAAGCGTCCCGACTCCGGCAAAATGCTACAGGACTTCAGCCAAGGCTTTCGCGTAAGCCGCAATATCGGCGTCGGTCACGCACTCCGTCGCCGCGACGATGAGGAGGTTTTCCGCCGCCTTGTCGTGCGGCCAGAGACGGCTTCCGGGAACGCCGCCGAGGACGCCCTTGGCCGCCAGCGCTTCGACGGTCTCAGCAGCGTTCGAAGGCAAACGCAGCGTGAACTCGTTGAAGAACGCTTTCGTCTCGAGCTTGACGCCGGGGACTTTCGCGAGCGCGTCCGCCGTCCGGCAGGCGGCCTCGTGCGAAAGCATCGCGACCTGCCGCAGCCCTTTTTCGCCGAGCAGCGTCATATGCACGGTGAAGGCGAGCGCGCACAGGCCGGAGTTGGTGCAGATGTTCGATGTCGCCTTGTCGCGGCGGATATGCTGCTCGCGGGTCGAAAGCGTCAGCACGTAGCCGCGCTTGCCTTCCGCGTCGACGGTTTCGCCGCAGAGCCTGCCCGGCATCTGGCGCATATATTTCTGCTTCGTCGCGAACAGCCCGACATAGGGCCCGCCGAAATTCAGCCCCACGCCGATCGACTGCCCCTCGGCGACGACGATATCGGCGCCCTGTTCGCCGGGGCTCGCAATCGCGCCGAACGAGACCGCCTCGGTCACCGCGACCACCAGCAGCGCGCCCTTCGCCTGCGCGGCTTTCGCCAGCGGACGCAGATCGCGCAGATTGCCGAACACGTCGGGGTTCTGCACGACGACGCACGATGTCTCCTCGTCGATCATCGAGGCGAGATCTTCCGTTCCCTCGATATCGATCGGGGCCGCAACGACTTGATCGCCAAGCAGCTCGGAATTGGTTCGCGTCACCGCCGCATAGTGGGGATGCAGGGCGCCGGAGAGCAGCACCTTCGAACGCTTGGTGACGCGCCGCGCCATCAGGGCCGCTTCGGCGCAGGCCGTCGAGCCGTCATACATCGAGGCGTTGGCGACCTCCATGCCGGTGAGCGCCGCGACCTGCGTCTGGAACTCGAACAGATATTGCAGGGTTCCTTGCGCGATTTCGGGCTGGTACGGCGTGTAAGAGGTCAGAAACTCCGAGCGCTGAATGACGTGGTCGACCGTCGCCGGCACGTGGTGCTTGTAAGCGCCCGCCCCGACGAAGAACGGGCCTGCGCCCGCCGCGCGGTTCTTGCCGGCCATGGCGCCGAGAATGCGCTCGACCTCGAGCTCGCCCTTATGCGAGGGCAGGTCGATCCCGGCGTTGAGCGCATCCGCCGGCACGTCGCGAAACAGCTCATCGACGGATTTCGCGCCGATGACCGAAAGCATGTCGCGCCGGTCGGCCGGCGACAGCGGAAGATAACGCACGGGACTAGCTCTCCGTCAGTTGCTTGTAGGCCGCTTCATCCATCAGCCCGTCGAGTTCGGACATTTTCGAGGGCCGCAGCTTCACGAACCAGGCTTCGCCTGTCGGGTCTTCATTGACTTTCGCCGGTTCGTCGACGATCGCCTGATTGATCTCGACGATCTCGCCGGATATCGGCGCGTAGACATCGGACGCCGCCTTCACCGATTCGACGACCGCCATTTCGGCGTGTTGCGCGAAGGTTTTGCCTTTGGCCGGAAGCTCGACGAACACGACGTCGCCGAGCTGCTCCGCCGCGTGCGCAGTGATGCCAACAACGGCGACGCCGCCTTCGACCCGCACCCATTCATGGTCCTTGGTGTATTTCATCGCCATCTTCCTCTCCTATCCCCTGAAATAACGATGCGGCGTGAACGGCATGTCGGCGATCATGGCGGGCATCGGCTTGCCGCGCACCATGAGCTGAACGGCCGTCCCTGTTTTCGATTGCGCAAAATCCACATAGCCCATCGAAACCGGCGCATTGGCGCTCGGGCCGAACCCGCCGGACGTTATCTCGCCGATCCGTCCGCCGGCAGATGAGTGAATCTCGACGCCCTCGCGCGCCGGCGCCCTTCCCTCCGGCTTAATGCCGACGCGCAGGCGTTTCGGCCCCTCGTTCGCCTCGCGCTGGATGCGCGCCGCGCCCGGAAACCCGCCCTCGGCGAGACGGCGTTTGCCACAGGCGAAAGCGATATTGCCTTCTATGGGAGAAGTGTTTTCGTTGAGATCGTGGCCGTAAAGACAAAGCCCCGCCTCAAGCCGCAGGCTGTCGCGCGCGCCGAGCCCTATGGGCGCAACGTCGGCGTCGGCGAGAAGCAGCTTCGCCAGCGCCGCCGCATCTTCCGCCCATATCGAAATCTCGTAGCCGTCTTCGCCGGTATAGCCCGAACGGCTGACCACCGCGTCGATCCCGCCGATCTTCATTTCCGCGAAGGTCATGAACTTCAACGCAGCCGCTTCGGGCGCGTGCTTTGACAGCACGGCGGCCGCTTTCGGACCCTGCAACGCCAGCAGCGCGCGCTCGTCGAACCGTTCGAGCTTGACGCCGCGCGGCAGCTTCTCCTCGAGCGTTTCGTAGTCGCGCTCCTTGCAGGCGGCGTTGACGACGATGTTGAGACGCCCGTCATGGGCGGGCCGGCTGACCATAAGGTCGTCGAGGATGCCGCCCTTGTCGTTGAGAAGGACCGTGTAGCGCTGGCGGCCGACGGCGAGTTTCTGCATCTCGCCCGGAACGAGCGTTTCAAGCGCTCGCGCCGCCGCTTCATGATCGTTCGCGACGATCGCCGCCTGTCCCATATGGGAGACGTCGAACAGGCCCGCTTTTTCGCGGGTCCATAAATGTTCCTTGAGGACGCCGTCCCTGTATTGCACCGGCATGTCGTAGCCGGCGAACTCGACCATCTTGGCGCCGAGCGAAAGGTGAAGGCCGTGGAGAGGCGTGTGCCTGAGCGATTGTCCGTGTGCGGTCGCCATACTGATCCCATGAACGAGGTCCGCCCCTAAGTGGGGGCGACCCCGGCTGTCACGGGACCTGAGAGATTTCGCCGGCGTTTCGGGGCCTTGCGCCCTCTGTCCGGCATTACTCCTTCGGTGGGAGCGCTGGCGCCTCAGCGCCGCTCCGCTTTCCAGCCTCAATCTCGCGCGCGGTCCTTTGGCCTGAGAGTTTCCGGGGCGGTTGCTCCTTCGGCGCCGGCCGCCCTCCTTTTAGAGGCGCCGGTCTCTCCCGCTAACGCGGCGCATACGCCTCTCGGCTTATGCAGGCCGGACAATAGAAGCCGGCGCAAGCGAGTCAATGATTCGCGATTTTCGGCTCGCTCAAGCGGCCGAGGCCTCGCCGCAGCTTTCGCAGAACCCGCGCACTTCAAGGCGGGCGGTGTGCATTTCAAAGCCGGTGCGGCGAACGGCGGGCGCAAACCCGGCGCCGACGGCGTCGATCTCCACTTCCTTCACGGTCGTGCATTTTTCGCAGACCAGAAACGCCTGAACCTCATGCGGTCCCTCGTGATTGCACAGCATGAAAGCATTGAGCGCATCGAGCTTGTGAATGACGCCCTTGGTCTCGAGGCCGTCGAGCGCGCGATAGATGGTCATCGGCGCCCGCACGCCCTTCTCTTTCAGCATGTCCAGAATTTCATACGCCTTGAGCGGCTCTGCGCCGCCGGCGAGAACGTCCCAAACGAGTCTCTCGTTCTTGGTGAGGCCCGATGGCCGTTTCGGCGTCTCGGCTCCCCTGTCCGCCCGCGCGCCATGCGCCTTGGCGTCGCCGCTATGCTTTGCGGACATTTCCCAGCTCCACCTCAATGTTTCCGACTATTGTTATATCATTGTTATATCAAACGACAAAGGCGGAATTTTCCCCCATTTGGGGCGCTGGACGCGTTTTTGCTGAATCAGGGCCAGCCCGCGCGGTCGAAAATCCGCACCGCTTCAGCCTGATTGCGCCCATAGGCGGCGACATCGAGCGTATCGGCCCTGAACGTTCCGAGCGTGGTGATCGGCCCTTCGGGGTCGATTCCCGGCACGACGGGATATTCATTGTTTCCTTTCGCGAACGCCTTCTGGATGTCGTCGCGCAGCAGGAACTCGATCAAACGCTCCGCGTTCTGAGCATTCGGGGCATGCGCCGTAACGCCCGCCCCCGACACGTTGACGTGCGTTCCGGTCGTGCTCTGGTTGGGAAACAGCACGCCGATTTTTTCGCCGATCGCCAGTCTCGCCGCATCGTCAGGATTGAGATAGCGGGCGACATAATAGCTGTTGACGATTCCAAGCCGGCAGATGCCGGCGGCGACCGCCTCGATCTGGGTCGTATCGGTCCCTTCCGGACGGCGGGCGAAATTGGCGACCACGCCGCGCGCCCACGACTCGGCCGCTTCCGCGCCGTCATTGGCGATGATCGAGGCGAGCAGGGACTGATTGTAGACGTTGGAGGAAGACCGCACGCAGATCATGCCCTTGTACTCGGGCCTGGCGAGGTCTTCGTAGGTTTCGAGCCCTTCGGGCAGGCCCATAGCCTTGTTGTAGATGATGACGCGCGCCCGCTTGGCGAGCCCCACCCAGTCGCCTTCCGGCTGGCGGTATTGGCTCGGCACGCGGTCGAGAATGGCGGGCGAGGTAATCGGCCTGAACAGGTCCCGCTCCTCGGCGCGCCAGAGAATGCCGGCGTCGGCGGTGATGAACATGTCGGCCGGACTCGCCGCCCCCTCGCGCGCCAGCCGCTCGATCAGTTCGTCGCCCCCGGCTTCGATATAATTGACCTTGATCCCGGTCTCGCCCTCGAACCGCCGGAAGATGTCGAGATCGGAATCGTAATGACGGCCGGAATAGACATTGACCTCGCCGGCCTGCTTGGCCGCCGTCGCGCCGGTCGTATCTTTATCGCCGCTGCGGGCGCAGGCGAAGGCGACGCCGGTCACAAGGGCGGCGAGCGCTATGTGCCTGAAGACGGAACGGGATTTGACTATCTTCCGGTCGATCATAAGCCGCCTTTCTGCGAGTCATTCTCAATTTCAGAAAGGCTTTACGCCGTGACCTTCCCTCCGTCAATGCGACTGCGGTCGGCGGCGAAAACTTTGACCCGCGACGGATTGAAGCGAACCGAGAACCGCGCGCCGGCCTCGACAGGCGCAGCCGAAGGCGCGGCGAGAAACGTCTTCGGAGTCCCCGCCGCAAGGCTGACGATCCAGTGAGGGCCGATGAAGCGGCTTTCTTCTGCGACAGCGGCGCCGTCGGCGTCGGCGATCAGTTCGACGGCGCCCGGTTGCACTACCACAAGCGTGTCGCCAGCAGCCGAGCCGGCCTCAGAGATGCTCCCGAACGCGGTGGCGACAACGCCGTCCCGACAGTCGCCCGCGAGCGACTGGGAGCCGGCGAAGAGGCTCGCTCCCGCAGCCGTCGCCGGATCGTCGAATAGCATGCGCGGCGTCGCCACCTCGATGATGCGGCCGCGATCCATGACGGCGATGCGGTCGCCGAGCGCCAGCGCTTCCTCGGGATCGTGCGTCACAAGAATGGTCGCCGCGCCGTGGTCCTTCAGAATAGCCCGAACGTCGTTTCGCAGTTTCCTGCGCAGCACCGCGTCGATGCTCGCGAAAGGCTCGTCGAGCAGCATGGCGCGAGGACGCCTCGCGAAGGCGCGGGCGAGCGCGACGCGCTGCTGCTGGCCGCCCGAGAGTTGATGCGGATACCGGCTTTCGAGCCCGTCGAGACCAACACGGCGAAGCTCCTCGCGCGCGGTCTCGTCAGCTTTCGCCCGCGGCAGGCGGCGCAGCCCGAACTTCACATTCTCCAGAGCCGTCAGATGCGGAAACAGCACGAAGTCCTGAAACACGAAGCCGACCGGCCGGTCTTCCGGCGGCGCATCAGCCCCCGCGCCGGCGAGGATGACGCCGTCGAGACTTACGGTTCCGCCTTCCAGAGGCTCCAGTCCCGCAGCGATGCGCAGCAAGGTTGTCTTGCCGCAACCGGACGGGCCGAAAAGACAGACGATCTCGCCGTCCGCGACATCGAGGCTGGCGCCGTGCACCGCCACCGTCTTGCCGAAGCGCCGGCCGATGTTTTTCAGTTCCAGGCCCATGGCGTTTCGGCCTCGCCTCTCGTAGTTGCGAATGATACCTAATGGCGCCATGAGCACCGCCCCGCAATACGCCGCTCCGAACAGGCCCTTGCCGGCCCGCAGGCGCGCGCGCGGTTTGCTTGGCCCGATAATGGCCGGATTGCTGCTAGTCCCGGTGCTTTTCGTTCTCTCAAGCCTGTTCTCGGGCGTCGGCGAAGCCCAGCAGCATGTCTGGACGACCACCGGTCCGCGCTATCTGGCCGGAACGCTTCTGCTCTGCGCGATCGTCGGCGCGGGCGTCTCGCTTGTCGGCGCCGCCGCCGCCTGCCTGGTCGCGCTGACCGACTTTCCCGGCAGAAGGTTTCTGGCGGCGGCGCTGGTTCTGCCGTTCGCCGTCCCGGCCTATATCGCCGCCTATGCGTACGCGGATTTTCTCGGCCCGTTCGGTCCCGTGGCCGCGCTGCTGGGCGGCGCCGGCGCGCCGGCGACGCGCTTCATTCCGCATATCCGGTCATTCGCCGGGGCCGGCTTCATCCTCACCCTCTCCACGTACGCCTATGTCTATCTCGCCATGCGCGCCTCGCTCGAAGCGCGCAGCGGCGCCTTCATGGAGGCGGCGCGCAGTCTCGGCGCGCGCCCTGTCGAGGCGTTGCGCTTCATTCTTCTTCCCGTAGGGCGGGCGGCGCTCGCCGGCGGACTGGCGCTGGCGCTGATGGAGACGGTCGCCGAGTTCGGCGTCGCCGACTATTTCGGCGCGCCGACGCTCAGCGTCGGGATCTTCCGCACCTGGTACGGCCTCGGCGATCTCGCCGCCGCTTCGCAGATTGCAGCGGGACTGTTTCTCATCGCCCTCTTGCTGACTCTGATGGAGCAAGCCTCGCGCCGCGGCCTCGCCGCCGAAAGCGCGCGCGCCAGACGGCAATCGTCCCGCATTCGCCTGCGCGGCGCGGCGGCGGCCGGCGCCGTTGCGGTTTGCGCCGCGCCGCCGTTTTTCGGATTCGCCATTCCCGTCGGCGTGCTGCTCGGCAAGCTGGGCGGCGCCCCGGCCGCCTTCGGGTCGATGGCGGTTGGAGCGACGATCAATTCTTTCACCCTGGCGGGCGCAGTCGCCATGATCGGAATCACGCTGGCTCTGGGGCTCGCCATCTCGGCGCGCCGCGACGGCCGGTCTATCGCCGTCCGCATCGCCACTCTCGGATACGCGCTTCCCGGGGCGATGCTGGCGATCGGCGTCCTCGCCGCCTCGACCGCCTTGCGCGAACACGCCGGCGTCGCGCTGGGCGGCGCCGCGGCGCTCATTTTCGCCATGACGATCCGTTTCCTCACCGCGGGGTACAACGCGGCGGCGGGCGGTCTCGGTCAGATTCATCCCCTGACCGACGATGCGGCGCGGATGCTGGGGGCCCGTCCTTCGGACATAGCCGCGCGCATTTACCTGCCGTTGTCGAGCCGCGCCCTCGCCGCCGGCGCGCTGGTGATTTTCATCGATGTGGCGAAAGAGCTGCCGGCGACGCTGCTGCTCAGGCCGTTCAATTTCGAAACGCTGGCGACGCAGGTCTATCGCCTCGCCTCGGACGAGCGTTTCGCGGAAGCCGCTCCTGCGGCGCTGATCCTGATCGGCCTCAGCCTCATTCCGGTGATCTGGCTCGATATATTCTCGAGCGCGCGTGACCGTCAGACCACGGACTGAATGGCTCTGGCCGCCGCTTCGCAGATATAGTCGACCTGGTCGGGCGTCAGATAGGGATGCATCGGCAGCGACAGGATTTCATCCGTCAGCTTCTCGGTTTCCGGCAGGCCGCCGGCCGGCGCATGCCTTTCGAAAGCCTGCATCCTGTGCAGCGGCGTCCCGTAGTAGATCGCGGTCGGCACGCCCGCCGCCTTGAGCTGCGCCGCCACCCGGTCGCGCGCCGGAACGCGCAGCGAATAATAGCCGTAGCCGGAGGCCGCGCCTTCCACATGCCGCTGCGGCTTGCCTACCGATGAAAGGCGCTTGTTATAGACTTCCGCGATGCGCCGGCGCGCCGCCAGCTCGTCGTCGAACACGGCGAGCTTTTCGAGCAGAACCGCGGCCTGAAACGTATCCATGCGGCCGTTAAAGCCGACGCATACGGAATTCTTCCTGGCGCCGTCCGTGCCGTGCCAGCGGATCGACGCCCACGAGTCGAGCCGCGCCGGGTCCTGCGTGAGAATCGCGCCGGCGTCGCCATAGGCGCCCAGCGCCTTGCCCGGAAAGAAACTGGTGGCGGTCACCGGCGCGAGATCGCCGACCCAGCGCCCGTCCAATTCCCCGCCGAAACTCTGCGCGCCGTCGGCGAGAACCGCCATCCCCTCGCGCGCCGCAATCTTCGCGATGCGGCGGTAGTCGGCGGGCGAACCGAAAAGGTCGACCGGAATGACAGCCCGCGGGTTGAGCTCGCCCTGCTTGCGCACTAGGGCGATGCGGCGCTCGAGATCGGCCGGATCCATGTTGAACGTATCCGGATCGATATCGACGAACACCGGCGTCGCCCCGGCGAGAAGAACGGCGTTGGCCGTGGCGTTATAGGTGAAGGAGGGAATGAAGACCGCGTCGGACGGCGCGACTTCCATCGCCAGCAGCGGAATGATCAGCGCCGCCGTGCCGCTGGCGCAGGCGAGCGCGCCCTTTGCGCCGGTCCGTTCGGCGAGTTTCGCTTCAAGCTCCTCGATCTCAGGCCCGGCGATGTAGCGGCCGTGATCGAGCACCGCCTTGAGCCGCTGCTCGATCCGGGGACGGATGAGCGCCTGCTGCGCCCTGAGGTCGATGAAGGCGATCTCGCCGACCGTGCTGCGGCCGGCGAGCGAAAGATTGGCCACGCCGTTCATACGCCGGCGCTCGCCCGCTTGGGTTCCGGTTGGACGAGTGCTTCGAGCGTGTCTTCGATCGCCAGCGCCCATTCAAGCGCGCCGCGTCCCGCTCGCCCGCAGATCGGCGCGGCGCGGCGATTGCGGACGGCATCGACGAACAGGGTGACGCCGAGACCGAGCGGATCGGAAAGCGCCGGAGAAAGCGAAGCGTCTTCAAACGAGGCGGCGAGCGGCGTCGCCGTCGTGTTGCCGACTGTACGATTGACGAAATCGATCTCGACGACGCCGTCATCGTATACGAACGTCATGCGGCGGTCCGGGCGCGACGAAACGCGGCTCGCCGCCAGTATCGCCATCGCGCCGCCCTCGAACTCGAGCTCCGTCTCCACGTCGTCCGCGTCGCCGCGCGCGACCACCGACTTCAGATCGCCGAGGCCCAGTTGCCGTATAAGGTCGAGATCGTGGATCATCAGGTCGAGAACGACGGAAACGTCCTCGCCTCGTCCGGTTTTCGGATTGAGGCGCCTGCACCAGATCGAGCGGGGCGGCGTCGGCCGACGCAGCACCCCGAAGGCGTCGGCGACGAAACGCTCCTGATGGCCGACCTGCAACACGACTCCCATGCGCTCGGCGAGGGCGATCAGCCGGTCGGCGTGGTCGAGCGTCGTCGCAAGGGGCTTTTCGAGAAGCGCGTGCTTGCCGGCGGCCAGCGCCGTCCGGGCGAGCGCGAAATGCGCCGTCGCCGGCGCGGCGATGGTGACGACATCCACGGCTTTCAGAAAGGCTGCGTAATCCGCATACGCCGTCGCCTGATGCTTATCAGCCAGCGCCCGGGCGCGCGCATAGTCGACATCATAGACGGCGCCCAGTCGGACGCCTTCGGTCGTCGCGTATTTGCGAGCGTGATGCCCGCCGAAAACGCCGGCGCCCACAACGCCTGCAACGAGTTGCTCGGACAACAGAAACTCCAGCCGGAAACCGCTTAACGGGCGCACCATAGGGGCGCCCTTTGACAGATCAAAGGCGAAGCGCGCGCCCGCGCTTCAAACTATGTTTCGGCCTGTTTCATTAACTTCTGCGAAACGGCGAAAACTCAAAGCTTGCGCCTATCCCGCGCCGATTTGAGGCGATCTGCAAGGATGAATGAAAGTTCAAGCGCCTGGCTGGCGTTCAGCCGGGGGTCGCAGTGGGTATGGTAACGCGAGGAAAGGTCGTCGACGGAGATTTCCTGGGAGCCGCCGAGACATTCGGTGACGTTCTGGCCGGTCATCTCGAAATGCACGCCCCCTGGATAGGCTCCTTCGGCGCGGCAGACGTCGAAAAAGGCGCCCACCTCCTGCAGGATCGCCTCGACTCGGCGCGTCTTGATGCCGGATTCCGTCTTTATCGTGTTGCCGTGCATCGGATCGCTCGACCACACGACATTGCAGCCCGCGGCGGTCACAGCGCGGACCAGCGGCGGCAGTCCCTTGGCGACCTTGTCGGCGCCGAAGCGGCTGATGAGAACGATCCGTCCCGGCTCGTTTTGCGGGTTCAGGATGTCGAGGAGCGACAGCAGCTCGTCCGTCGACAGGCTCGGCCCGCATTTGACGCCGATCGGATTCTCGACGCCGCGGCAGAACTCCACATGCGCGCCGTCCGGCTGACGGGTGCGGTCGCCGATCCAGATCATGTGCGCAGACGTATCGTACCAGCCGCCCGAAGTGGAATCGACGCGAGTCATCGCCTGCTCGAAGCCGAGCAGCAGCGCTTCGTGACTGGTGAAGAAATCGACCTCGCGCAACGAGCGCACCGCGTCGCCGGTGACGCCGCAGGCCTCCATGAAAGTCAGCGCTTCGGAGATTCGGTCGGCGAGCGCCTGATAACGATCCCCTTGCGGATTATCCGAGACGAATTCGAGATTCCACCGGTGCACGTTATGAAGGTCCGCATATCCCCCCGTCGCGAAGGCGCGGATGAGGTTGAGCGTCGCCGCCGATTGTCCGTAGGCCTTGATCAGCCGCTGCGGATCGGGCGTGCGCGTGCGCGCGTCGAACTCCATGCCGTTGATATTGTCGCCGCGATAGCTCGGCAGGGTGACGCCGTCGCGGGTTTCGATCGGCTCCGAACGGGGCTTGGCGAACTGGCCGGCGATGCGGCCGACTTTCACCACCGGCAGCGCCGCGCCGAAGGTCAAGGCCACCGACATCTGCAGCAGAACCCGGAAGGTGTCGCGGATGTTGTTGGGATGGAATTCCTTGAAGCTCTCGGCGCAATCGCCGCCCTGCAGCAGGAACGCCTCGCCCCGGCCGACCGCGGCGAGCGACGCCTTGAGGGTCCGCACCTCGCCGGCGAAGACCAGCGGCGGATAGGAGTGCAACTCCTCCTCCACGGCGGCGAGCGCCGACGGATCGGGGTAGTCCGCCGGCACATGGCGGATCGGTTTTGCTCTCCAGCTTTCGGGACTCCAGGACATGACGCGTGCGACCTCCGACAGGCGGTCTTAGACGGCTGGCGGAGGCGCCGCAACAAGGCGGCGCGCCGCTTCCGGCGCCCTGCGTCCGAAAAGCCTCAAACAAAAGGCGCCCGCCAACCGGCGGGCGCAAGGCGCTCTGGGGTAGATGCGTCGGATCAGGCTTTGACGGCGACGCCGGTGACTTCGCCGCCCTTGATCTGGCACTCGGCGGTTTTGACGTCGGCCCCGCTGACCATCGGAATCAGTTCGACGGTCACGGTCTTGGTGGCGCCGCCTTTCGACTTGATGAATTTGGCGCGGTAGTCGCTTGAGGCGGCGAGGCCCTGAGCGTCGAGCGCGGCGGCGCAGAGCTCCACCTGGGCGACTTCTCCGGAAGCGAAAGCCGGCGCGGAGGCGGCGAAGGCGAGCGGGGATGCGGCGAGAAGGCTGGCGAAAACGATCTCTCTCATGGGTTTGGCTCCTTGATGCGCCCGGCGCTGCGCGTGTTATGTATGGGCCGGGAATTACACGATAAAGTTTACTATTGTTTTTTAAAGCGTCAAGTTTATTTTTACGCGGTCACGTTATGATATACTTTTGTGACAACAAACCCGGCGCGCCATCGGCGACGCCGGGATCGCGGGGGACGCGCCGCCAGGAAGGCTATAAATGTCAAGGACTTACAATCAGGACTGCGTTCTCGCCTACGCCCTCGATCTTCTGGGCGAACGGTGGACCCTGCTGATCGTCAGGGAATTGTTTCTGGGCCCGAGGCGATTCGGGGATCTCCACGCCTCCCTGCCCGGCATTGGCACTAACCTCCTGAGCAAGCGCCTCAAGGAGCTGGAGGAGGCCGATCTCATCGTTTCTCCCGCCGCCGGCGAGACGCGCGGCCAGTACCGGCTGTCCGACGCCGGCGAGGAGCTGCGCCCGACGGTCCGCGCCCTGATGTTCTGGTCGATCGAGTATTTTCTCGGGCGGCCCGAGCCGTCGCCGCCGCGCGACTGCATCTTCTCGAACGACCTGCAACCGGACTCGGTGGCGCTCGCCGTCGAGCTTTTCGTCAACAAGTGCGCGACGCCGTTCTCGAACTACGTCCTGCACCTGCATATCGACGACAATCCCTACACATACTATTTCATGGGCGGCGAAATGACGGCGCGGCGCGGCGCCGACACGCCGGCCGTCGCCAGCATCGACACGGATGTCGCAACGCTGATGCAGGCGCTGAGAAGCGAGATCTATCTGCCGCAGATCAACGAGCGCATCCGCGCCGAAGGCGACGAGGCGGTGATCAACCATTTCCTGATGAGCATGATGCCTGGCGCCGCCGTCGCCGAGGAAGTCTCGCGCAAGATCGCCGCCAGCGCGTCGCTGCACGCCTGAGCTTATGGAATAGGCGGCAGCTTCTCGGCGCGTTCGGCGTCGAGGAACCGCGCCGAACGCGGCGCCGTCGAGCCGGCCGGAAAGTCGAACAGAAGCGGATTGCCGGTGGGAATTTCGACCCCGACAATATCGGCGTCGGAAACTTTCAGCAGCAGCTTCACGAGCGCGCGCAACGAATTGCCGTGCGCGGCGATGACGAGATTCTCGCCGGCTTCCAGACGCGGGGCGATTTCCTCGCGCCAGTAAGGCTCGACGCGGTCGAGCGTCGTTTTCAGCGACTCCGCGAGCGGCAGCTCGCTTTTCCCGAGGCCGGCGTATCGCGGATCGCGCGCCGGATTGTAGGGGCTGTCCTCCGGCAGCGGCGGCGGCGGCGTGTCGTAGCTGCGACGCCAGATCTTCACCTGCTCGTCGCCGTGCTTCTCGGCGGTTTCCTTTTTGTCGAGGCCGGTCAGCGCGCCGTAATGGCGTTCGTTGAGCCGCCAGTTCTTGACGACCGGCAGCCAGGCGCGGTCCATTTCGTCGAGCATGATCCACAGCGTATGGATGGCGCGCTTCTGCACCGAGGCGTAGGCGGCGGAGAATTCGACTCCGGTGGCCTTCAGCAAGGCGCCGGCCTTCTTCGCCTCCGCGCGGCCGCGGTCGGTGAGATCGACGTCGACCCAGCCGGTGAAGCGGTTCTGAAGATTCCATTCGCTTTGTCCGTGGCGGACCAGGGCGAGACTCGTCATCGGCGTTCCTTCCGGGCGATCGGTCAGCGGGAATTCGGCCGTCGATAACCCGGACGCGCAGCGCTGGAAAGGCCCGGCGGAACCGTCTACAGGAACGGCGCGAGGAGACGCCATGTCCAAACCCGGTAAATATGCGCTCGCCCTGCATGGCGGCGCCGGCGCGCGGGCCGGCAGGGATTATTCGAAAGCAGAGGCCCATCTCGCCGCGCTCGCCGCCGAAGGCGAGGCGATGCTGAAGGACGGCGCGGCCGCTCTCGACGTCGTTGAAAAGCTGACGGCGGCGATGGAGGCGTCCGGCCTCTACATCGCCGGCAAGGGCGCGCCGCCGAACAAGGCCGGCTACGCCGAACTCGACGCCTCGATCATGACCGGCGCGGCGGCCGGCGACGATCCCGCGCCGCATCGCCGGGCCGGGGCCGTCGCGGCGGTCGCCCATATCGTTAGCCCGATCAGGGCGGCGCGCGCCGTCATGGAAGAAACCCCGCATGTCATGCTCGCCGGACGCGGCGCGGAGAATTTCTGCCGCAGCCGCGGCTTCGAATTCGTGACGGACCCGGATAAATACTATGTGACGCCGGTCGGCGTGCGTCCCGAGGAAATGACCAGCGCCGAACTCGGGCACGGCACGGTCGGCGCCTGCGCGCTCGACATTCACGGGCGGCTCGCCTCCGCAACCTCCACGGGCGGCGTCTTCGGCAAGCTCGAAGGCCGGGTCGGCGACACGCCGCTGATCGGCGCCGGCACCTGGGCGGACGAGTTCGTCGCCGCCTCGTGCACGGGACTCGGGGAGTATTTCATTCTCGCCGGCGGCGCGCAGGACGTGGCGAGCCGCGTGCGCTATCAGGGCGCCGACCTCGCCCAGGCGACGAGCGGACTCATCAAGGACGTCGCCCGGCTCGGCGGCGACGGCGGCGTCATCGCCGTCTCGCGCGACGGCGACATCGCTTTCGCCTGGAACTCCGAGGGCATGAAACGCGCCGGCGTCAGTCCCGACCGCCCGCTGTTCGCGTCGACGTTCTAGATTATTCATCCGTAAGCTGAATATCTATCCAGACGAGCCGGTGGTCGGAGCTGACGACCGGAAAACCGGGCCCGACGAGCGCGTACCCTTCTTCGTCCGGCGCCGGCCAGAAAACGCCGCCGCCCTTTACGGCGACGCCGCGTTTGGACGGCAGAACGTAATCGAGGCGGAGATTGCCCGCCCCGCCCTTCTCCACATCGTCGCCGAAGTCGGCGGTGTCGGTCGCGGCCGGCGTCCCGTGGACGAGGTTGGCGCCGCCCTGGATCTTCGCCTGCGCCGCGCCGCCGTTGCTTTCGGGCGCCGGCGACGCGCTCACGGCGGGATGATCCAGAAGCTGCGCGGCGGCGCCGGGGACGCCGTCGCCGTCCATCGGATCGGCGTTCATGTCGCCGAGAATGACGAAGCGCTCGCCCGCCGCGAGACCGCCGCGCCCGGATTCGTCGTCGTAAATATAGCCGCCCGCGCCTGGGGAAATATAATCCGCCCAGAAACGAATCTCGTCGTGATTGCGCCTGCCGTTGCGGTCTTCCTCGCCGTCGAACACCGGCGGCGTCGGATGGCTGGCGAGCACATGCAGGCGCGCGCCGCCGATTATCACCGGCGCGTCCCAGTGGCTTTTCGACGACAGGCGGAAAACGGCGAGCGCGTCGGGCGAATACCAGTCGGCCTGCGCCGGGGTCGCCGGATCGTCGGGCAGCATGGCGTGCGGCATGTCTTTCCAGAGAAATGTCCGGAAGGTGCGGACCGCCGCTTCGTCGATCGGATATTTCGACAGCAGGACCATGCCGTACTGGCCGGGGAAGTCGCCGTAACCGAAGGCGTCGCCGCCATAGGCGCGCGAGCCGGGCTCCGACGTGACGGCGCCGTCTCGGTCGAGGTCGTGGCCAGAATGAACGCCGGTGTTGGTCGCGCCGAGGAAAAGGTAAGGGTAAGCGATCGGCGCCGCGCCGTTCTGGCTGACGCCGAGATAGTTCTCCTGAAACAGCGCCAGCGCCCGCCCCTCGGCGTCGTAATCGAACTCCTGCAGCAGCAACAGGTCGGGCGCGGCGCGCTGAATGATTTCGGCGACGGCTTTCGCCTGCGGGTCGTCGGGCGCGGACAGGCTGGCGATGAGACCGCCCTGCGCCGGCCGGTTGAGATAGGCGTTGAAGGTGGCGACGCGGATCGTCGGCGGGGCCGCCGCCTCGCCCGCCGGCGCCGGCGGCTTCCCGCCGCAGGCGGACAGGACGAGCGCCGCGACGAGCGCCGCCGCCGGCAGGGCGCGCGCCGTTTCGTGCGATTCAAGCGCCGCGAAACGCTGGCCTCTTGAGCGCCCGCGCCGCTCAGCGCCGGCTTTCGCGCGATTTGCAAGAGGCGCTGCGCCCGCATGGCGGCTTCGGCGCAGAAGTCTCCCGAACGGACCGAACGCTGCAGTCATGGCCATTGCATCCTTTGCTGGGCGCCATGTTTCGGCGCGACGGCGCATCGTAGCGCGGGCGATACAGGCGCGGATAACTTTCCCCGCCCCATCGCCTTTGCCCCGGAACTCGATCAGACTTTGCGCGGATTCTGCGACAAGCCTATGGAGGCCGGCGCATGACGCGCGCCATTCCGCCGGCGGAACTCGCCCGGCTCACCGCCGCCGCCGACCTGCTCCTCGAGGCGGAGGACCGCCTGCCGGTGCTGAAGACGCTCGGCTGGGACCGGGCGCTGGCCGAAGCGTTTTTCGAAAGCGGCTGCAAGGAGCTGCCCCGTCCCGTCTACGCCGCCATCGACGTCGCGCCCTCGCTCGAAGCCGTCGCCGCCGCGCGGACTCTGATCGACGGAGCCTCGCCCGCGCATCTCTGGCTGCGCCGGTTCGCCGACGTCACCGAACGCACCGCCGCGCTGCTCGCCGCCGTCGGCGCGAAAGACTTTTACGGCCATTCCCGCGCCCTTTACGGCGGGCCGACGACCCCCATCGCCGACGGCAAGCGCACGGCGCTCGATCTGGCCCGGCGGCTCGACGCCCTTCTCTCCGACTTCGAGGAAGGCGGCAGACGGATGGAGCCACCGGAAAGTTTCACCGCCGAAGACATCAAGGCGCGCCTCGACGAGGCGCTGCCGGCGCATTTCGGCGACGAGGCGCCGCGCGTCGAGGTGACGGCGAACGTCTCGGCCAAGGCCGCGGCGGGGCGCGATTATATCAAGCTGCGCGCCGACGCCGCCTTTTCGGATCTCGACGTGACTCAGCTTCTGCAACACGAAGCGCTGGTGCACATCGCCACCGGCAAGAACGGCCTCGCCCAGCCGCACTTTCCGATCCTCGCCGAGAGCTATCCCGGCAATGCGCGGACGCAGGAAGGGCTCGCCGTGTTCGCCGAATTCATTTCCGGCGCGCTCGACCCGCGCCGCTTCCGCCGCCTCGCCGACCGGGTGATCGCCATCGAGATGGCGGCGGAGGGCGCCGACTTCATCGACCTCTACAATTTTTTCCGGGAGCGGAGCGCCAGCGACGCCCCGTTCGAAGCCTTCGAGAACGCCAGGCGCGTGGTGCGCGGCGGGCTCGTCTCCGGCGGCGCGCCGTTCACCAAGGATGCGGTTTATCTTCAGGGCCTCCTCGAAGTGCACAACTACCTGCGCACGGCGGTGAGGGCCGGCGACGCCTCGTTCATCAGGCTGCTGTTCGTCGGCAAGATCGATCTCGCCGATCTCGAGGCGATGAAGATGCTGAAGG
Organism: Pseudomonadota bacterium; assembly: GCA_036337175.1. Taxonomy (GTDB): domain Bacteria; phylum Pseudomonadota; class Alphaproteobacteria; order Caulobacterales; family Parvularculaceae; genus Amphiplicatus. The sequence goes on from JAYZEQ010000008.1 coordinate 425,420, forward strand.
ATGAAGGGCTTCTCGCCGAGCCGCGCTTCATGCCGCCCTGGGCGACGGACCTGCGCTACCTGCTGTCCTATCTCGCCTACTCGACCTTCCTGAACGAGATAGACTTGGGCGACGTGGCGGCGCGTTACGAACCCCTGTTCGGGCCGCTGCCGCGCCGCTGACGCCTCGCGGCTACAGGCCCGGCTTGGGCATGACGAGCAGCGACAGCGAATTGATGACGATCGCCACGACGACCGCCACCACGAGCGAGACGATGGTGTAAACCGTCGCCTTGTCCGCCGGCGGCTTCATCAGTTTCGGCAGCCCGACGAACAAAAGGTAGAGGCTGTAGACGAGGCCGACAACCGTCAGGATGCCGAGCATCGGAATCAACATGAACACGCCTGAAACCCAGGCCGCCGTCGGCCAGTAGGCGGCGACCTTCAGGGCCTGCTGCTGGTTGCTCTGCGCGCCGAACGTCGGAGCGAGCGCGTTGATGACGAAGGAGATCAGGAACACCATGACGATCGCCATGATGAAATTGTAGATGGCCGCCGGAAACAGCATCCCCATCGTCGGCTTGTAGGCCTCGGCGAGGCCCGGATAACCGAAAATGATCGGCCCGATAAGGCCGGCGATCGCCGGGATCGCCGCCAGCGGCGCGACATAGCCGAGGATGAGTTTCTGCGTATCGACCGTTTCGCCGTCGATCTTGTCCCATTCCGCTTTCGGCGACATCAACAGCCCCTGGACGCGCCCGATCAGATCCTGCGTCATTCAAGCCTCCTCGTTGGTGGGTTGGCGACCCATGCACATGCTTGGCGAAAGGCTGTCATAGTTCGCGGCTTTCGCCAAACGGTCGAAGGGCCGATCTGACGGACCCGGAAGGACGGATCAGCGGACGAAACCGACGACCCGCATGACGTCCTCGACGATCGGACCGGCGACAGCTTCCGCCCGCTCCGCGCCGCGCATGAGCACCGACGTCAGATAGGCTTCGTCGCCTTCGAGCCGCCGCAGCTCGGCGCCGATGGGCGCGAGCTTTTCGACCACGAGATCGGCGAGCGCCGGCTTGAAAACGCCGAATCCCTTGCCGCCGAATTCGCCGAGCACGGCGTCGACGCTCCCGCCCGACAACGCCGCATAGATGCCGACGAGATTGGCCGCCTCGGGACGCCCCTTAAGCCCCCCCGCTTCAGACGGCAGCGGGTCGGGATCGGTCTTCGCCTTCTTGATCTTCCGGGCGATCGCATCGGCGTCGTCGCGCAGGTAGATGCTGGCGTTCTCCGACGGGTCCGACTTCGACATTTTCGCGGTCCCGTCGCGCAGCGACATGATGCGCGCGCCCGGCCCCTGGATCAGCGGTTCGGGCAGTGGAAAGAAGTCCGGCGCGTCGAAGTCGTGGTTGAACTTCCCGGCGATGTCGCGGGTCAGCTCAAGGTGCTGTTTCTGGTCTTCGCCGACCGGCACGTGCGTCGCCTTGTAGACGAGAATGTCAGCGGCCTGAAGAACCGGATAGGTGTAAAGCCCCACCGAGGCCCGCTCGGCGTCCTTGCCGGCCTTGTCCTTGAACTGCGTCATGCGGTCGAGCCAGCCGAGACGGGCGACGCAGTTGAAGACCCAGGCGAGCTGGGCGTGCGCCGGCACCGCGGACTGGTGGAAGATCGTCGCCTTGTCGGGGTCGATCCCGGCGGCGAGATAGGTCGCGGCGATATGGAAAGTCTGGGCCCTGAGCTTCTCCGGCGCCTGCCAGACGGTGATCGCGTGCATGTCGGCGAGGAAGTAGAAGCAGTCATGCTTGTGCTGCAGGTCGACGAACTTCTGGATCGCGCCCAGATAGTTGCCGAGATGCATGTTGCCGGATGTCTGAATGCCCGAAAGCACGCGTTCCGGGCCCTTGTAGCCGGTCATGGTCGCCGTCCTCAGAGGTTTTTGCGATTTCTGGAGTAGGCCTTGTAGTCGCTGGGCCGGACCGCGCCAAGGGCGAGGAGAAGCCCGCCGTAAAGGGCGATCCCGCCAGCCGCCGTCGCCATGACGAACAGCCAGTAGCGGCCGAACAGCAGGCCCGTCAGCGTCTCCGCCTGCCCGAGGCTGAGCCAGATGAAGCCGCAAAGCCCGGCCGTCGCGGCGAGGATGCGCGGCGCGCGGGAGAGAAGCCGCGCGTCGGGACGGAACTGCCGCCGCCGGCGCAGCGACCAGCCAAGCTGAAGCACCTGCAGCCAGCCGGCGAACACGGTCGCGAACGCCACGGCGAGAAACCCGAAGATTGGAAACAGCGCGAGGGCCAGAACGGTGTTCACGCCGATGGCGACCAGCGCGTAGTTCATCGGCGCGCGCGTGTCTTCTCGCGCGAAGAAGGCCGGCGCGAAAATCCGTTGCCAGATGAAAGCCGGCAGCCCCCAGCCGTAGATCGCCAGCGCCCAGCCGGTCCATTTGACGTCGTCGGCGGTGAACTGCGAGGCGCGGCCGCCGAACAGGCTGAGCGCGTCGGTGGCGAAATCGCGGAACAACGCCTCGCAGATCGGCGCCGACATCATGATGAAGGCGGCGGCGGCCGGCAGGGTGAGCACGGCGGACAGTTCGAGCGAACGGTTGATGGCGTGCATCGCGCCCTTCTCGTCGCCCTCCTTGACCCGCCGCGACAGCATCGGCAGCAGCACCACGCCGAGCGCCGTGCCCACCACCGCGAGCGGCAGCTGATAGAGAAGATCGGCGTTCGACAGCCAGGCGACGGCGCCCGACTCGCGGCTCGCGATGTTGGTGCCGATGATGATGTTGATCTGCGTCGCGCCGGCGGAGACGAATCCCGGCGCGCCGAGCGCGAGAAAGCGTTTGACGCCCGGCGTCAGCCGCGGCCACCGCCATCTCAGGAGGTATCCCTGCCGCCGCGCGCCCCACACCAGAAGCGCGAGCTGAAGCAGGCCGCTGAGCATCGTCGCCCAGGACAGCGCCTCGCCGGTGATGTGAATCTCGCCGCCCGCGTAAAGCGCGATGGCGGCGATCTGGCAGATGTTGAGGAGCAGCGGCGCGCCGGCGTAGGCCATGAACCTGTCGAGCGAGTTGAGCACGCCGGACAGGAGCCCGACGATCGACATGCAGGCGAGATACGGAAACATGATCCGCAGATAGAGCGTCGTCAGGTCGAACTTTTCCGGTTCGTCGGCGAACCCGGTGGCGATGATGTTCACGGCGACCGGCGCGGCGATCTCGACGAGCACCGTCAGGACCAGAAGCACGAACAGCACCGCCGCCATCACTTCCTCGGCGAAACGCTTGGCGGCCTCCTTGTCCTCGGCGATCAGCTTGCCCTGAAACAGCGGCACGAACGCCGCCTGAAAGGCGCCTTCGGCGAACAGGCGGCGAAACATGTTCGGCAGGCGGAAGGCCGCCCAGAAGGCGTCGGCGACGGGGTTGCCGCTCGCGCCGATGACGCCGGCGATCAGCACCTGCCGGACGAATCCGAGCACGCGGCTCGCCATCGTCATGCCGCTGACTGTCGCCAGGGACTTCAGGAGGTTGCCGCTCATCCGGGAATCCTTGCGAAGCGCGCCGCGCGCGCCCTTCTCGGGTCCGTTTGCGCCGAAATCATGGCTTGACGGTTAACGGGCTTCGCGGCTCGTCTCCAGCGGAAAGCACGTTGTAAAGACGGCGCTCGATCGACTGCAGACGGCGGCGGTTGGTGATCTTGTAGCCGGGCGCGTCCTGCAGATAGAAGGCGTCGACGGCGCGTTCGCCATAGGTTGCGATATGCGCCGAAAGAATCGTCACGCCGAGATCGGCGAGCGCGGCGGTGAGATCGTAGAGCAGACCGGGCCGGTCGCGGCCTTCGGCCTCGAATACGGCGCATTCTTGCGACGCTTCGAGATCGAGCCTCACTTCCGGCGGCACTTTGAAGATGGCGCGCCGGTCGCCGATGCGCTTGGCGGGCGTCGGCTCCTTGACGGGGCTCTTGCGCGCCGCTTCGAGCAGGCGCCCGTGAAGGCGGCGCGCCAGCGTCGGATCTTCGAGCGGACCGCCGTCGAGCGACTGGATAGTGAAGACGTCGATGGCCTTCCGATCCGTGGTCGTCGTCACCTGCACGCTGCGGACGCTGACGCCGGCGGTCGAAACCGCGCCCGCAAGGTCGGCGAGAAGACCGGTTCTGTCGTCGGCGTAAACGATGGCTTCGAGCGCGTCGCCGCGCGGACGCAGCGCCACCGCTTCAGCGACGCCTTCCTGTTCGGCGGCGCGCGCCAGGTCGCCGATGCGGGCGATCATCTCGGCGTCGAAAATGCGGAACATCTCATCGTCGAGTCTTTGCAGGAACGAATCCTTTTCGCGTTCGCTCCAGCTGATGAGAATTTCACGGGCGGCGGCGCGAACCGTTCCGGCGCGTTCGGCGAAGCGCGCCGCCAGAGCCTCCTCGCCGCCGGCGATCCAGGCGGACGCCGCATGATAGAGTTCGGTGAGCTGCCGACGCGTCCACTCGTCCCACGAAAAGACGCCGATGGTCCGCAGATGGCAGATCGACAGCACCAGCAGCAGGTCGAGCCGGCGCTGATCGCCGACGGCTTCCGCAAACCGCGCGACGGCGAGCGGCTCCGAAAGATTGCGGCGCTCCACCGTGCGCACCATCAACAGGTGCCGCGACGCCGCCCAGGCGACGAGCGCCGCGTCTTCCGGCCCGAGTCCGAGACGCTTTGCGATGCGGGCGATCAGCCGCTCGCACGACTCGACCGTTCCCTCGCGGATCGACCATATGGTTTCGTGCAGCAGGGTCGCCGCATAGTAGAGCGTGCGATCCCTGGTCTTCGAAAGGATCGACGAGGCGATGGGGTTACGGTCGGTCGCGCCGCCGCGTTCTATCTCGGCGAGAACGCCGATCGACTGGAACACGTTCTCGTCGACGGAGTAGCGGCGATAGAGGCCGTATTCGATCCGCCCGATGATTTTTCCGAACGACGGGATGTAGCGTCCGAGAAGCCCGGTCTCCGCCATCAGCCGCAAGGTGCGCGCCGGTTCCTTCGCCTGCGTCAGCGTGGCGAGAAATACTTTGGCGATCGCCGGATCGTTGCGGCGCTCGAGCGTCAGCGCGCTCGCCGAGGCGGAGACGATCGCCAGCGCGTCCGGATGGATGTCGAGATCGGGCCGCTTGGCGTAGGCGCGGAACAGCCGGAACAGGTCGAGCGGATTGCGTCTGGCCCTGGCGGGATTGTCGAAATGCAACCGGCCGAAGGCGAGCTTGAGATTGGCCTTTTCGCCCGCCTCGTCGACGGTGAGGGATTTCGGGATGATCTTGAACGCGCGCGGCGACAGGCGCGAGCGGTCCTCTTCGAGCTTCGCGGCGAAAATGCGCGTCAGCCGCCCGACCTCCATGGCGTTGACGAAATAGTGCTTCATCAGCCGTTCGGCCGCCGGCATGCCGCCGCGATCGGCGTAGCCGAGCTTTTCGGCGAGCGTCGGCTGCACGTCGAACGACAGCTTCTCGTCGGCGCGGCCCCTCAATCCGTGCAGTTGCACGCGCACCGACCACAGGAACCGTTCGCATTTTTTCAGCGCCTTCAAATCGTCGGGGCTCAGGATGCGCTTCGACGCCTTCTCGTCGTCGATGTTCCTGTCGAACTCGTACTTGTAGAGCCATTTGATGGTGTGAAGATCGCGCAGCCCGCCCTTGCCCTCCTTGAGGTCGGGTTCGGCGAGATAGCGCGACTGGTCGGATTTCTCGTGGCGTGCCTCCAGCTCGGCCCGTTTGGCGTTCTCGAACTGCTTCTTGGTGCGCTTGCGCAGCTTCTCGTAGCGCTTCTGAAAATCCGTGTACGGCGCGCCCGGCCCGCAAATGTGGCGGCTGTCGAGAAACGCCGTCCGGGCCACCATGTCGCCTTGCGCGAACTCGACCGCAGAGGCCGGCGTGTGAACGGCGTGGCCGACTTTGAGGCCGGCGTCCCAGAGAGGGTACAGCACGAAGTCGAGCAGCGGCCGGATCGACGCCGCGTCCCCCGGATGCAGAAACAGCAGATCGACGTCGGAATAGGGCGCGAGCTCTCCGCGGCCGAATCCGCCGACCGCGGCGATGGTCAGCTTCGCGGCGGCGGCGCTGTGCACTTTCGCGCCCTCGCGGAACAGCGCCACGATCGCCTCGGTGACGAACTCGGCGAGCCGAACGGCCGCAACATCGCCGCGCGCATACTGGGCGGCCACCGCGCGCCGGCGCCTTTCGACGAAGGTTTTCAGGGTGGCGGCGATCTCGCCATGCGCCTGACCGGCGCGCTGGCGTTCGCAGGCGAGGGCTATCGCCTCTCCGACGGATGCGGGCGTCGCATGAAGCTCGTCCGTACGCGCCGGCGCGGTCATCATCGGCCTCGCCCGGTTTCGTCGAGGCTGAAAAAGGACGCTATCGGACCGGGCGCCTCACCCATCCAGTCGCTGCAGCTGGGCAAGGACGAGCGCCGCGCCCGCATGGCCCGCCTGCGCGGCGCGCTCGCACCAGCTCTGGGCCTTCTTGTCGTCGGCGGGAACACCGGCGCCCTGACCGTAAATTTCGCAAAGCCGGTAGGCGGCTTCCGTCGTCTTCGGGTAAGCCGCGCTGTCGCCGGAAGCGACTTCCGTCAGCCAGCGGACGGACTGGGACGCGGAGGGTTCGACCCCGTCGCCCGTCTGATAGCGTTTCGCGAGGCGCCACGCCGTCATCTTGTCCCCGCGCTCGGCGCGTTCGGTTTCGATCGCGACGATGTCTTCGACGGACGGCGCATGCGCCGCCTCTTCCGCGCGCATTTTTTCGAGCGTCACCAGCGCCACCGTGTCGCCGCCGCGCGCCGCGCGCTTGAGATAATCCACCGCATCGGCGGCGCACTCGTCGGCCGCGCACCGGACCGGCGCGGCTTGCTTGAGCAGCATCAGCGCGACCCGGCGCTGGGCGCGCGCATCGCCCGCCGCGGCCCTGGCGTGGAGATCGGCCCACTCGGCGTCGGGCCCGGTCGTTTTCAGGGAGACGGGGGTGACGGTCTCAGCCGCCGATGCGAGCTCGGCCGTGGCGGCGAGCGCCCCGGCGGCCATCATGCTGATGAAAAACACGCGGCTCACGATCCGGCTCCGTTGCGGCGCAGCATGACCCGCGCCGGGGCTTTCATACTTCGTCCGCCAACAATTTCAATCGGTAGAGCGATTCGAGCGCCTCGCGCGGGCTGAGCGCATCGGGGTCGAGCTCCCCCAGCGCCTCGGCGAGGCGGCTGGCCGACGGGGCGGGCGGCGACGGGTCGGGCGCAGCCGGCGCGGCTGCGGCGAATAGCGGCAGGTCGCTGATCGCTCCCGTCTTTCGCTGCGATTCGAGGAGAGCCAGCACGCTTTCCGCCCGTTTGACGACGCCGGCGGGAAGGCCCGCCAGCCGCGCCACCGCGACGCCGTAGGAGCGGTCGGCCGGTCCGTTAACCACTTCGTGCAGGAACACCACCTCGCCCTTCCACTCGCGCACCCGCATCGACACGTTGGCGAGGCGGGGCAGACTCGCCGCCAGCGCCGTCAGCTCGTGATAGTGGGTGGCGAACAGGCCGCGGCAGCGGACCTTGTCATGCAGATGCTCCACCGTCGCCCAAGCGATCGACATGCCGTCGAAGGTCGAGGTGCCGCGTCCGATCTCGTCGAGAATGACGATGGCGCGCTCGCTCGCCTGGTTGAGAATGGCGGCGGTCTCGACCATTTCGACCATGAAGGTCGAGCGGCCGCGCGCGAGATCGTCCGCCGCGCCGACGCGGGAGAATACCCGGTCGGCGACGCCGATATGAGCGGCCTCCGCCGGCACGTAGCCGCCCGCCTGGGCGAGAATGGCGATCAGCGCGTTCTGGCGCAGGAAAGTCGATTTGCCGGCCATGTTCGGGCCGGTGACCAGCCAGAGTTTCGCGCCGTCCGCATCGGCGAGCGCGCAGTCGTTGGCGGTGAAGGCGCCCCCGCCGGCTTTCTTCAACGCCTGTTCGACGACGGGATGGCGCCCGCCTTTGACGTCGAAAGCGAGACTCGCATCGATCCGTGGGCGGATGTAATTTTCCTGGCGGGCCAGCGCCGCGAAACCCGCGGCGACGTCGAGCGCGGCGGCCGCGTCGGCCGCCTCGCCGACCGGCCCCGCCGCGGCGATCACCTCGCCGGCCAGCCGGTTGAAGACTTCAAGCTCGCGCTCCAGCGCCTCATCGCGGGCGCGCGCGATCTTGGCGTCGAGATCGGCGAGTTCCGCCGTCGTGAAGCGCACGGCGCTCGCCAGCGTCTGCCGGTGAATGAACAGCGCCGAATGCGGCGCGCCCATCAGTCGGTCCGCCTGTCCCGGCGGCGTCTCCACGAAGTAGCCGAGAACGTTGTTGTGCCTGATCTTCAGCGCCTTCAGCTCGGTCCGGGCGCGATAGTCCGCCTCGAGGCCGGCGATGACCCGCCGCGATTCGTCGCGCAGCAGGCGCGCCGCGTCGAGACCGGGATCGAAACCCTTGGCGATGAAGCCGCCGTCGCGCGCCAGTATCGGCGGCGACTGGTCGAGCGCCTCGGCGAGCAGGCGGTGCAGCGCGGAAAAGCCGCCGCTGTCGCGCGCTTCGAGCGCCGCGGCGCAGGCCGAAAGCTCCGCAGGCAGCGGCGCTGCGCGGTGGAGGCCCCACATCAGGCTGGCGATTTCCCGCGCGCAATCGAGCCCGTCGCGAATGGCGGCGAGATCGCGCGGTCCGCCGCGGTCGAGCGACAGGCGCGACAGGGCGCGGGACAGATCCGGCATGCGCGACAGCGCCTCGCGAACCGCGGCGAGCGGCCGCTCCTCGCGGGCCAGCGCCTCGACGCTGTCGAGCCTCGCATTGACGGCGTCCGGATCGGTCAGCGGCGCCGACAGCCGCGCGGCGAGAAGACGCGCGCCCGGACCGGTGACGGTGCGGTCGACCGCCGCGAACAACGAACCGTCTCGCGCCCCGGACTGCGTCTGCAAAAGTTCGAGCGAGACGCGCGTCGCCTGATCGATGGTCATCGTGGCGGCGGCGTCGGCGCGTTTCGGCGGGCGCAAAGCCGGGAGCCGTCCGACCTGCGTCAGATCGATATAGGCGAGAATGGCGCCGAGCGCGGCGAGTTCTGCGCGGTCGAAAGCGCCGAAGGCGTCGAGCGAGGCGACCTTGAAATGATCGAGCAGGCGCCGCGCTCCGGCGCGGCTGTCGAAGAACGCGCCCGGCTGGATCGACACCTTGATATCCGCGCCCAGTTCGGCGAGGACGCCCGTCCATTCTTCTCCGGCGCCGTCGGAAACGATCAGTTCGCTGAGCGACAGCGAGGCCGCGTGGAGACGCGCCTCCGCCAGCGTCGTCGGACGCACGAACAGTTCGCCCGTCGACATATCCGTCCAGGCGAGCGCCGCCTCGGCCCCGCCGCGCAACGCGGCGATGGCGGCGAGGTGGTTGCTGCGTCCCGCATCCAGCAGCGAGTCTTCGGTGAGCGTTCCCGGCGTGACGTAGCGGACAATGTCGCGGCGAACCACCGACTTCGAACCGCGCTTTTTCGCTTCCGCGGGATCCTCCACCTGCTCGCAGATGGCGACGTTGAAGCCCTTGCGGATGAGCCGCGCGAGATAGGCTTCGTAGGCGTGATGCGGCACGCCGCACATGGGGATTTCCCGCCCCTGATGCTTGCCCCTCTTGGTCAGCGTGATGTCGAGCGCTGCGGCCGCCTTCACCGCGTCGTCGAAGAACAGCTCGTAGAAATCGCCCATGCGGTAGAACAGCAGACAGTCGGGATGATCCGCCTTGATGGCGAGATACTGCACCATCATGGGTGTCACCTTGTCGCCGCCGGGGACGGGAGCAGGGACAGTGGTAGCGCTCTTGTTCATGGCGTTTTGCGGCTCAGCATTTGCGGCGCAACGCTAGCACATTGCCACCCTCGATTCACGCTGGGGAATCAAGCGCCGAAATCGCCACCATGTTTGCCAGCGTCTGGGCGCAGGCGGCGGCCCCCCGGCGCCCTTGACCTTGAAGTGGTCGTGGAAGAACCGCTTGTGGTCCGGGTGGTCGTGGAAGCGTTCCGGCGTCAGCATCGCCGAGATAATCGGCACCTCGCTGTCCAACTGGATCCGCATCATGGCGTCGATGATGGCGCCGGCGACAAAGTCGTGGCGGTAGATGCCGCCGTCGACGATGAGCCCGGCAGCGGCGATGATGGCGTAGCGCCCGGTGCCGGCCAGGCGCTTGGCGAGAAGCGGAATTTCCAGGCCGCCGGGGACCTCGTAGAAATCGACGCGGCCGGTCGACAACCCGTGGTTCTCGATTTGGGCCATAATGGGCTCCCGGGCCTGATCGACAATGTCCTTGTGCCAGTAGGCCTGAATAAAGGCGATTCGTCGGTCATACACGTTTGGTCGGTCATACATAGGCGTGCCACCCTGGGCTGGAGTTCGAATGGGGGGAGAGCACGGACGGCGTGGGTGGCCATGGAGAAATGGTGCAGTCGGCATCCCGTTCTCTTCCATCCGGACTATGACCGTCGGCTCCGGAATGACACCGGATCTGCTGACCCCGCCAAAGGCGTTGGCGGGCGCCCGCGGGTTTATGCGCCATTGGCGCAATCACCGCCGGTGGGGAGTTTCACCCCGCCCCGAGAACGATAAACTTAACGTCGGCGCAGGGAAGAGCGGCCGGTGTGGCGGCGCAATCTCCCACCGAATTAGCCGATCATGGTTTGCGCAACCCAACGGCTGAAATGGTGCGACGGCGCATCCATGAGCGGGGTGAAGCAGCCGCCCTCGAAGCCCGGCGAATGACGGCCCTGCTGCAGGCGCTCGATGATCATGATGTCCTCGTCCATAATCTGGCACCAGCGCTTGAGCGTGTCCTGGCGCGCCGTGGCCAGGGTCTCGTCGTTGGCGCCGTCGCCGATGTAGTAGATTTCCAGATGCTCGTCGGTTCTACCGGGTCCCTTGGCCTCCATATGGATGCACCAGAAATGGTCGTTCTGCAGGCCGACCAGCACATTGGGATAGATCGCCACATATTCGGCCCCGGCCCTGGCTTCGTCCGACAGGTCGGGGAACTGCGGGAAGCGCTTGCCACTGGACACCTGGGGTGTGTAGACGGTGCTGCCCTGGCCGCCGAATTTGTCGTCAATCATGATGTGATAGTGGTCGTCGAGCCGGGAATAGCTGTTCAGTCCGGGATGGACCAGAGGCAGGTGGTAGGATTCGCAGAAGTTCTCGACCGCCAGCTTCCAATTGGTGTTGGCCGTGATCGAGGCCGATCCATCGGCCTTGCCGGCGTGGCGAAGGAGCGAAAAATCATAGGCCTTCCAGCGCTCGATCAACGGCGCCAGGTATTGTTCCAACGGCGCCGCCGTGCCATCGAGGTTGACAAATATCATGTCGGCCCAGACGCCGCAGGCGATGGGTTTGAGGCCGTGTCGTGACTGATCGAAGCCCTCCAGACGATGGACGCCGGGACCGCCAATGTCGGGGGTCGCGCAGATTTCGCCGTCCAGTCTGTAGCACCAGCCGTGGTAGGGGCAGCGCAGGCTGTCCTTGACCCGGCGCGGGTTGGTCACTAGCTTGGCGCCGCGATGACTGCAGACGTTGTGGTAGGCGCGCACCGTGCCACCGTGGTCGCGCAACACAATGACCGGCGCGCCGGCGATCTCCACCGGAATGACGAAGCCCGGCGCCTGCAGCTTTGCGGCGACGCCGACGCAGACCCAGCTCCGCGACCACAGGCGGTCGCGTTCCGAATCCAGGAAATCCTCGCTGGTATAGGCCTCGTTGGGCAGCCCCTTGGCCGTGCCCGTCTCCTGCAAGACCGCGTCGAACATGTCGCTGGAGAACTGTACGCCCATGGCCTAGCCCTTCAAAAATAACGGACGAACAATATTCTATGGTTGGCGCTGGTTGTAAACCGCCATGCTTGGACGGACTCGCCGGCTTTGACGCATGGTGAGACTGGGCGCTAGAGCGGCTTCAGCCAATATGAAGCCATTTGATGTGTCATATGAGTGTTTGGGTAGGAAGCGGTGCGCCGCGCGATGTACCACATCGGGCAAACGCCGCGACTCCCGCCAAAACGCTCACATGCCCCACCGAAGGCCGCGCCCCCATAAACCGTGGTTAGGCGCGTTCCGCACCTATGCCGATGCGAGGCATCGCCATGCGGCGCGCGCCTAACCACGGCTTAAGGGGACCCGGTCAAATGGTTCCGTATAATCTTAAGACGCTCTAGACTTCGGATTCCGGCTTTGACAGAGTGGCAGTGA
>JAYZEQ010000009.1:0-74223 GCA_036337175.1 Pseudomonadota bacterium
CTGCCCGGTGCCGGAAGGTTAAAAGGAGGGGTGCAAGCTCCGAATTGAAGCCCCGGTAAACGGCGGCCGTAACTATAACGGTCCTAAGGTAGCGAAATTCCTTGTCGGGTAAGTTCCGACCTGCACGAATGGCGTAACGACTTCCCTACTGTCTCCAATGCAGACTCAGCGAAACTGAATTCTCCGTGAAGATGCGGAGTACCCGTAGTTAGACGGAAAGACCCCGTGCACCTTTACTACAACTTTGCAGTGGCATTAGCGTCCACATGTGTAGAATAGGCGGGAGGCTTTGAAGCAGGAGCGCCAGCTCTTGTGGAGCCGCAATGTGAAATACCGCCCTTGTTGTCGCTGATGTCTAACCGCGGTCCGTCATCCGGATCCGGGACCCTGCATGGTGGGTAGTTTGACTGGGGCGGTCGCCTCCTAAAGAGTAACGGAGGCGCGCGATAGGTGGGCTCAGAGCGGTCGGAAATCGCTCGTCGAGTGCAATGGCATAAGCCCGCTAGACTGCGAGACTGACAAGTCGAGCAGAGACGAAAGTCGGCCATAGTGATCCGGTGGTCCCACGTGTGGAGGGCCATCGCTCAACGGATAAAAGGTACGCCGGGGATAACAGGCTGATGACGCCCAAGAGTCCATATCGACGGCGTTGTTTGGCACCTCGATGTCGGCTCATCGCATCCTGGGGCTGGAGCAGGTCCCAAGGGTTCGGCTGTTCGCCGATTAAAGCGGTACGTGAGCTGGGTTCAGAACGTCGTGAGACAGTTCGGTCCCTATCTGCTATGGGTGTAGGAATGTTGAGAGGAGCTGTCCTTAGTACGAGAGGACCGGGATGGACACACCTCTGGTGGACCAGTCGTCATGCCAATGGCGCAGCTGGGTAGCTATGTGTTGAAGAGATAACCGCTGAAGGCATCTAAGCGGGAAACTCGCCTCGAAACAAACATTCCCTTGAGAGCCGTGGAAGACCACCACGTTGATAGGCCGGGTGTGGAAGCGCAGCAATGCGTGAAGCTAACCGGTACTAATTGCTCGATTGGCTTGATCGCGCTCATGCAGTTTTCTGCATGGGTGGAGCGGTTCATGCGCGGCGAACGGTCCGTTTACGGATCAACGCCGCGAAGCGTTAGACTTTCCCCGGGGCCTCGCAAGAGGCGTCCGGAACTCTCGCAACTTGTCGTCTTTGCCGGCCCGGTGGTATTTGCGGGGAGCCTCCACCCGATCCCATCCCGAACTCGGTCGTTAAAGTCCCCAGCGCCGATGGTACTACGTCTCAAGACGTGGGAGAGTAGGTCGCCGCCAGGCCTGCTGAGCCGATAAGCCCTTCTGACCGATATATTCTTCACCAAGAATTCATCTGAGCTTCAGGGGCGGCGCGCTGTCTCTCGCGTTGATCCTGTTCGGAAGCGGCATAAGATGCTTTCCGCCGCATGGGCTGGATTCGCGATTCGAGGGCGCGCGATGACAATCGGAAAAACCGCTGTGTTTGCGCTCGCGGGCGCTCTGACGCTCGCGGCCTGCGGCCGGAGCGAGCCTCAGCCCGATCCTGCCCCGTCTCCAGCCGCCGATCCGTATCCGAGCGAGCCCGTCAATGTCGATCTCTGGCTTGAGCGTCTCGAGGTCGGGAGCCGCGAGCTCTACAGCGCCCGCGCCAATGTCGTCGCCGCTCTCGACCTGAAGGCGGGCGGGCGCATCGCCGATATCGGCGCCGGCACCGGCGTCTATTCGCTGCTGTTCGCGGAGAGGGCGTCGCCAGGCGGCGTCGTCTATGCGGTCGATATCGAGCCGCGTTTCCTGACGCTTATCAATCAGCGCGCCGACGATCTCGGCCTCGACAATGTCGTCGCCGTGCTGGGGCGGGACGATTCGATTACTCTGCCGCCCGGCTCCGTCGATGTCGTCTTCATCTGCGACACCTATCACTATTTCGACGACCCGGCGGCGATCCTGAAAACGGTGTTCGAGGCGCTGCGTTCGGGCGGAGCGCTGTACATCGTCGATTACGACCTCAAGGAAGGCGAGACGCCGCCGCCGGACAAGCGCCAAGTGCACGCCGGCAAAGAGGGCGTCGCCGCCGCGGTCGAAGCGGCCGGATTCGGCAAGGGCGAAACGGTTCCTGTTTCCGGCCTCGTCGAAAATTACATGCTGCGCTTCGAAAAGCCCTGAGCGGCGGTTCAGCCGCGCCGTTTCAGCCTGACCAGCGTTTCATCGAGCGCCGAGAGAAATCGCGAGCGATCGGATTTCGAGAACGGCGGCGGCCCGCCCACGCTGTCGCCGCCGGCGCGCAGGTCCGCCATGATGGCTCGCGCGGCGATCGCGGCGCCGATGGAATCGGCGGTGAAGCGCGAGCCGTTCGGCGCGATCACCGTCGCGCCGGCCTTGAGGCAACGGTCGGCGAGCAGAATATCGGCGGTGACGACGACAGCGCTTGAGTCGGCGTTTCCTGCGATAAAGTCGTCGGCGGCGTCGAAACCGGCGCCTACCGTCACTCTCTCGATCAGGGGATGATCGGGAACGCGCATGTAGCTGTTGGCGACGATCGCCACCGGCGCTTCGTGTCTGAACGCGACCTTGTAGATCTCTTCCTTCACCGGGCAGGCGTCGGCGTCGACGAGAATGCGAGCGGGGGCGGTCATGCTTTTGTGTCCGGTTATGCTGATTATCGCCTCTAACCGCCGTCGGGCAGCTCGGTGAGCGCGCCGATATCTAGCACAGGCGCGGCGTCGATATCCTTGGCGCCGAGAAGCGCCGCCGCTCGCTCGAGTGCGGCGATCAGAGAGGCCTGCTCCCAGTCGGCCAGCGCGTCGAACCGCTCCTGAAATCGAAGCTGAAGCGCATCGGGGGCGGCGTCGAGCGTTTTCTTGCCGGCGCGCGTGATGCGGATCAGCATGCGGCGGCGATCGTTTTCATCGCGGCGACGGGTGATGAGACCGCGATCTTCCAACCGGTCTACAAGCGTGGTCATGGTTGCGAGCGTCAGGGAGGCGCGGCGGGCGAGCTCGGTCGGCGTTGCGTCGCCGAGATGCGCGACGAGGTTGAGAACAATCAGCTGCGAGGGCGTCAGGCCTGTCGATCGGGCGAGGGTGCGGGCGTTGAGCTCCGTCGCCCTCAGGATGCGGCGCAGCGCGACGAGCGCCGCTTCGGACCGGTTCTGCATCGATAATTCCACAATATTTTTATCAGCTTAGCCGAGCGCGGCGATTCGCGCATCGGCGCAAGATACGGCCAATTTTACTTAGATAACCGAATAAATGTCCGTTGCTCGCTTGCTGCGGGCAGTATCTCGCGCGCCGCCAGAGTTAACAAAATAACACCTTTCCAAGCGCAAC
Source organism: Pseudomonadota bacterium (assembly GCA_036337175.1). Classification (GTDB taxonomy): domain Bacteria; phylum Pseudomonadota; class Alphaproteobacteria; order Caulobacterales; family Parvularculaceae; genus Amphiplicatus. Next base: position 3,330 of record JAYZEQ010000009.1, read on the forward strand.
AAACATAACGGGCTTGTAGGTGCGGGCGGTGTTGACATGATGCTTAGAGCATCTAAGTAATTGCCGTCAACGAAAGCAGCCCATGACCGCCGTAAAAGAACAGAAGGCTCCTTCCCGAGCGGGGGGGACGGCCGCGCTGACATTTCGCCATCCTGTCAGGGAAGACGGGAAAAAGGTGTGGCGCCTTGTGGCGTCGTGTCCGCCGCTGGACGAAAACTCGCTCTATTGCAACCTGCTTCAGTGCACGCATTTCGCGTCCACCTGCATGCTGGCCGAAAAAGAGGGCGAAATCGTCGGCTGGATATCCGGCTACCGCCCGCCGGAAGAGCCGAACACGCTTTTCGTGTGGCAAGTGGCGGTCGGCGAAGCGGCGCGCGGCCTCGGCCTCGGCAAGGCGCTGATCGGCGCGCTCGTGTCGTCGGACGGCGCCGCCGGCGTCAATACGATCAAGACGACGATCACCAAAGACAACGCCGCCTCATGGGCGTTGTTCAAATCGATAGCCGACGTTCTCAAAACGCAGATCGCCCACGACGAATGGTTCGAACGTGAGCGCGATTTCGGCGGTCGTCACGATACGGAGTTCTTAGTCGCGATCGGACCTTTCTAGGTTCGGAGCATCATTCACGGTTTAGGCAAAAGACAGGGAAGAGGTTCATCATGGCCTACGAAAGTCAGGACATCGAAAAAACCAGCGTTTTCGAGCGCCGCGAATCGAAAGTCAGGAGCTATGCGCGTAATTTCCCGGTGAAGTTCGTCGCCGCGCGCGGCGCCGAACTCTTCGACGAGGCGGGCGGCCGCTATATCGACTTCCTCGCCGGCTGCTCGTCCCTGAACTACGGGCACAATCATCCGGCGCTGAAAAAAGCGCTGCTCGACTATATCGAGCGCGACGGCGTCACTCACAGTCTCGATATGGAGACAGACGCGAAGGAGGCCTTTCTTGAAGAATTCGAGAACGCCGTCCTGAAGCCGAGAAACCTCGATTATGTCGTTCAGTTTCCGGGGCCGACCGGGGCCAACGCGGTAGAGGCGGCGCTGAAGCTCGCGCGTAAGAAGACCGGGCGCGAGAATATCATCGCCTTCACCAACGGCTTTCATGGCGTGACGCTGGGCGCGCTGTCGCTGACCGGCAATTCGCATCACCGGGGCGGGGCGGGCGTCGCGCTGTCGCACGTCACCCACGCCCCGTTCTGCGGCTATTATGGCGACGACGCGGACACGACGGCGCAGCTCGAGCAGTTGCTCGACGACCCGTCGAGCGGCGTAGATGCGCCGGCGGCGATCATTGTCGAAACCGTGCAGGGCGAGGGCGGGCTCAACGTCGCCTCGTTCGAATGGTTGAAAAAGGTCGAAAAGATCGCCCGCAAGCATGGCGCGCTGTTCATCGTCGACGACATCCAGGCCGGGGTCGGCCGCACCGGAACGTTCTTCAGCTTCGAGCCGGCCGGTCTGAAGCCCGATATCGTCACCATGGCGAAATCGATTTCCGGTTACGGCCTGCCGATGGCGCTGACGCTGATCAGGCGCGATCTCGACATCTGGAAGCCGGGCGAGCACAACGGCACCTTCCGCGGTAACTGCCACGCCTTCGTCACAGCGAGGGCGGCGCTCGAAACTTTCTGGCGCGGCGACGCCTTCGAGAAGGACATCGCCCGGAAAAGCGAAATCCTCCGCATGCGCCTCGAGGCGATCCTCGAGAAACACGAGCGCTGGATCGAGCGCGTCAAGGGGCGCGGCATGATGCTCGGTCTCGACATGAAGACGGGCGAACGAGCGGCCCGCGTCGTCAAGGAAGCATTCGCGCGCGGCCTCGTCATTGAGACGAGCGGCGGCGACGACGAGATCGTCAAATGCCTGACGCCGCTTACGATCGACGAGGACATTCTCGGCGAGGGCCTCAACATTCTCGCCCGCGCCGTCGACGCCGCGATCGAAAAAGAACTGAAAAAAGCAGCCTAGGGATAATTAAGATGATCGTCAGAGATTTTCACGCCGCCAAGGATACGGAACGACGGGTGGATTCCGAAGGATGGAACAGCGTTCGCCTTCTTCTGAAGGACGACGGCATGGGCTTTTCCTTCCACATCACCACAATCTACGCCCGCGCCGAACTGAAGATGCATTACCGCAATCATCTTGAGTCTGTTTACTGCGTCTCGGGCGAAGGCAGCATTGAGGATCTTGAAACGGGCGCGACCCACGAGATCAGACCGGGCGTCATGTACGCTCTCGACAAGCACGATCGCCACATCCTGCGAGCGCGGTCGGAAATGATCATGGCCTGCGCCTTCAATCCGCCCGTGACCGGCCGGGAAGTGCACGACGAAAACGGCGCCTACCCGCTTGTCGCGGCGGCGAGCTGAGGGCCGCCGCGATGAAAGTCGAAGATCTGTATCCCTCGCGTATCGAGGCGAAGCCGGTCGTGACGGCGCGCCGTGATCCGGTCGTCTACAGCGACTGGAGTCCCGACGCGCCTCTGAGCCGCGAGCAGACCGAGTCGTTCAGAAAGAATGGGTTCCTCGCTCTCGAAAACGCTTTCGACACAAGCGAGATCGCCGTCCTGCAAGAGGAGGCCGCGCGGCTCGCCGCCGGCAAAATCGAGCTCGAGCCCGAAACGGCCATCACGGAGCCGGGCTCCGGCGCGGTGCGTTCGGTGTTCAAGATCCACGAGCAGAGCGGCGTTTTCTGGCGCCTTTCCTCCGACGCGCGTCTGGCGGAAGTCGCGAAGTTCCTGCTCGGCGACGATATTTACGTTCACCAGTCGCGCCTCAACTACAAGCCGGGCTTCAACGGCAAGGAGTTCTACTGGCATTCGGATTTCGAGACCTGGCATGTTGAAGACGGGATGCCGCGCATGCGCGCCGTCTCCATGTCGGTGCTGCTCAACGAGAACACGCCGGTCAACGGACCGACCATGTTCATTCCCGGCTCGCATGAAAGCTATATCGCCTGCGTCGGCGAAACGCCGGAAGACCACTACAAGCAGTCCCTGAAAAAGCAGGAGTACGGCGTGCCCGATGCGAACGTGCTGGCCGAAATGGCCCGCGCCAGCGGCGTCGCCATGCCCACGGGCCCCGCCGGAACCGTCGTCATTTTCGACTGCAACACCATGCACGGCTCCAATTCCAACATCACGCCTTTCCCGCGTTCGAACGCCTTTCTGGTGTTCAACGCCGTGTCGAACCGCCTTGTCGCGCCGTTCGGCCCGAAAAAGCCGCGGCCGGACTTCATCGCCGCGCGGGAAAAAATCGCCGCTGTGAAACCCGTTTCCGGACGGATCGGCAAAGAGGCGGCCTAGGAGGCATCAATGAACAGCGCTGCAGACAAAGGCCATACGATCGAGAAGATCGGCGGCACGTCCATCGCCGCGACGGAGGCCGTGCTCAACAACGTCTTTCTAAACGGGCGCAAGGGGGCTGACCTCTATCGCCGCATCTTCGTCGTGTCGGCCTACGCGGGCGTAACCAACAGGCTGATCGAGGACAAGAAGACCGGCGAGCCGGGCGTCTACGCGCTTTTCGCGAGCGCTGAGTCCGAATGGGCGTGGGGCGAAGCCCTGAGCGCCGTCGGCGAACACATGCGCAAGATCAACGCCGAGATATTCGAGGGACACGCCGACCGGGCCGCCGCCGACAGTTTCGTCCGTGACAGGATCGAAGGCGTCAGAAGTTGTCTTCTCGATCTGCATCGTCTGTGCTCGTACGGGCATTTCCGGCTTACCGAACACCTCTCCGCGGTGCGCGAAATGCTGTCGGCGCTCGGCGAGGCGCACAGCGCGCATAATACGGCGCTGCTGCTGCGACAGCATGGCGTCAACGCCTTGTTCGTCGATCTGACCGGTTGGCGCGACGAGGAAGAACCGGCGCTGGACGACCGCATCGCCAGGGCTCTGGAGACAGTCGACCTCTCGAAAGAATTGCCGATCCTCACCGGTTACGCGCACTGCCGCGAAGGCATGGTGAAGAGTTTCGACCGGGGATACACTGAAGTCACCTTCTCGCGCGCGGCCGCGCTGACGCAGGCGAAAGAGGCGATCATCCACAAGGAGTTCCATCTTTCGAGCGCCGATCCGAAAATCGTCGGCGCGGACAAAGTCCGCACCATCGGGCGAACCAATTACGACGTCGCCGATCAGCTTTCGAATATGGGCATGGAGGCCATCCATCCTCGCGCGGCGAAGGGGCTGAGGCAGGCGAATATTCCCCTGCGCGTCAAGAACACCTTCCGGCCGGACGACGAGGGCACGGTGATCGGCAGCGATTATGTCTCCGACAATCCGGGCGCCGAGATCGTCACCGGCCGGCGGGGCGTGCTGGCGCTGGAATTCTTCGAGCAGGACATGGTGGGCGTCAAAGGCTACGACGCGGCGATCCTCACCGTGCTCGAACGGCATCGCGTCGGCATCATCTCGAAGTCCTCCAACGCCAACACCATCACGCATTACCTGCAGGGCTCGCTGAAGGCGGTGCGGCGCGTCATCGCCGATCTCGAGGCGCAGTATCCGTCGGCGGCGCTCACCGTGCGCAAAGTCGCCGTGGTGTCCGCCATCGGCAGCGACCTGAAGGCGCCGGGGCTTACGGCGGCGGCGACCGCGGCGCTCGCCGAAGCCGGCGTCGACCTGCTCGGCCTGCATCAGCCGATGCGCAACATCGACATCCAGTTCGTGATCGACGAGGCGCAATACGAAGCAGGCATCATCGCCTTGCACGAGGCGCTGATCGCCCGCCGGAGAAGCGCGGCGAACGCCAATTCAAGGAAGGCGGCCTGATCGTCGGGCCGCGGCGCGCAGCGCGCGCGACAGACCTCAAGGAGGCCTTTATGGAACTCAGCCCGGCCCAGATAGAGGCGGTGGAGTCGAAGACCGATCTTCTCGCCATCGCCGCCGATCATGGCGTTCTGCCCCAGCTTCACGATGCGTTCGGGACTCATACGTTTTTCATGAACGAAAAGGGCCTGTTCGTATTTCAGCGCGCGGAAGAAGAGCAGAAACAAGCCAGCCTCGTCGCCTTCGCGATGTGGGCCGAGGGCGAGCAGAACAAGCTCGTCGCACTTCCTGACCCAATGCCCGCCGGCCTCGTTCTCGATCTCGACACGGCGGAAGTGCGTGGCGCACACAGCGAGCCGCAGACGCGGCATTAAACCGCGACGCCGGGGCGGAGAGGGGCGCAAGAATGATCGTCGCAAGTTTTCTGGGGTTTCTTCTCCTGTTTCTGGGCGTCGGTCTGGCGTCGGCGCTGAAAGCGAAAAAGTCCCGCACCGATTATTATCTCTGCGACAGCGAGGTTTCGCCCTGGCTCGCCGGGCTTTCGGCCGTCGCCACGAACAATTCCGGCTACATGTTCATCGGCGTCATCGGCTTCACCTACGCAACGGGACTTGCGGCGATCTGGCTGACGATCGGCTGGATTCTCGGCGACTACGTCGCTTCGATGTTCGTACACAGACGACTTCGCGAGGCGACGGCCCGCACGAAACAGGCTTCCTTCGCCGCCGTGCTCGCCTCCTGGAACGGGCAGGGCTTTGCTGTCTGGCGCCGGATCGCAGCGATCATCATGGTGGTTTTCCTGGGCGCCTATGCGGCGGCGCAAATCAGCGCCGGCGGCAAGGCGCTGCAGGGCGTCCTCGGATGGGACCCGAAACTGGGCGCCGTGGTCGCCGCGGGGATGATCCTCGCCTACAGCGCCGCCGGGGGCATTCGGGCCTCGATCTGGACTGATGCGGTCCAGTCTTTCGTCATGCTCGGCGCGATGGCGATGCTGTTCTGCGTCGGCGTCGCGGGGCGCGGGGGCGTCGAAGAAACGTTGTCGCAAATGCGCGCCGTTCCGACCTTCCTCGACTGGTTTCCGCCTGACCTGCTGTTGCCCGGCGCGCTCGGCATGGCGCTGTTCGTGGTCGGCTGGATGTTCGCGGGCCTGTCCGTGATCGGCCAGCCGCATGTCATGGTGCGCTTCATGGCGCTCGATTCGCCGTCCAACATGGGCCGCGCGCGTGCCTGGTACTACGGCTATTTCACGCTGTTCTACGCGCTCGCCACCGGGGTCGGCATGCTGTCGCGGCTCTATCTGCCGGAACTTGGCGGCGTCGATCCGGAACTGGCGCTGCCGACCATGGCGCTCCAGCAGATGCCGCCGGTTCTCGTCGGCATGATCCTCGCCGGGATTTTCGCCGCCACCATGTCGACGGCGGACTCGCTAGTGCTCAGTTGTTCGGCGGCGATCACCCACGATCTGATGCCGGAGCGTGAGGAAAAAAGCTGGAAGCTAAAACTGGCGACCGCGGCGGTGACGGCGCTGGCGCTCGCCATTGCGGTCAGCGGCAACCGCAGCGTCTTCAGCCTTGTCATCCTCGCCTGGTCGACTCTCGCCTCCGCCTTCGCGCCGCTGCTTGTTGTCTATGCGGCGAACCGGCGGATACCGGAGGTCGCCGCCATCGCTGCGATGGCGGTCGGCGTCGGCGTCGCGCTGTGGTGGCGGCATATGGGCTGGCAGGCGGATATTTACGAAGGCATGCCGGGGATTCTTTCGGGACTCGCCATCGCCTGGCCGCTCTCAAGAAGCGCCCGGAAAATCGCCGTCGGAACGCCGATTTCCGGCGCAAAGCCCGAAGCCGCGGAATAACCGGCCGCCTCGGCGCCGTTTCCCCTCATCCCTATGGCTGGCGCGCCCGCCCCGAACGGGGGATAATGCGTCGGGAACGGTTCACGGAGACATCCAATGACTACCACGTCTTTCGCCCGCAGCGCCCTCGCGCTCATCGCGGCGTTTTTCGCCCTCGCCGGCGTCGCTGAGGCCGCCTCCAAGGAAAAAATCGACCGGCGCGTCAACAACGCCCTCGCGGAATTCAAGGAAGACATTTCCGGCGCCAAGGATCTTCTGGCCCGCGCCGAAGGCGTGCTGGTTTTCCCGTCCGTGAAGAAAGCCGGCATCGGCGTCGGCGGCGAATACGGAGAGGGGGCGCTGCTGATCCGCGGCAAGACGGTCGACTATTATTCGACTGCGGCGGCCTCCATCGGCTTTCAGCTCGGCGCGCAGGCCCGTACGCAAATTCTGGTGTTTCTCGAAAAGGGCGCGCTCGACAAATTCCGCAACAGCGACGGTTGGGAAATCGGCGTCGACGGGTCGGTGGCCGTGGTGACGCTCGGGACGGGCGGCGCCATCGACACCACGAGCCTCAACGCCCCGATCGTCGCCTTCGTCTTCAACAACAAGGGGCTGATGTACAATCTTTCCCTCGAAGGCTCGAAGATCAGCAAGATCCATCGTTAACGCGCCGCTCTGATCCCACACGCCGGAACAAAGACTGCAATTCGCGCTTGCAGCCGCGCCCCGACGGTTCGGGGCGCGGTCCCGCCGTTCCGTTTCGGGACGAATGGAGCGCGCCTTGCCGGTCCGGTTAAGACTTGCCTTCGCCCTTAGCGCCGTCAGCGCAACCGTAATCGCGCTTTTCGCCGGCGCGCCGTCGCTCGACGCCGCTTCCCGGCCTCAAGCCTGCGCTACGGGCGCAAGCGGCGAACGCGACGCCTTCATCCCGGCCGGTTCGTTCGAGATTGGCGACACGCGTTTCTACAACGAGGAAGGCCCGATGCGGCGGGTCGATGTCGGCGCGTTTCATATGGACAGGACCGAGGTCACAAATGCGCAGTTCGCCGAATTCGTCGCGGCGACGGGTTATCTGACTCAGGCTGAACGCGGGCTCGGCGCCGATGTCGCGCCGGAAATCGCCGATGCGTTTCGGGTTCCGGGCTCGATGGTGTTTTCCCCGCCGGCGTCCCTGTCAGGAGCGTCGCCGCTCGACTGGTGGCGATTCGTTCCCGGCGCCGACTGGCGTCACCCTTTCGGCCCGCGAAGTTCCATCGAGGGTCGCGGAGATGAACCCGTCGTGCACGTGACATACGCTGACGCGCAGGCCTACGCGGCCTGGGCGGGGCGGCGTCTGCCGACCGAAGAGGAATGGGAATACGCTGCTCTGGGCGGCGCGGCGGCGTCAGGTAAAGGCGCCGAGACGCCGCCGGACGCCAACGTCTGGCAGGGATTGTTTCCGGTCATCAATCAGGCGCGCGACGGCTACGCCGGCGTGGCGCCCGCGGGGTGTTTCCCGCCGAACGGCTACGGCCTCTACGACATGATCGGCAATGTGTGGGAGCTGACCGCAAGCCCGTATTATCCGGACCATGACGGCGCGGCGCGTGAAGGAACATGGCCGCAGGGGTTCGATCCGAACCAGCCGGGAATTCCCGTGCATGTCATCAAGGGCGGGTCCTATCTTTGCGCGGAGAATTTCTGCATGCGCTATCGTCCGCAGGCGCGTCAGGCGCAGGACGCGCTGCTAGGCTCATCGCATATCGGTTTCAGGACGGTCCGGGACCGCTGAAAAATCGCCGTCCCATATCGCTTTCCAGCGCTCGATCGTCGCCGCTTCGGAGAAAACCGCAAGGCTCCGCGCCTTGTTGTCTTCGCCGATCCGCTTACGGAGCGCTGCGTCGCTGAGCAGCGCGAGCGCGGCTTCTGAAAGGCTGCGCGCATCGGCGGGAACGATGCAGGGACGATTCGCCGCCGCGACCATCTCGGCGATGTCCCCGATCGCCGGCGCGGCGACGGCGAGACCCGCCGCCATCGCTTCGATCAGGCTCACCGGCGCCTGTTCGGTGTCGGACGACATCATGAAGACGTCGAACGCGCCGAGGATCGCCGCCGGATCGTCGAGATAGCCGGGCATGAAGACGCGGCTCTCGACGCCCAGCGCTTCAGCGCGAGCCGCGACGGCGGGGCGTTCGGGACCGTCGCCGATGATCGCGAGGCGGGAAGGGAGCTTTTCATTGATGAGCGCGAAGGCGTCGACCAGCCGGAGAAGATTCTTTTCAGGGCGCAGTCCGGCCACGGTTCCGATTAATGGACCATCGGCAGGATCGCCCAGAAGCGCCGCACGTTCCGTATCCGGCGGCCGCGCGAAGCGCGCCGAATCGACGCCGTTGGGAATGAACCGCAGCTGCGCGGGCGGGATGCGCCATGTCTCGCGGGCGATGGTCTCCAGCGTGCTGGAGGCGACAACGACAAGCTTGCCGCCGAGCGTAAGGCGCCGGAGCCAGACGCGCCGGGCGATCTGACGGGCGGCTTCTTCAGGTCCGAACCCGTCTTCCATGTGAACCTGCGGAACGACGCGCGGCGTATTCGCCAGCGCCCACTCCAGCGCCCCCCAATTGGAGGTGACGAGCAGGTCGGGACGCTCCTCGGCGAGGATGCGGCGGAAGGCGAGGGCGTTCGTCAGCGTGCGGCGCTTCGGGCAGGCGATGTCGTCGCGCAACTGGAAGTCGACATCCGGTCCGAGCCGGCCGGCGGCGGCGTAGTCTCCGTCCATGGCGAGAATTGTGTGGCGATAGCGCCGGCCGAGGGCGTTGGCGATACGGGCGAAGCGCGCCTGCACGCCGCCGACCGCGAAGGTCGGAAAGACATGAAACAGGTGTCGTCGGTCGCTCATCGCTTTCCCACCGGACGGAGGAGAACGCCTCACCGGGGTCCGCTCTTGCGCATCGCCGTGCGGCTATTCTGCATCATCAGGATTTGCTTGCGATGATTCGAGCCTCAATCGCGGCGAATTGAGGATAGACGGGCGGCGGAGCGGGCGGGGATTGTTGATCATTAACCGGTCGCGCGCTATTCATGTGACATGGTAACAACCGCGCCCCCCGGGGCGCGGCCAGGCGGGGTTCTGGAATAGATGCGGCGGCCCTTCGGGTTCAGCGTCCGGTCTGACGCCCTCGGTTGGCGAAAACTCGTCGCCGCCGCGGCCGTTTTCTATCTCGCGCTTTTCCAGATCGCCGTCGTCGCCCATGCGAGTTCGCCCGAGGCGCTTTCGCCCGACCACGGGGTTTGCGTTCTGTGCGCCGCCGCTCACCGCGCGAACGATGCGGTTGCGCCTGAACTTGTCGTCGTCGAGGTCGCGTTCGAGCCGTTCGAGGCGCCCGCCGAGACGGCGCCATCTCTCATCCTCCACCGCCGGACGGCCGACCCGCCCGTCCGCGGGCCGCCTGCCTGCTGATCAATCGTCGTTAGCCCGCCGAGCCGCCCGCGCCGACGCGCGCGGGTTTTCGCCCGTCGGGATCGCTTCAATCGATCAGCAGGGAAAACCGTTCAATGTCAGCCCGAAACCGTCTTCTGCAATGCGCCGCCTGCGCGGCTCTTTCCGGCTTTGCGCCATGCGCTTTCGCAGCCGGTCCCGTCCATGTGGACGAAATCGTCGTCACCGCTTCGCCCATCGGCCGCACCGCCGATGAAACCATCGCAGGCACATCCGTGCTTTCCGGAGAGGACCTGGAGGACAGGCTGGCCGGGTCTCTTGGAGAGACGCTGCGCCGCGAGCCGGGCATCTCTTCCACCTTCTTCGGACCGGCGGCGAGCCGGCCTGTTATCCGCGGCCTCGGCGGCGACCGTATCAGCATTCTCGATTCCGGCATCGGCTCCATCGACGCGTCGGCCGCCAGTCCCGATCATGCGGTCGCCATCGAGCCGGCGACGGCGGAGCGCATCGAGATCGTGCGCGGCGCTTCCTCGCTGCTCTACGGATCGACCGCGGCGGGCGGCGTCATCAACGTCATCAGCGGACGCATTCCGCGCGAGATTCCGGAGAACGGCGTTTCCGGCGCGCTGCGCGTCGGAGGCACGACGGTCGACAGCGGCGTCGAAACCGCGGGCGGGTTCGACGTGAAACTCTTCGATCTTGGCTCGGGCGCAATCGTTTTTCACGGCGAAGGCGGTTACCGTGACGCCGACGACTACAAGATTCCCGGCTTCTCGCATTCGGAGAGGCTGCGCGTCATCGAAGCGCTGGACCCGGACGGGCCTGATGAGACGCGGGACAAGGAACTGAATTCCTCTCTTACGTCCAAGACCGGCACCGCCGGCGCTTCCTATGTGTTCGACGACGGATTCATCGGCGTATCCGGGACGCTGCTCAATTCTTTCTATGGCGTGCCCGGCAGCGACGAGGCTTTGCCGGACGGAACGGGGCCGCATATCGATCTCCGCCAGCGCCGCATCGATTTCAACAGCGGGCTCAATCGCGACTTCCTGCTGTTCAAGACGGCGCGTCTGCGCTTCGGCTACGCCGACTATACGCATACGGAAATCGAACCGAGCGGCGAGGAGGGAACCATCTTCGCCAACGAAGGCTATGAGGGCCGGCTCGAGCTCGTCGACAAGCCGGTCTCACTCGGCGCGGGCGAGCTCAACGGCGCCGTCGGATTCCAGTTCCGCTCGCGCGATTTCGCGGCGATCGGCGAAGAATCCTTCGTGCCCGAAACCAAGACCCGCGAATACGGCCTGTTCGCGCTGAAGGAATATTCGCAAGGCCCCTGGCGGCTCGAGGCGAGCGGCCGCTATGAACGAACCAATCATACCGTGCTCGACACCGGCGAAGAGCTGGGTTTCGACGCCTACTCGGTCTCCGCCGGCGTCGGCGTAACGCCTGCGGACGGCGTTTTCTTCGGCGTCACGGGCCTCCGCACCGAACGGGCGCCGCAGTCCGAAGAGCTTTTCGCCAACGGGCCGCATCTTGCGACCGGCATTTACGAACTTGGCGACCCGACCCTCGACAAGGAAATCGCGCGCGGCGTCGAGGCGACCATGCGTCTTGGCGGCGACAAGATCGAATTGACGGTGAACGGTTTCTACACCTCGTACAAAGGCTTCATCTTCGAAAACAACACCGGCGATTTCGCGGAGATCGAAGACGAGGACACCGGCGATATCGAGGAAATTCCGATCTATCAATTCCAAGCGTCGGACGCGACGTTCAAGGGTATCGAGTCGGCGCTCAAGGCCGAACTGTTCGAGTATGGAGGCTTCGACATTCACGGCGACGCGGCCGTCGATTATGTGCGCGCCACGGCGGAAGGCTCGCCGACGGGGGATCTGCCGCGCATTCCTCCGCTGTCAGGGCTTTTCGGCCTGGAAGCGAAATCCGATCTTGTCGATCTGCGCGGCGAGATCGAATACGCCGCCAAGCAGGATCGCCTCGGCGCGGAAGAGCTGCCGACCGACAGCTACACCCAGTATAACTTTTTCGTAACGCTGCGGCCGTTCCGGGAGTCGAAAAACATTTCGCTCAGGCTCGCCGCGCTCAACGTGACGAACGAGGAAGCGCGTCTGCACACGTCTTTCCTGAAAGACGTCGCGCCGCTGCCGGGACGCAATTTCAGGGCGAGCGTTACGGCGAGCTTCTAGATCGCGCGACTGCCGCGAAAAGCAAAAGGCCGGCGCCCGAAAGCGCCGGCCTTTCCGATTTGGTCGTCAGACGGGTTACTGAAGCTTCAGGTTGGAAGCCGCCGTCTTCCCGCGTTCGGTGGCGAGCTCGTAGCTCACGCGCTGTCCATCGTTCAGCCCTTGCAGGCCGGCCGCCTGAACGGCGGTGATGTGCACGAACACATCCTTGCCGCCTTCGTCAGGGGTGATGAACCCAAAACCCTTGGTCGCGTTGAACCACTTCACCGTTCCGGTTGCCATCTAAGGTCTCCTCTCATGGCGTCGTCCGGCGCCGGCGCGGCGCCGCTTAGGCAACCATGTCTTGGAGTCTCTCGAAGGCAGGCCAAAGGCGTGTTCTAGAAGGTAGCCAATACAGGGTCGCAAAGGAAATACAACTTCGAGACGAAGCACACGTCAAGAAGAATTGGATTTGAATTGCAGCCGCGCAGCATTCCTTCGTAGTCAGATCATGCGCGCAGGAAATGCGATGGCTAAAGATGCGATGTTACAGTTTATCAAAATTAAAGCATGACCACGCCGCAAAAACCGCCGGGGGATATTCTATCGCCCCCCGGAATTTAGGCGGCCCTTGCCCTCATTGATGATTTCATTATTGGAAATCGACGGTTTCAGGTCAGTGTCGTTACGCAACAGCCTTGCATTCGGATTGCGGTTGATGATGCGGTTGTTTTCAATCGCCAGCGCCGTCGCCTTGCCGCCGCGGGTCAGCTCGTAATTGATGATCGTCGCATTGTCGGCGTCTGCGGATTTTATAACAGTGTTGCCCGTGAACGACACGTCGCCGCCCGCCGAGACATCGAGCGCGTAGCTCGTATGCGCCCCGGTGTCGTCGAACTGCGAGTTGGCGACGCGGGTGACGCGGGCCAGGCTTTTCACGTGATGGCCGGCCTTGGTGCCTGAGAAGCGGCTCGACTCCACCTCGAGGCTCTCTCCCTCGCTGACATAGACGGCGTGCGAGTATCCGTCGCCATGCCCACTGTCGATGAACGCCGACCGTTCGATCCGTATGCGTCCGAATGGAGAGCCGGTGGAAAGAATGCCGTCTTCATTGCCGATGAAAACGCAGTTGACGACCGTCAGGTCGTCGCCGTCGTTGCGGATGCCGGCGCCGTTGAGATCAGGCGATTGCGCGTCGCGGAAAGTGATGTTCTCGACGGTCAGCGATACGCCTTCGAGCGGGTTGAGGAGACCTTTTTCAACGGGGCGCGACGAGAAAAACACCACTTCGCCTTGGCCGACCAGATGGACGCTGCGACGGATCTTCAAGTCCGTGATGTCGTAGTCGCCGGCCGGAATCATCACCGGCTCCTTGCGTTTGGCGTTGTTGATGGCGCGGACGAGGGCTTCAGAGTCGCCCGGCGCGGCGAGAGCGCACGCAAGAGGCGAGACGGCGAGAGCGAAAGCGAGAAGAAATCGGATCATGGGATCACCTTAACACAGGTCGAGCGGCAGACCTGCAACTCAGGCGCCGACCGATTTGCGCAGCGCAGCCGAAAGCGCAGCCGGCGGCAAGGCCCCGGAAAAGCCGGTCCTCTCATTAACGATGAAAGTCGGCACGCCCTGAACGCCCGCCTGGATCATGGCCCTTGCTTCCGCGAGCGTCTCGTTGCGGCTCTCAACCGAGGCGAGCGCCTTTCGCGCGGCGGTTTCGTTCATGCCGGCGGCGGCCGCCTGGGAGACAAGCGTCTCATCGTCGCCTAGATCGGCCCCGCGCTCCCAGTACGCCGCGTAAAAGGACAACGCCGCCGTTTCATGCGCGCCCTCGAAATGCGCGGCGCGCAGGACGGTATGAGCTTTCAGGGTGTTGGGCAGCCGTTTCGGGATCGAAGGGTCGAAATCGAAGCCGGCCGCTGCGGCGGAAGCGACGAGCCTTTTGCGGGATTCGGCGCGAAACTCCGGGTCGGGAAAACGCATCTGGTAATACGCTTCGCGGTCGACGCCCTCCTCAGGCGTTTCAGGACCGAGTTGGTAGGCGCGGAACCGTGCGACGACTTCGTAGTCCGCAGCAAGATCGTTCCTCGCCGCCATGAATGAACGCAGGCCGATATAGCACCATGGGCAGACAAAATCGGCGGCTATATCGACCACAAGGCGCGGAGGGGCGTTCACGCCCCGAACCCCTTCAGCCGTTCGGCCGTGTCTGTGATCTCGGGAAAATCGCGCCTGATCTCTTCGGCGAGCGCGTCTTCGAGCGGACGGTTTTCTTCGTGCACGCGGTAAAGCTTTTTGTAAGCGCCGACCGCGCCGCGGCTCGCCCTGGCGATTTCCCCGGCGCGCATCCTGGCGAGCGCATCGAGCGACGCCTTGTCCGCGGCCGCTTCATTGGCGAGGCCCCAAGCCGCCGCTTCCGCGCCCGAAAACGTCCTGGCGGTGAACGACAGTTCGCGCGCCCGCCTGACGCCGACGGCGCGGGCGAGATTCTGGCTCATGCCCCAGGTTGGCCTCAGACCCCATTTGACATGCGTGTCGCCGAATTTCGTGTCGACCGTCGTCAGGATGAAATCGCAATGCAGCGCCAGCTCCAGCGCGCCGGTGAAACAGAAGCCATGCACTTTCGCGATGACCGGAAGCGGCGATTTCCTGACGACATCGGCGGCGGCCTGCGCCGCGTCGTCGAAGGCGCTGGAAATGCGACCCGCGACCGGACTGGTCGACTGGAGGATCTTCAGGTCGACGCCGGCCGAAAAGGCGCGGCCTTCCCCCTGCAGGATGACGGCGCCGACGCTTTCGTCGCGCTCAAGCTCGCCGAGCGCTTCGATCAGCGCTTTCAGCATGTCGGGCGTGAAAGCGTTGAGGGCTTCGGGCCGGTTCAGCGAAAGAACGGCGATCGCGCCCTCGCGCGACACGATAAGAGGGGCCATCAAAAGACTCCGGCCGGCGCTTTGGCGCGCCGGCCGGCACTGTCTCTCAGCAAGCAGTTTAACTCAAGCCGCTCTCGCAGCCGGCGCCCCGTCCGCCGGCTTATGCGACAGCGGATCAGGCGAACTCTTTCCACAGCGAGCGCGGAACGCCGGCTTTGCGCGACAGTACGTTCCAGCAGGATTCGATGTGTTTTTGCGTTTTGACGAGCGCCGCGAAGTCCCTGCCGGCGGCCATCGCCGCAGCTTCGTCATTCGCTTCGATCGCCTTGGCGAGCGTTTCGTACTGTTCGATCAGCAGATCGATCGGGCGCTCTTTAGTGCCGGCCCGGCCGCAAAGGCCGGTATCCTTGATGACGTTAACGCGCCATTCTTCGTCGGCCTTCGCGAAAGCGCTTGTGTCGACCTTGCTCGATATGTCGGAAAGGGTTGCGGCGTTTGCAGACGTCGCCAGAGCGAGCGCGGCTGCGGCGGAAAGGATTGCGTATTTCATCGGGGAACTCCTGGCGTAAACGTTGAGCAGACATCGCCGATGTCTGCGGATGCAGGTTAATTTGTGTACTGACTGCCCGCAGGAAAGAAGCTAGCGCCGCCTAATAATCCGCGCAATCGCGCTTCGGCGAACGGCGGGCGAAATGCGGCGAGACGTGTCATCGATCCGCCATCATGCGACGAACCGGTTTGCGGAAGCGATCAACGGCGTGAAGCTGGCGCAAAACGGAAACAGCGCGCCTTGCGCAAAGAAAAAGCGCTCCATGAGGAGCGCTTTTTGAGGTTTGTTCCCCGCCTTGTGGCCGGCGGTGGAAATTCTGTTTTAGGCGGCTTTTTCTTCCGCCGGATCGCGCAGCACGTAGCCGCGGCCCCACACGGTTTCGATATAGTGCTCGCCGTTGGTGGCGGTTGCGAGTTTTTTTCTGAGCTTGCAGATGAAGACGTCGATGATCTTCAGTTCCGGCTCGTCCATGCCGCCGTAAAGATGGTTGAGGAACATTTCCTTGGTGAGGGTCGTTCCTTTGCGGAGCGAGAGAAGCTCCAGCATCTGATATTCCTTGCCGGTGAGATGCACGCGCTGGCCGGCGACTTCGACGGTCTTGGCGTCGAGATTGACCGTCAGGTCGCCGGTGGTGATCACCGATTGCGAATGGCCCTTCGAGCGGCGCACGATGGCGTGGATGCGGGCGACCAGTTCATCCTTGTGGAACGGCTTGGTCATATAATCGTCGGCGCCGAAGCCGAGACCGCGAACCTTGGTCTCGATATCGCCCTGGCCCGTCAGGATGAGGATCGGCGTGTTCACTTTCGCGACGCGCAACGATTTCAGGACGTCGAAGCCGGTCATGTCCGGCAGGTTCAGGTCGAGAAGGATGATGTCGTAGTCGTAAACCTTGCCGAGATCGACGCCTTCTTCGCCGAGATCGGTCGTATAACAATTGAAACCGTCCGATTTCAGCATCAGTTCGATGCTCTGCGCGGTCGCGCCATCGTCCTCGATCAGTAGCACCCGCATTGCTAGTCTCCTGTTCGGCGCACGGGTTCCCCTGAACCGCGCTTCTTCGTTATGCCTTCCGAGATGCTAACGTTGATTTGCTTTCATAAAGGTTAACGGAATGAAGAGCGTCGCCCGCATTTGCAAGCGGGCGTTAAGAGCGGCGCAAACTTCGTTACGAGAAAAGCGGCCCTGCGGCCCATGGCGGCTCGCCTTTGCAAGCGCATCGTGTGGCTTGAGCGATAAGGCGATTCACCAGTTTACGCGAGCTTAAGCCGCGCGCCGTTAATCTCGCCCGCGAAACAGAGAGACGCCGCCCGGCATGCCGAACTCACTTGCTCTTCACGCGGAAAGTCGCGGCGGTTTCGATCCCGTATCGGTCGAGGGCGAGGTCGCCTCGGTGTCTGGTCTCGGCGTCGAGGTGGAAGACCGGCTCGCCGCGCTGGATATCGGGACGCGCGTTTCCATCGAGCGCCAGCAGGGGCCGCTGATGGCTGAGGTCGTCGGCGTCAGACGGGGCCTTGCGCTATGCCTTCCATTCGGCCGCCTCGAAGGCGTACGCCGTGGCGCGAGGGCGCATTTTCTGACGGGCGACGCTTCGGCGGGCCCATCGCAGGCCTGGCTCGGCCGGGTCGTGGACGGTCTCGGTCGGGCGATCGACGGCAAGGGACCGCTGCCGACGGGCGGCGGCGCGCCGCTGAAGGCGTCGCCCCCGCCCGCGCCGCTGAGGGCCAGGCTCGGCCCGCGCATCGATTTCGGCGTCAAGGCGCTCAACGCCTTCGCGCCGTCTCTCGAAGGCCAGCGGCTCGGCGTTTTCTCGGCGGCGGGCGTCGGCAAGTCCGAGCTTCTTTCGATGATCGCCCGCGGCACGCAGTGCGATGTCGCGGTGGTAGCGCTGATCGGCGAACGCGGCCGGGAGGTGCGCGAGTTCATCGAGGACAAGCTCGGCGAGGCGGGGCTGTCGCGCGCCGTCGTCATCGTCGCCACCTCCGACGAGCCGGCGATGATGCGTCGCGAGGCGGCGTTTCTGGCGATGACGGTCGCCGAACATTTCCGCGCCCGGGGCGATCATGTTCTCTGCCTCATCGACTCGCTGACGCGCATCGCCAACGCGCAGCGCGAAATCGGTCTCGCCGCCGGCGAGCCGCCGACCGCGAAAGGCTACACGCCTTCGGTGTTTTCCCTGCTGCCGCAAATTCTCGAACGCGCCGGCCCCGGTCTCGACGACGGCCGCGCCGGGCGCATCACCGGCGTGTTTTCGGTCCTCGTGGAGGGCGATGATCATGACGAGCCGGTCGCCGATGCGGCGCGCGCCATCCTCGACGGCCATGTGGTGCTCGACCGGCGCATCGCCGAGCGTGGGCGCTTTCCCGCCGTCGACATCCTGCGCACCCTGTCGCGGTCGATGCCCGGCGCGGCGAGCCCCGAAGAAGCGGCGCTGATGACGACGGCGCGCCGTCTCGCCGGCGCTTATGAAGACATGCGCGAGATGATCCGCATCGGCGCCTACAAGGTCGGGGCCAGCGCCGAAGTCGATCGCGCCATCGAGATTTATCCGCGGCTTGAACGGTTTCTCAACCAAACATCTGGTGAAATCGTGTCGCTGGGGGACACGTTCAGAGCGCTTGCTGCTCTCTGTGAGGAGAACGAAGAGGCATGACCGGTCCCGGCCGCGAAGAGCGCGCGCTTGCGCAGCTTGTGAGAGTCGCTCGCCAGAAGCTCGAAGAGCAGCAAACGCATTTGTCCGACCTCGAGGCGGCCAAGGCTTCGGCGGAAACTTCGCTGGAATGGCTTGCGCAGGCGGTGCGCGCCGAGGAGGCGGCGGCGGCTTCGCGTCCGCAGTCTCTGATCGACTTCAGGAATTATCTCGAAGGCGCCAACGGCAAGCGCCTCGCGCTTGAGGCGACGCGGGACAGACTGGCGGCGGAGATCATCGCCGTCCGCGATCAGGTCACGGAAGCCTTCGCCGAAACCAAGAAGCTTGAGCACCTGATCGAGATCAACCGTCGCGCCGCCGCACGAGTGAACGGGCGTACGGAAGCGGCGCGGGTCGACGCCGCCATCGTCTCCCGGCACCGCCGGCATGCGTGAATAATTTTTCAGCGGTGCGCGGCGCCCCCGCCGGTTAATTCTTTATTTACGCTTAGCCCTTGACTCTGCAGGGAATCGGCCATCGCGCGTGGGTCTTCGCGGCTGTTTCTCGCCCGGAATCATCCGCGCCAGCCGGGGGTTTGACGCAAATCGCGTTTGACGTCCCGTCTTTTCCCGTGATATCCCGAAAAGTGTCGGCGAAGGCCGGCTAGACGGAACAAATTCGCTCTCCGCCCGGCTTCGTCCCGGCTTGGAAAGCGATGTCGGCGGCGGGCGCCGGTTCCGTACCAAGGGCGGATTTGAGGGCGGGATGTTGCGGTCGGCGGAAGCCCTTTTTCTGGGCTCGCATATCAACAAGATCGACGCGAAAGGGCGGATCGCGGCCCCGGCCGACTTCCGCCGCGCGCTCGATCTCGACCGCTATAACGGCTTTTATTGCGTTCCGTCGCTCATCGGCCCGTGGCTCGACTGCGGCGGCACCGACTATATCGAAGGCCTGATCGCGATGATCTCCGCGCTCGATCCCTATGATCCGGATCGCGCCGATCTCGAAGACTCGCTGATCGGGCGGTCGCGTCCGGTGCCGTTCGACGGCGACGGACGGTTCATCCTGCCGCAACCATTGCGCGATCACGCGGGTCTCGACGATCGCGCGCTGCTGATCGGGCGCGGCGAGACGTTCCAGATCCGCCGCGCAGACGGCGCCGAAGAGCATCTCTCTGCGGCCGCCGAACGCGCCAAGAACGCGCTCAGGAAATTGCGCAATCCGGCGCCGGTTCCGATGACGGAGCGGGCGCGATGAAATACGCCAGCCACGTTTCGGTCATGCAGGAAGAAGCGGTCGCCGCTGTAGAGCCGCGCGACAGAGGCCGCTACGCAGACGCCACGTTCGGCGGCGGCGGTTATGCCCGAGCCATGCTCGGCGCGGCGAACTGCGCAGTTTACGGATTTGATCGCGACCCGACGGCGATCGAACGCGCGAAACCCTGGGCGTCGGCCTACGGCCCGAGACTGACATTGATCAACCGCCCGTTCGACGAGATGGAGGAGGGGCTCGCCGAATGCGGCGTCGACGCCATCGACGGCGCCGTGTTCGATCTCGGCGTTTCCTCCATGCAGCTCGACGAAGCGGCGCGCGGCTTTTCGTTCCGCCATGACGGCCCGCTCTCCATGCGCATGGATTGCGGCAAGCCGGACGCCGCCGACGTCGTAAATCGCGGCGAAGCCGGCGACCTCGCGGCGATCTTCAAGGCGTACGGCGAGGAGCGTCATGCGGGCCGCATCGCCCGAGCCATCGTCAAGGCGCGCGAGGAAGCGCCGATCGAAACCACCGGGCGTCTCGCCGAGATCGTCGCCAGAGCCGCTCCGGCGAAGCCGCAAGACAAGATTCATCCGGCGACGCGGGTGTTTCAGGCGCTCAGAATTTTCGTCAACGACGAACTCGGCCAGCTGGCGCGCGCGCTTGTCGCCGCCGAGAAGGTGCTCCGTCCGGCGGGGCGTCTTGTCGTCGTCACCTTCCATTCGCTTGAAGACCGCATCGTCAAGCATTTCCTCGCCGACCGCACGGGCGCGAGCGCGGCTCCATCTCGCCACGCGCCGCCGGCGGCGGCCAAGACCGCGACCTTTCGCCTGCTGTTTGCGAAAGCGCAGGCGCCGGGCGAAGCCGAAGTCGGCGCCAATCCGCGCTCGCGCTCTGCGAAGCTTCGCGCCGCCATCCGCCTCGATGCGCCGGCGCGCGGCGACATGGCGGCTTTCGCGCCGCAGCCTCTCGTTCTTTCCAACGCGCTTAAAGACTGGAGATCGTAAATGGTCCGTATCACGATGATCCTTCTGTGTCTTCTGCTCGCCGGGGCGGCGGCCGGCCGTTATCAGGCGGAAGTCTCGGTGCGCGAGACGCGGCGCGAGATACAGGAGCTCGATCGAACCAAGGCGGACGAGCTGAGCCAGATCCAGCTGTTGCGGGCGGAGATCGCCTATCTGGAAAATCCCGACCGGCTCGCGAAGATCGCCGCCAAGGTCACCGATCTCGAGCCGCTGTCGGGCGGCCAGATGATGACCGCCGACCAGTTCGTCGTCGCCTTCGGCGACGGAGCGGCGGAATCCGGACAGCTCGCGGGCGGCGATGTGATCCTTCACGCGCTCGCCATGGCCGATATGAAGACGGTGGAGTGACAGGCGGCTGAAATGACGTTGCTCCGCAAACGGAAAAAAGCGAAGGCGAAGAGCTACGTCATCACCGAGACGGGCGAGCCGGCGACTCCTGCGTCCGCCACCGTCGTCGCCGTCAGCGGACGGGCGAAACATGCGGCGCGAGCCCGCAACCGCATCGCCATGAGCGCAATGGTTTTCACGGTCGCTTTCGTCGCGCTGGGCGTCAGGCTGGCGTTCGTCGCCTCAGGGGACGTGCCGCCGCGCGCCGCCGCCGTCGCCGCTGCGCGCGCCGCCGATGAGCCGCGCCCCGAGATTCTCGACCGCAACGGCGTCATCCTGGCCGCCAACCTGCCGATGATGGCGCTCGAGATCGCCGGCAAGGAAGTCTGGGACGCCGACGAAACGGCGGCGGCCATCGCCCGTACGTTCGATGGGGTCAATGAAGGCGACCTGGCCCAGAAACTGCGCGAGAAACGCTACGTCGAAGTCCTCAGCGACATGACGCCGGCGCAGCAGGAAGCAGCCTTCGCGCTCGGCCTGCCGGGCGTGCGGTTTTCCGCCCGCGCCCGGCGCTTCTATCCGCAGACCGATCTCGCCGCGCATGTCGTCGGCCATACCGAGCCCGGCAAGGGCGGAGTGATGGGGCTCGAGGCCGTGCTCGACCGGACGCCGGGCGACGGACCCCTTGTGTCGTCGATCGACATTCGCGTTCAGCAGGCGCTCGAGGACGAGCTATCGCGCGGCGTCGTAGAGTTTTCGGCGATCGCCGCCTGGGGCGCGGTGATGGATGTGACGACGGGCGAAGTTATCGCCCTCGCCAGTCTGCCCGACTTCGATCCGAACGACCCGGGCGCCGCGCCGGCCGATTGGCGCCGCAATCGCGCCACCTATGACCGATATGAGCTCGGCTCCGCCATGAAGCCGATGACGGCGGCGGCGGCGCTTGAAGCCGGTACGGCGAGCGAGACGTCGACCTATGACGCGCGCGGAACCTATCGCATCGCCGACCGCACCATCAGCGACTTTCACGGTGAAAACCGCATTCTGACGTTTTCGGAAGTGATCGAACATTCCTCGAATATCGGCATGGCCCGCATGGTCGACGCGCTCGGCGTCGAGCGCCAGCGCGCCGCCCTCAAGGCCCTCGGGTTCCTCGGTCCGCTCGACATAGAGCTTCCCGAGAACCGGGCGACGGAGATTCCGGCGCGCTGGGGACCGGTCGAGGCGACGACGATTTCCTACGGCCACGGCATTTCGGTCACGCCGCTGCATCTGCTGGCCGGATTCGCCGCCGTCGTGAATGGCGGGGAGTTCCGCATGCCGACCTTCCTGAAGGCGGAAGAGGCGCAGCGCGGCGGCAGGGTTTTTTCGCCTGAGACGAGCGCCATCATGCGCCGCGTCCTGCGCCGGGTGATCACCGAGGGCACCGCCAGTAAGGCTGAAGCGCCCGGCTATTATCCGATCGGCAAGACCGCGACGGCGGAAAAACCGCGGCGCGGCGGCTATGACCGGTCGTCGCGCATTTCGAGCTTTATCGGCGCCTTTCCGGGTTATGCGCCGCGTTACGCCGTGCTCATCTCCTACGACGAGCCGAAGCCGACGAAAAACACTTACGGCTATGCGACCGCCGGCTGGAACGCCGCGCCGGCCTTCGCTTCGGTCGTCAACCGCATCGCGCCGGCGCTCGGCGTGATGCCGTCCGGCGAGACCATCGCGCTCGCGGGTTTCTATGAAGGCGCCTCCGGCGGCGGCGCGCTCGCCTCTCTCGGGGGCGTTCAATGAAGCTGTCGCGCCTGACCGGCGCGCCGTGCGCGCCAGATCCAGATATCGTCGGGCTGGCTTCCGACAGCCGGGCGGTCAAACAGGGCTATCTGTTCGCTGCGCTTTCCGGCTCCAGGGAAGACGGCGGCAAATATATTCCGCAAGCGGAGGAAAACGGCGCTATCGCCGTCCTCGCCGCCGAAGGCGAAACGAAACGCGCCGTGCTGGTCCGCGACCCAGAGCCTCGCCGCCGGCTCGCGCAGATGGCCGCGCGCTTCTATCCGCGCCAGCCGGAGATCGTCGCCGGGGTCACCGGCACCAACGGAAAGACCTCGACGGCGCGGTTCTCGGCGCAGCTTTGGACCATGCTGGGGCGGGGGGGCGCGAGCCTCGGCACCCTCGGCGCCTTCGGGCCGTCTTACGAGAAGACGCTGGCTCACACGACGCCCGATCCGATCGTGCTGCACCGGACCCTCGACGAGATGACGGCGGCCGGCGCCACTCATCTCACCATGGAAGTGTCGAGCCACGCGCTCGTGCAGCATCGCGCCGACGGCGTGAAGTTCAGGGTGGCGGCTTTCACCAACATCACGCAGGATCACCTCGACTATCATCCGGATTTCGAAAGCTACCTCGCCGCCAAAACGCGCCTGTTCACGGAACTGCTGCCGAAGGACGGCGCGGCGGTGGTGAACGCCGACGGGTTCGGCGGCGACAGGGTCGAGGCGTCGGCGAGGGCGGCCGGTCTCAGGACCATGACGACAGGCGCGCGCGGCGCCGACCTCAGGATCGCGCGCGCAGCGCCGCACGCCGGCGGGCGATCCATGGAGGTCGAGCATGCGGGCGGCGTCGTCGCGATCGATTTCCCGTTTATTGGCGCGTTTCAGGCGGAGAACGCGCTGCTGGCGGCGGGCGTCGTCATCGCCTCGGGGTTCGCCGCCGGCGACGTCTTGTCCCTGCTTCCGAAACTCGACGGCGTGCCGGGCCGCATGCAACGAGTGGTAGAGGAAAACGGCGCGGCGGTTTATATCGATTACGCTCATACGCCGGACGCCATCGCCACGGCGCTCGCCGCCATCCGGCCGCACGTGAAAAACCGGCTCATCGCCATTATCGGCGCCGGCGGCGACCGCGACAAGACAAAACGTCCGCATATGGGCCGGGCCGCCGCTCTCGGCGCCGATCTGGTGATTGTCGCCGACGACAATCCGCGTTCGGAAGATCCTGCCGAAATCAGGCGGCAAGTCCTCGCCGGCGCGCCGAAAGCCATGGAAATCGGAGATCGGCACGAGGCGATCGCGGCGGCGGTCGCTATGCTGAAAAAGGGGGACGTCCTGCTCATCGCCGGCAAGGGCCATGAGACGGGACAGATCGTGGGAGACGCGACCTTGCCTTTCGACGACGCCGCCGTGGCGCGCGAAGAGGCCGCAAAACTCGGGGGCTTGGGTCGAGGAGGACTCGGGCGATGACGACAGGATTGTGGACGGCTTACGAGGCGGCGGCGGCGACAGGCGGCGCGCTTTGCGCGCGCGGCGGCGATCCCGACCGCTGGATCGCGGAGGAATGGGCCGCGGACGGTCTGTCGATCGACACGCGCACGCTGAAGCCCGGCGAGATGTTCGTCGCCCTGAAGGATGCGCGCGACGGCCATGACTTTATCGACGCGGCGTTCGAGCGCGGCGCGTCCGTTGCGCTTGTGGCCCGTGCCCCGGCGAACGCGCCCGAAGGAAAGCCGCTTCTGGTGGTGCGCGACACGCTGGAGGGACTGCGCGATCTCGCCCGCGCCGCGCGGGTGCGCAATTTCGGCAAGCGCATCGGCGTCACCGGCAGCGCCGGCAAGACGTCCACCAAGGAAATGCTGCGCACGGCGCTCGCCGCCTCCGGCAGCGTTCACGCCGCGCAGAAGAGCTTCAACAATCACTGGGGCGTGCCGCTTACTCTCGCGCAGCTGCCGATGAAAGCCGACTACGGCGTTTTCGAGATCGGCATGAATCACGCCGGCGAGATCACGCCGCTGACGAAACTCGTGCGCCCGCATGTGGCGATCGTCACCACCATCGCGCCGGCGCATCTGGAGTTTTTCGGCACGCTCGAAAAAATCGCAGAGGCGAAGGCCGAGATTTTTCTCGGCGTCGCCAAGGGCGGCGCAGCGGTGCTGCCTATCGACAATCCGCAATACGCGCTGCTGCGAGAGCGCGCCGCGGCCGCCGGCGTCGCGAAGATGCTCACCTTCGGGGAGCACAAGGACGCGGACATAAGACTGCTCGACTATAAAGAGGACAAGGCCGGCGGACGCATTCATGCGCGTCGCGCAGCCGGCGAATTCGCCTTTACCCTCGGCGCGCCCGGCAAGCATCAGGCGATGAATGCGCTCGCCGTCATTGCGGCGCTGGAAGCCCTGCGCGCGCCGGTCGAACCAGCGCTCGAAGCGCTGGCGGGCCACAGCGCCGGCGAAGGGCGCGGGGCGCGCCGCGAAATTGCGCTCGGCGATGGACGCAAGGTCACGCTCATCGACGAAAGTTACAACGCCAACCCGGCCTCGATGGCCGCGGCGATCTCTCTTCTCGGCGCCGCAAAACCGCACGGCGAAGGCCGTCGCATCGCCGCGCTCGGCGAAATGCTGGAGCTCGGCCCGGACGGGCCTTCGCTTCACGCCGGGCTTGCCGACGCTTTGGTCGCCGCGAAAGTGGACCGGCTTTACGTCGCCGGCGCCCTGATGAATCATCTCTGGACCGCCGCTCCCGATGCGATGCGCGCTCGCGCCGCCGCCGCGGCGTCCGATCTTGTCGGGCCTCTGCTCGGCGATCTCGTCGATGGCGATATCGTCATGGTCAAAGGCTCGAACGCCTCTAGAATAAGCGAAATCGCGCGCGCGCTTGTCGCCGCGGCCGGCGCTGACGCCGGACGGGCGGCGAAAACGGCGACGCAGTAAAACAACGGGTTCAAGGCCGCCGATGCTTTATCATCTCCTGACGCCGCTAGCGGATGAGTTTCAACTGTTTAACGTGTTCCGCTATCTGACGTTCCGCACCGGCGGAGCGGTGATGACGGCGCTGCTCATCGCTTTCCTCGTCGGACCGTCGCTGATCCGCTGGATGCGGAGAAAACAGGGGCGGGGTCAGCCGATCCGTCAGGACGGCCCGCAAAGCCACATCATCTCCAAGGCGGGAACGCCGACCATGGGCGGCGTTCTCATCCTTCTGTCGCTGACCGTCGCGACACTCCTGTGGGCGCGGCTCGACAATATCTATACATGGATCGTGCTGGGGGTGACGCTCGCCTTCGGCGCGCTCGGCTTCATCGACGACTATCTGAAAGTCACAAAGCAGACCGCCTCCGGCGTCGTCGGCAGTCTTAAACTTATCGTGCAGTTCGCCGTGGCGCTGCTCGCCGGATACTTCTGCGTCGAGGCGCTCGCCTCGGCGCCCGACGCGCCGCCGGGCATCGAGCACTCCGTCGCCGTGCCCTTCGTGCCGGTGCAGTTCTTCTCGCAGCTGTTCGGCGAGGGCGCGATGGGCGTGCCGATCGGCTGGCTGATCGTGCCGTTCGCCGCTTTCGTCATCGTCGGCGCCTCGAACACGGTGAACCTCACCGACGGACTGGACGGGCTGGCCACAGTGCCCGTGATGATCGCGGCGGCGACCTACGCGGTGATCGCCTATCTCGTCGGTAATTTCATCTACGCGCGCTATCTCGGGGTTCCCTTCGTGCCCGGGGTCGGCGAGCTGACGGTGATCTGCGGCGCCATCGTCGGCGCCGGTCTCGGCTTCCTGTGGTTCAACGCGCCGCCCGCCGCAATCTTCATGGGCGATACCGGCTCGCTGGCTCTCGGCGGCGCCATCGGCGCCATCGCTGTCGCCGCCAAGCACGAAATCGTTCTCGCCATCGTCGGCGGCCTGTTCGTGCTTGAAGGCCTGTCGGTGATGATCCAGATCGCCTCGTTCAAGCTCACCGGCAAGCGCGTCTTCAGAATGGCGCCGATCCATCATCATTTCGAACAACTCGGCTGGAAAGAATCGACCATCGTCATCCGGTTCTGGATCATCGCGGTCATCCTCGCGCTGGTGGGACTCGCGACCCTGAAACTGAGATAGGCTGAGAAAGACAGGCGGTTAATGATCGTTATTCCGGGCGTCAGAAACAAGAAGATTGGGGTGTTCGGCCTCGGCGCGACGGGGCTGTCCGCAGCCGAAGCGCTGATCGCGTCCGGCGCACAGGTCTTCACGTTCGATGAAAGCCCTGCGGCGCGCGAAAAAACGGCGAATACGGAATACCGCGCCGAGCATCCCAAAGAATGGCCGTGGAAAGAGCTTTCCTCGCTGGTGCTTTCGCCAGGCGTGCCGCTGACGCACCCGAAGCCCCACGCCATCGTCAGGAAGGCGATCGCCGAAGGCGTCGAGGTGATCGGCGATATAGAATTGTTCGCGCGGGCGCTCGCGGCGATCGACGAAAGGATGCGTCCCAAGGTCGTCGCCGTCACCGGCTCCAACGGCAAGTCGACCACGACGGCGCTGATCGGCCACATCCTCAAGGAAGCGGGGTTTGAGGTTTCGGTCGGCGGCAACATCGGCAAAGCGATCCTTTCGCTCGAGGCGCCGACGCCGGCGCGAGTCTATGTGCTGGAGCTTTCCTCGTTCCAGCTCGATCTCGCCAGGACGTTCCGTCCGGCCGTCGGCGTCATGCTCAACATTTCGCCCGATCATATCGACCGGCACGGCGATCTTGTCGGCTATGTCGCGGCGAAACGGCGGATGTTTCTGCATCAGACGCGCGACGATACGGCGGTGATCGGCGTCGACGACACGGAATCGCAAAGCATTTGCGCGGCGCTTTCCTGCGCTGGCGGTTCGAAAGTAATTCCGGTTTCGGCGGAGGGCGCGCTCGGGCGCGGCGTCTTCGCGCTCGGCGGCAAGCTTTTCTACAATCTCGACGGCAAGACCGGCGAGGCCGGCGACATCCGCGCCATCGCCTCGCTCAACGGCGCGCATAACTGGCAGAATGCGGCGGCGGCGCTCGCCGCCGCCATGGCGCTCGGCGTCGCGCCCGCTGTCGCGGTCAAGGCGATGGAGCGCTTCGAAGGCCTGCCGCATCGCATGGAGATCGTCGGGCGCATCGGCGCCGTGACGTTCGTCAACGATTCCAAGGCGACCAACGCCGACGCGGCGGCGCGGGCGCTCAAATCCTACCGCGACATATTCTGGATCGCCGGCGGCAAGGCCAAGGAGGGCGGCGTCAAGTCGCTCCGTTCGCTGATGGACCGCGTGCGCGCCGTCTACCTGATCGGCGAGGCGGCGAAACTGTTCGAAGAACAGCTTGCGGGCGCCGCGCCCTGCATTCAGTGCGGGGATCTCGCGGCGGCGACCGCCCGCGCCGCGCGCGACGCGGCGCAGAGCGGACTCGCCGCCCCGGTGGTGCTGCTGTCGCCCGCCTGCGCCTCTTACGATCAGTTCCGCAATTTCGAAGAGCGCGGCGACGCTTTCCGCCGCCTCGTCGGCCGCGCCGCGCAGTCCTCGGGAGAGGCGGCATGAGAGGCATGTCGCGGCTCGACAATTCGCCGCTGGCGCGCTGGTGGTGGTCGGTCGATCATGTCGGCCTTCTGCTCGTCGGCCTCACGGCGACGATCGGCGTCGTGCTGCTGCTCGCCGCCGGCCCGGCGGCGGCGGCGCGTCTCGGCATTTCCGGAAGTTTCTATTTTCCGCTGCGCCAGCTTCTGTTTCTCGGTCCCGCCTTCGCCGTGATGATCGGCGTGTCGATGCTGACGCCGCTCGAGGCGCGGCGGCTTGGCGTCATTCTGTTCGCCGTGTCTTTCCTGCTCATCGCTTTCGCGCTGCTGTTCGCGCCGGAGATCAACGGCGCGAAACGCTGGCTTTCGTTCGGCGGGTTCCTGTTGCAGCCGTCGGAATTCGCCAAACCGGGCTTTATCGTCACCGCCGCGTGGATGCTCGCCGAAGGATCGCGCAATCCGCGTTTTCCGGGCGTCGCCATCGCCTTCAGTCTCTACGCGATGCTGATGCTGATGCTGATCCGCCAGCCAGACTACGGACAGGCGATGCTGCTCACCGCCGTGTGGATGGCGATGTTTTTCATCGTCGGCTGGAGCTGGCGGCTGATCATCGCGCTCGGCGTGTTCGGCGTCGGCGCCATCGTCGGCGGCTATTTCTTTTCGCCGCACCTCGCCAAGCGCATCGACGCCTTCATCGCTCCCGGCGACACGGAAAGCTATCAGGTTGACAAGGCGCTCGAAGCGATCGCCCACGGCGGCTGGCTCGGGCGCGGCTCGGAAGGCGCGACGGTGAAGTATCAGCTTCCGGACGCGCATACGGATTTCATTTTCGCCGTCGCCGGCGAGGAATACGGATTCGTGCTCTGCGCCGCGATCCTCGTCCTCTTCGCGGCGCTGGTGTTGCGCATCTACATGCGGGCCGCCGGCCTCAAGAGTCTCTTCGCGCAGACGGCGGTGTCGGGGCTTGCGGCGCTGATCGGCCTGCAGAGCTTCATCAACATGGGCGTCAATCTGCGCGCGCTGCCCGCCAAGGGAATGACCCTGCCGTTCATCTCCTACGGCGGCTCGTCGCTGATCGCCACGGGACTGACGCTCGGCCTCGTGTTCGCGCTGACCCGCGCCTGCGGGCCGGCCTCGCGCCGCAAGGAGATCATGCCGTGAGCGGGGCGCCACTCATCGCGCTCGCGGCGGGCGGCACAGGCGGGCACATGTTTCCCGCCGAAGCGCTGGCGCAGGAGTTGAAACGGCGCGGCGCGCGCGTGCTGCTCGTCACCGACGCGCGCGGCGCGCGCTACGCGCAGAATTTTCCCGCCGACGAGCGTTTCGAGATTTCCGCCGCCAACCCCAACGCGCCGGGACCGGTCGCCAAGGCGCTGGCCGCGCTCGTCATGGCGAAAGGACTGATGACCGCCTTGTCAGAGTTCAAAAAGCGCGGCGTCGCGGCGGCGGTTGGCTTCGGCGGCTATCCGTCGCTGCCGTCGATGAAGGCGGCGGAGCTTTTGCGCATTCCCTACGGCCTGCACGAACAGAACGGCGTGCTCGGCCGCTCGAACCGGCTGCTGGCGGGCGGCGCCGCGTTCACCGCGCACGCCTTTCCGGTGCTGGAGCGTGCGCCCGCGAAGGCGCGGCTCAACGAAGTCGGTAATCCTGTGCGCGACGCGGTCGCGGCGCTTGCGGGCGCGCCATATCCTGCTGACGATGCAACCATCCGCCTCCTGATCTTCGGCGGCAGCCAGGGCGCGAGCCTGTTTTCGAAAGTCTCGCCGAAAGCCGTTGCGGCCCTTCCCGAAACGCTGCGAGGCCGGCTCGCGGTCACCCATCAGGTTCGCGACGAGGACGCCGCAAGCGTCAGGGCCGCTTATGAGGCCGCGGGCGTGACGGCCGAGCTTGCGCCGTTCTTTTCCGATCTGCCGGCGCGCATCGCCGCCTCGCATCTGGTCATCGGCCGGGCCGGCGCCTCGACGGTGACCGAACTCGCCGTGATCGGGCGGCCGTCGATCCTCGTTCCGCTCGCCATCGCTATGGACGACCACCAGACCGGCAATGCGCGCGTTCTCGCCGACGCCGGTGCGGCGGTCATCATCGCCGAAGGCGATTTCACCGAGCAAACGCTGCAAGAAAAACTCGCGCCGCTGCTCGCCGAATCGGGCGCGCTGGCCGCCATGGCGGCGAAAGCGAAAGGCCGGGTGAAAGAGGGCGCGAGCGCCGCGCTCGCCGGCCTCGTTCTCGACCTCGCGGACCGAAATGCGGCGAGGAAAGCCGCATGAAGGAATCGCGCAAAATAAAGGTGCGTCTGCCGTTCGGCGTCGGCGCCATCCACTTTGTCGGCGTCGGCGGCATCGGCATGTCGGGCATCGCCTTGCTGATGCACAATCTCGGCTACGAGGTGCGCGGCTCCGACGTAGCGGACGGCCCCAACATCCAGCGCCTGCGCGATCAGGGCATCGCCGTCGCCATCGGGCACGATCCGAAAAACATCGAAGGCGCCGACGCGGTGGTGATCTCGACGGCGATCCGCAAGGACAATCCGGAGATTCTCGCCGCCCGCGCGCGCCATATCCCGATCGTCCGCCGCGCCGACATGCTCGGCGAGCTGATGCGCCTCAAATGGACCGTCTCCGTCGCCGGCACCCACGGCAAGACGACGACGACGACCATGGTCGCGGCGCTGCTCGACGAAGCCGGGTTCGATCCGACCGTCGTCAATGGCGGCGTCATCAACGCCTACGGCGCCAACGCGCGCCTCGGCGTCGGCGACTGGATGGTGGTCGAGGCCGACGAATCCGACGGCGCCTTCCTGCGACTGCCGACCACCGTCGCCATCGTCACCAATATCGACCCCGAGCATCTCGACCACTGGGGCGACTTCGAAGAGCTGCGCTACGCGTTCGACCAGTTCATCGAGAACACGCCTTTCTACGGCTTCGGCGTCGTCTGCCTCGACCATCCGGAAGTGCAGGCGCTGGTCGGCCGCGTCACCGACCGGCGGCTCATCACCTACGGAACGAACCCGCAGGCGGACGTGCGCGCCGAGAATATTACGTTCGACGGCGGCGCGGCGCAGTACGACATCATCTTCCGCGACCGGACGAAGGAGATCGGGCGCATCGAGGGCGTGCGCCTGCCGATGCCGGGCGTGCACAACGTCCTCAACTCGCTCGCCGCCGCGACGGTGGCGCGCCGTCTGGGCGCGAGCGACGACGCCATCAGGAACGGGTTCGCGAAGTTCGCCGGCGTCAAGCGCCGCTTCACCAAGGCGGGCGAGTGGAACGGCGTGACGATCATCGACGATTACGGCCACCACCCCGTGGAGATCGCCGCCGTGCTTAAGGCGGCGCGCAACGTGACCGGCGGCAAGGTGATCGCCGTGGTGCAGCCGCACCGTTTCACGCGGCTGCGCGACCTTTTCGACGAATTCTGCGCCTGCCTCAACGAGGCCGACACGGCGCTCATCGCCGACGTCTATACGGCGGGCGAGACGCCCATCGAGGGCGTCAACCGCGACGCGCTTGTCGCCGGCGCGGCGGCGCACGGACACCGCGACGTAAGGGCGCTGAAGAGTTTCGACGACCTGCCTGCAATCATCGCGAAGGAAGCCGCGCCCGGCGACTATGTGGTCTTCCTCGGGGCGGGCGACATTACGAAGCATGCGAACGGGCTGGCCGACGCGCTGGCGAAGGTGAAACGATGAGCGCGCGCGTCACGCCATCCGACCTCCCGCCCGTCCGCGGCCGCTATGTAGAGCGCGCCGACATGTCGGCGATCACCTGGTTCCGCGTCGGCGGGCCGGCGGACGTGCTGTTCACGCCGGCGGACGAAGCGGATCTTGCGGACTTCCTGAAAAAGACGTCTGCGGATATTCCGGTCTATCCGGTCGGCGTCGGCTCGAACCTCCTGGTGCGCGACGGCGGCGTCAGGGGAGTCGTCATCCGGCTCGGCGCGCCGTTCGCGAAGATCGAGATCGACGGCGTCAGAGTGCGCGCCGGCGCGGCGGCGCTCGACGCGCAGGTTGCGAAGGCCGCGGGACGCGCCGGCGTCGCGGGGCTTGAGTTTTATCGCGGCGTGCCGGGCGCCATCGGCGGCGCGCTCGCCATGAACGCCGGCGCCTACGAGCAGGAAACGAAAGACATTCTCGTCGAGGCGGTCGCCTATGACCGCAGCGGCGCGCGCCGGGTCCTCAGGAACGCCGACATGAAATTCTCCTACCGCCATAACGGCGCCGGAGAAGGGCTCATCTTCACAGAGGCGCTGTTCGAAGGCCGGCCGGGCGATCCCGCCGCCATCGAGGCGCGGATGAAGGAAATCATGGCGCGGCGCGAGGCTTCGCAGCCGATCCGCGAGAAGACGGGCGGTTCGACTTTCGCCAACCCGGACCCGAAAGAATCCGGCGGCCTCAAATCGTGGCAGCTCATCGACAAGGTCGGCGGCCGCGGCCGCGTCGTCGGGGACGCGCAGGTTTCCGAGCAGCATTGCAATTTCATGATCAATCGCGGCAAGGCGACGGCGAGCGATATCGAGACGCTGGTCGAGGGGCTGCGTGAAGACGTTCTTAAGCAGACGGGCGTGAGCTTGCGCTGGGAAATAAAGAGAGTTGGAGAGCCGGCGTGAAGTACAAGCGTATCGCAGTTCTCAAAGGCGGCTGGTCGCCGGAGCGAGAAGTGTCGCTCAACTCCGGCAAACAATGCGCCAAGGCGCTGCGCGAGGCGGGCTACGACGTCGTCGAGATCGACGCTGGGCGCGACCTCGCCGATCAGTTGAAAGAAGCCAAACCGGACGCGGCGTTCAACGCGCTGCACGGCCAGTGGGGCGAGGACGGCTGTGTGCAGGGCCTGCTCGAAGTGATGGGGATTCCCTATACTCATTCCGGCGTGCTCGCCTCGTCGCTGGCGATGGACAAGCAGCTCACCAAGCACATCCTCTCCGCCGCCGGCGTGCCCTCGCCGGAGGGCAGGATCGTCACGCGCGCCGAGGCGGCGGGCGGGCAGGTGATGGCGCCGCCCTATGTCATCAAGCCGAATGCGCAGGGTTCGTCCGTCGGCGTGTTCATCATACGCGAGGGCGACAATCGTCCGCCGGCGGAGCTGACGAGCGAGAAATGGTCGCTCGGCGAGGACGTGCTGGTCGAGAAGTTCATCCCAGGCCGCGAGCTCACCGTCGCGGTGATGGGCGACAGGCCGCTTTGCGTCACCGAGATCACCACAAGTCTCGCCTTCTACGATTACGAGGCGAAGTACGCCGCAGGCGGGTCGAAACATGTGCTGCCCGCCGACGTTCCGTCGCAGATCACCGAGCGCTGTCTCGATCTCGCCCTCAGGGCGCATCAGGCGCTCGGCTGCCGCGGCGTGTCGCGCTCGGACTTCCGTTACGACGAGACGGCGAAAGGCGAACAGCTGTACTTCCTTGAGATCAACACCCAGCCCGGCATGACCGGCACGTCGCTGACGCCCGAACAGGCGCAGTATTGCGGCGTTTCGTTTCCTGAATTGTGCGCGTGGCTGATCGAAGACGCTTCATTGGGACGGTGATGGCGAAGAAGGTCTACAAACGGGCGAGACCCGCAGCGAAGAAACCGGCCGGGAAAAAGGCTGGCCCGTCTCTGATCGAACGGATTGGCGCGGTCTCTCAGAATTACGCGCTGGCCGGCGTCGCCGGCGTCGCCGTCCTTCTCGCCATCGGCGCGGGAGTCTTCTGGGCTGGCGGCTATTTCGGCCTGATCGGCGAGAAGGTGGGCGACGCGCTCGACCGGGGCGCGGTCGCGGCGGGTTTCGAGATCAGGCGCGTCACCCTGAAGGGCCGCACGCAGACAGCCAACGATGAAATCGAGGATGCGCTCGGCCCGGTTATCGGCGCCTCCCTGCTGCATTTCGACGTTCATTCGGCGCGGGCGCGCATCGAGGAGCTCGGCTGGGTTCGCGCGGCGGCCGTCTCGCGGCTCCTTCCGGATACGGTGCAAATCTCGATCCGCGAGCGCGAGCCCTCCGCCGTATGGCAGGTCTCGGGCGCGCTGCAGCTGATCGACGAGTCAGGCGCGATGATCAAGGAGATCGGAACCTACGAATATTCGAACCTGCCGCTTATCGTCGGCGCCGGCGCGCCGGAGGCGGCGGCGGGCGTCCTGAAAGCGCTGCGCGCCCATCCCGAGCTGAAGGACATGACCGCCGCGCTGGTGCGCGTCAGCGAACGGCGCTGGAACATGCGCCTCAGGAACGGACTCGACGTCAAGCTTCCCGAGACTGGATATGCGCAGGCGCTTGACGAGCTTTCGGCGCTCCAGAGCGCGCATGGAACGCTTGACCAGAACCTCGAATATATCGACCTTCGCGATCCGGAGAGGATGGTCATCCGGCGCAAGGGCGAAGCGGCGGACGAGCCGGCGAAATAGACGCGCCAGACCATGGCGCGGCCATGATCCGGACCGGGACGATCCTGAAGGCGGAACCGACTGACATGCGAGCGCGACGGACGAAAAGTCCGAGAACGGGAAAGGAAAGCGACATCGTCGCCGCCGTCGATATCGGCGCGTCGAAGTCCCTCTGCCTGATCGCCTGGCTCGCCGACGGACCGGACGGCGCCAAGGCGCCGGAGATCATCGGCGTGGGCATGCACGGGGCGAACGCGCCGCGCGCGACCGGGCGGCTTTCGGCCGCCGAGGCGAGCCTTCGCGCGGCGATCGAGGCGGCCGAGCGCATGGCCGGCGAGCGCGTCCGTTCGGCGACCGTCGCGATGGGCGGCCGTCGCGTCATCTGCCGGCGCATCGGCGTCGATCTCGAGGTCGAGGGCGGCCGCGTCACCCAGGAAGATATGGGCGACTGTCTGAGCGAGGGAGCCGCTGCGGCGGCGGGCGAAGGCAGCCTCGCCATTCATGCGCTTCCCATAGGATATTCGGTCGACGGCGAGGATGCGGGCCGCGACCCGCGCGGGCTCGCCGGCGCCACGCTCACCGCCGAAGTGCTCGGCGTCGGCGTTCGCGAAGCTCATGCGGACAATGTCGAAGCCCTGCTTGAGCGATGCAATCTCGGTCTCGAGGACATCGTCGCCGCGCCCTATGCGGCGGGCGAAGCGGTGCTGCTCGAGGATGAAAAGGATCTCGGCGTCGTCCTTATCGATATCGGCGAGGGTTCGACCGGCTACGCCGTGTATGAAGCGGGCGCGCTGGTCGACGTCGGCGGCGCGCCGCTGGGCGGAGGGCACATCACTCGCGACATCGCGCAGATTTTCGGCGCGCCGGTGCGCGAGGCCGAGCGGCTGAAGACGTTGCACGGCGCGGCGCTCATCGGACCCGGCGACGAACATCGTCTTGTCGAGATGCGGCTCCTTGCGGGCGCGGAAGAAAGCGCCCGCATCACTCGCGCCGAGCTGTCGGCGGTGATCACGCCGCGGCTTGAAGAAATTCTCGAACTGGTGCTCGAACGGCTGCCTTCGAGCGCGCGGGCGCGGCACGGCCTCAGGCGCGCGGTGCTCACCGGCGGCGGCAGCCTGCTGGTCGGGGCGCGCGAAGCAGGCGAGCGCATTCTCGGCATGAAGACGCGTCTCGGCCGGCCGACGTCGCTCGCCGGCGCGCCGGACGCGGCGACGGCGCCGCAGTTTTCGGCCTGCGCCGGCGCCGTCCAGCTCGCCGCCAGGGCGCGCGCGCAGGGCCGCGAAGCCCGCCGCGACCTCAGGGCGCCGGCGCGCGTCGCGTCGGGCGGCGTGCTCGCCGGAGTCGGCGCGTGGCTGCGCGACAACTTCTGAGCGGAACGTAATGAAAAACGGCGATTTCGCCGGCCTGGTTAAGACCGCGTTAACCCTTTGGTAAGAGTTCTGAACGAACCTTTAACGCCATATTCACCAAACTTGGGGCGACCTTCCGGAGTCATCGATGCCATTGAATCTCAGCGTGCCTGAACTGACGGAACTGAAGCCGCGGATCACTGTCATCGGCGTCGGCGGCGCCGGCGGCAACGCGGTCAACAACATGATCGAGAGCGCGCTCGAGGGCGTCGAATTCGTCGTCGCCAATACGGACGCACAAGCGCTGGGGCTTTCGAAGGCGCAAAAGCGCATCCAGCTCGGCGTCAAGACGACGCAAGGGCTCGGCGCGGGCGCGCTTCCCGACATTGGCCGCGGCGCCGCGGAAGAGTCGCTCGATGAAATCCTCGAGCATGTCGGCAACGCCCACATGCTGTTCGTCACCGCCGGCATGGGCGGCGGCACCGGAACCGGCGCGGCGCCCGTCATCGCCCGCGCCGCCAAGGAACGCGAAATTCTGACGGTCGGCGTCGTCACCAAGCCCTTCCACTTCGAAGGCGCGCGCCGCATGCGCATCGCCATGGCCGGCATCGAAGACCTTCAGCAATATGTCGACACGCTGCTGATCATTCCGAACCAAAATCTCTTTTCCATCGCCAACGAGCGCACGACGTTCCACGAAGCGTTCGCCATGGCCGACCAGGTGCTGCACTCGGGCGTTCGCGGCATCACCGACCTGATGGTCATGCCGGGCCTCATCAATCTCGACTTCAACGACGTCCGCACCGTGATGGGCGAGATGGGCAAGGCGATGATGGGCACGGGCGAGGCCGAGGGCGAGAAGCGCGCCATCCGCGCCGCCGAAGCCGCGATCTCCAACCCCTTGCTCGACGAAGTGTCGATGAAGGGCGCGAAGGGCGTTCTCATCAACATCACCGGCTCGATGGACATGACCCTGTTCGAGGTCGATGAGGCGGCGAACCGCATCCGCTCGGAAGTCGATCCCGACGCCAACATCATCGTCGGCTCGACCTTCAACCAGGAGCTCGAAGGACGCGTGCGCGTCTCTGTCGTCGCCACCGGCATCGACACCGAAGCGCGCCAGGCGCCGAAACCGGCCGAACAGAAAACCACGGTCGCCGTGTCGAAGCCGTGGCGCGAACCGGCGCCGGCCCCGGCCTCCGTCGCCTACAATCCGGCGCCCGCGCCGGTCCGCGCCGACGCGCCCGCCGCCGAAACCGCGCCGCTCCTGCAGCCGCAGGCGAATCCGGTCGGCGACGTGCACGAGCGCATCCGCCGCATGCTGACGGAAGGGTCGAACGAAAGCCTTTCCGGTCCGCTGCCCGGCGCCATCCGCCGCACGGCGGTGCCGTCGGTTCCCGTGACGCAACAGGCCGAAGCGCCGCGCGCCCCGGCGCTGCGGTCCGCCGAGCAGGCGTCGGCCCATCATCGCAATCCTTTCCGCGACGCGGCCCAGAGCATCGGCAAGACCTCGATCGAGGCGGCGCTCGACATGTTCAAAGCGATCGGCGGCGCCCCGGCGCCCGCGCCGCGCCAGCCGACCTCGCGCCCGGTCCACCGCCAGGAAGCGCGTCCGGAAATGCGCGCCGACGCGGTTCCGACGCCGCGCGCCCCGGAAGCGGCGAGGGCCCCGCAGCCCTCGCGCGGCGACCTCTTCGACGACGGCGCCGACGCGGAGCTGGAAATTCCCTCCTTCCTTCGCAAGAAGAAGACAGGATAAGTCAGCCTACTGACGGTACGAACTGAAAAGGCCCGCGCGAGCGGGCCTTTTTGTCGGCGACGGTCGTTTGTTCTTACGATCCGGCGGCTTCTTCCGCTGCGGCCATCGGGGCGGACGCCTCGCCGGCGATCTTCGCCAGCGCTTCGCTGAGGCCGGGCGACAGGTTCACCTTGTTCACGAAGTCGGCGAGCGTCGCGTTCATGATGCGCTCCCACGTGCCGCTCAGCCCGCCGCCTGTCTTTTCGGAATAATACCCGTCGAAAACTTCCGAGTAGAGATTTTCGCCGGTCGCCTTGTCGGCGAGCGTCAGCTCCGCCTGGATGCTGCCGTAAAACTCGACGCTCACGAAGCCGGCCTTGTAGTCGAACCAGAAATTGGTGAGCGTCGTTTCCAGCGCATAACGGCTGTCGGCGTCGCCCAGTTTGTGGTTGTTCTTTTCGAGCATTACGGCGAGAGCGTCCTTGACGACCTCCGGCGCCGGCTTTTCGCTCAGAATGTCGGCCGTCTTCATGCCATAGCCGTTGCGTTTGTAGCCGATGCGCTGCTTGTCGAGACGGCGGTCATCGACGTCAGCAAGATACAGCGTCGCCGACGGCGCTTCCGAAATGAGGCCCGCTTTGGCGCTGTCGGCGTTGTAGCCGAGCGCCAGCTTGGCGTCGCCGTAGGCGCAGGCGGAGGAAGCGAGCGCGGTCAGCAGGATCAGAAACAGGCGCTTCATATCGTTGTCCTTTTCACCGGTATATGAATTGGTAGGCGACGTACTGGCCCGATTTTCTCGCCAGTTTCTCCATTTCCGCCGTCAGCTTTTCGTTGGTATAGGCCTCGAAGGGAGCGGCCTCGTCGCCGACGGCGTTTTCCCGCTTCTTTTCCCAGACGGCGCGGTTCTTCGCGTCGACGACCGTCAGGGTGAGATTGAGGAGGACGCGCATCTGCGCGTCTTCCCTATTTTTTCGTAAAAGGCCCCAGTTTCGGATCTCGACGAGCAGCGTGTGCGACGCCTCCGCCCGGCCGGCGGCGAGCGCGATGTCGCCGCGTGAAGCGAGCGTTTCTTGTAGCGCTTCGGACAGGATCGCCGCGAGGTCGATTTTATCCGCCGCCGCCCTCAACGTGTCGGCTTTCTCGTCGTCCTGAGCGGCGTTCTGGGCGGAGTTCAGTCCGGCGCCGACGATTCCGAAGAAGACGCCCGCCGTGCCCGTTTCGTCGAACCGCGCATCGACGACAGTGAAATTGCTGTCGCGGTCTGAAACCTCGATGAAAAGCGACTTGAATTCGATCTGGTCAAGGGAGCGCGTTTGCTGCGCAGCCGCCGGCGCGATCGCGCCGAACGCGCAAAGAAATACGACCAAGCCCCACGCCCGCAAAAGTTTTATCACAGCCGCCCCTCGTGTCGCGAACGTTAGTTTAGGGAACACCCAAGTCAAGCGCAGGAAAAAATAAGGAAAGGCGCAGCAAAAAACCCACCGGTTCTTTGACCGGACGACATAAATCTGTCACGCGGCTTCGCCGCAAACACTGGCTGTTATTCTCTTCGCAAGCGCAACATCAGGAAATAATCCTTCATTTGGCGCTGGCGGGGCGGGGCGGCACACTTCAAAAGCGTGGCGTTCACCCGGATGATTACAGAGCGATGCGGAAGGAAACACAGACGACCCTGACAAAAGCCGGCGCCGTAGAGGGCGTCGGCCTGCATTCGGGCGCGCCGGCCAGGATCGCCCTGGCGCCCGCCGCGGCCGGGTACGGAATCGTCTTTCGCCGCGCCGGCAAGACGCCTTTCGAAACCCCGGAAAGCGACATCGCCGTGCGGCCGGACAATGTCGCCGATACGCGCCGCGGCGTGACCTTGAAGAACGCTTCCGGCGCATCGGTGATGACGGTCGAGCATCTGCTCGCAGCCTTCGCGATCTGCGGCGTCGATAACGCGCTGGTCGAGATCGACGGACCGGAAGTGCCGATCCTCGACGGCAGCGCGGCGCCGTTCATCTGGCTCATCGAGGATTGCGGTCTCGCTCGTCTTGAGGCGCCGCGCGAGCCGATCATCGTCGCCGCGCCGATCCGGGAGGAGGCGGGCGATCGCTTCATCGCGGTCGAGCCTTACGACGGACGGCTCATCGAGATCGAGATCGACTTCGCCGACCCGGCCATCGGACGCCAGTCCGTCTCGCTGTCGCTGGACGACGCAGAAACGGCGATGCGCCGGCTTGGATCGGCGCGAACCTTTTGCACGCTTGGCGAAGTGGAGGCGATGCGGGCCGCCGGCCTGGGGCTCGGCGGGTCTCTCGACAATGCCGTGGTCGTCGACGGCGGGCGGCTGCTCAATGAGGAAGGCCTGCGCGATCCGGCCGAGTTCGCCCTCCACAAGGCGCTCGACCTGGTCGGGGACCTGTCGCTCGCCGGCGCGCCGATCGTCGGCAAGATCACGGCCCGAAAGCCCGGCCACGATCTCAACACGCGGCTCGCTCGGCGGCTTTTCGACCGGAAAGCCGCCGCAACGGGCGCCAGCGGCGCCCGGCTGATGCAGGCCTGAGACCTTGCCGCGGTCGCGAGGCGCGCCGTTTGACCGGCCACCCCGAGCCCCCTAAAAGGACACCTCCCCCGGGGGCGGGGCAGCGGAGAGGCATCCGGGTGCAAGGCAGCATGCGTTTTATCGCCAGGGCGTTGATGGTTTTCATTCTTTGCGCCGCGGTGGGGGTCACCGGCTGCGCCGGGGGCGGCGGGGGCAAAAAGAAAAAGTTCGCCTATGTCGAGCGTCCGGTGGAGACGCTCTACTCCCAGGCGACGCGCCAGCTCGAGCGCAAGCGCTACGAAGAGGCGATCGCCCTGTTCGAAGAGGTCGAGCGTCAGCACCCCTATTCGGCGTGGGCCCGCCGCGCGATGCTGATGAAGGCTTTCGCTCGCTACCAGAACAACGACTACGAAGAGGCGATCACCAGCCTGGACCAGTTCATCACTCTGCATCCCGGCAACAAGGACGCGCCTTACGCCTATTACCTTAAGGCGATGTGCTTCTACGAGCGGATCACCGACGTCGGCCGGGATCAGGAGAACACAAACAACGCCGTGCAGGCGCTCACCGACGTCATCAGGCGTTATCCGAACACGGAATATGCGCGCGACGCGCGCCTCAAGCTGGACCTCACGCAGGATCATCTTGCCGGCAAGGAAATGTATATCGGCCGCTATTATCTGAAGGTCAATCAGCAGATAGCCGCGATCAACCGTTTCAAATATGTGATCGAGAACTACCAGACGACGACGCATGCGCAGGAAGCGCTTTACCGCCTCGTCGAAGCCTATCTGCAGCTCGGCATCGTCGACGAGGCGCGGGCCGCCGCCGCCGTTCTCGGGTACAATTATCCGGGTTCGGACTGGTATCAGGACGCCTATCGCCTGTTCGAGAAGCGGGATCTGATCGACGCCTCCGGCCTGCCCGTCGCGCGCAAGAAGAAGCCGGCTAAAGCCGACCGGCCCGTCCCGGAAGGGAAAGCGCCGGACACCGACTGGACCTATTCGCCCGGCGCGGCGAGGCCGGACAAGTCGGCGCTTCCGCCGCCCGCCGGGTCCGACCCGAACGACGATCAGTAACGGCGGCTTGCGGCGTCCTTCCTCGCCCCACGCGAATCCTGTAATCACTGAGCGATGACCGCCGCGAAAGGGCGGGACCGTTCATGCTGACCGCGCTTCACATCCAGAATTTCGTGCTCATCGACCAGCTCTCGCTGCCGGTCGGGAAGGGCCTCACCGCGCTCACCGGCGAGACGGGAGCGGGCAAGTCGATCCTGCTCGACGCGCTCGGGCTCGCCGCCGGCGGCCGCGCCGACCGGAGCGCCATTCGCGCCGGCGCG
Source organism: Pseudomonadota bacterium (assembly GCA_036337175.1). Lineage (GTDB taxonomy): Bacteria > Pseudomonadota > Alphaproteobacteria > Caulobacterales > Parvularculaceae > Amphiplicatus. Next base: position 44,751 of record JAYZEQ010000009.1, read on the forward strand.
GCGCAGGGCTCCGCAGCCGCCGCATTCGAAGTCGGCGCCGACCATCCCGCATGGGCGCTGCTCGAGGAAAACGGTCTGCCGACGGATGATGACCAGATCATCCTGCGGCGCGTCGCCGGACGGGACGGCAAGAGCCGCGCCTTCGTCAACGACCAGCCGGTGTCGATAGCGCTCCTCAAAGCGGTCGGCGAGACGCTGATCGAGATTCACGGCCAGCATGACGGGCGCGGTTTTCTCACCGCCTCGACCCATCGCAGCCTGCTCGACGAGTTCGCCGGCGCGCGCGCCGACGTCGAGGCGCTCGGCGGGCTGTGGCGCGCCTGGCGCGACGCGCAGGCCGAACTCGACCGGCGCCGGCAGGGCCGCGACAAGGCGCTCGCCGAGGCCGACTATCTGCGTCACGTGGTGGGCGAACTCGAAGCGCTCGATCCGAAGGCGGAGGAGGAAGCCGCTCTCGGCGCCCGCCGCGCCGAGCTGATGGCGGCGGAGAAGACCACCGAAGATCTCGCCGCCGCCGCGCAGGCTCTTTCCGACGACGGGCTCGAGGGCAAGCTTTCGGTCGCCGCCCGCCGCCTTGCACGCGCCGCCGGGCAGCTTCCGGGCGACGACAATCCGCTCGCCCGCGCCCTCGACCGGGTCGAGCGCGCGCTGTCGGAAATGATGGAGGCGCGCGCCGCGGTCGAGGAGGCCGCCGCCCGCCTCGGCCACGATCCCGACGAGCTCGAACGCACCGAAACGAGGCTGTTCGCGCTGCGCGCCGCCGCAAGGAAGCACGGCGTTTCGCCCGACGGGCTCGCCGATTTCCGCGACAGGGCCGCCGCCGCCCTCGCCGACCTCGAAACCGGCGAGGCGGGATTCGAGGCGCTGGAGAAACAGGTCGCCGCCGCCGGGCGCGCCTATTTCAGGGCCGCGGAAACCCTGTCGGCGGCGCGCAAGAAAGCGGCGACGGCGCTCGACGCGGCCGTCGCCAGGGAGCTTGAGCCGCTGAAGCTCGGCCGGGCGCATTTTTCGACGCGCATCGAGACCGACGCGGGCCGGCCGGCCTCGGAAGGGATCGACCAGGTCGAGTTCATGGTGGCGACCAATCCCGGCGCGCCGGCGGGTCCGCTGAAAACCATCGCCTCCGGCGGCGAGCTGTCGCGCTTCGTGCTCGCCATGAAGGCGGCGCTCGCGGCGAAGGAGCATCGCACGGTCATCATCTTCGACGAGGTCGACGCCGGGGTGGGCGGCGCCGTCGCCGACGCGGTGGGCGAGCGGCTCGCCCGTCTCGCCCGCGACGCGCAGGTGCTGGTCGTCACCCACAGCCCGCAGGTCGCCGCCAGGGCGAGCGCCCACTGGCGCATCGAGAAAACACAGGACGACAAGACGACGGTCACCAGCGTCGCCGCCCTCGATCCCGAAGAAAGGGTGGAGGAGATCGCCCGCATGCTGTCCGGCGCGCGCGTCACCGACGAGGCGCGCGCGGCGGCGCGGCGACTGCTCGGCGGGGCCGCACCGAAGGCTTTGCGCCGACGCAAGTCGGCGTGAGCAAAAAACTCGCCTCGGGCGCTAAAATTTTTGATAGACCGTCGAGTTTTGGAAAACCGCTTTGATAACAAAGAGTTGTGCTGCGTGAGGATAACTACTCACTCCCTTGCCATTGCTCTTATATTCATGGGAGCACGGTGCGCACGAGTGCCTAGTGAAAGTATGCCGCGTCGCAAGCAGTAACTGGCTGCACAGGGAAGATCTAAAGTATGGCCAAAGGTGGTTCGAAATCTCCAATCTCAAAGTCGCGACAAAAGAGTTCGCGTGATCACCTTATTGGGTTTCGTGCTGGGCATCTTAGCGAGTCTCTCATACCAAAAGGAACCAAAGGACGCGCAATCGTACACGGATTGTCGGTATCGCAATCGCTGCCGGACAGTAGAAAACGACTGAGCAACTCGCTCGCTACCGACACATCAGTCGCTGCTGTGTCGGTAGTATCGACTATTTCGGAACGGGGGCACGAAGTTGCCGTAGATACACTTTCACAGATGTCATTCGTAGTACAGCGTCTGGTCCCGGCTCTCGGCTTAGAAACGCTTAAGAAGGCGATGCAGGAGCTTGGCGCAGGTACGGTGAACAGTTTATCCGACGCTTTAATGCCCTCTATCCTCAAAGAGCGGACAAGGCTGGCCGAGCTTCGTCGGGATATTGAGGAGAGCGTTATAAGAGTGCGTGCGATACGAAACGCACATAATTCCCTGGTTCGAGTTTTGAAGCGCCACAACGCTCTTTACGAGAACAGGACTCCCAAAATTACTGATGCTGAATACGACGCAATCAAGGCAATAAACAGTTTTGTAGAGGACTTGTTCGAATTTGATGATGTCGAACGATACAGTGCTGTTGGGGCGAGTCCTCGAAAGTCCTTCCGGCAGATCGAACATTCAAAGCCGATGCTATCATTAGATAATGCATTCGATGAGGATGACATTTTTTCGTTTGCTCAAAAAATTCGTCGCTTTCTCAACCTCCCCTCAAGTGAGGATCTATCATTCTGTGTTGAGCCGAAGATAGATGGTGCGTCGCTATCGATTAAGTATGAAATGGGGACGCTTGTTCACGCAGCCACGAGGGGCGACGGGTTCGTAGGAGAGGATATTACAGATAATGTAAGAACAATTGCAGACATACCACGACAATTAAAACACGCGCCAAAATTACTTGAGGTTAGGGGCGAAGTGTACATGAGCTATACTGATTTTATCGATCTAAACAAAAATATCATGTATCAAAAAGGTAGGCGCGAAGAATTTGCTAACCCGCGCAATGCCGCTGCGGGGGCTCTTCGTCAAATCGATCCCGCGATCACGGCGACTAGACCTCTGCGTTTTTTTGCGTATGGGTGGGGTGAAGTTAGTAGCTCTCTTGCACGCACACAATTTGACGCGCTCCAAAAATTGGGAGAGCTCGGATTTCCAATAAACTCACTCACGCGACGTTGCGAGGGCGTTAACGCTGTGCTCGCTCACTACCGCGAGATCGAAGCACAGCGCGCTACACTCGGCTACGACATCGACGGCGTCGTCTACAAGGTCGACCGGCTCGACTATCAGGAACGCCTCGGCTTCGTTTCGCGCGCGCCGCGCTGGGCGATCGCCCACAAGTTCCCGGCGGAGCGCGCCTCGACCATGCTCGAAGCCATCGACATCCAGGTCGGCCGCACAGGCGCCCTGACGCCTGTCGCGAGGCTCAAGCCGGTGACGGTCGGCGGCGTCGTCGTCTCCAACGTCACCCTGCACAATCAGGACGAGATCGAGCGCAAGGATATCCGCGTCGGCGACACGGTGGTCATCCAGCGCGCCGGAGACGTCATCCCGCAGGTCGTCGAGGTGCTGAAGGACAAGCGCCCGAAAGGGGCGAGGCCCTACAAGTTTCCGGAAACCTGCCCCGTGTGCGGCAGCCATGCGGTGCGCGAGGAAGGCGAGGCGGTGCGCCGCTGCACCGGCGGGCTCGTCTGCGATGCGCAGGTGGTCGAGCGGCTGAAGCACTTCGTGTCGCGTCAGGCGTTCGATATCGAAGGGCTCGGCTCGAAACAGATAGAAGCCTTCCATGCGGAAGGGATCGTCCGCGAGCCGGCGGACATCTTCACGCTGCGGGCCCGGCAGGAAAAGGGAAAGATCGACCTCTACCGCTATGAGGAGAACGAGGACGGCTCGCGCAAGCGCGACAAAAGCGGCAAGGAGAAGCCGCCGACCAACCAGAAATCCGTCGACAATCTGTTCGCGGCGATCGACGAGCGGCGCAGCATCTCGCTGCCGCGCTTCATCAACGCGCTCGGCATCCGCCATATCGGCGAGACCAACGCCCGGCTCTTCGCGCTCGCCTACGGATCGTTCGAAAGTTTCCGCAAGGCCGCGGAGGAAGCCGCCGACGAGGCCTCGCCCGCCTATGCGGAGATGCTGGGGATCGAAGGCGTCGGCGCGCTGGTGGCGCAGGGCGTCATCGATTTCTTCGCCGAGGAGCACAACCGCAAGGCCGTCGACCGGCTTTTGAAAGAGGTCGCGCCGGAGGAGATGGCGGCGCCGTCCGCCTCGTCGAGCCCGGTGGCCGGCAAGACCGTGGTCTTCACCGGCTCGCTCGAGCGCTTCACGCGCGACGAGGCGAAGGCCCGCGCCCAGACGCTCGGCGCGAAAGTCTCGGGCTCGGTTTCCGCCAAGACCGATTACGTCGTCGCCGGCCCCGGCGCCGGCTCGAAGCTCAAGGCGGCGACTGAGCTCGGCGTCAAGGTGCTGACGGAGGACGAATGGCTGAAGCTGATCGGCGGATGATGTTTCACGTGAAACAGATGGACCGAATGCGGATGTTTCACGTGGAACGCCTTGAATCCGATGAAAGGGCGGGAGCGGAATATCCGTACAGGTTGTTGCCGCCGGCGATGCGGAAACTTGTCCCCCTCTTTTCTCCTGCCGGCGGCGCCTGTCATGGGTGAGCCGGACGCCTCGCGGGAATTCGGCGATGTGGCGGCGCGCTATGCGGCGCTGCGGCCCGCCTATCCGGCGGAGCTGTTCGCCTTCCTGCTCGACCGTCTCGACGGGCGGCGCGAGCGCGCCGTCGATCTCGGCGCCGGGTCAGGGCAGGCGAGCCGCGCCCTTGTCGGGCTCTTCCCGCATGTGACGGCGGTGGAGCCCGACGCGCGCATGCTCGCCCATCTCGACGCGCCGGTCGCCGAAAGGATCAACCTTCCGGCGGAGGAAGCGGACTTTGCGGCCGGCTCCGTCGACGCGGTCGTCGCCGCCACCTCGTTTCACTGGATGGACCAGGAGCGGGTCTGCGCCAGCGTCGCGCGCTGGCTGCGGCCGGGCGGCGTGTTCTTTCCGTTCCTTTACACGCCCTTCGCGCCGCAGGGACCGGCGCAGGCGATTTATGAGCGGCACTGGCGGCTGTGGCTGCCGCACATGGACCGGCGCCTCGGCGCCAAAGCCGACTATTCGCGCGCCATTCGCGAGAGCGGCGCGTTCGGGAAGATCGAAATGTTCAGCAGCCGGATCAGCGCCAGCCTGTCGCCGGCGGAAGCGACCGGCCTGCTCTCCACGGCCTCCTATGCGCGCGCCTATATGGCGCAATGCGGCGACGCGGAGGGCTATCTGCGGGGGCTTGAAGGCGAACTCGCCGCGGTCGGCGAGCGCATCGACGTCGTCTTTCCGCTCGGCGGCGTGCTCGCCGTCAGGAGGTCAGATTGATCTGGTTTTCGCAGCCAGCCACTCGGCGACGTCCTTCGGCAGCAGCGGGGTCAGGGTCTGCCTGACGCGCGCATGATACTTGTTGAGCCAGTGGCGTTCGGATTCGGTGAGCAGCGCGGGAACCACGAGGTCGAGCTCGATCGGCGCCAGCGTGATCGTCTCGAAGCCCATCATCGGCCGCTCGCCCTTTTCGATCGCTTCCGGTTCGGTGACGACGATCAGGTTCTCGATGCGGATGCCGAATTCGCCGGTCTTGTAGTAGCCGGGCTCGTTGGAGAGGATCATGCCGGGCTTCAGCGGCTGGCTGTTCGGCATTTTGGCGATGCGCTGCGGGCCTTCGTGCACGCCGAGGAAGCTGCCGACGCCGTGGCCGGTGCCGTGGTCGTAATCGAGCCCGACATCCCACAGCGGCTTGCGGGCGAGGGCGTCGAGCTGGTGGCCCGTGGTGCCGGCGGGAAAGCGCGCCGTGGCGAGGGCGATATGCCCCTTCAGCACGCGGGTGAAGCGGTCGCGCATCTCGTCGGTCGGCCTGCCGATCGCCGCCACGCGGGTGATGTCGGTGGTGCCGTCCGGGTACTGACCGCCCGAGTCGATAAGGAAGAGCTGGCCCGGTTCGAGCTTGCGGTTGGTCTCGGTGTTGACCTTGTAGTGCACGACCGCGCCGTTGGGGCCGGCCCCCGATATCGAATCGAAGCTGATGTCGACGAGCTTGCCGGAAGCGGCGCGGAATTCCTCGAGCTTCGAGGCGGCGGCGATCTCGTCGACGTCGCCGCCCTGCGCCTTCGTCGCCAACCAGTGCAGGAACTGCGTCACCGCCGCGCCGTCGCGCACATGCGCGCTGCGCGCGCCATTGAGTTCGGCGGCGTTCTTGACGGCGCGGGGGAGGGCGCACGGGTCGGTCATTTCGACGACCCCGGCCCCCGCGGCCTTCAGTTCCCGAACATAGGCGGAGGGCGTGAGCGACGGGTCGACGGCGACTTTCCTGCCGGCTTCGCCGAGCCGGGCGAGCGCCTCGACCACGGCGCTTTCGGCGCGGATATCCACATCGGGGCCGAGATGTCCGGCGAGATCGTTGCCGACTTTCTCCGGCGCGACGAACAAGGTCGCCCGTCCGTCGGCGTCGACGATGGCGCGACCGAGCGGCAGGGGCGTTCTCGGCACGTCGCCGCCGCGGATGTTGAAGAGCCACGCGACCGACGGCGGCGCGGTGACGAGCACGGCGTCGGCGCCGGCTTCCTTCAGCGCCGCGGCGATCTCGGCGCGCTTGTCGGCGGAGGCTCTGCCGGCGAATTCGATCGGGTGCGGCTTGACCTTCGCGGTCGGGAAGGCCGGCTGATCCGTCCACGCCGCATCGACAGGATTGCTGTCGACGGCGACAAGCTCGAAGCCCGCTTTTTTCGCCGCCGCTTCGAGCCGGGCGACGCCGGCCGGCGGATGAAGCATCGGGTCGTAACCGATGCGCTGGCCTTTCTTCGCGTTTTTCGCGAGCCAGCTCTCCGGCGAGGAGTCGGGAATGTCTTCGTATTCGAAGAAGGCGTCGTCGGCCTGCTGGCGGACCTGCAGCGTGTAGCGTCCGTCGGTGAAAATGACGGCGCGGTCCTGCATGATCACCGCCGATCCGGCGGAGCCGGAAAAGCCGGACACCCACATCAGTCTTTCGGCGTAATCGGGAATGTATTCGTTCTGATATTCGTCATCGTGCGGAACGATGAACCCGTCGAGCCCGCGCTTGGCCATTTCCGCGCGCAGCGGCGGCAGGTGCTTTTTTGCGTAGCTGCGGTCGGATACGGGCTCGAATGTCTGGAACATGCAATTGCTCGCGATTTTCAATGGTTTCGCTCAATATGGCGGGCCGAGCGGCGGGGCTCAAGGGGCCTCGCAAGGCCGCCGCTGAGGCTAGAGACGCACGAACAGGAGCACCGGCCAGGTCGCATGGTCGAGCCGGTTGAGGCGGCGGAACCCGGCCGTTTCATAGGCTTCGGTCACGCCCTTTTCCTGTTCCGTCATCAGCCCTGCGAGCATGACGCGCCCGGCCTTCGTCACATGCTCGGCCATCGCTGGCGCGAACTCCGTGAGGGGGCCGGCGAGAATATTCGCGAAAACGAAATCGAACGGGCCGGCGGCGCTGATCCGCTCGTCCTCGAAACCGTCGGCGACGATGACGTCGACCAGAGCATCGGCGCCGTTGAGCGCGGCGTTGCCGCGCGCGATCTCCACCGACTTGGCGTCGATGTCGGTCGCCAGCACCGCCCGGTCCCAGAGCTTAGCCGCGGCGATGGCGAGCACCGCCGAGCCGGTTCCGAGATCGAGAATGCGTTCGGGCGGCATGCCGGCGAAACGGTCGAGCAAAGTAAGGCAGCCCGCCGTCGTAGGGTGATGTCCGGTGCCGAACGCCTGATTGGCGTCGATGCGGATCGGGATATCGCCGTCCTCGTTCGGCAGCTTGTCGGCGTCGTGCGCGCCGTAAAGCACGAAGCGTCCGCAGCGGACGACGCCGAGCCCGGCGAGCGCATGCGCCACCCAGTCGATATCCGGAAGCTCTTCTATGTGGCCGGCGCCGACGCCGGTTCCCTGAAGCGCGGCGGCGACGGCGGCTTCATCGGGTCGTCCCTCAAAATAGGCTTCGAGCCGCCAGCCCGTTTCGTCGTCGGGTTTGGCGTCGTCGTCCTTGGTGAGGCTGACGGCCTGCGCCGGCGGCCACATGACTTCCGAAAGCGCCGTCTCGGCCGCTTCGAGCGCCGGTTTCGTCCCGGTCCAGATAATTTTGCAGGCGGTCATGAAGGTTCGCTATGCTCTGAGGAACGTCGGAGGTCACAAAGACCAGTTTCAGGCGACTTTGCCAAGCGTGTCGCCTGTCACCCGCCGACGCCGGGCGGAAAATGAGCCATCGGAAAACGGTTCCGCATTATATCACGACTTCCACTGGGCGAACGCCGTGGCTGGCGATGGTGCATGGCGCCTCGCAGAATCTGGAACTGTTCTTGGCCCAGCGGCGCTGGTTCGAAGGCCGCCGACGATTGTTGCTCATCGACCTGCCGGGTCATGGGGGCTCCGCATCAACGCCCGGACCGTACGGACTCGAAGAATATGCCGACAGCGTTTCGGCGGCGCTTGCGGACGCCGGAATAGCCGAGGCGCACTATTGGGGAACGCACACCGGCGCCGGCGTCGGGCTCGTGCTCGCCGCGAGAGGAGAACGAAGGATCAGGAGCCTCGTTCTGGAAGGCGCCGTTCTTCCCGGTTTCGACATGCCGTATGTGGCGCAAACCGTGGCGCGGGCGCGCGACACGATGCGAACCCGCGGCGTCGAGGCGGCGCGCCTCGAATGGTTCGAAAAAGCCGAATGGTTCGACATAATCCGCACGCATCCCGAAGAGTGCAGGGCTGGCGAGCACTGGGAGCTGGTTTCTTCCTTCGGCGGCGCGCCGTGGACGGAATCGTCCGCCCGAGCCGTCGAGCCGCTGGTCGACAAGCTGACGCAAATCACAGCGCCGACGCTGTTGTTAAACGGCGAACATGACGTGGCTGACTTCGTGCGCGCGGCTGACCTGCTCGCGGCGCGCCTTCCTGCTGCGACACGGGACGTCATCGCCGACGCCGGCGGTTTCCCGCTTTGGGAGCGCCCGGATGCTGTAAACGCGCGCGTCGAGAAGTTTCTCTCGCAAAACGAAAGGTAGCTGAATGAAAAAAGCGCTCCGCCTGAGCGCATGTGGTGGGCCCGGAGGGACTCGAACCCCCAACCAAGCGGTTATGAGCCGCCAGCTCTAACCATTGAGCTACAGGCCCGTCGCGAAAGCCCGAGGGCCGCGGCGAGGAGGTCCGCATAGCAGAAAGCGCCGGGGGAATGAAGCAACCCGCCGGGAAGCTTTTGCTTTTCAGGGCGTTGTCTCGCGGCGGCGTGTGCCGGCGTCTCGCCGGCGTCTTCCTTCGGCCTTGATTTCGCCGTTCCGGGGGGCTTGTTTCAAGCCGCGCAACAAGAGGATTTCCATGCGACGCACATTCGTTCCCGCTCTCGCGGCCGCCGCCGCCCTGACGGCTTGCAGCGCCTCCACCGGCGCGACGGCGCAGGCCGCCGGGCCGGCCGCCCGCACGCTCGTCGTCACCGGTCTGGGCGAGGCGTCCGCCGCGCCCGATCTGATGACCTTGACCATCGGAGTCGAAACGCAGGCCAATACCGCCGCCGCGGCGCTGCGCCAGAACACGACGCAGATGCAGGCGACGATCGACCGGCTGAAAAAAAGCGGCGTCGCCGACAAGGACATGCAGACGTCCAACCTGTCGGTGAACCCGCGTTATAACTACGAAGACAATCGCAGCCCGAAAATCATCGGCTATTCGGCGTCGAACATGCTGACGGTGAAGCTGCGCGACATTTCATCAGCCGGCGCGGTGATCGACCAGGCGGTGTCCGACGGCGCCAACAATCTCGGCGGCGTCAGCTTCAGCTTCGCCGACGACAAACCGCTGATCGCCAAGGCGCGCGAAGCGGCGGTCGCAGACGCGAAAGACAAGGCCGCGGCGCTCGCCCGCGCCGCCGGCGTGACGCTGGGGCCGATCCTGCAAATCCAGGATGGCTACGCTTCGCCACCGCCGATGCCCTATATGGACAGCCGCGTGATGGCGATGGAGGCGAAAGGCGCGCCGATCGCCGCCGGCGAATCGACTCTCTCTGCGAGCGTCACGCTGATCTACGAAATTCGTTGATCGTTCAGGCGGACTAAAAAGGGCGCGCTCTTGCGGAGCGCGCCCTTTTCGTTTCCTCCCGAACGCTTTTATTCGCCGAACAGCTCGCCGAAGAAGTCGCCTTCCTTCCAGCGGGGGCGTTCCGGCGCGTCTGCGATCGCCTTGGCGATGCGGTAGTTAAGCTCTGCGAATCGAGCCGCCGCGTCGTATTTGATTCCCTGCGCCGTATCGTCTCCCGGCTTGTGGTAGTTGTTTTTCAGGAAGTCGGCGAAAACCGCTTCGCCGCCATTGCCGAAGCCGACAACGAGAAACACCGACGGCACGCCCTGTTCGACGAACCTGTAATGGTCCGAACGGGTGAACAGGCCTTGATCCGGCATCGGGTCTGGCGAGAGCGCGACGCCCATCGAGTTGGCCGCTTCGCCGACGATTTCGCCGAGCGTCGAGCGTTCGGCGCCGAAGGCGACGACATCGACGAAATCGAACAGCACCAGCGGCATGTCGAGGTTGACGTCGGCGACGATTTTCTTTTTCGGAACGGTCGGGAAGTGGGCGAAATAGTCGGCCCCGAGAAGACCCTTTTCCTCGGCGGTGACGGCCAGGAACAGGATGGTGCGCGGCGGCGCGACGCCGGTTTCCTTGAAGGTGCGAGCCTCTTCGATCAGCGTGGCGACGCCGATCGCATTATCGAGCGCGCCGTTCTTGATGATGTCAGCATCCGGCTCGTCTTCTTTCGGCTTGTCCATGCCCACCGCGTCGAGATGCGCCGAAAGGACGACGACCTCGTGCTTGAGGACGGGGTCGGCGCCTTCAATCATTCCAGCCACGTTCGGGCTCGTCACATCCTCGAACGTCGCGCCGCCGCGCATGGTGACGACGACCGGAAGATCGAAGGCGGGAAGCGGTTTCTTTTCGTCGGCTTCGTCGACGCGCAGTTGCTCGTAAGAAAACTTCGCACCTTCGAAGAGCTTGGCGGCGCCGGCGTTGCTCATGAATCCGCCGATTTTCATCGACGGCGCGGGAACGTCCGGCTCGCCGTCCGGGCCGACCCACGTCATCGAAGCGTTTCCGGCGTACTGGATAATCCTGTCCCAGCTGTAGCGTTTTTCCGAAGACTCAGTTGCGAGGAAAATGACGCCCACAGCGCCGTGCGCCGCGGCGTTTTTGGTTTTCTCTCCGGTTCCGCCGAAATGCGCGCGTTTCTCGCTGTCCATCGAAACCGGCCCGCCGCTGAACAGGACGACGATTTTGCCCTGGGCGTTGATCCCGGCGTAATCGTCATAGTCCGTGCTCGGATCGGTGACGCCGTAGCCTGCGAAGACGACGGGCGCGATCACCTGCGCGCTTTCGACAGGCGAGGTCGAGACGATGTAGTCTTCGAGATTGACGAGCTCGACAGGGTCGCCGCCCTTGCGAGCGAGCGACATGTAGGAAAGATCGAGATTCCGGGTGGATTTTCTGAGGCGCACTTCCTGGAACCAGCCGCCGTTCTCTCCGCCGGGCTTGAGGCCCAGCGCCTCGAAACGCCCAGCGACGTAGCGCGCCGCGGCCTCATAGCCTTGCGATCCCGCTTCGCGGCCCTGGCGCGCGTCGTCGGCGAGCCAGTCGACATCGGCCTTGAGCCGGTCCGCCGCCGTCTGGGCGGCGGCTGACGCCGCGACGGCGGCGGCGGTCTCGGCGTCAAGCGTCAGCGGCGGCGGCGCGGGCTGTGTGACGCAAGCGGTCAGGGCGAGCGCGACAGCGCCGGCGAACGCCCGGCGGGCGTCATGGTGTTTGTGGATTTTCATCGTCCCCTCGTTGCCAGTCCAAGGCAACTAGGAAGGCTTCGGAACAGTGGGTCAAGCCTGAGGCGCAACGTTTCGTCGGCTAGATCACACGCTCGATCGCATTGCCGTCGCCCATCAGCACGACGGTCGGCTTGTAGTTGCGGGCTTGTTCGGCGGGGATCTGCGCATAAGCAGCGATGATCACCTGATCGCCGACGGCGGCCATGCGGGCGGCGGCGCCGTTGAGCATGAATTCCTTCGAGCCGCGCGCGGCGGGCAGGGCGTAAGTGGTCAGCCGGGCGCCGTTGGTGACGTTCCAGATCGCCACCTGCTCGTGCGGCAGGATGCCGGCCGCATCGAGAATGTCCTCGTCGATGGCGATCGAGCCTTCGTAGTGAAGATCCGTCATCGTCAGGACGGCGTGGTGGATCTTCGCTTTCAGCATCGTCAAGAGCATGGCGGCTCCTCCCGGCAACCCTGTCTCTTCCGGGCGGCGGGCTCTTCCCGGCCGTCCCGAAGCGGCGGGGACCGGGTCCGGTCCGGATTTTCCGCAGCCGCGCTGGGATATAGGACGGCGCCGCAACAAATTCAAAGAATCTCTGGCAGTGCAGGGCCGCCGGCGGCGGCGGTTCAGCGGAATGTGACCCGGAGGCCGCAGCGCCAGAACCGGCGTCCGCAGCCGGGTTCGCGCAGTTGGCGTATGGTTAACGCCGGTGTAGGATGGCGCGATTGGGGAGTTCGCATGAAAAAGGCCGTTCTCGCGACGATCACGGCTGGGCTCGCCGCTGCGGCGCTGTACGCCGGGCCGGCCGCCGCCCAGTACGAAACCGATTCGGGCGAGAGGCACCGCAACGGCGTCGGCCCCGATCCCGACGGCGACACCAATCCCGCCACCAACACCAGGGCGATGGCCCGCATCGGCGACGCCGCAGAAGCGGCGCTGGACCCGCCCTACCAGGTCATCACTTTCGAGACGCCGCCCGGCAAGCACGGCGACAAGATCGGCCTGCAATACGCCAAGGACTTCGGCGTGACGTTCGGAAAAGGCCTGTCGCGCCAGGTCTGCGAAGGCCAGCGCTATTTCCGCTACGACAGCGACTGCACGTACCGGCGCGCCCCGAGCGGGCGCTATGCGGCGCTCTATCAGGACGAATGGCGCCGGCCGCTCGAAATCAATTTCGCTAATCCTGTTTGCGCCGCCGCGCTCGCCATCTATCCGACCGGCGGCAAGGAAGGCGAACAGTATCGCGTGCGCATCCAGCCCTATACTGCGGACGGGCGAAAACTCGCGCGCGCGACGGTTCGCTTCTCGTGGACGCAGGACACGTTCCGCTGGCGGCTGATGGCCGGCGCTTTCATGTTGGGTGAACGCGCCAGCCGCATCGAGGTCAATGTCGACAGCATAGACGACAAGAAGAAAAACGTCCGCTTTCTGATCGACGACGTGGCTTTTATCGAATCCGGCTGCGAGGAGACGCTGACCGAAATCGCCGACGCTGCGGCGTCCGCGCAGCCGCCGCGTCCGCGCCGCGAGCATCGCCGGTCCGACGACGGCGAGAGCGACGATCTCGATCTGACGGCCGGCTAGCGCCCGCTCGGTTCATCGCATCGCAGCCGCCTTTTATCGACCTTTGTCTGCGATCCTTCCTGGGCCTTCCTATATCTGTTTCGAAAGAAAACAGGCTGGAATAGGAGCGCGTTCGATGATCGTCACCACCACCCATTCCGTCGAGGGCCGTCACGTGCGCGACTACAAGGGCGTCGTCGCCGGCGAGGCGATCCTTGGCGCGCATGTGTTCCGCGATCTGTTCGCCGGCATCCGCGACATTGTCGGCGGCCGTTCGGGCTCATACGAAAAATCGCTCCGCGAGGCGCGCGACATCGCCATCCGCGAACTTGAGGAAGAGGCTGCGCGGCTCGGCGCCGACGCCGTCATCGGCGTCGACATCGACTACGAGGTCATCGGCGAGCGCGGCTCGATGATGATGGTCTCCGCTTCGGGAACCGCGGTCAGTCTCGGCTAGGCGGTCAGGTCTTCGACCGCCGCCGATGCGGCGTTGGCCATCACCGACTTGATGCCGCTGTCGCACGAGGCTTCGGATTCGTACATTTCCGAATTGCCGATCACCTGGCTGTTGGCCGCCTTGAGCACGAAAAAGTGCTTGCCGTTGGAGGAGATTTTCTTCTCGAACTGGGCGACGGCGGCGGCGTTTTTTTTCACCGATGCGACGCCGTTTTCAGCGCCGGACTTCGCCTTGTAGCCCTCGCTCGCGAGGATCTTCTCGCCGTTGCCCGCCTTCAGCCGGAACCTGTATTCGCCGGCGTTGTCCTTGTAGATCTCGAACTTGCCTGCCATGGGATGTCTCCTTGCTGCTGTGGGCCGAAAGGGACCTGTAGGGTCTGAGAGAATCCCACGCCGATCAACCCGCAAACGCAGGCGGCAACCGGATTTCGGCCCGGATGTTCCAGAATCGTTCCGCCTCAGCTAGGTTGCCCCCATGACTGTTGAAGAGCGTAAAAACCCCTCGATTTCCGAGCGGGCGATGGCCGGATTTTCGGAAGCGCCGGCGAGATTCGAGAGCGCCCCATATCTTGAAGGGCTGAACGCCGAGCAGCGCGAGGCGGTGCTGGCGACGGAGGGTCCGGTGCTGATGCTGGCGGGGGCTGGCACCGGCAAGACGCGGGCGCTGACGACGCGGCTCGCGCATCTCCTGTTCACCGGCCGGGCCCGCCCCTGGCAGATCCTCGCCGTCACCTTCACCAACAAGGCGGCGCGCGAGATGAAGGAGCGCATCGGCGCGCTGATCGGCGAGTCGGTCGAAGGGATGCGCTGGCTCGGCACCTTTCACTCTATCGGCGGGCAAATTCTGCGCCGGCACGCCGAGCTGGTCGGGCTGAAACCCAGCTTCACGATCATCGACGCCGACGATCAGATCCGTCTCGCCAAGCAGGTGATCGAGGCGGCCGATCTCGACGAGAAGCGGTGGACGGGGAGAGGGCTCGCCGCGCTGATCGACGGCTGGAAGAACCGCGGCCTGACGCCCGACAGGGTCCCCGCCAACGAGGGGTGGCATTTCGCCGAAGGCAAGGGGATCGATCTTTATGCGGCCTATCAGCGTCGGCTGACGACCTTGAACGCCGCCGACTTCGGCGATCTGCTGATCCACAATCTGACGATCTTCCAGAATCATCCGGACGTGCTCGCCGACTATCAGGAGCGGTTCCGGTACATGCTGGTCGACGAGTATCAGGACACCAACGTCGCCCAGTATCTGTGGCTGCGGCTGCTCGCCCAGAAGCACAAGAACATCTGCTGCGTCGGCGACGACGACCAGTCGATCTACGGCTGGCGCGGCGCGGAGGTCGAGAACATCCTGAAGTTCGAGAAGGATTTTCCCGGCGCCAAAGTCATCCGCCTCGAGCGCAACTATCGCTCCACGCCGTCGATCCTCAATGCGGCCTCGGGTCTCATCTCCTCGAACAAGGCGCGGCTCGGCAAGACCTTGTGGACCGAGCGCAACGAAGGCGAGCTGGTCAAGATTCGCGGCGTCTGGGACGGCGAGGAGGAGGCGCGGCTCATCGGCGACGACATCGAAGCCGAGCAGCACAAGGGGCGCTCGCTTTCCGAGATGGCGGTGCTGGTGCGCGCCTCTTTCCAGATGCGCGCCTTCGAAGAACGGTTCAACACGCTCGGGCTTCCCTACAAGGTCGTCGGCGGCCCACGCTTCTACGAGCGCGAGGAGACGCGCGATGCGCTCTCGTACCTGCGGCTGATCAGAAGCCAGGAAGACGATCTTTCCTTCGACCGCATCGTCAACAAGCCGCGCCGCGGGCTCGGCGACAAGGCGTTGCAGACGCTTCACACGATCGCCCGCGCGCGCAATGTCCCGCTGATGACCGCCGCGCGGCTTGCGCTGGAGACGGACGATCTCGCCGGCGCGGCGAAGAAGTCTTTGCGACAGTTCGTTGAGTCGGTGGACCGCTGGTCGCGCGACGCCAGGGACATGCCGCCCGCCGACATCGCCGAGCTTGTCCTCGAAGAGTCCGGCTATATCGACATGTGGAAGACGTCGAAGTCGGTGCAGGCGGACGGCAAGATCGACAACCTGAAAGAACTCGTTCAGGCCGCGTCGGAGTTCGACACGCTCGAAGCCTATCTCGATCATGTCGCGCTGGTTTCGGAATTGAACGAAGCCTCCGCCGACGGACAGGTGTGGCTGATGACCCTGCACGCGGCGAAGGGACTCGAATTTCCCGTCGTATTCCTGCCCGGCTGGGAGGAGGGGATTTTCCCCTCGCAACGCTCATTAGACGAAAAGGGCGCCGCCGCCCTCGAGGAGGAGCGCCGGCTCGCTTACGTGGGCATCACGCGCGCGGAGGAAAGCTGCCGCATCTCTTTCGCCGCCAACCGCCAGGTTTACGGGCGCTGGCAGACGGCGATCCCCTCGCGCTTTATCGACGAACTGCCGGAGGAGGCGGTGGAGGTGCTGTCGCAGCCGGGGCTTTACGGCGCGGCGGCGCAAACCTTCGCCGCCCACTCGACCTTCGACGGCGCGAAGCTGAAGGAGGACGCCTATTACGACAATCCCGGCTGGCGCCGCGCCCGCGCCGCGAGCGCCCGCCCCGCCGCCGCGCCGCCCTTGCTGGAGGGCCGCGCGAAAACCGTTTCCGTCTCGGCGCCCGGCAAGTCGAAATTCGCCATCGGCGCCCGCGTCTTCCACCAGAAGTTCGGCTACGGACGGGTGGTGGAGGCCGAAGGCCAGAAACTCACCGTCAACTTCGAGCACTCAGGCGCGAAGAAGGTGATCGACACGTTTGTAGATGCGGCGTGAGGCTTTTCGTTTTTTGTGAAAGACCCTCTAGTCCGCTCATACCGGCTTTTGCTGGGCGTGCGGTAGAACCGGTGCTCACTGACTGTTCAGATGAATCGTATCAGGCGATACGTATGCGCGGATCGCTGCCAGTGACTCGCCCCACGGCGCCTACGTTTTCATGCCCATGCCGCGCAAACAGCGCGAGCACTTCTTCAACCGCCTCCGGCGCGCAGGATACCAGGAGCCCGCCGCTCGTCTGCGGGTCGCAGAACAGGTCCCGCTCATGCTCCGGCCACTGCGCCGGGGCGTCGATCATGTCGGCCACGCTGCGCCAGTTGCGCGCCGAGGCGCCGGTCCTGACGCCGCGTTCGGCGAGCGCGCGGGCGCCGGCGAAGACCGGGACGGCCTTGGCGTCGATCTCCGCGCCGGCGCCGCTGGCGCGGCATATCTCCGACAAGTGCCCGAGCAGGCCGAAGCCGGTGACGTCGGTCGCGGCGTGAACGCCTTCAACGGAAGAAAGCTCCGCGCCCGGCGTATTGAGCCGCGTCGTCGAGGCGATCATCTCCTTATAGCCCGCTTCGTCGAGCGCGCCTTTCTTCAGGGCGGCGCTGTAAATTCCGATGCCGAGCGGCTTGCCGAGAATCAGAACGTCGCCGTCCCGCGCGCCTGAATTTTTCAGGACCTTTTTCGGATGAACGAGGCCGAGCGCTGCGAGTCCGTAAATCGGTTCGGCGGAATCGATGGAATGCCCGCCGGCGATGGGCGCGCCCGCCGCCTCGCAGACGTCGCGCCCGCCCGCGAGGATTTTCTGGATCGTCGCTGTCGGCAGCCTGTCGATGGGCATGCCGACAAGGGCGAGGGCGAAGATCGGCCTGCCGCCCATGGCGTAGACATCGGAGAGCGCGTTGGTCGCGGCGATCCGCCCGAACTCGTAAGGATCATCGACGATGGGCGTGAAGAAGTCGGTGGTGGCGACGAGCGCCGTGTCGTCCGTGATCTGATAGACGGCGGCGTCGTCGCTGGTCCCGGCGTCGACGATCAGCTCGGGGCGGGCGAGCGCCAGCGGCGTCTGGCTGAGGATCTCCTTCAGCGCGTTCGGCGCGAGCTTGCAGCCGCACCCGCCGCCGTGGGCGAGGGAGGTGAGGCGGGGTTCGTCGGCGAGGGCGGTCACGTCTGTCTCCGGTTGGGGCGGCCCACCTATGGCGCAGCCGGGCGGCGCTGGCAAACGCTTGGCGAGCGCGAGGCCGCCCTGTAAACCCGTCGCCATGATCGAACCCTTCGAGGATCTGGGGCCGCGGACCCTTGCCCTCTTTGACGACATTATCGACGTGCGCTCGCCCGGCGAGTTCGCCGAGGACCATCTTCCGGGGGCGATCAACCTGCCGGTGCTGAACGACGCGGAGCGCGCCGAGGTCGGGACGATCTACGTCCAGAGCTCGCGCTTCCTCGCCCGGCGGGTCGGCGCCGCCATCGTCGCGCGCAACGTCGCAAGCCATCTCGACGGTCCGCTGGCGGATAAACCGCCAGGCTATCGCCCCTTGCTCTATTGCTGGCGCGGCGGCATGCGCTCGAACGCGATGGCGACGATCCTGTCGCAGATCGGCTGGCGCGTCGGCGTTGTCACCGGCGGCTACAAGACGTGGCGGCGCGCCGTCGTGAAGGGTCTGCGCGAGGGCGACGCTCATCTCAATCTCATTCTCCTCGACGGACAGACCGGGACGGCCAAATCGGCGTTGCTGGGCCGGCTCGCGGCGCTTGGTGTGCAGACCCTCGATCTGGAGGCGCTGGCGGCGCACCGCGGCTCCGTGTTCGGCGCCCTGCCAGGGACGGCGCAACCGCCTCAAAAGCTTTTTGAGTCCGAACTCTGGAGCCGCCTCAGTCGTTTTGAGGTTGAGCGGCCCGTTCTTGTCGAGGCGGAATCGGCGCGCATCGGCGCGCTCGTGTTGCCGCGGAATCTGTGGCGGTCGATGCTGGTGGCGCCCCGGGTCGTTCTGTCCGCCGACATAGGCTCGCGCGCCGCCTTTCTGGTCGACGCCTACGAAGATCTGCTGCGCGATCCCGGCGAGGTTCTTGCCTCGATCGAACGGCTTGCGCCGTTTCACAGCAAGGAGCGCCTCGAAGAATGGCGCGAGCTGGCGGGCGCGCGACAATACAGGGCGGTGGCCGGACGGCTGATGCGCGAGCACTACGATCCGCTCTATGACCGGAGCCGCAAACGCCGCAGCGACGCGCCTCTGGGAACCGTCGGGGTTAAAGGGTTCGACCGTGCGGGGCTCGATGAAACGGCGTGCGAAATCAAGGCCTTGATCGACGTTCGGTAACGTCTTCGCGAGCCGCAAGAGATCATGCGCGGGCGTTATGGCGTTCATGCAATAATGCGAATTCAGTCTGTCCGTCCCCGGCGTTACTCCTTGCCCATCGAGACGCGCAACTCGGCGCGTCGCATGGAACAGCAGGGAGACCCCGCATGTCTATCAAGTCGCTTACGCTTACCACGGCCGCGCTCGCTGCGGTCGCCGCGCTGGGCGCGGCGCAGGCCAACGCCGGCCAGTGCCCCGCCGACAAGACCAAGGTCGACGTCCGCACGACGGGCGAAATGGCGCCGAAGGACGTTACGGACGACGAACTCGCCTTTGTGAAGCTCGACAAGGAAATCGAGGGTCTCGACGGACGCCGTCTTCGCCTTCGCAAACTCGTCGTGCAGCCCGGCGGCGTCGTGCCGTGGCACGATCACACCGATCGGCCGGCGCTGATCATGACCGCCGAAGGCCAGATCACCGAATACCGCAGCGACTGCTCCGTAGGCGTCGTTCACACCGCCGGAGAAGTCTCGACCGAATATCGCGGCCTGAAGCACTGGTGGCGCAATGAAGGCAAGACGCCGGCGGTGCTGATCGCGGCCGACATCAAGAACGATAATTAACCTAACTCCGGCGATCCGCGCGCCCGCCCCCTAGCCCCGCGGATCGTCGCCCAGACGCGGCTCATGCTGCGCACGGACGGCGCGTTCCTGACCCTCTCTCCAGAAAAGGGCGCGCCGTCCGTCTTTCTTTTTCAGGAGACCGCCATGTCCGAAGCCGCAGCTAACAACGCCGCACCTGCGACCGTCCGCGCATCGCTCGCAACGCCTGTTCTTATCGGCCTTATCGGCTTCCTCACCCTGGTCGATCTGTTCGCGACGCAGGCGATCCTGCCGACGCTTGCGAAAGACTATGGCGTCAGCGCCGCCGCCATGGGGTTCGCTGTCAATGCCAGCACCATGGGCATGGCGGCGTCGGGCCTCGTCATGGTGTTTCTCGGGCGCCGGCTCAATCGCCGCACCGGCGTGTGGCTGAGCCTTGCGCTTTTGTCGATCCCGACTGCGCTGCTCGCACTCGCCCCGGATCTTTCGGCGTTCACGGCGCTGCGGGTGGTGCAGGGTCTGTTCATGGCGGCGGCGTTCTCGCTGACCATGGCCTATCTCGCGGAGCGATGCACGGCGGCGGCGTCCGCGACGGCGCTCGCCGCGTATGTCACCGGCGGCGTCGCCAGCAATCTGGTCGGCAGACTGATCGCCAGCTCCATCGTCAGCAGCGCAGGCGTCGACGCGAATTTCTATTTCTTCGCCGGCCTTAATCTCGCCGGCGCGACGCTCGCCTTTGTTGCGCTGAAAAGATCGCAACCGATGCAAAGCGTCGCCGAAGCGGCGCGGTCGCCGTTGGCGATTATCGGCGGTCACCTTAAGAACGCTTGCTTGCGGACCTGCTTCGTCATCGGTTTTCTCATTCTTTTCGCCTTCATCGGCACGTTCACTTATGTGAATTTCGTTCTCGCCAGCGAGCCGATCGCCCTTTCGCCAATGGCGCTGGGTCTTGTCTACTTCGTGTTCCTGCCGTCGATGCTGACGACGCCTGTCGCCGGCGGGATCGCCGCCCGGTACGGAGCAAGGAAAAGCTTCTTCGGCTCGCTCGGGCTCGCGCTCGTCGGCTTGCCGATGTTGCTGTCCGCCAGTCTGCCGGTCGTGCTCGCCGGTCTCGCCATCGTCGGCGTCGGCACCTTCTTCGCCCAGGCGACGGCCACAGGGTTTGTCGGGCGCGCCGCTAAGTCGGACCGTGCGGCGGCGAGCGGCATGTATCTTTCAAGCTATTATTTCGGCGGCCTTGTCGGCGCCGCCGTCGTCGGCCAGGCGTTCGACCGTTTCGGCTGGCCGACCGCCGTCGCCGTCATAGCGGCGAGCCTCGCCGTCGCTGCGCTGCTCGCCGGCATGCTGAAGCGGTCGACAGCGCAGTAAGAACCTGGATCAGCAGCCTGAAAGAGCGCTTTCGCGATTTGTCCAGCGTTCGGCGCGCGCTTGCCGCACAAACGCGCCGACAGCCGGCGAGTGCGGCCGGCCGCGCACCGTGACGAGCATGATGGTGCGGCTGAACTCGGGCTCGATCAGCGGGCAGGCGACGAGATCGGGGTCGGTGACGGACAGTTCCGGAAAATATCCGATTCCCATGCCGGCCTTGATCATGCCCTGCACCCAATCGTCCCGCTCGCTGGAAAACACCTTCCTTGTGCGGATGCCCTGGGAAATGAACTGCTCGTGGACGAAGTCGTAGTATTCGCAGTTGGCGCGATTGATGTACGGCTCGCCGTGCAGCTCCTTGCACGGCACCACGTTAAGCTTGGCGAGCCGGTGCTCGCGCGGCACCACGAGCACGAAGCGTTCGCGAAACAGCGGCAGCCCGTGAAAGCGCGTGTCCAATCCTTCCGGCAGACCGAAAAGCGCGATCTCCAACTCGCCGTCGATCAGTTTCTGCACCAAGGCTCTGGCGCTGACGTCGATCAATGAGATGTCGATCTCGGGATAGGCGATGCAGAATTTTGCGATGAAAGACGAAACGATATGCGGGCCGATCGTGCACATGGCTCCGATTTTGAGGCTCGCCTTGTCGAGACGGCCGAACGCCTTGGCCGTTTCTTTCGCATCGCGGGCCTGATGACATATCTGTTCGAAATAGGGATGCATCATCCGCCCAAGCTCGGACAGATGCGTGTTCTGGCGCTCGCGATGAAACAGGGGGCCGCCCAGTTCGCCTTCCAGGCCCTGGATGGCGCGGGTCAGCGCAGGCTGCGTGACATTGCACTTTTCGGCCGCGCGGGTGAAATTCAAAGTCTCCGCTAACGCAAGAAAATAGCGGATCTGCTGCATTTCCATCGGTGCGACTCTCTCCTAAGTCACCGGTTCTATCGGTCTTCGGTCTCGCCGAACAGCGCCCGGCGCATCATTCGGCGGCGGCTTCGACGGCTCGTATGGGCGTTGTCCGCGCCGCGCCCCGGTGTTTTTGCAGCGCCGCCGCGACGTCGCTGGTGATCAGCCGCGCCCCGCGCTCCAGCGTGACGTAGGACCAGATCCAGTCGAGGGTGATGGCGATACGGTTGCGAAAGCCGATCAGAAAATAAATGTGAATGACGCACCAGAACGCCCAGGCGAGAAAACCGGTGAGTTTGACGCCGCCGAATTCGGCCACGGCGGATTTTCGACCCACGGTCGCAAGCGCGCCGAAGTCGGCGTAACGAAAGGGGGCGGGCGCGGCGTCTCCTTCGAGGCGCGCCTTCAGCAAGCGTCCGACATAGGAGCCCTGCTGCTTGGCGGCGGGGGCGAGACCGGGGACCGGCTTGCCGTCGACCCCGACTGAGTTCGCCGTGTCGCCTATGACGAAAATGTTCGGAGCGCCGTCGACGGACAGATCGGGCCGGACCGAAACGCGGCCGGCTCGGTCCTGGCGCGCGCCGATCCATTGTGCGGCGGGGGATGCCTTGACCCCGGCCGCCCAGATAACCGTTTCGGCGCTGATCAGCCTGTCGCCCGCCTGCACTTTTCCTCCGGCGCATTCCGTCACCGGCGCGCCGAGCAACACCATGACGCCGCGCTTTTCGAGGGAGCGGCGCACGTAAGTCGAAATCTTCTCCGAGAATGCCGGCAGCAAGCGCGGTCCGGCCTCCACCAGAACAACGATCGGATCACTGCAGCGGGTGTGGCGGAAGTCGCATGACAGGGCGCGCTTGGCGAGCTCGGCGATCGCACCGGCGAGCTCCACGCCAGTCGGCCCCCCGCCGATAATGACGAACGTCAAAAGACGCGCGCGTTCGACCAGGTCGTTTTCCAGTTCGGCGCGTTCAAAAGCCAGAAGGATGCGCTCGCGGATATGCGTCGCATCGTCGAGCGTCTTGAGGCCGGGCGCATGTTCCTCCCAATCGTCGCGGCCGAAATAGGCGTGCCGGGCCCCCGTCGCGAGGATCAGGTAGTCGTAAGGCAGAGCGCGGTCGCGCAGGATGACTTCCTGGCGCTCGCGATCGACATTGATGACCTCGTCGAGAATGACTCTTGTATTGCGTTGTTTGCGTACGATGGAGCGAATGGGGCTCGCAATCTGGTTGGGACTTAAGGCCGCTGTCGCCACCTGATAGAGCAGCGGTTGGAACAGATGATGATTGCGGCGGTCGATAATGGTGATATCGGCCTTGGCGCGGGCGAGCGCTTTCGCCGCAGACAGGCCGCCGAAACCGGCGCCGACGATGACGATATGCGGCCGTTGCGCGTTTCCGGCGTCTCCGTTGTTGTTGCCAAACAGCATGAATGTCTCCCGCCGGATTAGATGAGGTCAGCGCCGCAAATCGGGCGCAAGGAAAGCTGACAGTCTGCGTCTTAAGGTGGAGAGTTCGCGCCGCCGCAGGAACAGCAAGAGGGCGCACCCGATCCATACGCCGCAGGCGGCGAAAAACAGCGCGCCATGATCTCCGTCCACATTGACGCCAAGAGGCGTAAACAGGTGGAAGGATATCGCCCCCGACATGACGCCCAGACCGAGCATCGCGCCCAAGGGCTGCAGGAAGCGGTAACGGGGCGCCAGCATTGTGCCGAGCAGGATCGCAGAGGCGATCAGCTCCGCTCCGCCGATGATGTGCTGGCTGAACAGTCCTGTCTGGGAGAAAATGCCGCGCAAACCGAAACTTCCCGCCCACGCGTCAAGATCGCTGAAAATGATTTGCGTCTTGGGTGCGTTCGAAAACTTGAAGCGCAGCGAGTCGAGAAACACCGCCGACGTATAAAGAACGATGGCATTGGCGGCCAGACGGGAAAGCCGGCCTTGCCGGTGCGGCAAGGTCGGGGCGCTCTGGCGCGGGGCGCTGTCGGAGAGCCCGTGAAGCGAGGAAAGAGGCAAGATCATGGGCGGCTCCTGTCCTGGCGGCGATCTTCTGAGACGCAGTTTGCAGGCAGGCGCGCCGAGCTTAAAATGCTCTTTGCGCATGGTTGCGATTAACCGGCTTTCGGCGCGCGTCAGGCTAGGACGGCAAGGTCGATGGGCGCGCCGGCTCCGTCCACGGCGGCGCTCGGAATGCGCCGCCGCACCGGCGGGGAAAAGCCTTGGGCGGCGGCGCGGGCGACGGCCTCGGCGGTGGTGATAACCCTCGCCCTTTCGGCTTTTGCATGTTTTTCAAGCTTGGCGGCCAGATTGACCGGTTCGCCGATCACTGTGAACTCCAGCCGGTCGCCATAGCCGACAGCGCCGTAGATCACGCCCCCGACCGCCACCGAAACCGCTATGCCAAGAGGCGCAAGGCCGGCTCTGACCCTCTGATCGCTCCAGGCGAGGCCGGCTTTTTCGATTTCGAGCGCTGTCGCCAAAGCTGCGGCGGTCTCGCGGCCCGTCTGCTGAGCAGCCCCGAAGCTCACAAGGATGCCGTCGCCGAGGAATTTGTCGACCGAGCCGCCGCCATGCTCGATGATCGGCAGGATGCGCGCCTGATATTCTTCAAGCAGGGCGATGACCGCGCAAGGCGCGAGATTCTTCGTCGCTGGCGTGAAGCCCCGCAGATCGACAAACATGATGGCCGCGGTTCGATTTTCACCGTCGCCGGGTTTCAACCCCGCTTCCGAGGCGCGAATTATCTGGGCGGCATCCCTGCCGACGAATTTCGTGAGATCGGCGGCGGCTGTCTCCTCAACAGCCGTCCGGTGAAGCAGTCTTTGCTGTCGCACGACGCTAAGCGCGATAACGGCCGTCGCGCCGACGATCGCGGCGATTTTCTCAAGCTCGGCGCCGGGCAGCAAAGAGAGCGACGTCATGTAAACGCGATAGTCGGATGTGACCGGCGCTCCGGAAAGGCTGGCGTTAAGCGAAAGCAAAGCCCAGCCCGCCGCCGCCGCCGCGCCTGTCGCGATCACCAGAAGAGGGTCGAAACGCAAGCTGCGGAGCGCAATCAGGATGAATACGTAGCATAGAGTAGGGGCCTTCAGGTAAAGCGCCGGAGGCTCGTCGTACTGCATGGGAAAAAGCGAAATCATCAGCATAAAAACGCTGACGTCGAGTAAGGCTGACGCGTAAACCAGTCTTGCGCCGAGCCTCCCTAGCGAAGACAGCCTGAGCCGCCACACGGTGAAACCGCCGTAAAGCAGCAAAGCTATCGGCGCCGGTTCTATAGCCGAGTGAACGTCGAAGGCAGGATAAGAGACGGCGTAAAGCCCGAGAAAAAGGCAGACGCCCGCAAGTTGCGTCCAGCCGATAAGGACTTCGCTTGTCGCTTCGTAGCGCCTGATCGCCTCGCGGACACGCGGTGAAATCGCCGTCGCGGGAGCGCCGGCGATTTCGTTGAACAGACGCGGCAGGCGTTCGCCTAAAGCGAAGGTCATGACGCGAATCCCCGCGTCAAAGGTAAGTCGCCTGAATATCGACTGTCGATTTGCGCCCCAGATCCGAGAAGTTCGCTTCGATCCAGGTCTCCGCCTTCTCGCGCCCGACATCGCGGAGGTGAGTGAGGAACTCCCAGTCAGGATTGAGTTTGCTGGAGACGCCGAGGTGGCGCATGAACTCTTCTGCTTCGATCGAATGGATCAGCATGCGCTTCATCTGCTTGTCGACGATGTCGCCATCGTCGATCAGTTTAGTGACGAAGCTGATCGCCCGCATTTCGCGCATCAGAGAGGAGTTAAAGCTTATCTCGTTGATGCGATTGAGAATATCGCGCGCCGTTTTCGGCGTCTCCTCGCGCATGATGGGATTGATGTGCACGACGACGATATCGCGGCTATCGCAGTGATAGATGAGCGGAAACAGTGCAGGATTCCCCATGTAGCCGCCGTCCCAATAGGGCTCGCCGTCAATCTCGATCGCCTGAAACATGAAAGGCAGGCACGCTGAGGCGAGAACTGCGTCGGCGGTGATCTCGTTCGTCTGGAAGACGCGCACCTTGCCTTTCCTGACATTTGTCGCCGACAGGAACAGTTTCACGTCGGTCTGGGCCCGCAGCAGGTCGAAATCGACGCACTGCTCGAGGACTTTTCGCAACGGGTTGAAATTGAACGGGTTGAGTTCGTAGGGCGAAAACACCCGACTCATCATGTCGAACATCATGAAAGCCGGCGACATTTCGAGCGAGTGATTGTGCGTCAGCTTTTCGTACATGGTTGGTTGCAGGGGACTCGCCATACCGGCGTGCGCCACGCGTCGCCAGAAATTCGCAAGCGCTGTTCTCGCGCCTTCGCGGCCGCCGGAAGCAAGGCCGTAGGCAAGGACGGCGGCGTTCATCGCGCCGGCGCTGGTGGCGCTGACGCCGTCGAAAGCGATGCGTTCGTCTTCGAGCAAGCGATCAAGCACGCCCCAGGCGAAAGCGCCATGCGCGCCGCCGCCTTGCAGCGCCAGGTTTACGACTTTCGTCTGCGCGTCCGGTTTTGATAAGCGATCAGAGCGAGAGCCGGATTTCGGCTGGGCCGATTCCGAGGGCGGCCTCGACGATCGCGACGACGGGCGTACGCCCTCTTCGAGACTCATGGCGGCTTGCATGGCGTTCCTCCCTGTTTTTGTCAGTGCGCCGTCCAGCCGCCGTCGACGGGCAGCGCCGCGCCGGTGATCGAGGCGCCGCCGTCGCTGCACAGAAAGGCGGTAAGGGCGCCGATCTCGCTCGTCTGGGCGAAGCGTTTGTTCGGCTGGGCTTTCAGCAATACGTCGGTGATAACTTTCTCGCGCGAGATCTTGTGCGCGCGGGCCTGATCCTCGATCTGCTTTTCAACCAGGGGCGTCCACACATAGCCGGGACAGATCGAATTGCAGGTGACGCCCGATTCCGCCGCCTCCAGCGCCACGACTTTGGTCAGCCCGAGCACGCCGTGCTTGGCGGCGACATAGGCCGACTTGAAAGGAGAGCCGACAAGGCCGTGCGCGGAAGCGATATTGATGATGCGGCCCCATTTGCGAGCCTTCATTTCCGGCAGCACGGCGCGGATGGCGTGGAAGGCCGACGAGAGATTGATCGCCAGGATCGCGTCCCATTTCGCGGTCGGAAATTCGTCGACCGGCGCGACGTACTGAATGCCGGCGTTGTTGACGAGGATGTCGATGGGACCCAGCGCGTCGCGGGCGAAGTTCATCATCCCGCTTATGGCGTCAGGTTTGCTGAGGTCGGCGTCTGCGTAAACGACTGTAACGTCATGCTCCGCCGCGAGCCTGTCGCGCGTCATCTCGATTTCGCGCAGGTCGCCGAGACCGTTCAGAGCGATCTTGGCGCCGGCGGCGGCGAGAGAGGCGGCGATGCCGAGGCCGATGCCGCTGGTCGAGCCGGTGACAAGCGCCGCCTTGCCGGCGAGGGGGCGCATCGTCTCGGAGACGGATGCGCGCGCGGGTTCGAGAGTGTCGACGTTCATGGATATTTTGCTTTCATCGATCCGGTGGAGCGCTCAGCCGAGCGCGGTCGACGGCACTTTCGCCGACTGGCGCCTCGACCTGAAATGCCTTTAGGGAATGGGAACGATGAAAAGGGGCGCGCTCACGCCGGCGTGAGCGTAGCGCGCGACGGAACGTTTCTGCTTGCGCTAATAAAAATCCGGCCCTGGCGCTTGGCCGGGACCGGATTCAGTGGAAGGGTTCGATCCGTTGCGATAACAGGAAAGCGCGGGATCGGCGCGACCCTCCGGGAGGATCAGAAGGCGACCTCGATCGTGCCGAACACCTGCCGCGGATTGCCGTAGAAGGTCGTCAGCACGCCCGTCGAGCCGAGCGGCGAGTTGCCGAATTCCGGCAGGGCGGTCACGAAGTCGTAGCCGGCGACGACATACTTTTTGTCGAGAAGGTTGGCGCCGTGCAGGCTGATTTTCACCCGCCCGCTTTCCTGCGTCCAGCTGACGCCGGCGTTGAGCAGCGCATAGGCGGGCTGGTCGATCGGCGAGACGAAATTGAACTGATGCGTCTCGCTGCGGTATGAAACCGACGTATAGATGCTGCCCGTGCCGGTGCTGACCGGTCTCGAGTAGGAGAGACGGCTGTAAGCCGTGATAGAGGGCGTGTTCTGGAACACGGCGATGTCGGAAAGATCCGCCGGCGGCAGCCCCGGTCCGGGCGAACGGCCGATATATTCGTCGAACTCCGCATGGATATAACCGAGCGAGAACTGATACGCGAGCGAGTCGCCGCTCGTCAGCGTGTCTTCGGCCAGGATGGCGTTGCCTTCGAATTCTAGACCGTAGAGCGTCGACGCCGCGGCGTTGGTGGTGGCGCCGGCGAACGTGTCGGCGATGCCGTCGTTATCGAGATCGACCCCGATCGAGCTCGGGATCTGGATGTTCTTGTAATCGGAATAAAACAGCGCCAAGGCCGACGTAAAGCGGCCGCCGAACAATGAGTTCTTCCAGCCGATTTCATAAGTATCGATATCTTCCGGATCGAACAGGCAGAAGGCGCGCTGATCGTCGAAGTCGATTGCGCCGGGCGTGCCGTCGCCATCGAGATCGGGAGCCGACGTGGCGACGCAGCGCGGATCGAAGCTGCCGCCTTTGAAACCCTGCGCGTATGAAGCGTACACGGTGTGTTCGGGCGTTATTTCCCACGTCAAGCTGGCGCGCGGGCTGAAATCGTCGAAATCGGCGTCTGCGTCGAGATTGGACTGCACAAGGAGAGGCAACCTCGGCATGCCGCCGAGGGACGGCGAAAGCTCGCCGAGCGGAACGGTGACGCCGTCGTTCACGAAGATTTCGCGGCGCAGGAAAATGCTCCGTTCATCCTGCGTGTAGCGGCCGCCGACGGAGAGCGACAGCGAATCGGTCAAGTCGTAGCTGAAGTCGCCGAACACAGACCATGTGCGGGTGTCCACATCGCTCGAAGTGAACACGTTGGTCACGCCGTTGGCGAGAAGCACGTCGAAATCGTTTCTCGCATTCGCGGCCAGGTAGTAGAAACCGAGGATCCCGCTGAGGCGGTCGCCTTCGTAAACCACTTGGAATTCTTCGCTGAACTGATGATCGCGATACTCTGTAGGCACATCGAGATCGATGATGGGCAGCGAGTCGAAGTCGATCGGTGTTGTCGTATCGCTGTCGCGATAGGCGACGATGTTCTTGAGCGTGATCGACGGCATGACCTGCCATTCGGCGACATGCGAAAGCCCGCGCGAGCGAACGTTCTGCTCGGGCGAATTTAGGCCGGCCCGCGTGTCGAATACGTTATCCAGTACAGGAAAACCTGGATAATCAAGCAACCGGTGTCCCTGTTTCGGGTCTGAATTGTCGTCCGTCCAGTCGCCGGAAACCCGCATCGAGAAGGTTTCGGTCGGCTCCCATTCAATGGCGACGCGGCCGGCGAGGATATCCTTGTTGTAGTTGTCGAGGCTTTTGAGGTTGAGATTGTGGCCGAACCCGTCGCGGCGGAAATAGGCCAGCGTCCCGCCGACCTGCAGGTCGCCGATGCTGGAATCCTTGAGCAGCGGATAGCTGAAGGTGCCGACGACATCGACCTGTTCGTAGTTCCCGGCGGTGAACCGGACATTCGCCGTCGGATCGTCGTTGTCGAGCCGGCGCGTCACATATTTCACGGCGCCGCCGATCGTATTGCGGCCATAAAGCGTGCCTTGCGGACCGCGCAACACCTCGATGCGCTCGACATCGTAAATGTCGAGAAGCGCGCCTTGCGGACGGTTGAGATAGACGTCGTCGATATAGATGCCGACGCCCGCTTCGAAGCCGGCGACCGGATCCTGCTGGCCGACG
>JAYZEQ010000010.1:0-87348 GCA_036337175.1 Pseudomonadota bacterium
GTCGCGCCGCCCGACGATTTCAAAAAGCGCTATCCGCCTTGCAGCTCGACATTGAGGCCGAGCGAACGCATTTCCTTGACGAGCACGTTGAAGCTTTCCGGGATGCCCGCTTCGAACGCATCGTCGCCGCGGACGATCGCCTCATAGACCTTGGTGCGGCCGGCGACGTCGTCCGATTTGACGGTGAGCATTTCCTGCAGCGTGTAGGCGGCCCCGTAAGCCTCGAGCGCCCACACCTCCATTTCGCCGAAACGCTGGCCGCCGAACTGCGCCTTGCCGCCCAACGGCTGCTGGGTGACGAGCGAGTACGGACCGATGGAGCGGGCGTGGATCTTGTCGTCAACGAGGTGGTGGAGCTTCAGGAGATACTTGTAGCCCACCGTCACCGGGCGCACGAACTTCTCGCCGGTGCGGCCGTCGAAGAGATCGACCTGCCCGCTTTCGCGGACGCCGGCCTTCTTCAGCATCTCGACGATTTCAGCCTCGCGCGCGCCGTCAAAGACCGGCGTAGCGATCGGCACGCCGCGCTGCAGGTTGCTCGCAAGCTCCTTCAGTTCTTCGTTCGACCGCGGCAGGACCTGATCGGCGCCGTAAACATCCTTGATGCCGGCGACGAGATCCTCGCGCGTGCCCTGGCCGTTGTCCCAGGCTTCGAGCAGTTCGCGAACCTGCGCGCCGAGGCCGCGACAGGCCCAGCCGAGGTGGGTTTCAAGAATCTGGCCGACGTTCATCCGGCTCGGCACGCCGAGCGGGTTAAGCACGATGTCGACCGCCGTGCCGTCCTCGAGGAACGGCATGTCTTCGATCGGCGAGATTTTCGAGATGACGCCCTTGTTGCCGTGACGGCCGGCCATCTTGTCGCCCGGCTGAAGCTTGCGCTTCACCGCGACGAACACTTTGACCATTTTCATCACGCCCGGCGGCAGTTCGTCGCCGCGCTTCAGCTTGTCGACCTTGTCGTTGAAGCGGTCTTCGAGACGCGAACGGCTCTCGTCGTACTGCTTCTTCAGCGCTTCAATCTCGCCCTGGGCGGATTCATCGGAAAGACCGATCTTCCACCACTGACCCTTGGTCAGATCATCGAGCACTTGCTCGGTGACCTTGCCCTTCTCGAAACCCTTGGGACCCGACACGGCTTCCTTGCCGGTCAGGATGGCGCGCAGGCGGCCGAAGATGTTGCGTTCGAGGATCGCCAGTTCGTCGTCGCGGTCTTTGGCGAGACGCTCGACTTCTTCGCGTTCGATCGAAACCGCGCGTTCATCCTTGTCTACGCCATGGCGGTTGAAGACTCGCACTTCAACGATGGTGCCGGAAACGCCCGGCGGCAGCTTCAGGGACGTATCGCGGACGTCGGCGGCTTTCTCGCCGAAGATGGCGCGCAGAAGTTTTTCCTCCGGCGTCATCGGCGACTCGCCCTTCGGCGTGATCTTGCCGACGAGAATGTCGCCGGGGTTCACTTCAGCGCCGATGGCGACGATGCCGGCCTCGTCGAGATTGCGCAACGCTTCTTCCGATACGTTCGGAATGTCGCGCGTGATCTCTTCCGGTCCGAGTTTGGTGTCGCGCGCCATGACTTCGAACTCCTCGATATGGATCGAGGTGAAGACGTCGTCGCGCACGATGCGTTCGGAGATGAGGATCGAGTCCTCGAAGTTATAGCCGTTCCACGGCATGAACGCGACGAGCACGTTCTTGCCGAGCGCCAGCTCGCCGAGATCGGTCGACGGGCCGTCGGCGATGATGTCGCCTTCGCGGATCTGATCGCCGATCTTCACCAGCGGACGCTGGTTGATGCAGGTCGACTGGTTGGAGCGCTGGAACTTCCGAAGGTTGTAGATGTCGACGCCCGGCTTGGTCGGATCGGTTTCCTCGGTGGCGCGGATGACGATGCGCTGGGCGTCCACCTGTTCGACGACGCCGGGACGGCGGGCCGTGACGGCCGCGCCGGAATCGCGCGCAACGATCGCCTCCATGCCGGTGCCGACGAACGGCGCCTCGGCCTGCAGAAGCGGCACGGCCTGACGCTGCATGTTCGAGCCCATCAGCGCGCGGTTGGCGTCGTCGTTCTCAAGGAACGGAATGAGCGCGGCCGCAACCGACACGAGCTGTTTCGGCGACACGTCGATATAGGCGACGTCGTCGCGCGGCATCAGCATCGCGTCGCCGCCGACGCGGCAGTTGACGAACTCGTTGACGAGACGGCGATTGTCGTCGATCTCGGCGTTGGCCTGCGCGATGGCGAAACGCTGCTCCTCCATCGCCGACAGATAGACGATGTCATCGGTGATCTTGCCGTCGATAACCTTGCGGTACGGGCTTTCGATAAAGCCGTACTTGTTGACCTGCGCATGCGTCGCAAGGCTGTTGATAAGGCCGATGTTCGGACCTTCCGGCGTTTCGATCGGGCAGATGCGGCCGTAGTGAGTCGGGTGCACGTCGCGCACCTCGAAGCCGGCGCGCTCCCGGGTCAGGCCGCCCGGTCCAAGCGCCGACAGGCGGCGCTTGTGTGTGATCTCCGACAGCGGGTTCGTCTGGTCCATGAACTGCGAAAGCTGCGACGAGCCGAAGAACTCGCGCACAGCCGCCGCCACCGGCTTGGCGTTGATGAGATCGTGCGGCATCAGCGTTTCTAGTTCGGCCGACGACATGCGTTCCTTGATGGCGCGCTCCATGCGCAGGAGCCCGATGCGGTACTGATTCTCCATCAGCTCGCCGACAGAGCGGACGCGGCGGTTGCCGAGATTGTCGATGTCGTCGATCTCGCCGCGGCCGTCGCGCAGCGCGACCAGCGTCTTGAGCACGGCGAGCAGGTCCTCCTTGCGCAGCGTGCGCAGGGAATCGTCCGTCTTGAAGCCGAGGCGGATGTTCATCTTCACCCGGCCGACGGCCGAGAGGTCGTAACGCTCGGGGTCGAAGAACAGGCCGTAGAAGAGCCCCTCCGCCGTTTCGAGCGTCGGCGGCTCGCCGGGGCGCATGACGCGGTAGATGTCGATCAGCGCCATTTCGCGGTTTGAGTTCTTGTCGGCGTGCAGCGAGTTGCGCATGTAGGCGCCGATATTGATGTGATCGACGTCGATCGTGTCGAATGAGTCGATGCCGATCTCGGCGAACTGGTCGAGAAGCTTCTGGGTGATCTCGTCGCCCGCTTCGGCGAAGATTTCGCCCGTTTCGAAGTTGACGAGATCCGATGCGAAGTAACGGCCGACCATTTCCTCGTCGGAAAGAAGCAGCTTTTCGAGGCCGTCTTCGGCGAGTTTCTTGGCGGCGCGGGCCGAGAGCTTCTTGCCGGCCTCAAGCACCACTTCGCCGTTTTTGGCGTTGATAAGGTCGCGCTCGAGCTTGGCGCCTTTCATGCGCTCCGGATTGAACGGCATCGTCCAGCCGCCCTCGATCCGCTCGTGCGGCACGCGGTCGTAGAACTCGTCGAGGATTTCCTCCTGATCCATGCCGAGCGCATAGAGCAGCGTCGTCGCCGGCAGCTTGCGGCGGCGGTCGATGCGGACGTTGACGATGTCTTTCGCGTCGAACTCGAAGTCGAGCCACGAGCCGCGATACGGAATGATGCGGGCGGCGAACAGCAGCTTGCCCGAGGAATGCGTCTTGCCGCGGTCATGGTCGAAGAACACGCCCGGCGAGCGGTGCATCTGCGAGACGATGACGCGCTCGGTGCCGTTGACGATGAAGGTGCCGTTGTCCGTCATGAGCGGCATGTCGCCCATGTAGACTTCTTGTTCTTTGACGTCGCGGATCGACTTGGCGCCGGTTTCCTCGTCGACCTCGAACACCGCCAGACGCAACGTGACCTTCAGCGGCGCAGCGTAGGTCATGTCGCGCTGCTGGCATTCCTCGACGTCGTATTTCGGCTCTTCGAATTCGTATTTGACGTATTCGAGAACGGCCGTTTCGGTGAAGTCGGTGATCGGGAACACCGAGCGGAAAACCGCCTCGATGCCTTCGTTCTTGCGCTCGGCGTGCGGAGTCAGACGCTGAAGGAACTGCTCATAGGAGTCCTTCTGAACCTGGATCAGGTTCGGCATCGGCGCAGCGTCGCCGATCTTGCCGAAGCTTTTCCGGATGCGTTTCTTCTCAACGAAAGATTGCGCCATTTTTATTCCTCAAAACGGACCAGCGTTACGGCCGCGCAGGGGCGCGCCGCGTGAACGCGGAAAACCCGTCCGGTCGCCTGTGGCGGACCGCCGGGTCTCAGGTCGTCAAATTTGTCTGCCGATGGATCGAAGCACGTCGCCGCAAAGCCTTGCGCCGCCGACGGTAACCCGCCGACGGCGAACGTCGTTAATAGGCGCGCCGGGGATTGACCGCAACCCCTGCCGTCAAAAAATCGGCGCACCCGCCCGCGCGGCGCTCACGGAGCCGTGATCGCCGCGCATCCGCGGATCTGGCGACACCCCCGGGGAAAAACTGGGGAAATCCTGTGGAATTCCCTTCTTCCCCGGACTCGATCGCCAGAAGCCTCCGCCATCTTGCCCGCAAAGGCAAGACGGTCCGCAAGGCCTACTTGAGCTCGACCTTGGCGCCGGCCGCCTCGAGCTTCTTCTTGATTTCCTCGGCTTCCGCCTTGGCCGCCGCTTCCTTGACGGTCTTGCCGCCGGCTTCGACGAGGTCCTTGGCTTCTTTCAGGCCGAGACCGGTGATCGCGCGAACTTCCTTGATCACTTCGATCTTCTTGGCGCCCGCGTCGACGAGAACGACGTCGAACTCGGTCTTCTCTTCGGCCGGAGCCGCGCCGCCGCCGGCGCCCGGCATGGCGACCGCGACCGCGCCGGCGGCCGGCTCGATGCCGTACTTGTCTTTCAGGATGTTCTTGAGTTCAGCCGCCTGAAGCAGCGTGAGGCCGACGAGGTCTTCGGCGAGTTTGTTGAGGTCGGTCATTTTTCAGTTCCCAGGTTAGAAGTCGTTGCAGTCAGCGGAGATATCGCTCGGACGCCCTCAGGCGGCTTCGCGCTTCTCCAGAGTTTCCAGAATGCCGGCGAGCTGAGCGCCCGGCGCCGTGATGGCGCTGACGATGTTGGCGGCCGGAGACATGATCGTCTGAACGATCTGGCCGAGAAGCTCCTCGCGCGACGGCATGGAGGCGAGCGCCTTGACGCCGTTGGCGTCGAGCGTTTCGTTCCCCATCGAGCCGCCGAGAATTTGAAGCTTCTCATTCTTCTTGGCGTATTTGTCGACGGCCTTGGCTGCCGCGACCGGGTCTTCGGAAAAGGCGATGGCGGTCGGCCCCTTGAAAAGATCGGCGATCTTTTCGGAAGGCTTTCCGGCGATGGCGATCTTGGCGAGACGGTTCTTCACCACCCGCATGCCCGCGCCGGCGTTCGTGAGTTCACGACGCAGTTCGGTCATTTCCGAGACGGTGAGGCCGCCATTGCCGACGACGACGACGGCGTTCTTGTCGAACACCCCGCCGATCCACTCGACCATGTCCGCCTTTTGGGTTCTGTCCATTGGACGCTTCCCTTTTCATGCGGCAAGGGACCATCCCCTGCCGCGGCTTCGATCGCGCCGATGAAAAGCGGAAACCAAAAAGGCTCCGCGCGTCATCGGCGCAAGAGCCTGTCCCAGAAGGTCAACGGATCAGATCCCGATAACCGGGCTGAACCTTTTTCCTTGCTGTCTATGCGGGGAATTAAGAGGGGAAGCCCCTCACCCGCAGTCTCGGACAGGTTCGCACGCTTTTTCCCTGCAAGCGGGATCTGGCGAGCGAGGGCGCTTCATAACGGCTTGAGACGAGAATGCAAGAGGCTGTCGCGCGATTGTCCGCGCGCGCCGCGCCAGCCTAGAGTTGCTGTCTGACCATCAGGCAAGGGACGCTATGACCCCAGATTACAAGGTTCTTCCCGAGGCGCCGGCTCTCCCCGACTATCTCCGGCTTCGCCTCGTCGCCGGCCTCAGCCCTTTCAGCGAGGAGGCGGCCCGCAAGGGACTTCGACAGACCTTGCTCGGCGTCACGGTCCTTCTCGAAGACCGCGCCGTCGGCATGGGCAGGGTTATCGGGGACGGCGGCTGCTTCTTTCAGATTGTCGATATCGCTGTCGATCCCGAACATCAGCGGCGCGGCCTGGGCAAACGAATAATGGCCTCGCTCATGGACCGGCTGCGCGAGAGCGCGCCGAAATCGGCTTACGTCAGCCTTATCGCCGATGTTCCGGCCGACATGCTCTACGAGCAGTTCGGTTTCATACGGACGGCTCCCCGTTCCGTCGGCATGGAGACCCGGATCAGCTAAGTTTCAGATCTATAACATATTGATTTTAAATAGGTTTTTTTAAAATTAGGGATTCATCAACCAACTGTGCGCTCGCGCACAGGGGATTTTTCGGGGCGGCGCTAGCTTTTCCTCATCGAAACGGAGCGCCCCTCAAGACCCAGGCGCTCCAGGGAAGAGAACCGGGAGAGCCGCCATGTTGATCGTTCTGACCGCCATCCTCGCCACGATCATCGTCGCCAGCAGCGCCATCGGCGTCTCCAGCCTTTTCGTTCTCTCCCGCTGATTTCGGTTGGGGAGAGCCGAAAGAACGGCCGGCGCTCCTGGGGGACGCCGGCCGTTCGCTTTTCCGGATTTTAACGTCCTTCGGCGGGATCAGAGGCGCCGCCTCGTCAACCATTTATCCGCCTGGCGAAGCGCCGGAATCGACAACCCGCCTGTCCCTGTGCGCCCGCACACAGGCTGATTTTCAGGACCGCGTTACGTTTTGCTCATCGGAACAGGACGTCGCCCGCGACGTTCGCCGGGGAGAGAGAAAGGAACCCGCCATGTTGATCGTTCTCACCGCCATCCTCGCAGGGATCATCGTGACGACCAGCGCCATCGGCGTCTCCAGCCTCTACACCCTCGCCCGCTAGTTTCGCTGTTCCGACACCCTCCCTAAGTCCGACTTCAGGCCGATGCGGCGATTTTCCGCGTCGGCCTTTTTCTTTTCCGGCTGACGGCGCCGTGCAATCGCGCGCGAAAAGGCTATATCGCAGTGCATCTCCCGCCGCTCGCGAAAGGCGCGACCGATGCCCGACAATGCAAACGCGCCGACGCGGCCGGACGCCGTTTCCGAAGCGAGGGGCTCAAGCTTCGCCGCCGAACTCGAGCGCGACCGAAAGCATCGGGAAAAGGCGCGGTCGGTAAAGCCGCTCTCGCGTCTCTTTCCGTTCATTCTGAAATATCCGGGACTCCTCTCCGGCTTCATTCTCTTTCTCGCTCTTGCCTCGGCGCTGACGCTGGTGCTGCCGGCCGCGTTTCGCGTCGTCGTCGATTGCGGCTTCGCAGGCGCGTCGGATTCGGCGGCCTGTTCCTATGTCTCGTTCGACAATGACCTCTCCGGTTATTTCATCGTCGGCATCGGCGTGGCGCTGGCGCTCGGGATCGCCAGCGCCCTGCGTTTCTATTTCATCAGCCGCCTCGGCGAGCGGGTTGTCGCCGACCTGAGAAAGGCCGTCTACGATCACCTGATGCGCCTCAGCCCCCGCTTCTACGCGGACGTGCGCACCGGCGAGGTCCTGTCACGGCTGACCACCGACACGACGCTGATCGAAACGCTCGTCGGCTCTTCGATCTCCGTAGCGCTTCGCACGGGCGCGACGACCCTTGGCGCGATCGTACTGATGATGACGGTGAGCTGGAAGCTGACGCTGATGGTCGCCGCCGTCGGGCCGTTGATCCTTGTGCCGATCTTTCTGTTCGGGCGGCGCGTGCAGCGTCTGTCGCGCTCCAGCCAGGACAGTCTCGCCGGCGCATCGGCGCGCGCCGGAGAGGCGCTGACGGCCATAGAGACGGTGCAAGCCTTCACGCGCGAGCCCGAGGAAAGCGCCGCCTTCTCCGGCGCGGTGGAGGGCACATTCGCCATCGCCCTGAAGCGCATCGGCGTGCGCGCAGTGATGACCGCCTTCATTTTCTCGCTGATCCTCTCCGGCCTCATCGCCGTGCTGTGGTACGGCGCGTTGCAGGTGCAGGCGGGCGCGATCACCCCCGGCGCGATGACGCAGTTCGTCATGTACGCCTTCATCGCCGTCTCAGGCGCGGGCTTCCTCACCGAGACCTATGCGGAAGTGATGCGCGCCGCCGGCGCGACCGAACGGCTGATGGAGCTGCTCGCCGCGAAACCGGACATCGCGCCGCCGCCCTCGCCTTCCATCCTCGCGTCGCCGGCGCGCGGCGAGATCGCCTTCGAACGCGTGCGTTTCGCCTATCCGGCGCGGCCTGACGCCCCGGCCCTTCGCGACGTCACGCTTTCCATCGGCGCCGGCGAAACGGTGGCGCTGGTGGGACCTTCGGGGGCGGGCAAGTCGACAATGTTCCAATTGCTCCTGAGATTCTATGATCCCGACGCCGGCGCTATCGCGCTCGACGGCGTCGACATTCGCGCGCTCGATCCCGCCGCGCTTCGGCGCGCCATCTCCGTCGTCGCGCAAAACGCGCCGCTCTTTTCCGGCGATGCGTCGGCGAATATCCGGTACGGACGCCCCGATGCGACCGACGAGGAAGTGCGCGCCGCCGCAAAAGCCGCCTACGCCCACGATTTCATCACGGCGCTGCCGGACGGCTACGCGACGCCTCTCGGCCAGAGCGCGACGCAGCTTTCGGGCGGCCAGCGTCAGCGCCTCGCCATAGCGCGAGCCATCCTGCGCGACGCGCCTGTGCTTTTGCTCGACGAAGCGACATCGGCGCTCGATTCTGAAAGCGAGCGGCTTATTCAGTCGGCGTTCGAACGGATATCGAAGGACCGGACGACCGTCGTCATCGCCCACCGCCTCGCCACCGTGCTGAAGGCCGACCGGATTTTCGTGATGGACGAAGGACGCATCGTCGATCAGGGAACCCACGGCGAGCTGATGGCTCGCGGCGGACTTTACGCCCGGCTCGCCGAACTTCAGTTCAATACCGAAACGCGCGCGGCGGAGTAGATATGTCAGATTTTTCCCTCACCCTCGGGTTCCTGCGCGGTTTTCCCGACGCGCTCTGGTCTCACCTTGACGCTATGCCTTCCGCCGCCCTGGATTTCATACCCCCCTCATGGGAGGGCGTCCCCAGCGAGGCGCTCACCATCCGCCAGCAGGTTTGTCATCTGCGCGATATCGAGATCGACGGTTACGCGGTGAGATTTTCCCGAGTGCTCCGCGAGGACTGTCCCGCGCTTCCAGGCGTCGATACTTACGCCCTTATCGAAAGCCGCGACTACGACCGCGCTGACATGCGCGAAACCTTCGACGCGTTTGCGGAAGCGCGCTCGGCAAATCTCAGGCTGCTTGACGCGACCAAGCCCGACGAGCTGAGCCGCGCTGGCATTTTTGAAGAGTATGGGCGCGTGACGCTTGAGGGCCTTGCACATTACCTTTGCAGCCACGACCAACAGCATCTCGCCGGCATCCAGTGGCTGCTCGGCAGATTCGCCAGCGCGAAATGAAAAAGGCGGCTCTGGAGAGCCGCCTTTTTGAAACCGCTGTCTGCGCCTGTTAGGCGGCGCCCGAAGACGCGTCGATCTTGAGGCCGGGGCCCATGGTCGAAGAGACCGAGATCTTCTTGATGTAGGTTCCCTTGGCGCCTTGCGGCTTGGCCTTCGTGACCGCGTCGATGAACGCTTTCATGTTCTCGGCGATCGCCGTTTCGGAGAAGCTCGCCTTGCCGACGCCGGCGTGAACGATGCCGGCCTTCTCGACGCGGAACTGCACCGCGCCGCCCTTGGCGTCTTTCACCGCCTGCGCGACGTTCGGCGTCACGGTGCCGACCTTCGGGTTCGGCATCAGGTTGCGCGGCCCGAGGATTTTGCCGAGACGGCCGACCAGGCCCATCATGTCCGGCGTCGCGATCACGCGATCGAAGTCCATGAAGCCGCCCTGGATCTTTTCGACGAGATCCGCGTCGCCAACGATATCCGCGCCGGCGTTGCGCGCTTCCTCAGCCTTCGCATCCTTGGCGAACACCGCGACGCGCACAGTACGACCGGTGCCGTGCGGCAGCGCGACGACGCCGCGAACCATCTGGTCGGCGTGACGGGGATCGACGCCGAGATTCATCGAGACTTCGATG
The DNA here is from genome assembly GCA_036337175.1 of Pseudomonadota bacterium. Lineage (GTDB taxonomy): Bacteria > Pseudomonadota > Alphaproteobacteria > Caulobacterales > Parvularculaceae > Amphiplicatus. The sequence goes on from JAYZEQ010000010.1 coordinate 10,031, forward strand.
GTCTCATCGAACTTGGCCTTGGCGTTGGCCTTGACGATCTTGGCGGCCTCTTCGATCGAATACGCTTTGGTGCGGTCGATATTGGCGCGCGCGGCTTTGATTCTTTTTCCGATGCTCATCGTTCTACCCCTGAACCTGCAGGCCCATGGCGCGGGCGGAACCCATGATGATCTTGGTCGCGGCGTCGAGATCGTTGGCGTTCAGATCTTTCATCTTCGCTTCTGCGATCTCGCGGCATTGCGCGACGGTGACCGTGCCGGCGACGGCGCGCCCGGCGGTCGCGCCGCCCTTTTCGATCTTCGCCGCCTTCTTCAGATAGTAGGACGCCGGCGGCGTCTTCATCGCGAAGGTGAACGACTTGTCGGAGAAAATCGTGATGACGACGGGGATAGGCATCCCCTTCTCCATCTGCTGCGAAGCCGCGTTGAACGACTTGCAGAATTCCATGATGTTGAGGCCCCGTTGACCGAGAGCCGGGCCGATCGGCGGCGACGGCGTCGCCGATCCGGCGGGCACCTGAAGCTTCAGGTAGCCGGTTACTTTCTTCGCCATTTTAGCCTTCCTTAAGCGCCGGAACCTGAATTCCGGCTATGGGTTGAAGGGCTGCGGTGCGGCTCGGCGTGGACTTTTGCCGAAGACCTCCCGCGAAAGAGGCCCGCGTGTAGCGGATCGAAAAGCCGTCCGCAAGGGCGCGCCCTAACCTGAACGCGGGTCGGCTGCCGCAGCTTATTGCCAGCCCGCCCCGGAGGGAGGAAAATTCAATTTGTGGGATGTCTGGAAGGAAGATGCGGCGGATGGCCTCTATGGGGGACTTGAGACCACCCGCCTGATACGCAACCCGAGAGATACTCTACGCAACCAAACCGAATTCTCGGACCAGCGGGCGCCGCTCTGTAATCGTCATCCGCTGGTGATGTTATAAACTTACACTTCTTTGGAGTCAACAGACGCGACCCCAGAGATGGAATTCTCCTAAAACGCGAAGCCGCGCCTGAAATTCCAGACCCTCCCGCCAAATAAAAAAGCGCCTGCCGGGGGAGAGAACCGGCAGGCGCAGAACGCTGATACGCAACCAACAGCCCGCAACAGGGCGAAGGGAACCGGCGCAGCAACTACGCAGCCGCAGCCGGAAGACCGACGAGCCGGGAAACAGCGCGGGGAGAGAGAAAAAACGCCGCCCGGCCCGCCAGCCGCCGAGAGTCGCCTCTCGACAGTGCTCATATTGAGGCTAATTGCGCGGGCGGCGCGGCCTGAATGCGGCTGAACTGTGACTCTATATCACAAAGCGTAATGCGACAGGGCGCGCTTTCGGGATCAGGCGCCCTTCTCGACCTGAGCGAACTCAAGCTCGACCGGCGTGGCGCGGCCGAAGATCGAAACGGCGACCTTGAGACGGGCCGTATCTTCGTCGACATCCTCGACGACGCCGGAAAACGACGCGAACGGGCCGTCGACGACGCGAACGTTTTCGCCGATCTCGAAGGTGATCGTTGAACGCGGACGCTCGACGCTTTCCTCGATGACTCCGCGGATGCGATCGACTTCCTTCTGGCTGACAGGAAGCGGCTTTTTGCCCGAGCCGAGAAATCCGGTGACTTTCGGCGTGTCCTTGATCAGGTGATAGGTCTGGTCGGTGAGCGACATCTTCACCAGCACATAGCCCGGAAAAAACCGGCGCTCTGTTGTGATCTTCCGTCCGCGGCGGACTTCCTGCACGTCTTCGGTCGGCACGAAGACCTCGGAAATGTGCTCTTCAAGCCCTTTTTCCTTGGCGGCCTGCTTGATCGAGTCCGCGACCTTCTTCTCGAAGTTCGAGTAGGCGTGGACGATGTACCATTTGTGTTCCATGTGGGCGTTCCCTTGAGGGGCGGGCGGAAGGCCGGCGCGTCAGCCGATCGAAAGAATGGCGGTTACCGCCGTGCGGAGCAGGAAGTCGACAGCGAGGAAGAACAGCGACATCACCGTGACCATGATCAGGACCATGACGGTCGAAATCATCGTCTCGTTGCGCGACGTCCAGGTGACCTTGCGCCCTTCGGCGATTACCTGATTGAAAAATTCAGCCGGATTGAACGGCTTTTTCTTCTTCTTGACCTCTTCGGCCGAGCCCTCGATCACGCCGCTTCCTGAGGACTTTTTCTTGGTCGCCATACGCTTCTTTCCGCCGTTCCGGGCAAAGGTCTCTTGGGCGCCCGCAAGACGCTACGAAGCCTTTGATCATGTCGGATGATGGCCCCTACCTAAACCTTTTCAGGCGGCGGTCAAGGGATCGGCTGTCGGCGAAACGTCTATTGAACGCCGGGCCCCATGGCCTTAAACAGACGGCCGGCCTTAGGGGTATAGCTCAGTTGGTAGAGCATCGGTCTCCAAAACCGAGGGTCGGGGGTTCGAGTCCCTCTGCCCCTGCCAGTTTCTGCGGTTTGCGGAAACAGGCCGCCTGATTACTCCTTCGGAACCAGCTTTTTATCGACATAGACCTCGCCGCCGCCATGGCGGACGATGCGGCCCGAAACCGAGCCCAGATGCACTTCGCTGGACCCGTACAGCTTCAGCTCAGGCTGCACGGCGGCGCCGTCGAAATACACCGCCCCAGAACCGTCGATGATGGCTTTCAGCTTGTTGGCGCGCCCGCTCTGGATGGCGACGATTCCCGAACCGGCGATCCGCGTCGTCAGCGGCCCGTCCAGCCGCGACCCGCGGACGGAACCGGAGCCGGCGATGGAAACATCCAGCATGCCGTCGATGTCGCCGAGCACCACGTCGCCGGGGCCGGCGATGTCGACATCGACGGTCGCCGCTGATCCGGCGCGGAGGTCGGCGTCTCCGGAAACATCGATTTCCAGCCCCGAACCGATATCGCCGACCACCAGGCGACTGCCGTCGATGATGCCGATCACGGCCTGCCCGGCGTCGCCCGCCTCGCCGTAGACGTAACAGGCGTCGAGATTGAGCGCGCCGTCGAGCGACTGCATTTTCAGCTTCATGCGCGCGTCGATGAAGGTCGCGTCGCCCTTGCGAGGCATCGTGACGACGATGGTCGGATACTGCGTGAAGAAGTCTTCATCCACCGGCTTGCCGGTCGACGCGACGCGGCCGTGACGCGGATCGAAGGTGCGCGTGATCTTGTTGTTGCAGCAGTCGTGAAGGTCTTCTTCCTTCCACTTCTCGCCCCGGACGACGACGACGCCGTTTTCGAGCGCGAGCTGCACCTGGCGATAGGTCTTGCCTTGACGGATGGCGACGTCGATTTCGTCGCCGCTATTGGTGACGATCTCGACCGCTCCGGTCACGTTTTCAAAACGGATATCCTCGGCCGTGAACCGTTCCGCCGACGCCTCGCCCGCCAGGGCCAAGACAAGCGCTGTCCCAAGACAAAACATTCTGGCGATCATCTGACGCCTCCACACCCTGCCAGCGCGGCTTGCAGCTTACCCCAGTAAGGCCTGCGCTGCGACAATTCGAGCCAAATCCAGCAAGAAACGGACCGGGCGGCGCAAGTCCCCGTCCCCGCTCCGCCCCGAAACGGGACGCCGCGACGATGTTTCTGCGGCGGAAAAGGGCGAATTGTGCTTAGGGTTCGCTCGCAACCAAGGGCGGCGCAGCTGGCGACGATGAACGATTTTTTCGCGATGGGCGGGTATGCGGCCTTTGTCTGGCCGGCTTACGCAGCCTCGGCGCTCGGCCTCGGCGGCTTGTGTCTTTTTGTCTGGCGGCGCGCCCGGAATATTCGCAAGCGGCTCAAGGCGGCGGAGGACCGCGCCGCCTCCACGGACAAGGCGCCGTGAGCGGAGCGCCCATCCACGACGGCAGGCTCGATCTGCACGATGTCGCTGTCATGCGCGGCGGCAGGAAAATCCTTGCAGGCGTCAGCCTGTCGGTCGAGCCGGGCGAAAGCGTGCTCGTCAGAGGACCGAACGGCGCGGGCAAGACGACCTTGCTGCGCGCCGTCGCCGGGCTGTTGCCTCTCGCATCCGGAAAAGCGGCGGCGAACGGCGAGGAGAAGCCCGACGAACGACGCCTGCGGATCATTTATTGCGGTCACGCCGACGCCGTCAAAACGCCGCTCACTGTCACGGAAAATCTCCGCTTCTGGGCGAAGCTTTACAGCGCGCCTGTTTCGCGCATCGAAGCCTCGATTTCCGCTCTCGGTCTGGAACATCTTACAGCCCGTCGCGCCGGAGATCTCTCCGCCGGCCAGAAGCGCCGGCTCGGCCTTGCAAGGCCGATGATTTCGGGGAAGCCGGTCTGGCTGCTCGACGAGCCCGCAGCGTCCATCGACGCCGCTTCAGTAGCCCGGCTGACGCGCATGCTCGAGGATCATTGCGCGAAAGGCGGCTGCGCGCTTATCGCCACGCATGACAGACTCGATATTCCGGGCGCGCGCTCCGTTATCGTCGAGGAAGCGCCATGAGCAGTTTCGCTGCGATCTTCGGGCGCGACATTCTCCTGGCGCTGCGCGCGAGCGGCGGCGCCGTGCAGGGCGTTCTGTTCTTCGTCATCGCCGCGCTGATCTTCGCCATAGCCATAGGGCCGGAAATCGCAATGTTGTCGCGTCTCGCCGCCCCGATCGTATGGGCGTGCGCGCTTCTCGCGACACTCGTGTCGCTGGAAAGAATTTTTCAGAGCGACGTCGAAGACGGCTCGCTCGACGTCATCGTCGAGACCGCCGATCCGCTGGAACTCGCCTTCCTCGCCAAGGCGGCGGCGCACTGGGCGACGACCGCGCTGCCGTTGATCCTCGCCGCCCCCTTGCTCGGCCTGCTGCTGAACTTGCCGGCGGCGGGTTTTGCGCCCTTGATCGTCTCCCTGCTTGTCGGCGCGCCGGCCCTGTCGCTGTTGGGGGCGCTTGGCTCCGCGCTGACCCTGTCGGTGCGGCGCGCCGGACTTCTCATCACGGTTCTCATTGCGCCGCTCTATGCGCCAGTGCTGATTTTCGGCGTCGGCGCAGCGGCCGGAGATGAAGCGGCCTTGATGTTTCTCGGCGCTATGACAATGTTTTCTGCAATCATCGCCCCTCTCGCCGGCGCGGCGGCGATACGATTCAACCTGGACTGACATGCTGCCTTTGGCGTTCATCACCGATTACGCGAATCCGGAGAAGTTCGAGCGGATTGCGAGGCCTCTGACGCCCGTTCTTGCAGCCTTTGCGGTGCTTGCAGGCGCCGCCGGGCTTTATTTCGCGTTGTTCAATTCGCCTGCGGACTATCAGCAGGGTGAGAGCGTCCGCATCATGTACGTGCATGTGCCGGCGGCCTGGATGGCCTTGTTCTGCTACACCGCGATGGCGGCCGCCTCTGTGGCAGGGTTTATCTGGAAGCATCCCCTCGCCGACACCGCCGCCAAGGCGACGGCGCCGATCGGCGCGATTTTCACCGCGCTCGCTCTGATCACCGGCTCCCTCTGGGGTAAACCGATGTGGGGAACGTGGTGGGCCTGGGACGCGCGCCTTACTTCCGTGCTGATCCTTTTCTTTCTTTACCTCGGCTACATAGCCGTGTGGGAAGCGGTCGAGGATAAAATCCGGGCGGCGAAACTTGCTGCGATCGTCGCCATCGTCGGATTCGTCAATGTGCCGATCATCAAGTTTTCCGTCGACTGGTGGAACAGCCTGCATCAGCCGGCGAGCGTTTTCAGGGCCGACGGGCCGACGATACATGCTTCGATGCTGACGCCGCTGCTGCTTATGGGCGTCGCTTACACCTTTACATACGCCGCCCTACTTCTCGTTTCGATGCGCGCCGAGCTGGCGGCGCGGCGGCTGGCCCGGCTCGACCGGTTGCAAACAGAGCGCATCTCGGGAGTGCGCGAGGAATGACAAGAAAGCAGAAACGCCTCGCGCTCGTCGGCGGCGTCTTTGTCGCCGCGGCTGTCGGGGTCGCACTCGTGCTCTCGGCGCTGAACAAGGCGGTCGCTTATTTCTATGTGCCCGCCGACATCGCCGCGCTTCCCTCGCCGCCCGAAGGACTGATCCGTCTCGGCGGCCTCGTCGAAGCGGGCAGCGTCGTACGCGAAGAAGGCGGCGCCCTGATCCGCTTCACGGTGGCCGATGAAGTATCGCAGGTGCCAGTAAGCTATCGCGGCATTCTTCCCGATCTGTTCCGCGAAGGCCAGGGCGTCGTCGCTCAGGGACGCCTCGTCAACGGCGAGCTGCAGGCGGTGGAAGTGCTCGCGAAGCACGACGAAAATTACATGCCGCGCGAAGTCGCAGAAGCATTGAAAGAACAGGGCCGCTGGAAAGAAGGCGAGCCGCCGCCTTCAAAACCCTAGCCCGCCATCCACGCTCTGATCTGTTCCGCCGCCAGCCGTTCTGCTGGCGGACCGTCCACCGCCATGCCCGCGAGAAGCTCCGGGACAGCCGCCAGCTGCTCGATGCGGGACTCTCCGCCCGTCAGCAGCGGCAGCACGGCGCCGGCGAGGTTTTCGGCTGTGCATTGCTCCTGGATGAGCTCAGGAATGACGTAGCGGCCAGCCGCATAATTCAGTACGGAAGCGAACGGCGTGGTCAGGACGCGGCGGGCCCAGAACGCCGTCAGCGGATCGAAGCGGTAAGTGATGACCATCGGCGTGCGGTTGATGGCGATCTCCGTCGTCACCGTTCCCGACTTGGCGATGGCCGCATCGGCCGCGGCGAAAGCGTCATACTTTTCTTCCTGGTCGACAATCACCGGCGCGCCCGGCCACTCGGCCATCATCGCCCGCGCCCGCTGTTCGACCTGAGGGGCAAGCGGCGCAACGATGCGCAATCCTTCGACGCGCTCCGCCAGCAGACTGACCGCGCCTTCGAGCGGCTTCCTAAGGCGCTCGATCTCGCCCCGGCGGCTTCCCGGCAGCACGGCGAGAACGGGCGCCTGCCCAAGACCGTGACGCTCGCGAAACGCCGCGCGATCGCCGCGCGCCGCCCACGCCGCCTGAAAATTCGGATTGCCGACGAACTCGGCTTTGACGCCGACCTTTCGAAACCATTGCGGCTCGAATGGAAGCAGGCACAGCACGCCGTCGAAATGCGCCTTGACGAAATGCACCCGCTGCGGCCGAGAGCCCCAAACCTGCGGCGCGCCGAACTTGAAGAGCTTGGTCTCGGGCGCCTGCTTGCGCATCCGCTTGGCGCAGATGCGCGAAAAAGCCCATCCGTCGACAAACACGGCGGCGGTGATCTTGTTGGTGATGGCGATCTGCGTCAGCTCTTCCGCGCGCTTGTAGGCCGCCGGAATGGCGCGCGCGACATCGGTGAAGCCGATGACAGAAAACGGGTCGATGGGGAAAAGGCTCCTGAAGCCCTCCTTCTCCATCAGCGGACCGCCGCACCCGGTGAACAGGGCCGCAGGAAACAGCTTTTTCAGCTCACGGAACAAGGCGGCACCCAGCGCGTCGCCGGAAGGCTCGACGGCGACCAGCATAAAGCGCACATTCGCCCCGGCGTTGATCGGGATCACCTTCCCGCTCACGTCGCCTCGACCTCCTCCGGCGAGAACCCATAAATGAAAAGACCGAGCCGGTCGGCTTCGGCCGTCATCTCCGCGATATCAATCACCAGCGCGCCACCCGCCTCCACCGCGACGCCGGCGAGGCCGGCGCGATGCGCGCGGCGAACCGTTTCAACGCCGATCGTCGGCAGGTCTATGCGTTTTTCCTGGTCGGGCTTAGGGCGTTTCACCAGAACGCCGTTAGCCGCATCGCCGCCGCGCGCCGAGGCGGGAAAGGCCGCGCAACGTTCCAGCATCGCGTCGGTTCCCTCCGCCGCCTCGATGGCGAGCACAAAACCGGAAGCAACGACGGCGCCCTGCCCCACATCGAACGGACCGAGCGCATGAACGAGCTGCGCCGCCTTGCGGATGTCGGCGAGGTTGTCTTTTGAGGGCGCGTGACGGCCGAGCACACCTTTGCCGACGGCGAGGCCGCCGGCCGCCTCCTCCGCGCCGATCACCCTGATCCCTTCCGCTTCCAGCTCATCGACCAGCACCGACAACAATGCGCCGTCGCCGCGAGCCGCCGCAGCCACGACTTTCGGCAACAGGATCGCGCCGCGCCAGTCGGGCTTCAGTTTCGAAAAATCCGGCCGCGCGACAACTCCAGCGAACACTGCGGCGTCGCACCCCGCGGCCTTTAAGCTGCGAATGATCTTGCCGATTTCGGCGAGGCCGCAATCTTCGCCGGGATGGAAGGCGAGCGACGGGTCGGTAAGCCCGGCCAGACGAATGACATGGTAATTCTCGCCGCGCGCGACGCATCCCTCGACGATGCGGACCGGCAGCGCGCCGCCGCTGGCGACAATCCCGAGCTTTCCGAACCGCGCCATCGCCTCACCGTGCGGGCGTCATGACGGGTCGCGGCGCATCCGCTCTGATAAACGCAATGATGCGCGCGACCTCGGGCCGGTGGCCATACTCCGCAGCGGCAAGTTCGACCCGCTCCGCGAAGACGCCGCCGCCTTCGAACAGAAGCCTGTAGGCCGCCCGCATGTCGTGGATGACTTCGCGCGGCACGCCGCGCCGTTTCAGGCCGATAATATTGAGGCCGTCCAGATGCGCATGGGTTCCCCATGCGGACCCGTAGGGAATAACGTCCGTCGTTATGCCTGCAAGGCCGCCGATGAAAGAGTACGCGCCGACCCGGCTGTGCTGGTGCACGGCGGACAGCCCGCCGAAAAAGACGTGCTCCTCCACAGTGACATGGCCGCCTATGGCGACGCTCGGCGCCAGAATGGCGTGGTCCCCTATGTCGCAATCATGTCCGACATGAGACCCAGCCATGAAATAACCGCGATCCCCGATGCGCGTGACGCCGCGGCCCGCCGCGGTGCCGATGTTCATCGTCACATGCTCGCGGATGATATTGTCGGCGCCGATTACTAATGCCGTATCTTCGCCGCGATAGCCGAGATGTTGCGGGGGGCCGCCGAGCGAAGCGAACGGCCACACGACCGTTCTTTCACCGATGGATGTTCGGCCGGCGATATGAACGTGCGATTTCAGCTCGGCACCTGCGGCGATCCTGGCTTTGCCGCCGACAATGCAGTAAGGCCCGATGGTCGCTTCGTCGCTGATCTCGGCGCCGTCTTCGATGATGGCGGTCGGATGGATCGGCATAGGGCTCCGGTTCAGGCCGTGGCGGCGGCCAGCATCGCCGCGAAACTTGCATCCGCAACCCGTTGGCCGTTGACGACGGCCTCGCCCTCGAAGCGCCAGACAGGAGGGCGCCGCTGAACGGTTTTGACATGGATCATAAGCTGGTCACCCGGCACGACAGGCCGGCGAAACCGGGCCTTGTCGACGCCCATGAAAAGCACGATCTTGCCTTCCACGTCCAGATTTTCCGTATACGCCGTATAAGCCGCCGCGGCCTGCGCCATCGCTTCGATGATGAGTACCCCGGGCATCACCGGCTTTTGCGGAAAGTGGCCGGGGAAAAACGGCTCGTTGTAAGTGACGCATTTCACGCCGATTGCGCTCTCTCCCGCCTTGATGTCGATCAGCCGGTCGATCATCAGCATCGGATGGCGATGCGGCAGAAGCTGCATCAGCTCGTTGACGTCGAGCGTGGTTTTTCCTGGTTCAAGCGCCATTATCTTCTGTCTTCTTTTTGCTCGCGAGTTTCGCCAGGGTCGCCGTTTCGCGGAACCAGGTCCGGAACGGGCGCGCCGGCAAGCCGCCCCATTTCTCGCCCGGCCCAATATCCCTCATGACGCCCGCGCCAGCCGCTATCTGCGCGCCGTCGCCGATCGTCACATGGTCGGCGATGCCCACCTTGCCGCCGAGAAGCGCGCCTTCGCCGATGACGGTGCTGCCCGAAACGCCGACATGCGCCGCAAGGATCGAGAACCGGCCAATCCGGACGTTGTGGCCGATCTGTACGAGATTGTCGATCTTAACCCCGTCGCCGATCACCGTATCGTCGAGCGCGCCCCGGTCTATGGTGGTGTTCGCGCCGATTTCCACGTCGTCACCGATCATCACGCGCCCAAGCTGCGGTACGCGGACGGGACCTTTCGGCCCTTCTATAAAGCCGAAACCGGCCTGGCCGATTCGCGCGCCGGCCAGGATGGCCGCCCGCGCCCCGACGATAGCGTGGACGACCGTGGCGCCCGCTCCAATGTGGCTGCTATCGCCTATGACCACGCCTGGCCCGATGACGGCGTAAGGGCCGACGACTGTTCCCGCGCCAATTGACGCCTCCGCGCCGACGACCGCTGTTTCGTGAACGCGCGCATCAACCGCAACGTTCGCAGACGGATCGACGCCTGCGGAAAGGGAAAGTGCTCGCTCAAGATGAAGCCTCCCCGCCAGCCTCGCAAAGCCCAACCTTGGCGAGGACATGACGCCTACCGCCGCGACGAAAGCCATGTCCTGTGCAAGCGTTTCCGTCGTCAGGACGAGCTTGACGGGCCGGCCCGCAAGCTTCCCCGCCGCCTCCCGGTTTTCCGCAAAGACGACGGCCGAGGAAAGATCTTTATCGTCGGGCCCGGCCGCGAACCGAACGAGCCCGCTCCCGTCCTTAACCAGCGCGGCGCCGGCCGCAGCCGCCGCATCCGCAAGGGACAACGCTTCGGTAGTCAAAAAAAACCGGGCGTCTGGCATCGAACACCGTGGAAGCTATCTGCAAAGCGCGCCGCATGGCGAGCCTGTAAAGACATCCGTAGACGGAAACGGCCGGCGCGCAGTGCGCCGGCCGTCTCAACTCAACAATACGCCGGCGGCGGCGTCAGTTTTTCTTGCTCTTGCCGGACCCGGCCTTCGCCTGAGCTTCCTGCGCCTTGCGCTGGAGATCGGCGAGCGAAACCTTTTCGACCTTTACAGTGGTGATCACCTTGTCGAGCTCGGAAATGACCTGCGCCGTAATGTCCGTATCGACGGCGGCGTACATCACCGCGGAGCGATCGATCAACAGCGTGGCGCCGCGATCCTTGACGATCTTCTCCAGGATCGGCGTGAGTTTATCGGTCACCTGGTTCAGCGCCTGTTGTTCGGAGATGGAAAGCTCGCGCGATTTGACCTCTTTCAGGGTCGGCAGGTTCTGACGCTTGACTTCAAGCTGCTGCGCTTTCTGCAGCCAGACATCTTCCGCCATCAGATCTTTCTGCTTCTTGAGATCTTCGGCTTCCTTGACGAATTTTTCGACCTCGGCGTTCAGTTCGGTGTTCGCCTGCTCCTGCAGTTTTTCAAGCTGCGTGCGGATCGACACGCCTGCTTTCGACTGGGCGAGCACCTGCGCCTGATTGATGATCAGGATGACCGGCGCGTTCTGCGCATAGGCCGCCGACGCTCCGGCGCTAGCTGCTAGGCCCGCAACCGCGAGCGCCGCTGCGCCGAAAATGGCGGTAAGTTGCTTTTTCATTTCGTTTACCTCGTACCTTCCTAGAAACTCGTTCCCGCGCTGAACCTGAAGCTTTCCACGCGATCATACTCTTCCTTGCGGAGCACTCTCGCGATGTCGAACCGGATTGGGCCGAATGGCGAATCCCAGCTCACCGTCACCCCCGCCGAAGCCCTGATCGACAGATCGTCCTGCACCGGCTCAATGTAAATGCCGTCCCTGTCCGGATCGACCCAGAAATTAAGGTCATCGTTTAGCAGCTTGGTCTGGTCGTCGACCAGCCCCACGGTACCGAAATCTGTGAACGCCGCCGCACGAATGCCGTAGGATTTCGGAAGCGGCAACGGCAGGAACACTTCGAACGTGCCGATGGCGTAAGCCTTGCCGCCGATAGACTGGCTCTGGATTTCACCGCTGTTGGTCAGACCAGCGTTCGTCGGAATGTAGCGCGGGCCGATCCCCGCCACCTCAAATCCGCGGAACGTCGAGGCGCCCTCGAAGAAGCGGTCTGACAGCCGGACGGTGTCGCCGCCGAACCCGTCGATATAGCCGGCGCGCATTTTCAACGATCCAATGAAGCCTCGATACAGCCGGTGATAATAGGCGCCGGCGATCTCGGTGCGGTGATACTGGACATCGCCTCCCAACCCCGCAATCGCCTGCGAGAAGGAGAAACGCCAGCCGCGCGTCGGGTCGATCGGATCGTCCCGCTTGTCCCAGGACAAACCGTAGCCGATCAACGACGTCAGGAACTTGCCCTGCGAGTCGCAGGTCGGAGTGATCGTGTTGACGAGGAAATCGCAGAAGTTTGCGATGATGACGTCAATATCATTGCCTTGACCGTCCTGCACCGTCTGAACGCGGAAATCAGCGCCCGGCGCCACAAGCGTCGACGGATCCGTGCCGTCAGGCAGCACAGAACTCGTCTCTGTTTCGATGACGACATTATCGCGCGTCAGGAGGTACTGAAGGCTGCCGCGTCCGTATTCCGAAATCTGGAAGCCGGCGTTGAGGCCGAAGCCGGTGCGGTCGCGGACGAACCCGGACTCCTTGTAATCAGTACGCTGATTGAAGATCGAGAAACCTGCGGCGAGATTTCGGTCGAGGAAATAGGGCTGCGTGAAGCGCAGATCGACCTGCCTCGTGCGAGACGACGCCTGCACCCGGAAGCGCAGGAACTGGCCCCGGCCCATCAGGTTGCGTTCCTCGATCGAGAAATCGACGATGAAGTTTTCCGTCGACGAGACGCCGACGCCGACGCTGAACGAGCCGGTGGAGCGCTCCTCGACAGAAACGTCGAGCTCCGTCCTGTCCGGCGCCGAGCCGGGTTTTTCCTCGATATTCACTTCGCCGAAATAGCCGAGCGAGCGGATGCGGGTCTTGGAGCGGTCGACCAGAACACGGTTGAACGCATCGCCTTCGGCGATCCTCACTTCTCGACGAATAACCTTGTCGAGCGTCCGCGTATTGCCCTTGATATTGATGCGCTCGACATACACCCGCGGCCCTTCGTTGATCTCGAAGGTGAGATCGATGGTCTTGCTCTCGGGATTGCGGTCGAGCCGCGGCCTGATATCGACGAACGCATACCCCGTCGCGCCGGTGGCGAAAGTCAGCGCTTCGACGACTTTTTCGACGCGGTCGCCGTCATAGGTCTGGCCGGGTTTCACCGCGACATAATTTTCGAGGACGCGTTCATCGAGTTTGGCGAGCGTTGTCTTCACGCGAACGTCGCCGATCGTATATTTCGGTCCTTCCTCCACGGCGAAGGTGATGAAGAAGTCCTTGCGGTCGGGGGTCAGTTCCGCTGTCGCTGAAACGATACGAAAGTCGGCGTAACCGTTTCGCGCATAGAACTTGCGCAACTGCTCCCGATCATATTCGAGCCGGTCTGGATCGAAGTTGGCGTTGCTGGAAAAGAATTTCCACCAGCGGCTTTCGGAAGTAAGGATGACGTTCCTGAGCTCGCCGCTGGTGAACGCTTCGTTGCCGACGAAATTGACCTTGGCGACGCCGGTCTTCGGCCCCTCCTCGATTTCGTAGATGACGTCGACGCGGTTCTGCTCAAGCGGCGTAACCTTGGGCGTGACGATGGCGGCGAACCGGCCGCTGCGCCGGTAGACCTCGATGATGCGGTTGACGTCCGCCTGCACCTTGGCGCGGGTGAACACGCCGCGCGCCGTGAGCTGCAATTCTTCCGTCAGCTTGTCTTCCTTGATCTTGCGATTGCCGTCGAGGATCACCCGGTTGACGATCGGGTTCTCTTTCACATCGATGAGCAGCGTGTCGTCCTGCTGCATCGACATCGTGACGTCGGAGAACAGACCCGTGTTGAAGAGCGTTTTCAGCCCGACATCCAGAAGCTGCGGATCGGCGTGGTCGCCCGGCTGCACCACGAGATAGGATGCAATCGTGTCGGCTTCGATGCGCTGGTTCCCGCGCACTGCGATGGAGCGGATCACCGGCGGCGCGACCTGCGCGTGCTGCTCCGCTGCGGCGGCAGGCGCTTGAGCCTGCGCCGGCGCGGCGATACCGGCGAGCGCAGATACTAGGCAACAAACGACGCCTAATGCGACGCCCCCCGACTTCCATCCACTCATGCCGCCGACCTAGCTCGTCTATTGATTGAAGAGATTGTTGATGTCGTTCCACGTCACGAAAAGCATGAGCGACGCGAGAAGGACGATTCCCACCCTGAAACCGAATGCCTGCGCCCTTGCCCCCAAAGGCCTGCCCGCCACGGCTTCGTAGGCGTAATACACTAGATGCCCTCCGTCGAGAACCGGCACCGGCAAGAGATTCAGAAATCCGATCGAGATTGAAATCACCGCCGCCAGATTGAAGAAAAACGCCAGACTCGCCCTCAACTTCGCGAGGAAGTCAGGCTGGGCCCCACCCTCATAACGCGATTCATCGAACGGGGTCGTGACTGCCTGCCCCGCATATTTCGCCATCTTGATAGGCCCGCCAAGCTGGCTGGTGTCCTCTTTGCCGAGGATCAAACGCCCCAGAAACTTCAATGTTCCCCCGAGCACCCGGCCAACCTCTGCGACCGCCTCCCGGAATGCGGCGGCGGGGCCGTAGGTAACGAACTTCTGGGCTTTGCCGTCGGCGACAATGCCGAGAACGCCGGCGTTGACCTTGTTGCCGAAAGCGTCCGACTTCTCCTGCCGGCGCGGCGTCGCGACGAGCTCAAGCCTCTCGCCGTTGCGGATCACCTCAAGCCGCATGGCGTCGCCGGCGCTAAGGCTGGTGATGACGCTGAGCTCGTCGAAGCGTTCGATGGGCCTGCCGTTCACGGCGACAATGCGGTCGCCAGGCATGAACCCGGCCTCTTCGGCGGCGGATTGCTCGACCACCTGACCGACGACCGGCTCCACGACCGTGGCGCCGACAGCCATCAACAGCACCCAGAAAATTGCGACCGCCAACACAAAATTGGCGAAAGGCCCAGCCGCGACGACCGCCGCCCGGGCCCAGAGGGGCTTGAAATGGAAGCAGACTTTCTTCTCTTCCGGGGACAGCGCTCGCCCCACCTCCGCCGCGTCGCTCGGCTTGGGAAACTGCGTTGTGGCCGGATGCGGCTCGCTCGCGGGATCATCGCCGTCAGCAGTCAGCGATGGGTCGGCCTGAGAGGCGGCGTTCATGTCCCCGAAAAACTTCACATAACCGCCTAGCGGTATCATCGCGATCCGCCACTCAGTCCCTTGGCGGTCGCGCCAGCGCGCTATCGGCTTTCCGAACCCGATAGAGAATATTTCGACGCGCACGCCGACCAAACGCGCGACGATGAAATGGCCGTATTCATGGATGAAAACGATGAGAGTGAGGAGAAGCAGAAAAGCGGCGATGGAAATCGGCACCGCCAGAAACTGTTCGAGGGTGATCCCTGGCATCAGCCTGTCCCTGCTCTCTTAAGCCGCAGCCCGCGCCGCAACGGCTTCCGCCGCAAAGCGCCTTGCCTCAGCATCTGCTGCGACGGCCTCATCGAGAGTCGAGAGCATTGCTGGTCCGTTACGCCGACCCACCCGGTCGAGAACCTGCTCGGTAACGGCCGCGATGTCCAGAAATTTTAGGTTTCCTTTTAGGAAAGCCGCTACCGCAACTTCGTTCGCCGCGTTGAGCGTCGGGGGGAAAACGCCCCCTTTCCCAACCGCTTCCCGGGCGAGCCTCAATGCCGGAAAGCGCTCCAGGTCGGGCGCTTCGAACGTCAATGTTGCGACCTTGGCGAAATCGAGTCTGGCGCTGGGGCTCGCCATGCGGTCCGGCCAGGCGAGCGTCGAGGCGATGGGCGTGCGCATGTCCGGGGCCCCGAGCTGGGCGAGAACTGACCCATCGACATATTCGACCATGGAATGGATCACTGACTGGGGATGAACCAGAATCTCGATCTGATCTGAAGAAACAGGAAAAATATGAGCGGCTTCAATAAGCTCCAGCCCTTTATTCATCATCGTTGCTGAGTCGACCGAGATCTTCGCGCCCATCGACCAGTTGGGATGCGCGACGGCCTGAGCCGGCGTGACGTTCACCATCTCGGCTCTCGAGGAGCGACGGAACGGACCGCCCGAGGCGGTGAGAATTAGCCGCGATACGCGCTCCGGGTGCGCGAAGTCGAAAACCTGAAAGATCGCGTTGTGCTCTGAATCGACCGGCAGGAGGGTTCCGCCGGCTTCGTTAATGGCCGACTTCAGCACGTCTCCTGCGCAGACCAGGCATTCTTTGTTGGCGAGCGCGATCGCCGCGCCGCGTTTCGCGGCGTTCAGTGTCGGACGCAGCCCTGCGGCGCCCACAATAGCGGCCATCACCCAGTCGGCGTCGCGGCTGCCCGCCTCTTCCACCGCCTCGACGCCAGCGCCGATCTCAACATCGACGCCATCAAGCAATGCTTCAAGCTCGTCTCTAAGGCCCGCGTCGGCGATCGCCACATAGCGCGGCCGAAACTTCCTCGTCTGTTCCGCCAGGAGCGCAACATTGCGGTTCGCCGTCAGGGCTTCGATGTCGAACTCGCCGTCGCCGCGTTGGCGGGAAAAATCCAAAAGGTCGAGCGTATTGACGCCGACCGACCCGGTCGAACCGAGGATGGTTATGCGCCGCGCCAATCGCGCGCGTTTTGCGTCCGCCATAAATTACCCCTGCACCCCGTATACCCTGGCGCCGATCATATGAAGGAAAAGCACCAAGGTCATCGCCGTCGTGGCAAAAATCATCCCGTCGAGACGATCCAGAAAGCCGCCATGCCCTGGAATGAGGCCGCTCGCGTCCTTGACGCCGAAGATGCGCTTGAAGCCTGACTCCGCCATATCTCCCAGTATGGAGGCGAGGCCAAGACTCGCGCCGGCGAGAATGTAAAATCCGGTCGCGCCCTCGCCGAACACCGCTCGCGCGACGCCGAACCCCGCCAGCGCTCCAAAAATGACGCCGCCGACCGCGCCCGCCCAGGTTTTGGCGGGCGACAGGGCGGGGCTCATTTTGGGCCCCCCCACAAGTCTCCCGCCGAAATACCCGCCGCTGTCGGCGGCCCAGACGATCAGAAAAAGCATGAGCGTCAGCACCTGACCATTCTCGACCGCCGTACGCAGCCAGATCAAAGCAACGGACGGCGCCAGAATGTAGGCCGGACCGAAGGCGATCCATGAAGCACGTTGAGTATCGGCGCGCATTTCCAGGACAGCGCCGGCGGCGGCGGCCGCAGCGCAAAGACCGAACGCCAGTTCGAACTTTCCAGCCGACGCTGCGACAAGGGCGCCGACCGCGGCGAGCGCCTGGACATAAAAAATCGGGGTGAAGTCCCGCCCCTCCACCATCCGCGTCCATTCGAAGAGCATGATGATTGCGCAGAACGCCACGGCGGCCGCGAATAATGCGCCGCCAGCGAAGACAGCAGCCAGCGCGGCCGGCGCAAGCACCGCCGCGGATGCTATGCGCCAAATGAAGCCGTCCCGCCTGACGGAAGCGGAAGCAGATATCTTAGGCGTATGTTTCTCCAGCTCTTCGCCCGTCACACGGTTCCAACCCCGCCGAAGCGGCGTTCGCGACGCTGGTATTCGTCAAGCGCCGCTGCAAAGTGGGGCTTGTCGAAGTCCGGCCACAGCACATCCAGAAAAACATACTCGGCGTACGCGGCCTGCCAGAGAAGGAAGTTGCTGATCCGCTTTTCCCCGCTGGTCCTGATCACAAGATCAGGCTCTGGCGACTCACGCGTGTCGAGAAACGTGGCGAAAAGCTTTTCGTCGAGCGCCTCCGGATCGATCTGTCCGGCGGCGGCAGCGCGCGCCGCCGCCCGCGCAGCCCGCACGATCTCGTCGCGGCCGCCATAGTTGAAGGCGATCTGCAGCGTAAAACGCGCGTTTGACGAGGTTTCCTTCTCTGCATGCGAAACTAGCAGGCGAAGTTCGCGGTCGAGCGTTTCCTTATCGCCGATGATCCGCACTCGAACGCCTTCGCGTTTCAGCGTCGGCAGGTCCTCGCCGATAAACTGGCGCAGGAGATTCATCAAATCGCGGACTTCGCCGGCCGGGCGGCGCCAGTTCTCGGTCGAGAAGCTGTACAGCGTGAGAATGTTCACATTGAGATCGCGGGCGGCTTCGACGGCGCGCCGCGCCGCCGCCACGCCTTCGCGATGCCCGTCCGCGCGTTTCAACCCGCGCGCCGCCGCCCACCTGCCGTTGCCGTCCATGATGATGGCGACATGGCGGGGCGCGGCGTCGGCGGCGCCCGATGCGGGCGCGCTTTCGGTTGCTCCACTCGCTGCGGGCTTCGCCGTCACACTACTCCTCCGGCAGTTCTGCGTACGGCGAGGCCGTCAGGCCCGCGGCGCGTCAGACCTGCATGATTTCGGCCTCTTTGGCCGCAAGCGCGTCATCAACCATCTTGATGACTTCGTCCGTGTGCTTTTGCACCTGGTCGTGCAGACGCTTCTGCTCGTCTTCGCTGATATCCTTGGCTTTCTTGATCGATTCCATGCCTTCGCGGCGGACGTTGCGCACGGCGACGCGCGCCTGTTCAGCGTATTTGCCGGCGAGTTTGGCGAGCTCGGTTCGGCGCTCCTGCGTCAGCATCGGGATCGGAATACGGATAAGCGTGCCGTCCACAACCGGATTAACGCCGAGACCGGAATCGCGGATCGCCCGCTCGACGGCGCTGACGAGAGCCTTGTCCCACACCTGAATCGAGATCGTCCGGGCATCCGGTATGCTTATCGTGCCGACCTGCGGCATGGGCATATGCGATCCATAGGCGTCGACGGTGATCGGTTCGACAAGGCTGGTCGAGGCGCGACCGGTGCGCAGCCCGCCAAACTCTGATTTCAGGGCTGCGACCGCCCCCTCCATGCGCTTGCGGAGGTCCTTGAGATCCACATTGCTCATATTTTCAATCTCCTGACAGTCGCTATGGGCTGAATTTGCGGCGAAAAACAGGTTTCTCCTCGCCTTCGACCTTAAAGTTTGATCATTCGTCGCTGATCACCGTGTGCGCCCCTTCGCCGGTCAACGCCCCGACGATGCCGCCGCGCTCGCCGATAGGGAATACGACGATAGGAATGCCGTTCTCGCGGGTCAGAGCGATCGCCGCCTGATCCATGACCTTAAGATCACGGACCATCACCTCGTGGTAGGAGAGACGGTCGAAACGTTCGGCGGTCGGATCCTTCTTGGGATCCGCAGAATAGACGCCGTCGACCTGCGTGCCCTTGAGGATCGCGTCGCAGCCCATTTCGGCGGCGCGCAGGGCGGCGGCCGTATCGGTGGTGAAAAACGGATTGCCCGTGCCGGCGGCGAAAATCACGATCCGCCGCTTCTCCATATGGCGAATGGCGCGGCGGCGGATATAGGGCTCGCAGATCGCCGTCATCTCGATCGCCGACAGGACGCGGGTGAAAAGGCCGAGGCTTTCAAGAGCATTCTGCACGGCGAGCGCGTTCATGACCGTCGCCAGCATGCCCATGTAATCGGCGCTGGCCCGCTCCATCCCGACCGACGCCGAAGAAACGCCGCGGAAGATATTGCCGCCGCCTATGACGAGACAGATCTCGACGCCGAGTTCGACCGCTTCGCCGATTTCTTCGGCGATGCGTTTCACGGTCGCCTGATCGATGCCGTACTGGCCCGGGCCCATCAGCGCTTCGCCCGACACTTTTAGGAGCACGCGCTTGTAACGCGCTTTCACGGGTGCGGACGCAGGCGATGATTTGCTCATGAGGTACCTTTTTTTCCGCCGCGGCCGCGCGGTCGAATCGGCGGCGCAACGGCCGGGCGCGTCGTCCTGATCCAATAGCGCTTGCGCGCTGGCGCGCAAGCCCTGCGCCCTTCGGCCGGGCGTGCAAAAAGGGCGCGGGCGGGCCTCGCCCCGCCGCGCGCCCCGATTTCAAGCGGGCCGAGCCTATTCCTCGTCGCTGGCGGCCTCAACGCCTTCGCCGAGTTCGAGACGCACGAAGCCGGCAAACTCTATAGAGGCGCCAACATCTTTCGTAGCGTTCTCGATCACCTTCGAGACCTTGGTTTCGCCGTCGATGACGAAAATCTGCTCGAGCAGCACGACTTCTTCATAGAACTTGCGAAGACGGCCCTCGACCATCTTGGCGATGATTTCCTCCGGCTTGCCGGAGCCGCGCGCCTGGTCGGCGAGAACGTCTTTTTCACGCTTCACCGCAACCGGATCGAGGTCCTCGATGCGGCCGGCCAGCGGCCGAGCCGCGGCGACATGCATGGCGATCTGCTTGCCGAGCGCTTCGAGCTTCGCCGTATCGCCCGACGACTTCAGAGCGACGATGACGCCGATGCGGCCGGCGCCTTCGCCGACCTGTCCGTGCACGTAGGAAGCGACAGCCCCTTCGGCGACCGACAGACTTGCGGCGCGGCGCAGCGACATGTTCTCGCCGATCTGGCCGACCATCTCGGCGATATGCTCCTCGACGGTCTTGCCTGCGCCCGGATAAGCGGCGCGGCGGATTGCGTCTACGGAGCCGTCGGTCGAGAGCGCCGTTCGGGCGATTTCGGCCACCATCTTCTGGAAGAGTTCATTGCGGGCGACGAAGTCGGTTTCGGAATTGACCTCCACCAGCACCGCCTTGGCGCCGGCGCCGCTGCGCTCGGAAGCGACTGCGACGAGGCCTTCGGCTGCGGCGCGTCCGGCTTTCTTCGCCGCTTTCGCGAGACCCTTCTTGCGCAGCCAGTCGACCGCCGCTTCCATGTCGCCGTCGGTCGCTGCGAGCGCAGCCTTGCAATCCATCATGCCCGCGCCGGTCATGTCGCGGAGTTCTTTCACCATTGCAGCGCTGATCGCAGCCATTACAGTTTTCCTTTCCAGATATCCCGCGCATCCGATCGGACGCGCGTTGTAAATCAGTCGGCCGTCCGGGAGCGGACAGGCGAAGCGGTTTCAGCCGCTCCGCGCAGCCGCATGGCGAACGCCCGGCTAGCCATGCCACAGGCCGATGACAGTTTCGCCCGATCGCCTCAGGCGTTCGCTTCTTCCACGGCCTCTGTCGATTCGAGCACGGTCGGCTCCTGCGGGGTGTCCGCAAGGGCGCCGATATCGACGCCGAGCGAAGCCTGGCTCGCGGAAATGCCGTCAATCACCGCATCGGCGACGAGGTTGCAGTAGAGGGCGATGGCGCGCGAAGCGTCGTCATTGCCGGGAATTACATAATCAATTTCGTCAGGACTGCAGTTGGTGTCGACGACCGCGACGACCGGGATGCCGAGCTTCTTGGCTTCCTTGACGGCGATCGCTTCCTTCTTGACGTCGATGACGAAAAGCAGATCTGGCAGACCGCCGAGATCGCGGATGCCGCCCAGCGAAGCGTCGAGCTTCGCCTTGTCGCGCGACAGCTGCAACTGCTCTTTCTTCGTAAGGCCCCCGCCGCCGCCTTCGAGACGCTCTTCCATTTCCTTCAGGCGCCGGATCGATGCCGAGATCGTCTGCCAGTTGGTGAGCGTGCCGCCGAGCCAGCGCACATTCATATAGTATTGCGCGCAGCGCGATGCGGCTTCGGCGACCGGCTGTTGCGCCTGGCGCTTGGTGCCGACGAACAACACGCGTCCGCCGCCGGCGACGACGTCACGGATCTTGACCAGCGCCTGATGCAGCATCGGCACGGTCTGCGACAGATCGATAATGTGAATGCCGTTACGGTCGCCGAAAATGTACGGTTTCATTTTCGGTTCCCAGCGGTGAGTCTGGTGACCGAAGTGGACGCCGGCTTCGAGAAGCTGGCGCATGGAAAATTCTGGCAAAGCCATTCTTTTAGTCTCCTTCAGTTTTTCCGCCGCAGCGCCGGTTGGGCGACATGCCCGTTCGCCTTGCCAGCCGCCCTTACGGACCGCATCGAGGCCACTTCAGGAATGGCGCTGCGTGTGAGATGGCGCGCGATATAGGCGGATCGGACGGGTTTTTCAATAGAAACCCGACGCGGCGGCGTTTCCGGCTCGCGCCAGCCCGATGGGGGGGCGCGGCCTAGACCAGTTCGACGTCCGCCACCCCGTCGAGGGCCTTGAGGGCGCCGCGCATGGCGGGGGTGCAGGCGGCCGGGGCGCCAAGGGCGATCTCCACCTCGCGGCCGGTTTCCGGCAGGCGCAGGGCGAGCACCACCCGTCCCGTTTCCTGGCGCGACGCGGGCTTCACCGCCGCGAGACGACGGTTGATCGCGTCGAGCGCCGTTTCCGAAGTAACGGCGACCCGCAGCAGCGAGGCGGCCTGCGCCGCCGCGGCGTCGAGACGGCGCGCCGCCTCTCCTGTGAATCGGATATCGCCGTCGCGGTCCTCGGCGGTGACCGACAATAAAAGGAGCATGCCTGGCTCGAACAAATCGCGGGCGCTCGAAAGAAGCTCGGAAAATACCGTCACTTCATATTCGCCGGTCGCGTCCGAAAGCTCCACCCAGGCGAACGGCTTGCCGGTTTTAGAGCGGCGCATTCGCACCGTCCGGACGACGCCGGCCATCTGCAGCATGACGCGCGCGTCGATCGCCCGCTCCCGCGCCTCGGCCAGGCTGACGACATTGAGGCGTTTGAGCTCCCGCTCGTAGTCATCGAGCGGATGGCCTGAGAAATAAAAGCCGAGCGCTGCGCGCTCCTCATTGAGGCGGTCGAGGGGCGTCCATTCGTCCGCCGCCGGAAGGCGCGGCCGCTCCAACGCGGGCGCAGCGGCGAGATCGAACAGACCGCCCTGGGCGCTTGAACGGTCTTCGGCGGATTGCGCCGAATACCGGATGAGCATGTCGGCGCCGGCGACGACGGAAGCGCGGCTCGCGCCGAGGCCGTCGAAGGCTCCGGCGCGCGCGAGATTTTCGACCGCCCTCTTGCCGATCGCCTTCAGATCGACGCGCTCGGCGAAATCGTAAAGGTCCTTGTAGGGCCCGCCGCGAGCGCGCTCCTCGCCGATCGCCGCCATGGCGGCTTCGCCGACATTCTTGACCGCGCCGAGCGCGTAGACGATGGCCCCGGTCTCATCCACCGAGAAATCCGCCTCCGAGCGGTTGACGTGCGGCGGACGAACCTCGACGCCGCTGCGCTCGGCTTCGTCGAGAAACACCGAAAGCTTGTCGGTGTTCGCCTTGTCGAGCGACATCGAGGCGGCGAGAAACGCCGCCGGATGGTTCGCCTTGAGATAGGCGGTTTGATAGGCGATCAGCGCATAGGCGGCGGCGTGCGATTTGTTGAAACCGTATCCGGCGAATTTCTGTACAAGATCGAAGATGGAGGAGGCTTTCGATGGCTCGACCCCGCGGGAGCGCGCGCCGTCGACAAAGCGCTTGCGCTGCAGGTCCATCTCCTCCTTCTTCTTCTTGCCCATGGCGCGGCGAAGCAGGTCGGCCTCGCCGAGCGAATAGCCCGACAGGATCTGCGCGATCTGCATTACCTGTTCCTGGTAGATGATGACGCCGTAAGTCTCTTTCAGGACGCTTTCGAGCGACTCGTGGAGATAGTCCGGCGCCTGCAGGCCCTGCTTGCGCTCGATATAGGTCGGGATGTTCTCCATCGGACCCGGCCGGTACAGTGAGACGAGCGCAATAATATCTTCGAGACTGTCCGGCCGCATCGAGCGCAGCGTCGCGCGCATGCCGGCGCTTTCAAGCTGGAACACCCCGACGGCGGCGCCTTCGCCCAGCATTTCGAAGGTTTTCGCGTCGTCGAGCGGCAGAGACGCGATATCGAGACCAATCCCGGCGCGTTTCAGGAAGCCGACGGCGCGATCGATAACAGTGAGCGTTTTGAGGCCGAGAAAATCGAACTTCACAAGACCAGCGGGCTCGACCCATTTCATGTTGAACTGGGTCGCGGGCATTTCCGACCGCGGGTCGCGGTAGAGAGGGGTCACTTCATCGAGCGGCCCTTCCGAAATGACGACGCCGGCGGCGTGCGTGGAGGCGTGACGATAAAGGCCCTCAAGCTTCAGCGCTTTTTCGAGCAACGCGGCAACGCCCTCGTCGCGCGCGCGTTCTTCTCTGAGGCGCGGTTCGGTCTCGAGCGCCTCTGCGAGCGTGACCGGGTTTGCGGGATTGTTCGGCACCAGCTTGCATAGCCGGTCGACCTGACCGAACGGCATGCCCAGCACCCGGCCGACGTCGCGCAGCACGGCGCGCGCCTGCAGTTTGCCGAAGGTGATGATCTGCGCCACACGCTCTTCGCCGTACTTCTGCTGCACGTAGCGGATCACTTCGTCGCGCCGGTCCTGGCAGAAATCGATGTCGAAGTCCGGCATCGACACGCGCTCGGGATTTAGGAACCGCTCGAACAGAAGCCCGAAACGCAACGGATCGAGGTCGGTGATGGTGAGAGCCCAAGCGACCAGCGAGCCCGCGCCGGAGCCCCGGCCCGGCCCCACGGGGATGCCTTGCGCTTTCGCCCATTTGATGAAGTCGGAGACGATCAGAAAGTAACCGGGAAAGCCCATCCCGTTGATGATGCCCAGTTCGGTCTCAAGCCGCTCCCGGTATGTCTCGGCAGAAGCTGCGAGAGCGCTCGTAGCAAGTCGCTTCTCAAGTCCCTCCTCCGCCTGACGGCGCAGCTCCGCCGTCTCTTCTTCCGCCGCGCCCTCGACGAACCGGGGCAGCATCGGGTTGCGAGTGCGCGGGCGGAAGGCGCATCTCTGAGCAATTTCGATAGTGTTAGCCGTCGCCTCGGGCAGGTCGGCGAAAAGCGCCGTCATTTCGGGGGCGGACTTGAAGTAATGATCGGGCGTGACCTTGCGCCGTTCTTCCTGATGCACATACGCGCCGTCTGCAATGCAGAGAAGCGCATCATGCGCCTCGAAGTCGTCCGGCTTCGGAAAATAGGGCTCGTTGGTCGCCACTATCGGCAGACCAAGATCGTACGCCATATCGACCAACTCAGCTTCGCTCGCCCTCCAGTCGCGCCCTTCGTGCCGCTGCAGTTCGACATAGAGACGCGCAGGAAAGAGAGCGCTCAGGCGTTCAAGCAAGCCTCGCGCCTCGTCGCCCCGCCCGACGCGCACCAGCCGGTCGAGCGCGCCGTCGTAACCCCCGGTGAGGCAGATGAGGCCCTCGCTCAGGCCATCAAGCCAGGAAAGGTCGGCGCAGGGAGCGTCCTCGCGCGCCGAGCGGAGAAAGGCCGCGCTCGTCAGCTTCATCAGATTGCGGTAACCGGCCTCGTTCTGGGCGAGAAAAACCAGCGGCGCAGGCCGAGCGCGTTTTCCCTCCGCTGTCGCAAGCGCTTCGATCTCAAATCCCTGCTGAAGCCCGATGATCGGTTGGACGCCGGCGGCGCTAAGCGTTTCGGAGGCCTCGAGCGCCCCGAAAAGGTTGTTAGTGTCGGTGATGGCCACAGCGGGCATGGACTGCGCCAGACAGAGATCCCTGAGCTTGCCTATGCGGATCGCGCCCTCGGAAAGAGAATAGGCGGAATGGAGATGCAGATGGATGAACCCGCTCAACGCTTACTCCTCCTGGCGCCGTCTCACCCGAACGCCGCCTTGTTCTCCGCCGCTGATTTCGCTCAGGCCTTCCGGAGCAGAGGCCAGCTAGGCGCCGAGAAGCGCACCCCACAGTTGCGCGGCCCCGATCAGGAGGATCAGTACGCCGAGTCCGACACCGTCCCGCAACGTCTCGTTTTCCATGTTGTCCTCCGTGATGGTTAATCGTGTTCTTCATTTGTTCTTATTCCCTTTTTGTTCTTCTGTAAAGCAGATTCACCTGCGATGCGGATATCATCGTAACATGCTGATTGTTTTGAAAAATCGCCTGCAGAGCGAGGCCCGCTCGCCGCACAACCTTCAGCGAACAAATTCGCGAGCGGCGGCGAGGAACATCTCGAAACGGTCGTGGTGGAGCCAATGCCCCGCTCCGTCGAAATACCGCACGTCCGCGTTGCGGAAGGCGGCGGCGCGACCGTCCTCAAGAGGGTTAGAGGCGGTCCCGTCCTTGCCATAGAGCAGCAGGACCGGGCAGGCGATCCGAGCCCAAAGCGCTTTCAGCTCATCGAGCGAAAGGTCGAGAACGGGAAAAGAAAACACGCCGGGATCGTAAGCGAAACTCACGGAGCCGTCCTCATGGCGCCTGACGCCGCAACGGGTTAGATGCGCGGCCTGCTCCCCGGAAAGATGCGGATTGGCCTCGCGCATTCGCGCTTCGGCGGCGGCGAGATCAGGATACCGCCTCGGCGTCTTTCCAGCATTAGCAAGCTTCTGCTCGACCCATCCTCGCAGGACTTCATCGACCGGTTTCGTCCGCCGCTCCGCCATCATCCGCGGCGACATGCCAAGCCCCTCGATCGCCACGACCTTCCTGACCCGCTCCGGATAGAGTCCGGCGTAGCGCAGCGTGATCATGCCGCCGAGCGAATGGGCGATGAACGTCGCCGGATCCTTGCCGAGATGGCGCATCAGGGCGGCGAGATCGAGCACATGATCGGACGGCGCGTAGTCGCCGTCCGACGACCAGTCGCTCTCTCCGTGACCGCGCAGGTCCGGCGCGACCACATGGAAGTCGTTGCGGAGCGCTTCGGCCGTCCAGTCCCAGCTTCGTTTGTGATCGCGCCCGCCATGCACGAGCACCAGCAACGGCGCGTCACGGTTGCCCCAGTCTGCGTAGGCGAGACTGAGACGCTGCGAAGTGAAGCGACGGATTTCGGGCGACGCTGCGGGCATGATGACTTGAATATCTCCAGGCGGTCTCGCATCCCGGCGCACAGCGCCTCGGGCGGGAAGGATCGCGCGGAAGAATAGAGGCGCGGGCGAATGAACGCACGCGCGACGCGCAGTCTTAAGGATCAATCCGCCATGAGCGCGGCGCCGACCAGAGCCGCCGTGTCGCTGTTGAGGAGCCTGACAGGTATCGCCTCAAGATAGGCCCGCATCGGGTCGCGCTCGACGAAACGGGCGTTGAAGCGGCTTTCGCGCAGGATTGGTTCGATCTTGGGGAGAATGCCGCCGGCGAGGATGATGCCGCCGCGCGCGCCGGTCATCACCGCCGCATCGCCCGCATAGGTGCCGAGAATGGCGCAAAACATTTCCGTCGCCTCGCGAGCGATGGGGAGCGTGCGCTCCATGGCGGCGGAAGTGATCTCGTCGGGCCGCAGCGACACTCGCGTCGCGCCATTGATGACGCACAGCGCCCTGTGAAGATTGACGAGGCCCCGACCCGAAAGCACTCGCTCATAAGAGACGAACGCATGCTCGCGCTGGATGAATCGCAGAACCTCGATCTCTTTCTCGTCCTGGGGCGCGAAGGCGACATGCCCGCCTTCGGTGGCGATGACGCTGACATGGCCCCTGGTTTCGATGACGATGCCGAGGCCCAATCCGGTGCCCGGCCCTAAAACGGCGATGGGCGCGCCCGGAAGCCCCTCGCCTTCCTCGACGAGACTGAGCTCGGCGTCGGGCGCGGCGACGGCCCCGCGCGACATGGCGGCGAAATCGTTGATGATCCTGAGGGCGCCGCCGCAGCCGATCTGTTTCGCAAGATCGTCGGGGCGGAAACGCCAGGGCGAATTGGTGAAGACGACTTCTTCCACGTCGACAGGTCCCGCGACCGCGAAAACGCCTTGCTTCGGCGCGGCGCCGCTCCAGCTCTCGAGGAAGGCTTTCGCCGCGTCCGCGAGATGTTCGAAGTCCTCCGCGCGCATCACCTCGCGGTGAAGGATCTTCGCGCGCTTCCCTTCGCGCTCGGCGATGGCGAAGCGGGCGTTGGTGCCGCCGATATCGGCGACAAGCAGCGGCGCGGAGGTCACGCTGCGGCCTCTTGGAAGGGGATCGACGAGGCGCCCTCCTCCGCCGGCGTCGCATTGGCGCGGAAAACTGCAAACAGCTCGCGCCCATAACCGCGCTGCACGGCGGAAAGATCGACGCTCGCCGGCTTGCGCGCCTCGAACGCGCGGGGATCGACCTTCACATCAAGCACGCCCTGCTCGGCGTCGAGACGAATGATGTCGCCGTCGACAATTCTGGCGATCGGCCCGCCCGCTTCGGCCTCCGGCGAAACATGGATCGCCGCCGGAACTTTGCCCGATGCGCCGGACATCCGCCCGTCGGTGACGAGCGCCACCTTGAAGCCCTTGTCCTGCAGCACGCCGAGCGGCGGGGTCAGCTTGTGCAGCTCGGGCATGCCGTTGGCGCGGGGTCCCTGAAAGCGCACCACCGCGACGAAATCGCGGTTAAGCTCGCCAGCCTTGAAGCGCGCCATCATCTCTTCCTGGCTGTCGAAAACAATCGCCGGCGCTTCGACCACGCGGTTCTCGGGCTTTACGGCCGAAACTTTTATAACGGAACGGCCGAGCGGCCCCTTGAGCACCTTGAGCCCGCCGGTGGCCGCAAACGGATCCGACACCGGACGGAGAATATCGAGATCGTGACTTTCTTTCGGAGGATCTCGCCAGACGAGATGATCGCCATCGATAAACGGTTCGCGCGCATAATGGCGCAGGCCGTGACCGGCGACCGTCGTCACCTCTTCATGGATCAACCCATGCTCAATCAGTTCGCGGAGGATAAAGGCGAGGCCGCCGGCCGCATGGAAGTGATTCACGTCCGCCTTGCCGTTCGGATAGACACGGGCCATCAGCGGCACGACGCGCGCAAGATCGTCCATGTCGTCCCATGTGAGAACGATCCCGGCCGCCCGGGCGATGGCGATGAGGTGCAGCGTGTGATTGGTTGAACCGCCTGTTGCATGAAGCCCGATGACGCCGTTGACGATGGCGCGCTCGTCGATGACGTCGCACATCGGCGTATAATGTTCGCCCAGCGCCGTGATCTGAGCCACGCGGTGAGCGGCGTTACGGGTCAGCGCCTCGCGCAGCGGCGTGCCGGGATTCGGAAAAGCCGCGCCCGGCACATGCATGCCCATGAATTCCATCAGCATCTGGTTGGAGTTCGCCGTGCCATAAAACGTGCAGGTTCCCGGCGAGTGGTAGCTGCCGCTCTCGGCGGCGAGCAGCTTGTCGCGGCCGACCTTGCCTTCGGCGAAAAGCTGCCGGATCTTCGCCTTCTCGTCGTTCGGAATGCCCGAGCGCATCGGCCCGGCCGGGGCGAATACGACAGGAAGATGGCCGAAGCGCAGCGAGCCGATCATCAGTCCCGGGACGATCTTGTCGCAGACACCGAGACAGATTGCGCCGTCGAACATGTCGTGAGAGAGGGCGACCGCCGTTCCCATGGCGATGACGTCGCGTGAGAACAGGGACAGATCCATGCCCGGTTGGCCCTGAGTGACGCCGTCGCACATCGCCGGCACGCCGCCCGCAACCTGGCCGACCGCGCCTTCATTCCTCAGTTCGTCCTTGATGATGTCGGGAAAGTCTTTCAGCGGCTGATGCGCCGACAGCATGTCGTTATAGGCGGTGACGATGCCGATGTCCGGCCCGCCGCCGCGAGCCAGCTCTTTCTTCTCGTCGGGACCGCAAGCGGCGAAGCCATGCGCGAGGTTTCCGCAGGAAAGGCGCGCGCGGTGCGGCCCCTTGCCGGCGGCGGCGCGCATCTGAGCGAGATAGGCGCGGCGCGTCGGGCGGCTGCGCTCGACGATCCGTTCCGTGACGTGTCTGATTGTGTCGTTAAGGGGAGCCGTCATTTTTGTCTTTCCTTCGTAGCCCCCGTCATACGCTATCGAACCATTCCCGCTCGTCGCGGTCTATCATCAGCGCCGCCTGAGCCGGACCGTCCGACCCCGCCGCATAGGGATAGGTCTTGACCCCGTCATTGGCCCAAGCTTCGAGAATGCCGTCGACCCAGCGCCACGCGGCCTCGACCTCATCGCGCCGCATGAACAGCGCGAGATCGCCGCGCACCACCGCCATCAGCAACCGCTCATAGGCGTCCGGATAACGCTCGGTAAAGGTTTCCGCATAGCTGAGATTGAGCGGCACGTAACGAAGCCGCAAGCCGCCCGGTCCCGGTTCTTTCGTCATCAGCATCAGCTTCATTCCTTCGTCCGGTTGCAGACGAATGACGAGACGAGTCGGATGAAGCCTTCCCGCTTCCGGACCGACGACGGAATGAGCGACCGGCTTGAACTGGATGACGATATCCGAACGACGCGCGCTCATGCGTTTGCCGGTGCGCAGGTAAAACGGCACGCCCGCCCAGCGCCAGTTATCGATATGCGCTTTCAGCGCGACGAACGTTTCGGTGTCGCTAGCCTTGCCCAGCTCGTCGGAATAGGCGGAAACCGATTTTCCATCGACCACGCCGGCCTTGTATTGACCGCGCACAGATAATTCTCTCGCGGTCTCAACCGTAAGGGGGCGCAGCGCTTTCAGGACCTTTATCTTCTCGTC
This sequence comes from Pseudomonadota bacterium, assembly GCA_036337175.1. GTDB lineage: Bacteria > Pseudomonadota > Alphaproteobacteria > Caulobacterales > Parvularculaceae > Amphiplicatus. The sequence goes on from JAYZEQ010000010.1 coordinate 40,072, forward strand.
GCGCACCGTATCGGCGCTGAGATCCAGCGGCGGCTCCATGGCGACGAGACAGAGAAGCTGCATCAGGTGGTTCTGCACCATGTCGCGCAGCGCCCCCGATTTGTCATAATAAGAGGCGCGCCCGCCGGCCCCGATCGACTCGTTGACGGATATCTGCACATGGTCGATTGCGCCGGCGTTCCAGACCGGTTCGAAAAGAGAATTGGCGAAGCGCAGGATCAACAGGTTCTGCACCGTCTCCTTGCCGAGATAATGGTCGATACGGAAGACTTCCGATTCGTCGAAAGTCCTGCCGACCGCGTCATTGATCTCACGCGCCGAGGCGAGGTCGGTGCCGATCGGCTTTTCGAGGACGATTCGGGTGTGAGCGGTCTTCAGGCCGGCGGCGACAATGTTGGCGGCGACGTTCCCGTAGAGCGAAGGCGGCAGCGCGAAATAGAACATCCGCTTCTTGCCGTCTGCGCCGTCCAGCAGTTTGCCGAGCCCTTTCCAGTTTCCCTTGGTGTCAGCCACATCGAGCTCGCAGTAGGCGACGCGGCTGATGAAGCCTCCCCACGCCTCCTCATCTATGGTCTCCCGAGGGAAAAATTCCTCATATTTCGTTCGGATCATCGACCGGAACTCTTCCGTCGAGAGCGACTGTCTGGCCGCGCCGATGATGCGGGAGGAATCGGGAATCTGCCCATCCTTCCAGCGGTGATAAAGCGACGGCATCAGCTTCCTCACCGAGAGGTCGCCGGTCGCGCCGAAGACGACGCAGTCAAAGGGATCGACGGGGACTAGTTTCGACATGCCTTGGCGTTCTTTTTCTTTCAGTATTGCCGGGCGATAGCCGCCCGGGCGGCGGGATAGCATAGCCCGCCCGCCCCCGCGAGACCATGACAAGCACCGTGCAAGAGAGACGAAAGAGGCGCTCTTGAATTATTTTTCGGGACCGGCAAAGAAGACCGCGGGCGCCCAGTACGCACAAGTGAATGGAATCTGCCATGAAGGCATTTCTTGCTACGGTGACGGCGACCCTCATTAGTCTTTCTCCGGCCGCGGCCACCGAATTTCGATTCGCGACCCCGGCAGAAGCAGCGGCGATTCTAATCACCGAAGACGACTTCCTGACGCGCCTGCGCCCGGCGGAAATCGGCGTGCGGATGATGTCGGCGGATAAAACCAGTCTCTCCGACCTCAAAGCTCAATATGCGGCCTCTACGCTCACCTGGACCGACGAGGAAAAAGCTTTCTGGTCTCAGGTTTTCGACAGGCATGCGTCATCTATCGACAAATATACGCCGCTCACGGCGCAGGAGATCATCTTCATAAAAGGAGACGACCGGATCGACAGCGGCATGCCCCACACGCGCGGCGACGCGATTATCTTCTCTCAAAATTTTCTCGACGGTCTCGCAAAGTCGAAAAACAGGGATGAGGACGCCGCCTATTTTTTCCTCCATGAATATTTTCATGTCCTCACCCGCCGTCAGGCGGACCGGCATGATGAAATGTTCGCGCTGATCGGCTACCGTCCCTGCGCCTTCAAAGCCCCTGCGGAACTTGACGCCCTCCATCTCACTAATCCAGATGCGCCCGTGGATCGCCATTATGTTCCCGCCAACATCGAAGGCGCGGACGGCGTCATTCCTTATCTCTATGTCGATAAAGGCGGCTGGAGCGCCGAAAAAGGCGGCGGTCTCAACAAGTATTTCAATTTCGGCCTGCTTGCCGTCGATGTAAAAAATGGCGCATGCAGCGCAGACCTTGACGCTTCAGGGGAGCCTCGCCTGCTGAACCCTGACGATGTTCCAGACTTCTTCAATGCAGTAGGCAAAAACACCGAATACATTACTCATCCCGCCGAAACGCTCGCGGATACGTTTTATTTGTTAGTATCCGGGAAGGAAGGCCTGCCAAACCCTGAAATCGTGAAAGGTCTTTCCGATTGGCTCGATGAAGCGATCGCTCACGTAAAGTAATTGTCAGTCGACAGGCATGAGAAGCACCGCTGCGCCGCCGTCTCGACGCGAACAGGATCTTAAGAAAACCCGCTTCGATCACGCGCTTCTCTTCGATGAGCCGTCTCGCTGCCGGCTGCGACAGCGTTGCGATCGACTCCGGAGAAATCCGCGGCAATTCCGTCCGGGCCTGATGTCTTGTCGTGAATATGCATCGCTCGCCAGACACCGGGGTATGCTACCGGCGCAAACCACGAGACATTGCCGAGCTTTTTCGGCTCATTGAGATTGGGGCTGTGGCCAGAACTAAACCGGCAGCTCTGTGGTCTGCTTAATCTCCCGAAGCGCGATCGATGATCGCACCTGGCCTACTCCGGGCAGTTCAAAAAGAAAGTCCTGCAGGAAGCGGTCATAGTCTGCGATATCGCGAGCCACCACTCGGAGCGTAAAGTCCGCATCTCCTGTTGTTGCGTAACATTCGAGCACTTCCGGTCGGCGCTTAATTTTTTCATACAGCCCGCTCACCACTTCCGAGTACTGACGGTCGATCGAAACATGTACAAAAGCGCAGACGGCCAGCCCCAGCCGTTCGCGATTAAGCAGCGCGCGGTAGCCCTCGATCACGCCCGCTTCCTCAAGCGCGCGCCAGCGCCGCCAGCAGGTCGCTGGAGAAACGCCCGTTTCTTCCGAAAGCTCCTGGGCCGATACGCGGCAGTGCTTTTGGAGCGCCGCCAGAATTTTGCGGTCCTGCTCGTCCATATTCAAACGGATCGCCCTATTCCTGCTATGTGCATACTCTCCGATATTATGATACGTTTATATCATTAAGTATCAAAATATGAAATAAAATGTACGCCTTGGTTTGTAATCCGGGATATTCTGAAAGGCGCTTTGCGCGCAAAAAGCGTATTTAGGGCGGCGAGAAACCCGACCCCTAGAGGCCGACATATGTCAGCAGCAGGCATTGCTCCCCCTCCCCTCGACGACTACCAGCTCGAGGACCGGTTCCGGCGAGAGCAAGGCCGGGTGTTTCTCACAGGCAGTCAGGCGCTGCTCGCGATCGCTCTCGCTCAGAGCCGGCTCGACCGAAAGAATGGTCTGAACACCGCAGGTTTTGTCACCGGCTATCGGGGCTCGCCGCTGGGCGGCGTCGATCAGGCCTTCTGGCGCGCTAAAGACGTCACGGCGGAAAACCGCATTACTTTTCTCCCCGCCATCAACGAAGACCTCGCGGCGACCGCTGTTCTCGGAACGCAACAGGTGGAAGTCGAGCCTGACCGGACCGTCGATGGCGTATTTTCGATCTGGTACGGCAAGGGCCCCGGCGTCGATAGGGCCGGGGATGCGCTGAAACATGGCAACGCTTATGGTTCGTCGCCTCATGGCGGCGTTCTGGTCGTCGCAGGCGACGATCACGGCTGCGTTTCCTCATCGATGTCGCATCAGTCGGATGTCGCCTTCATGGCCTGGTACATGCCGACCCTCAACCCGGCGAGTTTGTCGGAGTATATCGAATACGGACTTTATGGCTTCGCGCTTTCCCGTTTTTCGGGCATGTGGGTGGGCTTCAAAGCGATTTCAGAAACAGTCGAAAGCGGCGCCAGCCTCGATCTGCCCGAGGCGCCTGAATTCAGGGCGCCGGAAGATTTCGATATGCCTGATGGCGGTCTCAATTTTCGCTGGCCTGATCTGCCCGGCATGCAGATCGAGCGCAGAATGCGGGCGAAGAAGGATGCCGTCCGGGCGTTCGCGCGAGCAAACCCGATCGACCGCGCCATCTACGATATTCCAGACGCGCGTTACGGCATCATCACTACAGGAAAGGCGCATCTTGATGTCATGGAAGCGCTGGCGCTGCTCGGGATCGACGAGGCGCGCGCGCGGCAGACCGGCATCGACATCTACAAGATCGGGCTCGTTTGGCCGCTGGAAAACGAGGGCGCCGAGCGTTTCATGGCCGGCAAAGAAGAAGTGCTGGTGGTCGAAGAAAAACGCGGCATCATCGAGAGCCAGCTCAAGGAGTATATCTACGACCGCGCCGTTTCGAAGCCGAAGCTGATCCTGGGCAAACACGATGAGACTGGCGCGCACCTCATTTCATGGGTTGATGAACTGTCGCCGTCGATGCTGGCGCCGATCATCGCGGGCCGCCTTGCCAGGCATTTTCCGCACCTGAACTTCGAGGCCGCGCTCGCCGACCTGGCAGAGGCCCAAAAATCGGTCGAAGCGCCCGGCGGCGCAAAACGCCTGCCTTACTTCTGCTCAGGCTGTCCTCACAACACGTCTACCAAAGTGCCGGAAGGCTCGAAGGCGCTCGCCGGGATCGGCTGCCATTTCATGGCCTCGTGGATGGACAGGGAAACGTCGTCGCTGATTCAGATGGGCGGCGAAGGCGTCAACTGGGCGGCGAAATCGTTGTTCCTGAAAGATCGCCCGCACATCTTCCAGAATCTCGGAGACGGCACTTATTTCCATTCCGGCTCGATGGCGATCCGGCAGGCGATCGCGGCGGGCGCCAACATTACTTACAAGATCCTCTATAACGATGCTGTTGCAATGACAGGCGGACAGCCAATCGACGGCGTTCTGACGGTTCCTCAGATCGCCCACCAGCTTCAATCCGAGGGGGTCAAGAAGGTCGTCATCGTATCGGATCAGCCTGACAAGATTGTCGAAACGGGCGGCTTGCCTTCGGGCGTCGACGTGCTTCACCGCGACGAGCTCGACGCCGTGCAGCGCGATCTCCGCGAGATAAAGGGCGTCACCGCCCTGATTTACGAGCAGACCTGCGCCGCCGAAAAGCGTCGCCGTCGCAAGCGCAAGCAATATCCCGATCCACCAAAGCGAATCTTCATCAACGAGCTTGTGTGCGAAGGATGCGGGGACTGCTCGAAGCAATCAAATTGTCTATCGATTGCACCAGTAGAGACTGAATTCGGCCGCAAACGGAAAATCGACCAGTCTTCCTGCAATAAGGACTATTCCTGCGTCAAAGGCTTCTGCCCGAGCTTCGTTTCCATCGAAGGCGGGGAATTGAGAAAGCCGGAGCGGACTGCCATCGGCGCCGAACTGGAGCATCTGCTTGCAACCCTGCCCGACCCATCGCTTCCTGTCATCGACCGCGCCTACGATCTTCTAGTCGGCGGCGTCGGCGGCACTGGAGTCGTAACCATCGGCGCGATTATCACTATGGCGGCCCATCTGGAACGGAAAGGCGCCTCCGTACTCGACTTCATGGGTTTCGCGCAAAAAGGCGGCACGGTGCTTTCCTATGTGCGGCTTGCGCCGCAGCCGCAAATGCTCAATCAGGTTCGCATCGACTCCGGCAGAGCGAACGCGGCGATCATCTGTGATCTTGTCGTTGGCACCGATCCGCGAGCGCTCGGCGTGATGCGCAAGGGCGGAACGCGCGCCGCCGCGAACATGGAGATCATCCCCACCGCGGATTTCATTCGTGATCGGAATGTCGACTTCGGCGCGCATCTGAGGTTGAAAACGCTCAAGGAAGCCTGCGGCGAGCCCAATGTGTCGAGCCTCGACGCCAGCGCCCTCGCCGCCCGCCTTCTTGGCGATATCGTATATTCGAACATGCTGCTGCTCGGCTATGCGTGGCAACTCGGCCTCGTTCCCGTCAGCGGCGATGCTTTGCGGCGCGCTGTTGAGCTGAACGGCGTGGCGGTGAAAAAGAATCTCGAGGCGTTTGAGATCGGGCGCGCCGCCGCTGCTTCGCTGAAGACCGTGGCGGGCGCGGCTGGCATGTCTCAGTTTGAACCGCAGCAGCCGTCTCTCAATGAGATCGTCGAGCGCCGCGCGGACTTTCTCACCAATTATCAGAACGCCGCCTACGCCGATGAGTATCGCGCGTTCGTCCGGAAGGTTTCCGGGCAAGTAAGGAATACTCCTGACAATGAGGCTTTTGTTAAAGCCGTCGCGCGCTATCTCTTCAAGCTCATGGCTTACAAGGACGAATATGAGGTGGCGCGGCTCTACACGGACGGAAGCTTCCGCAAGAAAGTCGGAAATGAATTCGCTGGCGACTATCGCATTAAATTCCATATGGCGCCGCCGATCTTCAATCGCGGCCTCGACGATCAGGGGCGGCCGAAGAAGTCAGTGTTCGGCCCCTGGATGTACGGCGCCTTGTCGGCCCTCAAGCGTCTGAAATTTTTAAGAGGAACCGCATTTGATCTCTTCGGGCGAACCGACGAACGCAAACTCGAACGCCGAATGATCGCCGACTACCGGGCGCGGATGGAGAAAATTTCCGCCCGTCTCGACGTTTCAAACCTTTCGGTCGCCGTCGAAATCGCCAGCCTGCCCGACGAAATTCGCGGTTACGGTCCGGTAAAACTTGAATCGATCGCGAAAGCGGAGGAAAAACTCGCTCGCCTAATGCAGCGCTTTGAGGCGGCCGCTGTCGCCAAGGTCGCCTGATCAAACTGGAAGACGTCATGTTCTCCGAAATCTCCGAACTGCCGCCCGATCCCATTCTCGGCCTGACGAAATTGTTCGCCGACGACCCTCGCGCCAAAAAGATCGACCTTGGCGTCGGCGTCTTTCGCACCGTCGACAACAAGACCCCTGTGCTTGGCTCGGTTAAACGCGCGGAAGCGCTTGTGATGGAGGCGGAGACAACCAAGGTCTATACGCCGCCCGAAGGCGCGCCCGGTTTTGCGCCTAATATTCTCGCTCTGCTTTTCGGCGCCGACCACGACGCGTTGAGAGCGGGCCGGGTGACCGCGATTCAAACTCCTGGCGGTTGCGGCGCCCTGAGGGTCGGAGGCGAGCTTCTTAAGCGGATGAACGCCAGGGCGATCTATGCGGGGGAGCCGACCTGGCCGAATCACAAACCGCTGCTGTCGGCGGCAGGCCATGAGCTGCGCATGATTCCTTATTATGATCGCGCAACCTCAAGCGTGCTCTTCGACGATTTTATTTCTGGTATCGAAAAGCTCGGTCCCGGCGACGTGCTGCTCTTGCACGGCGCCTGCCACAATCCGACCGGCGCGGATCTGACACGGGATCAGATCGACGCGGTGCTGGATATCGCCGCGGCGCGAAAGTTCCTGCCCTTCATTGACATGGCCTATCACGGCTTTGCAAACGGTCTCGACGAAGACGCCTATGTCGTGCGCGAGACGGCGCGCCGGCTGCCGGAAGCGCTCGTTTCCTATTCCTGCTCGAAAAACTTCGGCCTTTACCGCGAGCGCATTGGCGCGCTTTTCATGATCGGCGAGACAGCCAAAAGCGCTTCCGCTGCGCGCTCCCACGCTGTGAACGTGGCGCGCGGGATGTACTCGATGCCGCCGGCGCATGGCGGCGCCATCGTCGCCGAGATCCTCCAGTCACCGGAGCTTTCGAAACAGTGGCGGGAAGAAGCCGCGTCGATGCGAATGGCGATCCACGCCAGCCGCAGACTGCTAGCGCGCACATCGGCTGAAATGCAGATGGGCGACCGCCTTGCCTTCATCGAACGGCAGTACGGCATGTTCTCCCTGCTGCCGCTAACCGAAGCGCAGGTGCTGAAAATGCGCGAAACGCATGGCGTCTACGCCGTCGGCTCGGGCCGCATCAACCTGTGCGGCGTCAACGAGGGCAATGTCGAGCATCTCTGCGAAGCGATCCGCGAAGCGACGGGCGGCTAGCGTCGGGCGGCGGCGCGAAGGAACTCGCCGGCGAAATACATCGCCTCACCCGTCTCTTCGCCGATAGCGTCGAGCGCAGCGACAGCACGCGCCGGGCCGTAGCTCATCGCCCACTCCAGCGGACCGAACGGATAGTTGACGCCGAACCGCATGGCGCGGTCGATTCCGTCCGCATCCGACACAAGGTCCCTGGCTGCGTCGCATGCCGCATTGGCGAGTTGCAGGAGCGCACGCAGGACAACGAGTCCGGGTCTGTCCTTGAGTTCGATCGCCTGCTTTCCACAGGCGCCGGCGAATGCGAGCGCCGCCAAACGTGCTTCGTCATCCGACGCCGCAAAAGCGACCGCCGTCGCCGCCTTGGCGTCGCGCACCCAGTCGAGCAAAACGACGGGCCTGCCGAAATCGTGCGCGAAAGCGCCCGCCGTCCATCCTTCGCTGAAACCGACCAATACTCCGTCGACGCTCGCGAACCCCGACGGCGTCGTCTTGTCCTCCCCATAGGAAGCGCCGCCGCTGTCCAGCAATGCTTTCAGCGCATCTGCGCCTCGCCCCAGATTGAGAGTCACCGCCTTCTGTTCGGACGGCGCGGCGAAGCGCGGTTCGGATGGGCCGACGCTATAATCGTAAATCCCTCGCCCGCTCTTCCGGCCCAGAAGGCCCGCCGCGACGAGCTGGCCCTGACCAAGCGAGGGCGCGAAGCGGGTGCGACCGAAATAAGCCTCGTAAATCGAGCGGGCGACCGCCGCGTTCACGTCGTGACCGATGAGGTCGCCAAGCTCCAGAGGACCCATCCGGAAGCCGGCGAGATCCCGGAACAGGAAGTCAATCGTTGCGGCGTCCGCCGCGCCTTCTTCAAGCGCGCGCCAGCCCTCCCCGTAGAACGGCCGGGCCACGCGATTGACGATGAAGCCGGGAACGTCTCTCGTCGCGACCGCTTCCTTTCCCCAGCCGCGCATCAGCGCCTCGGCGGCGCGCGCTATCGCAGCGTCGGTCGCGGCGCCGGCGACGACTTCGACGAGCTTCATCACCGGCGCTGGATTGAAGAAATGCAGTCCGAGAAAGCGCTGCGGCCGTTGAAGGCGAGCAGCGAGCGCGGTCACCGACAGGGAAGAAGTGTTGGTGGCGAGCGCAGCCGTCGCGGAGACCGTTTCTTCCAGCCGCCTGAAGAGCGAGAGTTTCGCTTCTTCGTTTTCGACGATGGCTTCGATCACCAGACTCGCGGGTTTCATTTCCGCGATATCGAGGGTCCACGAAATGCGATCTTTGAGTGCAGCCGCGTCGGCCGGAGTGAGTTTGCCGCGCCTGATCAGCGCTTCCACGCTTTTTTCGACCGCAACGCGTCCGCGAGCGAGCGCCGCGTCATCCTGATCAAGCGCGACGACAGAATGCCCCGCCTGCGCCGCGACCTGCGCAATGCCTGCGCCCATGGCGCCGGCGCCGACGACGCCGATGACGGTTGACTGCTGGAACATGCTCTCAGCCCAGCGCCTTCTTCAGCGCCTTGTCAACCGCTTCGCTCCATACCCGCTTGAGTTTGTCGTTATCGGTATGGCGCAGACCGAAACGTCGAAGCAGCGCGGCGCGGCCCGAACCGGCGGCGCCGAAAGTGGCGGCGACGCGCGGAAACCAGTAGGCCGCCGAGCGATTGATCTGATCCCTGGCGACGGCGCCCGAACCAGCGATCTTCGCAAGCCCCTCCTCGCCGAGCTCCCTGTGACGCGCCTCGCGCGGAAGGATGGCGGCGAAAGCCTCGCCCAGGGGCTGGTACGAAACGCGCGCCAGCTCGCCGAGCTGTATTTCCGTCGCATGCCCCATCAACACATTCATGGTCACGGCGTCGGCCCAGTTTTCGAGCGGATACCAGAAAACGTTGAGGCGCATGTCGCCGCCGCGGCGCGTCGCGCCGATGTCTTCCTCGCGGCCGATGCGGGACGCCCAGGAATGAACGGTTTCATAGCGTTCGACGTTGGCGCCGAACTCGCCCATGATCATGAGCACGCGTTCGGCGTGGTCGAACTTTTCAAGAACGATGCGGGACGCAGCGATGCGCTCGGTGACGCCGGGACCGAGATTGATGCAGTCCGCGAACCCCGCCGCCCCCGCCATCTCGGAATCAACGAAGCTCGCCATGATCCGCAGCAGTTCGGCGCGATAGCGCGCCGGCGCATTGTCTGGCGACGTCAGCTTTCCGCCACGTTCGAGATAATCGAGAAGGCCGCTGTCTTCGCTCACATCCCGCGCCTATTGATCGTAATCCACGACCAGCCGGTCGCTGACCGGATGACTCTGGCAGGTTAGCACATAGCCGCGCGCCACTTCATAATCTTCAAGCGCGTAGTTGGCTTCCATTTCCACCTCGCCTTCGATGACTTTGGCGCGGCAGGTGGAACAGACGCCCGCCTTGCAGGCGTAGGGCGCATCGAGATTGGCGGCGACCGCGGCCTCAAGCACGCTCTGCCCATGCTTCGGCATGGCGAGATCGCGCCTGACGCCGTCTAGAATGATCGTCGCCTTGCACATCGCGCCTGCATTGGCGCCTGCAGCTCGCGCGGCTCTGGCGCGCGCCTTGCCGGGCTGGGCGGAGGCGAACAGCTCGAATTTGATCTGCCCGTCGCTCATCCCATGCGCGCGCAGCGCATCGGCCACCGCCAGCATCATCGGCTCCGGGCCGCAGATGAAGGCGAGATCAGAGCCTTTCACATTTACCCAGCGATCGAACAGCGCATCGCACTTTTCGCGATCCAGACGTCCTGCAAAAAGATCGATATCCGCAGTTTCGCTCTCAAGCACATGCACGATATTGAGCCGGCCCATATGCTCGTTCTTGAGATCTTCAAGCTCCTCGCGGAACATGATCGCGGACGTCGAACGATTGCCGTAAACGAGCGTGAACGTTGATTTCGGTTCTTCGGCGAGCACCGTTCGGATGATCGAGATCAGCGGCGTAATTCCGCTGCCGCCGGCGAAGCCGAGATACGCGCGCGCGACTTCAGGCTTCAGGGGCGCGTGGAAATTCCCCATCGGCTTCATCGCTTCGAGAATGTCGCCAGGCTTCAGTTCCTCGTTGGCGAAGGTCGAGAACCAGCCTCCATCCACCTGTTTGACGCCGACGCGCAGAACGCCGTCGTTGCGGCCGGCGCAAATCGAATAGGAGCGGCGCAACTCTTCGCCGTCGAACGTATGACGGAAAGTGAGATACTGCCCTTGAATGAAGCGAAAGATTTCCCTGTCCTCAGGACGCGGTTCGAGAGTCAGGACAACCGAATCCCGCGTTTCGCGGCGGATATCGGCCACTCTGAGCGGAAAGAAATGCGCCATGATCTAAAAGCTCTTGAAATAGTCGAACGGCTCAAGGCAATCCTTGCACCGATAGCTCGCCTTGCAGGGCGTCGAGCCGAACTGGCTGACACGCTCCGTCTTGGAGGATCCGCAGCGCGGGCATTCGACGAGCGCGCTCACCGGCTTCAGCGCGCCGGCGCAGGAAGCGCCTTCGACCGGCGGCGCGACGCCATAGGCCTTCAGTTTCTCGCGGCCGGCTTTCGATATCCAGGCGGTCGTCCATGGCGGAGACAGCAGGGTTTCGACACGCACGTTCTCCAGACCTCGGCGCTTCAGCGTCTCTGCTATTTCAAGAGCAATCACCGCCGTCGCCGGGCATCCCGAATAGGTCGGCGTCACGCCCACAACGAGTTCTTCGCCGCGCCAGTCGATGCCGCGCACGACGCCGAGATCAACGACCGACACGACCGGTATCTCGGGATCCGGCACCTCTTCAAGCCAGCCCCGGATTTCTTCAAGCGACGGTTTCATTGCCAGCGCCGCCATGGTTCACCACCGCGCGCCGGGATAAGCGCGTTGAAGGAACTGCATCTCGGCGAGAAGGTAGCCGAACTCCTCTGTATGGAGCCCGCTTTTCCCGCCTTTCCGAACGGGCGCATCCGCTGGGGCCGTCAGCGTAGCGTCAGCGAGCGCCGTGTCGACATAAGAGCGCCAGCCTGCCGCGATGTCTGCAAGACTAGGGGCGATCCCATTCGCAAAAAGTTCTTCATCAAGCGGGTCGGCCGCCATCAATTCGCCAGCGAAAGGCCAGAGCTCGTCGAGGGCGAGCTGCATTCGTGAGCGGCTTTCTTCGCTGCCGTCGCCGAGCCTGATGACGAGGTCGGTCGAGCGCTCGCGGTGATAGGCGGCTTCCTTCGCTGACCTTGCAGCGATCTCGGCGATCCGCGGATCGGAAGTATTCGCCAAGTTTTCGAGCATCGGCAGATGCCACGCGTCGAACAGGAATTGACGCATCAGCGTATGCGCATAGTCGCCGTTCGGCTGCTCGACCAGCAGGACGTTTCGAAAGGCCCGCGCGTCGCGCAGAAACGCCAGATCGTCGGCGCTTCGTCCCTTGTCTTCAAGCTCGCCGGCGCAGGCGAGCCACATTTTCGCTTGGCCGAGCAAGTCCAGCGCGACATTCGCCATGGCGATGTCTTCTTCGAGCGCTGGCGCATGACCGCACCACGCGCTGAGACGCTGAGCGAGGATAAGCGCGTTATCGCCCATGCGAAGCGCGAATTCGAAGCGCGGATCGGTCATTACATGTGCCCGATCTCGTCGGGAATGTCGAAGAAAGTCGGGTGCCGGTAGACTTTCGAGTTCGCCGGCTCGAACAGGGGCCCCTTGTCTCCGGGCGACGAGGCGACGATGTCCGCCGCCTTCACCACCCAGATCGAAACGCCTTCATTGCGCCGCGTATAGACATCCCGCGCGTTGTTGATCGCCATTTCGGCGTCGGGCGCATGCAGGCTGCCGACATGCCGATGGGCCAGCCCGTGCTGCCCGCGGATGAAAACTTCCCAAAGCGGCCATTCGCTAGACATCGTTTCACTCCGCCGCCTGTTTGTGCACGGCTATCTTGCGCGCGTGCGCCATCAGCCCCTCGCGAAACCAGGCGCCGTCCGACCACGCCTTTCGCCGCGCCTCCAGACGCTCCTTGTTGCAGGGCCCGTTGCCTTTGAGGACTTCGTAAAATTCCTCCCAGTCGACTTCGCCGAAATCGTACCCGCCCTTCCCCTCATTCCATTTGAGGTCTGGGTCGGGAACCTTCAAGCCGAGATAGTCCGCTTGCGGAACGGTCTGATCCACGAACTTCTGGCGCAGCTCGTCGTTGGTGTTCTGTTTGATCTTCCAGGCCATCGACTGGGCCGAATGAACGGAGTCGGCGTCAGAGGGCCCGAACATCATCAAGGACGGCCACCACCAGCGGTTCAGCGCGTCCTGAGCCATTTCCTTCTGTTCGGCGGTTCCCCGCGCGAGCTTCATCATGATGTCGTAGCCCTGCCGCTGGTGGAAACTTTCCTCCTTGCAGATGCGGATCATCGCCCGCGAGTAAGGTCCATAGGAACAGCGCTGCAACGGCACCTGATTCATGATCGCCGCGCCGTCCACCAGCCAGCCGATGGCGCCGATATCGGCCCAAGTCAGCGTCGGGTAGTTGAAGATCGAGGAATACTTGGCCTTGCCGGAGAGCAATTGCTCCGTCATCTGATCGCGCGAGACGCCGAGCGTTTCCGCCGCGCAATAAAGATAGAGCCCATGCCCGGCTTCATCCTGCACCTTGGCGAGCAGGATCGCTTTTCTGTCGAGAGTCGGCGCGCGGGTTATCCAGTTTCCTTCTGGGAGCTGTCCAACAATCTCAGAGTGGGCGTGTTGCGAAATCTGGCGGATAAGGGTCTTCCGGTAGCCTTCCGGCATCCACTCTTTCGGCTCGATCTTGATGTCGGCGTCCACGCGCTGCTGAAATGCCCGCTCCTGCGGTTCCATTTCCTGCAGCGATTTCACCGCCTTACCGGTGGATTTTACTTCCTGAGCATACATGAAGCGCCTCCGGTCTTCGCAAACAGCGCAGATTCCTGGGGCTCTGCGCTTACTGTTCGTATAGAATAAACCGACCGATCGGTCAACTAATTCGTCATGCCCGTTTCGGCCGGTCGGAAACGATTGCCCTGCCAGCAGTGGTCGGGCAAAATCATCCACATCCGGCAGGTCATGGTCGGGCGCGATAGCGTCCGCGGACACCGGGAGCGCCCTCGCCCGCCCGCCTGCCGGGCAAGGAGGACGCCATGACTATCGCCAAAAAACTGAAGGCTTATCTGGATAATGCGGGCGTTCGTTACGAAACCGTCGCTCACTCGCGGACGTCGACCGCCAGCGAAAACGCGCAGTCAGTTCACGTACCCGGCGACTGCGTCGCCAAAACGGTCGTGATCCACCACGAGGCCGGATATGTTCTCGCCGTGGTGCCGAGCAGCCACCGGGTCGATCTGACCGAATTGCAGGGGATGCTCGACCGACGCCTCGGCCTGGCTAACGAGAACGATATCGAGACGCTCTTCGATGATTGCGAGACAGGCGCCGCGACGCCGATCGGGGCCGCATACGGAGTGCAAACGGTAATCGACACGCGCTTGACTGAACGTGATGAAGTCTGGTTCGAAGGCGGCGATCACCGCACTCTGGTGCAGGTCACCGGACCTGAGTCCGACCGCCTGATGAAGGATGCGATGCGCGGCGAGATCAGCTACCACATGTGAGCCGCAAAAAACGATCTAGACGCGTTCTATAACGCTGGCGATCCCTTGCCCGACGCCGATGCACATGGCGCAAAGAGCGTAGCGGGCGCTCCGCAGGCGAAGCTCTTCGGTCGCGGTAAGAACGAGACGCGCGCCTGACATGCCGAGCGGATGGCCGAGAGCGATGGCGCCGCCGTTCGGATTGACATGCTCCGCATCGTCCGGAAGACCGAGTTCGCGCAAGGTCGCCAGAGACTGAGATGCGAACGCCTCATTTATCTCGATCACGCCAACATCGGAGAGGCTTAGCCCGCTTTTAGCCAGAACCTTTTTCGACGCCGGCGCGGGGCCAATGCCCATGATCCGCGGCGGGACGCCGACAACGGCCCCCGCCACAAATCTGGCGCGCGGCGTCAACGCATATTTCATTACAGCCGCCTCGGAAGCGATTATCAGCGCCGCGGCGCCGTCGTTCACGCCTGAAGCATTGCCGGCCGTAATGCTGCCGTCCTTTTTTACGAATGGTTTCAAGCTGGAAAGCGCTTCAATAGAAGTCGCTCTTGGATGCTCGTCTGTGTCGACGATAACGGGGTCGCCTTTTCTCTGTGGAATCGAAACCGGAACGATTTCCGCCGCAAAGCGCCCGCTTTTCTGCGCTGCGGCGGCGCGGGACTGTGAACGCAGCGCGAAAGCGTCCTGATCGGCGCGAGATACGTTAAACTCTTCAGCGACATTTTCCGCCGTCTCCGGCATCGAGTCGATTCCGTACTGCGCCTTAAGCAAAGGATTGACGAAACGCCAACCGATAGTCGTATCGAAAACTTCCGCAGACCTTGAGAATGCGGTTTCCGCCTTTCCCATCACGAACGGCGCGCGCGACATGGATTCTACGCCGCCCGCGATGATCAGATCGGCTTCCCCGGCCTTGATCGCGCGCGCAGCGATGGTCGCCGCATCCATGCCGGAGCCGCACAGTCGGTTGACAGTCGTACCCGGGGCCGTCTCTCCAAATCCTGCAAGAAGCGCGGCCATGCGCGCGACATTTCTATTGTCTTCCCCCGCCTGGTTGGCGCAGCCCATGACGAGATCGTCGAGCGCGTCCCAATCTACCTTGGGGTTGCGTTCTTTCAGCGCCCGGAGCGGTATAGCCGCCAGATCATCCGTTCGAACGTTCGCGAGCGCGCCGGCGTAGCGACCGATGGGCGTCCTTACCGCGTCGCAAATAAAAGCTTCGGACATATCAGTTCTCTTTCCCTTCGATCACAACTCCGCCCGCCGTGCGGGATAATCCCTGAAAAATTGCGACGGTCCGTCCGTCGCCGCCTGTAACGACGACCGAATAGACGCCGCTGCGCCCCGCCGCCGCCGTTTCTCGCGCATCTGCGACAAGCCGCTCTCCACATTTCGCGGGCGACAGAAACGATATCGAGGCTTGCTGCGCAAAGGTTTTCACGTTGCGAGAATTGCACGCCCAGGCGAATGCCGTATCGGCAAGCGAAAAGATCATGCCTCCATGCGCCGTACCGTGGCCGTTGAGCATGTCCTCACGCACAGTCATCGAGCAGCGCGCCCTGCCCTCGCCGGCGTCTTCAAGCTTTATCGACCAGGCTTTTGTCGT
This sequence comes from Pseudomonadota bacterium, assembly GCA_036337175.1. Taxonomy (GTDB): domain Bacteria; phylum Pseudomonadota; class Alphaproteobacteria; order Caulobacterales; family Parvularculaceae; genus Amphiplicatus. The sequence goes on from JAYZEQ010000010.1 coordinate 55,835, forward strand.
GCCCTCGCACGCATGAAGATGAGCTGCAATGCGTTTGGCGAGCCTGTCGATCTCTTCGCTCATCGCCGCTCCAGAATTGACCGACCGATCGTTCGGGTATAGCACTAGGTAGCATCGCGGCCGTACGGAAATCAATTGCTTATGCTCGCGGATGAATGAATCGGAGAATCTATGGCCGGACCGTTCAGGACCATTCTGTTCTCGATAAAAGACGGCGCAGCGCGGCTGACGCTCAATCGTCCCGACCGGCTGAATTCCTTCACCGTTGAAATGCACGAAGAGGTAGCCCGCGCGCTCGACGCGATCGATAGCGACAAGACGGTGCGGACTTTGTTGCTTACTGGTGCGGGACGCGGTTTTTGCGCTGGGCAGGATCTTTCAGACCGCGCGGTCGCGCCGGGCGGAGACGGCGTGGATCTCGGCGAGAGTCTCGAAAATCGCTACAATCCGCTTGTCCGCAGGCTGACGAGCCTTCCCTTTCCAACTGTCTGCGCGGTGAACGGCGTCGCCGCCGGAGCCGGCGCCAATATCGCGTTGGCGGCGGATATCGTTATCGCCGCCAAGAGCGCGAAGTTTATTCAGTCTTTCGCAAATATCGGGCTCGTGCCGGATTCGGGCGGCACCTGGGTTCTGCCGCGCCTTGTCGGGCAGGCGCGCGCTCTCGGTTTGGCGCTGACGGGAGAACCGCTCCAGGCTGAAAAAGCGTCGGAATGGGGCCTTATATGGAAAGCGGTCGACGACGATCAATTGATGTCCGAAGCGGACGCGCTCATCGCAAAATTCGCTTCGGCGCCGACGCGCGGTCTTGCTGAAACGAAACGCGCGATCCGTTCTGCGTCAAGCCGCTCGCTCGACCAGCAGCTCGACCTCGAACGCGACCTGCAACGCGCGCTCGGCCGAAGCAGCGATTACAGGGAGGGCGTCGACGCCTTCCTCAATAAACGAAAGCCGGCGTTCAAGGGCGAGTAGACCGCGCCGGCGAGACAGTATTTTCAGGGAGAAACTCATGTCAGTCGCCGTCCTCAAGAGTTACGCGATAGACGAGTGGGTGGAAGGCGCACGTCTCGTCGATCTTGCTTCGGCCGTAACAGGCGAAACGATCGCACGCACAGGATCGGCCGGCCTCGATTTTAGAGCGATGCTGGAGCACGCTCGCACTGTTGGCGGCCCAGCGCTCCGCAAGCTGACATTCCACGAAAGAGCGGCGATCCTCAAAGCCCTCGGAGCCGCCGTCATGGAACGGAAGGAAGAGCTTTACGCCCTCTCGCTCGAAACCGGCGCAACCCGCAAGGACGGCTGGATCGACATAGAAGGCGGCGCCGGCACGTTGTTTTCCTTCGCCTCGAAAGGAAAGCGCGAGCTTCCGGACGACACGATCCTCATGGATGGCGCAGTGGAGCAGATTTCCCGCGAAGGCACCTTCATGGGGCAGCACGTTTACACGTCGCTGCGCGGCGCGGCAGTGCACATCAACGCTTTCAACTTCCCGGTCTGGGGCATGTTGGAAAAACTCGCGCCTTCTTTTCTCGCTGGCGTTCCCTCGATAGTCAAACCCGCCACCGCGACCGCCTACCTCACGGAAGCCTGCGTGAAGATTCTGTTCGACACAGGCCTGCTTCCTAAGGGGGCGCTGCAACTGATCGTCGGCTCGACAGGCGATCTGTTCGATCATCTTACCGGTCAGGATGTGGTTTCCTTCACCGGCTCCGCCTCGACCGCCGCGAAGCTCAAGAACCATCCGCGTATCGTTGCCGAGAGCGTACGATTCGTCGCCGAGCAGGATTCGCTGAACGCCTCCGTGCTCGGTCCGGACGCGGCGCCTGACGCGCCGGAATTCGATCTCTTCATCAAAGAAGTCGTGCGCGAGATGACAGTGAAAGCCGGGCAGAAATGCACGGCCATCCGCCGCGCCTTCGTTCCACAGTCGCATCTGGCCGCCGCCGAGGCGGCGCTCAAGTCGGCCCTCGCCAAAATTCGGGTCGGCGACCCGGCGCTCGAAGAAGTGCGCATGGGCGCGCTTGTCAGCATCGCGCAGCGGGAAGATGTGCGCGCGAAAGTGAAGGAACTCGCGCGAGAGGCCTCCATCGTCTTCGGCGATATCGATCGCGTCGAAATCGCTGGCGACCGGGCGAAAGGCGGCGCCTTCATTTCGCCGGTGCTATTGCGTTGCGACGATCCGTGGCGTGCGGCGGCGGTGCACGCGGTCGAGGCGTTCGGGCCCGTTTCAACTCTTATGCCTTATAAGGATATCGAAGACGCCGTCGCGCTGGCCAACAGGGGCGAAGGCTCGCTGGTCGCCTCCCTGTTTACGCACGATCCGAAGGTCGCTCGCGCGTTCGTCTCCGGCGCCGGCGCCTATCACGGCCGCATCGCCGTCATCAACCGCGACAGCGCCAAGGAATCGACAGGCCACGGATCGCCTCTTCCCGTGCTCGTGCATGGCGGACCCGGCCGCGCCGGGGGCGGCGAGGAAATGGGCGGCGTCAGGGGCGTCAAACACTATATGCAGCGGACCGCGATCCAGGGATCGCCGGCGATCCTCGCCGGCGTCACCCGCCAGTGGATGAAAGGCGCGCCTGCCGACGCCGAGCCGCCGCATCCGTTCCGCCTCAAATTCGGCGAACTCGACATCGGCAAATCGATCGAGACAGCGGCCCGCACCATCACTCTCGAAGACATCGAGCACTTCGCGCATTTCACCGGCGATACGTTCTACGCGCATATGGACGAAGCCGCCGCGAAGGCGAATCCGTTCTTCCCTGGCCGCGTCGCGCACGGCTATCTCATCCTTTCCTTCGCCGCCGGCCTGTTCGTCGATCCGGCGCCGGGCCCCGTACTCGCCAACTACGGGCTCGACGAGCTGCGCTTCCTGACGCCGGTGTCGCCCGGCGACGCTATCAAGGTGCGCCTCACCGCGAAATCGAAGAAGAAACGCAACGAGGACTATGGCGAAGTGAACTGGGACGTCGCCGTCACCAACCAGAAGGACGAGACGGTCGCGTCCTATACGCTTCTCACCATGAATGCGATCTGATGCAGCGATGACCGACGCCGCCTACACGCCACTGCTGGACGGAGCGGAAACGCTCTCCCGCGATGAATTGCAGGCCCTGCAGCTGCAACTGCTGCAATGGTCGCTCGCGCACGCCTACGACAACTCGAAACCCTATCGTACGAAGTTCGACGCCGCCGACGTGAAGCCGTCCGATCTGAAATCGCTCGCCGATATCGCGAACTTTCCGTTCACGACGAAAGACGATCTTCGCGCCGCCTATCCGTTCGGCATGTTCGCCGTTCCGCAAGAACGCATTGCGCGCATCCATGCCTCTTCGGGCACGACTGGCAAGCCAACGGTCGTCGGCTATACGAAGAAAGACATCGAAACATGGGCCGCGCTGGTCGCGCGTTCAATCCGGGCGGCGGGCGGCAGACCGGGGATGAAAGTCCATGTGGCTTACGGCTACGGCCTGTTCACCGGCGGGCTCGGCGCGCATTACGGCGCGGAAGCGCTCGGCTGCACGGTCATCCCCATGTCGGGCGGCCAGACGGAGAAACAGGTTCAGCTTATCTGCGACTTCGAGCCGGATATTATCATGGCGACGCCGAGCTACATGCTGGCGATTCTCGATGAATTCCGAAGACAGAACATTGATCCAAGACTGACATCGCTGAAAATCGGCGTCTTCGGCGCGGAGCCCTGGACGGACGCGATGCGCGCCGAGATCGAAGAGGCGTTCGCCATCGACGCCGTTGATATCTACGGCCTCTCCGAAGTGATCGGTCCCGGCGTCGCCAGCGAATGCGTCGAGACGAAAGACGGCCTGACCGTCTGGGAGGATCATTTTTATCCGGAAGTAATCGACCCGGCGACTGGCCAGTCGCTTCCGGACGGAGAAAGCGGAGAACTTGTTTTCACCTCCCTCACCAAGGAAGCGGCGCCGGTGATCCGCTACCGGACGCGCGATCTGACGCGCCTGCTGCCGGGGACCGCCCGGATCATGCGCCGCATGGAGCGCATTTCCGGACGCTCCGACGACATGTTGATCGTTCGCGGCGTCAATGTCTTCCCGACGCAGGTCGAGGAGCAGATCCTCAAGGACCCCGCGTTGGCGCCGCACTACATCCTCGAACTGACGAGGCCCGACCGCCTCGACGAGCTGAAGATAATCGTCGAGGCGCGCGAATCGCCGGAGGACGCTGCGCGCGCCGGCGTCGCCAGCCGCCTCGCAGCAAAGATCAAGGACGTGATCGGCGTCAGCGCCAGCATCGAACTCGCGCCTCCCGGCGGCGTCGAACGTTCGCAAGGAAAGGCCAAGCGCATTCGGGATCTGAGGAACTTCCGCTAAATGGCTCGAACTCAGGCCGCCGATTACGACAAGAAGCGCGACGCCATCACCCGTCAGGCGGCGAAACTGTTCGCCCGCTCCGGCTTCGCAGGCTCCTCCGTTTCCGATCTCGCCGCCTTCTGCGACGTCTCGAAGTCTCTCATCTATCATTATTATCCGTCGAAAGAGGCCATCCTCTTCGATGTCATGAACGAGCACATGGAAACGTTGCTCGCAGCGGTCGGCGAGGACGACAAGGCAGTTTCACCTGACGAAGCGCTGCGCGCTTTTTCCCGCGCCTTGATGCGCGTCTATGTCGACGCCGCCGCGCCGCAGAAGGTGTTGCTCTATGAACTCGATTCTCTGCCCAAGGATCAACGCGACGAGATCGTCGGCAAGCAGCGGCGCCTGATCGACAGGGTGGAGGCGATCCTCATGCGCGCGGGGCCGGCGCTCAAGGCCGACCGCCCGCTTCTTCGGGCGAAGGCCATGCTGTTTTTCGGCATGCTCAACTGGACCCATAGCTGGTTCAAGGCGTCCGGGCCGATCAGCCGGGACGAGCTGGCCGACATGGCCGCCGACACGGCGCTCAAGTCGCTGACGGCATAAAGACGCCGCTTATTGAGAAGCATTCTCAACAAGCGGCGCCTTACTCCGATTGCGACACTCCAAACCCTTGCTGGGCCGGAGAGCTTGGCTATGGTCGGATTCAAGCGATGACCTTGCCGGCCCGGCGAGGTCGGCAGGCTCTCCCCGGATGCGCGCAAGCGGCGCGTTTGGCGGGCGCGCCGCATGAGAGAGAGGCTGGGCGCAGGCGTCCGACAGGTCGCCGGCGCCGCCGGAGGAAATGATGGATTTCGAAGCATTCTTCACTTCGGAGCTCGACCGGCTGCGGAAGGAAGGCAATTACCGCGTTTTCGCGCACCTTGAACGGCGGTCCGGATCCTTCCCGGCGGCGACGAACTACGGCTCGGTCGGCCCCGGCGACGTGACGGTCTGGTGCTCTAACGACTATCTCGGCATGGGGCAGCATCCGAAAGTCATCGCCGCCATGCACGAGGCTCTCGACCGCTGCGGCGCCGGAGCCGGCGGCACGCGCAACATTTCCGGCACGAATCACTACCATGTGCTGCTCGAACGCGAACTCGCCGATCTGCACGGCAAGGATGCGGCGCTGCTATTCACTTCCGGCTATGTTTCGAACTGGGCGGCGCTCGGAACGCTCGCCGCGCGCATACCCGGCTGCATCGTGCTGTCAGATGCGGCGAACCACGCCTCGATGATCGAAGGCATCCGCCATTCGAAGGCCGAGCGCCACATTTTCAAGCATAACGACGTCGCCGATCTCGAACGCATCCTGAAGACGCTCGATCCCGACCGGCCGAAACTGATCGCTTTCGAGTCGGTCTATTCGATGGACGGCGACATCGCGCCGATCAAGGAAATCTGCGACCTCGCCGACCGGTACGGCGCGATGACCTATCTCGACGAGGTTCATGCGGTCGGGCTCTACGGCCCGCGCGGCGGCGGCATCGCCGAGCGCGAAGGGCTGATGCACCGCCTCACCGTCATCGAGGGAACGCTCGGCAAGGCGTTCGGCGTCGTCGGCGGTTATATCGCGGCCTCCGCGCAACTGTGCGATTTCATCCGCAGCTTCGCTTCCGGTTTCATTTTCACCACCGCGCTGCCTCCGCACGTCGCGGCCGGCGCCCTCGCGTCGATCCGGCATCTCAAGGAAAGTAATGTAGAACGCGAGCGCCAGAAGGAGCGCGTCGCGCAGGTGCGCGCCCGTCTCGCCCGCATCGGCATTCCGACGCTTGAAAATCCGAGCCACATCGTTCCGGTGATGGTGAAGGATCCGGTCAAGTGCAAATGGATCAGCGACTGGTTGATGACCAACCACGGCATCTACGTGCAGCCCATCAATTATCCAACCGTGCCAAAGGGGTCGGAGCGTTTGCGGATCACGCCGTCGCCGGTTCACACCGATCAGGACATCGACCGTCTCGTTCGAGCGCTCTCCGAAATCTGGTCGCAATGCGCGCTCGCACGGCAGGTCGCCTGATTTCAGCGCACGGCGTCAAACCACAGGCTAACAATCAACGCAGATAGCGCGCCCCGGACGGGCTCCATCCGCGGAACGGGCCCTGACGCTCGTTTGGCCCGACACCGGCGTCGGTCCTTCGTACCGTTTCCACTCTCCGTCGCCTTCGCGATATTCGATGGGAAGCCCCGGAAAGATCGTGTTCGCCTCCAGCACGCCGTTCTCGATCCGCGCGCCGACGGTTGGAATGCGATAGAAAACGCCGGTCCGATCGAGCTTCAACAGTTCCTTGCGGGCTAGCGTCGCAGCGAAACGCGCCCAGTCTTCATCCCGTTCCGCGCGCATTTCAGCGGTGAAACGGCCTGAGCCGCTGTCGTACAGCGCGCCGCGGTAATCGTAGGGAACTTCCCACTCCGCGCGGCGCCAGGCGCGCTCGGCGAGGGCGAGGAGACGCGGAAACACCATATATTCCAGCATGTCGTCCGTGAGAATCGTCTCGCTCCAGACCTGTCCCTGCATGCCGGCGAATCTGGCGCCTTTTTTCAGGGGCGCGCTTCTGTCGTCGATGGCAAAAGGCTGTTCGTTCGAGTCCTTCCAGAACTCCGCATGCGCCGGCAGGTTCTCCGGCATGAGTTCGAAAACCTTGCGCGTATTGACCCGTCGCGCGCCCCAATAATAACCGCCCTCTTTCGGATCGGCTTCATACGGAAAATCGAAATAAAGCGCGTCGGGGATCGACACGACGACCTCCCATCCCCGGTTCGCCTGTTCATGCGCCGCTGCGGCTCCACCCCAGGCGAGAACGCCCCAGGCGTTCGACTGCACATGCGCCGGCATTTTCTTCGGATCGGTATGCCCGAGCCCGTCATTCCATCCGGCCGGTTCGACGTCCTTCGCGGCAAGGATATTGGCGACGCGTTCCAAGAAATAGGCGCCGAGCTTTTCAGGCGTGTCGACGCCGTTGGCGCCGCCCGCGAGGAACGCCTTGCACGCCGGCGAGTCCTTCCATGCCCCGGCTGTTTCGTCCGCGCCGATATGATAGCGCGTCAAAGGCTGGCCGGCCTTTGCATGGATCTCTTTCATTTCGTCGATGATCTTCCCGACGAACGCGTATGAGGACTCCATGCACACATTGATCGTATTGTCGTTGTAGTACTGAATGCTTTCGTAGCGTGTGGCGTCATCAGGGTCGCTGAGAAGAAACTCCCTCGCCTGCTCCGGTTGTCCTCGTTCCATGAAACGGCGGTAGCGCGCCTCCATGGCCTTGACGGCCGCGCGCGCATGACCCGGCATGTCGAGAGACGGAATGACCTGGATATGGCGGGCCGTCGCCGCCTGCAGGATTTCCGTATAATCGGCGACGGAAAAATAGCCGTCTACAGGCGCCTCGCCCGTCGGCCCGCTGCCGAGCTGCATCATCAGACAGTTTCGTTCTTCAGGATCGAAGCAGCGCCTCGCGCCAATATCCGTAAGCTCAGGCAAGCCGGGGATTTCGAGCCGCCAGCCTTCGTCGTCGGCGAGATGGAGATGCAGCTTGTTGAGCTTGTACGCCGCCATCTGGTCGAGAAGTTTCAGGATGGCGCCCTTGGAGTGGAAATTGCGGGCGACATCGACATGCATACCGCGAAACTGAAAGCGCGGTTCGTCCTCCACCTTCATAAGCGGTAGGTCGGCGCGTCCCGGCGAAAGAAGCGACGCCAGAGAGTAAAGCCCGTACGCGGCGCCGGCCGGATCGCGCGCCTCAATGGAAATTCTATCGGCGCCGATATCGAGCGAATATGATTCAGCGATGCGGCTTTCATCGCCCACAAGCCTGATGAGGAGCGGGACGCCGCCCTCTGATCGCCCAACACCCAGCGTCTGCAGACGCGCTAACGGCGCCGCGACATCCTCCAGCGCCACGCCATCGAGCGAGATCGCAACTCCCTCGGAAATATCGAGGCGCACACCCGAGTCGCCGATCGTGACCGATTTGGGCGTCGGAACGATGGCGCGGTCGATGACCTCGGGGCCCACGCTCTGCACGTTTTTATTGGCGTCGAAGAGAAAGGCCGCGGTGGCCAACGGCGTTGTGTCGTTAGGGCCTTTTCGGAACAGGCTTTCGCTACGGCTGAAAGCGGCGATGTAAGGCCGCGCCGGCAGGCCTGTGTCAGGATCAACATGCAGGCGCGTGCTTTCGATCACTTTCGGCGTCGCGCCTTCCGACGCGGCGAAATAATTGGGAAGCAGCTTGGCCTCGGTCAGAACCTGACCGCGAACCACGAAATCTATCATCTTCGTCTCCCCCGCCCCGAACCCGGCGAAGGATTCCGAGGGGCTCAGACGGTGCAGATCGCCGTTCACATGCTCGATCGCGAATTCGCCCGGCGCGACCAGCGCCACCGGCTCCGTCTGGCTGAAATAGATCGCCCATCCGGCGCCCTGAATGTTCTCGCCGGCCGTCAAAGACAACCGCCCCTCGTAACAAGGCCCGTCCGCCGGATAGACCGAGCCGCCCGCGCCGCATCCGCCAGTCTTGTTCGCGATGACTTGGTATTCGACCGTGAGAGAACGGGCGAGCGCGTCCACGAGGCGCTGCGCTGAATGGGGCGGCGGACTGTCGCTCGTCGCGGTCGTTCTTTCGCTCATAGGCTTGTGTTCTTCTCCGCCGCATGCGGCGCTTGCGATAATAATGGCTGCAAGCGCAAGCCGTTTTGCGATGGTCACGACCGTCATTCTTCCTCCGCTGCGGGCGGCGCGCCTTCAACGACAAACCGCACGAGATCAATTTCCCCTGAGCGCCGCTATCTGCTTTTCGGCCGCTGCGAGGACGCCCCCCGATGTGAAGCCGCGCGCATATACATCGCGAAGAAGAGCCCGATGATCGGGAAGCCGCGCCATCGCCTGTCTGGCGGCCGTTTTAACGCGCTCGAATTCCCGCAGGGCCGCGTCCCTGTGCGGATGCAGCGCGGGCGGAACCTGCGTATCGAACTCCATGCCGTACAGAATGTATTGGTAGTTGAAAGCCTCGAAACATTCGTGGAGGCTTGGAAAATCAAACGCGTCCGGCGGACGATGACGCCAGAGCGCCAAACGTTCCTGAAGCGAATCCGGGATGGTCTCGGCGCGCGCATTGTCGATCCAGAACGGCGCATCCGTTCTCTTCGTCAGACAGTAATGCAGCTTGATGAAATCCGTGACAGCCCGGAACCGTTCGCCCATGGAACGGTTGAAGTGGCTGGCGGCGGCGCTCATATCGCCTTCCGGCGTATAGAGCAGGCTGATGAGATGGGCGGCGACCTCGCTCATCATGATGCCGGTCGATTCGAGCGGCTCCAGGAAGCCGGCGGAAAGCCCGACCGCGACGCAATTCTTCACCCAGTTGCGCTTGCGCTCGCCGACACGGAGTTTCAGCCGCCGCGCCGTCAGTCCTTCGGCCGCAGGTCCGATGTAAGCCCGCAGAACTTCCTCGGCCCTTTCGTCATCCGTGTAGCGGCTCGAATAAACGTAGCCCACGCCGCGCCGGTCCATCAGCGGAATGTCCCAGGTCCAGCCTGCTTCATGCGCTGTCGAGGTCGTCGCGACTTTCACAGGCTCGTTCTCGCTCGCGTAGGGAACCTGTATCGCCACCGCCCGATCGACGAAAAGCACGTCGTTCAGGGACCGGAACTTCTCGCCGAGCGCCTGCTCGATAAGAACGCCGGCGAAGCCGGTGCTGTCTATATAAAGCCGCGCGCGCAGATCGCCGTGCTCGCGCGTTTTGATATGGTCGATGGCGCCGTCTTCCCCAAGTTCGACTTTTTCGACATTGCCGAGAAGATGCCTGACGCCGCGCTGAACGCCGAGCCGCTTCAGAAGCGCCGCAAGCTTGCCCGCGTCGAAATGGTAGGCGTACGACATCGGGGCGAGATAAGGCGCGTGCTCGATGGTTTTCGGAGCACGGAACTTCTCGCACAGCGCATCCTGAAGACAGGTCGCATCAGAGAAGCGCGCGCCGCCTGCAAGTCCCATCAGCCAGTAGGGCGTCAGCGACTGGCCATTTTCCAGCGCGCGCGGCTGGCTGAACGAATGATAGAACCAGTCGTCCGCCTTAGTTTCCGGCGCATGCGTCCAGTTGACGAACTTTATGCCCTGCTTGAAGGAAGCGTTGGCCTCGCGCATGAAAACGGCTTCGTCGACGCCGATCGTGTTCATGGTGGCGCGGATGGTCGGAATGGTTCCCTCGCCGACGCCGATGATTCCGATCTCGCTCGATTCGATAAGCGTGATGCGGATATTTTCGCCTGTGTGCCCGCCGAGAATCCGCGCGAGATAGGCGGCGGTCATCCACCCCGCCGTACCGCCGCCGACGATCAGGATATCGCAGTCGGCGCTCACAATGCGGCCCCCGCCTGCGGACGGCGATTGAAGCCGCTGCGATAGACGTCGTTCAACAAGGCGCGGTGATCGGGCATGACGGCGCCGGCCCGGCCCGCCGCCGCGCTAATCGCCCTGAACTCTTCGCGTGCCTCTTGCCGATAAGGATACGCTGCGGCGTTCCCGGAAAGGTCGGGCAACCTGTTCATGCCCAGAAGCACATACTGGTAACTCTCGCGCCTGAACATGTCGTGCACGCTCGAAAAATCGGTCGGCGACGGCGCGCGCGTACGCCAGAGCGCGAGCTTTTCCAGAAGGCTGTCCGGCGCCGTTTCTTCCCGCGCATTGTCGATCCAGAAGTCGGAGTCCGTACGGCGAGTCAGAAAATAGTGCATCTTGATGAACTCGACGGCGTTCTCGTAGCGCTCGATCATGGCGCGGTTGAAAAGTTTGGCGACAGGCGCCGTGTCGCCATCGCGCGGAAAGTAATCGGCGATGAGGCGTATCGCCGCTTCGATCATGGCGATGCCCGTCGCTTCGAGCGGCTCGAGAAATCCGCCGGCGAGACCGACCGCCACGCAGTTTTTCGTCCATGGCGCGAGCGAATAGCCTGTTGGCATTCTCAGTTTTCGGAGATCGAGCTTGTCGGAGGCGCTCCCCGCGTAAGCGCGCAACACTCTTTCCGCCTGTTCGTCATCCGTATGGCCGCCGGAGTAAACATAACCGACGCCGCGCCGGGCATCGAGGCCGATATCCCAGATCCAGCCGGATTCCTTCGCAGTCGACACCGTCACGCTCGCAATCGGCGCGGTTTCGTTCTCATAGGGAATCTGAACAGCCAGCGCGCGGTCCACGAACAAGATATCCGAGAGGTCGCGCCGAGGGGCCGATAGAGCCTTGTCGATGATGACGCCGAGAAATCCCGAGCAATCTATATAAAGATCCCCCGCCTGCTCCCCGTGGCCGGCGACCGTAAGCGATGCGACAGCCCCCTCCGCATCGACGTTCACCTTCTCGACGCGGCCGACCACATGTTCAACGCCGAGGCTGAGCGCCGTCTTCTTCAGAAACGACGCGAACCGGCCGGCGTCGAAATGGTAGGCGTAGTTGAACGGCCCTGAATAAGGCTCGTCCGTGAGCCGCTTGGGCCCGCATCGCCGGTCGCAGATCTGCGCCTGCGGACTTACGGCCTCGGCGAAACCGGGCCCGCCTTCCGCCCGGTCAAGCAGCCAGTACGGGGCGAGATCGATGCCGCCACCCATCTGGCGCGGGAAATTGAATAGGTGGTAGTAGGAACTGCGCCTGCCGTCCGCAGGCGGATATTCCCAGTCGACGAACTCGATGCCCTGCTTGAAGCTGCAAGCGCTTTCCCGCATGAACGCCGCCTCATCGACGCCGATGGTCGCCATCGTCGTCCGGAGCGACGGGAACGCCCCCTCGCCGACCCCGATCGTCGGAATATCGCTCGCCTCGATCAGCTTGATGCGCACGCCGTCCGGCCGGGTGGTCCCGAGCCGCCGCGCCAGATAGGCCGCGCTCAGCCAGCCCGATGTGCCGCCGCCGACAATGATCACGCTGTCGATCCGAGCCGTCATGACCTTCTTTACATGCTCAAGCAGCGGGGCCCGCGCCGGTACTGTACCATCAGCTCCCTGAAATGTTTACGCCCTTCGAACCCGAAAACCGGCGACGAAAAAGCGGCCAGGCCTGAAAGGCCGGCCGCTTCTTGTTGGTTGCGACGATGCGAATGATACGCCGCGGCGCCGCGGGGGGAGGAACCGCTCAGAATTTTCCGCGCAGCGTCAGATAGAAGATGCGGCCATTGTCGTAGATCGCTCGTGTGCGCTCGGGGATGCCCGAATACTGCTTCACCAGCGAGTCGGTGAGATTCACCGCATCGAGCGACACCGCGAAGTGCTCGTTGACATTCGCCGTAACCGAGGCATCGAGCGACTTCGTGTCCGCCTGACTGAGCGGATTGGCGCGGTCGATCTTGATGAAGAAGTCGGACCGGTAAGTGTAGCTGATGCGCGCGCTCAGCCAGTCGTTTTCGTAATAGCCCGTGGCGTTGGCGAGATGCTTGGAAGCGCCCGGCATCGGCAGACCGTCAGCCTGCTCGGCGTCGGTGAAAGTGTAGTTCAGGAGTACGCCGAAGCCTCCGCCCAGCGCCTGCTGATACGCCGCCTCGATGCCCTTGATCGTCGCATTGCCGACATTTCGCGGCCGTGTAACGTCGAAGTCGCAGTCATAAGTGGCGTTCGGGAAGGTTCCGCTGACGTAAGTGCAGTCATCGTTCAGAACAGGCGTATCGTCGCTCGTGTCGCCAGGCGTTCCATTGTCGTCGATAGATGGAACGATCGGCCAGCGTTCGACGCCTTCCTCGAGCGCGATCACCGAGTTGAGGTCCTTGTAGAAGAACCCGACGTTCAAGGCTGACTGCGGCGCGAAGTACCATTCGAGGGAAATATCGAACTGGTTCGCCCTGAAAGGATCGAGACGCGTGCCGCCGCCGCCGACGCCGGTGAACGAAGTGGCGTTCAGCGATATTGAATCAGCGAGCTGGTTGTAATTGGGTCTCGTCAAAGCACGCGACGCCGCGATACGGACAAGGAAGTCGTCCGTAACGTCAAAGACGAAGTTGAGGCTCGGAAGAATGTCCGTGTAGCTGCGTTCGCTGACGGTGCGCGCCACATAACCGCCGACATATTCGGGCGGGATAAGGAAGTTGTCCGCCTGCGTCCCGGGATCGCCGAGATCGAGACCGGTTTGGTAGCCTTCGGCGACGACCTTCGTATTGACCACCCGGACGCCCACATTGCCGCGCCAGCCTTCGCCCTCGAGCTTGCTCATGACGTAGCCGCCGATGGTCTTCTCGCTGACGGTAAAGCTCGCGCCGGGCTCGATGTAGTCGATCAGCGGCGGGGCGAATGGACCCACGTCCGCGCCGCCATAAGGATCGACAGGAATGGCGTCGAGAACGGCTTTCAGCTTCTCAGGATCGGTCGCCAGATAGCTGACGAGCGTGCCGGGAACGGCGATATCGCTGAGGAAATTGTCAGGCGTCAGGCCGCTGCTGACATCCGCCGTGCCGCAGCGGTGGAAGCCGGCGGCCATCATCGCCGCCGCATCGGCGAAGGTCTGCACGCCGCCGTTTCCGTCGCAGCCCGTGGCGCGCGTGCCGCCCCATGAGAACAGGCTGCGGCGCTGGCCGGTGAGCTGAAGCGTCTCGCGGTCATGATCGGTGTATTTGAAGCCGACCTTGACGGACCGGAACGGTCCGGCGTCCGTGAACTCGCGCTCGACGTCGCTGAAAATGTAGAACTCATCGTCCGTGTTGGTGACCGACGCGGCGCCCGCCCAGCCGACTTCGCTCAGATATAGAGGATCGTTCGGATCGCCGACATCGATGCTCGAGTCGAAGGCGACGCGAGGCACGCCTCCCGAAAGATCGTATGAAAAGCCCGGATCGGAGGCGAGCGTTTCCCAGCCGATCTGGCGTTCGGTTTTACCTTCCGCTTCCGTATAGCCGCCCTGGAAGTGGAAAGTCGTGCTGTCGTTCAGGCGATACGAACCTTCAAGGTCATAGGAAGCCGTGAAGGTGTTGGCCTCGCGATAGAAGGCGTCGTAGATCGCCGAAAAGCCCGGCCCGCCCGCATCGAACTCGCCGGCGAACACTGTGCCGTCATGCACGTCTGTCGCCGTGAAGAAGTTGCCGGCGACATTCGTCTTACGGCTTGGCGAGGCGAGGAAGTTAAGGTTCTGGTTGTCGGCATCGAGCTTGCTGTAAAGGCCGGTCAGCGTCACTTCAAAGCGGTCATTCGGGGCCCATTGCACTGCGCCGTTGACGCCGATCCTCTCCCGCTTTTGCGTGAAGAGCGCTGAACCGATGAGATCGGGCACGAGCGCACCTTCCGCGGGGATGCCGGTGTTAAGCGCGCTCGGCGTCACGAGAGAATAGCCCAGCACCTCGATGCCGTCCCGCCGAAGTTCGCGCTCCTGATAGATCCCCGCGATGTTCACGCCGAGAGTTTTGTCGGCGTTATGCCAGTTGATAAGCAGCGAGCCGTTGGGCGTGACTTTGTCGGCAAGCGCCGCATAGGCGCCTCCCACCGACCCAGCGATAGAAAATTCATCACCATCGAGCGGCTTCAGCGTGCGCACATTCACCGTACCGCCGATACCGCCTTCGTCGATATCCGCCTGCGGCGACTTGTAGACGTCGACCGCGCCGACGATTTCGGATGGCAGCATCAGATAGTTGAAGCTTCGGCTCGCATCGAGCTGATCGAGAATGAACCAGTCAGCAGTACCGACCGCATGACCGTTCAGCAGCGTCCGCGACAGATTGGTGTCGGTGCCGCGGATGGAAACGCGCTCTCCTTCGCCGAATTCGCGGTTGATCGAAACGCCGGTGACCCGCTGCAGGGATTCGGCGACGTTCTTGTCGGGGAATTTGCCGATGTCTTCCGCCGTGATCGACTCGAGGACGGCGTCCGCGTTGCGTTTCGCATCAAGCGATTGCTGCAGAGAGCCCCTGATCCCCTTGACGACGATCTCGTCGGAAGCCTCATCCTGAGCGAAAGCCGCCCCGCTAATCACGAGCGCAAGTCCGCTCGTCGTCCCGACCAAAAGCGCCTTTGAGAGCTTCATTTCAATCCCTCCCGGTTGAAGCAACGCATCCGCCCGCTGACTGAAGGATGCGAACGCAAAGGCGTTCGCACGCGATCAGCCGCCGCCCTGCCCGTGCCGATCTCGCTTCGCCCTCTTAGAGGACCATTGGAAGACTAGAAGGAGTCGCCGTTCCTTCTTTGCGACCACATGGGACGAAGAAAGATACCAATACAGACATTGGTATATATCTTTTGCAAATCCAATTGTGATCGTCAATAGCGGCGCAGGGTCATAAAATCTTATTGTGTCGCTCGTACAACAGAAAAATGCTGCAGTGCGGACGATATTGCAGGGACGATCAAATGGTATTATTCCGTTATAGACACGCGCACAAACGATGATGACCAATAAAGTGTTGATTCATGCGGATTTGCAGGGCTTCGAAACGATGACTTCGGTGGCGAAAATAATTGGTCCGCTAGACGGCGGCGACCGCACTCCCCTTTACCGGCAGCTACAACAAAAGCTCCGTCACGCGATCGAGGAGAGTTTGCTGAACCCGGAAGAACCGCTTCCGGCTGAGCGCGATCTCGCATCGGCCTATTCCATCTCGCGAATCACCGTCCGCAAGGCGCTGCAGGGACTTGTCGAAGAAGGCCTGCTTCACCGCCGTCAGGGGTCAGGCACGTTCATTGCGAAACGGGTCGAGAAAGTATTCTCCCAGTTGGCTTCCTTTTCCGAGGAAATGAAAGCGCGCGGACAGACGCCGAGCAGCAAATGGCTGCAGCGCATTGAGAGCCGCATCACCGCCGACGAGGTTATGAATTACGGACTGAGTCCTGGCCTCAAAGTATATCGTTTCGATCGCGTGCGTTACGCGGACGCCGATCCCATGGCGATCGAGCACTCGATTATTCCGGCGTTCTGCCTGTCGTCCGTCGGCGTCGTCGGCGATTCGCTTTATAATGCGCTCGATGAAGCCGGCTATCGGCCGACCCGCGCCCTGCAAAGGCTGCGCGCCATTCTGTTCGACGCTCAGCAAGCCGCTCTTCTGGGGGTCAAGGAAAAGGACGCAGGGCTTCTCGTCGAACGCCGCGGCTTCCTCGCTGATGGCCGTATCGTCGAAGTGTCGCGCACCTTCTACCGCGGCGATACTTACGATTTCGTCGCCGAATTGACGGCGGCCTGACGGCCGGGGCGACAGGTTCGCCTGTTCGCGTAAACAGAGATGCGGCGTCGCCAAGGCAACAGAGAGCGAGATGATTTTCAATCCGGACGCAGAAGTTCGTTGCATCAGCGTCGGGCGTGAAAATCTTCCGGTTCTCGTCATCGACGATCCGCTGACATCGCCGCAGACTCTTGTCGAGTATGCGGCCAGCGATGCGAGCTTCGCTGCCGTCAAGGAAGCCGACAATTACTATCCGGGGGTCAGGGCGCCCGCGCCGCAACAGTACGCACGAGGACTGGTGGAGTACCTGCGACCGCTGATCGAGTCCCGTCTGGGCGTTCCGACTTGCACGCTGCTTGCAGCGCGCTGCGCGCTTTCCATCGCCGCCATGCCGCCTGAAAGTCTGACGCTCGCGCAAAGCCTGCCGCATTTCGACACGGTCGACGAAATGCAGATTGCGGCTGTTCATTATTTCTGCGAACCGCATCACGGCGGGCTCGGCTTTTATCGCCACCGTAAATCCGGCTTTGAGGCGATCACCCGGCAACGCGCGCAGGAGTATGCAAAAGCTCTGAATGACGATCTGCGCCAGAACGGCCGACCGCAACCGGGCTATGTAACAGGCGATAACGCTCTGTTCGAGAGAACCTGCTCCATTGACGCCGGCTTCAATCGCCTGATCGTTTACCGCAGCAACATGCTGCATTCCGGCGCCGTGAACGCGGCTTGTCTTTCCAACGATCCGCGCAAGGGCCGGCTTACGGCGACGCTGTTCGCGCGTTTTCAGAAACTGCGCTAGACGCGGATGAGGATTCCGCGCCGCCATAGCCACAAGACGGCGAACCAGTTCAAAGCGAGAAAAGCTGTAACCGGCGCCAGCGCCGCCGCCTGTTCAGGCAACAACTTCGCTGCCTGTCCATAAAGCGCCACAAAAGGCGCGGCGGCGATCAGGAACGACAAGACGAAATGCAGAACGTAGGCGGCGATGGCGTTGACGCCGAAGACGCGGAAAAAGTGCGACACCGGGCCGTAGCGCTTCAGCACGTCGATCACAAAAAACGCGCAAGCGAGAATCAGCACGATCACGCCGGTCGACAGAAGCACATAACTCGCCGTCCAGAGATCCTTGATAATCGGGTGCGCAAGCCCCGTCGTCAGGCCGGCCGCCGTCAAGCAAGCGCCGGCGGCGCCCAACCGCACCGCGACGCCGGCGGATCGTTCGGCTTTCACAAGGAAAACGCCGAGTAACGCGCCAAACAGGCACTGCGAAATTGCCGGAAAGGTCGACAGCAGTCCTTCGGGGTCATAGCCCGCCGCGCCTTTATAAAAAGCGTGTTCGCCCAGCATCAGCCTGTCGACCCAGGAAACAATATTCGCGCCAGGTACGCCGAGATCGGCGGCTCCATCCGGATAGGGCGCGTAGAGCAGGATCGAATAACAAACCAGAATGGCGCCGGCGATGGCCGCCAGTGTTCGCGGAGAGAACCGGAGGAACAGGATCGCCGTTACGCCGTACACGACGCCAATACGCTGAAGAACGCCGAAATAGCGCATTTTTGATAGGTCTATCTCGGCGTACCATGCGTACAGATTGCTGAGAAGCACGCCGATCAGGATAAGCTTCAGAGCCCGCAACGATATCCGCCGGTAAACGGTGGAAGGAATGCCCCCGACTTCCTTCTGACCGCCGAGAGAAAGCGCAATCGATACGCCGACGATAAAGATAAAACCCGGAAAAACGAAATCGGCGACGAGAAACCCGCTCCAGTGCGCATGCAGCAGAAAAAACGGGACCGGCGCCGGCGCTGCGTAATGAAAGTAGGCCGTCGCATTAACGAGGATCATGCCGACGATTGCGACGCCCCGACAAACATCGACGGAAAGCATCCTGCTGCGCGGCCCAGCGTCTAAAGGAGCTCTCGCCGCTTCGCCTAGAACGGCGCTCACCTCGCCGGCGCTTCCGAAAAATTTTTGAGTCTCTCCTCGATCGCGGCGGCTATTCCTGCGGCGTTCGATCCGAGTATCACATGCAGACTGTCGCCGCGCGGACGCGCGAACGCGCGAACATCCAGATCTTTAAGCGCCGATTCATGGGAAAGATCGCCGTCGCGCAACCGGAAGACCAGGCGAGAGGACAAGGCTTTCACGTCCAGGATATTCGCCGCCCCCCCGGCCGCCGCAAGCAAAGGCTCCATAATCGATAAATCCCCAGGGACCACCCGGGAGGTCGAAGACGGCATGGCTTCAGTCACTATAGGGATCGGCGACTTGGCGAGAGCGAGCTTGATCTCGGAAGCGGTCTGATCGGCGATAGGTCCCAGCACCACCTGCAGCGTATTAGCCGACGGCCGGATAACACCGCGAGCGCCAAGCGTCTTGAGTTTTTTTTCGTCTATCGAAGACTGATCGTTTACGACAAGACGGAGCCTCGTGGTGCACGCCTCAACCGAGGCGAGATTGTCGGCGCCCCCCAGCGCTTCGACAAAGGCGAGCGCACCGGATGCTTCGTTAGGTTGCGTAGCGCCCGCCTTATCGGCTGCGACAGCATCGCGGCCCGGGGTTTTCAAATCCAGCAACGAGATGCAGAGCCTAAACATGCCGTAGTAGAGCGCCGCATAAGCAAGACCTACCGGCAGCAACAACAAGGGCCGCGTCGATTTGCCGAAATTAAGCACATAGTCGATGAGGCCGGCGGAAAATCCGAACCCCAGCTTTACATCGAAAAGACTCATCACCACGAAAGCCAGTCCGGTCAGCAAGGCATGGACCGCGTACAAGGCGGGAGCCAAAAACAGGAACGTAAATTCCACCGGCTCGGTTACGCCGGTCAGCATCGAGGTAAGAGCTAGAGAAAGATACATGCCGCCGACTTCGGCGCGCCGAGCCGTCGGCGCCGCGTGATACATGGCCAGACAAGCCGCCGGGAGGCCGAACATCATCACCGGAAAGAAGCCGGCCATGAATTTTCCGGCCGCCGGGTCGCCTGCGAAAAACCGGTTCAGGTCGCCCGTAACCCCGTTGTAGTCGCCAATCAGGAACCAGGCGACATTATTCAATATATGATGAAGCCCGGTTACGATCAGTATACGGTTCAATACGCCGTAGAGAAACAGCCCAAAGTCGCCGGAAGCGACGACGCCGCGGCTCAGGGCGTCCATCACGCCTTCGATCCGCGTCCAGCCGAGGCCGAAAACGGCTGCGATAAGGACGCCGACGCACCCGGCCGCGATCGGCACGAAACGACGGCCGCCGAAAAACGCAAGGAACTCCGGGAGCTTGATATTGTAATAGCGATTGTAGAGAACGCCGGAAATAAGCCCAGACAAGATGCCTATTGGCACGCTGAGTTTTCCGATCTCCTTGTCCAGATAGGACGCCTCTGCGAGAGCAAGAAAGGCAGGGTCCGTCACGCTGGCGAATGCTTCCGGAGGCGCTCCGATCAAGGTTTTCGCGCCGCTGGTCGCGACAAAATAACAAACAGCGCCGGCGAGTCCCGCCGCGCCGTTATTCTCTTTGGCGAAACCGATGGCGACGCCGATGGCGAAAATCAGTCCGAGATTAGAGAAAATCGCCGCTCCGGCGGCGGCGATAAAAGGAATATCGAGAAGGTCGGGCTGCCCGAACCGCAGAAGCAAGCCGGCTACAGGCAGTACAGCAATCGGAAGCATCAAGGTGCGTCCGAGATTTTGCACGTTGCTCATAAAGCCGGCCATGACAGCGCTCCTTTACAGCCAGGTCTCAAGGTGCGGCCACGCCGACACAGAAAACTCACGAACCTCTTCCGCGCTGGCGAGATCGAGCACGCGGTCGGCGGCCGCTCGACAATCCTCAATAGTGACTGTGCGAATCACTTCCTTGATTATCGGGACGCGCCTTGGCGTCGCTGACAACTTCGTCACGCCGAGACCGATCAGGAGAGGCGCCGCAACAGGATCAGAAGCGAGCGATCCGCAAACGCCGACCTGTCTGCCGCTCATCGCTCCCGCCGACGCGGTCATCTTTATCATACGCAAAACAGCCGGGTGGAGGCTGTCGATCCGGGCCGCAAGGTCGGTGTTGCCCCTGTCCATCGCAAGCACATATTGCGCAAGGTCGTTGGTGCCTATTGAAAAAAACTCAGCGCGGCGAGCCAGAATATCCGCAGCGACCGCCGACGCCGGCGTCTCGATCATGACGCCGAGCGGCGGAACCTCCCTTCTCCCGATGTCGGCGGCAATCGCCTGGAGCAAACCGCTG
This sequence comes from Pseudomonadota bacterium, assembly GCA_036337175.1. GTDB lineage: Bacteria > Pseudomonadota > Alphaproteobacteria > Caulobacterales > Parvularculaceae > Amphiplicatus. Next base: position 76,554 of record JAYZEQ010000010.1, read on the forward strand.
ACTTGAATGATTTCATCCAGCGCCGACACCATCGGCAGCATGATTTGCACGGGGCTTGCCGTCCGCAGGCGCATGATGGCGCGGAGCTGCGTCTCTAAAAGATCGCGCCGCTGCAGCGTTAGCCTGACGCCGCGAAGTCCGAGGGCGGGGTTTTCTTCGGCTTGCGCCGTCACGAACGGAGCGGGTTTATCGCCTCCTATATCCAGCGTGCGAACGATCAGAGGCCGGCCGCCAAGCGCGTCGGCGATCAACTGATAGGCGCTCAGCTGTTCTTCTTCATCCGGTGGAGTCGCGCGGCCGAGATACAGAAACTCCGTCCGCAACAGGCCGCAGCCTTCCGCGCCCAATGCGACCGCCGCTGCGGCGCCCTGCTCGCCGCCGAGATTTGCGAGAATTTCAATCCTAGCCCCATCTCTCGTCGCGCATGGCGTCTGAGAGCGCTCACGAGCTGCCGCCATAGCCTTTTTCTTTTGTTCAAGCGACTGCCGAACCCGGGCGACCGTATCGGCTGCGGGCGAAACGTGAAGGCGCCGACGATCCGCATCTAGAATAACTTCGGTTCCGTTTGGTATCGACAGGACGCGTCGATCCGCAGCGACAAGAGCAGGCACGCCCTTTTCACTCGCAAGGATCGACACATGGGATGTCGGCCCGCCGCCCGTCAGGCAGATGCCCGTTATGCCCGCAGCCGCTAGGCGCAGGAATTGCGACGGGTAAAGCTCCTCCGCCACGACAATCGCGTCGGCCATATCGGCCTGACCGGCGGCGGCGTCTGAGCCAGACAGTATTGAGAGAACCTGATTTTCCAGATCCGCCAGATCATCGGCGCGTTCCGCCAGCAACGGATCATGAAGCGCTTTGAGGGCTGTTATTTGCGCCTTTGTCGCGGCACGCCAAGCGAAAGCTGCGGATTTTCCCTGATCGACGTAGGCGCGCGCCGCATCGAGCAGGCTTTCGTCATCGACGAGTTCGAGGTGCGCGTTGAGTATCTCGCCCTGCGCACCCGAGCCGGCGGATGCAGAATCGCGTAGTCTCGCACGAACGGTCGCGAGCGCGTCATGCAAAGCGCGCAACTCGGCCGTTCGTCCCACGCCATGCTCGCAAACATCGATTTCAACTCTTTGCACTCTGGTCGCCGGACCAATGACAAGTCCCGGCGATGCGCTTACGCCGCTCAAGATCGCCGATCCGTCGAGCGCAACCGGCGCTGGAATATCCGCCCGCCCGTCGGCGACCGCAATGCGTCGGCTCGGATCTGCCGTCGCTGGAATAATCTTTTCGCCCAGGCCGGAAGCGATCGCGTCGGCCAACGCTGCAACGGTCGCGGCGGCGTCCGGCCCTTCGCAATCGACAGTGACCGCATCCCCGTGCCGAACGCCGAGAGTCATCAGAGCGACCGGACTGCGGGCGCTGACGCGCTTACTTTCTTTCTCTATGAAAGCATGGGCCTTGAATTTTTTTGCTTCATTGGCGAGGCGCGCCGCCGGGCGCGCATGTAAACCGTTGGCGAGCAGTACGCTGACCGTCCGGCTCGCCTGAGAGACATAACCGCCTGAAGTTTCGGCTTCCCTCCGGGCAACAGCTTTTTCTTCGACAGCTTCAACAGTCATGATCGCATCGCCGGAGTTCACCCGGCCGGGCTCGGCGCGATTGACGATTCTAAAAATCTCGCCATTGGTCACAACGACAGGCGTCTGAAGACTGACCGCATGCAATGCGAGAATGTCGAGATCGAATGACAGCAAGAGGTCGCCCTGTCTGACGCGATCGCCCTCTCTTACATGCGCGGCAAACCCGCGTCCCTTGAGGCTTACGGTCTCAATGCCGACATGCATTAAAATCTCGGCGCCGTTCTCGGCTCTGACCGTCACAGCATGGAGAGTTTCGGGAAGGCTCGCGATGACGCCTGCGCAGGGTGAGACCAGCTTTCCATCAATAGGATCGATCAGGACGCCGTCGCCCATCATCGCTTCGGCGAATACTGGGTCCGGCGCCTCCGTTAAAGGGGCGAGCCAACCCTCGACAGGAACTGTCAGCGTTATGAAATGCGTTTTCGCCACGCCGCCCTTCTGCTGTGCGGCCGCTTCCGGTTCTTTCTGGCGCGCGGACTGCAAGAATACGTTGGAATGCGCCGGCTGGTGAGACTTTGCGGTCATCATACCCCTCGCCAAGCCAGCCGCCGCCCTTTCCGGCCGGCCGGTGCTGCGACCAATCCAAAACAGTCCGTCGCGCCCCGCCATTTTTCTCTGCTGGCAGCGATTTGGTATGATACCTATCATACATATACAATCGAGGAAATAGCCTGTTTTTCCAGCGATCCTCCGAGAAAACTTTCGAAAATAGATACCACTATATAACTTTTTTGTTCATTTTTCTCGATTGGTCATATATGTATCGTACAGTCAGGCTAAGGGCCGAAAACCGCACGCACCCGCCCCACGACAATGACCCGCGACGACACAAAACCTACCGGCCCGCTCGACACGCTTCAGCCAGGGCTTCGCCATGACAAGGGCGCTTATGATGGTTGATGTGGAATCCTCGCGGTCGCCGGCGCGCGAAACCAAAATGTTCGCTGAAGCGGGCGAAGCCGCCGCCCGCGTGGAAACTCAGTTCCGGCTCAACCGGCGCAAATACGCCGACCTGGGCGCCCGGCTTCGCACCTTCGATCCGCGCTTCGTCATCACCTGCGCGCGCGGAAGCTCCGACCATGCAGCGGTGTACGCAAAGTATCTCATTGAAACGCGCGTCGGACGCGCCGTCAGCCCGTCCGGGCCTTCGATCAGTTCGCTGTACCGAGCGAAGCTCGACGCCCGCAACGCCCTGTGCATCGCCATCTCCCAATCCGGCAAGAGCCCCGACCTGCTCGCCTCTATCGAAGCGATGAAGGAGGCCGGGGCCTTCGTCGTCGCTTTCGTCAACGCCGAAGATGCGCCGCTCGCCGCGATAGCCGACGAAATGCTGCCGCTTTACGCCGGTCCGGAGAAAAGCGTTGCTGCGACAAAATCCTATCTGACTTCCCTCGCGGGCCTTGCACGCCTGACGGCCGAGTGGGCCGGCGACAGCGCATTGCTTGAGGCGCTCGACGCGCTTCCCGCCAAGCTTGAGGCGGCCTGGAATCTCGACTGGAGCGAAGCGGCGGAGATGCTGCAAGCGGCGCAAAGCTGTTTCGTTCTCGGCCGGGGCGTCGGCTACGGCGCGGCGCGCGAAGCGGCGTTGAAGCTCAAAGAGACCTGCTCGTTGCACGCCGAAGCCTATAGCGCGGCCGAGGTGCTGCACGGACCCGCCGCCCTGGTGAAGCAGGGGTTCCCTATTCTCGCCCTCTGCCAGAGAGATGCGACGAGCGAAAGCATGAAACAGGCGCTTAACGCGCTCGCCGGTTTTGGCGGAAGGGTTTTCGCGGCCGGCGCGGATAGCGGCCGGCTGACGTCTCTGCCGGTCATCAACGCGGATCCCGCCGTTGAGCCTATGCTGATGATACAGAGCTTCTACAGGATGGCGAACGCCCTCTCGATATTGCGAGGATATGATCCCGATCACCCCCCTCATTTGTCGAAAGTGACGGAGACCGTATGACAAGAACAGCGCTTGTAAACGGCTCCATATTTTTCGAAGGCGGTTTTTCCGACGACCTCGCCGTGGTGATGGAAGGCGAGCGCATCCTCAGCGTCGTTCCGGCCGGTTCGGCGCCGCGCGATGCAACGCGTCATGATCTTGGCGGCGCGCGGCTGCTGCCGGGTTTTATCGACATTCAGATCAATGGCGGCGGCGGGATCCTCTTCAACGACGCGCCGGCGGTCGAGGCGATCCGCCGCATCGGGGCCGTGCACCGCCGCTTCGGCACGACAGGATTCCTGCCGACGCTGATCAGCGATGATCTCGACGTCGTAGTCGCCGCGCTTCAGGCTGTAGACGAGGCGATAGTTGCAGGCGTGCCCGGCCTGCTCGGTATTCATATCGAGGGACCGTTTCTCAGCACCGACCGCAAAGGCGTCCACGATCCGTCGAAATTTCTGGATCTGAAAGAGAAGCATCTGAAGCTTCTGACGCCATTGAAAAACGGCGTCACGCTGATCACCGTCGCGCCCGAAAGGACGACGCCCGACATCGTCGCGAAGCTGCGCGAGAGCGGCATGATCGTCAGCCTCGGCCACACGGATGCTACGTACCGTCAAACCAGGGCCGCGCTCGATAGCGGCGCGACCGGGTTCACGCATCTCTTTAACGCCATGTCGCCGCTTTCCGCGAGAGAGCCCGGCGTTATCGGCGCAGCGCTCGAGGACCAGCAAAGCTGGTGCGGCATTATCGTGGATGGCCGGCATGTGGCGCGCGCAGCGCTGAACATCGCCTTCCGGGCCAAACCGCTCGAAAAGTTCATGCTCGTCACGGACGCGATGCCGACCGTAGGCATGAAGGAAAAGATCTTCACTCTGCAAGGGCGGAAGATTACCGTGAAGGACGGCGTCTGCATCACCGAAGAAGGAACGCTCGCCGGTTCCGATCTTGAGATGACCAGAGCTGTGAAAAATTGCGCCGCATTCGAAAACGTCGGGCTCGCGCAGGCCATAAAGATGGCTTCCGCCAATCCGGCGGCTTTTCTGGGGCTCGACCGCGAGCTCGGGCGTATTGCAGCCGGATACCGCGCGAACCTCATCGCCGTCGACAAGGATCTCAACGTCTTGGAGAGTTGGATCGACGGCGAGCCCGCATATGGCAGCGCCGATGGCGGCGCGGCGCTCGCCGCAGGCGGCTAGTCCCCGCTCCTTCGCTCGGCACGCGCCGTTGCTTGCGCTAGGCCCGGACACGCGGCAGATTCCGCGCATGCAAAAAAATGCGCCCGCTCAAAGCCGGACGACCTATTCCGCCCAACCGGAAGCATCGCCAGCGCGGCTAATGGCGCCCAAACGCGATTCGTCTCTGCTTATTGCTTTCGCGCAAAGCATCGCCGGAAAGGGAAGCGGAAGTATGCGTTCCGCCGGCGATGAAAAACCCTTGGGCGATGACGGGCAAATCCCTTTAGCCGACCACTTCCGCCTGATGAGACGCCTTACCGAAGCGTCACGGGACGAAACGCTCCATTTGTCGAAGCGGCCGCTGGCGCCGGGAACAACCGATTTCGTTATCGACACTCTGCTGCAGGCGCGGGATCTTGAAGATGCGATGAAGCGCACCGCGCGCGCCTACAATCTCATGCATGGCGGCTTCTACAATCGGGTGAGCCGCAAGCGCGATCTCCTTGTCTACTCGATCAACGACAGAAATTTTCCCTATGCGTTCGACCCGGGAAGCGGCGCCGCCTATGCTCTCATGGAAGGACTGCTGATCTTCCTTCATGCGCTGCTCTCGCTCTCAGCAGGAGAAGAGCTGACGCGTCATCTTCGCTGTATCCGAACCCGCCGTCCGGCCAGAAAGGCGCCCGACGGCTTCCTTGAATTCTGGGATGCGCCGGTGCGATGCGGCGCCGCAGCTTACGGTCTCGAATACGACCTCGCCGCGATGAAAATTCCGCTGCGCCGCTGGCGCAACACGCCGCCCAATACAGCGGCGGTTTACGATCTGATCGACGCGATGATCGCAGAACGCGAGCGTACCGGGTTCAGGAAAAATTTCCGTTTGCGGGTGGTCGATGCGATTTCGGAAGGCGTTGAAAACCAGAGCGCCGTCGCCGACAGGATGGGCGTCAGCGTCGCCACGCTCCGTCGTCGGCTGTCCGAAGAAGGCGTTTCGTTTCGCGACTTGCGCAGCCAGGCGCTAAACGACGCCGCCCTCGCCATGCTCGCGCAGGGACGCCCCATCGGCGATGTGGCGGAGGCCCTTGGCTATGTCGACGTCCGCAGTTTTTCGCGCGCCTTCAAGGCGTGGAACGGCCTGACGCCAGCGGCCTTCTCAGCCCGCTTTCCGGAAAACGGCTGAGCGAATTTGTCCTCCCATTATGGCGTTGTCGGTCGTCGTCGCTGGACGCCGACGTTCATATCCTCCCGCCATGCCGACGCCCTACCGACGCTAGGGACAGTCAAGATCGGCGCAGGGAGGGAAGCATGGCGTACATCCACGCATGGCCGCGGGACGGCGTGAAACGCGCGCTGCTGGCGGGCGTTTCTACAATCGGCGCGACCTTGAGCGTCGACGCGGCGCTGGCGCAGGGTCCAGCGGAGACGGGAGCGCGCGAACGCGGCGACGAAGTCGTGGTGACGGCGCGGCGGCGCGAAGAGTCTCTGCAGGACGTGCCGGTCGCCGTTTCGGCGTTCGACGACGGACGCATCGCGGAGCTTCAGGCCGACACGCTTTCCGGCCTGCAATATGCGACGCCGAACTTTTATTTCGATCAGGGCGATGCTTCCAACGCAGTCATCTATCTTCGCGGCATCGGCCAGAATGACTCGCTCGCCTTCGCCGATCCCGGCGTCGGCGTTTATATCGACGACGTTTTCATCGCTCGGTCGCAAGCTGCATTTCTCGAACTTTTCGACGTCCAGCGCGTTGAAGTGCTGCGTGGTCCGCAAGGAACGCTGTACGGCCGGAACACGATCGGCGGCGCGGTGAAATTCGTGTCGACGACACCGCCGGACCAGTTCGACGCCTATTTCGAGGCCGGCGGCGGCAACTATAATTTCGCCACCGTGAAGGGCGGACTCGGCGGGCCCATCGCGCCCGGCGTGCTTAACGGCAAGCTGGCGTTTTCCTATACGCGGCGCGACGGCTTCAACGAAAACACGGTGACCGGCGAGGACGACGGGGACATCAATTCGTTCTCCGGGCGCGCCGCGTTCCTGTTTACGCCGTCAGAGCGTTTTGAATTCCTTCTCTCCGTTGACGGCAAGATCGACCGGCCGGACACGTCGCGCAGTCCTGTCCGCGAAACCCCGATCACCGGCGCGCCTGACCCTGACGGAATGCCGGCGACCCTCGTCACCTATCCGGCGGCGAGCGATCCTTATGTGGTCGACGTCAACGCCAACGGACTTTCCGACCTTTCGGGCTTCGGCGCGTCGCTGACGTCGCGCTGGAAGGCGAGCGACGCGCTGACGATCGAGGCGATCACCTCCTATCGCACGCTCGACTTCGATCTCAATCTCGATACGGACGGCTCGCCGCTGCCCATACTGGATATCCTTCTCCTTCAGGACCAGAGCCAGTTCAGCCAGGAGCTGCGCGCCATCTACGACGACGGCGGGCGCTTCACCTTCACCGGCGGCTTCTATTATTTCCATGACGACGACACGACTTTCTCCGGCGTCGACAATGGCTCGGCGACGATCTTCGGATTTCCCGTCACCCTGTTCGGATTCCCTTCCTCCGCTCTGGCGCAGACCGATCAGATCACCAACTCCTACGCGGCGTTCGGAGACGCTTCCTTTGCGCTTACCGACAGGCTCAATATCAGCGCCGGGCTTCGGTACACTTATGAAAAGAAACGGTCCGGGCGGCTCTTCGAGAACTTTTTCGATACGTCTGTATCCACCATCGATAACACGCCGCCCTTCCTGCAGGGCGTCGGCGTTGCCGGCGCGCCGATTTCAGGCGAAGCCGACTTCGACGCTTTCACGCCGAAGGTTTCGGTTTCCTACAAGTTCAACGACGACGCCATGGCTTACGCCACGGTTTCGCGCGGCTTCAAGAGCGGTGGCTTTGACGGACGGGCGACGAGCGATTTCGGCTTCCAGCCCTTCGCGCCGGAATTCGTCTGGTCCTATGAAGGTGGTCTGAAGACAAGCTGGTTCGACGGCGCGCTGATCGCCAACGCCGCCTATTTCTATAACGATTACACCGACCTTCAGGTTACGTCGTTCGGCGCGGACCCGATCTCGGGCGTGTTCGTAAGCCTGTTCACGAACGCCGCCGCCGCGAGAATTCACGGCGCCGAACTCGAGCTTTTCGCGCAGCCGACCGATCGCCTGTCGTTGACCGGAACCGTCGGCTGGCTCGACGCCAAGTATAATGAGTTCAACATCTTGGTCGGCGGCGTCGTCACCGACGTGAGCGACCGCCCGATGGTCAACGCGCCGCGCTGGAACGCCAGCCTTGGCGCAACCTATGAACAGCCTCTCGGAAACGGAGTCACGGCGGTCGCCCATGTCGACGGAGCCTATCGCGGCGAAAGAGCGACGGAAATCACCGCCTCGCCCGAACTGACGCAGGGCCGGCGCGGCCTTCTGAACGCTTTCGTTTCGTTGAAGGCCGATGACGATCGCTGGGAAATCCGCGGCGGCGTCAAGAACGCGACCAACGAAACGATCCGCGTTCAGGGCTTCAACCTCTCGGAATTTCCGGGAGTTCAGCTCGGCTTCTACACCGCGCCCCGGACCTATGACGTCCGGCTGATCCTGCGGTATTGAGCGATGGATCTGTCGAGCGGAGCCGCGGCCAAAATTCCGCACGCCGTGAACGGCGTAAAGGACGTGGTCGACGCCGAGTCGACAGCGCTTCTGAAGCGCATGACGGCCATGCTGACGTCGCCGCCGCCCGACGACCTCCCCGGCATCGCCGGCGCGAGAGCCAAGGCCAGCGAAATATTCGCGGCCTTCGCGGGCTCCATCGAAGGCGAAGAGACGACGCAGTTCGACATCATGGTGGAGGGCGCAAGGGGCGCGATCCCTGCCCGCGTCTACCGCCGGCAGGCGCTGGAGCGCGGCCGGCCGCCGGTCGTCGTATTCTTTCACGGCGGCGGCTGGACGCTCGGCGCGCTTTCCGACTACGACGTTCTGCTGCGCTCGCTGGCCGGTCTCAGCGGCGCGATCTTCGTCAGTATCGACTACAGGCTGGCGCCCGAGCATCCGTTTCCCGCCGGCCTTAACGACGCGCGCGCCGCCGCCGCTTTCATTCACAGGCAGGCCGAAGGTCTGGGCGGCGATCCGCATCGCTTCGCGGTGATGGGCGACAGCGCCGGAGGGAATCTCGCGGCCGTGGTGACGCAGCAGGCGTGCCGTTTCGGCGGCCCGGCGATCAGGGCGCAGTTCCTTCTCTATCCGATGCTCGACATAAGCCGTCCGCATGCAGCTTATCGCTCGCGCCTCCTTTTTGGCGGAGGCGATTACTTTCTGACGCGCGACGCTCTCGACGCGAGCGCTTCCGACTATCTCGACTACCCGGCGCAGGCCGCCGACCCGCGCGTGTCGCCGATCAACGAGCCCAACCTCAAGGATCTGCCTGCGACATTCTTTTTTGTCGGCGATTGCGATCCGCTGCGCGACGAGTCCGCCGCCTACGCCGACCGGCTGGCGCATGCGGGCGTCGACGTCACGTTCCATCGCGCGCGCGGCGCCATTCACGGCTTCCTTTCATTCGGCGTGCTCGAAGGGGCCCGCCAGATGCGGCGCACGCTCGCCGCTGAAGTCAAACGGAGTCTTGCGGAAACAGGCTGATCATAAAAGGAGGAAACATGAGATCCCTGACCCCTACGGTTCCCCGCTGTTCGTTCCTCAGTAAACTGTTCGCTTTCGCCGCCCTCGCCGGCGCGTCTTTAGCCGCCGCGCCGGCCTCGGCGGGCTCCACGACTTTGGAAGCCACTTACACATCCGGCATCAGCAACGGCTGGGTTCGCGTCGAGCGATGGCGCGACAATCTCAGCGCCTTCACTCAGGAAGCCTTTCCCTCCGACGGCCGCGGCGATCAATCCGGGCAGCGCAAGACTTTCTTCGCCAACGACGGCTCGCCGCACTCGTCGAAATTCCTGATGTATTACGCGCCCGGATGGGACACCAATACGAGGCCGGTTCCGGTGCTGCTCGTGCACGGCGCCAACCAGGACGCCGACCTCGCCTGGGCCGATCCGAACGAGGCCGGCTCCTACGGCTGCGGCCGGTCTTCGTGTCCTTCGACCGGGTTGATGCAGACCCTGTCGTCGGACAACTACAAGGTTTTCGCCATCAACTTCCCGCACAAGAACGGCGACGGTTATTTCTGGTCTGAGCAGATCGCCGACGCCATCGCCATCGTCAAATCGAAGACCGGCGCGTCGCAGGTCGACGTCGTCGCATGGTCGAAATCTGCATCGAACGCGCGGATGTACGTCTCATCGGTGAAGAAATCGTGGGGCACGGCCTATCGAGGCGACGTGCGGCGTCTCATCCTGCTCGGCTCCGCGAACAACGGCATCGACCTTTCGTTCCGGCACGGATGGACGTTCAGCCTGACCGTCTATCCGGAGTGCGGCGGCGTCATCAACGGACCGGTGCCGCACGACATGATGGTCTGCTACGGCCTGTGGTGGAACGGCGACGAATGGACGTACGGGTCGGACTACTTCCCCGGCTCGAAGCAGCTCCTGAAGCGCTGGGACAGCACCTATTCCCTGCCCGTCTACGAGCAGGACTGGTACACGACCTACTACGGCGGCTACGGCTATTACACGCACAGCACCGGCATCACGCCGTTTCTGGGCGACTCGCTCGTGGACGTGATCCGCACCAGCCCAACTCCGGCAGGGGTTCGCGTGCATAATCTCTGCGGCAATCAGGCGGACATCGCGCTGCTGCATAATGAGCATACGGGACCGTCCGACGGCGTCGTATTCATCGCCAGCTGCACGGACACCGCAGGCGTCACCACCAACGGCGGCGGCGCGACCATCGCCGTCAACCATCTCGAACTCGGCTGGGACACGCCGGCGAAGAACCAGATCAAAACCTGGCTCTCCGCGCCCTGACGCGCGCTGGCGGACATCCGGCGGAGTTCCTTCCCCTCCCATGCCCGGATGACATCGCCAGTTAGGGCCGGCCCCGCGAACGGTAAAAACGGTAGCCGGGCCCCGCGGTTTTATGCGTAGCCAATCTGCGGATTTAAGCCAAAATGTCGG